>NZ_BMWA01000003.1:0-389659 GCF_014650995.1 Streptomyces viridiviolaceus
ACCCGGAAGCTAAGCCTTACAGCGCCGATGGTACTGCAGGGGGGACCCTGTGGGAGAGTAGGACGCCGCCGAACAATTTTTGGAGAAAACCCCGCACCTTTCGGTGCGGGGTTTTCTGCGTTTTCAGGGGCGGGGCCCCTGGTGGCCCCGCCTTTTACAGACGTCCTGCGGCCTTCAGTTCCAGGTATGCGTCGGACAGGGCGGGGGCCAGTTCGTCCGGTGTTGCGTCGACGACCGTGACGCCGTGCCGGCGGAGTTGTTCCGCGGTGCGGTGGCGTTCTGCTTGTGCCTGTGCGGCTGCGGCAGCGTCGTAGACGGCCTCGGTGGTTCCGCGGGCCTCCGCCATCCGGGACACGTGTGGGTCGGCCACCGATGCCAGCAGCACCGTGTGGCGCTGGGTCAGTTGCGGGAGAACGGGAAGCAGGCCTTCTTCGATCGGGGCTGCGTCGAGTGTCGTGAGCAGCACGATCAGGGAGCGGCGTGGGGCCGTTCGGAGTGCGGTGGCGGTCAGGCCGCGGGCGTCGGTTTCGAGGAGTTCGGGTTCGAGCGTCGCCATGGTGTTGACGAGGGCGGGGAGCATGTCCCCTGCCGTCCGGCCCTGGACGAGGGCGCGTACCCGGCGGTCGTACGCGAGGAGATCGACACGGTCGCCGGCGCGGGATGCCAGGGCGGCCAGGAGGAGGGCCGCGTCCATGGACGCGTCGAGGCGGGGGACGTCGCCGACGCGTCCGGCCGAGGTACGGCCGGTGTCGAGGACGAGCAGGATGTGGCGGTCGCGTTCGGGGCGCCAGGTGCGTACGGCGACGGTGGATTGGCGGGCTGTGGCGCGCCAGTCGATGGAGCGGGTGTCGTCGCCGGGGACGTACTCGCGCAGGCTGTCGAATTCGGTGCCTTCGCCGCGGGTCAGCACGCTGGTGCGGCCGTCCAGTTCGCGGAGACGGGCCAGTCTGGAGGGCAGGTGCTTGCGGCTGGCGAAGGGGGGCAGGACGCGTACCGTCCAGGGGACCTTGTGCGTGCCCTGGCGGGCGAACAGACCGAGGGGGCCGTAGGAGCGGATCGTGACGCGGTCGGCCTGCCGGTCGCCGCGTCGGGTGGGGCGTAGACGGGTCGTCACGCGGCGGCGTTCGCCGGGCGGCACCGTCAGGCGGTGGCGGGACGCCGTGGACTCCGTGCCGGGCTGCCAGCTGCTGGGCGGCCAGGCGTCGCGGAGATGGGCGCGGAGCGGCCGGCCGGACGGGTTGGTGACCGTGAGGGTGACGTCGGCGGTGTCGCCCAGGCGGGCGGAGGTGTCGCCGGAGCGGGACAGGCGCAGGCGGCGTACGGGAGCGGCCAGGGCGAAGTCGCAGGCGCAGGCCGCGGCCAGGGGTGCGTTGACCGCGAGGATGCCGGTCCAGCCGGGGTCCCAGATGCCGACGGGGAGGGAGCCGAGGGCCGCGAGGAGTGCGGCGCGTCCGGTGAGTGCCATCAGCGGGGGACCGGGACGTGGGCGAGGATCGCGTTGATCACGGAGTCGGCGGTCACGCCCTCCATCTCGGCCTCCGGGCGGAGCTGGACGCGGTGGCGGAGCGTGGGGAGGGCCAGGGCCTTCACGTCGTCGGGGGTGACGTAGTCGCGGCCCGTCAGCCAGGCCCAGGCGCGGGAGGTCGCCAGCAGGGCTGTGGCTCCGCGCGGGGAGACGCCGAGGGTGAGGGACGGCGATTCGCGGGTGGCTCGGCAGATGTCGACGACGTAGGCCGTGATCTCCGGGGAGACCGTGGTCTTGGCGACCGCGGCGCGGGCGGCGTCCAGGTCAGCTGCGTTCGCGACGGGGCGTACGCCGGCGGCGCGGAGGTCGCGCGGGTTGAAGCCGGAGGCGTGGCGGGTGAGGACGTCGATCTCGTCCTTGCGGGAGGGGAGGGGGACGGTGAGCTTGAGGAGGAAGCGGTCCAGTTGAGCTTCCGGGAGGGGGTAGGTGCCTTCGTACTCGACAGGGTTCTGGGTCGCCGCGACCAGGAACGGCTCGGGGAGCGGGCGGGGCGTGCCGTCGACCGTGACCTGGCGTTCCTCCATCGCTTCGAGGAGGGACGACTGGGTCTTCGGGGGCGTGCGGTTGATCTCGTCGGCGAGGAGGAGGTTGGTGAAGACCGGGCCGGGCTGGAAGGAGAACTCGGCGGTGCGGGCGTCGTAGACGAGCGAGCCCGTCACGTCGCTCGACATCAGGTCGGGGGTGAACTGGACGCGCTTGGTGTCGAGCTCCAGGGCGGCGGCGAGGGCGCGGACGAGGAGGGTTTTGGCGACTCCCGGGACGCCTTCGAGGAGGACGTGGCCGCGGCACAGGAGGGCGACGACGAGGCCGGTCACGGCGGGATCCTGGCCGACCACGGCCTTGGCGATCTCGGCGCGCAGGGCTTCGAGGGCGGCGCGGGCGTTGCCCGGGTCGCCGGTCTGCCCGGCGTTGTCAGTGGTCGGGTCCATCATGGACGGCGTACCTCTCTTTCGAGGGCGTCGAGTTGGTCGGCGAGGGCGATGAGTGCCGCGTCGTCGCTGGGCGGCGGGCCGAAGAGGAGGGTGTGCAGGGGCTGCCGGTCACCTCGGAGGTGGGCGGACAGCGCGGGGAGCAGGGCCTCGGGCGTGTGTGCCTGGGCCACGGGGACGCCTACGAGGGGGGCGAGGCGGGTGCGGGTGGTGGAGCGAAGAGCGGCGCCCGCGCGGTCGCGGGCGCCCGCCTTGCGGTAGAGGCGGGCGCGGCCTTCCACGGTTTCGGAGGCGCGGACCGCGACGGGGAGTTTTTCCGGCACCAGGGGGCCGAGTCGCCGTGCCCGCCACAGGGCGGCGAGGGCTGCGGCGACGAAGAGCTGCAGGGTGCCCCAGAGCCAGCCGGAGGGGAGCAGGTCGAAGAAGCTGCGTTCGTCGTCCGGGGCGGGGGCGTCGGAGAGCGAGGGGAGGTACCAGACCAGGTGGGGGCGGGAGCCGAGGAGTTGCAGGGCGAGCGAGGCGTTGCCGTGGTCGTCGAGGTGGTTGTTGTAGAGGATGTCGGGTGCGCCGAGGACGACGGTGTCCCCTGCGGGGGTCTCCTCGGCCGGTCCTGCGGAGGTGTCGGGCAGGCGCAGCAGTGTGGCCAGGCGCTGGCTGGGGTAGCAGGCGTCGGCACCGGGGTGGGTGCTGGTGTAGCGGATGCCGCCTGTGTCGGCGGTGCCCGCGCGGCGGGCGGCGGGCAGGTCGCAGTCGGGGGCCAGTGTCGACTCGATGCTGAGTGCGGGGTCGGCCGTGACGCCGGGGGCGAGCTGCTCGACGGAGGTGCTGCCGGGCGCCACGAGGACGGTACGGCCGCCGGAGCCGGCGGTCGCGGAGCGCAGTTCGGTCTGCTGGCGCTGCGTCAGGCGGTCGGGCACGGCGACGAGGAGTGTGGTGTCCTGTCCGGTCGCGGCGCGGGCGTCGGCCAGGGTGGTGACCACGCGCGTGGAGACGCCGCGGTCGGCGAGGAGCTCGGCGACGGCCCGGCTGCCGTAGGGGTCGGCGGAGCGCGGGTCGAGCTCGCCGTGCCGGGCGTCGGAGCGGACGACGGCGATCGCGACGGCTGCGGCGAGCAGCAGGACGAGCGCGAGGGCGATGCCTCGCGCGCGTGTCCACAGCCGGCGTCCTGTGGGCGAGGCCGAGGTGGTGGGGAGCGTGGCCTCGGTGGTCATCCGGCGGCTCCCTGGCGGGTGTTCCGGTCGGCCCTGTCGGCCAGGTGCGGCTTGCTGCGTTCCAGGTCGCTGTCGAGGTCGGCGAGGCGGCGGTACGCCTGCTCGGACCCCGCCCGGCCGCCGTACGTGACGTCGTCGAAGTCCCGGGCCGCGGCGCGCAGCCGGTCCCCGTGGTCGGGCAGGGAGCGGCCCGCCTCCGCGGCCGCCTCGTCGGCGGTGCGGCCGGGGCGGATGTCGAGGAGGGCGCGTTCCTCCAGCGCGCGAACGATGGCGCGCATGCGTTCCTGGACGGCCTGGCTCCAGTGGCCCTGGGCCGCGTGTGCCTCGGCGGCGGCGCGGTGGTCGGCGGCGCTGCGGGGGCGGTCGTCGAACAGGGCGGGGGAGGAGACGGGGCGGCGGCGCGGGGTGCCCAGTCGCCACCAGAGGGCGCCCAGGACCGCCAGTACGGCCACGACGATGACGACCAGGCCGAGGGTTCCTCCCGGCGTCGCGGTGGATGCGGCGCTGAACAGCTTGTCGACCCAGTCCCAGAAGGCGTTGAGGGCGCGCTGGAACCAGCTGGGGTCGTTCTCGTGGTACATGCGCTTGGACAGTTCGCGCCGTGCCGCTTCCCGGGCGGGGTCGCGCGGGATCGTCACCGGCGGTTCGTCGTCGGAGCGCGGAAGCGACAGTACGGAGGTGTCGCCGGCGCGCAGCAGCGTGCGTACGGCCGCGCGTGGCAGCACCTCTGTGAGAACTCCCCCCGCCGGGCTCACCGCATCAGCTCCCCGGGGTGGTGCCGGGGGCGCCGGAGGCGGGGCCCTGGACACCCGCGGCGCGGGCCAGTTCGAGGTCGAGGGCCTCGCGGCGGATGCGCTGGTCGATGTAGAGCAGCACGGTGACGCCCGCGGTGATCGGGAAGGTGATCATGGAGCCGATCACCGAGCCGATGCCGCTGACGACGAGGAACGTCCAGCCGAGGTCGCCGCTGCCGTCGAGGAAGCCGCTGACACCGTCGCCGCTGAGGGCAGCGGCGAGGAAGGTGAAGGGGATGATGATGATCGACGCGACGACGTTCGCGATGATCGTCGCGAGCAGCTGGATGCCGAAGACCCGCCACCAGGAGCCGCGCACCAGCTTGGTGGAGCGGCTCATGGCCTTCTTGATGCCCTGCTTCTCCAGCATCAGCGCGGGGGATGCCAGGGAGAGGCGCACCATGAGCCACACCGTGACGACGGCTGCGGCCATGAAGCCCAGGACGGTCAGGGCCACACCCGCCTCGCCGCCCGCCGTGGCGGAGACGGCGAAGCCGGGCAGCATGCCGACCGTGAGGATGCCGGCGACGATCAGCAGCAGCAGGAGGATCAGGCCGAACAGCTTCGCCACCTGGGGACGGGCGTCCCGCCACGCCTCGCCGGTGGTCACGGGCCTGCCGAGCACGGCACGACTGGTGACGGTGGTCAGCAGGGCGGTGGCCACCACGGTCCCGATCAGGGAGATCAGGAAGATGACGCCCGAGTTGATCGTGGTGTCGGCCAGGGCGTCGCCGAGTTCGCTGAGGGTGGCGTTGGGGTCGTCCAGGGCCTCGCTGCTGGTGTCGTCCAGGACGAAGCCCTGGAGCAGCACGACGACGATCTCCGTGACGACGGCGACGGTCAGCGCGATCCCGAGGACCGTGCGCCAGTAGGTGCGCATGGTGGAGACCGCGCCGTCGAGGATCTCGCCGACGCCGAGCGGGCGCAGTGGGATGACGCCCGGCTTGGCGGCGGGCGGGGGGCCGCCCCAGCCGCTGCCCCAGCCGCCGTATCCACCGGGGGTGCCGTGGCCGCCGTAGCCGCCGCCCTGACCGCCGTAGCCGCCCGGGGCGCCGGGGTGCCCGGGGGGAGGGGTGCCCCAGCCGGAACCGGGCGGTGCGGGAGGCGGGGCCTGGCCGGGGGCGGCAGGACCGGTGGGCGCCGACCACTGGCCGGGGGGCGGCTGCTCCTTGGACCACTTCGTGCCGGGGTTCGCCGGCTCCGCGCCCGGCTGGTCCGCGGGCTGCGCGGGCCGGTCGGTGCCGGGGCGGTCGGCGGGTTCGGTGGGGCCGGACGCGCCGGGCTCCCGCCCGTCGGACGGGGCGGATCCGGGCGAGGCCCAGCCCGGAGTGTCGTTCATCGTCGCTCCTTCACGGTGCCCGACCGCGGTCGCGGCGGCAGGTTGGCAGCCATCGTGCCATGGGGTGGTCGGCTGCGGACCGGGCGCGGTACGGGCTGCGCACCTTCAATTGTCCGTCGGATAGGGGGCAGACTGACCGCATGGCTGATCAGTACGCGCAATTCGGTGAGGACAAGCGGCTGTCAGAGATCCCGGCCCTGCGCTGGGAGGAACCCCCCGAAGGCCCGGTGCTGGTCCTGCTGGACCAGACGAGGCTTCCGGCCGAGGAGGTCGAGCTGGTCTGCACGGACGCGTCCGCGCTGGTGGAGGCGATCCGTTCGCTCGCCGTGCGCGGGGCGCCGCTGCTCGGCATCGCGGGCGCCTACGGTGTCGCGCTCGCGGCCGTGCGGGGCTTCGACGTGGAGGAGGCAGCGACCGCCCTGGCGGGCGCCCGGCCCACCGCGGTGAACCTCGCCGTCGGCGTGCGCCGGGCCCAGGCGGCCCACAGGGACGCACTGGCCAGGACCGGCGACGTCCGGCAGGCCGCGCAGGCCGCGCTGGCCGCCGCGCGGACGCTGCACCGGGAGGACGCCGAGGCCAGTGCCCGCATGGCCGGGCACGGCCTGGCGCTGCTGGACGAGCTGCTGCCCGGCGGAGGGCACCGCGTGCTCACGCACTGCAACTCCGGATCGCTGGTGTCGGGAGGTGAGGGAACGGCGTTCGCGGTGGCGCTCGCCGCGCACCGGGCCGGGCGGCTTCGGCGCCTGTGGGTGGACGAAACGCGTCCGTTGCTGCAAGGTGCTCGCCTGACGGCGTACGAGGCGGCCCGCAACGACATGGCGTACACCTTGCTCACCGACAACGCGGCCGGTTCGCTGTTCGCGGCCGGTGAGGTGGACGCGGTGCTGGTCGGGGCCGACCGCATCGCCGCCGACGGGTCGGTGGCGAACAAGGTGGGGAGCTATCCGCTCGCGGTGCTCGCGCGGTACCACCACGTGCCGTTCATCGTGGTGGCGCCGGTGACGACGGTGGACCCGGACACGCCCGACGGGGCGTCCATCGAGGTCGAACAGCGCCCCGGGTACGAAGTGACCGAGGTCACGGCACCTCAGGTGCCGGTGGCAGGAGCGGGAGGGGGGATTCCGGTGGCGCCCCTGGGGACCCAGGCGTACAACCCGGCGTTCGACGTGACACCGCCGGAGCTGGTGACGGCGATAGTCACCGAGGAGGGCGCGGTCTCGCCCGTGACGGCCGAGGCGCTTGCCGAGCTGTGTGCCAGGTCACGCCAGGTAACGATTAGCTAATGGGATGATGTCGTTTATGAAGGGACGAGTCCTTGTCGTCGACGACGACACCGCACTGGCCGAGATGCTCGGCATTGTGCTGCGTGGTGAGGGTTTTGAGCCGTCTTTCGTAGCCGACGGCGACAAGGCGCTGGCCGCCTTCCGGGAGACCAAGCCCGATCTGGTGCTGCTCGACCTCATGCTGCCCGGACGGGACGGCATCGAGGTCTGCCGCCTGATCAGGGCGGAGTCGGGTGTGCCGATCGTGATGCTGACGGCGAAGAGCGACACCGTCGACGTCGTGGTGGGTCTGGAGTCGGGTGCCGACGACTACATCGTGAAGCCGTTCAAGCCGAAGGAGCTGGTGGCCCGGATCCGGGCGCGGCTCAGGAGGTCCGAGGAGCCGGCTCCGGAGCAGCTCGCCATAGGTGACCTGGTCATCGACGTGGCCGGTCACTCCGTGAAGCGGGACGGGCAGGCGATCGCGCTGACGCCGCTGGAGTTCGACCTGCTGGTCGCACTGGCCCGCAAGCCGTGGCAGGTGTTCACGCGCGAGGTACTGCTGGAGCAGGTCTGGGGCTACCGGCACGCGGCCGACACCCGGCTGGTCAACGTGCACGTGCAGCGGCTGCGCTCCAAGGTCGAGAAGGACCCGGAGAAGCCGGAGATCGTGGTGACCGTTCGTGGTGTCGGATACAAGGCGGGGCCGAGCTGACATGAGCAGGGACAGTGCCGCTTCGGCGCCCGGCCGGTCCGGGGCCCGCGCCGGGCGGCCTGTCGGCCGGGGGCCCGGAGGATCACGCTGGGGGCGTCTGCTGGAGGGCGGGCTGCTGCACGGCGGGGTGCAGGGCAGCCCGGTGCTTCGGCTGTTCATGCGCTGGGTGCGCCGGCCGCTGCTGCCCGTCATGCGGCTGTGGCGGCGCAACATCCAGCTCAAGGTCGTCGTCACCACGCTGCTGATGTCGCTGGGTGTGGTGCTGCTGCTCGGCTTCGTGGTGATCGGGCAGGTGCGCAACGGCCTGCTGGACGCCAAGGTGAAGGCGTCGCAGAGCCAGGCCGTCGGCGGGTTCGCGGTGGCCAAGCAGAAGGCCGAGGAAGCGGCGAGCACGACCGGCGACGAGGGCACCCCGGTGGACGGACGTCCCTCGCAGAACGTCATCCAGTGGATGAGCGACCTGGTCAAGTCGCTCTCCAGCGGTGGCCAGGGAGCCTTCGACGTGGTCACGCTCCCCGTGGGCGGCGACAGCGGCAGCGGACGCGGCCCGCGCGCCTCCGGCCTGGTCGATCCGTCGGCCAGCGTGCCGGAGGACCTGCGGGAGCGGATCGACGGCAGCACGGCGGCGGCCCAGCGCTACACCCGCATCCACTACAACTCCGACAAGGACTCCCAGCCGGCCCTGGTCATCGGCAAGCAGATCAACGACCCGAACGGTGAGCCGTACCAGCTGTACTACCTCTTCCCGCTCACGCAGGAGGAGAAGTCCCTGAGCCTGGTGAAGGGCACGCTGGCGACGGCCGGGGTGTTCGTCGTGGTCCTTCTCGGGGCCATTGCCTGGCTCGTCGTGCGTCAGGTGGTCACGCCCGTGCGGATGGCTGCGAGCATCGCCGAGCGGTTGTCCGCGGGGCGCCTGCAGGAGCGGATGAAGGTCACCGGCGAGGACGACATCGCTCGGCTCGGGGAGGCCTTCAACAAGATGGCGCAGAACCTCCAGCTGAAGATCAACCAGCTGGAGGACCTGTCGCGCATGCAGCGGCGCTTCGTCTCCGACGTGTCGCACGAGCTGCGTACGCCGCTGACGACCGTGCGGATGGCCGCCGACGTCATCCACGACGCGCGCGTGGACTTCGATCCCGTCACCGCGAGGTCGGCGGAGCTGCTCGCCGACCAGCTGGACCGGTTCGAGACGCTGCTCGCGGACCTGCTGGAGATCAGCCGCTTCGACGCGGGCGCGGCGGCGCTGGAGGCGGAGCCGATAGACCTCAGGGAGGTCGTACGGCGGGTCGTCAGCGGCGCCGAGCCGCTCGCCGAGCGCAAGGGCACCCGGATACGCGTGGTGGGCGACCAGCAGCCGGTCGTCGCCGAGGCCGACGCCCGGCGGGTGGAGCGGGTCCTGCGCAATCTCGTCGTCAACGCCGTCGAGCACGGTGAGGGCAGGGACGTGGTCGTCAAGCTGGCCGCGGCCGGCGGCGCGGTCGCCGTGGCGGTGCGCGACTACGGCGTCGGCCTCAAGCCCGGCGAGGCGACCCGGGTCTTCAGCCGTTTCTGGCGGGCGGATCCGGCACGCGCGCGTACCACCGGTGGTACGGGCCTGGGACTGTCGATCGCCCTGGAGGACGCGCGGCTGCACGGCGGCTGGCTGCAGGCCTGGGGCGAGCCGGGCGGCGGCTCGCAGTTCCGGCTGACGCTGCCCAGGACGGCGGACGAGCCGCTGCGGGGCTCGCCGATACCGCTGGAGCCCACGGACTCGCGGCGCAATCGCGGACTCAACGACGCCGGTCTGCCGCACGGCGGGGACCGGGCGGTCACCGTCCCGGCGCAGTCGTCGGTGGGTCACGCACCCCCGGCGCCGGCCCGGGACCCGATTCCGCCGCGGCCGGCCGCCATGGTCCCCACGGCCGACCCGACGGCACTGCCCGGCAACGGCGCGCGCGTGGTGCCGCGGTCCGTTTCGGGCGCCCGGAGGCAGGACGACGCACCCGCGCCGGAGGCGGCGGGCCGCGAGGACGCCGTGACGGACGACTCGAGCAGGCAAGGGGAGGCATTTCGTGGGCGTTGACCGCGAGGGGGGCCGTCGGCGGCGACCGGCGCGCGCGGTGACGTACGCCGCCTGTGGCGTCGTACTGCTGACGGGGTGCGCGTCCATGCCCGACAGCGGGGATCTGCGGGGCGTGGAGTCCACGCCGCGGCAGGATCCGCAGGTGCGGGTGTTCGCGATGCCGCCGCGGGAGGACGCACCGCCCGCGGAGATCGTGCAGGGCTTCCTGGAGGCCCTGACCAGCGACGACCCGCATTATGAGACGGCGCGCAAGTACCTGACCGGCGAGGCCGCGAAGACCTGGCGGCCGGAGCTGTCCACGACCGTCCTCGCGGGCGGGCCGGGTACCGAGTCCGACCACTCGGGCGGCCGCGAGGAGGGCGACGACTACTCGGTGACGCTGACCGGCACCAGGGTCGCCACGGTGGACGCGCAGCAGTCGTACGCGCCCGCGGACGGGGACTACCGCAAGTCGGTGCACCTCTCGCGGGACGGCAAGAGCAGGCAGTGGCGCATCGATGTGCTGCCGCAGGGCGTCGTCATGGGCAAGTCGGACTTCCAGCGCAATTACATGTCCGTCAACAAGTACTACTTCGCCTCGAACACCGCGTCGAAGGCCGAGGCGGGGACGAGCGGGCAGCCGGCGGCCGTCGCCGATCCCGTCTACGTGCGCCGGCGGGTGGATCCGATGACACAGGTGGTGCGTTCCCTGATCAGCGGGCCGACGAGTCTGCTCCGGCCCGTGGTCAGGTCGAGTTTTCCCACCGGTACGGCGCTGGCCAAGGGTGCCTCGCTGACCCCCGACGACAGCAACAAGCTGACGGTGCCCTTGAACGACAGGGCCGCCCGGGTCGACGCCGACCAGTGCGACGAGATCGCAGCCCAGCTGCTGTTCACGCTGCAGAGCCTCTCCCCGGTGCTGGACGAGGTGGAGCTGAGGTCGGGCGGCAGGCAGTTGTGCTCGCTCACCGAGGGCCGGGCGGAGGCGGTCGCGGCGCGTGGCTCGGCGCAGCACCCCGACTACCTGTACTTCGTCGACGACGAGCACCGCCTGGTGCGGATCGCCGCGGGCAGCAACGCCACCAGGGCCGAGCCCGTGCCCGGGGCGCTGGGGGAGGGCGGTACGGCCCTGCGGTCGGTGGCGGTGTCCCGCGACGAGCACACGGCGGCCGGGGTCGGCCTCGACGGCAAGTCGCTGTACGTCGGGTCGCTGGTGTCGGGCGGTTCGCTCGGTGACCCGGTGCTGGTCAGCGGGGGCAAGACGGAGGAGGCCCGGCTGACGGCACCCAGTTGGGACGCGCAGGGCGACTTGTGGATCGCCGACCGCGACCCGGCCGACCCGCGGCTGCTGATGCTGAGCGAGGGCGCGGGCGAGCCGGTCGAGGTGCGGACACCGGGTCTGGACGGACGGGTCCAGGCCGTGCGGGTGGCCGCCGACGGGGTGCGGATCGCGCTGATCGTGGAGAAGGACGACAAGCGGTCGTTGCTCATCGGGCGGATCGAACGGGACGAGAAGGCCACGGAACGGCCGGCCGTCACCGTCGTCGAACTGCGCTCCGCGACCCCCGAGCTGGAGGAGGTCACGGCCATGTCGTGGGCCGGCGACAGCCGGCTCGTGGTGGTCGGACGCGAGCGAGGGGGCGTGCAGCAGATCGGGTACGTCCAGGTCGACGGCTCCACCCCGGAGGCGTCGGTGCCCGCCGCGCTCACCGGGGTGAAGGAGATCGCCGCGTCCGAGGACGACCGGCTGCCGCTGGTGGGGTATTCGGAGGACGCGATCGTGCGGCTGCCGTCCGGGATGCAGTGGCAGAAGGTGACGGAGGGGACGGCGCCGGTCTATCCGGGGTGAGGTGCGCGCCCACACGGGCGTTCACCCGTGTGGGGATGCGCGGTGACCGGCGCGTGGAGTTTTCCACAGGGCGTTGTCCACAGCCCTGGCGGGCCTGTGCGGGCGTTGGCACAGTGGTGGCCATGCGGGGCTGGTGGCAGGACCTCACCGACCTGGTGCTGCCGGCCGAGTGCGGGGGCTGCGGCAGGGCTCGCACGGTGCTCTGCCCGGAGTGCCGTACGGCTCTGAGCGGGGCCGCACCGCGCCGGGTGCGACCGGTGCCGGAGCCGCCCGGACTGCCGGTGGTGCATGCGGCGGCCCGGTACGCGGACGAGGTGCGGGCCGTGCTGCTGGCCCACAAGGAGCGGGGTGTACTGGCCCTCGCCGGGCCGCTCGGCACCGCCTTGGCGGGGGCGGTGCGGGCGGGGCTCCGGGAGGTGTGGACGGGAGGCGCTCGGGTGGGGAACGACGGTACGGGGCCCGCGGGCCGGCTCGGGCCCGTACTGCTCGTGCCCGTGCCCTCCTCGCGGCGGGCGGTGCGGGCGCGCGGCCACGATCCGGCGCGGCGGATCGCCCTCGCGGCGGCGGGTGAGCTGCGGCGGACCGGGACGCCCGCCCGGGTGCTCGCCGTCCTGCGGCAGCGGCACGCCGTGGCCGACCAGTCGGGGCTCGGCGCCCGGCAGCGCATGGACAACCTCACGGGCGCGCTGGCGGTCGCTCCCGGCGGCGCCTCGCTGCTCAGCCGCGGTGGTCCCGTCGTCCTGGTCGACGACCTCATGACGACCGGGGCGTCCCTCACGGAGGCGGCACGTGCCGTGCGGGCGGCGAGGACGGAGGCGATCGTGGACATGGCGCCCCCGTCTGAACCGCCGACGGGGCCGGGCACGTACAACTCGGCGAGAACGGCTGTGTATCCGTCGGCCGTCTGGGAAGGCAGAGAGGAACGGAAGGCAGGAGAAACGCCGGAGGCAGCGGCCCGGGAACCGGAAGGGCCGGGAATGGCGGGGCCCGGAGGCGGTGACGTGATCCGTGAAGTGATCTGCGCGGCCGTCGTCGCGGCATCACCGGACTCTTTCGAAATAAACCGGAACTGACCAAGAACTTATGACGTTGCAGACAATGAGAGGGCCAATTCACCGGAACGGAGGTACGCCGCAGTAGAGGGTGACGACATCCGTCCGGGCGAGATATGTTCGGTTGTGAGGCAAAGCCGCAGGCCACACCTCTCGTATCCGAATGCCGTGCTGCGGGTATTTCCGTCTTCACCCGCACCGGTGGAGTGGAGATCCCGCCCATGGGGGAGGAGGTGGAAGTCACCGAGTCCGGGGTTCCGGCGCTTACCGGAACCGGGTGCAAAAGGGAGATGCTCCGCCGACCGAGCGGAGCGATCCGGGAACGGAGTTCTGCGTGGACATCGTCGTCAAGGGCCGCAAGACCGAGGTGCCCGAGCGGTTCCGCAAGCACGTGGCCGAGAAGCTGAAGCTGGAGAAGATCCAGAGGCTCGATGCCAAGGTGATCAGCCTCGACGTCGAGGTGTCCAAGGAGCCCAACCCCCGACAGGCCGACCGCTGTGACCGAGTGGAGATCACGCTCCGCTCCCGCGGTCCGGTGATCCGGGCGGAGGCAGCGGCGAGCGATCCGTACGCGGCGCTCGACCTGGCGGCGGAAAAGCTCGACGCCCGGCTGCGCAAGCAGCACGACAAGCGCTTCTCGCGACGCGGCGCGCGCAGGATCTCGGCAGCTGAGGTCCCCCACCACGTCCCGGGCGCGGCTACGCTCAACGGGAACGGTGACGTCGCCTCGCAGGAGCAGCAGGCCGGTGTGCCCACCAAGAAGATCGGCTCGCTCGAGGTCCAGGGCGAAGGCCCCCTCGTCGTCCGCGAGAAGACCCACGTGGCGGCACCGATGACCCTCGACCAGGCGCTCTACGAGATGGAGCTGGTCGGGCACGACTTCTATCTGTTCGTCGACTCCGAGACCAAGGAGCCCAGTGTCGTCTACCGGCGGCACGCCTACGACTACGGCGTGATTCACCTCAGTACGGACACGATGGTCACCGATGCGCGCTCTCCCGAGGCGGGCGGTGCGCTCGGCGGCTGACGACGCCGGATGACAGCGGAACCGGTGCCCCTGGAGCGCGTGTGCGCCCCCAGGGGCACCGGTGTGCCACGGTGTGCGACCACTCGGCGGCCCGCTCTGTCACCCCGGTGCCGGCCGGGCATGAAATCATGGCGGCAACGACCCAACCGGTGGGTCGGCGCCTTGGGTTGGCGATGGCTCAGGACCACCGGCCACAGCCTTCAGGGGGAGGAACGATGGCGGACAGCTTCGGACCGATGCGGGACGAGGACGCCGACGGTGGCGTCGTCGGCATGGGCCCGGACGCGGGCTCTGCACGCAAGGAGCCGATCAGAGTCCTGGTCGTGGACGACCACGCCCTGTTCCGCCGTGGCCTGGAGATCGTGCTCGCGGCCGAGGAGGACATCCAGGTCGTGGGGGAGGCCGGTGACGGTGCCGAGGCCGTGGAGAAGGCCGCCGACCTGCTGCCGGACATCGTCCTGATGGATGTCCGGATGCCCAAACGGGGCGGCATCGAGGCGTGCACCTCCATCAAGGAGGTGGCTCCCAGCGCGAAGATCATCATGCTGACGATCAGCGACGAGGAGGCCGACCTCTACGACGCGATCAAGGCGGGCGCGACCGGATATCTCCTCAAGGAGATCTCGACCGACGAGGTGGCCACCGCCATCCGCGCGGTGGCCGACGGGCAGTCGCAGATCAGCCCTTCCATGGCGTCCAAGCTGCTCACCGAGTTCAAGTCGATGATCCAGCGGACCGACGAACGCCGGCTCGTCCCCGCCCCGCGGCTCACGGACCGCGAGCTGGAGGTCCTCAAACTCGTCGCCACGGGAATGAACAACCGGGACATCGCCAAGGAACTGTTCATTTCCGAGAACACCGTGAAGAACCACGTGCGCAACATCCTGGAGAAGCTGCAGCTGCACTCCAGGATGGAGGCCGTGGTGTACGCGATGCGGGAGAAGATCCTCGAAATCCGGTGACGGCCGCGAGGGTCAGCCGAGCAGCCGGGCCAGCTCCTTCGCGAGGGGCTCACGCAGCTCCGGCGCGTCGACCCGCTCCACGCGTACGTCCGTGCAGTCCACCCAGGTCGCCGCCTCGGTCAGGGCCTGGGCCACCGCCGGCACCGCCCTCGGGCCGTCCAGTGTGACCTGCTTGGCCACCAGGGTGCGTCCCTCGCGCGCCGGGTCGACCCGGCCGACCAGCCGGCCGCCGGCCAGGACCGGCATCGCGAAGTAGCCGTACACCCGCTTCTGCTTGGGGACGTAAGCCTCCAGGCGGTGGCTGAAGCCGAAGATCCGCTCAGTGCGCGCCCGCTCCCAGATGAGGGAGTCGAAGGGGGACAGCAGCGTCGTGCGGTGCCGTCCGCGCGGGGGCGTCCGAAGGGCCGCCGGGTCCGCCCAGGCCGGTCTGCCCCAGCCCTCCACCACCACCGGGACCAGGCCCGAATCGGCGATCACGGCGTCGACCTGCTCGCCCTTGAGCCGGTGGTAGTCGGCGATGTCCGCGCGCGTGCCGATGCCCAGGGACTGCCCGGCCAGGCGGACGAGGCGGCGCAGACACTCGGTGTCGTCCAGGTCGTCGTGCAGCAGTTCCTGAGGTACCGCGCGCTCGGCCAGGTCGTACACGCGCTTCCAGCCGCGGCGTTCGACGCACACCACCTCGCCGTACATCAGCGCCCGCTCGACGGCGATCTTCGTGCCCGACCAGTCCCACCACTCGCTGGTCTTCTTGGCGCCCCCCAGCTCCGTCGCCGTGAGGGGGCCTTCGGAGCGGAGCTGCTTGACGATCTGGTCGTACGTGCCGTCGGGGAGGGGGTGGTTCCAGTGCGGGCGGTTGCGGTAGGCGCGGCGGCGGAAGGCGAAGTGGGGCCACTCCTCGATCGGGAGGATGCAGGCGGCGTGCGACCAGTACTCGAAGGCGTGCGTGTCCTTCCAGTAGGCGTTCTCGATCGTCTTGCGGCCCACCGCGCCCAGACGGGCGTACGGGATGAGTTCGTGGGAGCGGGCGAGGACCGAGATGGTGTCGAGCTGCACCGCTCCCAGGTGGCGGAGGACGCCGCGGACGCCTGCGCGGCGGTCGGGGGCGCCGAGGAAGCCCTGGGCCCGCAGGGCTATGCGGCGGGCTTCGTCCGCCGAGAGTTCCGTCGCGTGGCGCGGGAGGGTCGTCATAGGTCCGCACGATAGGGGGTGGGTCTGACAGTCGGGGTGGGTGCGGTGTGGGTTCGCGGGGCCCGGCGCCGACGGGGTGGCGCCGCGCCCACCCGTGCCGGCCCCCGAGAGGGACCCTCACGCTCCGGGGAGGCCCGACTGCCCGCAGCTACGGCGTCGGCATGGGCCGGGAACGCGCCGGCAGGTACGGGGCCGTCGACGGGAGGGACAGGTCCGACGGGAGGAGGGAGCCGACCCAGCAGTCGCGGCGTACGCCCTTGTTGCTGATCGCGGAGCGCAAGGTGCCCTCCATGGTGAAGCCGGCGCGTTGCGCCACCGCGCGGGAGGCCGTGTTGCCGACCTCGGCGCGCCATTCCACGCGGTCGATCGCCAGGCGGGTGAAGGCCCAGCGGGACACGGCGACGGCGGCCTCGGTGATGTACCCGTGCCCGCGGTGCTCCCTGGTGCCCCAGAAACCGATCTCACCCACCCCCAGGGTGATCATCGTGATGCCGAGCATGCCCACCAGGTCGCCGGTGGGGAGGAAGAGTCCGAAGGTGAACGCCGAGTCGTTCGCCCAGCCGTCGGGGACCATCTGTCCGGTGAAGCTCCGCGCGTGTTCCGGCAGGTACGGCGAAGGGATCGTGGTCCAGCGCTGGATCTCGGGGTCCTGGCAGGCGGCGTGGACGGCTTCGGTGTCGCCGGGGCCGACCGCCCGCAGGACGAGCCGGTCGGTGGTGAGTGTGAGGGGGTCCATCGGCTGATTCTGCTGGGAGACGGGTGAAGGCCGCCAATCTTTTGCCGTGCGTGCACGGGTGATCACAATTCGCGAGAATCGTCGGCGGATGCGGCACCATCCACCGGCCTCGGACGTTGTCCTCAGTGAAAGCAGACCGGAAGCAGGAAGAAACGGCACGCGGTTCCCCGCCACGGCAGGCCTCCCGGGGCGGCGGGGTCCTCGCATACGATGGCCGTTGCTCAGTCAGTGAAACGGAAACCGACCGTCCCAGGCCCGACCGGCAAGGAGACCAACCCCCGTGTCCGTCCTCTCGAAGATCATGCGTGCAGGCGAAGGCAAGATCCTGCGCAAGCTGCACCGCATCGCGGACCAGGTCAACTCCATCGAAGAGGACTTCGTCGACCTCTCCGACGCCGAGCTGCGGGCCCTCACCGATGAGTACAAGCAGCGGTACGCCGACGGTGAGAGCCTGGACGACCTGCTGCCCGAGGCCTTCGCCACCGTGCGCGAGGCCGCCAAGCGCGTCCTCGGCCAGCGTCACTACGACGTGCAGCTGATGGGCGGCGCGGCGCTCCACCTGGGCTACGTGGCCGAGATGAAGACCGGTGAGGGCAAGACCCTCGTCGGCACCCTGCCCGCCTATCTGAACGCCCTCTCCGGCGACGGCGTCCACATCGTCACGGTCAACGACTACCTGGCCGAGCGCGACTCCGAGATGATGGGCCGCGTCCACAAGTTCCTGGGCCTGAGCGTCGGCTGCATCCTCGCCAACATGACGCCGGCCCAGCGCCGCGAGATGTACGGCTGCGACATCACCTACGGCACGAACAACGAGTTCGGCTTCGACTACCTGCGCGACAACATGGCGTGGTCCAAGGAGGAACTCGTCCAGCGCGGCCACAACTTCGCCATCGTCGACGAGGTCGACTCCATCCTCATCGACGAGGCCCGTACGCCGCTGATCATCTCGGGTCCGGCCGACCAGGCCACCAAGTGGTACGCCGACTTCGCCAAGCTGGTCACCCGCCTCAAGCGCGGCGAGCAGGGCAACCCGCTCAAGGGCATCGAGGAGACCGGCGACTACGACGTCGACGAGAAGAAGCGCACGGTCGCCATCCACGAGACGGGCGTCAGCAAGGTCGAGGACTGGCTGGGCATCGACAACCTCTACGAGTCGGTGAACACCCCGCTGGTCGGCTACCTGAACAACGCCATCAAGGCCAAGGAGCTCTTCAAGAAGGACAAGGACTACGTCGTCATCGACGGCGAAGTCATGATCGTCGACGAGCACACCGGCCGTATCCTCGCCGGCCGCCGCTACAACGAGGGCATGCACCAGGCGATCGAGGCGAAGGAAGGGGTGGACATCAAGGACGAGAACCAGACCCTCGCCACGATCACCCTGCAGAACTTCTTCCGCCTCTACAACAAGCTCTCCGGCATGACCGGTACGGCGATGACCGAGGCCGCCGAGTTCCACCAGATCTACAAGCTCGGCGTGGTCCCGATCCCGACCAACAAGCCGATGATCCGCAAGGACCAGTCGGACCTGATCTACCGCACCGAGGTCGCCAAGTTCGAGGCGGTCGTCGACGACATCGTCGAGAAGCACGAGAAGGGTCAGCCGATCCTGGTCGGCACCACCTCGGTCGAGAAGTCCGAGTACCTCTCGCAGCAGCTCAGCAAGCGCGGCGTCCAGCACGAGGTGCTGAACGCCAAGCAGCACGACCGTGAGGCGACGATCGTCGCCCAGGCCGGCCGCAAGGGCTCCGTGACGGTGGCCACGAACATGGCCGGCCGCGGTACGGACATCAAGCTCGGCGGCAACCCCGAGGACCTCGCCGAGGCGGAGTTGCGCCAGCGCGGCCTCGACCCCGAGGAGCACATCGAGGAGTGGGCCGCGGCCCTGCCCGCCGCCCTGGAGCGGGCCGAGCAGGCGGTCAAGGCGGAGAAGGACGAGGTCGAGAAGCTCGGCGGCCTCTACGTGCTGGGGACCGAGCGGCACGAGTCGCGGCGTATCGACAACCAGCTGCGCGGCCGCAGCGGCCGCCAGGGCGACCCGGGCGAGTCCCGCTTCTACCTGTCGCTGGGCGACGACCTGATGCGGCTGTTCAAGGCGCAGATGGTCGAGCGCGTGATGTCGATGGCGAACGTCCCGGACGACGTGCCGATCGAGAACAAGATGGTCACGCGCGCGATCGCGTCCGCCCAGTCGCAGGTCGAGACCCAGAACTTCGAGACCCGCAAGAACGTCCTGAAGTACGACGAGGTCCTCAACCGGCAGCGCGAGGTCATCTACGGCGAGCGGCGCCGGGTCCTGGAGGGCGAGGACCTGCACGAGCAGGTGCAGCACTTCATGGACGACACGATCGACGCCTATGTCCAGGCGGAGACCGGCGAGGGCTTCCCGGAGGACTGGGACCTCGACCGTCTGTGGGGTGCCTTCAAGCAGCTCTACCCGGTGAAGGTCACCATCGAGGAGCTGGAGGAGGCGGCCGGCGACCGGGCCGGCCTGACCGCGGAGTTCATCAGCGAGTCCATCAAGGACGACATCCACGAGCAGTACGCGGCGCGCGAGACGCAGCTCGGCTCCGAGATCATGCGGGAGCTGGAGCGCCGGGTCGTGCTGTCGGTCCTGGACCGCAAGTGGCGCGAGCACCTCTACGAGATGGACTACCTCCAGGAGGGCATCGGCCTGCGCGCGATGGCGCAGAAGGACCCGCTGGTCGAGTACCAGCGCGAGGGCTTCGACATGTTCCAGGCCATGATGGACGGCATCAAGGAGGAGTCCGTCGGCTACCTGTTCAACCTGGAGGTCCAGGTCGAGCAGCAGGTCGAGGAGGTCCCCGTCGAGGAGGCGGCGCCCTCGCTGGAGAAGGCGCCGCAGGACGCGGTGCCGGCGCAGGCGGGCGCGCGCCCGGAGATCCGTGCCAAGGGGCTCGACGCCCCGCAGCGCAGGGACCTGCACTTCTCCGCGCCGACCGTGGACGGTGAGGGTGGCGTCGTCGAGGGCGAATTCACCACCGACGGGGAGCCGGTGCGGTCCGAGACCGACGGCCTGACGCGCGCGGAGCGCCGCAAGCAGGCCAAGGGCGGGCGGCGTCGCAAGAAGTGACGGTGCCTGCGGCGCCGTGGCGGTAAAGGGGCCTGCGGCGCCGTGGTGGTGCAAGGGCCGGTCACCCTCGGGGTGCCCGGCCCTTCGTCATGCCCGTGGGCCGGTGATCCGTCCCTCGCCGTGGGGGTCAGTCGTCGTCCGCCGTGCGCGGCCTGCGGGGGCCGCCCAGCTCGACCGCCGTGCAGCGCCAGCGGAGGTCCTGGCCACGTTCCAGCCGGAAGGCCATGGCGCGCAGCTGGTCGCCCGCGCCGATGCGGGCGAAGACCTCCAGGGCACCCGGGCGGGGTTCGAAGTAGCCGATGTCGCGGACGACGGGGAGGGCGCCTCGGGTGCGCAGGGGGCCGCGTTCGGCGAGCCGGGCCAGTTCGTCGTAGGCGCGCCCCGCGGTGTGCCGGAGCATCGAGTGGACGGGACGCCGGCCGCTGAGCACTCCGAGGAGGCGCTCGGCGAAGAGGTCCGTGGGTCGGGGCTGGGGGACGGGCGGGACGGGGCGACGGGGCGTCTGGGCAGGCACGACGGGGGCGACTGCGGGCGCGGCCCGGCGCGTCGCCGGCGTGCCCGGCGCTGGCCGTGAGGCCGGCGCGGTCCTGCCCGGCCCGGTCGCCGGCGAGCGGGTGTCCGCGGGCCTCGTCGCGGCCCGGCGCGACCTGCCGGGTGAGCCTGGCGGGCGGCCACCGGGCGCACCGGTCCGGGAGGTGCTCCCACCGGGCCTACGGGGCGGAAGGCCGCCGGGGGCGTGGGACGGAGCCTCGGCCGGGGTGTGCGGCGGTACGGCCACCGGCGTGCGGGACACGGCGCCTTCCAGCGCACGTGGTGCCGTGGCGGACGGCGAGGGGGCCGTCTCGGAGGGTGTGCGCGGGGTCGGGCCATGTGGGGTGTGCGGTGGTGTGGCCGAGGGTGTGAGTGGCGTGGTGCTGGACGGTGTGCTGTGTGCGGTGTCGTACGGGCTGTGAGGGGCCGTCTCGGAGGGTGTGTGCGGGGTCGGGTCATGTGGGGTGTGCGGTGGTGCGGCCGAGGGTGTGAGGGGCGTGGTGCTGGACGGTGTGCCGTGTGCGGTGTCGTACGGGCTGTGAGGGGCCGTCTCCGACGGTGTGCGCGGTGACCTGGCGGACGGTGACGGTGTGGGGGTGTCCGGGGCCTGGTGGGGCTTCTGGGTGGGGTTCGGGTTGGGTGGGCGGGTGCTCGGGCGGAGCTGGGCCCTGGTCATGACCTTGTGCATGTGACTCCCCGTTCGGCGGCCCGGGAATACCGGGCAGTAACTTGTTGGTCGGGGATCTTGTACGGGGACCTCGCGGGCGGCGGCAAGGACGCGGGCGGGCGAGTCGCGGCGGTGGGGAGGTTCACCTATCCGAGTGAGGAAGGGGGCGCGGAAGCCCGGTACGGAGCGGGCGCACCGGGTGAGTTCCGGGGCCCGAGGTGGACGGGTCCGGCGTCATGGGCGGGAACCCGAAAGGGGACGCCCGCACGTATCCTGAAGGCTCTCCCAGCGGAGCCCCGACCACGAAAGCGGCCAGCCATGCGCGTCTACGTCCCCCTGACCCTCTCCGGTCTCGCCGAGGCGCACAGGACGGGAGAGCTGGGGGCCGGACCGCTCGTCGCGTACGCCGTGACGCCGGCGCTGCGCGAGTGGTACCTCTCGGACGACGTCGAGGAACTGGAGTACGCGGCCCTGGGCCGCGCCGCGCTGGCCTCACTGCGGCTGCTCGCGGCCGACGCCGGGGCGGCACGGCGCAGGGTCGTGGTCGCGGCCGACGTACCCGACGGCACGGCCTCGGCCGACCCCGACCGGGGACTCGACCCGGCCGCCCTCGGCGAGGTCCGGGTCACCGGGGCCGTGCCGCTGGCCAAGGCCGCCGCGGTGCATGTCGACGCCGCCGACGCGGAGGCGGACGTGGCCGCCGCGGCCGGGGCGCTCGCTGCGGCGGACGCCGGGGACGACGAGGCCCAGTTCGTGGTGGACGGGGCCGAGGACCACGAGCTGCTCTGGTACGCGACGCAGGAGATCCCGAACCTGGTGGGGCTCGGCGACTGACTCCGTCCGCCTTGACTGTCGGTGGCGGCGGGTACTTTTTCTGGCATGGGGATGCAGACTGACGCGCACATCGTCTGGGACTGGAACGGGACGCTGTTCCACGACAATGACGCGATCATCGGAGCGACGAACGCGGCCTTCGCCGAACTGGGACTGAAGCCGATCACGCTCGAGCAGTACCGGGCGCTGTACTGCGTCCCGGTGCCGAAGTTCTACGAGCGCCTGATGGGTCGGCTGCCCACCGACGCGGAGTGGGAGGTCATGGACGAGACCTTCCACCGCTACTACACCGAGCACCGTGTGCGGTGCGGGCTGACCGAGGGCGTGGCGGAGCTGCTCGCCGGGTGGAGCTCGGCCGGGCGCAGCCAGTCCATCCTCAGCATGTACGGCCACGAGGATCTGGTCCCTCTGGTCAGGGGCTTCGGCATCGAGGCGCACTTCATACGCGTCGACGGGCGCACC
This sequence comes from Streptomyces viridiviolaceus, assembly GCF_014650995.1. Classification (GTDB taxonomy): domain Bacteria; phylum Actinomycetota; class Actinomycetes; order Streptomycetales; family Streptomycetaceae; genus Streptomyces; species Streptomyces viridiviolaceus. The sequence goes on from NZ_BMWA01000003.1 coordinate 22,222, forward strand.
GGGCCCTCCGGCGGCAGCAAGGCCGAGCACATGGTCCGCCACCTCGCCGCGCTCGCCGGCGTGCAGCCCGCCCGTACGGTGGTGATCGGGGACGCCGCCGACGACGCGGTGGCCGCGCGGCACGTGGGGGCGCAGGCCGTGCTCTACACCGGGGGCTCCCACGGCCGGGCCAGCCTGGAGGGGGCCGGTGTGCCGGTGGTGGACACGTTGGCGGAAGCCGTCGCGGAGGCGGAGCGGCTGGCTGCCTGAGCGGATGGCCACCGCCGGCCGCGTCTCTGTGCAGAACGTCAAACTTCCACCCCCGGATTTGTACACATACGGCTCATGACGGGCCCCCCGCAAGGAGCGATAGCCTTGTGGCGTGATCAGCGCGATAGCTCGCGGGGGCATCGTCGCCCCTGCCCTGCGCCCGGTGTGCACGGACGACATCCGTGACCGGGCGGCGGTCGCTGGTCTTCGCGGGCGGGCCGGGTCACCGGAGGTGGCCGGGACGACGCGCACTCCCCGGACGGTGCTGCCGAGACCGGCATCACATGCGGCGGGCGCGTCGAGAATGGCTGATATGCCCCCGCTCCTCTCCCCTTGCGGCATAGCGTCGGACCAGACCGGACACCCCGCGTCTCGGCGTCACGTCGGAAGCCGGGAGACCGTACTTCCTTCTACGTCACGCAACGGCGCGCGACAGGAGCCAGAGGACAATGCAGACCAAGCTGGACGAAGCCAAGGCCGAGCTGCTCGAAAGGGCTGCCCGGGTAGCTGAGAACAGCCCGGTCGGGGGGCACCTACCGACTGGGACGACGGACGAGGGCACCCCGGGCACCCCGGACTACGCATCCGTGTTCGCGTTCCTCCGGCGTTACTACCGGCACACCGCCCCGGAGGACCTCACCGACCGCGACCCGGTCGACGTCTTCGGAGCGGCCGTCTCGCACTACCGGCTGGCGGAGAACCGCCCGCAGGGCACGGCCAACGTGCGGGTGCACACCCCGACGGTGGAGGAGAACGGCTGGACGTGCAGCCACTCCGTCGTCGAGGTCGTCACCGACGACATGCCCTTCCTCGTCGACTCCGTGACCAACGAGCTGACCCGGCAGGGACGCGGCATCCACGTCGTCGTCCACCCGCAGATCGTGGTGCGGCGCGATGTCGCCGGCAAGCTCGTCGAGGTGCTCGCCACCCCGCCCACCGACGACCTCCCGCACGACGCGCACATCGAGTCCTGGATCCACGTCGAGATCGACCGTGAGACCGACCGCGGTGACCTGAAGCAGATCACTGCCGACCTGCTGCGCGTGCTGTCCGACGTCCGCGAGACCGTCGAGGACTGGACCAAGATGCGGGAGGCGGCCGTCCGTATCGCGGAGGAGCTGCCCGCCGAGCCCGCCCCCGGCGACCTGCGCCCGCAGGAGGTCGAGGAGGCCCGCGAGCTGCTGCGCTGGCTGGCCGACGACCACTTCACCTTCCTCGGTTACCGGGAGTATCAGCTGCGTGGCGACGACTCGCTCGCCGCCGTCCCCGGCACCGGTCTCGGCATCCTGCGCGCCGACCCGCACCACGCCGGTGAGGACAGCCACCCCGTCAGCCCGTCCTTCGAGCGGCTGCCCGCCGATGCCCGTGCCAAGGCACGCGAGCACCGGCTGCTGGTGCTGACCAAGGCCAACAGCCGGGCGACCGTGCACCGGCCGTCGTACCTGGACTACATCGGCGTCAAGAAGTTCGACGAGAACGGCAACGTCGTCGGTGAGCGGCGCTTCCTCGGCCTGTTCTCCTCCGCCGCCTACACCGAGTCCGTCCGCCGGGTGCCGGTCATCCGGCGCAAGGTGGAGGAGGTGCTGGAGCAGGCCGGCTTCTCGCCCCACAGCCACGACGGGCGGGACCTGCTGCAGATCCTGGAGACGTACCCGCGCGACGAGCTGTTCCAGACGCCGGTGGACGAGCTGCAGGCCATCGTGACCTCCGTCCTCTACCTCCAGGAGCGGCGGCGGCTCCGTCTCTACCTGCGCCAGGACGAGTACGGGCGCTACTACTCGGCGCTCGTCTACCTCCCGCGGGACCGCTACACCACCGGTGTCCGGCTGCGGATCATCGACATCCTGAAGGAGGAGCTCGGCGGCACCAGCGTCGACTTCACGGCCTGGAACACCGAGTCGATCCTGTCCCGGCTGCACTTCGTCGTCCGGGTCCCGCAGGGCACCGAGCTGCCGCAGCTGTCCGACGCCGACAAGGAGCGCATCGAGGCCCGCCTGGTCGAGGCCGCCCGCTCCTGGTCCGACGGGTTCGCCGAGGCGCTCAACGCCGAGGTGGGCGAGGAGCGGTCCGCGGAGCTGCTGCGCCAGTACGGGGACGCCTTCCCCGAGGGCTACAAGGCCGACCACGGGCCGCGCTCCGCGGTCGCCGACCTCGGCCACCTCGAGCGGCTCGACGAGGACCGGACGTTCGCGCTGAGCCTGTACGAGCCGGTGGGCGCCGCGCCCGAGGAGCGCCGTTTCAAGATCTACCAGAAGGGCGGCTCGGTCTCCCTGTCCGCCGTGCTGCCGGTGCTCAGCCGGCTCGGCGTCGAGGTCACCGACGAGCGGCCGTACGAGCTGCGCTGCTCCGACCGTACGACGGCCTGGATCTACGACTTCGGCCTGCGCATGCCCAGGTCGGCCACCGGCAACGGCGACCACCTGGTCGGCGACGCCCGCGAGCGGTTCCAGGACGCCTTCGCCGCGACCTGGACCGGCAAGGCGGAGAACGACGGCTTCAACGCCCTCGTGCTCAGCGCCGGGCTGACCTGGCGGCAGGCGATGGTGCTGCGCGCGTACGCCAAGTACCTGCGGCAGGCGGGCTCGACGTTCAGCCAGGACTACATGGAGGACACCCTCCGCAACAACGTCCACACCACGCGCCTCCTCGTCTCCCTGTTCGAGGCGCGGATGTCGCCGGACCGGCAGCGCGCCGGACGGGAGATCGTCGACGCCCTGCTCGAAGAGGTCGACGCGGCTCTCGACCAGGTCGCGAGCCTCGACGAGGACCGCATCCTGCGTTCCTTCCTCACGGTCATCAAGGCGACGCTGCGGACCAACTTCTTCCAGGAGGCGAGCGGCGGCAGGCCGCACGACTACGTCTCCATGAAGTTCGACCCGCAGGCCATCCCCGACCTGCCGGCGCCGCGTCCGGCGTTCGAGATCTGGGTGTACTCGCCGCGCGTCGAAGGCGTGCACCTGCGCTTCGGCAAGGTCGCGCGCGGCGGCCTGCGCTGGTCGGACCGCCGGGAGGACTTCCGCACGGAGATCCTCGGCCTGGTCAAGGCGCAGATGGTGAAGAACACCGTCATCGTGCCGGTCGGCGCCAAGGGCGGCTTCGTCGCCAAGCAGCTCCCCGACCCGAGCGTCGACCGCGACGCCTGGATGGCCGAGGGCATCGCCAGCTACAAGACGTTCATCTCGGCGCTGCTCGACATCACCGACAACATGGTGGCCGGCGAGGTCGTGCCGCCGGCGGACGTCGTCCGGCACGACGAGGACGACACCTACCTCGTCGTCGCCGCCGACAAGGGCACCGCGACCTTCTCCGACATCGCCAACGAGGTCGCCCAGAAGTACAACTTCTGGCTCGGCGACGCCTTCGCCTCCGGCGGCTCGGCCGGTTACGACCACAAGGGCATGGGCATCACCGCCCGCGGTGCCTGGGAGTCCGTCAAGCGGCACTTCCGGGAGCTGGGCGTGGACACCCAGAGCCAGGACTTCACGGTCGTCGGCATCGGCGACATGTCCGGTGACGTGTTCGGCAACGGCATGCTGCTCAGCGAGCACATCCGCCTGGTCGCCGCCTTCGACCACCGGCACATCTTCATCGACCCGACCCCCGACGCGGCCACCTCCTACGCCGAGCGCCGCCGCCTGTTCGAGCTGCCGCGCTCCTCGTGGGCCGACTACGACACCGGGCTGCTGTCGGCCGGCGGCGGGGTCTTCCCGCGCACGGCCAAGGCGATCCCGGTCAACGCGCACATCCGGGAGGCCCTCGGCATCGAGGAGAAGGTCTCCAAGATGACCCCGGCCGACCTGATGAAGGCGATCCTGAAGTCGCCGGTGGACCTGCTGTGGAACGGCGGCATCGGCACGTACGTCAAGGCGTCCACCGAGTCCAACGCCGACGTCGGCGACAAGGCCAACGACGCCATCCGCGTCGACGGCGCCGACCTCCGGGTCAAGGTCGTCGGCGAGGGCGGCAACCTGGGTCTGACCCAGCTCGGCCGGATCGAGTTCGCCCGCCACGGCGGCAAGATCAACACGGACGCCATCGACAACAGCGCGGGCGTGGACACCTCCGACCACGAGGTGAACATCAAGATCCTGCTCAACGGTCTGGTCGCGGACGGCGACATGACCGTCAAGCAGCGCAACAAGCTGCTCGCGCAGATGACCGACGAGGTCGGCGCGCTGGTCCTGCGCAACAACTACGCGCAGAACACGGCGATCGCCAACGCGCTGGCCCAGTCCAAGGACATGCTCCACGCCCAGCAGCGCTTCATGCGCCACCTGGTCCGTGAGGGCCACCTCAACAGGGCCCTGGAGTTCCTGCCCACCGACCGCCAGATCCGCGAGCGGCTCGGCGCCGGCCACGGCCTGACCGGCCCGGAGACGGCCGTGCTGCTGGCCTACACGAAGATCACGGTCGCCGAGGAGCTGCTGCAGACGTCGCTGCCCGACGACCCGTACCTGCGCGGGCTGCTGCACGCCTACTTCCCGACGGCGCTGCGCGAGCAGTTCCTGGACCGGATCGACGGCCACCCGCTGCGCCGCGAGATCACCACGACGGTGCTGGTCAACGACACGGTCAACACGGGCGGTACGACGTACCTGCACCGCCTGCGCGAGGAGACCGGCGCGTCGCTGGAGGAGATCGTGCGGGCGCAGACCGCGGCCCGGGCGATCTTCCGCTCCTCTCCGGTGTGGGACGCGGTGGAGGCCCTGGACAACAAGGTCGACGCCGCCGTCCAGACCCGGATCCGGCTGCACTCGCGCCGCCTGGTCGAGCGCGGCACGCGCTGGCTGCTCAACAACCGGCCGCAGCCGCTCCAGCTGGCCGAGACGGTGGAGTTCTTCGCCGACCGGGTCGAGCAGGTGTGGTCGCAGCTGCCGAAGCTGCTGCGCGGCGCGGACGCGGAGTGGTACCAGCACATCCACGACGAGCTGACCGGTGCCGGGGTCCCGGAGGAGCTGGCCACCCGAGTGGCCGGGTTCTCCTCCGCCTTCCCGACGCTCGACATCGTCTCGGTGGCCGACCGCATGGGCAAGGAGCCGCTGGACGTCGCCGAGGTCTACTACGACCTCGCCGACCGGCTGACCATCACCCAGCTGATGGACCGCATCAGCGACCTGCCCCGCACCGACCGCTGGCAGTCCATGGCCCGCGCGGCGATCCGCGAGGACCTGTACGCGGCGCACGCGGCGCTCACGGCCGACGTCCTGGCGGCGGGCAACGGCAGCTCGACGCCGGAGCAGCGCTTCGAGGTCTGGGACCAGAAGAACGCGGCGATCCTCGGCCGGGCGCGTACGACGCTGGAGGAGATCCAGAGTTCGGAGTCCTTCGACCTCGCCAACCTGTCGGTGGCGATGCGGACGATGCGGACGCTGCTGCGGACGCACTCGTGACGTCGTGACGTTCCGAACGCCGTAGCCGCGTGAGGTGCCCCGGGTCGTGACGGCCCGGGGCACCTTGCTGTTCGGACATACCGGGCGATGGAGCGTCTTTAGTGGGACATTCCGGATAAAGTGACCGGGTGACTGGGCGTTCCGGAGCGACGCGCGACACGCTGCCGGGCGGGGCGGCCGTACCCCGGGCGGTCGCCGGACTCGTCCTCCTGCTGCTGCTCCTGGTGGTCGTCCGGCTGCCGTGGGCCGGTGACCTCGGCATACACGCGGCCACCGTCGAACGCCTGCGGCACAGCCTCCTCGACCCCGGCAACCCGCTGGTCGACGCGGACACGCCGAGCCCGTACTACTCGCCGTGGATGCTGCTGCTCGGCTGCGTCGCGCGGGTGACGGGCTTCTCGGTCTTCGTCGTGCTGAGGATCGGGGCGCTGGTGGCGCTGGGGCTGCTGGTGACCGGCGTGTGGCGGTACGTCCGCACGCTGAGCGCCCATCGGGCCGCGCCCGCGTCGGCCCTGCTCTGCCTGGTGCTGCTGTGGGGCACGGTCCCGTTCAACTGGAGCGGCCTCCTCGGCCTCAACTCGCTCGCGCTGACGGTGGCGTACCCGAGCGTGTTCGCCCTCGCTCTCGCCTTCCACCTCTGGGCGTGGCTGGCGCGTGCGGCGCGCGGCGGACCGGCCGGGTGGCGCACGTGGCTCGCGCTCGGGGGGCTGTGGGCGGCGATCCTGCTGTGCCACCAGTTCTCCGGGGTCGTCGCCTCGCTGGGCGCCCTCGCCACGGTGCTCGGGGCGCGGTGCGGACGGGCCGTGTGGGGACGGACGGCCGCGGGGGTCGCGCTCGGGGTGGTCGTGTTGTGGATCTGGCCGTACTACGACTTCTTCGCGCTGCTCGGTGCCCAGGACGGGCTGGAGTCCGTGCACCGGCCCCTGTACCGGGAGCTGCCCGGGCGGCTCTGGCTGGTGCTGCTGGGGGTCGCGGCGCTGGTGCCGCGGTGGCTGCGTGACCGGCGGGATCCGCTCGTGCTGTTCTTCGTGCTGGGGGCGCTGGTGTTCGCGGCGGGCGGGATGACCGGGCACTGGTCGTGGGGGCGGGTACTGCCCGCCGTGGTGATCCCGGCGCAGCTCGCGGTGGCGCTCGAGGTGGCGGGGGCGGTGGAGTCCCGGGGGCGGCGGGTGGTGCGGGCCGGCTGGGTGTGCGCGCTGGCCGGGGCGCTGGCGCTGGGGGCGTGGACGCAGGCGGGGACGCTGGGGTACGTCGTCGAGCGCGGGGTGCTGCCGCAGGCGGTCGCGGCCAGGTACCGGGCGCCTTGGGCGGGGTACCACTGGATCACGCCGTGGGTCGGGTACGGGGACGTCGTCATGGCGCGGAGGCTTCCGTCGCGGCAGATTCCGGCGTACGGGGCGTACACCGTGGCTCCCGGGTATCCCGACTTCTTCCTGGCGGACGAGGGGGCTCGCGAGGCGGCGGTGCGGCGGTTCTTCGCGGAGGGGACGAGGGCGGGGGAGCGGCAGGGGATCGTGCGGGAGTACGGGGTGCGGTGGGTGGTGGACCGGGGGGAGGAGCTGCGGGGGGCCGAGGGGTTGCGTGAGGTGGCTCGGGGGCCGGGTGGGCAGGTGTTGTACGCGGTGGTGGGGTGAGTGGGGGTGCTGCTGCGGCGAGTGGTCGCCGGTGGCACCGGCGCCGGGGTTGCGGCTGAGTGGGCGCGCGGCCCGGCGCTGCGGGGTGCCGCCTGCGCCCACCCGTGCCGCCCCAGCGGCACGACCGCCCGCAGGCTGCGGCGTGGGTGCCCACGGGCTGCGGTGTGGCTGCCCACGGGCTGCGGTGTGGCTGCCCACGCCCACGGGCTGCGTGCGGTGCGGGCAGCGCGGCACGACTGCCCGCAGGCTGCGGCGTGGCTGCCCACGGGCTGCGGTGTGGCTGCCCACGGGCTGCGGTGGCTGCCCACGCCCACGGGCTGCGTGCGGTGCGGGCAGCGCGGCACGACTGTCCGCAGGCTTCGCCCACCTGTGCCGCCCCAGCGGCACGGCTGCCCGCAGGCTGCGGCGTGGCTAGCGCAGGATGCCTGCTGCCAGGCGGGCCGCTCGCCTCACGCGGGGTGTGGCGAGGCGGCGGGCGAGGGGGCGCAGTACCCGGGCCGTCGCCCCCAGCGGTTGCCAGCGGATCTGGAGGCGGTCGGGGTTGTGGCCCTCCGGTTCGACGGTGACGCGGTGCGGGGCGGTGCCGGCGCGGTAGGGAACGCGGGCGGTGAGGCGAGGGAAGGACACGGGGGCCAGCAACAGGCCGGTGTGCGTCCGGCCCTGGTGACGGAGGCGGAGCACGGGATGGCGTACGCCCTCGAAGCCGTGGACGGGGAGGCGGGCGGCGGCCAGGTCCAGGTGGACGCGGCCCTCGAAGACGCCGGGCCGGACCGGGGACAGGCGGAAGGGCACGGTGAGACGGCGTCGGCCCGGGGTCAGGAGCAGGGTCGCCCGCTGGGGACCGACCGGGAGGCGCAGGGCCGGGTCGTAGGTGCGCACGGTCAGGTCGATCGAGGCGCCGGGGCCCGGCGTGATCTCGGTGATCTCGTGGCGGAGCAGGGCGCTGAAGAACGGACGGGTGTCCAGCTCCAGGTCGGTGACGTCGAGTTCGCCGCGGGCGGGACCGGCGGCGGGGATCCGGTCGCCCCAGTACGTGCGGGCCTCGGCGTCCGTCGTCACCTGACGCGGCGCCACACCGTGGCCGAGGCCGCGCGCCGCCGTGCGGACGTCGGACAGGCGGCGGTCGCGGACCAGCTGGATCACGACCCGCTCGTCGCGCGGCAGCCGGGCGAAGGCGCCCGGGGACAGCGTGTCGAGGTACGGGTTCACGATGTCCGCGAAGGAGGCGAGCCACTCGTCGTCACGGTGGGGCAGGTCGCCCGCGTACATGCGGAAGTCGTGCTTGAGGAACTTGTAGTCCTTGTCCTCGCGCAGCGACTCGTGCCCGCTCTCGGCCAGGAAGGCGTCGATGAGGCCCTGGACGTGGACACGGTCGCGGACGTTGGTCAGCTTGTGCCGCTGGTTGGAGATGGACGCCGTGTCCGAGGCGGCGTACGGCGCCACGTACCAGCGGTAGACCGGATCCGGGACGATGGTGAAGGTCTTCGCCAGGCAGTACGCCTGCGCCGAGAACAACTGGTCCTCGTAGTGGATGCCCTCGGGGAAGCGCAGGTCGTGCCGGTCGAGGAAGGCGCGGGCGTACATCTTGCTGGTCGCGAGGTGCTCGAAGAACAGCCGCGGGTCGGCCTCGACGCCGTCCAGGGTGCGGCGCTCGCGCACGAGGTGCGGCATCCACGTGGAGCGGCGTCCGCTGTCCACGCGTATCCGCTGCACCGCGCCCATCGCGAAGTCGATGTCGCGTTCGCGGTGGGCGGCGAGCAGCACCTCGACGGCGTTCTCGGGGAGTTCGTCGTCGCTGTCCAGGAACATCAGGTACGGGGCCCGCGCCACCTCCAGGGCCCGGTTGCGCGGTGCGCTGCAGCCGCCGCTGTTCTCGTCCAGGCGGAGGTACACGATCCGGGGGTCCTGTGCCGCCAGCAGCCGGGCGACGGCCGGGGTGTCGTCCGTGGAGTGGTCGTCGCTGATGACGATCTCGACGTCGGCGTGGGTCTGGCGGCGGACGGAGGCCACGGCGCGGGGGAGGCGCTCGGCGTCGTTGTAGACGATGACCGTGACGGTGACGTCGGGGGTGTTCATGACGAGGTGGCCTCCTCGGGGCTCGGGGCCGGCGTGCGCTCCTCGATCGGGAGCACCGGCGGCAGCGACTGCTCGTCCTCGCCGAGGAAGACCCGGCGTACGACGCGCTCGGCGGCGCGTCCGTCGTCGTACTCGCAGAACCGGCGCCGGAAGGCGGCCCGCGCCTTGGTCGCGCGCTCGTCGCGCCACGCGTCCGTGGTGAGGATCTCCGTCAGTTCCTGCTGGTCGCGGGCGACCGGGCCGGGTGCCTCGGCCATCAGGTCGAAGTAGACGCCGCGGGTGGTGCGGTAGGTCTCCCAGTCGTCGGCGTGGACGACGATGGGCCGGTCGAGGTTGGCGTAGTCGAACATGATCGACGAGTAGTCGGTGACCAGGGCGTCGGCGGCGAGGCACAGGTCCTCGACCGGGTCGTAGGCGGAGACGTCGAGGATCCGGCCGGTGCGGCGCAGGCCGGTCAGGGGAGAGACGGCGCCCTCGTAGAAGTAGTGGCCGCGCACCAGCAGGATCGTTTCCTCGCCGAGGTGGTCGGCGAGGGCGGCGAGGTCGAGGCGCGGGGTCCAGCCGGCCTCGTAGTCACGGTGGGTCGGTGCGTACAGGACGGCCCTGCGGTCCGGATCGATGCCGAGCCGGGCACGGGCGGCCCGGACGGCGTCGGCGCCGGCCGTGTAGTAGACGTCGTTGCGCGGATAACCGTGGTCGAGGGAGACGTAGTGGGAGGGGTACGCCCGCTGCCACATCCGGGTGGAGTGGCTGTTGGCGGAGACGCTGTAGTCCCACTTGTCGACGCGCTCCAGCAGGGCGCCGAAGTCCAGCCCCCGGGCGGCGGCCGGGTACGGCATCTGGTCCAGGCCCATGCGTTTGAGCGGGGTGCCGTGGTGGGTCTGGACGTGGACCGCGTCCGGGCGCTTGACCACCGCACCCGGGAAGTTGACGTTGTTGACCAGGTACGCGGCGCTCGCCAGCACCTCCCAGTAGCGGCGGGTGCCCGGGACGACGTGGTCGGTGCCGGGCGGCAGCAGGGCCGCGTTGTCCGCGGTCACCACCCACACCGGGCGGATCCACGGGGCGAGTTCCGCGAGCTTGGCGGCGATCGCGGCGGGGTTGCAGGCCACGCCCCGGTCCCAGTACGCCGAGAACACCGCGAGGCCGGGATCGACCGGCCGGCTCAGCGCCCGGCGGTAACGGTGGTCGCGGAGCTTGACGCCCACCCGCCGCCCCTGGGTCCTGACGGCCTTGCGCACCGTGCGGCGCGTGCGGTTGGCGGCCTGCAGGGCGCGGTACTTGGCGTAGGCCCCCTCCTCGAGCAGCGACCGGCGCACGCCTTCGAGGCCGGCCGGGTGCCGGTGGCCCTCGGGGCGCCGGCGCAGTGCGGCCAGGGAGGCCCGCCGGAAGAATTCCCGCGCGACCTCCTCCGGCATCCCGGCACGGGCGAAGGTGCGCAGGCAGTCGCGGACCATGAGGTCGTACAGCACGGCGTGGACCGCCGGCCGGTCGCGGGCGAGGCCGAGGAGGGTCTCCCAGCCGTCGACGAGGGCGTAGCGCTGTTCCGGGGTGGCCGGTGGCAGGCTCTCGGGGCGCAGCCGGCGGTCCTCGTGGGCCGGGTGGGGCAGACAGGCCACGCGGTCGGCGAGCAGCAGGGCCGCGCGGGCGGTGAACGGCTCGTCGTCCGCGCTGAGGTACCGCTCGTGGGACCGCCAGAAGTCGGTGCGCACGACGCGGTTGCCCAGCAGCGGCGTCAGTTTCAGCAGTGACGCGTGGTCGTCGAGCGCGAGGTCGGCGCTGCCCGCGCGGGCGAGGAGGGGGCCGTCGGCGGAGGGCAGGCCGGTGGCACGCCAGGTGCTGCGGACGTGGTCGAACAGCAGGACGTCCACCGTGTCGGGGAGGTCGGCGGTGTGCTCGGCGAGCGTGCGCGGGGCACCGGCCGGCAGCCCGTCCTTGGCGTGCACGAAGTGCAGCCAGCGGCCCTTTGCCCGTGCCGCCCCCGCCGCCCGTGCCGCGGCGTCGCCCGTGCCGTCCGGCAGCGACAGGACCTGGAACGCGGGGGTGTGCCGGGCGGCCGTCTCCCCGGCCCAGTCGCCGACCGCGGCGACGACCACCTCGGTGCCGGTGAGGGGGTGGGCGGCCAGGGAGTCGAGGAGTCCCGTCAGGTGGTCCTGGACGTTCGGACCGTGGACGACGACGCTGAGTTCCGGTGTCTCGGGCATCGCGGGACTCCTTCGCCTTCGTCGCTCTCGGCGCACCTTTCCGGTCATATTGGCACCAAAACGACAGGAGGGTTAACCGCAGTTGCGCCTCACGAGGGAAGGGGCGCCTTCGCCTTGGGCTCGGGCTTGGGCGCGGGCTTCGGCTTCGGTGCCGGCCGGGCGGCCTTGTCCGGACCGCCGGTGAACTTCTCGTACTCCCTGAGGACCTCCTCCGTCGGTCCGTCCATGCGCAGCTCGCCGCGCTCCAGCCACAGCACCCGGTCGCAGGTGTCGCGGATCGACTTGTTGCTGTGGCTGACCAGGAACACCGTGCCCGCGTGCTTGCGCAGCTCCCGGATGCGCTCCTCGGAGCGCTTCTGGAAGGAGCGGTCGCCGGTGGCCAGGGCCTCGTCGACGAGGAGGACGTCGTGGTCCTTGGCGGCGGCGATGGAGAAGCGCAGCCGGGCCGCCATGCCGGACGAGTACGTGCGCATCGGCAGCGTGATGAAGTCGCCCTTGTCGTTGATGCCGGAGAAGTCGACGATCTCCTGGTAGCGCGCCTTGATCTGCGCCCGGGACATGCCCATGGCCAGGCCGCCGAGGTGGACGTTGCGCTCGCCGGTGAGGTCGTTCATCAGGGCGGCGTTGACGCCGAGCAGGGAGGGCTGGCCGTCCGTGTAGATGTGGCCGTTCTCCACCGGGAGCAGGCCGGCGACCGCCTTGAGCAGGGTCGACTTGCCCGAGCCGTTGGTGCCGATCAGGCCGATGGCCTCGCCGCGGTACGCCACGAAGGACACGTTCTTCACGGCGTGCACCCGGCGTACGCCCGCCGCCTTCTCGGCCTTCTTCCCGCGCAGGATGCGGTTGAGGGCGGCGGTCGCCGAGCCGCGTCCGGCGCCGGTGCCGTTGACCCGGTAGACGATGTCGACGCCGTCGGCGACGACGGTGGGGACCCGCTCGTCCGTCGGGTTGGTGTTGTCAGCCACGGCCGTACGTCTCCTCAGCCTTCCAGAAGTAGATGAAGCCGCCGATCCCGGCGACCAGGGCCCAGCCCACGGCCATCGCCCACACGTGGTCCGGCAGCATGCCGCCGCCGAAGCTGTCGATCAGGGCGAAGCGCATCAGGTCGATGTAGACGACGGCCGGGTTGACCTGGAGGAGGGGACCGACCCACGACGGCAGGCCGCTGTCGGGCCCGGTCATGTGGTGGATGCTGAACATCACGCCCGAGCCGTACATCCAGGTGCGCAGCAGGAACGGCATCAGCTGCGCCATGTCGGGGATCTTGGAGCCCACCCGGGCCATGACCAGCGACACGCCGGCGTTGAACACGAACTGCAGGACGAGGGCCGGGACCGCCAGCACCCAGGACGCGGCGGGCGGCACGCCGAAGGCGAGCAGGATCACGACCAGGGCGGCCATCGAGAACATCAGCTGCTGCAGCTGCTGGAGGCAGAAGGAGACCGGCAGCGCGGCCCGCGGGAAGTGCAGGGCCCGCACGAGGCCGAGGTTGCCGGAGATGGCTCGGGTGCCCGCCATGATCGAGCTCTGCGTGAACGTCCACACGAACACGCCGGTGACCAGGAACGGGACGTAGTCCTCCACGCCCCGCTTGGTGTTCATCAGCACGCCGAAGATGAAGTAGTACACCGCCGCGTTCAGCAACGGCGTCATCACCTGCCACACCTGGCCCAGCTTGGCCTGGCTGTACTGGGCGGTGAGCTTGGCGGTGGCGAAGGCGCCGATGAAGTGCCGGCGCGCCCACAACTGGCGGACGTAGTCGGGCAGGGAGGGACGGGCGCCGCTGACCGAGAGGCCGTGGCGGGCGGCGAGGGCCGCGAGGTCGTCTTCGCCGGCGGCCGGGGCCGAAGTCGTCGGGGGCGGTGTGTGGAGGACCTGGCTCACATCCGCTGCTTTCGCTCGGGGGAGGGGGGTGGCGCCGGAGGGGTGGCGCCCGGACGCCCGGCGTTTCCCTGTGTGACTCCGCACGTTCACTTACGTCGGGACGGCACCGTATCGTCGCAACGTGAGACTAGGCCGTTCCGACGTCGGAACGCAACCGTTTCGTCGTGACGCCCTATGCTTGGCTCGCATGACGACCAACGCCGACGAGCCGCAGCCGCGCCCGCGCCGCCGGGCCCCCGCCGGGGCGGCCGTGCTCCGCGAGGACGTGACGGAAGCCATCCGTGCGGCCGTCTTCGAGGAACTCGCGGCCGTCGGCTACGCGCGGATGTCCATCGAGGGCATCGCGCGCCGTGCGGGCGTCGGCAAGACGGCCGTGTACCGGCGCTGGCGCTCCAAGCTGCACCTGGTGCTCGACATCGTCTCGGCGCTCGCCGTGCAGGGCCTGCCCGCGCCCGACACCGGCTCCCTTCAGGGCGACCTGCGGCTGCTGTACGAGGTGACCTCCCGCGCCCTGCGCCACCCCGTGGCCTCGCAGATCATCCCCGACCTGCAGGCGGAGGCCGCCCGCAATCCCGACATCGCCGAGGCCATGCAGAAGGCCCTGCGGGAGGGCCAGGACGGCGTCGCCAGCAGGATCCTGGCCGCGGCGGCGGAACGCGGCGAGGTCCGCGCCGGCCTCGACACCGACCTCGCCCTGGACCTGATCTCCGGCCCGCTCTACTGGCGCTCGGTGGTGATCCGCAGCCCGAAGCTGCCCAAGGGCTACCTGGACGCGCTGGCACGGGCCACGGCGGAGGGACTGAAGGCGCTGTGACGCCGGACCGACCTCACCGGGCGGCTGACGCTCAGCCGCACAGCCGCCCGGCGAGACCGGCCAGGTCACCGGCGCGCAGCACCCGCCCGCCGAATCCCGGCAGCGGTACGTGCAGCGGCCCGGTCCAGCGCTCGGGCACCGCCGCGATGCCGTACACGGCTCCGGCCAGCCCGCCGGTGACGGCGGCCACCGTGTCGGTGTCGCCGCCGAGGTCGATCGCGGCGCGCACGGCGTCCTCGTAGGAGGAGGTCGTGCGCAGTGCCCAGACGGCGGAGCCGAGGCAGGGCCAGACGGCCCCGTTGAACTCGGTCGCCAGGTCGGGGTGCCAGTCGGCGGCGAGGACGGCGGCGTAGCGCCCGCGGTGGTCCGGGTGGAGCGCGTCGAGGGTGCCGGGGACGGCGGCGAGGGGGTCGCCGCCGGACAGGGCGACGCGCACCAGCTCGTGGAAGACGGCCGTGCCCTCCCAGGCCGCCCGGTCGCCGTGGGTCAGCGCGGCGAGGCGTCGGGCGGCGTCCATGGTGGCGTCCCGGCCCCGGCTCGCGAAGTGGACGGCGGCCGGCGCCGCCCGCATCAGGGCGCCGTTGCCCGCACCCCGCCCGTTGACCTGGAAGTGCAGTGCGGCGGCCGTGTCCCAGGGGTCGCCGGAGCCGAGCACGGCCTCCGTCTGGAGACCGATGTCCTTCGGGCCGGCGGCGGCCCAGCGCCGGAACCGCCGGAAGACGTCCCGAGGGTCGAGCCGCCCGCACTCCAGCAGGGACTCCGCGATCAGGACCGCCATCTGCGTGTCGTCGGTGGCCTCGCCGGGGTCCCAGCCGCCGCCCCCGCACATCTCGCCGCCCCGCCCCGGCTCCGGGAAACGGGCGGAGAAGGCACCCTCCGGACCGAACTCGAAGGGCGCGCCCAGGGCGTCGCCGACGGCGGATCCCACGACGGCACCGAGGGCGCGCTCGGCACGGGACGGGGGCGTGGGGACGGGAGCGGTCATCCGCGCAGCGTACGGCGTCCCCGGCGGTCCGGGCCGGGGAACGGGCGGTGCTGTGAACGCAGGCGAGCGGGGCCGGGTGCGCCCGGCCGGCGGAGGCGGCGGGGCGCACCCTTCGGGGGAGGCGGCGACCGACGACGGCCGCCGCCGGGGCAACCTCACGCCGAGAGGATCCGCCGCGGAGGCCCGCGTCTGCCGTCACACGGTGCGGCGGACGCGGGGCCGGCCGCGGGCACGGCGCAGCTCAGTCGCGGGCCGCCCCCGGATGCAGTCGGACCCAGCCCGCCCACGCCGACGTGATCATGTCCTGGACGTCGTACTTGGCCTTCCAGCCCAGTTCGACGGCGGCGCGGTCCGCCGAGGCGACGACACGGGCCGGGTCGCCGGGGCGGCGCGGGGTGACCGTCGGCGGGCGGTCGTAACCGGTGAGGGCGTTGATGCGGTCGATCATCTCCCGGACGGAGACGCCCTCACCGCGGCCGATGTTCAGGGTGAGGTCGCGGCCCGGGGACGCCTGGAGCGCGCGGGCCGCCGCCACGTGGGCCTCCGCCAGGTCCACCACGTGGATGTAGTCGCGGACGCAGGTGCCGTCCGGGGTGTCGTAGTCGTCGCCGAAGATGCGCGGGGCCGCGTTCTCGGTCAGCTTCTCGAAGACCATCGGGACGAGGTTGTACACGCCGGTGTCCGCGAGCTCGGGGCTGCCCGCGCCCGCCACGTTGAAGTAGCGCAGCGACGCCGTGGACAGGCCCGAGGCCCGGCCGGTCGCCCTGACCAGCCACTCACCGGCGAGCTTGGTCTCGCCGTACGGCGACAGGGGCGCGCACGGCGTCTCCTCCGTCACCAGCTCGACGTCCGGCATGCCGTACACGGCCGCGGAGGACGAGAACACGAACGACGGCACCTCCTCCGCCGTCACCGCCTCCAGCAGGACGCGCAGGCCCTCGACGTTCTCCCGGTAGTAGTGCAGCGGCAGGTCCACGGACTCGCCGACCTGCTTCTTCGCCGCGAGGTGCACGACACCGGTGACGTCGTGGTCGGCGAGGGCACGTGCGACCCGTTCGCCGTCCAGGACCGAGCCCACCACCAGGGGCACGCCGTCGGGCACGCGCTCGGCGATGCCGGTGGACAGGTCGTCGTACACCACCGCCTGCTCGCCCGCCTCGGTCATCGCCCGTACGACATGCGATCCGATGTAGCCGGCGCCGCCGGTGATCAGCCAGGTCATGTGCGGCCGTCCCCTCGTCAGTGGCCCCTCGGTGCTTCGGAGCCCCGGTGACCATGGTCCCTCATCCGGCTCAGTGAATCAGGCGCCGGACCCTGCCGCGTACCACCGCCCATGCTCCTCGCGCGCCGGGCGCCAGCCGCAGCGCCAGTGCGCCGGAGTGCGTGGCGTACGGCTGCGCGAGCAGGACGCCGTGCCGGGCGCTCGGCAGAGCGCGGCGGCGCAGCAGTCCCGGGCCCGCGTACGCGTGCGCCGTGACCTCGCGGCTCGCGCCGTCCCGGAAGCGCACGCGCAGGTGCAGGTCCCAGGTGCCGGCGCCGAGTGCGGCCATGCCCGCCAGGTCCACGTCCGCCTCGGCCGACCAGGCCCCGCCGGTCGTCACCGGGACGAGCGCGGCGGTGCGGCACGCCTGCGCGCGCCCGTCCTCCCGCCGCCGCCACTCGGCCCGCACCGACTCCGGTCCGGCCTCGGCCAGCCGGCCGTACAACTCGTGCAGGCGCAGCCGCAGGCGGGTGCCGCGCGTGCGTGGCCGCAGCGCCGCGTCGACGGCCAGCGGAAGGGCGTGCACGGGCCGGGTCAGCAGCGGCTCCAGGGTGACCCCGGGCAGGTCGGCCGACCAGACGGGCGTGCCGTCGGCGGCGCGGGCGTACGGCGGGCCGAGACGCGCCGGGCGGGCCGCCAGCTCCCGCAGCCGGGGCAGGTCGCGCGGCTCCGGGGAGGCCAGCACGACCCTGCCGAGGAGCCGGCCCGGCGCGCCCGGGTCGCGGGCCCAGTCGGCGGCGTCGTACTCCGCGAGGTACGCCCGCGTGTGCGCCCACCACGCACGCCGGTAGTGCGCGTCCCGCAGCCCCAGCTCGCGCACGTACATCCGCAGCTCGTGGTCCAGGAACTTGTCCCGCGCCGCCCGCGCCGCCTCCTTCTGCCCGGCACCCAGCAGGGTGTCGTGGGCGAGCCGGCACGCCTCGGTGCGCGCCCGCCAGTTGTCGATGCCGGCCCGGTCCAGCGAGATCGACAGCCGCTCGGCGGACCGGCGCACGTGCCACACGTAGACCCGGTCCGGGACGAGGGCGATGCGCGGGCCGGCGGCCAGGACGCGCGCGGTGAAGACGATGTCCTCGTAGGGGAAGCGTCCCTCGGGGAACCGGATGCCGTGGTCGCGCAGGAAGCCGGTGCGGTAGAGCTTGCCGACGCACAGCGTGTCGTGGACCAGCCGGGGGAGCAGCGCGGGGTGCTCGACGGCCGTGCGCGTCGCGTGGAGCGACGCCTCCCACGGCACCTCGCGCCCCGAGGGCAGCTCACGGCGCACGCACAACCCGCTCGCGACCTGCGCGCCCTCCTCGGCCGCCGCCGTCAGCAGCGCCTGTGCCGCGCCCGGCGGCAGTACGTCGTCGCTGTCCAGGAACATCACGTACGGCGAGGTCACCGCGTCCAGGCCGGCGTTGCGCGGGGTGCCGCAGCCGCCGCTGTTGGCGGGGCGCCGGACCAGCGTCAGGCGCGGCTCCGACGCGGCCAGGCGGGCGAGCAGTTCCGCACTGCCGTCCGTCGAGCAGTCGTCGACGGCGACGACCTCGCGGACGGCCGGCCCCTGCGCCAGCGCCGAGCCGACGGCGTCCAAGACGTGTGCGGAGTCGTCGTACCCGATGACGACGATGCCGACCTGCGCGGCCTGGGGGAGGTGAGGACTCATCACGGCGGATCGTAAGCCGTACGAATGCCATATGGGTGCGGTTACGCGCAAATCAGCCCTTAAGGGATGCTGAACCCACAAAATCAGGGCCGTGGTGAGCGGGAACGCGGGGCAGAGCGGCCGGACGCACGCCGTGGCCGTGGCGGTTCCCACGGCCGTCATGCTCGCGATCGGGCTGTGGGGAGTGAACCGCGGCGGCATGTGGCGCGACGAGGCGGTCACCTTCCAGGTCGCGCGGCGCACGGTGCCGCAGATCTGGCGGCTGCTGCACGGCGTGGACGCGGTGCACGGCCTGTACTACCTGCTCATGCACGCCGTCCTCGCCGTCGACCCCGTGCCCGGCGAGGTCGTCCTCCGGCTGCCGTCGGTGTGCGGCGCCGCGGCGACCGCGGGTCTGGTCGCTGCGCTCGGCGCGCGGCTGGCCCGGCCGCGGGTCGGGCTGTGGGCCGGCCTGCTCTACGCGGTCACGCCGATGGCCGGTCACTACGCCCAGGAGGGCCGCTCCTACGCGCTGGTCGCGGCCGGTGCGGCGGGGGCGACGCTGCTGCTGGTGCGGCTGCTGGACGGGGCCGCCCGTGCCTGGTGGCCCTACGGCCTCGTGGTCGCCGTGACCTGTCTGCTGCACGAGCTGGCGGTGCTGGTGCTGTGCGCGCACGCGGTGACGCTGGCGCTGGCCCGGGCGGGGCGGGCGGTGTGGTGGCGCTGGTGCCGGGCGGTGGGCGCGGTGGGGGTGGTCCTGGCGCCGCTGGTGATCGTCTCGCAGGGTCAGGCGGCGCAGGTGGGGTGGCTGCCGGTGCCCGGCTGGGGGAGCGCCGAGCGGGTGCTGCGGAGCTTTGCGGCGGGGCCCACGGGGCCGGTGTTCTGGGGGTGCGTGGTGCTTGTGCTCCTCGGGCTGGGCCGCCGGCGGCTGTCCGTGGTCGCGGGGCCGTTGATGGTGGTGCCGCCCGCGGTGCTGATGGGCGTCTCGCAGGTGCGGCCGGTCTACGACGACCGGTATGTGCTGTACGCGCTGGCGGGGGCGCCGTTGCTGGTGGCGGTCGGCGGGGACCGGCTGGCGGGCGTGATGGGGCGCGGGCTCCGGTGGCCCGGTGGCCGGCGTGTGCCGCGCGTCCGCCCCGTCGCCCTCGCCGGGGTCGCCGCCGTCGCCGTGGCCTTCCTCCAGCACCTGCCCCTGCACCGCGTCGACCGCACGCCCGCGACTCGCGCCGACAACCTCGCCGGCGTCTCCGTCCTCGCCGCACGCGAGATCCGCGCCGGTGACCCGGTGCTGTTCCTGCCGTCCATCGCGCGGCGCGCGGCGCTGGCGTATCCGGCCGCCTTCGCGGGGGCGCGGGACCTGGCGCTGCGGGAGTCCGGACCCCGGTCCGGCACGCTGTACGGCCGCGAGGCCGGGCCGGTCGAGCTGCGGCGCAGGCTGGCGGGCGCGGACCGGGTGTGGGTCGTCGTGGAGCCGTACGCCCTGGGCGGGGGCGGGCGTCCGTCCGACGCGTCCGACCGGGTCAAGCTCGCGGTCGTGCAGGAGCACTTCGCCCTCCGCGAGGAGCACACACGCCCCGGCGCCAACGCCGGCGCCACCCTCCGGCTCTACGTCCGCGTCCGCGCGGCGGAGTCCGGGCCATGCCGCTGACGCGGGTGGGGGGTGCCCGGCGGCCGCGCGGTGTGGGACGTCGACTTTCTCAGTGCCGCCCGGGTGCCTCGCGATCGCACGCTCGGCCCCCGCTCGCGGCGTGGGCGAGCACCCGGGTCCGGCCAGGACGGCGTTCGCACTGGATGCCGTGGGACCCGCCCTCCGGCCGGGCCATGCCGTTGACGCGGGTGGGGGGTGCCCGGCGGCCGTGCGGTGTGGGACGTCGACTCTCCCGGTGCCGCCCGGGTGCCTCGCGATCGCACGCTCGGCCCCCGCTCGCGGCGTGGGCGAGCACCCGGGTCCGGCCAGGACGGCGTTCGCACTGGATGCCGTGGGACCCGCCCCCCGGCCGGACGGCGCGACGGCGCCGACGGCCCTAGTCCCGCCCGGCCGTCTCCGTCAGGTCCGCCCCGTCCAGCGCCGTGGTGAGCCGTTCGAGCCGGGAGCGCAGGTCCTGGAGCTCGGCGAGGTCGAAGCCGGTCGCGGTGGCTATCCGGCGCGGCACCTCGACGGCCCGCTCGCGCAGCGCGGTGCCCTCCTCGGTCAGCCGCACCTGCACCGACCGCTCGTCGCGCGCGCTGCGCTCCCGCCGGACCAGGCCGGCCGCCTCCAGCCGCTTGAGCAGCGGCGACAGGGTGCCGGAGTCGAGGCGCAGATGCTCGCCGAGCTTCTTCACGGGCAGCTCGCCGTGCTCCCAGAGCACCAGCATCACCAGGTACTGCGGGTAGGTGAGGCCGAGGTCCTTGAGGATCACGCGGTAGACACCGCCGAAGGCGCGGGAAGCGGCGTTGAGGGAGAAGCAGATCTGCTGGTCGAGGCGGAGCCAGTCCGCTGCGGGCAAGGTCATGCCCCCAGGGTAGCGTTTGTCCGCCATTTAGTTGTGCACAACTTAGTTGTGTGCTCTACTTGTGATCACAGGGCGGCCCCGGTCGCCACGACACGACCCTGATGAGAGGGATGGTCTTCCATGGACGCGCTCTACACCGCCGCCGCCACCGCCACCCACGGCCGCGACGGCCGTGCCGTCAGCTCCGACGGCAAGCTGGACCTCGCGCTCGCCGCCCCGGTGGAGATGGGCGGCAACGGGCAGGGCACCAACCCGGAGCAGCTCTTCGCCGCCGGGTACGCCGCCTGCTTCGGCAGCGCCCTCGGTCTCGTCGGCCGGCAGGCGAAGGTCGACGTCAGTGACGCCGCGGTGACCGCCGAGGTCGGCCTCGGCAAGCAGGGCGAGGGCTACGGGCTCGCCGTGACCCTCCGGGTCGAGCTGCCCGAGGGCGTGGACGAGGCGACCGGCCGCAAGCTGGTCGAGCAGGCCCACCAGGTCTGCCCCTACTCCAACGCCACCCGCGGCAACATCCCGGTCGAGCTGGTCGTCGAGTAACACCCCGTACCCCTCAGCCGACCCGCGCCAGCACCTCGCCCGTCCGCTCGCTCCACGCCACCACCACGGCCTCCTCGGGCACCGGATGCCAGCGCGTCAGCAGCAGCCAGCGCACGTGGTAGCGGCGGACGACGGCGGCGCGCTCGGCGCGGGTCGAGCCGGGGGCGAGGTAGGCCTCGACGTCGGCCACGCGCCGTCTGCGCTCCCGCTCGTCCAGGGACGGGTCCGGCCAGGCGGGCGCGGCGAGGTTCGGCCCGTAGCCGGCGATCGAGTGGCCGGCGTAGTAGCCGTCGCTGATCACCACCTCGCCGGGCCCGATGTGCCGCGCCGCCCATGCGTACGTCGGCCACCTCGGCGGCTGCTCGAAGCCGACCGGGTCCAGCGCCCGCGGCACGACCGCCCCGGCATGGACCGTGAGGAACCCCAGCAGGGCCCCCGCGGTCGCCGTCCGGCCCAGCGCCCGCCGCCACCGCCGCCACGGCCGGGGCGCCGCCAGCTCCACCGCCAGCGCGAACTGCAACGGCACCAGCGTGAGCCCCAGGATGCGGCCGTAGGTGTAGTGGCCGCTGACCCAGCCGTACGCCACCACCGCACAGTCCAGCGCGAACATCAGCACCAACGGGTCGCGCGCCGAGCGGCGCCGGCGCAGCCACAGCGCCGGCAGCCCGAGCAGCGCCAGCCAGAACTCCCCGGGCAGACGCAGGTACAGGACGCGGTGCATCCCGTCCACGCTGTCGTCCCCGACCAGCGCGAACACGTCGAAGTACGGCCACAGGGCCGCCGCCGCCAGTGCCGTCGTGGCGGTCAGTGCCCAGCGGCCGGCGACCGCCCGCCGCCACCCCCGCTGCCACCCGGCGACCAGCGCCACCGCCCCCAGCACCGCCGCCACCGACGTGATCGGATGGACCAGCAGGATCAGGCCGTAGAGGACGCCCAGCCCCGCGTACCCGGCGAATCCGCGCAGCCCGCTCGGGCCCACGTACCGCACCCGGCGGGTGTCCCGTGCCCGCGCCCCGGTCAGCGCCCAGGCCCAGAAGGTGAGCCCGATCGCGAACGCCGACGGGTAGCCGAGGTTGCCCGTCATCGACATCAGCCCGAGGTAACCACTCCACCAGGCCCGCTCGGTGCCCCACAGCAGGGTCATCGCGCCCAGGGCCAGTACCGGTGCCCACGGCCGGGGCGTCAGCACCCGCACGAAGGCGCCGAGGCCCGTCAGCAGCACCAGCAGGTTCAGCGGCCCGGAGAGCCGCACCACCTCCCAGCCGCCCAGCCCCGTCAGCCGGGCGGACACCCCCTGCGCCAGGGCGTACGGCGAGTAGTAGGCGCTGCCCGCGCCCGGCAGGTCGGCCATCGGATGGCGCGGACGGAGGAGGTCGTCCTTCAGGCGCTCGACGACCGCCGCGTGCTGACCCGCGTCGCAGCACAGGGGAACCGCCCAGTGCGCCAGGAGCATCAGCAGCCAGAACAGGAAGCCGAAGACCTGGAACGGGGTGGGGCGCCAGAAGCGGCCGCCGCGCAGCGCCGTCGCGCCGCGCACGGACCGCCGGACGAGGACTCCGGCGCTCACGGGAGGATCGAAGAGGGGGGCATTCGGGACATTTGCCGTATGTTCCCGTCGGGGTCAACGGCGTGACCTCATCTCACCTCATCGGGTGAGAACGTCACCTCACCGACTGCGCCCGATCGGCCTGTCCCTGCGCCGGCAGCGACACCCGGGCCCGCACCACCGGTTCCAGCAGCAGCGGCAGCCCGACCACCGGCAGCAGCCAGGCCAGCACGATCAGCCGCTCGCCCCAGATGTTGATGTCCGGGTGCCCGGCCTGGGTGAGGATCCCGGTGAACGCCGCGGCGACCAGGAACACACCGAACGCCGGCCGCCGCAGCGCGCCCCACGCACCGGCGGCCAGGGCGGCCAGGAACAGCGGCTCCCACAGCTGTCTGCGCAGCCACTCCACCCAGAAGTTGCCCTGCAGCTGCCAGAACTCCCGCCACGGACGCTCCCGGTCGGGCCGGGCGAAGTGGCCCGTGAGCAGGTCCTGCAGGCTGTCGGACTCGGACGGGTAGTGCAGCAGCCGGGCGAGCAGCATCGTGCCGAGCGCGGCGGCCAGCCCCACCCCGGTGAGCGCCAGGGCGTCCCGGCCCGGCGGCCGGCCGCGCCGGTGCCGCGCCAGCACGGTCACCGCGCCCGCCCCCGCCAGACACAGCCCGAGGAACAGCGCCTGGGAGTGCTTGACGGCGAACAGCGCGACCAGCGCCCCCGCGACCAGCGCCAGGCCCGTCCGCTCACGCCGCCCCCGCAGCACCAGCGCACAGCCCCACACCGCCGCCAGGGTCAGCGCCATCAGCAGTCCCTCGGTCATCGGACGCATGGCGGTCGTGCCGCACGGCAGCACGTAGTACAGCGCCTGCCCGGTCAGCGCGAGCGGCACCGGCACGGACAGCGTGCGCAGGACCAGGAACGCGAGGACACCGCCCGCGACCGTCACGACGACACCCGCCGCCCACAGCCCCCACGTGACGCCGAACAGGGAGATGAACGGCACCAGGAACGCCGGATACCCGGGCCGCGCCTCGAAGATCCGCATGAAGCGTTCCGTCATGTACGGCACGGTGTGCCCGCCGGTCTGCCCGGCCTCCAGCCGCGGTTCCACCTGCCGCCACTCCGCCACCCGGCATGCGTCCGTCACCCGCTCGGTGGGGTCGGGCCGGTGGAAGCGCACCACGTCCACGCTCTGGTCGCGCCGCGCTTTCGACGCGGCGCTCAGGCACACGTAGTCGATCGTGGCCGCCGCCGCATCCCGCTTGCTCTCACCCCGCAGGCTCAGGGCGTACGACAGGTAGTTCTTCGTGTCGGGGGTGTCCCGGCCGGTGACGTTCGCCAGCTGGAGCACGGCGAACACCGCGGCCAGGACCAGCACCCAGGTACGCGGCCTCACGAGGACGTGAGCAGGTCGCGGTCGGCCGGTGCGGGGCGGCGGCGCGGAACCGGCACGGGCGTGGGCATCGGCTCGCCCAGCATCAGCGTCCGCACCACCCGCTCGGCGGCCCGGCCGTCGTCGAACTCGCAGAACCGGTCCCGGAAGGCGGACCGCAGCCGCGCCGCCTCCTCGTCCCGCCACGCCCCGGACGCCAGCAGCCAGGCCAGCTCCCGGTAGGAGCGCGCCACATGGCCGGGCGCCTCGGCGGTGATGTCGAAGTAGGCGCCGCGGCTCGCCGCGTACGCGCCCCAGTCGTCGGCGTGGATCAGGATCGGCCGGTCCAGGTTGGCGTAGTCGAACATCAGGGCGGAGTAGTCGGTGATCAGCAGGTCGGAGGCGAGCATCACCTCCTCGACGTGCGGCTCGTCCGTCGCGTCGACCACCACGCCCCGCCGGTGCAGCTCGGCCAGGCCCATGCCGCGCGCCGGGCCGGTGGCCAGCGAGGGGTGCAGGCGGACCACCAGGGTGTGCCCGTCGCCGAGGTCCGCGGCGAGGCGGGCCGGGTCGATCCGCTCGACGTGCCCGCCCCGCCGGTAGTCGCGGCGGGTCGGCGCGTACAGCACGACCCGGTGGTCGTCCGGGATGCCGTGCCGGTGCCGGAAGCCGGCCCCGTCCTCCGGCCGCGCGCCGACCAGGACGTCGTTGCGGGGGCTGCCGGTCCTCAGCGAGGTGAAGTGGCAGGGATAGGCCCGCTCCCACACCAGCTCCGAGTACCGGTTGGCGACCAGGCTGTAGTCCCAGCGGTCGGCACGGCGCAGCATCTGCGGCACGTCG
The DNA here is from genome assembly GCF_014650995.1 of Streptomyces viridiviolaceus. Classification (GTDB taxonomy): domain Bacteria; phylum Actinomycetota; class Actinomycetes; order Streptomycetales; family Streptomycetaceae; genus Streptomyces; species Streptomyces viridiviolaceus. The sequence goes on from NZ_BMWA01000003.1 coordinate 47,124, forward strand.
AGGCCGAGCCGGGCACCGGGCTTGTCCAGCAGATCGGCGCCCATGTACTTGAGCGGTGTGCCCTGATGGGTGTGGATGTGGACGCTGCCGGGGCGCTTGGCCACCGCACCCGGCCAGTTGACGTTGTTGACGAAGTAGGTGGCCCGCTCGGTCACCCGGCGGTAGCGGGAGCTGCCGAGGACCACATGGTCCGTCCCCGGCGGCAGCAGGGCCGTGTCCGCCGCGTACTCCTCGTCGCGCACCACCCACACCCCGCGCAGCCGCGGGGCGATCTCCTGCGCCTTGCGGTAGACCGCCGCGGGGTCGCCGAGCACACCGCGGTGCGAGAACGCCGAGTACACGACGAGGTCCGGGTCCAGCGGGCGGCGGGTGTGCACCGCGGTCCGGACGCGCCCCAGGCGCCCGGCGACCGCCCCGCGCGCCCGCTGGGCCCGCCGCCCCAGCTCGCGGCCGGCCCGCCCGGTCTGCCGCCGCAGCTGGTAGGCCGCGTAGCCGTGCTCCAGCACCCGCAGTCCGGCCGGGACCTGGGCACCCTCCGGCCGCCGCGCGCGGAACATCTCGGCGGTGCGCCGGAAGAACTCGGCCTTGTCGGACGGGGGCAGCCGGTCCGGCTTGGCGAGGATGTCCAGGCAGTGCTCGCCCATCTTGGCGTGCAGGAACGGACGCCACCGGGCCAGCTCCGGGCGGGCGTCGAGATACGCGAAGACCCGCTCGTACTGCTGGTGGATGTCGAAGTGCTTGCGGCTGGTGGTGGACAGGATGTTGCCCTGGCGGCGCTGCCGGTAGTTCAGGCAGATGCGGTCCAGTGTGGCGATCCGTCCGGCGCTGAACATCACCGGGAACGTCCACGGCGTGTCCTCGTAGTAGCCCGGCGGGAAGGTGAAGCCCTCGCGCTCGACGAAGTCGCGCCGGTAGACCTTGTTCCAGACCACCATCAGCAGGTCGAGGATCTCCGGGTGCTCGGCGGCGGTGAACGTGCCGTCGCCGGCCTCGGCGAGCACTCGCGCCAGGACGTTGCGGCGGGTCCCGCCCCACCAGTAGGTGCGCGCGTAGTCGAAGACCAGCACGTCCGGGTCGCCGGTCTCCGCGAGCCGGTCGGTCATCGCGCGCAGGGCGCCCGGTGTGAGGGTGTCGTCGCTGTCGAGGAAGAACAGGTAGTCGCCGGTGGCGTGCGGCATCCCGGCGTTGCGGGCCCGTCCGAGGCCGACGTTCTCCTCCAGGTGCAGCACGCGCACCCGCTCGTCACGGGCCGCGTACTCGTCGAGGATCGCGCCGCAGCCGTCCGGGGAGCAGTCGTCGACGGCGATGACCTCGATGTCCCGGTAGGACTGGTCCAGGACCGAGTCCAGGCACTCGCGCAGGAAGCCCTGCACCTTGAAACAGGGGATGATGACGGAGAAGCGGGGCACTTCGGGTTCAGCTCCTTACGAGGGTGGCGGCGGGGGCCGGGACGCGCTCCGCGAGCGGGGTCACGGGTGGGATCGCCTCCGGCGGCTCGCCGAGCAGCACCCGGCGCACCACGCGCTCGGCGGCCCGGCCGTCGTCGAACTCGCAGAAGCGCTCCCGGAAGGCCGCCCGCAGCGCCGCGGACTCGGCGCCCGCGTAACTGCCGTCCCGGAAGACGCGCGCCAGTTCCTCCGGCGTCCGCGCCACCGGGCCGGGCGGCGCCGCCATCAGGTCGAAGTAGACGCCGCGCGTCTCCCGGTAGACCTCCCAGTCGTCGGCGTACACCACGATCGGCCGGTCGAGGTTGGCGTAGTCGAACATGATCGAGGAGTAGTCGGTGACCAGCGCGTCGGCGGCCAGGCACACGTCCTCCGAGGAGCGGTGCGCGGTGACGTCGATGATCCGTCCGCTGCTCCTCGCGCCGCCCCGGTCGTAGAAGTAGTGGGCGCGCAGCAGCACCACCACGTCCTCGCCGGCCGCCTCGCAGAACGCCTCCAGGTCCAGGGCGCCGGTGTCGAAGCCGGTCTCGTGGTCCCGGTGGGTGGGCGCGTACAGCACGGCCGTCTTCCCCTCCGGAACGCCCAGTTCACGCCTCACGCGGGCGACGTCGTCGGCGGTCGCCGTGTAGTAGACGTCGTTGCGCGGATAGCCGTACTCCAGGTGCTCGTAGGAGCCGGGGAAGGCGCGCTCCCACATCTGCGTGGAGTGGCGGTTGGAGGAGAGGTTGTAGTCCCAGCGGTCCACGCGGCCCAGCAGCTTGGCGAAGCTGCCGCTCGCCGCGGCCACCACCGGGTACGTCGACTGGTCCACGCCCATCGTCTTCAGCGGCGTGCCGTGCTGGGTCTGCAGGTGCACGCTGCCCGGCCGCTTGACCACGCCCTCGGCGAAGTTGGCGTTGTTGACCAGGTACGTGGCGCGGGCCAGCACCTCCCAGTAGCGCCGGCTGCCGATGACGGCGTGGTCGACGTCCTTCGGCACGGTGTGTGCCTGGCCCGGCTCGACCAGGAACACCGCGCGCAGATGCGGGGCGAGTTCGTGGGCCTTGGCGTGGATCGCGGCCGGGTTGCAGGCGTAGCCGCGGCCCCAGTACGCGCAGTAGACGGCCAGGTCGGGGTCCAGCGGCCGGCGCAGGTGACGCCGGTAGAGCAGGCGGGTGCGCAGCCCGTGGGGGCGGGGCAGGGACTGGAGCGTCCTGGCCGCCGTCCGGTTGGCGGCGCGCAGCGCGCGGAACCCCGCGTACGACCCGGACGCCAGCAGCCGGTGCTGCACGCCCAGCCGGCCGCCCGGCGGACGGAAACCGGCCGGGCGGTGGTGCCGGTAGAGGCTGCTCGCCCGGCGGAAGAAGGCACGGCGGCCTCCGGTCAGCCGCCGCGGATGGGTGGCCGTCTTCAGGATCGCCGCGAACAGCTGCTCGAACAGCGGCCCGCGTCGCTCGGCCGGCAGCTCCCGCTCGGCGGCGTGCTCGAGCGCCCGCTCGGCCTGGTCCAGCAGTTCCGCGTGGTGATCGCCCGGCAGGTTCAGCCGGTTGCCCTGCCGCCGCACCAGATGCCGTACGACGACGGAGCGCAGCACCGCCATGCGCTCGGCGCCCGCCGCGGCCATGGCACCGAAACCGACGTCCGTGAAGTGGCCCTCGGGGAAGGCGAGTCGCCGCTCGGCGAGGAAGGAACGCCGGTAGGCCGCACTCCACGCCGGCAGCTGCACGCCCGTGAGGTGCACGGCCCGGTCGGGCGAGAAGGCGCCGTCCGGGGCCTTGGCCAGCAGCGGCGCGGGCGGGTTGGTCGGCTCGCCCTCCCACCAGGGGGCGCGTTCGTGCTCGAAGTACAGCACGTCCACGTCGCCGGTCCGGGCGAGCCGCGCGTCCAGGGCCGCCAGCGCGCCCGGGACGAGTACGTCGTCACCGTCGAGGAACAGCAGGTATGCGCCGGTCGCCGCCCGCACCCCGGTGTTGCGTGCCCCGGCCAGCCCGGCCGACGGCGGCGAGTGCACGGGCGCCACCCGGGAGTCCCGGTCGGCGCGGGCGGCGGCGACCTCGGCCGCCGCGCAGTCCGGTGCGTCGCAGACCGGGATCAGCTCGAAGTCGCCGAAGGACTGCGTGAGGACCGAGTCCAGCGCCTGGGACAGCCGGCCCGCGACCCCGTGGGACGGAACGATGATGCTGAAGCGGGGCATACTGCTCTTTCTCTTGTTCTCCTGGTCCGACGGGAGACCCCCGTGTTCAGGCCGGCCGGCCCGGCCGCCCGGTCGGCCGCCAGGTGGACGGCCGGGTCGGGGTGGGCCGCGACGAGCTGCGGGGCATGCGAACTCCCAGTGGGCAAACGGCGATCAGAGGCTGTCGGTGACGGTGCGGGGACCGGCGGGTTGCGGAACGGTGGCGAGCGGAGTGCGCGCGAGGGACGCGGCGGCGGACGGCGCGGGACGCCGTTCGGAGAGGGGCACGACCGGCGGGAGGTCCCTCTCGCCGAGGACGACGCGGCGGACGACGCGCTCGGCGGCGCGTCCGTCGTCGTACGGGCAGAACCGTTCCCGGAACGCCGCCCGCAGCTGGGCGGAGCGTGAGCCGCGCCAGTGACCGGAGGCGAAGATGTCGATCAGCTCGTCCTCGCTGTACGCCGTCGCGCCCGGCGGGAACGAACGCAGGTCGAAGTAGGTCCCGCGGACCGCCTCGAACACCTCCTGGTCCTCGGCGTGGATCACGATCGGCCGGTCGAGGCCCGCGTAGTCGAACATCAGCGAGGAGTAGTCGGTGATCAGGGCGTCCGAGGCCAGGCACAGCGACTCGACGCTCGTGTGGTCGCTGACGTCGAGGACGCGGCCCCGGGACTCGGCGAGCGGGCCGCCGTGCCGGTGGTGGGCGCGGGCGAGCACCATGAAACGGGGGCCCAGGCGGGTGACGACGCGCTCCAGGTCCAGGAGGGCGCGCTGGGTGCGGCGGTGGTCGCGGTGGGTGGGCGCGTACAGGATCGCGACCGTGCCCTCGGGGATGCCGAGCGTCTCGCGCAGCCGGGCCACGTCGGTGGCCGTCGCCCGCTGGAAGACGTCGGTGCGCGGCTGGCCGTACTCCAGCGTGGTGTAGGACCCCGGGTGGACGCGCTCCCAGGTCAGCGTGGAGTGCTGGTTGGCGGACAGGACGTAGTCCCAGGCTGCGACGTCGCGCAGGAGCCGGGCGAAGTCGGTGCCGCGGGCGGCGGCCGGGCGCTCCTGGAGGTCCAGGCCCATGTGCTTGAGCGGGGTGCCCGCCTGCGTCTGGACCAGGATCTGGCCGCGGCGCTTGACCAGCCGGCCGTCGATGGCGCCGCTCGCGACCAGGTACCGGGAGCGGGCCAGCGCGGTCCAGTACGCGGCCGTGCCCGGGGTCAGCCGGCGCGGCCCGGGCGGCACCGTGTGGTGGTGCTGGGGATCGGCGACCCACGCCGTGCGCACATGCGGGGCGAAGGAGCGGAACGCCTGCTCCAGCGCCCCCGGGTTGCCGCCGTGGCCCAGGCCACCGTGCTCGGCGAAGACGGCACGGTCGGCGCGCACGGGCAGGCTGCGCTGGATCCGGTAGTGCAGCCGGAGCACGGCCGTCCGCACGCCGCGCAGCACCCGCGCGGTGCGCTTGGCGCCCCTGCGGCGCAGGGCCGACGCCAGCCGCAGGGCCTCGTAGGTGCGGCGCAGGCCCAGGCGGATCAGGGCGTGGCGCAGCCGGACGGGCAGCGGGGCGGGGGCGCCGGGGACGCGGTAGCGGCGGCAGTGGACGCGGGCCCGGCGCAGGAACTCGGCGCGCAGGTGCCGCGGGAGGCGGTCGGGCCGGCCGAACACCGTCGCCAGGTGGTCGGCCATGCGGCGGAACAGCACCGGCCGCCAGCGGTCCAGCTCCGGGTCCGACTCCAGGTGGGCGAAGACCCGGTCGTACTGCGCGAAGACGTCGAGGTGCCGCTCGCTCGGCGTGCCCAGGATGCTGCCCCGCCGCTGCCGGTAGTGCACGCAGACCCGGTCCAGGGTCGCGATCGACTCCGCCGCCATCAGCACCGGGTACGTCCACGGCGTGTCCTCGTAGTAGCCGGGCGGAAAGACGAAGCCCGCGCGCTCGACGAACTCGCGCCGGCAGGTCTTGTTCCAGGCCACCATCAGCAGTTCCAGCAGCTCCGGACGGTCGGTCAGCCGGAACGGTGCCGGGCCCCGCTCGGTGAGGTGCGCGGCGGCCCGGTTGCGGACCGCCTCGCCCGTCCAGTGGGTGCGCGCGTAGTCGTAGACCAGGACGTCGGGCTCGCCGGTCTCCTTCAGCCGGTCGGCGACGGCCTGCAGCGCGCCCGGGGTGAGAGTGTCGTCGCCGTCGAGGAACACGAGGTAGTCGCCGGTGGCCCGCTCCATCCCGGCGTTGCGGGCCGGGCCCAGGCCCTGGTTCTCGGGCAGGTGCACGGGCCGTACGCGCGGATCGCGTGCGGCGAACTCGTCGATGACCGTGCCGCAGGCGTCCGGCGAGCAGTCGTCGACGGCGATCAGTTCGAGATCGGCGTACGACTGGGACAGCACCGATTCCAGGCACTCGTGCAGATACGCCTGAACCTGGTACGCGGGGACGATGACACTGAACCTGGGCACGGGGACATCCATGGGTCGGCGCGGGCGTTCTGCCCGGCAACGGCCGATGGAGTGACTTGGTTACGTTCGCTACGGCATTCGGGGGACCGGGCGGACGGACGCGCGAAGGGGCGGGCCGGCACCGGCCCGCCCCTCAACCGCGTTCTGTGGACGACTACTTGACGGCGCCCGCCATCACTCCGGAGACGAACTGCCGCTGGAACGCGAAGAACACGGCCAGCGGGATCACCATGGAGATGAACGCGCCGGGCGCCAGCACGTCGATGTTGTTGCCGAACTGGCGCACCTGCGTCTGCAGCGCGACCGTGATCGGCTGGCTCCCGGAGTCCGAGAAGATCAGCGCGACCAGCATGTCGTTCCACACCCACAGGAACTGGAAGATGCCGAGGCTCGCGATCGCGGGACCGCCGAGAGGCATCACGACCCGGGCGAACAGCCGCAGTTCACCTGCTCCGTCGAGCCTGGCCGCCTCCAGCAGCTCCCGCGGGATCTCCGCGAAGAAGTTCCGCAGCAGGAACACCGCGAACGGCAGGCCGAAGCCGACGTGGAAGAGGATCACGCCCAGGAACGAACCGAACAGGCCGATCTCGCCGAAGAGTTCGGCGATCGGGATCAGCGCCACCTGCACCGGCACCACCAGCAGCCCGACCACACCCAGGAACCACCAGTCCCGCCCCGGGAACTCCATCCACGCGAACGCGTACCCGGCGAGGGAGCCGATCACGACGACGAGGACCGTCGCCGGGACCGTGATCAGTACGGTGTTGACCAGGGAGGAGGTGATGTCACCGTTCTTCAGCAGCTCCTCGTAGGCGTCGAAGGTGAGCTGGGAGGGCTGGGTGAAGACCTCCCACCAGCCGCTCGCCGCCAGGTCCCGGGGCGTGCGCAGCGAGGACAGCAGCAGACCGATCGTGGGAACGAGCCAGAACAGGCCCACGACGATCAGGAACACCCTGACCAGGCCGCCGCTGACGCCCTCGGCGAGCCGCGAGCCCAGCGACCGCTTGCCCTTGGCGGTGCCGGCGGGGGGCCGCCGAGCCGCCCCGGTGGGGGAACCCGCGTCCGCGGTCATCGCCGCACCTCCCGCCTGAGCCTGCGGATGTTGAACCACATCACCGGGATGACCAGCAGGAGCAGGAACACCGAGATGGCGCTGGCGACGCCCGGCTGGTCCTCGGAGAAGCCCTTGCGGTACAGCTCCAGGGCGAGCACGTTCGCGTCGTCCTGGGAGGAGCCGGGGGCGATGATGAAGACCAGGTCGAAGATCTTCAGAACGTTGATCATCAGGGTGACGGTGACCACCGCGAGGACCGGGGCGAGGAGGGGGACCGTGACCCTTCTGAACACCTGCCACTCGTTGGCGCCGTCGACGCGCGCCGCCTCCAGCAGCTCCCGTGGGACGCCCGCCAGACCGGCCGCGATCAGCACCATGGCGAAGCCCGCCCACATCCACACGTACGAGCCGATGATCGCCGGCGTGACGAGCGACGGGCCGAGCCAGTCCAGGCCGTTGTACGGCTCCTTGAAGTTGTCGGCGGGGAGTCTGAGCTGTGCCCCGTCGGCCGCGGCGGGCAGCGTGAACGTGCCGTCGCCGGCGGCCGTGGTGGACGCCACGACCTTGCCGTCCTTGACCGCCTCGATCTTCATGCCGGCGTAGCCCAGTTCGGAGGCGTCGACACCGCCGAGCTTCCCGACGCCCTTGCCGCGGGTGAAATCCTGCCAGGCGGTACCGGTGATCCGGCCGTCCTCCGGCCGCGCGGCCACCGCGTTCTTCGCGTCGTCCGGCATCTGGTCGGGGGCCACGCCGACCAGGGGCAGGGTGACGACCTGGCCGGTACGGACGGGCTCCTTGGTGATGAACGCGCCCCCTCCGGCGGGCCGGAGCGGCGACTCGCGCCCCGGATGCGCCTTCGGGAACGCCGAGGACTGCGCGAAGGTGTCGTGGACACCGACCCACACCGCGTTCGCGACGCCCTTGTCCGGGTCCTGGTCGTACACCAGGCGGAAGATGATGCCGGCGGCCAGCATCGAGATCGCCATCGGCATGAAGACGACCAGCTTGAACGCCGTGCCCCAGCGCACCCGTTCGGTCAGCACCGCGAAGACCAGCCCGAGCGCGGTGGCGACCGTCGGCGCGAACACCACCCAGATGACGTTGTTCTTCAGGGCGGTGCGGATGCCGTCGTCCGTGAACAGGGCCTGGTAGTTGTCGAATCCGGCGAAGCCGTCGCCGGACTGGTCGTAGAAGCTGCGGACGAGCGAGTACCCGATCGGGTAGACCACGAGCGCGCCGAGCAGCACGAAGGCGGGCAGCAGGAACAGGGCCGCCACGGTCCTGCGGGTGCCGGTCACGCTCTTGCGCGACTTGGGTGCGGCGGGGGCCGGCGAGGCCCCCGTCGCGCTGGCCGACGTCATCCGTCAGCCCCCGTAGGCGGCGGCCGCGTCCGCCTCCAGCTTCGCCTGCGTGCCCGCGATGTCCTTCGGGTTCTTCAGGAAGTCCTGCAGGGCCTTCCACTCGCCCTTGCCGGGCGTGCCGCCGAACGCCTGCGGGGCCTGGTCGGACATGTCGAAGCGGAAGTCGTCGCCGGCCGCGAGCAGTGCCTCGGCCATCTTGCGCTGCACGTCGTTCGGGTACGCCGACGCGTCCACGTTCTTGTTCGGCGAGAGGTAACCGCCCAGCTTCGCGTGGACCGTCGCCGCGTCCGGCGAGGCCAGGAAGGTGGCCAGGGCCTGCGCCGCCTTCGAGTCCTCCAGGATGACGGCCGCGTCGCCGCCGGAGACCACCGGCGCGGTGCCGCCCACGGCCGGGAACGGGAACACCTTGGCGTCCGTGCCGACCTTCGCCTTGGTCTCACCGATGTTGACCTGCACGAAGTCGCCCTCGTAGACCATGCCGGCCTTGGGCTGGTCGCCGCCGGTGAAGGTCTGCGTCACCGAGGCCGGGAACTCCGTCTGGAGCGCGCCCTTCGCGCCGCCCGCGATGTAGTCCTTCTTGCCCCAGATCTCCGCGAGCGTGGTCAGGGCCTCCTTCACGGACGGGTCCGTCCACTTGATCTCGTGCTTGGCCAGCTGGTCGTACTTCTCCGGGCCCGCCTGCGAGAGGTAGATGTTCTCGAACCAGTCGGTGAGGGTCCAGCCGTCCGCGCCGCCGACGGAGAACGGCGTGACCCCGGAGTCGTAGACGGTCTGCGCGGTGGTCAGCAGTTCGTCCCAGGTCTTCGGCTCCGAGGCGCCCGCGTTCTCGAAGACCTGCGCGTTGTACCAGATCAGCGACTTGTTGGCGGCCTTGTAGTAGACGCCGTAACTCTTGCCGTCGACCTTGCCGATGTCCTGCCAGCCCTGCGAGTAGTTCTCGGCCAGCTCCTTGGTGGCCTCGGCGCCCAGCGGCTTGGCCCAGCCCTTGTCGACGGCCTGCTTGATGGCGCCGGGCTGCGGGAGCATCGCCACGTCCGGCGGCTGCCCGCCCGCGATCTTGGAACCGAGGAAGTTGATGATCGGGTCCTGCGCGGGCACGAAGGTCACCTTGGCGCCGGTGCGCTTCTCGAACTCGGCGAGGACCTGCTTGAAGTTCTTCTGCTCGGCGCCGGTCCAGACGGCGGCGACCTCCAGGGTCTCGCCGTCCAGCTTCGGGAGGGTGACGGAGGCCGCCGTCTCCTTGTCGCCGCTGCCCCGGCTGCCGCTGTCGTCCTTGTCGTCGTCGCCACCGCACGCGGTGAGCGAGAGCGCGAGCGCTCCCGCCGCGACGGCGGCCGCGACCCTGAGCGACGCGGCCCTGCGTGTCCGGATGGTGCTGATCGTGCTGCGCATCACTGCCCCGTTCTTCGTTCCTCGTCGAACGTTCGGCGCTGTCCCGTGCGGTCTGGTGTACGCCAGGGGGGTGGGGGCGGCAAGAGCGCGTCCCGTGTAAAGCTGAAGATCGTGACCGCGTCGTGACTCGTCGGAGCCTGCGGGCGTGTCGCGGGCCGCGCGGAGCCTGCGGGCGGTCGCGTGCCGCGCCGCGTGACCGCGGGCGGTCGTGCCTCCCCCCGTGCCTGAACGGCCTGGGAGTACCCCCAGGGCGGCACGGGTGGGCGACGGGGGTCCCCCCGGCTCGAGCGAAGCCGAGAGCGGGGGAGGCATCCCGGTGGCGCCGGGCTGCGCGACTCATTTCCGGCCCGCACCGACGCCGGGCAACCCGTCGGCGCCGACCAGGCAACCGACCCTGCCCGAACCCACGCCGCGCACTACAGCAGCGACGGCACCTCCGCCGCCGCGACCTCCCGCGCCGCCCGGTCCAACGCGCTGGCCAGCAACGCCAGATCGGTCGGCCCGTTCCCCAACTCCCGCACGGGCCGCCGGGCCGGCGGGTCCCCCATCCGGTGCCACTCCAGCGGCACCACCGTGGGCCGCAGGGTCGCCGTCCGCGGGATGCGCCCCGTGACCCGGCCCGCCTGGAACACCACGGACCGGCCCTCCGCGCCGGCCAGCCGCCCCCGGCCGGGCGCCGGTTCGTCCGGACCCGGCGCCGGCGCGTCGAGCGTGACCCGCAGCGCGGCCCGGCGGGCCGGTTCAGTCTGGGCCGTGCGGCCCCCGGGGCCGGTGGCGGCCACCAGGTGCACGCCGAGCCGCTCGCCCTCCCGCGCGACGGCCTCCAGTGCCCGCATCACCGAACCCGCGGCGGGCCGTCCGGGTGATCCCAGCGGGGGAGTGACGAGCGCGTCCAGGTCGTCCACGACCACGACCAGCCGGGGCAGCGGCGGCGCGGCCTCGGCCCGGCGCCGGGCCGCTCCCGGCCGCAGCCGCAGGGTGGAACTCGGCGGGGCCTCGAGGTCCCCGGCGTCGGGCCCGGAGGCCTCCGCCGCCGGGGCCGACGTACCGCGTGAGACCGCCGTGCGCTGGGGGACCAGCCGGCCGGAGACCTCGCGCCCGGTGTGCCACTCGGCGAAGTCCGACCGGCCGACCAGCTCGGCGCGCCGCTTCAGCTCGGCGCTCAGCGACTGCGCGAACTCCCGCATGCGCACCGGATCGTTGGCGGTCAGGTGGGTGGTGACGTGCGGCACGTCCGTGCACACGCGCAGGCCCTCGCCGTGGCCGCCGCCCGCGCCCACGCTGTCCCGGCCGTCCATCAGGACGATGCCGAGGCGGTCGGGGCGCTCGGCGGAGGCGAGCGAGGCGACGACCGCGCGCAGCAGCTCCGTACGGCCGCTGCCGGGCGGCCCCTCGATCAACAGGTGCGGTCCCTCGGCGGCGAGGTCCACCGCGACCGGGCCGCGGGGCCCGGCGCCCAGCACGGCGTGCGCGCGTCCGCCGAGCGCCTCGGCGTCGTCGGCCGCGTCCGCCCAGCGGGCCATCAGGGACGCCGGTGTGGCGCGGGCCAGGCCCAGTTCGTCGAGGAGCCGGGCCGCCTGGGGCAGCGGCGCCGACACGCGTGCGTGCCGCTCGCCCGCCTGGCCGTCCGTGCGCAGCGGCGCCATCGCGCGGGCGAACCGCTCCGCCCACGCCGGTGAGACGGCGTCCACGGTGCCGAGGGTGCCGTGGCCGACCGGGCCGGGGGACCCTCCCGAGCGCGCGACGCGCAGCAGCCGCAGGGCCGTCGCCACGTCCCCGCTGAGCAGCGCGACGGCACCGCACTCGCCGAACACCGGCGACACCGCGCAGGCCGCCTCGTACGTCTCCGCCACCGGTGACACCGGGGAGGCGGCCGGTGTCTCGGCGAGGCACACCACGTGGATGCCGGCGCGTGGGCCCTCCAGGGCCAGCCTCGCCACCGCCTCGCGCACGTCGGCTCCGCCGGGGTCCCCGTCGACGACGAGGACGGTGTACGGCCCCGCGAAGGCGTCGGCCGGGTCGGCCCCGTCGTCCGCCCGTGCCCAGGAGGGCCGCCGAGCCTCCCGGTCCGTCGTCTCCCGGCCGGACGCGCCCCGCCCGTCCGGGCCGGGCGGCATCTCGTGGGCCGAGGCCGTGGGCTGCGCCGGTATCGCGCGGGCGGGCGCCGGCGGGTGTGCCCCGGCCCTCGCGTCGGCCAGGTGGTCCTCCAGCCTGCGCAGGAGTTCGTGGGTGCGGGCGCCGGCCTGCTCCCGGTCGTAGGCGAGCAGCAGCCGGCAGTCCTGGCCGTGCCCCGGACGCACGTGCGGCAGCCAGCCCAGCCAGGACCATTCGGCGGTCCGCTCGGCGAGCGGGCGGGAGCGGTCCGCGCTGAGCAGGACGATCTCCAGCGCCGCGGGGGAGTGCAGCGCGGCGAGCTGGGCCAGCACAGCGCGGGCCAGGCCGGACAGCCGCGCGCGGGGGCCGGCCAGGCCGAGCGCCCCGACCTCGCGCAGCCCGGCGGTCACCGGTACCGCGGGCAGTGGGGCCGAGCCGCCGGGCGCCACCCGGTCGGCCGTGCCCAGCCGCACGGTGAGCGCCTCGGGGTGTCCCGGCGCGCGCTCCCACAGCCGGGCGCCGGGGCCCAGCGCCGTCAGCAGCAGGGCGGCGGGGTCCGGCCAGGTCTCCGGCGCCGGGGAGCCGCCGGCCGGGGCGGGTGCCGCGGCGTCGGCCGTCTCCTCGTCGTACGCCCCGGACCCGGCTGTGTCCTGTGCTGCGCGCCCGCTCGCCAGCCGCCGGGCCCATGCGCCGAGCCCTCCGCGCCTGCGCACGCCCTGCGGCACGTCGGTGCCCCGCAGCGGGGTGCCCTTGCGCGTGGTGCCGCCGGGGGCACCGGCCTGCGTGGCCCCGCCGAACGTGCCCGTGCCGCTGTGGGTGGCGTCCGTGCCGGGGGCCGGCCGGGGTGCTCCTTCGAGGGACGTCGCGCGCCGCGCGTCCGCCGGGGGGACCGCGCCACCGCTCTCGATGCGCGGTGCTCCGCTCTGACCGGGCACCAGGGGCCGTCCGGTCGCCGGGTTCCGGGGGGCTGCCGGGACCTGCGGGGCCAGTGGGCCCTGTGCCGTCCAGGGGCCCTGTCCGGCCCCCGGGCCCTGACCGGGCACCCGTTCCTGATCGCGCGCAGGAGCCCGGCCCGGTGCCGGGGGCGGCGCCGTCTGCCCCGGGGCTTCCGGCGCCGGGCCGACGCCGTGGCCCGCCGTGCCGTACGCGCGGTGCGTGCGCTCGGCGGGATGCTCCGCCCCGTCGGCCACGCGCGCGTGGGTGACCTCGTCGCCGTCGGAGTCCGCGGCGCTCAGGCGCACGTGCCCCTCCCCGTCCGGCGTCGTCTCCAGCCGCGCCCCCGCCCCCTGGGCCGGGACCAGCCGCAGCGCCGACTCCCCGATGCGCAGCAGCGCCCCCGGCACGAAGCGGACCGGGCGCGTGCCCACGGGGGCGCCGTCCAGCATGGTGCCGTTGGTGGAGCCGAGGTCGGCGACCGAGACGCGGCCGTCGGCGCCGACGGTCACGGCGCAGTGGATCCGGGAGACGTCCGGGTCGTCGAGCGCGACGTCGGCGTCGGCGGAGCGGCCGAGCTGGATCTGCCCGCCGTGCAGCAGGTGGACCCCGCCCGCGTCGGGCCCGGCGACCACGTGGAGCTGGGCGGTGGCGTCGGCCGGCTCGGTGTGCGGGTCGGGCTCGCCGGGGGCGCCCAGGCAGAGCACGGCGCCGTCGATCAGCGGGGGCTCGCCCAGGGTGCAGCGCTGGGCGTCCAGCCGCTGCGCGCCGGCGTAGAGCACGACCGGGCCGGTGCCCTGGGCGTCGGCGCCGGGGACCGCCGCGGCCAGCGCGGAGGCGACCGCGGCCAGGGCCGTGCCGGCGGGCGCCGTGACCAGCACGTCGCAGCTCGCGGCCCGGGCCCGCGCCGGCACGGCGAACGGGCCCAGCGGGTCTACGACGGTCAGCCGGATCTGCATCGCCGTCAGCGGTCCCTTCGCGCGGGCGCCCGCGCATCGGGGACGAAGCCACTCTCCGCGGTCCCCCACCGCGGACTTCCCCCACCGCCACACGAGCACGTCGGCCAGTACTGGAGGCATCCTCGCACCTGCCACCGACAACGTGCCCGCCGCCCGCCGCCGAATGATCTTGATTGGTCGCCTCTGCCCGCAAAAGTGCCTGGCCGGTGCCCCCTGAATGATCGAATGGCGCCCGCTTGAGATCGGTCACGTTCGGGCCCGGCAACCAACGGACCGGGTCGAGCGTCTTTCCTTCGAACATGTACCGGAACCGGACGTAAGACGCACCGGTGGACCAACGGGAACCACAGGAAGAGGACAGCCGGTGCCGCGCCCGGCGGCACTACAGTGGGTCGGAAACAGTGGGTCGGAACAAGCCAGCAAGCAACAGGGAGCGCATGACGTGCGGCCGGTAGGCAGCAAGTACCTCCTCGAGGAGCCGCTCGGTCGCGGCGCCACGGGGACCGTCTGGCGAGCCCGCCAGCGGGAGACCGCGGGGGCCGAGGCGGCCGTGCCCGGACAGCCAGGCGAGACCGTCGCGATCAAGGTCCTCAAGGAGGAGCTCGCGAACGACGCCGACGTCGTGATGCGCTTCCTGCGGGAGCGTTCCGTCCTGCTCCGGCTGACCCACCCCAACATCGTCCGGGTCCGCGACCTGGTCGTCGAAGGTGATCTGCTGGCGCTGGTCATGGACCTCGTCGACGGCCCCGACCTGCACCGCTACCTGCGCGAGAACGGTCCCTTCAGCCCCGTCGCCGCCGCGCTGCTCACCGCCCAGATCGCCGACGCGCTGGCCGCCAGCCACGCCGACGGCGTCGTCCACCGCGACCTGAAGCCGGCCAACGTCCTGCTCAAGCAGGACGGCGGCGAGATGCACCCGATGCTCACCGACTTCGGCATCGCCCGCCTCGCCGACTCACCCGGCCTCACCCGCACCCACGAGTTCGTCGGCACGCCCGCGTACGTGGCGCCGGAGTCCGCCGAGGGCCGCCCGCAGACCTCCGCCGTCGACATCTACGGCGCCGGCATCCTGCTCTACGAGCTGGTCACCGGCCGTCCGCCGTTCTCCGGCGGCTCCGCGCTGGAGGTCCTGCACCAGCACCTGAGCGCCGAACCGCGCCGGCCCTCCACCGTCCCCGACCCGCTGTGGACGGTCATAGAGCGCTGCCTGCGCAAGAACCCCGACGAGCGGCCCAGCGCCGAGAACCTGGCGCGCGGCCTGCGCGTCGTCGCCGAGGGCATCGGCGTGCACGCGAACAGCGCGCAGATCGGCGCCGCCGAGAACGTCGGAGCGCTCCTCGCCCCCGACCCGGCCCCCGCCCCGGTGCCGGGCGCCCCCGGTGCCGCCGACCCGACGCAGGTCCTGCCGCAGAACCCGGGCGGCGCCTACGACCCCAACGCCGCGACCAGCGTCATGCCGCAGACCGGCAACCCCGCGGGCGCCGCCGACCCCACCGCCGTCCTGCCGAACCGCGGCGCCGCCGACCCGACCGCCGTCATGCCGCCGGTGCCCCCGGGGCAGCCGGGCGGGCCGGGGCAGGGCGGGCAGCCCGGCGGCCCCGAGGACCCGCACCCCTGGCAGAACCAGCTGCGCGCCGCCCGCGACCGCAACGAGCAGACGCAGGTCCAGTACCTCGACCCGAACGAGGACCCGCTGCGCCGCCGCCCCCAGCGCCAGGTCGCCCGGCCGCAGCGGCAGCCCGGGCCCGCGCCGCGCGCCCCCCAGCAGCCGCCGCAGGGCTACGGCTATCCGCAGCAGCCCCAGCCGCAGCGGTACGCCAATCCGCAGCCCCAGCAGCCCCAGCAGCCCCAGCAGCCCCAGCAACCCCAGCGGTACGCCCCGCCGCCCGCGCCCGAGCCCCAGCGGCCCAGGCGCGAGCCCCGGCCGCCCCGCCAGCGCAGCGCCAACCCGATGCGCATCCCCGGCCTCGGCTGCCTCAAGGGATGCCTCTTCACGATCGTCATCCTGTTCGTGGCCGGCTGGCTGATCTGGGAGCTGAGCCCGCTGCAGGACTGGATCGGCACCGGCAAGGGTTACTGGGACCAGCTCAGCGACTGGTTCGACACCGTGACCGGATGGATCGGGGACCTGGGCGGCGGCGGGAGCTCGGGCGGCAACTGACCCCCGACGGGCCGCGCTCCCCCCGAGTCTGGAGATTTGTCGACAACTGGCGGGGGATTTCCGCCTCCACGGTGAAGGTCGGCTCCGCGGACGCGTAGTTTTGTCGGCAACACGCGTCGGTAGGAGCAGTCTTGGCACGGAAGATCGGCAGCCGGTACACCGCCCACCAGATCCTCGGACGGGGCAGCGCCGGCACGGTGTGGCTGGGCGAGGGGCCCGAGGGCCCCGTCGCGATCAAGCTGCTGCGCGAGGACCTGGCGTCCGACCAGGAGCTCGTCGGCCGCTTCGTGCAGGAGCGGACCGCCCTGCTCGGCCTCGAACACCCGCACGTCGTCTCCGTGCGCGACCTCGTGGTCGACGGGAACGACCTGGCTCTGGTCATGGACCTGGTGCGCGGCACGGACCTGCGCACCCGCCTGGACCGGGAGCGCCGCCTCGCGCCCGAGGCCGCGGTGGCCGTCGTCGCCGACATCGCGGACGGGCTGGCCGCCGCGCATGCCGCCGGAGTGGTGCACCGCGACGTCAAGCCGGAGAACGTGCTGCTGGACATGCAGGGCCCGCTCGGCCCCGGCGGCTCGCACCGCGCCCTGCTGACGGACTTCGGTGTGGCCAAACTCATCGACACCCCGCGGCGCACCCGCACGACGAAGATCATCGGCACCCCCGACTACCTCGCCCCGGAGATCGTCGAGGGCCTGCCGCCCCGGGCCGCGGTCGACATCTACGCGCTGGCCACGGTCCTGTACGAGCTGCTGGCCGGCTTCACGCCGTTCGGCGGCGGCCACCCGGGCGCCGTGCTGCGCCGCCATGTGACCGAGACGGTCGTCCCCCTCCCCGGCATCCCGGACGAGCTGTGGCAGCTGATCGTGCAGTGCCTGGCCAAGGCGCCGGCCTCGCGGCTGCGCGCCTCGGAGCTGGGCGCCCGGCTGCGCGAGCTGCTGCCGATGCTGGCGGGCATGCCGCCGCTGGACGTGGACGAGCCCGACGCGGAGCAGGCGGAGGACACCACCGAGGAGCCGGCCGCCTCACCCGCGCCCGCCGGGGAGCCGGTACGGCGCCGCGGGGCGGTCCCCCTGGTGCCGGGCGCCAAGCCGGCCGACTCCAACCGCGACACGCACACCTCCATGCGGGTACCGGCCCCCGACGAGCTGGCGGGCGGTGCCCGCGGCACCGCCCGCGCCCCCCGCGCCTCCGGCGCGCCACGCCCGGGCTCGGCCAGGAACCGGGCCGCCGCGCGGCGCCGCCGGCTGGCCCTCGGCGCGGGCGCGGTCGCCCTCGTGGCGGCGATCGGCGTCGGTACCTGGCTGGCCACGGGCGGTGACGAAGCCGGCGCGGATCCGCAGGACACCAGGAACTCGGCACCGGCGTCGCCGTGAGGTGCGGCACCCCTCCGACGCCGTGACCCGGCGTGGAGCGCTTGGCAGAGCCGTTACGCTGGATGCGTGGCAGTCGTCGATGTATCCGAAGAGCTGAAGTCCCTCTCCTCGACCATGGAGTCGATCGAGGCCGTTCTGGACCTCGACAGGATGAGGGCAGACATCGCCGTGCTCGAGGAGCAGGCGGCCGCGCCGTCCCTGTGGGACAACCCGGACGAGGCGCAGAAGATCACCAGCAAGCTCTCCCACCTCCAGGCGGAGGTGCGGAAGGCCGAGGGCCTGCGCGGCCGGATCGACGATCTCGCCGTGCTCTTCGAGATGGCCGAGGAGGAGGACGACCCGGACACCCGTGCCGAGGCCGAGTCCGAGCTCGAGTCCGTCAAGAAGGCGCTGGACGAGATGGAGGTCCGCACGCTGCTCTCGGGTGAGTACGACGCCCGTGAGGCGCTCGTCAACATCCGCGCCGAGGCGGGTGGCGTGGACGCCGCCGACTTCGCCGAGAAGCTCCAGCGCATGTACCTGCGCTGGGCCGAGCAGCGCGGCTACAAGACCGAGGTCTACGAGACGTCGTACGCCGAAGAGGCCGGCATCAAGTCGACCACCTTCGCCGTCCAGGTGCCCTACGCCTACGGCACCCTCTCCGTCGAGCAGGGCACGCACCGGCTCGTGCGCATCTCGCCCTTCGACAACCAGGGCCGCCGCCAGACGTCCTTCGCGGGCGTCGAGGTGCTGCCCGTCGTCGAGCAGTCCGACCACGTCGACATCGACGAGTCCGACCTGCGGATCGACGTCTACCGGTCCTCCGGCCCGGGCGGCCAGGGCGTGAACACCACCGACTCCGCGGTGCGCATCACGCACATCCCCACCGGCATCGTCGTCTCCTGCCAGAACGAGCGGTCCCAGATCCAGAACAAGGCCACCGCGATGAACGTTCTGCAGGCCAAGCTGCTGGAGCGGCGCCGCCAGGAGGAGCAGGCCAAGATGGACGCCCTCAAGGGCGACGGCGGCAACTCCTGGGGCAACCAGATGCGTTCCTACGTGCTGCACCCGTACCAGATGGTCAAGGACCTGCGCACGGAGCACGAAGTGGGCAACCCCGAGGCCGTGTTCAACGGCGAGATCGACGGTTTCCTGGAGGCCGGAATTCGCTGGCGCAAGCAGCAGGCGAAGTAACGTCGGGCGGAAACGCCGCTTTGTCGACAAGGCAACTGCCGCCTCCGGGGCGGCAGTTGCCTTTCGTCTGCCGGTGATGTCCGGCTTCTACAGCACACTCACACCCATTGTGTCCGGCATACCCCCCTGTACTCGGACATCGCGTACGCAATGACCTTGACGTTGCTTTGAAAAATGGGAAGGGTGAGGCGCGGCATGCGTATTTCTGGGGCGCATGTGAACC
The DNA here is from genome assembly GCF_014650995.1 of Streptomyces viridiviolaceus. Lineage (GTDB taxonomy): Bacteria > Actinomycetota > Actinomycetes > Streptomycetales > Streptomycetaceae > Streptomyces > Streptomyces viridiviolaceus. The sequence continues at coordinate 65,880 of NZ_BMWA01000003.1, forward strand.
GGGGGGCTTCACTGCAGCTACCTCCGTCGATCACGGCCCCGAGCGCCGCCTCACTGACGAACAGCTACTGGGGGTAGCAACCATATGACCAAGAAGACGCGGATCCGTGTCGCCCGCATAGCGGCCGGTGCCGTGATCGCGGCCGGAGCCTCGCTGACCGCCGCGGGCGCCGCCTCGGCCCTCGACCTGGGCGTGAGCGCCGAGGTCGGCGGCGTCGGCGTGGGCGTCGGCGTGGGCCTCGACGGCGACGACCCGGAGACCCCGCCGACGACCATCCCCAGCGAGGAGCCGCCCACCGAGGAGCCTCCCACGGAGGAGCCGCCCACCGAGGAGCCCCCGACCGAGGAGCCTCCGACGGAGGAGCCGCCCACCGAGGAGCCCCCCACCGAGGAGCCGCCCACCGAGCAGCCCACCGAGCCGACGGACCCCACCGAGGAGCCGACCGAGCCGGCCGACCCCACGGAGGCCCCGGGCAACGGCAACGGCGGCGGCAACGGCGGCAACAACGCCGACCCCGACGGCGGCTCCAACCCCTCCACCCAGGAGCAGGGCTCCTCGGCCCTGACCGACACCGGTGAGGAGGCCCCGGCCTCCGACGCGGCCGCCCAGGGCGGCGGCGAGGAGCTCGCCGAGACCGGTGCCGCGGAGACCACGTTCCTGCTGGTCGGCGCCGCCACGATGATCGCCGGCGGCATCGGCTTCCGCATGCTGCCCCGCATGATGAACGGCCGCGGCGCCGCCGCCTGACGGTAGCCGCCCGCGTACGGGGCGTACGTGACGTACGCCCGACGCATGCGGAGGGGCCCGGAGCCGGCACGCTCCGGGCCCCTCCCGCGTCTCTGACGCCCCTGTCGGGGCTTCCCGCGAGGTCTAGGCGGTCTGGTGGGCCAGCAGCGCCACCGCCGCGACCAGGACCGCCAGCAGCGCGATCAGCGCCATCGGGTTCAGGCCCGAGAGGAAGTTCTCCTGTTGCAGTCGCTCGCGGTTCGCCCGGCACACGGGGCACCGGCCCTCACTGACGGGCGCCGCGCAGTTCGCGCACACCAACCGGTCGTACGTCATGCGCTCGCCCTCCTTGCAACCGGTTCTCGTCGTACAACGCTCGCGCCACCGCGAACGTTCCCCTTCCACTGTGCCAGGTTCCGTGGGCCGCTGCGCGCCCTCCCGAGGGGACCGGGGTCCGCCCCGGTGGGGACAAAACGCGCAAGTATCACGCAACCCCGACCGGTGACTGCGGGCCGCTCCCCGCTTCGCGTATGGTCACGCTCATCTACCCCCGGCGACCCGTGGTGCATCCGTGATCCGATTCGACAACGTCTCCAAGGTCTACCCCAAGCAGAACCGTCCAGCCCTCAGGGATGTCTCCCTGGAGGTCGAGAAGGGCGAGTTCGTCTTCCTCGTGGGGTCCTCCGGCTCCGGAAAGTCCACTTTCCTGCGGCTGATCCTCCGCGAGGAGCGGTGCAGCCACGGCCAGGTGCACGTCCTGGGCAAGGACCTCGCCCGCCTGTCCAACTGGAAGGTGCCGCAGATGCGCCGCCAGTTGGGGACCGTATTCCAGGACTTCCGGCTCCTGCCGAACAAGACGGTGGCGGAGAACGTCGCCTTCGCGCAGGAGGTCATCGGCAAGTCCCGCGGCGAGATCCGCAAGTCCGTGCCGCAGGTGCTCGACCTCGTCGGGCTCGGCGGCAAGGAGGACCGCATGCCGGGCGAGCTGTCCGGCGGTGAGCAGCAGCGCGTCGCCATCGCGCGCGCCTTCGTCAACCGGCCCAAGCTGCTGATCGCCGACGAGCCCACGGGCAACCTCGACCCGCAGACCTCCGTCGGCATCATGAAGCTGCTCGACCGCATCAACCGCACGGGCACCACCGTGGTGATGGCCACGCACGACCAGAACATCGTGGACCAGATGCGCAAGCGCGTCATCGAGCTGGAGCAGGGCCGTCTCGTCCGCGACCAGGCACGCGGCGTCTACGGCTACCAGCACTGAGACCGCAGATCGCACGGTAACCACGGAAAGGCTTAATCAGACGCCATGCGCGCCCAGTTCGTGCTTTCGGAGATCGGTGTCGGTCTTCGCCGCAACCTGACGATGACCTTCGCGGTCATCGTCTCCGTCGCCCTGTCCCTGGCCCTGTTCGGCGGTTCGCTGCTGATGAGCGACCAGGTGAACACCATGAAGGGCTACTGGTACGACAAGGTCAACGTCTCCGTCTTCCTCTGCAACAAGAGCGACGCCGAGTCCGACCCCAACTGCGCCAAGGGCGCGGTGACCGAGGACCAGAAGAAGCAGATCCTCGCGGACCTCGAGGAGATGTCGGTCGTCGAGAAGGTGACGCACGAGTCGCAGGACGAGGCGTACAAGCACTACAAGGAGCAGTTCGGCGACTCCCCGCTGGCCAGCTCCCTCACGCCGGACCAGATGCAGGAGTCGTACCGGATCAAGCTGAAGGACCCGGAGAAGTACCAGGTCATCGCGACCGCCTTCGACGGCCGGGACGGCGTGCAGTCCGTACAGGACCAGAAGGGCATCCTCGACAACCTCTTCGGCCTGCTCAACGGCATGAACTGGGCCGCGCGCGCGATCATGGCGCTGATGCTGGTCGTCGCGCTGATGCTGATCGTCAACACCGTGCGCGTCTCGGCGTTCAGCCGTCGGCGCGAGACCGGCATCATGCGCCTGGTCGGCGCCTCCGGCTTCTACATCCAGGCACCGTTCATCATGGAGGCGGCCGTCGCCGGGCTCATCGGCGGTGGTGTCGCCTGCGCCTTCCTGGTCATCGCGCGGTACTTCATCATCGATCACGGACTGGCCCTGTCCGAGAAGCTGAATCTGATCAACTTCATCGGCTGGGACGCCGTACTGACGAAGCTGCCGCTCATCCTGGCCACCAGCCTGCTGATGCCCGCGTTGGCGGCGTTCTTCGCGTTGCGCAAGTACTTGAAGGTGTGACGCACGCCAAGAGGGCCGAACGGTCAAGCGACCGTTCGGCCCTCTTGCGTTGTCCTACACTCACCGTCATGTCAGGTCGTGACCCGTTCTGTCAGCCCCGCCGCGTCCGCCACGGTGCCGCCCTGACCTTGGTGTTCGCGAGCGTGCTCGTCACCGGCGCCGCCACCGGCTCGTTCCCCGAGGCCGAGCGGAAGTCCGCGCCGGACACGGCCCGTTCGGCCGCACCCGCCGGTCACCACCAGGAGGTGGCCCGGGCGGCCGCCGAGGCGATGGCCGCCGGCAAGTCCCCCGTGGAGGCCGCGGAACGGGCCGTCAGCCGCAGCGGAGACCGGTGGGGCGCCGTCTACTCCCCCGGGGAGTACGAGGAGTTGGAGGAGTCCCTCGACGGCCAGTACACCGGCGTCGGACTGTCGGCGCGCCGCGAGCGCGACGGCGGCATCGAGATCACCAAGGTGCGGTCCGGGTCGCCCGCGGCCGACGCCGGGATCCGCGCGGGCGACCGGCTGCGTGCCGTCGACGGCCGGCAGGTCGACGGGCGTCCCGTCACCGAGGTCGTCTCCTTGCTGCGAGGCGACGCCATGGACCGGCCCGCCGGCACCACCGTCCGGCTCGGCCTGGAGCGCGGCACGCGCGCCTGGACCGAGACCGTGCGCCGGGCCCGGCTGACCACGGACCCGGTGAGCGTGCGCGGCACGGCCGCCGGCGACACCGTCATCAAGGTCGCCTCCTTCACCAAGGGCGTCGGCGACCAGGTCCGCACCGCCGTGGGCCGGGTCCCGGCCGACGCCGGGGTCGTGCTCGACCTGCGCGGCAACTCCGGGGGCCTGGTCACCGAGGCCGTCACCGCCGCCTCCGCCTTCCTCGACGGCGGCCTGGTCGCCACGTACGACGTCGACGGCGACCAGCGGGCCCTGCACGCCGAACCCGGCGGCGACACCACCAGACCCCTGGTCGCGCTCGTCGACGGCGGCACGATGAGCGCGGCCGAGCTCCTCACCGGCGCCCTGCAGGACCGCGGACGGGCGGTCGTCGTGGGCTCCCGCACCTTCGGCAAGGGCTCCGTCCAGATGCCGAGCCCGCTGCCCGACGGCTCGGTCGCCGAACTGACCGTCGGCCACTACCGCACCCCCTCCGGCCGCGGCGTCGACGGCACGGGCATCGCACCCGACCTGGAGGTCGACCCCGCGGACCCGGCCGCCCTGGAGCGGGCGGAGACGGTGCTGAGCGGGTTGTAAACGGCTTTCCGCCAACCCCCTCCGTAGTGCGAAAATGGTCGGCACTATGGCTAAGGAAAAAGGGCGCAAGCTGATCGCGCAGAACAAGAAGGCGCGGCACGACTACCAGATCCTCGACACCTACGAGGCCGGCCTGGTCCTCACCGGGACCGAGGTGAAGTCGCTGCGCCAGGGCCGGGCCTCGCTGGCCGACGGCTTCATCCAGATGGACGGGCACGAGGCGTGGCTCTACAACGTGCACGTGCCGGAGTACAGCCAGGGCACCTGGACCAACCACAGCGCGCGCCGCAAGCGGAAGCTGCTGCTGCACCGCGTGGAGATCGACAAGCTGGAGTCGAAGTCCCAGGAGACCGGTCACACGATCGTGCCCCTCGCGCTGTACTTCAAGGACGGCCGGGCCAAGGTCGAGATCGCGCTGGCGCGCGGCAAGAAGGAGTACGACAAGCGCCAGACCCTGCGCGAGAAGCAGGACCGGCGCGAGGCGGAGCGGGCGATCTCGGCGATCCGGCGCAAGCAGCGGGCGTGACGGCGGTCCGTTCCCGCGGCCGGGAATGTCCGGGCGCCGGACCGCGTTGAAACCCCTGGCCGGCCGGCGGGCCACCCCCGGGTGACCCCTGGGAATACGCTGGCACGGACGTGCGTTGGTCACGTACGATGGCATCTGCACCGCACAGCAGGTGCGCTCCCTCTCCGGAGGGCTTGAAAAATCAACATGGGGATGATCGGTTTCGACAGCGGATGTCGAAGCAGGGGAAGCGTGTCGAGGAAGCGGCCATGATCTCGTAAACCACAGGCCGAAAAAAATAATCGCCAACACCAAGCGCGATTCCTCCCAGCAGGCCTTCGCCCTCGCTGCCTGATCTCAGGTAGCAGAGCGAGCCTCCTACTAAGGGAGTGTCAGCCCGGGGCTGTTCCCGACCCGGATCCTGGCATCAGCTAGGGGACTAAACCTTGATCCCGGTCACGGGGTGAAGAGGGAAACCAAACAGTGACTGAGCCCGTCGGAGACTTGTCCGCGTGATCTCCGGGGCCGAGAAAAGCGAAGCGGACTGCACACGGAGAAGCCCTGGTTCCACACCGTTGGACGCGGGTTCGATTCCCGCCATCTCCACAATTCCCATGTGGGCGAAGGCCCCGTCGCTCCAGCGCGACGGGGCCTTCGTCATGCCCTGTCCTGCCCTGCCCGGTCGCCGGTGAGGGGCAGCAGGGCGAGCAGCAGCGCCGCCGCCGCGGCCGTGACCGGCACTCCGTAACCGGCCGTGGCCGACACATGCTCCACCGTCCAGCCCCCGGCCGCGCTGCCGCAGGCGATGCCGCCGAGCAGGCCCGTCACCGCGAGGGTCATGCCCTCGTTCAGGCGCCCCGCGGGGGTGCGCCGCTGGACCAGCGTCATGGTGGTGACCATGGTCGGGGCGGTCGCCATCCCGGCGACCAGCAGCGTGACCGCCAGGAGCGGCAGCGAGCCGGTGAGCGAGGCCGCCAGCAGCGGCAGCGTCAGCAGGGCCGTCATCGCGGCTACGCACCACGGCAGGCGGTCCTCGGCGGATCCGGCGGGCTTCAGCGCGCCGTACAGCAGCCCCGCCGCGCACGAACCGGCCGCCTGCAGGGCGAGCACCACACCGGCTGCCGTGCGGTGGCCCTGTGCGTCCGCGAATGCGATGGTGACCACTTCCATGGCCCCGAACACCCCGCCCATCGCCAGGCACACGGCCAGCAGCGGCGGGATGCCGGGGGCACGGAAGGGGGCCTTCGCGGGCGGGCGCGGCTGCGCGGGCGGCTCGGTGGAACGCTGGGCGGTGAACAGCAGCATGCCGGTCACCAGCAGCACCACGCCGACGAGTGTGCCCGCCTCCGGGAAGAACGTCGCGCTCAGGAAGGCCGCCAGCACCGGCCCGAGCATGAAGCACAGTTCGTCCGCGGCCTGCTCGAACGAGTTCGCCGTGTGCAGCGCGTCGGCGTCGCCCTTCAGCAGGTGGGCCCAGCGGGCGCGGGCCATCCCGCCGGTGTTGGGCGTGGTGGCGGTGGCGGCGTACGCGGCGAACAGGGTCCAGTCGGGGGCGCCGTGGCGCACGCACAGCAGCAGGGCGAGCGAGCCGAGGGCGGCGACCAGCGCGGCGGGCAGGGCCACCCTGGCCTGGCCGTGGCGGTCGACGAGCCGCGCGGTCCACGGGGCGACCAGCGCGGTCGCCGCCAGGCCCGTCGCGGTGACGGCGCCGGCGAGGGCGTAGGAGTCGCGTGTGCCGGCGATCATCACGACGGCGCTCACGCTGAACATGCCCATGGGCAGACGGGCGGTGAGATTGCCGATCGTGAACGCACGGGCGCCCGGGACGGAGAGAAGGCGGCGGTACGGGCCGGGTGGCCGGCGCCGGGTGCGCGGGCGGAAGTCGGCCATGACGAGCGAGTCGGCGGTGACGGTGGGCAACGGGGCCTGCCCGGGCGGGCGGCGCGGGGTCGTCGGCGGCATGCGTCCACCGTCGCCCGCGGTCTGTCAAGGGGTCCAACACCTTCTCCGCACCCATTCACGCACCCCTGTTGTAAATTCCCCGGATGCCCGCACCGAGCCACCTCGACCCACGCCTCCTGCGCGCCTTCGTCACCGTCGCCGAGGAGCTGCACTTCACGCGCGCCGCGGCCCGCCTGTACGTCGCCCAGCAGGCGCTCAGCCGGGACGTGCGGCGCCTGGAACGGGAGCTGGGTGCCGAGCTGTTCGTCCGCACCACCCGGCAGGTCACGCCGACGGCCGACGCCGAGCGGCTGCTGCCGTACGCGCGCCGGGTGCTGCAGGCGCAGGACGACCTGCTCGCCGCCTTCGGACAGTCCCGTCCGCTGCTGGTGGACCTCAACTCCTCGGGACTGGCCACCGGGCGCCGGGTCCTGGAACTGGCCCGCCGGCTGGCCCCCGACCAGGAACTGATGGCCCGCTACGAGAGCGGCCTGACGGGAGCCGCCGCCGAACTGCTCGCGGGCCGCCTCGACGCCTCGTTCGGCCGGTTCGCGGGCCTGGCCCCGGCGCTGCGGGCAGGGCTCGGCCACCAGCCGGTCCGCTACGAACGCATGGCCGTCGTCCTGCCCGAGGACCACCCGCTGGCCGGCCTGGCGGAAGTGCCGCTCGCCGCGCTGGCGGGCGAGACCGTGTACGCCGGGGCCGGCAATCCGCGGACACCGGAGTGGACCGACCTCGCGCATCGCCTGTTCGAGGGACGGGGCATCGAAGTGGCGCCACCCGCTCCGCTGGCCGTGGGGCACGAGGAGTTCCGGCGGATCATGGACAAGACCCGCAACCCGATCCTCGCAGTGGTGGACTTTCCGGCCATGCCGTCGACCGTGTTGCGCCCGCTGGTCGATCCCGTCCCGCTGTCGCCCGTGTCACTGGTCTGGCGAAAGGGGCTGGTGCACCCCGCATTTGACGCACTTCGCCGGGCCGCGGCCCGACTCGCGGTCGAGGAAGGGTGGCTGGTGAGACCCGCCGACGGATGGATTCCGGCCACTGACGCCGCTGTGATGTCGGTCCGTTAACCGACACCCGGGAACCACACATCCTCCGCGTGCGCTACATTCTTGGCCTGAGCACGGTGTGGTACAGGGGGCGCTCGAACCTGGTGGGGGCCGGTTCGGCCGACGGGTGCTCGGAGTCGTATGCGCACCCGGAACTGTCCCGTGGGGGGAAGTGCGTGCGCGTGGATAAATGGCAGAAAGACGCCCAACCGGAGTGGCCCGTGAGCGGATCCGGGACTCGTGGTCTCCCCGAGCCGAACCAGGACGAGGACGCCACGCAGGCGATTCCGGGGCCCAGGGCGTTCCCCGGGCCGACCGGGCCCCCTGCGGCCGGCCCGTCCGCGCAGCCCGGTGCGTTCCCGGGGCGCGGCACGTTCCCCGGCCCCCGGGCGTTTCCGGACACTCGCGCAGCGGACGTCCGCCGGCCTGCCGCGGATGCCGCGCAGACGGAGATGCTGCGGAACGGCCCGCGGCCTGCCGCGGATGCCGCGCAGACGGAGATGCTGCGGAACGGTCCCTGGCCTTCCCCGGATGTCGCGCAGACGGAGATCCTGCGGAACGGTCGCCGGCCTTCACCTGACGCCGCCGAGACCCAGGTCCTGCCCGCCCGCGGGCGCCCCGACGCCGGTGCGCCCGACGTCCTCGGCGCGCGAATACGCCGGCAGCGCATAGCGCAGGACCAGGACCGGACGGGCCGGGGCCGTACGGACCGCGCCGGAGCGGACCCGGTCCCCGACCCGACGGACGTGCTCCCCTCGGCGGCCCGGACCCGCGCCTTCCCGACGCCCGGCCCCGCCACCACCGTCCTGAGCGACCCCTGGCAGGAGGCCCAGGACGCGCCGGACGCCCCGCACGCGCGGGGCACCGGCGGGTCCGACCACACCCACGACCCGCACGAGGTCACCGTCCAGCTCGACGCCGTCCAGCTCGGCGACGGGATGCTGCGGCAGGCCAAGAGCGGCCCGGGCAACGGCCCGGAGGGCTCCGACGGGCCGGTCTTCGTCGACGCGTCGGGCCGCCGCAGCCGCCGCTTCCGCCGTCTCGGCATCGCCGTCGGCATCGTCTGCGCCATCTACGCCGTCGTCATGGTCTCCACGCTCCTGTCCGGCAACTCCAACGCACCCTGGCTCCCCGTACCGGGCCAACAGGAGGGCAAGCCGGCCGGCCAGGTCGACACCACGCCGCTGCCCACACAGTCGGCACAGCCCTCCACCAGCGGCAGCGCCGCCCCGCGGACGTCCCCCTCGGCCGACGGCGGCGTGACCTCGGCGCCCGGCGTCGACGCCCCCGCACCCGGCGCCTCCGACGCCGCCGGGCAGCCGGGCACCGGCACCGGCCCGGCGCCGTCCGCGTCCCAGACCGCACCCGAGCCGGGAGGCGGCGCGACCGACCCCGACCCGACGCAGTCGGCGCCCACGTCGCCGGACCCCGGCACCGTCGCCCCGAGCACCCCGTCGGGCGGGGGCGAGCCCTCGACCGATCCGACCGGCACCACCGACCCGGGCGGCGGTGACACCGGCGAGCCCGGTGGCACGGCCGTCAACGGCGCCGGCGCGCAGTCCCCCGTGGCCGCGGGACCGCTCACCGACCCGGCCGCGCCCACCTCCCCTTCCCTGTCCCCGGAGTACACCCTCTGATGGCATCCCGCACCCGCCGTCACGGGGCCGCGAACGGAGCCCGTGACGGCTCCCGGCGGCGCCGCCTGCCTCTGCGCCTGCTGCTGCCGGTGCTCGTCCTCGTCGCCCTGATGGCGATGCTCATGCTGCGCGGGTACGTGCACAGCGAGATCCTCGCCGACCACCGCGTCCAGCCGCCCGCCGCCACCGACCGGGTGCCGCAGAAGATCCTGGAGGGCGGCCCGGTCATCGACACGCGCGGCGGCCGCACCGAGGGCCTGAGCGTGCCCGACCACCGCCTCGTCCTGACCTTCGACGACGGCCCGGACCCGACCTGGACCCCGAGGGTGCTGGACGTGCTGAAGAAGCACGACGCCCACGCGGTCTTCTTCGTCACCGGCACCATGGCCTCCCGCTACCCGGACCTCGTCAAGCGCATGGTCGACGAGGGCCACGAGGTCGGTCTGCACACCTTCAACCACCCCGACCTCTCCTTCCAGTCCAAGAAGCGCATCGACTGGGAGCTGTCGCAGAACCAGCTGGCGATCACCGGCGCGGCCGGCATCCGCACCTCGCTGTTCCGCCCGCCGTACTCCTCCTTCTCCGACGCCATGGACAACAAGTCCTGGCCGGTCACCGAGTACATCGGCAGCCGCGGCTACATCACCGTCGTCAACAACACCGACAGCGAGGACTGGAAGAAGCCCGGCGTCGACGAGATCATCCGCCGCGCCACGCCCGAGGGCGGCAAGGGCGCCATCGTCCTGATGCACGACTCCGGCGGCGACCGCCACCAGACCGTGCAGGCGCTGGACAGGTTCCTGCCCGACCTGAAGCAGAAGGGCTACGAGTTCGACAACCTCACCGAGGCCCTGGACGCGCCCAGCGCGCACAGCGAGGTGACCGGCGCCGAACTGTGGAAGGGCAAGGCGTGGATCTTCCTGGTCCAGGCCAGCGAGAAGATCACCGACGGCCTGGTGGTGGGTCTCGCGGTCATCGGCACCCTGGTCATCGGCCGCTTCGTCCTGATGCTGCTGCTCTCGGGGATCCACGCCCGCCGGGTCCGCCGCAAGGGCTTCCGCTGGGGCCCGCCGGTCACCGAACCGGTGACGGTGCTGGTCCCGGCGTACAACGAGGCCAAGTGCATCGAGAACACCGTCCGTTCCCTGATGGCCAGCGACCACCCGGTCGAGGTCATCGTGATCGACGACGGCTCCAGCGACGGCACCGCCCGGATCGTCGAGGCCATGGGCCTGCCCAACGTGAGGGTGATCCGCCAGCTCAACGCGGGCAAGCCGGCGGCGCTCAACCGGGGCCTCGCGAACGCCCGCCACGACATCGTCGTCATGATGGACGGCGACACCGTCTTCGAACCCTCCACCGTCCGCGAACTCGTCCAGCCCTTCGGCGACCCGAAGGTCGGCGCCGTGGCGGGCAACGCGAAGGTCGGCAACAAGGACAGCCTCATCGGCGCCTGGCAGCACATCGAGTACGTGATGGGCTTCAACCTGGACCGCCGCATGTACGACGTCCTGCGCTGCATGCCGACCATCCCGGGCGCGGTGGGCGCCTTCCGCCGCTCCGCCCTCGCACCCATCGGCGGCATGAGCGACGACACCCTCGCCGAGGACACCGACGTCACCATGGCGCTGCACCGCGCCGGCTGGCGCGTGGTCTACGCCGAGAACGCCCGCGCCTGGACCGAGGCCCCCGAGTCCGTCCAGCAGCTGTGGTCCCAGCGCTACCGCTGGTCCTACGGCACCATGCAGGCCATCTGGAAGCACCGCCGCGCCGTCATCGAACGCGGCCCCTCCGGCCGCTTCGGCCGCGTCGGCCTGCCCTTCGTCTCCCTGTTCATGGTCGTGGCCCCGCTGCTGGCCCCGCTGATCGACGTCTTCCTGCTCTACGGCATCGTGTTCGGGCCGACGGAGAAGACGATCGTGGCGTGGCTGGGCGTCCTGGCGATCCAGGCGTTCTGCGCGGCGTACGCCTTCCGCCTCGACCGCGAACGCATGACCCACCTGATCTCGCTGCCCCTGCAGCAGATCCTCTACCGCCAGCTCATGTACGTCGTGCTGCTCCAGTCCTGGATCACCGCGCTCACCGGCGGCCGCCTGCGCTGGCAGAAACTGCGGCGCACCGGTGTCGTCGAGGCGCCGGGCGGCGGCTCGGTGCCGAGCCAGCGGAGCAGCGATGATCGGAGGCCCGTGGCATGACCCACGGATACCCGACCGGAACGGGGGCCGGCCCGGAGCCGGCTCCCAGCCCCTACGGAATCACCCCGCAGCAGCCGAACGGCATCCCCGGGATGCCCTACGGCGTCCCGCAGCAGCGCACGGCGGAGCCCGCGCCCGCGGCCGAGCCCGTCACCGCCCCCGCCCCCGCCCCCGGGAAGCCGGGCCGCGACCGGTACCTCGACCTGCTGCGCTCGCTGGCCCTGGTCCGCGTGGTCGTCTACCACCTCTTCGGCTGGGCCTGGCTGACGGTGCTGTTCCCGTCCATGGGCGTGATGTTCGCGCTGGCGGGCTCACTGATGGCGCGGTCCCTGAACCGTTCGGCGATGAGCGTGATCCGCGGCCGGGTCCGCAGGCTGCTGCCGCCCCTGTGGGCGTTCAGCGCGGTCGTGCTGGCGCTGATGTTCGCGAACGGCTGGAACCCGCTGAAGGACCCGAACCTGGACGGCACCTGGGGCCTGGCCTCGCTGTTCAACTACATCGTCCCGATCGGCGCCCCGCCCTTCCCCTGGCACATCGGCTCCAAGTCGGGACTGCTGGAGGACACCTGGGCGGTGCAGGCGGCGGGTGTGCTGTGGTACCTGCGCGCCTACCTGTGGTTCGTCGTCGCCTCCCCGCTGCTGCTGTGGGCGTTCCGCCGGGCACCCTGGCCGACGCTCCTCGCTCCGCTGGGCCTGACGGCGATCGTCGGCACGGGCCTGGTGACCATCCCCGGCGAGACGGGCAACGCCGTCACCGACTTCGCGGTCTACGGCAGCTGCTGGGTCCTGGGCTTCGCCCACAACGACGGCATGCTGAAGAAGATCCCCCGGTACGTCGCCGTCTCCGGCGCGTCGCTGGTGATGGCCTTCGGCCTGTGGTGGGCCTCGAACCATCTGGGCCCCGACGGCTGGGACCTGAACGACATTCCGCTGGCCCAGGCCACCTGGTCGTTCGGCTTCGTCGTCATCCTCCTCCAGTACTCGCCGTCGTGGCAGGAACTCCCCGGCCGCCTGGCCAAGTGGGACAGGCTGGTGACCCTGTCCAACAACCGGGCGGTCACCATCTACCTGTGGCACAACCTGCTGATCATGGCGACGGTCCCGATCATCGACCTGGCCTACAAGCTTCCGTTCATGCAGAGCGAGCGCGCGGTCGGTGCCCTCGACAGCGCGTACACGATCTGGATGTTCGCCCTGGTCTGGCCGCTGATCGGCCTGATGGTGATGGCCGTCGGCTGGGTCGAGGACCTGGCCGCGAAGCGCAAGCCCAGACTGTGGCCGAACGGCGTGAAACGCTCCGCCGGCACGCAGCCCAGGTCCCGGGCGGCCCACCGGGGCTGACAGGTCAAGTGGCGGTCGAGCGGGACCGGGTGCGATGCCCGCTCGGCCGTACGCCCGTGCGAGACTGCCCCGGTTGCGCAGGTGAACAGGGCGGCCCGTGGGGAGCAGGTGCGGATGAGCAAGCGGCAGATGCAGAAGATGCTGCGGCTGATGGCGAGCGGTGAGCCGGTCGAGCTGACCAGTCCGATGGCGTCCGTGAAGAAGCTGGCCCGACTCGCCTTCGTGGCCCAGCAGTTCGGGTACGAGTACGCCGACGTCCGGCAGGGCGGCGGGACCAACGGCTCGCTCACGATGCTGATCGTGCCCGACACCGGCCCGCAGGCACGCGCCCGGGCCGCGCAGAACTGGGCGCAGTACCCGAACGCCGCCGACGGTGTCTCGCTGCCGCCGCTCGTGCCGGACGCCTTCGAACTCCTCAAGGCCCGGATCAACTTCGACCTCACCGGCAAGCACGCCGAGAAGCGGATGGGGTACGCGGCGCTCGGCGTCACCGTCGGGTGCGTGATCCTCGCCTACCGCGCGGGCGGCCGGTCCGAGGATTTCGTCATGGCGGCGATCGTCTGGCTGGTGGTCATGGCGCTCCTCGGCGTGGGATTCCTCGTCACGCGCAAGCGCAACGCCAAGTTCGCCGCCCGGCTGCAGGCCGCCGGGTACACGCCCGTGGCGGACGAGACGGGACGGGTGCGGTACCTGGCGCCCGGGGCGCAGCTGCCCGGGCACGGGAATCCGTTCGGGGGCGGGGGTGCCGTGGCCGGACCGCCGTACGGCCATCCGGCGCCGGGCGTGCCCGGGGGACCCGGTGTCCCCGCCGGTTACGGACAGCCCGCCCCCGGCCCGTACGCCCAGCAGCCGTATCCGCCGCAGCAACCGGTCCAGCCCCAGCAGCCGTACCCGCCGCAGGCCCCCGGCCCCTACGCCCAGCAGCCGTACACCCAGCCGCAGCCCCAGTCGCCGTACCCGCCGCAGGCGCCCGGCCCCTACGCCCAGCAGAACCCGCACTGGCACCCCCAGCCCCCGCAGGGCTGACCCCGGCGGCCGGCGGCGACCTCTCACCCCGCCCCCGCGCGGGGTGAGAGCAACGTTCCCTTCCGGTCATCCACAACCCAACAGACCGGAAACGCGCCCTTCCTACCTTCGGTGCTCGACCACTCACAGCAACAGCCGAGCCCGGAGCACCGTGGAGGCGTCATGACAGTCCCTGGCGGCCGCTGGATCCAGCACTGGGATCCGGAGGACGAGACCTTCTGGAAGAAGACGGGGGAGCGGGTCGCCCGCCGGAACCTGTTCTTCTCCGTGCTATCCGAGCACATCGGTTTCTCGGTCTGGACGATGTGGTCCGTGCTGGTGCTGTTCATGGGCCCGGAGTACGGGCTGACACCGGCCGACAAGTTCCTGCTGACGTCCGTGGTCACCCTGGTCGGGGCCGTCGTGCGGGTGCCCTACACCTTCGCGGTCGCGATCTTCGGTGGGCGGAACTGGACGATCGTCTCCGCAGGGCTGCTCCTCGTCCCGACCGTCGCGGCCTTCGTGGTCATGGAGCCGGGGACGTCCTACTCGACCTTCCTCCTCGTCGGCCTGCTGGCCGGCATCGGCGGCGGCAACTTCGCCTCCTCCATGACCAACATCAACGCCTTCTTCCCGCTGCGGAAGAAGGGCTGGGCGCTCGGACTCAACGCCGGCGGCGGCAACATCGGCGTGCCGGTCATCCAGCTCGTCGCGCTCGCGATCATCGGCGCGAGCGGCGGTCCGCGGGTGCTGCTGGGCATCTACGTCCCGCTCATCCTGGTGGCCGCCGTGCTCGCCGCCTGCTTCATGGACAACCTCACGTCCGTGAGGAACGACACCGGGGCCGCCAAGGACGCCGCCAGGGACGCCCACACCTGGATCATGTCCGTGCTCTACATCGGCACGTTCGGCTCGTTCATCGGCTACAGCTTCGCCTTCGGGCAGGTGCTGCAGACCCAGTTCGGGCGGACCCCGCTGCAGGCGGCCTACCTCACCTTCATCGGCCCGCTGCTCGGCTCGCTGATCCGGCCGCTGGGCGGGCGGCTCGCCGACCGGTACGGCGGCGCGCGGATCACGCTGTGGAACTTCGTCGCCATGGCGGCGGCAACCGCCGTACTCGTCGCGGCGAGCATGGCGAAGTCGCTCGCCCTGTTCGTGGCCGTCTTCGTCGTCCTGTTCGTGCTCAGCGGGCTCGGCAACGGTTCGACGTTCAAGATGATCCCCGGCATCTTCCAGAACAAGGCCCTCGCGCGGGGACTGACGGGCGAGGAGGCCGTGGCGTACGGGCGTCGTCTCTCCGGCGCCTCCATGGGCCTGATCGGCGCGGTCGGCGCGCTGGGCGGCGTCGCCATCAACCTCGCCTTCCGGCAGTCCTTCCTCTCCGTCGGCTCGGGCACCGGCGCGTTCGTCGCCTTCCTCGCCTATTACGCCGTCTGCTTCGGGGTCACCTGGGCGGTATACCTTCGCCGCCCGGCCGCCCCGGCCGTCCGCGCGCAGGCCGACACGGAGAAGAAGTCCGAGCCCAGCTACGCCGAGGTGTGACGTAACACTGGTGACATGAAGCCGAACCGAGCCCGTCACGCACCGTTGACAGGCTCCTGGGCAGGTACGGGACAGCCGAGCGCGGGACGAGAGCCATGGACGACGAACGACAGCCACCGGAACACGGCCCTCTCGCCGGATTCACCGTGGGGGTGACCGCCGCACGCCGGGCGGACGAGCTGGGCGCGCTGCTCCAGCGGCGCGGCGCCGCAGTCCTGCACGCCCCGGCGCTGCGGATCGTGCCGCTCGCCGACGACAGCGAACTGCTGGCGGCGACCAAGCAGCTGATCGATCAGGCGCCGGACGTCGTGGTGGCCACCACCGCCATCGGCTTCCGGGGCTGGGTCGAGGCCGCCGAGGGCTGGGGGCTGGGCCAGGCCCTGCTCGAGCGGCTCGGTGAGGTGGAGCTGCTGGCCCGCGGCCCCAAGGTCAAGGGTGCCGTCCGGGCGGCCGGGCTGACGGAGCAGTGGTCGCCGTCGTCGGAGTCCATGGCCGAGGTGCTGGACCGGCTCCTGGAGCAGGGCGTCGACGGCCGCCGGGTCGCCGTACAGCTGCACGGCGAGCCGCTGCCGGGCTTCGTGGAGGCGCTGCGGGCGGGCGGGGCGGAGGTCGTCGGGGTTCCCGTGTACCGGTGGCTGCCGCCGGAGGACATCGGCCCGGTCGACCGGCTGCTGGACGCCACGGTCGCCCGCGGCGTGGACGCCCTGACCTTCACCAGCGCCCCGGCCGCCGCGTCCCTGCTGTCCCGGGCCGAGGAGCGGGGCCAACTGCCCGAGCTGCTCGCCGCGCTCGCCCACGACGTGCTGCCGGCCTGCGTCGGCCCGGTCACCGCGGTGCCGCTCCAGGCACACGGCGTCGACACGGTCCAGCCCGAGCGGTTCCGGCTCGGCCCGCTCGTGCAACTGCTGTGCCAGGAGCTTCCGGCGCGGGCGCGGGCGCTGCCGCTCGCGGGACACCAGGTGGAGATCCGCGGGCACGCGGTGCTGGTCGACGGCGAGCTCAAGCCGGTGCCGCCCACCGGGATGGCCCTGCTGCGGACGCTGGCCCGGAGGCCGGGCTGGGTCGTGCCCCGCGCGGAGCTGCTGCGGGCGCTGCCGGGAGCCGGGCGCGACGAGCACGCCGTGGAGACGGCGATGGCACGGCTGCGCACCGCCCTCGGCACGCCCAAGCTGATCCAGACGGTGGTGAAGCGGGGGTACCGCCTGGCCCTGGACCCGGCCGCGGACAGCAAGTACGCGGACGCGTGACCCTCCGGCACACCGCCGAACCTTCCGCCGAGCGCGGGGGCCGTTCGAGGGGTTACGGGGGCGGAAGCGGGCAGGCACTGTAGAGGGAGTTCTTCCGAAGCGCTCCAGGAGCGCCGCGGAGGCGCTCCACCTGCTCCCCTCCCGGCCCGCCCCACCGGGCAACCCCTAGGCGGTGACAGGCACATGGCACTGGGCACGGCCACGGCCCCGTACGAGCTGCGGTTCGACACCGGACGGGTCTGTCTGGACCTCCTCGCCACCACCCACCCCGTGGAACGGCTCGGCTCCGTCGAGGTGCTGCGGGCCTGGATCACCGGATCCGGGCTCGTCCCACCGGGCACCCCGCTGGCCCACGCCGACCTCTCCTGGCTGGTCGGCTTCCGCGAACTGCGCCTGCAGACCGCGAGGTTGGTGCGTGCCCGGCCGGCCCCCGGCGCCCCGCCGTACGACCGCGCGCTCGCCCGCGTCAACGACCTCGCCCGCGGCGCGCCCCCGGCCCCGCGCGCGGTGCGCGGCGAGGACGGCGTCCTGGTACGGGAGTTGACCGGACCGCCCCTGTGCGTGGAACTGCTCGGCGCGGTCGCCCGGGACGCCGTGGACCTGCTCACCGATCCCGAGGCACGGGCGAGCCTGCGCCAGTGCGAGGGCGACAACTGCCCCATCGTGTACGTGGACACGTCCCGGGGACGCCGCAGGCGCTGGTGTTCCAGTGAGATCTGCGGGAACCGCGAGCGGGTCGCCCGGCACCGCCGCCGCGCCGCCGTGTCCCGCGCGTAGGCCCTTTCGGCGCCGCCGAAGAAATCTGTCCCCTTGCTTTGAACGCCCCGCGCCCCGCATCCGTACCGGATGGGCGAGCGACCGACTGGGGGAACCCCCGGACATCGGAGGTGGGCGTGCGCAAGGATCCCGTCGTGGCCAGTGAAGGTGGAGCGAGGGCCCGACATCGCATGTCCCAGCCCTCGGAGCCCGACGAGGAGCTGATGCGTGCCCTGTACCGCGAGCACGCCGGACCTCTGCTGGCGTACGTGCTGCGGCTGGTCGCGGGGGACCGGCAACGCGCCGAGGACGTCGTCCAGGAGACGCTCATCCGTGCCTGGAAGAACGCCGGTCAGCTCAATCGTGCGACCGGATCGGTACGCCCCTGGCTGGTGACGGTCGCCCGGCGCATCGTCATCGACGGCCACCGCAGCCGGCAGGCCCGGCCGCAGGAGGTCGATCCGTCGCCGCTGGAGGTCATCCCCGCGGAGGACGAGATCGACAAGGCGCTGTGGCTGATGACGCTGTCGGACGCGCTCGACGACCTGACCCCGGCCCACCGGGAGGTACTCGTCGAGACGTACTTCAAAGGGCGTACCGTCAATGAGGCGGCGCAGACCCTGGGCATACCGAGCGGCACCGTCCGCTCGCGGGTGTTCTACGCCCTGCGTTCGATGAAGCTGGCACTGGAGGAGCGGGGGGTGACGGCGTGATGAGCGGGTACGGGGGATTTCAGGGATTCGGCGAGGGATTCGGCTCGGGTGGTTCGGGTAATTCTGCCCCCATGCAGGGATCATCGGTGCCGAACGAACACGAGACCGTCGGCGCCTACGCCCTCGGGATTCTCGACGACGCCGAAGCAACCGCTTTCGAGGCGCACCTCGCGGGCTGCGAGTGGTGTGCCCAGCAGCTCGACGAGCTGGCCGGGATGGAGCCGATGCTGGCCGCGCTCGCGGACCTGCCGGGCGCCGGCACGCCCGCGATCGCCGAGTCGCTGACCGTGAAGCCCAGCCCGCGGCTGGCGGAGAAGCTCGTCGACGAGGTCGCCGAGCGTCGCGCCCGCAAACGGCGCCGCAACTTCTACCTGGTGGGCACCGCGGCGGCCCTGATCATCGGCGGCCCGTTCGCCGCGGTGGCGACGACCGGCGGCGGTGACGACGGCGGCGGCCGGAAGACCGAGGCGCAGCAGACCGCCGGCCCCGCCGAGTCCGCGTTCGCGGCCATGCCCGACCGGGTCACGGCGACCGACCCGGCCACCAAGGTCAGCGCGACCGTGGCCCTGGAGAAGAAGGCCTGGGGCACCCACGCGGTCCTGGAGCTGAAGAACGTCAAGGGCCCGGAGAAGTGCTCGCTGATCGCCGTCGGCAAGAACGGCGAACGCGAGACGGTCACCTCCTGGGCGGTCCCGGACTGGGGGTACGGCATTCCGGGAGCCACCACCGACCGGGCCAAGGAACCGCTCTACGTGCACGGCGGTGCCGCCTTCGAGCCCAACCAGATCGACCACTTCGAGGTCATGACCTTCGACGGGAAGCGTCTGGTGGAGGTCGACGCGTAGGCCGGGCGATCCCGCCCGACCCCGCGGACACGGTCTCCCGCGGGGTCGGGTCCGCCCCCGCACGGGTGGCGACCATGCCTGCCGGGGCGTCGCGCGCGGCGGCGGAAACCGGGCGTGCGGTGCCCGGTGGGCCCCGGCGACCCGGGGGACGCCCCTGCGGCTGGGGCGGGTCCCGCCGGACGGCCCCGTAGCCTCTCGGGCCCCCTTGGCGTACGGTTGACGGCTGCCCAGCACGTCAGAAGGGGGCCCGGTGGCCGCACAGGCTCAACAGGATTCAGCGGTCGACTCGGTTCACGGCGCCGCGACGGATGCCGTACACGACTCCGTACGGGACCGAGAGATCAGCGTGGAACAGGCACACCTGGACCGGGTGTACCGCCGGCTGGAGGAGAAGATCCACGAGGCCGAGTTCCTCATGAACGACGCGGCCCAGCGCGGCCAGGTCGGCACGCCCGGCGCGCTGGCCGAGCGCGACGCGCAGGTCTTCCGCGCCGGCGTCCACCTCAACCGCCTGAACAACGAGTTCGAGGACTTCCTCTTCGGCCGCATCGACCTGCTCCTCGGCAAGGACGGCAAGAAGGGCCCCGACGGCGCCTACACCGCCGTGGAGCCGGCCGAGGGCGCCGTACGGGCCGACAACACCGCCGACATCGCCGAGACCCTGCACATCGGCCGCATCGGCGTCCTGGACGAGGACTACGCCCCGCTGGTCATCGACTGGCGGGCCCCCGCCGCCGCCCCCTTCTACCGCTCCACCCCGGTCGAGCCGGGCCGGGTCGTCCGCCGCCGGGTCATCCGCTCCAAGGGCCGGCGCGTCCTCGGCGTCGAGGACGACCTGATGCGGCCCGAGATCTCGGCGTACCTGGACGGTGCCGAGCTGCCCGTCATCGGCGACGGAGCCCTGATGGCGGCCCTCGGCCAGGCCCGCACCCACACCATGCGGGACATCGTGGCCTCCATCCAGGCCGAGCAGGACCTGGTGATCCGCGCCCCCGCCGCCTCCGTGACGTACGTGGAGGGCGGCCCGGGCACCGGCAAGACGGCCGTCGCCCTGCACCGGGCGGCGTACCTGCTCTACCAGGACCGGCGCCGGTACGCGGGCGGCATCCTCATCGTCTCCCCGACCCCGCTGCTGGTGGCGTACACCGAGGGCGTGCTGCCCTCCCTCGGCGAGGAGGGCCAGGTCGCCATCCGCGCCATCGGCTCACTGGTCGACGGCGCCGAGGCGACGCTGTACGACTCCCCGTCCACCGCCCGCGCCAAGGGCTCGTCCCGCATGCTCAAGGTGCTGCGCAAGGCCGCGCGCGGAGCGCTGGAGTCGAACGGTTCGCCGCAGCGGCTGCGGGTCGTCGCCTTCGGCCGCCGCCTCGAACTGGAGGCCGAGGAGCTGGAGGCCGTCCGGCGCGCCGCCCTCGGCGGGACGGCCCCGGTGAACCTGCTGCGTCCGCGCGCCCGCAAGCTGCTCCTGGACGCCCTGTGGGAGAAGTCGGGCGCCGCCGGCCGCCACACCGACCCGGAGCTGGCCGCCGAGCTGCGCTCCTCCTTCGACGAGGACGTCAGCTCCGAGGACTCCTTCACCGGCTTCCTCGACGCCTGGTGGCCCGAGCTGACCCCGCGGGGGGTGCTGGCGGCCATGGCGGACGAGCGGCGGCTGGGCCGCTGGGCGCGGCGGGTCCTCAATCCCGGCGAGGTCCGCAAGGTGGCCCGTTCGCTCCGGCGCGACGGCCACTCGGTGCACGACATCGCCCTGCTCGACGAGCTCCAGGCCGTCCTCGGCGCCCCGGCCCGCCCCCGCAGGAAGCGTGAGCTCGATCCGCTGGAGCAGCTCACGGGCCTCGAGGAGCTGATGCCGCAGCGCGAGGAGACCCAGCGGGAGCGGGCCGAGCGGCTGGCCCAGGAGCGCACCGAG
Source organism: Streptomyces viridiviolaceus (assembly GCF_014650995.1). Lineage (GTDB taxonomy): Bacteria > Actinomycetota > Actinomycetes > Streptomycetales > Streptomycetaceae > Streptomyces > Streptomyces viridiviolaceus. Next base: position 86,752 of record NZ_BMWA01000003.1, read on the forward strand.
TACGCCCACGTCATCGTCGACGAGGCGCAGGACCTGACGCCCATGCAGTGGCGGATGGTCGGCCGTCGCGGCCGGCACGCCACCTGGACGGTCGTCGGCGACCCCGCCCAGTCCTCCTGGTCCGACCCGGACGAGGCGGCGGCGGCCCGCGACGAGGCCCTGGGCACCCGCCCGCGCCGCCGCTTCGAGCTCACGGTGAACTACCGCAACCCGGCCGAGATCGCCGAGCTGGCGGCCCGGGTGCTCGCGCTCGCCATGCCGGGTTCGCAGTCGCCGACGGCCGTGCGCTCCACCGGCGTGGAGCCCCGCTTCACCGTCGTACGGGACTCCCTGGCCGACACCGTCAGGGCCGAGGCCGCCCGGCTGCTGGACCTCGTCGACGGCACGGTCGGCGTCGTCGTCGCGATGAACCGCCGCGAGGAGGCCCGGCGCTGGCTCGCCGGGCTCGGAGACCGGGTGGTGGCGCTGGGCAGCCTGGAGGCGAAGGGCCTGGAGTACGACGCCACGGTCGTGGTCTCCCCGGCCGAGATCGCGGACGAGTCGCCCGCCGGGCTCCGCGTGCTGTACGTCGCGCTGACCCGCGCCACCCAGCAGCTGACGGTCGTCTCCAGCGAGCGGGACGAGCCGGACGCCGCCGGGGTGCCGGACCTGTTGCGCGACTGACGCCACCGGGACACACGTGAGGCCCGCGCCGTCTCCGGCGCGGGCCTCACGCGATGTTCAAGTGGCACCGACCCGCCATGCTCGCCTCGCGGCAAGTGGTCGCTCGTAGCGACGAAGGTTGGGCCCGGGGGCTTGGATCGGGCCGGTGCCACATCCAAGGTAACAAACGATCCCCGCAAGACAATTCCCGTCCCGAGGGTTCCTTCTCCGGGTGAGGTTCACCTCTTCCGTCCGCCCCCAACTTCTCGTATGGTGGAAGTCGTTTTCCGAAATCGATGGCTTCCGGTTGTACGGGCCGCGAACAAAACGTTCGCAACCCGGGGCGGCTACCGCGTACTCGGCGGTAGGTGCGACGATCGGACGGCACGACCAGCGACACGGTGAAAGCAGAGGAAGTCGGCCATGGCAACGGCGCCCAGCGTCTCCTACTCGATGACCATCAGGTTGGAGGTGCCCGCGAGCGGAACGGCCGTCTCGCAGCTCACCACCGCCGTGGAGTCCTCCGGAGGCTCGGTGACCGGCCTCGACGTCACGGCGTCCGGCCACGAGAAACTCCGTATCGACGTCACCATCGCGGCCAGCTCCACCGCCCACGCCGACGAGATCGTGGAGCAGCTGCGCGGCATCGAGGGCGTCACGCTGGGCAAGGTCTCCGACCGTACCTTCCTCATGCACCTCGGCGGCAAGATCGAGATGGCGTCGAAGCACCCCATCCGCAACCGTGACGACCTGTCGATGGTCTACACGCCGGGCGTGGCCCGCGTCTGCATGGCGATCGCGGAGAACCCCGAGGACGCCCGCCGCCTGACCATCAAGCGCAACTCCGTTGCGGTCGTGACGGACGGCTCGGCGGTGCTGGGCCTGGGCAACATCGGCCCGAAGGCCGCGCTGCCCGTCATGGAGGGCAAGGCGGCCCTGTTCAAGCGCTTCGCCGGCATCGACGCCTGGCCGATCTGCCTCGACACCCAGGACACCGACGCGATCGTCGAGATCGTCAAGGCCATCGCCCCGGGCTTCGCCGGCATCAACCTGGAGGACATCTCCGCCCCCCGCTGCTTCGAGATCGAGGCGCGGCTGCGCGAGGCCCTCGACATCCCCGTCTTCCACGACGACCAGCACGGCACGGCGATCGTCGTCCTCGCCTCCCTGACCAACGCCCTGCGGGTGGTCGGCAAGGGCATCGAGAACGTCCGCGTCGTCATGTCCGGCGCCGGCGCGGCCGGTACGGCCATCCTCAAGCTGCTGCTCGCCGCGGGCGTGAAGAACGCCGTCGTCGCCGACATCCACGGCGTGGTGCACGCCGGCCGCGCGGACCTGGTCGACGCCGCCCCCGGGTCGGCGCTGCGCTGGATCGCCGACAACACCAACCCCGAGGGCCTGACCGGCACGCTGAAGGAGGCGGTGCAGGGCGCCGACGTCTTCATCGGCGTCTCCGCCCCCAACGTCCTGGACGGCCAGGACGTCGCCGCCATGGCCGAGGGCGCGATCGTGTTCGCGCTTGCGAACCCGGACCCCGAGGTGGACCCGGCGATCGCCCGTCAGACGGCGGCCGTCGTGGCCACCGGCCGCTCCGACTTCCCGAACCAGATCAACAACGTGCTGGTGTTCCCGGGTGTGTTCCGCGGCCTGCTGGACGCCCAGTCCCGTACGGTCAACACCGAGATGATGCTGGCCGCCGCGCAGGCGCTCGCGGACGTGGTGACCGAGGACGAGCTGAACCCGAACTACATCATCCCCAGCGTCTTCAACGACAAGGTCGCCGGTGCCGTCGCCGGCGCCGTGCGGGAGGCCGCGAAGGCGGCCGGGGCGGATTCGTAGACGTCCCACCCGAGTGGTGGCGGCCCGCCGCCGTGGCTGTGAGGATCGCCACGGCGGGCCGCCGTACCGGCGCGTCGCGGGACAACGGGCTCCGGGTCGCCCTCTAGGGTTGCGCCAGGCCCACGCCCTCTCATCGTGTGACTCCCAAGGGTGTTCTCACGACTCCTGCGGGTGCCGGATTGGCTTTACCGCCGCAGGTGGAGGCAGGATGCCTCCCTGGGCGCGAGGGTCCGGCGACGGACCCGGGTCCGGGGACTGTCCGAGGACCCTGGCAGCATCGGCTTCGCTGTGCCCATCATGCGGCTCCGCCGCGTGGCACGCCTCAACGGCAAGAAGAACACGGGAGTAACAAAATGAACCGCAGTGAGCTGGTGGCCGCGCTGGCCGACCGCGCCGAGGTGACCCGCAAGGACGCCGACGCCGTGCTGGCCGCGTTCGCCGACGTCGTCGGCGACATCGTCTCCAAGGGCGACGAGAAGGTCACCATCCCCGGCTTCCTGACCTTCGAGCGCACCCACCGTGCCGCTCGCACCGCCCGCAACCCGCAGACCGGCGAGCCGATCCAGATCCCGGCCGGCTACAGCGTGAAGGTCTCCGCGGGCTCCAAGCTCAAGGAAGCGGCCAAGGGCAAGTAAGCGCGCCCGAGCGCCGTCAGGGCCCCGCGCCGTGGGTGGCTGCGGGGCCCCCCTCGTGGCCGGCCGCGCCCATGCGGCGGAGCCGCAGATCGACACGGCCCGCGCCCCTCGGGGGCGCTGCACCGAACGCCGATGGGGCGGTCACCCGGGTCAGGGTGACCGCCCCATCGGCGTGCGGGCAAGCCGCTGTCTAGCCCAGCGCCTTGCCCGGCAGCTCCACCTTCGCCCCGAGCTGCACGAGCTTCTCCATGAAGTTCTCGTAGCCCCGGTTGATCAGGTCGATGCCGTGCACCCGGGACGTGCCCTGGGCGGCGAGGGCGGCGATGAGGTAGGAGAAGCCGCCGCGCAGGTCGGGGATGACCAGGTCGGCGCCCTCCAGCTTGGTCGGGCCGGAGACGACCGCCGAGTGGAGGAAGTTGCGCTGGCCGAAGCGGCAGTCGGAGCCGCCGAGGCACTCGCGGTAGAGCTGGATGTGAGCGCCCATCTGGTTGAGCGCCGAGGTGAAGCCGAGGCGGGACTCGTAGACCGTCTCGTGGACGATGGACAGGCCCGTGGCCTGCGTCAGGGCGACCACCAGGGGCTGCTGCCAGTCCGTCTGGAAGCCGGGGTGGACGTCCGTCTCCAGGGCGATGGACTTGAGCTGACCGCCCGGGTGCCAGAAGCGGATGCCCTCGTCGTCGATCTCGAAGGCGCCGCCCACCTTCCGGTAGGTGTTCAGGAACGTCATCATCGAGCGCTGCTGGGCGCCGCGGACGTAGATGTTCCCCTCGGTCGCCAGCGCCGCGGACGCCCAGGAGGCGGCCTCCAGGCGGTCGGAGAGGGCGCGGTGGGTGTAGCCGCCGAGCTGGTCGACGCCGGTGATGCGGATCGTGCGGTCGGTGTCCATCGCGATGATCGCGCCCATTTTCTGCAGAACGCAGATCAGGTCCTCGATCTCGGGCTCGACGGCCGCGTTGGACAGCTCCGTGACGCCCTCGGCCAGCACGGCCGTCAGCAGCACCTGCTCGGTCGCGCCGACGGACGGGTACGGCAGCCGGATCTTCGTGCCGCGCAGCCGTTGCGGCGCCTCCAGGTACTGGCCGTCCGCCCGCTTCTCGATGCGCGCGCCGAACTGCCGCAGCACGTCGAAGTGGAAGTCGATGGGCCGGCCGCCGATGTCGCAGCCGCCCAGGCCCGGGATGAAGGCGTGCCCGAGGCGGTGCAGCAGCGGGCCGCAGAACAGGATCGGGATGCGCGACGAGCCCGCGTGGGCATCGATGTCAGCGACGTTCGCGCTCTCCACGTGGGTCGGGTCGAGCACCAGCTCGCCAGGCTCCTCGCCCGGACGGACCGTCACCCCGTGCAGTTGCAGCAGTCCGCGTACGACCCGCACGTCGCGGATGTCCGGCACGTTGCGCAGCCGGCTCGGCGCACTGCCCAGCAGAGCGGCGACCATGGCCTTCGGCACGAGGTTCTTCGCACCGCGGACCCGGATCTCGCCCTCCAGCGGGGTTCCGCCGTGGACAAGCAGTACGTCATCAGCGCCGTTGACGGTCATGAATCTCGCGTTCCGTGGGGTGGGGCAGGGGCCAGAAGGGACAGGGTAATCGCCCTCCACCCCGGTTCTGTAAGCCGTAGGAGGGCCCAGCGGTGTCATAGGTGTGTCACAACACGAACGGTTCCCCGGTGGGCACATGCGGTCACGACGGCGGGCGCGCGTGGTGCCCGTGTTCACCCCCATGCCCCCGATTGCCTCCCCATGGAAAGGGAAGATGCGGGATCATGTCTGGCATGACCGAGGTGTCCTCGCTCACAGGGCGGCTGCTCGTGGCAACGCCCGCCCTGGCGGACCCGAACTTCGACCGTGCGGTGGTGCTCCTTCTCGACCACGACGAGGAGGGCTCCCTCGGTGTCGTCCTCAACCGCCCGACGCCGGTCGGCGTGGGCGACATCCTGGAGGGCTGGGCGGACCTCGCCGGCGAACCCGGCGTCGTCTTCCAGGGCGGTCCCGTGTCGCTGGACTCGGCCCTCGGCGTCGCCGTCGTCCCGGGTGAGGCGGACGGCGAAGCCGCGCCGCTGGGCTGGCGCCGGGTGCACGGCGCGATCGGTCTGGTGGACCTGGAGGCCCCTCCCGAGCTGCTGGCCTCCGCGGTGGGCTCCCTGCGGATCTTCGCCGGGTACGCGGGCTGGGGCCCCGGCCAGCTGGAGGACGAGCTGGTGGAGGGCGCCTGGTACGTGGTCGAGTCCGAACCCGGCGACGTCTCCTCGCCGGCCCCCGAGAGACTCTGGCGGGAAGTGCTGCGCCGTCAGCGCAGCGAGCTGGCGATGGTGGCGACCTACCCGGACGACCCGTCGCTCAACTGACGGGTGTGAGCTTCAGTACTCCGGCTTTCAGTACCCTGGCAGGCATGAGCACTCTCGAGCCCGAGCGCGGGACTGGTACGGGGACCCTCGTAGAGCCGACGCCGCAGGTGTCCCACGGCGACGGCGACCACGAGCGCTTCGCCCACTACGTCCAGAAGGACAAGATCATGGCGAGCGCCCTCGACGGCACCCCCGTCGTGGCGCTGTGCGGCAAGGTCTGGGTACCGGGCCGCGACCCGAAGAAGTACCCCGTGTGTCCCATGTGCAAGGAGATCTACGAGTCCATGGGCGCCGGCGGCGACCAGGGCAAGGGCGGCGACAAGAAGTAACGGCCCTTCCCCCACGAGGTGTGTGAGGCCTCCGGGCGTGTTTCGGCGCGCTCGGGGGCCTTTGTGCTGTCCGGGGTGGTTTCGCGACGTCCGGCGTTGCACAGGGTGCGTCGCGCGGTCACAGAGTGGTTGAGACCTCTTGTCGACGTGTTCCTGTTGTCCCTAGCCTCCGACGTGTTGTGCAGAGCAAAACCGTCATTGCGTATGTTGCAACACTCCCTCGGAGGACCGCTCCATGAAGCTCCCCGTCCGACTGGCCGTGCTGTTCACCGCCATGGCCGCCGCCACCGCCTGCGCCCCCCAGACGTCCGGCAACTCCTCCTCCGGCAAGGACGAGAAGACCGGCACCCTGAGGGTCTGGCTCTTCCAGGAGGTCAACAACAAGCCGAAGGAACAGGTCGTCGACGCCGTCCTGGCCGACTTCAGGAAGGCCCACGCGGACACCAGGGTCACCGTCGAGTACATCCCCGTCGAGACCCGCGCCCAGCGGATCAAGGCGGCCTTCAACGACCCCGCAAGCGCCCCCGACGTGATCGAGTACGGCAACACCGACACCGCCGGCTACGTGAAGGACGGCGGCCTGGAGGACGTCACCGAGGAGTTCGGCGCCTGGGACGAGGCCAAGGACGCCGACCCGACCGCCCGGCAGTCGGTCACCGTGGACGGCAAGGTCTACGGGGCGCCGTACTTCGTCGGCGTGCGGGCCCTGTACTACCGGACGGACGTCTTCGAGGAGCTGGACCTCGAAGTGCCCAGGAGCATGGACGAGCTGGCGTCCACCGCGAAGAAGGTGCGGGCCGCGAGGCCCGACCTGTACGGCATCGCGGTCGGCGGTGCCTACACCTACGGCGCCATGCCGTTCATCTGGGCCAACGGCGGCGCACTGGCCACCGGCAAGTCGGGCTCGTACGCCTCCGCGATCGACAGCGCGGCGGCCCAGAAGGGCATCAAGGCGTACACCTCGCTCTTCGGCGACGACAACTGCCCCGCCGCCAAGTGCGCCGGCATGGGCGGCAACGACACCGTCACCGCCTTCGCCTCGGGCAAGGCGGCCATGGCGATCGGCGGCGACTTCAGCCACCAGGCCGTGGAGGCCGGGAAGGCCAAGGGCAAGTACGCCGTCGTGCCCCTGCCGGGGGTGAAACCCGGCTCGATCGCACCGGCCTTCGCGGGCGGCAACAACATCGGCGTCCTGAAGAGCACCTCGCACCGCACCCTCGCCGTCGACCTGATGAAGCGGCTGGCGTCGAAGGAGACCCAGGGGGAGCTGTTCGACGCGATGGGCTTCCTGCCGACCTTCACCGACGTGCGCCGGCAGGCCGCCGCGAAGGAGCCGTTCGTGAAGCCCTTCGTCGACACCCTTGCCGCGGGCACCGAGTTCGTGCCGGCCTCCCCCGCCTGGGCGCAGATCGACTCCTCGCTGGTACTGCCGACCATGTTCCAGGAGGTCGTCAGCGGCAAGAAGGACGTGGGCGCCGCCGCCGGGGACGCGGCGCGGAAGATGAACGAGGCGTTCGGCTCCGCCGGATGACCGCGCCTGCCCGCTCGGTGAGTGTGGGCCGTTCGCGGCCGGGGGCGGGGCCTGGCCGGTCGCGCCCACGCGGCGGTGGCCGCATGCCCGGCACGGCCCCGCGCCCCGGGGGTCGCTCCGGTGCCCCATGGCTGTATCTCGCCCCCGCTCTGGTCGTCCTCGGCGGACTGCTCGTCTACCCGATCTACCAGCTCGGCCTGATCTCCTTCCTGGAGTACACCCAGGCGCAGGTCAGCGGTGGGGAGCCCACCACCTTCCAGGGGTTCGGCAACTACGCCGAGCTGTTCGGGGACGGGGAGTTCTGGCGGGTGCTGCTGGCCACCGTCGTCTTCGCCGCGGCCTGTGTCGTCTCCACGCTGGCCGTCGGGTGCGCGCTCGCCGTGCTGCTCACGCGGGTGCGGGCCGTGCCGCGGCTCGCGCTGATGCTCGCCGCGCTCGGCGCGTGGGCGACCCCGGCGGTCACCGGGTCGACGGTCTGGCTGCTGCTGTTCGACCCGGACTTCGGGCCCGTGAACCGGATGCTGGGGCTCGGCGACCACTCCTGGACGTACGGGCGCTACAGCGCCTTCCTCCTCGTCCTGCTCGAAGTGGTCTGGTGCTCCTTCCCGTTCGTGATGGTGACGGTCTACGCCGGCATCCGCGCCGTCCCCGCCGAGGTCCTGGAGGCCGCGGCCCTGGACGGTGCCTCGCAGTGGCGGATCTGGCGCTCGGTGCTCGCGCCGATGCTCCGGCCGATCCTGGTCGTCGTCACCATCCAGTCGGTCATCTGGGACTTCAAGGTCTTCACCCAGATCTACGTCATGACGAACGGCGGCGGCATCGCCGGCCAGAACCTCGTCCTGAACGTCTACGCCTACCAGAAGGCGTTCGCGTCCTCGCAGTACAGCCTCGGCTCGGCGATCGGCGTCGTGATGCTGCTGATCCTGCTCGCCGTGACCCTGGTGTACCTGCGGCTGCTGCGCCGCCAGGGGGAGGAACTGTGAATCTTCCGCGCGCGCGTGTGCGGCGTCCGTGGCGATCTGCGGCCGAGATCTCGGCACTGCTGATCGCGGTGGTGGTGGCCTTCCCGCTGTACTGGATGGTGCTGAGCGCCTTCAGGCCGGCCGGGGAGATCGAGTCGTCCGAGCCGCGGCCGTGGACGCTGTCGCCGTCGCTGGATTCCTTCCGGAGGGTCTTCGAACAGCAGGAATTCGGCCGCTACTTTCTCAACAGCCTGCTCGTGGCGAGCGCCGTCGTGGTCGCCTCCGCGCTGATCGCGTTTCTCGCGGCGACCGCCGTGACGCGATTCCGGTTCCGCTTCCGGACCACCCTGCTGATCATGTTCCTGGTGGCCCAGATGGTGCCGGTGGAAGCTCTCACGATCCCGTTGTTCTTCCTCATGCGGGACTTCGGCCAGCTGAACACGCTGGGTTCGCTGATCCTGCCCCACATCGCCTTCTCGCTGCCGTTCGCGATCTGGATGCTGCGGGGCTTCGTGAAAGCCGTTCCCGAGGCCCTGGAGGAGGCCGCGTACATCGACGGGGCGAGCCGTGCGCGATTCCTCTGGCGGATCCTTTTCCCGCTGGTCTTCCCGGGCCTCGTGGCCACCAGCGTGTTTTCCTTCATCTCGGCCTGGAACGACTTCCTGTTCGCCAAGTCGTTCATCATCAGCGACACCTCCCAGTCGACCCTGCCGATGGCCCTGCTGGTCTTCTACAAGCCGGACGACCCCGACTGGGGCGGGGTGATGGCGGCGTCCACGGTGATGACGATTCCCGTGCTGATCTTCTTCGTGCTCGTACAACGACGACTCGTCTCCGGCCTCGGCGGAGCGGTTAAGGACTGACGTGATGGACCTGATTCCCCGGCCCGGTCGGGCGACGACCCGCGAGGGCGGTTTCTTCGAACTGGGCCCGGACACCAAGGTGCTGGCGGGCGAGGGCACGGAGGCGGCCGACCGCTGGCTGCGTGCCACGCTGGGCGCGGCCACCGGCCTGCCGCTCGCGCCCGGGTCGGGGGAGGACGACGTCCTCCGCCTGTCCCTCGACGGCGAACTGGACGCCGAGGGCTACCGCCTCGCCGTCGTGCCGAGCGGCGTGCACCTCGCCGGCGGCGGACCGGCCGGCCTCTTCTGGGGGGCCCAGACCCTTCGGCAACTGCTCGGCCCGGACGCCTTCCGGCGGGCGCCGATCCCCGGCCGCCAGTGGCGGTTGCCGCTCACCGAGGTCGAGGACGCGCCCCGGTTCCGCTGGCGCGGCCTGATGCTCGACGTCGCCCGGCACTTCATGCCCAAGGACGGCGTGCTGCGTTACCTGGACCTGATGGCCGCGCACAAACTCAACGTCCTGCACTTCCACCTGACCGACGACCAGGGCTGGCGCGTCGAGATCGAGCGGTACCCGAAGCTGACCGGGACCGGCTCATGGCGCGCGCGCACCAAATTCGGTCACCGTGCCTCGCCGCTGTGGGAGGAGAAGCCGCACGGCGGTCACTACACCCAGGACGACATCCGGGAGATCGTCGCCTACGCCGCCGAACGGCACATCACCGTCGTCCCCGAAATCGACCTGCCCGGACACTCGCAGGCCGCCATCGCCGCGTATCCGGAACTCGGCAACACCGATGTCGTGGACACCGCCGGGCTCACCGTCTGGGACACCTGGGGCATCTCCCCGAACGTCCTCGCGCCCACCGACCGCACCCTGCGCTTCTACGAGGGCGTGTTCGAGGAACTCCTCGGTCTTTTCCCCTCGGAGTTCATCCACGTCGGCGGCGACGAATGCCCCAAGGAACAGTGGCGGCAGTCACCCGCGGCGCAGGCGCGCATCAAGGAACTCGGACTCGCCGACGAGGACGAACTCCAGTCCTGGTTCATCAAGCACTTCGACCGGTGGCTGACCGCGCGCGGTCGCAGGCTCATCGGCTGGGACGAGATCCTGGAGGGTGGCCTGGCCGCGGGCGCCGCCGTGTCCTCCTGGCGCGGCTACGCGGGCGGGGTCGCCGCCGCGCGGGCGGGACACGACGTGGTCATGTGCCCCGAGCAGCAGGTGTACCTGGACCACCGTCAGGACGCGGGCCCGGACGAGCCCGTGCCGATCGGGTACGTGCGCACCCTTGAGGACGTCTACCGGTTCGAGCCGGTTCCGCCGGAGTTGACGCCGGAGGAGGCCGGGCACGTCCTGGGCCCGCAGGCCAACGTGTGGACCGAGGTGATGGAGAGCCCGGCGCGCGTCGACTACCAGGTCTTCCCCAGGCTCGCCGCCTTCGCCGAGGTCGCGTGGAGCGACCTTCCCGCCCCTGCGGAACGGGACTTCGCCGGCTTCGAGCGCCGGATGGCGGCCCACTACCGGCGCCTTGACGCCCTGGGCGTCGCCTACCGGCCGCCCGGCGGCCCGCTGCCCTGGCAGAGGCGGCCCGGAGTGCTCGGCCGGCCGATCGACGGCCGGCCGCCGAACAAGTAAGAAAAACGCCTCGAAGTGTCACGGAAGAGTGGCAATTCGTGCGCACCGTCGATCATCGGAGATCCCGTGCGAAAACGGGCCATCTCGCTGATGAGGTGGGCGAACGCCTCCTAGCGGACCCCCGCGTTCGGGCCCTGCGAAGATGTGCCAGAGTTGCCACGTCCGGCCTGTCAGCACGTACCGTACGGCAACACAGGTGGGACCAGGTGGGACAGCGGGAAGGGGCAGTCGGTTTGACCACGCACGCACCGCAGGCGGCGCAGGCCGTCACGCTGCCCACGACACTGGACGAGGCCGTGGCGGCCCTCACCGCCATGCCGGCCGCCGTTCCCGTGGCCGGCGGGACCGACCTGATGGCCGCCGTCAACTCCGGACAGCTCAGGCCCGCCGCGCTGGTCGGCCTCGGCAGGATCAGCGAGATCCGCGGCTGGCAGTACCAGGACGGCCACGCCCTGCTCGGTGCCGGACTCACGCACGCGCGCATGGGCCGTCCCGACTTCGCCGCCCTGATCCCGGCGCTCGCCGCCTCCGCGCGCGCCGCGGGTCCGCCGCAGATCCGCAACGCCGGCACCCTGGGCGGCAACATCGCCTCGGCCGCCCCCACGGGGGACGCGCTGCCCGTACTGGCCGCCCTGGAGGCGACGCTGATCATCGCGGGCCCGGGCGGGGCCCGCCGCGAGATGCCCGTGTCGCACCTGCTGGCCGGTATGGAGATGCTCCGTGCGGGCGAACTCATCGGCTACGTGCGCGTGCCGCTGCTGCACGCGCCGCAGGTCTTCCTGAAGGCGACCGGACGCACCGGGCCGGGCCGTGCCATGGCATCGGTGGCCCTGGTCCTCGACCCCGCCCGGCGCGGGGTGCGGTGCGCCGTCGGCGCCATCGCGCCGATGCCGCTCAGGCCCCTGGAGGCCGAGCAGTGGGTCGGCCGGCTCATCGACTGGGACAACAACCGTGCGATCGTGCCCGAGGCCCTGAGCGCCTTCGGGGAGTACGTCGCCGCGGCCTGCATCCCCGACGCGGCGCCGGCCGAGGACGGCTCCGTACCGCAGCTCCCGCCCGCCGTACTGCACCTGCGGCGCACCGTCGCCGCGCTGGCCCGACGAGCACTGGGGAGGGCGCTGTCGTGACCGACGACCAGCACGGACAGGGCATGCCCCAGGGCGGCGGACGCTGGGACCCGCTGCCCCAGGGCGACTACGACGACGGCGCCACCGCCTTCGTGCAGCTCCCCGAGGGGGGCGTCGACGCGCTGCTGGACGCCTACGAGAGCCCGCTCGCCGCGCCCGGCCACGGCTATGTGCCGCCGCAGATAACGGTCACGCCCGCCACGACCGCCGGCACCGACCCGGCGGCCACCGGCAGCTGGGTGATGCCCTCCGCACCCGTCGACGGCACGCAGTGGCAGAGCGCCCCGGACGCGGGAGACCAGTACGCCGGCCAGCACTACACCGGGCACCAGCAGGAGGACCCGTACGGTGCGGCCGCGCAGCACGAGGCGGACGCCGGGCACGGCGACCGCTTCGCGTACCACCCGCAGCCGACCGGGCAGTGGGACTTCGGCGAGGCGACGACCGCGGAGGACGCGGCGCCCGCGCCCGGCCACGACGTGACCGGACAGTGGTCCATCCCCGTCGCCGGTGGGGATCTCCCGGACGAATCGGGCGAGTTCACCACGTCGTCCCTGGTCGAGCAGTGGGGCGGCACCCCGCCGGCCACCCTCCCCGGCGGCGCTCCCGCGCCCTGGGCGACCCAGGTGGCGGGACAGCCGTGGGGGGAGCGGACGCCGGAACCCGCCGAGCAGGACGGTGACCGGCCGGCCGGGCCGGCGGCCGTACCCGGCTCCGAGCCCGTGCCCGGTTCGTCCGACACCCCGTACGCGGAATCCGTCGTGGAAGCCCCGGCCCCGGCCCCGGTGTCCGGCGAGACGGTGACCCACGACGCGCACGAGGCCGTAGAGGCCCCTGAGGGCCCCGCTGAGCCCCCCGCGGACCCGGCCCCCGACACGGCGACGGAATCCGCACCACAGGCCGCCGAAGGCCCCGTGACGGCCCCGGCCCCCGAGCCCGGACCGGCACCGGACGCGCCGGCCGGGCCGACCCCGGACCCGGAAAACGAACCGGAACCGGCGCCCGCCCACGGATCCGCATCCGCCACTGTGCGCGAGCCCGCCCCGGCGACCGAGCACGGGCCCGAGGCCGCCACGTCCGACGAACCGGCCGCCCCCGAGGCCGCCGAGCCGGCGGAGCCCGCCGGGCCCCCCGCCCCCGACGAGCCGGCGCCCGCCGGCCCGCACGAGGAGCACCCCCTCGCCTCGTACGTGCTCCGCGTCAACGGCGCCGACCGGCCCGTCACCGAAGCCTGGATCGGCGAGTCGCTGCTGTACGTGCTGCGTGAGCGGCTCGGCCTCGCGGGCGCCAAGGACGGCTGCTCGCAGGGCGAGTGCGGCGCCTGCAACGTGCAGGTCGACGGACGGCTCGTCGCCTCCTGCCTGGTCCCGGCCGTCACCGCGGCCGGCAGCGAGGTCCGCACCGTCGAGGGCCTGGCCGTCGACGGGCAGCCCTCCGACGTGCAGCGGGCGCTCGCCCGGTGCGGGGCGGTGCAGTGCGGGTTCTGCGTGCCCGGCATGGCGATGACCGTGCACAACCTCCTGGAGGGCAACCCGGCGCCGACCGAGCTGGAGGCCCGCCAGGCCCTGTGCGGCAACCTGTGCCGGTGCTCCGGCTACCGGGGCGTCCTGGAGGCGGTCCAGGAGGTCGTCGCCGAGCGCGAGGCGCAGGCCGCCGCGGAGTCGCCCCAGGCGGACGCCGAGGAGCCCCGCATCCCGCACCAGGCGGGACCCGGCGCCGGCGGCGTCAACCCGGCGGCGTTCGACACGCCCGGACCGCCCGGACCGCAGTCCCCGGGACCGCACGACCGGCCCTACGGCCAGGACGGAGGCCACGCGTGAGCAACGAAGCAGCCACCGCGGAGGCCGCAGGGACCGCGGAGGCGCCCCCCGCCCCCGAACAGATCCCGCACGGCCTCGGCGCGTCCCTGCCGCCCGCCGACGCCCGCGCCAAGACGGAGGGCACCTTCCCGTACGCCGCCGACCTGTGGGCCGAGGGCCTGCTGTGGGCGGCGGTGCTGCGCTCGCCGCACCCGCACGCGCGCATCGTGTCCATCGACACCTCCCACGCGCGCGAGATGCCCGGCGTACGCGCCGTCGTCACCCACGAGGACGTGACCGGAGCGCCGCTGCACGGACGCGGCAGGGCCGACCGGCCGGTGTTCGCCTCCGAGGTCGTGCGCCATCACGGCGAGCCCATCGCCGCCGTCGCCGCCGACCACCCGGACACGGCCCGGATGGCCGCCGCCGCCGTCATCGTCGAGTACGAGGTGCTCGACCCGGTGCTCGACCCGGAGCAGGCGTTCGAGGCCGAGCCGCTGCACCCGGACGGCAACCTGATCCGGCACATCCCGCTCCGGCACGGCGACCCGGAGGCGGCCGGCGAGATCGTCGTCGAGGGCCTGTACCGCATCGGCCGTCAGGACCCGGCCCCCATCGGCGCCGAGGCGGGCCTCGCGGTGCCGCGGCCCGACGGCGGCGTGGAGCTGTACCTCGCCTCCACCGACCCGCACACCGACCGAGACGCGGCAGCCGCCTGCTACGGCCTGGAACCCGAACGGGTGAAGATCGTCGTCACCGGCGTGCCCGGCGCCACCGCCGACCGCGAGGACCAGGGCTTCCAGCTCCCGCTCGGCCTGCTCGCGCTGAAGACCGGCTGCCCGGTGAAGCTGACCGCCACGCGCGAGGAGTCCTTCCTCGGCCACGCCCACCGCCACCCCACCCTCCTGCGCTACCGCCACCACGCGGACGCCGAGGGCCGCCTGGTCAAGGTCGAGGCGCAGATCCTGCTCGACGCGGGCGCGTACGCCGACACCTCCTCCGACGCGCTGGCCGCGGCCGTGTCCTTCGCCTGCGGCCCGTACGTCGTCCCGAACGCCTTCATCGAGGGCTGGGCCGTCCGCACCAACAACCCGCCCTCCGGCCACGTGCGCGGCGAGGGCGCCATGCAGGTCTGCGCCGCCTACGAGGCGCAGATGGACAAGATCGCCAAGAAGCTCGGCCTGGACCCGGCCGAGGTGCGGCTGCGCAACGTGATGGCCACCGGGGACGTGCTGCCCACCGGCCAGACGGTCACCTGCCCGGCCCCGGTCGCCGAACTCCTCCAGGCCGTACGCGACTTCCCGCTGCCCGCGCTGCCCAAGGACACGCCCGAGGACGAGTGGCTGCTGCCCGGCGGCCCCGAGGGCGCGGGCGAACCGGGCGCGGTGCGCCGGGGCGTGGGCTACGGCCTGGGCATGGTGCACATGCTCGGCGCGGAGGGCGCGGACGAGGTGTCCACGGCCACCGTGAAGGTCCAGGACGGCGTGGCGACGGTGCTGTGCGCGGCCGTCGAGACCGGCCAGGGCTTCACCACGCTCGCGCGGCAGATCGTGCAGGAGACGCTCGGCATCGACGAGGTGCACGTGGCGCCGGTCGACACCGACCAGCCCCCGGCGGGCGCGGGCTGCCGCGGCCGCCACACCTGGGTGTCGGGCGGAGCGGTGGAACGCGCGGCCAAGATGGTCCGCACCCAGCTCCTGCAGCCCCTGGCGCACAAGTTCGGCATGTCCACGGAGCTCCTCCAGATCACCGACGGCAAGATCACCTCCTACGACGGGGTGCTGTCGACCACGGTCACCGAGGCGATGGACGGCAAGGAGCTGTGGGCCACCGCCCAGTGCCGCCCGCACCCGACCGAACCGCTCGACGCCTCCGGCCAGGGCGACGCCTTCGTCGGCATGTCCTTCTGCGCGATCCGCGCGGTGGTGGACGTCGACATCGAGATCGGTTCCGTACGGGTCGTGGAACTGGCCGTCGCCCAGGACGTGGGCCGGGTGCTGAACCCCGCCCAGCTGGCCGCCCGGATCGAGGCGGGCGTCACCCAGGGCGTGGGTATCGCGCTCACCGAGAACCTCCGCACCCCGCGCGGCCTGGTCCGCCACCCGGACCTGACCGGCTACGCCCTGCCGACGGCCCTCGACGCGCCGGACATCCGGATCGTCAAACTGGTCGAGGAACGCGACGTGGTCGCCCCCTTCGGCGCGAAGGCGGTCAGCGCGGTGCCGGTGGTGGCCTCCCCGGCGGCCGTCGCCTCCGCCGTACGCGCCGCGACGGGACGCGCCGTGAACCGCCTTCCGATCCGCCCGCAGGCCGCGGTGGTCACCGGCCAGTGAGCCGCTGATGGAGGGCGTCGTCCTGGTCACCGGAGTGATGGCGGCCGGGAAGTCGACGGTCGCACAGGCCCTGGCCGAGCGGCTGCCGAGGGCCGCGCACGTCCGCGGCGACGTGTTCCGGCGGATGATCGTGTCCGGGCGCCAGGAGTACGTCCCCGGCGCCGGCGGCGAGAGCGAGGCGCAACTGCGGCTGCGGTACCGGCTGTCGGCGTCGACGGCGGACGCGTACGCGGAGGCCGGGTTCACGGCCGTGGTGCAGGACGTGGTGCTCGGCCCGGACCTGGCCGCGTACGTACGGCTGGTCCGCACGCGCCCGCTGCACGTGGTCGTCCTGGCCCCGGCCCCCGAGGCGGTGGCCGCACGCGAGGCGCGGCGCGCCAAGACCGGCTACGGGGCCGGCTGGACGGTCGGAGCGCTGGACCGCGCCCTGCGCGAGTCGACGCCGCGCCTCGGCCTGTGGCTGGACACCTCGGAACTGACGGTGGCGCAGACGGTGGAGGCGATCCTCGCGGAGGCGCAACGCGCGAGGGTGCGCCGACGTCCTTGAGGACGGGGCGTTGTCAGTGGCGGGCCGTAGTGTGGTGGGCAGTGGGACGGCTGCGGACGACGGCGGGGCCACGGGCGGACGACACCTCGCCCCGGGACCGGCACGACCGCCGGATCCTGCCCAGGGGGACGGAACTTCATGCACGGGGGAACCATGAGCGCGACCGGCACCGCGGACACCGCGGTGATCACGCTGACCGAGGAGGAACTGGGCCCGTACGTCACGCACGCGTCGTCGCGTCGCCGGCTGACGGGCCCCGGACTGCCCGCGACGGCCGGCCTGCTGACCTGCGCGTCACTGCGCCGGGACGGCCTGCGCCGGCTGGCGGACGCCACCGGGGACTCCGACGGCCGGCTGGCCGGCCACCTGCGCGACCAGCTGGTCATCGGGGAGCTGCTGGCCCACGACGGCGCGGTGACGGAGCCGGTGCTGCTGGACGGCGCGACGGGCGAGGTCTCGACGACGTGCGTCTTCGAGGACCGGCCCGAGCTCATGGACCGCGACCCGCTCGCCCCCTCGCTGGACGCGCTGGTGCGCTTCGCGACCGCGGTGGACGAACTGGCGGGGCTGCGCGGCCGGTTCGCCTCCTACGCCGGCCGGCGCGGGCCGCGGGCGGCGGCGGAGGCGTCGCGTCAGCTGCTCGCGGTCTTCGAAGAGGGCGTGGCGGGCGGTGAGATGGCGCCGCTGTGGCGGATGTCGGCCCTGATCCGCCCGCTGGCCCTGGTGGCGGGCCCCGGCAGCCGCTCCGGCCTGACCCTGGACCTTCCCGCCCGCCTCCTCGACGAGGAGTTCGGCGCCGGGGAGATCGTGCGCTTCGAGGACGTCGACTTCCCGGCCGCGCTCACGCACGAGCCGACCCGCCGCTTCCTGCGGGAGGTGGGGCTGCCGGAGGACGGCTGGTGGTTCACCCTCGACACGGACGTGCCGCTGCCGACCCTGGCGGAGCACTGGGCGGACGACGCCCGGTCCAGGCACCTCCCGGCCGAGAGGGACCGCCTGATCCGCCTCGGGTACCTCATGGAGGACACCAGCCTGGTCGTCGACGGCGGCACGGGCGCGGTCCTGTGCTGGAGCGAGGCCGATACCGCCCTGCGTCCGCTCAACGCCGACCTGTCCACGCTGGCGTTCACGCTCTGGCTGATCCACCGGGAGAAGTCCCTCGACGCGGAGCACGAGCTGTCCGACGCGTACGAGCAGCTGGCCGACACCATGATCCGCACCCTGGCCGCCGTGGACCCGATCGCCTGCGACCCGTCCCGCACGACCCCGACGGACGACGGCTGGCGCTACTGGCCGGGGATGTTCGAGGACTACGCGGGCGGCGGGCTGTACGCCTAGAGGGGACGCCGAACATCAGTTCGGCATCGTGATGCACGCGGGTTCGGACCAGTCGCTGGAGCCGTTCTGGACCTCGGTGTCGATCGACACCCGGAAGCATTTCCGCTCACCCGGCGAGATGTCTTCCCACACGAACGTGTTGCTGGAAGCGGGAACGAACTCTTCGGTGACGCCGTCGCTGACCCCGTAGTTGTGAAGAAGGTACGCGTCGGAGTGCGGCCACGTGATTTCCACGCCGGTCATGGGGACGACCCTGACACCGACGGGGTCAGGGGGAGGTGGAGGAGGAGGCAGTGGGGCCGCGCCGGCCTGCGGCGCTGCTGCCGCACGACCGACACCAGCCAGAGCGATCACCGCGCCGAGGGCGGCCAGTCGTCGCTTCACCTGATTCATGGGGCCTCCTGTACCTCATAGGCAACCCCACTGACATCGTCCTCCTCGTCGCCTTCCTGCGCATGTGGAGGATTCCGCCCCGATGCTGTGCGTGTTCAGTTCTCTGGAGGCCGTGGCGGGATTCGAACCCACGTAACTCGCTTTGCAGGCGAGCCCCTCAACCACTCGGGCACACGGCCGTGTTCCGGACTTCCTGGCTCGACCGTAGGGCGGGCCGGGGGACGGGATCAAGGAATGCGGGGCTGCTGCAACGGGACTGCCACACGCCGTTCATGAACCGGAGGGACCGCGGCGGCGGTCGTACGACCAAGGTCCCGGTCCCGCACCGCCTCCGGACAGGGGCCAAACAGGTCAGTGGCCCTTACCCTGGCGACCATGACCGCCCCTGAACCGCGCGACACCGACGTCGCCGACACCGCCGACCCCCGCCCGACCGCCGGCCCCGACGGGACGGTCGCGCCCGCCGAGACCGTGCTGAGCCGCACCTACCGGGCGCTGAGCGTCGGCATCGTCTCCGTCGTCGTGCTGATCGCCTTCGAGGCGACGGCGGTGGGGACGGCGATGCCGGTCGCGGCGCGGGAGCTGGACGGGGTGTCGCTGTACGCGTTCGCGTTCTCGGGGTACTTCACGACGAGCCTGTTCGGGATGGTGCTCTCCGGCCAGTGGTCCGACCGGCGGGGTCCGCTGGCGCCGCTGACCTCGGGGATCGCCGCCTTCGCGGCCGGGCTGGTGCTGTCCGGGACGGCCGGGGCGATGTGGCTGTTCATCCTCGGGCGGGCGGTGCAGGGACTCGGCGGCGGGCTGGTGATCGTCGCGCTGTACGTCGTCGTCGGCCGGGCCTACCCCGAGCGGCTGCGCCCGGCGATCATGGCGGCGTTCGCGGCCGGCTGGATCGTCCCCTCGGTCGTCGGCCCGCTGGCCTCCGGCGCGGTGACCGAGCACCTCGGCTGGCGCTGGGTCTTCCTCGGCATCCCGGTGCTGGTCGCCCTGCCGCTCGCGCTCGCGCTGCCGCAGATACGCAGCCGCGCCGCCGGCCCGGTGCAGGGGACGGACGCCCAGGAGGAGCCGGCCTCCTTCGACCGGCGCCGCATCCGTCTCGCCCTCGCCATCTCCCTGGGCGCCGGACTGCTCCAGTACGCCGCGCAGGACCTGCGCTGGATGTCCCTGCTGCCCGGCGCGGCGGGCCTGGCGCTGCTCGTCCCGGCCGTCCTCGGCCTGCTTCCGCGCGGCACCTACCGGGCGGCGCGCGGCCTGCCCTCCGTCGTGCTGCTGCGCGGTGTCGCGGCGGGGTCCTTCATCGCCGCCGAGTCCTTCGTCCCGCTGATGCTGGTCACCCAGCGGGGGCTGAGCCCCACGCTCGCCGGGTTCTCGCTGGCGGCGGGCGGGGCGACCTGGGCGCTGGGTTCGTGGGTGCAGTCCCGGCCGCGCACGGAGCCGTACCGGGACCGCCTGATGACCCTCGGGATGATCCTGGTGGCGGCGGCCATCGCCGCCGCGCCGAGCGTGCTGATCGAGGCCGTGCCCGCCTGGACGGTGGCCGTCGCCTGGGGCTTCGGCTGCTTCGGGATGGGCCTGGTGATCTCCTCCACCAGCGTGCTGCTGCTCCGCCTCTCCGCCCCGGAGGAGGCCGGCACCAACTCCGCCGCGCTCCAGATCTCCGACGGCCTGTCCAACGTCCTGCTGCTGGCGGCCGGGGGAGCCGCCTTCGCCGCGCTCGGCGGCGGCACGGTGAGCCACGCGGCCACCGAGGCGACCGGTTCCCACCCGGCGGCCTTCGCGGCGGTGTTCCTGCCGATGGCGGGGGTGGCGCTGGCGGGCGCCTGGGTCACGACGCGGCTGCGGGAGCGGTGAGCCGGGAGGCCGCACTGATGGCCGCGGGGCCGCCGCGGCGGTTGTGACGTCGGTCCCACCCGGGCGTGACGCGGCCCGGTCCCGGCGCCGGTCGCGTCGGGCCGCCGGTAGGGTGGCCCGGTTGTCATACGTGGCCGAGCCGTTCTACCCCCTTCGGAGACCGTGACTACCACCGCCAGCTCCAGCACCTCGCACCACCTGTCCCCGGCCTTCCCCGGCCGCGCCCCGTGGGGTACCGCCAGCAAGCTGCGGGCCTGGCAGCAGGGCGCGATGGAGAAGTACATCCAGGAGCAGCCCCGGGACTTCCTGGCGGTCGCCACCCCCGGCGCCGGAAAGACGACCTTCGCCCTGACGCTCGCCTCCTGGCTGCTGCACCACCACGTCGTGCAGCAGGTCACCGTGGTGGCCCCGACCGAGCACCTGAAGAAGCAGTGGGCGGAGGCGGCGGCCCGGATAGGCATCAAGCTGGACCCGGAGTACAGCGCGGGCCCGCTGAGCCGCGAGTACCACGGTGTCGCCGTCACCTACGCGGGCGTCGGCGTGCGCCCCATGCTGCACCGCAACCGCGTCGAGCAGCGCAAGACCCTCGTCATCCTCGACGAGATCCACCACGCCGGCGACAGCAAGTCCTGGGGCGAGGCGTGCCTCGAGGCGTTCGAGCCGGCGACGCGACGGCTGGCGCTGACCGGTACGCCGTTCCGCTCCGACACCAATCCCATCCCCTTCGTCACGTACGAGGAGGGCAACGACGGCATCCGGCGCTCCGCCGCCGACTACACGTACGGGTACGGCTCCGCGCTCGCCGACAACGTCGTCCGGCCGGTCATCTTCCTCTCCTACAGCGGCAACATGCGCTGGCGCACCAAGGCCGGCGACGAGATCGCGGCCCGGCTCGGCGAGCCGATGACGAAGGACGCGATCAGCCAGGCGTGGCGCACCGCCCTCGACCCGCGCGGCGAGTGGATGCCCTCGGTGCTGCGCGCCGCCGACCAGCGGCTCACCGAGGTCCGCAAGGCCATCCCGGACGCCGGTGCCCTGGTCATCGCCTCCGACCAGGACTCGGCCCGCGCCTATGCCAAGCTGATCCGTGAGATCACCGGCAGCAAGGCCACCGTCGTCCTCTCCGACGACACCGGCGCGTCGAAGCGGATCGACGACTTCAGCGCCGGCGACGACCGCTGGATGGTCGCCGTCCGCATGGTGTCCGAGGGCGTCGACGTGCCCCGCCTCGCGGTCGGGGTGTATGCCACGACCATCTCCACGCCGCTGTTCTTCGCCCAGGCCGTCGGGCGCTTCGTACGGTCCCGGCGGCGCGGCGAGACCGCCTCCGTCTTCCTGCCGACCGTGCCCGACCTGCTCACCTTCGCCCACGAGATGGAGCGCGAGCGCGACCACGTCCTCGACAAGCCCAAGAAGGAGGGCGAGGAGGATCCGTACGCCGAGTCCGAGAAGGAGATGGAGGAGGCGAACCGGGAGCAGGACGAGGACACCGGCGAGCAGGACATGCTGCCCTTCGAGGCGCTGGAGTCCGACGCCGTCTTCGACCGGGTCATGTACAACGGCGCCGAGTTCGGCATGCAGGCCCACCCGGGCAGCGAGGAGGAGCAGGACTACCTCGGCATTCCGGGGCTGCTGGAACCCGATCAGGTGCAGCTCCTGCTGCAGAAGCGGCAGGCCCGGCAGATCGCGCACAGCCGCAAGAAGCCCGACGAGCAGGCCGACCTGCTCGAACTGCCCGCCGAGCGGCGCCCGGTCGTCTCGCACAAGGAGCTGATGGAGCTGCGCCGGCAGCTCAACACCATGGTCGGCGCCTACGTCCACCAGAGCGGCAAGCCGCACGGCGTCATCCACACCGAGCTGCGCCGCGTGTGCGGCGGCCCGCCCAGCGCCGAGGCCACCGCCGGGCAGCTGCGCCAGCGCATCGCCAAGGTGCAGGAGTGGGCGACGCGCATGAAGTGACGCGCAGCCAGGAGGGGGCTGTGCGTGTGCCTTACGTATCGGGACAAACACAGGTAGTTCATACCGGCCATTGACCGGATTCTGGACGGAGCCTTCCGCTGAGCGAACCGGCTCGCTACTGTCCCGCTACGCACACGCCCCGTGGCAGCGCCGCCGCGGAGCGCAGCCGTGAAGCGACTGGGCCCGGGCACAAGGCCGGGCCGTCAGCCGATCGGCGGCCTCTGAAGCGCGTCACTGACGGGACTCGGTGACGCATCCGCCGCGAGGGGGCCGCCGACCTCACCAC
This sequence comes from Streptomyces viridiviolaceus, assembly GCF_014650995.1. Lineage (GTDB taxonomy): Bacteria > Actinomycetota > Actinomycetes > Streptomycetales > Streptomycetaceae > Streptomyces > Streptomyces viridiviolaceus. The sequence goes on from NZ_BMWA01000003.1 coordinate 109,144, forward strand.
TAAGGAGTGGGCGTCGTGACCGCGGAGACCTCCCAGACGCTCGACCGGGGACTGCGCGTCCTCAAGCTGCTGGCCGATACGGACCACGGGCTGACCGTCACCGAGCTTTCCCACAAACTGGGCGTGAACCGGACCGTCGTGTACCGGTTGCTGGCGACCCTGGAGCAGCACGCACTCGTACGCCGTGACCTGGGCGGACGCGCCCGCGTCGGACTCGGTGTGCTGGGCCTGGGCCGCCAGGTGCATCCGCTGGTCCGCGAGGCGGCGATGCCGGCCCTGCGATCGCTGGCCGAGGACATAGGGGCGACGGCCCACCTGACCCTGGTGGACGGCGCCGAGGCACTGGCCGTGGCCGTGGTCGAGCCGACGTGGACCGACTACCACGTGGCCTACCGGGCCGGGTTCCGGCATCCGCTGGACCGGGGGGCCGCGGGCAAGGCCATCCTCTCCGCCCGGCAGCAGCCCTCCGCCGACCCGGGCTACACCCTCACCCACAGCGAGCTGGAGGCCGGGGCCAGCGGGGCGGCCGCTCCGCTGCTCGGGGTGACGGGCGTCGAGGGCAGCGTGGGCGTGGTGATGCTGGCCGACGTGGTGCCGGAGCGGGTGGGGGCGCGGGTGGTCGACGCGGCCCGGGAGGTGGCGGAGGCGTTGCGGTGACGCCGGCCGCCCGCGCGCACGGCGCCGGTGCTGGGCGCCGCCCGCGGCCGGCGGCCACGTTAGATTGACCCCGTGCTGCTCTCTCGTCTCACACGTCCCCAGTCCCTGGCCGTCTGCGCCCTCCCCGTCGTGGCCCTGCTCGCCACCGCGGTGTTCGCGCCGCTGCCGTTCTCCGTGGCGCAGCCCGGCGGTACGGCGAACGTGCTCGGGGAGTACCGGGGCACCCCGGTGATCACGATCTCGGGCGCGCCGACCCGCGAGACCGAGGGGCAACTGCGTATGACGACGATCGTGGCGACCGGCCCCGAGGCGCACGTCTCGCTCGGCGACGTGCTCGACGGCTGGTTCGACACCGACCGGGCGGTCATGCCGCGCGACGCGGTCTACCCGCGCGGCGACGACGTCCAGGAGATCGAGCGGTACAACGAGGAGCAGATGAAGGAGTCGCAGGACGCGGCGACCACGGCCGCGCTGGACCATCTGCGACTCGACGAGGCGGACGTCGACGTGAAGCTGCGCCTCGCCGACGTCGGCGGGCCGAGCGCCGGGCTGCTGTTCTCCCTCGGCATCATCGACAAGCTCCAGGGCGACGGCAGCGGCGGCGACCTCACCGGCGGCCGGGTCGTCGCCGGCACGGGCACCATCTCCACCGGCGGCAAGGTCGGCGCGGTCGGGGGCGTGCCGCTGAAGACGCAGGCCGCCCGACGGGACGGGGCGAGCGTCTTCCTCGTGCCGGAGGCGGAGTGCTCGCAGGCGCAGGCGGAACTGCCGAAGGGGCTCCGGCTCGTCCCGGTCACCACTTTGGACGGGGCGGTCGACGCGCTCCGGGCGCTGGCGAGCGGCAAGGGCGAGGTCCCCAGCTGCTGACGCCGGGGCCCCGGCGGCCTCAGCCCTCCGTCACGAACCCCTTCTCCGTCATCCAGTCCAGCGCCACCTGGTGCGGATCCTCCCCGTCGACGTCGACCCGCGCGTTCAGGTCCTGTGCCACGGTGTTGTTCAGCGCCTTGGTGACGGGAGCGAGGACGGAGGCGATCGCGGGCCACTTCTTCAGGGTGGCGGTCCTGATCATGGGCGCCGCGTTGTAGTTCGGGAAGAACTTCCTGTCGTCCTCCATCACCACCAGGTTCATCGACTTGATCCGCCCGTCGGTGGTGAACACCTCGCCGTAGGTGCAGGCGCCCTTCGCCGTCTGGGTGTAGATGATCCCGGTGTCCATCTGCGTGATGTTCCGGGCCGGCAGGTCCATGCCGTACGCCTTCTCCATGCCCGGCAGTCCGTCCGCCCGGTTGGCGAACTCGCCCTCGACGCAGAGCGTCACCGCGCCCGGGTCGGTCTTGGCCAGCCGGGCGACCTCGGACAGGGTCTTCGTGCCGTACTTGTTGAAGTTCGCCTGGTTCATGGCCAGGGCGTAGGTGTTGTTCAGCGTCGACGGCGGCAGCCAGGAGATGCCCTTCTTCAGGTCCGCGTCCCGCACCGCCTGCCACTGCCGCTGCGGGTCGGGGATGGGCCTGCTGTTGCCCTGGTAGGTGATCCAGGCGGTGCCGGTGTACTCGTACGTGGCGTCGGCGTCGCCGTTCTCGATGGCCGCCCGGGTGCCGACGGAGCCCTGGATGCCGGTGCGGTCGAGGACCTCGGCGCCGGCCGCCTCGAAGGCGATGCCCATGATCGCGCCGAGGATCAGCTGCTCGGTGAACTCCTTGGAGACGACCGTGAGATCGGCGCCCGCGAGCGGCTCGCCCCGGCCGATCGTGCCCGGTGCCACATCGTCGGCCATCGGGGAGCCGCTGGTCAGGCCGCAGCCGGAGGCCGCGATCAGTGCCGCCGCCAGGAGCAGGCAGGTGCGCCGGCTCACGTGCCCACCTCCAGGCCCCGCGGACGCAGCAGCACCTCGGCGAGCGAGGCCAGCCAGTCCACCAGCAGGGCGAGGGCGACGGTGAGGATGGAGCCGAGCAGCAGCACCGGCATCCGCTGGCTGGTGATGCCGGTGGTGATCAGCACGCCCAGGCCGCCGCCTCCGCCGAAGGTCGCCAGGGTCGCCGTACCGACGTTCAGGACGAGGGCCGTGCGCACGCCGGCCAGGATGAGGGGGACGGCCAGGGGCAGTTCCACGCGGGTGAGCACGCCGAGCGGGGACATGCCGATGCCGCGGGCCGCCTCCAGCAGCGACGGGTCGTTCGCCCTCAGGCCGGCGATGGTGTTGGAGAGCACCGGCAGGATGGCGTAGACGATGATGCCGATCAGGGCGGACCTGCGGCCGATGCCCAGCCAGATCACCAGCAGCGCCAGCAGGCCGATCGCCGGGGTCGCCTGGCCCATGTTGGCGAAGGCCATCGCCACCGGGGTGGCCTTACGGAACGCCCTGCGGGTGAGCAGGATGCCCAGCGGGATGGCGATGATCAGCACGAAGAACGTGGAGATCACCGTCAGCTGGACGTGCTGCCACAACGCCTTGGTGACCTGGCCGCCCGACAGGGCGTTCTCGCTGAGCGCGTCCAGGTCGGCCTGCCGGAACCACAGCCAGGTGGCCAGCAGCAGGGCCACGACCAGGGCGGGCAGGACGGTCAGCTTCTGCCAGGTGATCCGCCGTCTCGGTGCGGCCGGCGTCGGCGGGCGCGGCTCGGGCTCGGGTTCTGCCTCGCCGTCGTCCCGGAAGGGGAGACCCCTGACCTCGTGCTCGCCCTCTGGCCGCCGGCCGGAAGAGGTGCTCACGCCTTCGTTCCCTCCTCTCCGAAGCCGCCGGAGCCCTCCTGCTCGGACTGCGTCCGGTCGGCGCGTGCCTCCTCCAGGTCGTGCCGGTGCTCCAGAGCGTCGAGCCGGTCGGCCTCCAGCAGCTCGTGCACCGAGTTCATCAGCGTCTCCATGTCGACGACGCCCTCGTACCGTCCGTGCCGGCCGGTGACGGCGACCCGGCCCGCGTTGTCGGTCAGCACCGCCTCCAGCGCGTCCCGCAGCGTCCCGTCCCGGGTCACGGTGTCGTGCACCAGCGTCCCGGCGCGGGCGAGGGACCCCTTGGCCCGCATCAGGTCGCCGCGCCTGAGCCACTTGTACGGCCGTCCGCGCCTGTCCAGCAGCAGGATCTCGTTGCCGCCGGCGGCCCGCAGCCGGTCGATGATGTGCTGGAGCGGGTCGTCGACGGTGACCGTCGGCCAGTCGGTGATCTCCACGTCCCCCACGCGGGTGAGGTTGAGCCGCTTCAGCGCCGCCCCGGCGCCGACGAAGCCGGAGACGAAGTCGTCCGCCGGGTTGGTGAGGATGGCCTCCGGGGTGTCGAACTGCGCGATGTGGGAGCGTTCGCGCAGCACGGCGATCCGGTCGCCCAGCTTGATCGCCTCGTCGAAGTCGTGGGTGACGAAGACGATCGTCTTGTGCAGCTCGTGCTGCAGCCGGATCAGCTCGTCCTGGAGGTGGTCCCGGGTGATCGGGTCCACCGCGCCGAACGGCTCGTCCATCAGCAGCACCGGCGGATCGGCCGCCAGCGCCCGCGCCACGCCCACCCGCTGCTGCTGGCCGCCGGAGAGCTGGCGCGGATAGCGGTCGCGGAACTCCCCGGGGTCGAGACCCACCAGGTCGAGCATCTCCTCCACCCGCGACCGGATCCGCGGCTTCGGCCAGCCGACCATCTTCGGTACCAGGCCGATGTTCTGGGCGACCGTCATGTGCGGGAACAGGCCGGAGGACTGGATGGCGTAGCCGACCTTGCGGCGCAGCCTCACCGGGTCGATGTCGGTGACGTCCTCGCCGCCGATGCGGATGCGTCCGCCGGTCGGCTCGATCAACCGGTTGATCATCTTCAGTGTGGTGGACTTCCCGCAGCCGGAGGGGCCGACGAAGACGACCGTCTCGCCCGCCCCGATCTCCATGGAGACGCCGTCGACGGCCGGCTGCGGGTTCCCGGGGTAGCGCTTGGTCAGGTTCTCCAGCTCGATCGTCGCCCCCGTCGCGGCGGCGGAGGTCGACTCAGGCACGGATCCCCCTGGGGATGGTGAGCCGTCCGAGCAGGACGTACGCGGCGTCGAACAGCAGCGCCAGGACGATGATCCCGAGCGTGCCGGCCAGCACCTGGTTGAGGGCGTTCTTGCTGCCCAGCGAGGCGATCCCGCGGAAGATCTCGTTGCCGAGGCCCGGCCCGGAGGCGTAGGCGGCGATGGCGGCGATGCCCATCAGCATCTGCGTCGAGACCCGGATGCCGGTGAGGATCGGCGGCCACGCGAGCGGCAGTTCGACCCTCAGCAGCCGGGCCGGGCGCGACATGCCGATGCCCTTGGCCGCGTCGACCAGGGCCGGATCGACGCCGCGCAGCCCGACGATCGCGTTGCGTACGACGGGCAGCAGCCCGTACAGGGTCAGGGCGGTCACCGTCGGCGGCACGCCCAGCCCGACGATCGGGATGAGCAGGCCGATCATGGCCAGCGACGGGATGGTGAGGATGGTGGACGTGGTGACGGTCGCCAGGTTGCCGGCCCACTCGCTGCGGTAGGTGACGACGCCGATCAGCACCCCGAGCGCGGTCGCCACGACCATGCACTGGAACACGGCGCTCGCGTGCTGGTAGGCGTCCGTGAGCAACTGCTGGTGACGGCTGCTCAGGAACTCCCAGAAGTTCACCGCCGCTCACCTCCGGGTCGGGGGCCGGTCTCACTCACGTCCGTCGCGGTTGTCGGCCGCCTGTTCCACCAGCGGGATGATCCGCAGCGGAACGGGGTTCTCCATGACGATCGCCGTGGCGGCCCGGACGATTCCATCAAAGCCGACAACCCGGTCGATCACCCGCTGAAGATCGGCATTCGAGCGAGCCACCAGCCGGCACAGCATGTCCCCGGTGCCGGTGGTGGTGTGCAGCTCCAGCACCTCCGGGACCGTCGCCAAGTGCGCCCGTACGTCGGCTCCTTGACCCTGCCGGATCTGCAGCGTCGCGAACGCCGTGACGGGGTAGCCGAGCGCCGCCGGATCCACCTGCGGTCCGAAGCCGCGGATGACGCCGTTCGACTGAAGCCGGTCCAGACGCGCCTGCACGGTGCCGCGCGCCACCCCCAGCCGCCGGGACATCTCCAGCACCCCGATCCGCGGCTCCCGCGCCAGCAGCACGATGATCCGCCCGTCCAGATGATCGATCGCCATGCCCGCCCTCCCGGCTGGTCATCCTGTACAGATCGCCCGCCCCCACCGGCGTCACACTGGGCAGATTGCCCAGTGAACACGCAAACTATTGCGCACCTTGCAGGCGCGGGAGACGCTGCGGCTATGACGCAGACCACACACCACGCTCCCGACACCGCCCGGCAGGCCGACCCCTTCCCGGTCAAGGGAATGGACGCGGTCGTCTTCGCCGTGGGCAACGCCAAGCAGGCGGCGCACTACTACTCCACCGCCTTCGGCATGCGGCTGGTCGCCTACTCCGGACCGGAGAACGGCAGCCGCGAGACCGCGAGCTACGTCCTGGAGAACGGCTCCGCCCGCTTCGTCCTCACCTCGGTGATCAAGCCCTCCACCGACTGGGGCCGCTTCCTCGCCCAGCACGTGGCCGAGCACGGCGACGGCGTCATCGACCTCGCCATCGAGGTCCCCGACGCGCGGGCCGCGTACGCCTACGCCGTCGAGCACGGCGCGACCTCCGTCGCCGAGCCGTACGAGGTCAAGGACGAGCACGGCACGGTCGTCCTCGCCGCGATCGCCACCTACGGCGAGACCCGCCACACCCTGGTCGAGCGCACCGGCTACGACGGCCCCTACCTGCCCGGCTACGTCGCCGCCGCCCCGATGGTCGAGCCCCCCGCCCAGCGCACCTTCCAGGCCGTCGACCACTGCGTCGGCAACGTGGAACTCGGCCGCATGAACGAGTGGGTCGGCTTCTACAACAAGGTCATGGGCTTCACGAACATGAAGGAGTTCGTGGGCGACGACATCGCCACCGAGTACAGCGCGCTGATGTCCAAGGTCGTCGCCGACGGCACGCTCAAGGTCAAGTTCCCGATCAACGAGCCGGCCGTCGCCAAGAAGAAGTCCCAGATCGACGAGTACCTGGAGTTCTACGGCGGCGCGGGCGTCCAGCACATCGCCCTGAACACGAACGACATCGTGCAGACCGTCCGCACGATGAAGGCGGCCGGCGTCCAGTTCCTGGACACGCCCGACTCCTACTACGACACCCTCGGCGAGTGGGTCGGCGACACCCGCGTGCCCGTGGAGACCCTGCGCGAACTGAAGATCCTCGCCGACCGCGACGAGGACGGCTACCTGCTGCAGATCTTCACCAAGCCGGTCCAGGACCGCCCGACCGTCTTCTTCGAGATCATCGAACGGCACGGCTCGATGGGCTTCGGCAAGGGCAACTTCAAGGCCCTGTTCGAGGCGATCGAGCGGGAGCAGGCCAAGCGCGGCAACCTCTGAGGTTCTGCCCGGCTACCACACGGGCGGGCCCTCCACCGAGGGCTCGCCCAGCTGCGCCAGCGCCCGCTGCGCGGCCGGCGCCTGCAGCGGCGAGAAGTACGGATTGATCCGCAGCGCCTCCCCGATGTGCCGCCGCGCGCGCCCGTGATGCCCCAGCTCCCGCTCGATCATGCCCCGGTGGAAGACGTACTCCGCGCTGCGCACACCGCCTCCGTGCTTGGCGTCGGTGGCGATCTCCGCGTACCGCATCGCCTCCTCGGGCTCCCCGGCCCGGTACAGCGCCCAGCCCAGCGCGTCGGCCACCGCGATCCCCGGCTGCCGCTCCCACTCGGCCCGCAGCCGCCGCACCGCCGCCCGCGCTTCTCCGTGGTCCGCCTCGAACCGGCCGAGCACCAGCTCCTCGTCCGCCCCGGCCGCCGTCGCCCTGCGCACCCGCTCCCGGAGCAGGCCGTACTGCTCCCGCGCCTGCCGCTCCTCGCCCATCGACTCGTACAGCTCGCCCAGCTCCAGCGCGTACTCGGGCCGGGGCGCCTTGGCGAGCGCCGTCCGGTACGCCTCCACCGCCCGGCCCGTCCGGCCCAGCGCCGCCAGCGCCCGCCCCAGCCCGGCCTGCGCGGCCCGCTGGTCGGGATCGGTGCGCAGCGCCTCCTGGAAGTGCCGCAGCGCCCCCTCCCGGTCCCCGCGCTCGAACGCCAGCCGCCCGGCCTGCTCCAGATAGGCGGCCCGCTCCGCCGGGGCCTCGGCGCCCGCCACCGCGTCGGAGATCTGGGCCGCCGCGTCCTCCCGCCAGCCCCGGTCCCGGTAGACGGCCGCGGCCCGCGCCCGCACCGCCGGCTGCCCGGTACGCAGCTTCGTCAGCTCGTCCAGCGTCTGCGTCACGGCCTCCTGATCGCCGAGCCCGGAATAGGCGTCGAGCAGCACCGCGTGCGTCGTCCACCGCCTCGGCTCCAGTTCACGCGCGTTCTCCGCCCACTCCTGTGCCGCGGGGAAGTCCCGCCGTGCGACCGCCAGCGCCGCCAGCCCCTCCAGCGCGGCGGCGCTGGGTTCGTCCCCCACCTTCAGCGACGTGTTCAGCGCCTTCTCGGCCTTCGGGTAGTACGCGGGATCGGCCGTGCGCCGTGCCCGTTCCGCATAGGCCGTCCCCAGCACCGCCCACGCCGGAGCGTCCAGCGGATGCTCCCGCAGGTGCCTCTCCCGCTCGCCGATCAGCGCCGCCAGGTCGGGCAGCGCGGCCGGCACCCCGGCGGTGACCGTGCCGCGCGCCTGCGCCTTGGGCCCCGGAGCGGGTGCGGGCGGGCGCGCGGGGGCGGGCGGGACAGCCCCGTCCCGCTCCCGCGGCAGCAGCACCAGCACCCCGCCGAGCACGGCGCAACCCGTGACCGAGGCGATCACCAGCCGGCGCCTGCGACGGGCGCGTCGCTTCTGCGGGGGCTCCGGGGCGCTCGACCTGTGGTTCTCCATGGCGCCAACTGTGCGTCAGTATGATGACCACACCCGGGTAGGTGAAGGGTGCCGTCCGCGGGGTTCACACCGATGGCCCCGGGTGCGAGCCTGTGATCATGAGCCGTATCGAAGCGCCTCGCGACGAAGACGACGAAGCCACCGCGACGGCAGGCGGCCCCGCCGACCGGCTGCTCGTCGACCGACTGCTCGGCGGCCTGCCCGCCGAAGCCGTCCTCACCGACCCCGACGTCACGGCCTCCTACGCCAACGACATGGCGAGCTTCTGCCCGGCCGGCGCCCCCGCGGTGGTCGTCCTGCCGCGCACCGTGGAAGAAGTCCAGCACGTCATGCGCACCGCCACCGAGCTGCGCGTCCCGGTCGTCCCGCAGGGCGCCCGCACCGGCCTGTCCGGCGCGGCCAACGCCTCCGACGGCTGCATCGTGCTGTCCCTGACCAAGATGGACCGCATCCTGGAGATCAACCCGGTCGACCGCGTCGCCGTCGTCGAACCGGGCGTCGTCAACGCCGCGCTCTCCCGCGCGGTGGGCGAGCACGGCCTGTACTACCCTCCCGACCCCTCCAGCTGGGAGATGTGCACCATCGGCGGCAACATCGGCACCGCCTCCGGCGGGCTGTGCTGCGTGAAGTACGGGGTGACCGCCGAGTACGTCCTCGGCCTCGACGTCGTCCTGGCCGACGGCCGCCTGATGTCCACCGGCCGCCGCACGGCGAAGGGCGTCGCCGGGTACGACCTCACCCGCCTGTTCGTCGGCTCCGAGGGCTCCCTCGGCATCGTCGTGCGCGCCGTCCTGGCCCTGCGGCCCAAGCCGCCCGAGCAGCTCGTGCTGGCCGCCGAGTTCGCCTCCGCGGCCGCCGCCTGCGACGCCGTGTGCCGGATCATGGAGGGCGGACACGTCCCGTCCCTCCTCGAACTGATGGACCGTACGACGGTCAAGGCGGTCAACGACCTGGCCCGCATGGGCCTGCCGGAGACCACCGAGGCCCTCCTGCTCGCCGCCTTCGACACTCCAGCCCCGGCCGCCGACCTCGCCGCCGTCGGTGCGCTGTGCGAGGCCGCCGGCGCCACCCAGGTCGTCCCCGCCGACGACGCGGCCGAGTCCGAACTGCTCCTCCAGGCCCGGCGCCTGTCGCTCACCGCCCTCGAAGCCGTCAAGGGCACCACGATGATCGACGACGTGTGCGTGCCCCGCTCCCGGCTCGGCGACATGCTGGAGGGCATCGAGCGCATCGCCGAGAAGTACCGCCTCACCATCGGCGTCTGCGCCCACGCGGGCGACGGCAACACCCACCCGACGGTCTGCTTCGACGCCTCGGACCCCGACGAGTCCCGGCGCGCCCGCGAGTCCTTCGACGAGATCATGGGCCTCGGCCTGGAACTGGGCGGCACGATCACGGGCGAGCACGGCGTGGGCGTGCTGAAGAAGGAGTGGCTGGCGCGGGAGATCGGCCCCGTGGGCCTGGAGATGCAGCGGGCCGTCAAGCAGGTCTTCGACCCGCTCGGCATCCTCAACCCGGGCAAGCTGTTCTGACCCGCCCCGCGCCTCACCGGGCGAGCAGCTCGGCCAGCCCGTCGTCGATGCCCAGCTGCCCGCCCTCGGTCCCCGGCGGGACCGCCCGCAGCGTCCGCTCCAGCCAGGCCGACACCTGCGCCGTCGGCGCCTGGAGCAGGGCGTCCCCGTCGGGGCTGCTCAGCGCCATCAGCACGACGCTGCGCCCGTCCGCCTTCGACGGCCACACCCGCACGTCGCCGTGCCCGCACGCCCGGAACACCCCCTCCACCAGCAGATCACGGGCGAACGTCCAGTACACGGGGTGGACGGAGTCGATGTGGAAGGTGACGTGGACCGCGTAGGGGTCGTCGGTGAGGTAGCCGAGCCGGGCCGGGACGGGAACGCTGCGCTCGGGCGACAGGATGAGCTCCAGCTCCAGCTCGCGCTCCACGACGGTGTGCTGCATGGCGTGTGTCCTCTCTCGTACGGATCCGCTCGGGCCGCCGGAAGCGGGCCCGCACGAGTGAGAGCGGCTGGAGCCGGAAGCGTTACGCGGGTTCGCGGAACTTTTCTCCCTACCTCCCGCGGGTGTGAAGGTCCGGGCACGAGGATGCCCGGAAAGGGGCGGGTACGGCGGGACTGGCGGTGCGGGTTGCGCGGGTCTGATAGATGTGGAGGCCCCCATAAGACCCCCGAGCAGATACGGGACGACGGACATGAGCGCCCCAACCCCGGCCCCCGGTGACGACAGGCCCCGCGAAGGGTATTACCCGGACCCGTCCATTCCTGGATATGTCCGGTACTGGAACGGAGCCTCCTGGGTACCGGGCACCAGCCGGCCGGCGCCCAAGGACGGCGAGCCGCTCGCCCCGCCCCCGGGCGTCCGCCCCGCGCAGCCCTCCGTCGAGGAGACCGGCCCGCACTTCTTCGACGAGGACCCGGTCGACGCGCCCGCCGCCCCGTCCCAGCACGGCAGCCGTCCGGAACCCGCCTCGGCCTGGGGTGCGGACCGCTCCCGCCAGTCCGGCTTCGCCGACGACCGCAACCACCGCGTCTCCTGGCCGGCCCCCCAGGGCACGGACCCGAGGGTCCCGCACGCGCCGGGTGCCGGCACCGCGGGTGCTCCCGGTGGCGCCACCGACGCCGGGCCCGCTCACGCCGGTGGTGGCGCCGCCCACGCGGGGTCCGGCGGCGAGGCCGCGGACGGCGGTTCCGCCGGTGCGGGTTCCGCTGCCCCGGGGACCGCGGTCGGACGGCCCGCCGATGCCGGCGGCCGTTCGGACGGAACCTGGCCCGAGGCCGCCGGGTCCGCCGACGCCCCGCCCGCCGACGGCCGTTCGGACGGATCGGCGGAGGCCGACGCCGGCGGCACCTTCGTGTTCCGCCGTCCGACCGCCCCGTCCCGGCCGGCGCCCGCCCCCGACGAGGGCACCATGACCTTCCGCGCGGTCTCCCCGCGCGCCGCTCAGCCCGGCAAGTCCGCCTCGCCCGCCGCCGGCGGCCCCGGTTTCGGCGCCGGAAAGGCCGCCGCCGCCCGGGCCACCGCCGCGCAGGCGGGGAGCGGAGCGCAGGCGGCACCCCCGGCCGCCGCGGCCCCCGTGCCCCCCGCTGCCTCCACCGCGCCCGCGACCTCCCCCTCCGCACCGGCCTCGCCCTCCGGCCCGCAGCAGCCGCAGCAGCAGGCCCCCGTCGGCCCCACCGTCCCCCACCAGGCCGCCGCTGCGCAGCCCGCCGCCTCCGCCCCGCTCACCAGCGGCCCCGGCGGCGGCCAGTCCTCGTGGGCCCAGCAGGTGCACCGGCTCGCCGGGGCCGGCGGGGACGAGCAGCCCGTGGCGCCGTGGAAACCGCCGGTCGAGGACCCGTTCCAGGCCGCCGCCAGACGGCAGGCCGCCGCCCGCCCCGCGGGGCTCGGCAAGCGGTTGGCCGCCCGGCTGATCGACACCGTCGTCCTCGCGGCCGTCACCTCGGTCGCCGCCGTGCCCCTCGGCACCAAGGCGATCGACCACGTCAACGACAAGATCGACGCGGCCGAACTCTCCGGCGAGACCGTCACCGTCTGGCTGCTCGACGGCACGACGGCCACCTGCCTCGGTATCGTCCTGGCCGTCCTGCTGCTCTTCGGCGTCGCCTACGAGGCGCTGCCCACCGCCAAGTGGGGCCGCACCCTCGGCAAGCGGCTGCTCGGCCTGGAGGTGCGGGACATCGAGGCCCACGAGCCCCCGGGCTTCGGCGCGGCCCTGCGCCGCTGGCTGGTCTACAGCGTCCCCGGACTCCTCGTCGTCGGGGTCGTCGGCGTCCTGTGGTGCCTGTTCGACCGGCCGTGGCGCCAGTGCTGGCACGACAAGGCCGCACGTACGTTCGTGGCGGGCTGACCCAAGCCGGCGCCTTTCCGCGTACGGGCGAGCCGATGCCGTACTCCGGACGGCCGCTCGCCGGATGCGTCGTAGGGGGGTTCGCGGTCGACTCGGGCCATGAGCAGCGAACCGCCCCCCGGCTCCGGTCAGCAGCCGCCGGAAGACGACCCGTTCAGGAAGCAGCCCCCGCCGCCCGGAACCGGCCCGGGCGCGGGCGGCGCGGGCTCGCCGTACGACACTCCGCCCCCCTACGGCGGCGGAGAGCCCCCGCCCGGCGGACAGCCCCCGCCCGGTGGCGGCCCGTACGGCGGCGGTCCCTACGGCGGTGACCCGTACGGCGGCGGCTCCTACCCCACCGACCCGCTGGCCGGCATGCCCCCGCTGGCCGACAGCGGCCGACGCACCCTGGCGCGGATCATCGACATGATCCTCGTGGGCATCGTGGTCTGGTTGCTCAGCTGGGCCTTCAACGTCCAGTACTACGACGTGGACGGCGAACAGGTCGAGGTCGGCAAGTCGTTCGGGCAGTCCGTGATCGCCGCCGTGCTCTACATCGCCTACGACACCTTCTTCACGGCCAGGACCGGGCAGACCCTCGGCAAGAAGTGGCTGGGCATGCGGGTGGCCGACCTGGACAACGGCGCCACGCCCTCCGTGCAGACCTCGCTCATCCGCGCGGCGGTGCTGTGGATCCCGTTCGCGTTCTGCTGCGCCTGCGTGTGGACGGTGATCTCGGGCGGCTGGAGCTTCTTCGACAAGCCCTACAAGCAGGGCCTGCACGACAAGGCCGCCAAGACGGTGGTGGTCAGCACGCGTTGACGTGACGAGCGGTCAGGCCGCTCGTCCGCGCACCGGCTCGCCGGCGCCCGCGGAGACCGGGGTCGGCGCCGGCTCCTCGGCGGTGGCGGGGCGGCCGGCCGCGACCGTGCGCGCGCGGGACTGCGGGGCCGTCATGGCGACCAGCAGACCGAGGGCGAGCGCCACGACGGCGACGACGGCGATCCCCGCCCCCGAACTCGTACGTGACAGCAGCAGCATGGCGAGTGTCGAGAAGATCACGGTGCACGAACCGTAGGCGAACTGGGCGGCAGTCGGACGGGGCATGGCAATCGTGTCCTCGGAAGGCAATCTGGGGGTGAGGCGGGCTGTCGGCCTGGCTTTCCGCCGGCTTCCGGGCGTTCTGCCAGTCGACTCTAATCGGCTCTGTGCCCTGGTGGAACAAATAGTAAGCGTGAGCTAACCAACAGTGCCGATGCACGGGGGGCGCACGGAGTCATGCCGTCCCCGAAGTGGACGGTCTCACGCGCCTGCGGCCGTCGGGCCGAGTGTCCGCAAAGCGAACTGCCGCTCCGCATAGTGCCATTGACCTGTTCAAGTCAAGGTCTGTCTTTTCTCCCGAACCTCTAGTCAAATGACGTCACTTGACTACACGCGTTGATCACGGGTGCGCGGACCTTGCACGACCTTGACCCCTCCTTCCGCGCGCGTGGACGCGGGGGAGGAACTCAAGTGACCAGCAGATCCTGGACGTTCAGGACGGCGGCGACGGCGGTCGCGCTCGCCGCCGCCACCGCCACGCTCTCCGCCGCCACCGTGGCGCAGGCCGACTCGCCGGCCCGTCCGGCCGCCGCCGAGGGGCACGACCCCCACCCGGCCAAGGGCATGGACTCGCACGACCTCGAAGGGCCGCTCAGCAAGACCCGGGAGGCGCAGCGTCAAGAGGCGCTGAACCAGGTCATATCCGGCCAGGCCACGGTCAAGGACCGCGAGGGTTCGAAGGTCGTCCAGCTCAAGAGCAAGAAGGGCGACAGCAAGTACGTCGAACTGGGCCGGGAGAAGACCGACAAGATCTTCACCATCCTGGTCGAGTTCGGCGACCGGATCGACAGCCGCTACGGCGGCACCCCCGGCCCGCTGCACAACCGGATAGCCGAGCCGGACCGCACGAAGGACAACTCCACCGCCTGGCAGGCGGACTACGACCGGAAGCACTACGAGGACCTCTACTTCGGCACCGGCGAGAACACCGAGTCGGTCAAGAAGTACTACGAGAAGCAGTCCTCGGGCCGCTACTCCGTCGACGGCGAGGTCTCCGACTGGGTCAAGGTCCCCTACAACGAGGCCCGTTACGGCAACAACGCCTGCGGCTCCACCAACTGCCCGAGCGTGTGGAACGTCGTCAGCGACGGCCTGAACGCCTGGGTCGCCGACCAGAAGGCGGCCGGCCGAACCGACGCCGAGATCCAGGCGGACGTCGCGAAGTTCGACGAGTGGGACCGCTACGACTTCGACGGCGACGGCGACTTCAACGAGCCCGACGGCTACATCGACCACTTCCAGATCGTGCACGCCGGCGAGGACGAGTCCGCGGGCGGCGGCGCCGAGGGCACCGACGCGATCTGGGCCCACCGCTGGTACGCCTTCGGCACCGACGCCGGCGCCACCGGCCCCGAGCAGAACAAGCTGGGCGGCGCGCAGATCGGCTCCACCGGCATCTGGGTCGGCGACTACACCATCCAGCCGGAGAACGGCGGCCTCGGCGTCTTCGCCCACGAGTACGGCCACGACCTCGGCCTGCCGGACCACTACGACACGGCCGGCGGCGACAACTCCACCGGCTTCTGGACGCTGATGTCCTCCGGCTCCTGGCTCGGCACCGGCCGCAACGAGATCGGCGACCTGCCGGGCGACATGAACGCCTGGGACAAGCTCCAGCTCGGCTGGCTGAACTACGACACGGCCAAGGCCGGGGTCAACTCCTGGCACAAGCTCGGTCTCGCCGAGTACAACACCAAGCACAAGCAGGGGCTGGTCGTCCAGCTCCCGGAGAAGGCGGTCACCACCGAGATCGTCACTCCCGCCCAGGGGCAGACCCAGTGGTGGAGCGGCAGCGGTGACAACCTCAAGAACACGCTGACCCGCAGCGTCGACCTCACCGGCAAGCAGTCGGCCGCCCTCACGCTCGACGGCTGGTACGACATCGAGGCCAACTACGACTACCTCTACGCCGAGGTGTCCACCGACGGCGGCGCCAACTGGACCGCCCTGGACGGCACGTTCGACGGGCAGCCGATCCCGCGCGACGGCAGCGACAAGCCGGCTCTGACCGGCACGGTCGAGTCCTACGGCAAGCTCGCGTACCCGCTCGACGCCTACGCCGGCCGGAAGATCGACCTGCGCTTCCGCTACCAGACGGACGGCGGCGTGGCCCAGAAGGGCTTCGCGGCCGACGGGATCACGGTGACGGCGGACGGCGCGGCGCTCTTCTCCGACGACGCCGAGACCGCGGACGCCGCCTGGACGGCCACCGGCTTCTCCCGCGTCGGCGCCTCCTTCACCAAGGACTACGCGCAGTACTACATCGCCGAGAACCGGCAGTACGTGTCGTACGACAAGACGCTGAAGACCGGCCCGTACAACTTCGGCTTCGCGTCCCGCCCGGACTGGGTGGAGCACTACCCGTACCAGAACGGCCTGCTGATCTGGAAGTGGGACACCTCCCAGGCGGACAACAACACCAGCCAGCACCCGGGCACCGGTCTGGTCCTGCCCGTCGACTCGCACCCCACCGCGCTGAAGTGGTCCGACGGCACGCTGATGCGCAACCGCATCCAGGCCTACGACTCGCCGTTCAGCCTCTACCGGACGGACGGCATCACGCTGCACAAGGCGGACGCGGCGACCCGTATCCCGTCCTCACGGGGCGTGTCGGTCTTCAACGACCACACCAGCGACTACTACGACGAGTCCAACCCCACCGGCGGCGTCGAGGTCACTGACACCAACACCAAGATCGAGATCGACAAGGAGGCCCGCGACGGCTCCACGATCGAGCTCGAGGTCGGCCCCGCGGTGAAGTAAACCCGGTTTCACCTGGTCAGAGCATGATCGGCGGTGACCCTCTGGCGGGTCGCCGCCGATCCGTGTTTAGGTGCGTCCTGTGGCTCTCTTATTGACACCGGCTGACACGGGGGTGTGACCGCATGGCCGCAGGAGGTTTCTGCAAGCTGCCGAACGGCACGGTGGTCGTGGCGCTGAACCTGCCCAGCCCCGCCGCCGACGGCCCCGGCAGTGTGCGTGTGCTCGTCCACGCCCGGAACCGCGCGCGTGCCCTGACCAGGCTGCGCAATCTGGGGCTGCGAGCGGTCTACCTGCGGGGCAACACGGCCCCGCCGACCCCGGACGAGATCACGGCCGTCCTGCACCATCCCGACGGCCTGATATGGCGCACGGCGCCGGCCGGCGGGGTCCTGGGCCAGGACCTCGTGCAGGAGCTGTGGCACCCGATCCGGGCGCTGCTCGGGCGCCCGGCGGCGCAGACCTGAGCGGCGGCGGGGAGGGCTACTGGACGACCGGCTTGCCGGACAGCTCCACGCCCGCCTGCCGCAGCTCCTCCAGCGCCCGCTCGGTGGTCTGGGCGGCCACCCCGGCGGTCAGGTCGAGCAGGACGTGCGTGCGGAAGCCCTCCTTGGCGGCGTCCAGGGCGGTGGCCCGCACACAGTGGTCCGTGGCGATGCCGACGACGTCGACCTCGTCGACCTCCCGGGCCCGCAGCCAGTCGGCGAGCTTCGTCCCGTTCTCGTCGGTGCCCTCGAAGCCGCTGTAGGCCGCCGCGTACGCCCCCTTGTCGAAGACGGCGTCTATCGCGCCGGAGGCGACGGCGGGCGCGAAGTTCGGGTGGAAGCCCACGCCCTCGGTTCCGGCGACGCAGTGCGCGGGCCAGGAGTGGACGTAGTCGGGGTTGTCGGCGAAGTGGCCGCCGGGCGCGATGTGGTGGTCGCGGGTGGCCACGACGTGGCGGTAGCCGGCGGGCGCCTGGCCGATCAGCTCGGTGATGGCGGCGGCCACGTCGGCACCGCCGGCCACCGCGAGGCTGCCCCCCTCGCAGAAGTCGTTCTGCACGTCTACGACGATCAAGGCGCGGCGCATGGTCGGAGTCCTTCGACTGGGTCGACTACGGGGCTGGGAAGAGGGTGGGGAGCAAGGGGCACGGGACCGGGCGGTGAACCTCCGAGCCCATGGACGTCGGGGGCGGATCGGGAGGGCCCACCGCGGGCCGTGTCGCGTCGCACCAGCTGCGGGGACTGTCTCGGGTCTCCCCGTGGCGTCGCGACGCCCGGCACGCACTCTCGCCGCACCGGACAGCCTCCGACGTGGCTCCGCCACGACGGAGGCCGCCCGGCACACCGAGAGCACGCACCGAACGCCGCTCCTTCCTCCACGGGGAAACCCCGGACAGTCCCTAGCTACCCGACCCCCCGTGCACGTACTCCGTCGGAATGACAGGTTCCCCTCGGGAGAGCTGCGTGGCGGACAGCGGCAGGCCGGCCCGGGCGGCGGAGTGCCGGTCGCGGGCGACGTCCAGCGGCTCGCGGGCGACGACCTCGCCGCCCTTGACCAGCTCGACCAGCAGCTGCCGGTCGGCGAGGTCGCGGGGCACCGGTCCGGTGCCGACCACCTCGGCCTCGGCGACGCCGTACTCGTCCAGCCGGCGGGCGGCCCACTTGCGGCCGCCGATCGAGGTCTTGCCGCCGGTGGACTTCTTGGCGACCGGCACCAGCGGCGCCTCGGGGCCGGCGGACTCGGCGCGGGCGACCAGCTTGTAGACCATCGAGGCCGTCGGGTGACCGGACCCGGTCACCAGCTGGGTCCCCACGCCGTACGCGTCCACGGGCGCCGCCGCGAGGGAGGCGATGGCGTACTCGTCCAGGTCCGAGGTCACGACGATCTTCGTGTCGGTGGCGCCCAGCTCGTCCAGCTGCTGCCGCACCCGGTGGGCGACCAGCAGCAGGTCGCCGGAGTCGATGCGCACGGCGCCCAGCTCGGGACCGGCGATGTCCACGGCCGTACGGACGGCCTCGGCGACGTCGTAGGTGTCCACGAGCAGCGTGGTGCCCCGGCCGAGGGAGTGCACCTGGGCGCGGAAGGCGTCCCGCTCGCTGTCGTGCAGCAGGGTGAAGGCGTGGGCGGAGGTGCCCACGGTGGGGATGTTGTAGCGGAAGCCGGCGGCCAGGTCGGAGGTGGTCGCGAAGCCGCCGACGTACGCGGCGCGGGCGGCGGCCACCGCGGCCAGCTCGTGGGTGCGGCGTGCGCCCATCTCGATCAGCGGCCGGTCCCCGGCGGCGGAGGCCATGCGGGAGGCGGCGGCCGCGATCGCCGAGTCGTGGTTGAGGATCGACAGGATCACGGTCTCCAGCAGCACGCACTCGCCGAAGGACCCCTCGACCCGCATGATCGGCGAGCCCGGGAAGTACACCTCGCCCTCGGGGTAGCCCCAGATGTCACCGCGGAAGCGGTAGTCGGCGAGCCACTGCAGGGTGTCCTCGTCGACGATGCCCCTCTCGCGCAGGAAGCGCAGGACGCCCGCGTCGAAGCGGAAGTTCTCCACGGCGTCGAGCACGCGCCCGGTGCCCGCCACGACGCCGTAGCGGCGCCCGTCGGGCAGTCGCCTGGTGAAGACCTCGAACACGCTCCGCCGCCCGGCCGTGCCCGCCTCGAGAGCCGCCCGGAGCATGGTCAGCTCGTACTGGTCCGTGAAGAGCGCCGTCGAGGGAACGTCCACCGGCAGCCCAAGGTCCGCTACGTCCACCAAACTCTCCTAGTCGTGACTCTCCGGGTGCCCCCGTGTCGGCCGGGGGCCCGGGGGGCGTCCCCCGGTGTGTGCAGCATGACTAGGGATGGTACCCCCATTTCGTCAGTCTGACGATTTATGGGCCGCTTCCCTTGGAGGGCGGGCCGGTTTGTGCGACCGCCCCCCTCCGGTGGCAGCATGGGTGGTGTGACGTCACCCGCGCCCCTAGAGATCGAACGCACCGAGTCGGCGGAGGAGACCTTCGCCGTCCCCGAGCCCGACGTCCCGTGGGTCACGATCGTCCACAACGACCCGGTCAACCTCATGAGCTACGTGACGTACGTCTTCCAGACGTACTTCGGCTACTCCAAGGACAAGGCCACCAAGCTCATGCTCGACGTCCACCACAAGGGCCGGGCGGTCGTCTCCAGCGGCAGCCGCGAGGAGATGGAACGCGACGTGCAGGCCATGCACGGCTACGGCCTGTGGGCCACCCTCCAGCAGGACCGGAAATGACCCACGCCCGCCCGCAGGACGGAAGTAGCTGAATCGCCTCCATGCCAGGACACTTCGAACCGCTCCCCGGCGGCGGCGCGGCCGTCGCCCTCGACGACGTCGAGATCTCCATCATCCGGTCGCTGGCCGTGCAGCTCCTGGAGCTGATCGGCCCCGGCCCCGCCGAGGACGCGCAGGGCGACCCGCTCGCCGAGCTCTTCGCCGAGGGCCCGAGCGAGCCGCCCTCCGACCCGGTGCTCCGGCGCCTGTTCCCGGACGCCTACGGCGATCCGCAGAAGGCCCCGGAGGTGGGGGAGGCGGAGGAGCAGCGGGCGTACTCCGCCGAGTTCCGCCGCTACACCGAGAACGACCTGCGGGCCGGCAAGCGCGAGAACGCGCTCGCGGTGATCCGCGCCCTGGACGCCCTGGCCTCGGCGGCGTCGGGCGAGGGCGGGGCGGTGCTGAAGCTGTCGACGGAGGAGTCCCGGCGGTGGCTGGGCGCCCTCAACGACCTGCGCCTGGCGATCGGCTCCCGGCTGGACATCGTCGCCGAGGAGGACACCGACCTGCTCTACCGGCTCCCGGACGAGGATCCGCGCAAGCCGATGGTGATGGCGTACCTGTGGCTGGGCGGGCTCCAGGAGACGCTTGTATCCACCCTCATGCCCTGACGCTCCTTACGGTCTGACCGGCGCAGTTTGGGTGTCCGCTCAGCGGACCCTCAAATCCGGATAACGATCCCGTCAAAGTGGCGCCCCTCTTTGTACCCCTATGTGCTCTTTGTCCGCTTCTGCCTGTGTGGTACGTCACAGTGCACTCCTGTGATCAGTGCTGTGACCGTGGTAAATCTTCACGACCGCCCGGCGAACACCACCCGAATGTTCGGCCGGGTGCGCCACCGAGCCGGCGGACCGCCGGCCAGGCACGAGCGGGGCGCGAGGCCCGCTCAGCTCCATCATCCGGGGGGATCGAGACCCGATCCGCGGCCGACGAAAGGCCCGGGTCGGCATGGAGAAAGGCGCACCACACATGACCTCTGCGCAGGTCGACACGGAGAAAGCCCCCGAGGAGGGGTACGAGCGAGGGCTCGGCAGCCGCCAGGTCCAGATGATCGCGATCGGCGGCGCCATCGGCGTCGGCCTCTTCCTGGGCGCCGGAGCCAACATCGCCAAGGCCGGCCCCAGCATCATCCTCATGTACG
The DNA here is from genome assembly GCF_014650995.1 of Streptomyces viridiviolaceus. Classification (GTDB taxonomy): domain Bacteria; phylum Actinomycetota; class Actinomycetes; order Streptomycetales; family Streptomycetaceae; genus Streptomyces; species Streptomyces viridiviolaceus. The sequence goes on from NZ_BMWA01000003.1 coordinate 129,763, forward strand.
CCCTCGCCGGCGTGATCATCTTCTTCATCATGCGGGCGCTCGGCGAGCTCCTGCTCTACCGCCCGGTGTCCGGCTCCTTCGCCGAGTACTCGCGCGAGTTCCTCGGCCCCTTCTTCGGTTACTTCACCGGCTGGACGTACTGGCTGATGTGGGTGGTCACCGGCATGGCGGAGCTCACCGCCGCCGCCATCTACATCCACTACTGGTTCCCGGAGATCCCGCAGTGGGTCTCGGCCCTGGTCTTCCTGATCGTGCTGTTCCTGGCCAACCTGATCTCGGTGAAGCTGTTCGGCGAGATCGAGTTCTGGTTCTCGATGGTCAAGGTCACCGCCATCATCGGCATGATCGTCATCGGCCTCGGCGTGCTCACCCTCGGCTTCAGCCAGGCCGGCGACACCGCCACCGTCTCCAACCTGTGGGCCTTCGACGGCTTCTTCCCCAAGGGCATCGGCTCCTCCCTGATGACCCTCCAGGGCGTGATGTTCGCCTACCTCGCCGTCGAGCTGGTCGGCGTCACCGCCGGCGAGTCGGAGAACCCGGAGAAGACCCTCCCCAAGGCGATCAACACCCTGCCCTGGCGCATCGCCCTGTTCTACGTCGGTGCCCTCACCGTCATCCTGGCCGTGGTCAAGTGGACCGAGTTCGCCGAGGGCGTCAGCCCCTTCGTGAAGGCCTTCACGGTCATCGGCATCCCGGCCGGCGCCGGCATCGTCAACTTCGTCGTGCTCACCGCCGCCCTGTCGTCCTGCAACTCCGGCATGTACTCCACGGGCCGCATGCTGCGCACCCTCGCGGACAACGGCGAGGCCCCCAAGGTCTTCAACCGGCTGTCGTCGACGAAGACCCCGGCCATCGGCATCGGCGTCTCGGTCGTCTTCATGGGCATCGGCGTGGTCCTGAACTACATCGTCCCGGAGAAGGCCTTCGGCTACGTCACCTCGGTCGCCACCGCGGCCGGCATCTGGACCTGGCTGATGATCCTGATCAGCCACGTCCTCTACCGCCGCCAGGTCGTCGCGGGCCGGCTGCCCTCCTCCTCCTTCCCGGCGCCGGGCGGCTCGGTGTGCTCCTACATCGCCATCGCCTTCCTGCTGTTCGTCACCGGCCTGATCGCGTACGACGCCGACTCCCGCGTCTGTCTGTACGTCATGGCCGGCTGGGCCGTCGCCCTGGGCATCGGCTGGGCCGTGCTCAAGAACCGCAACCCGCAGATCGCCGAGCGCCACGGCGAGCCCGAGTTCGAGAAGGTCGGCTGACCAGCGCGTTCGCGCGCACGACGGACGTCCCGTCGCAAGGGGTGCTCGTGGCGCCCCGATGCGGCTGCCGCTCAGGATGTCCGGCATGTGGGCCGTTCCGTACCGCTCATCGGTACGGAACGGCCCGTCTGCTTATGCTGGCCGACATGCTGACCATCACCCAGGCCCTGTACGACCAGATCGTCGCCCACGCGCGCGAGGACCACCCCGACGAGGCGTGCGGCGTGGTCGCCGGCCCCGTGGGGGAGGGCCGCCCCGAGCGGTTCATCCCGATGCTGAACGCCGCCCGCTCGCCCACCTTCTACGAGTTCGACTCGCAGGACCTGCTCAAGCTCTACCGCGAGATGGACGACCGCGACGAGGAGCCGGTGATCATCTACCACTCCCACACGGCGACCGAGGCCTACCCCTCCCGCACCGACATCTCCTACGCCAACGAGCCCGGCGCCCACTACGTCCTGGTCTCCACGGCGGACACCGACGGCGCCGGAGACTTCCAGTTCCGCTCGTTCCGCATCGTGGAGGGCGAGGTGACGGAGGAGGAGGTCAAGGTGGTCGAGGCGTACTGATCTCACAGCACGGATGAAATGCGTCCGAAGGGTGAGATCACATTCCGGAAGCGGGACCGGGAATCGATACGATGAGCCCATGGTTCTTCTCGACGTGAGCGACAGGGCGCCGGGCACGCTGCTCGTGGCGCGTCTGCACGTCGACCTGTGCAGGCTGAACAGCGCCATCTGTTGATATCCGCTGCCGCCGTACGGCCGTGAGCCGCGGCGGGCCGCAGCGTGCCGCCGCGCGCCCCTCGAACCTACGACACCTTCCGACAGGAGCCCTGAGCCATGGCCATCGAGGTCCGCATCCCGACCATCCTCCGCCAGTACACCGACGGCCAGAAGGCGGTGGAGGGCACCGGGGACACCCTCGCCGAGCTCTTCGCCGACCTCGAGACCCGGCACACGGGCATCCAGGCCCGCATCGTGGACGGAGAGCAGCTGCGCCGCTTCGTCAACGTCTATCTGAACGACGAGGACGTCCGCTTCCTCGACGGCATCGAGACCAAGCTGACCGACGGCGACAGCATCACGATCCTGCCGGCCGTCGCCGGCGGTATGGCCTGATCGGCGATGCGCTACGACTCCCCGCTGGCCGCGGTGGGCAACACCCCCCTGGTGCGCCTGCCGCGGCTGTCGCCGTCCGACGACGTCCGCATCTGGGCCAAGCTGGAGGACCGCAACCCGACCGGCTCGATCAAGGACCGCCCGGCCCTGCACATGATCGAGCAGGCGGAGAAGGACGGCCGCCTCACCCCGGGCTGCACCATCCTCGAGCCGACCAGCGGCAACACCGGCATCTCGCTCGCCATGGCCGCCAAGCTCAAGGGCTACCGCATGGTGTGCGTCATGCCCGAGAACACCTCGCAGGAGCGCCGCGACCTGCTCGGCATGTGGGGCGCGGAGATCATCTCCTCCCCGGCCGCGGGCGGCTCCAACACCGCCGTACGGGTCGCGAAGGAACTCTCCGCCGAGCACCCGGACTGGGTGATGCTCTACCAGTACGGCAACCCGGACAACGCGGGCGCCCACTACGCGACCACCGGCCCGGAGATCCTCGCCGACCTGCCGTCGGTCACCCACTTCGTGGCCGGCCTCGGCACCACGGGCACCCTGATGGGCGTCGGCCGCTACCTGCGCGAGCACAAGCCGGACGTGAGGATCGTGGCCGCCGAACCGCGCTACGACGACCTCGTCTACGGCCTGCGCAACCTCGACGAGGGCTTCGTGCCCGAGCTGTACGACGCCTCCGTCCTCACCACCCGCTTCTCGGTCGGCTCCGCCGACGCGGTCACCCGCACCCGGGAACTGCTCCAGCAGGAGGGGATCTTCGCGGGCGTCTCCACCGGCGCCGCCCTGCACGCCGCGATCGGCGTCGGCAAGAAGGCGGTCAAGGCGGGCGAGAGCGCGGACATCGTCTTCGTCGTGGCCGACGGCGGCTGGAAGTACCTCTCCACCGGCGTCTACACCGCGGCCACCACCGAAGAGGCCATCGAGACCCTCCACGGTCAGCTCTGGGCCTGAGCCCCAGGAATCACGTCGCCAGGTGACGGACCTGGTCCCACAGGGCCGGGTCCACCACACCCACCCGGCGCCGGAAGTCCCGCACCGGTACCTCGCGCAGCTCGTCCGTCTCCAGGAAGCTCGTGCGCCCCCGCGCGTCCCCGACGGATCCCGGCGGCAGCGGGATCACCCCGGCCCGTTCGTCCCGGTAGCGGCTGGTGATCTTCGCGACCGTCACGCGTCGCCGCCGCACCGCGATCACCAGGCACGGCCGGTCCTTCGCGCCCCGGGCGTCCTCGTACGGCACGTTCGCCCACCAGATCTCCGCCGGCCGCGGCCGGGCCGCCCGCCCGCCGGGCCCCGCCGGACGCCCCGGCGGCCTCAGCCGGCCCCCCGGCCGCGCCCCGCGGCCCCAGCCGTCGACCACCACGGCGACGAGCGCGAGCAGTACCACCGCCGCGAGCGCGAGCCACCAGGACGTGTCCATACCCACGACGTTACCGGCGCGTGCCGCCTCCGCGCGCCCCCACAGCGGCCCCGAGCGCCCCACTTCCAGCCGAACCGGTGACACCACAGGTGAGTTCGCCCACAACGGCCCCTGGCGGAGGAGCGACCAAAGGTTTTGCGCCTTACGCTCGACGAACCGCACGACCCTCGTCTCTCCACACCCGCCAGCGGAGGTTTCTGCTTCATGAAGCTCACCGTCGTCGGCTGCTCGGGGTCGTTCCCGTCCGCGGAATCGGCCTGCTCGAGCTACCTCGTCGAGGCCGACGGCTTCCGGCTGCTTCTCGACATGGGCAACGGAGCCCTGGGCGAGCTGCAGCGCCACTGCGGTCTCTACGACCTCGACGCGATCTTCCTCAGCCATCTGCACGCCGACCACTGCATCGACATGCTCGGCTACTTCGTGGCCCGCTACTACCGCCACGAGGGCGGCCGCTGCGCCCCCCTCCCGGTCTTCGGGCCCGAGGGCACCGAGCACCGGCTCACCACCGCCTACGCGGACACCCCCTCCGCCTCGTCCATGAGCGAGGTCTTCGACTTCCACACGGTCAAGCCGGGCACCTTCGAGATCGGCCCGTTCACCGTGCACACCGAGCGCGTCGCCCACCCCGTGGAGGCCTACGCCATCCGCGTCGAGCACGGCGGCAGGTCGCTGACGTACTCCGGCGACACCGGTGTCACCGCCACGCTGGACGAACTCGCCCGGGACACCGACCTGTTCCTGTGCGAGGCGGCCTTCACGCACGGCAAGGAGAACATCCCGGACCTGCATCTCAACGGCCGCGAGGCGGGCGAGTCCGCCGCCCGCGCCGCCGCCCGCCGCCTGATCCTCACCCACATCCCCCCGTGGACCGACCCCCGGGTCAACCTGACCGACGCGCAGGCGGTCTACGACGGGCCGGTGGAGCTGGCGGCGCCAGGAGTGTCGTACGAGATCTGACCCGTACGTGCGCGAAGGCCCCGGAACCTCGACGGTTCCGGGGCCTTCGTCATGCCGTGCGACGGGGACTCACGCCTTCGTGAGGTCCTCGACCTCCTCCTCGGGCTCGCGGCCCGGGGTCGGCAGGTTGAACTTGGTGATCGCGAAGCGGAAGACCACGTAGTAGATCACCGCGAACACCAGGCCGATCGGGATGATCAGCCATGGCTTGGTGGCCAGGTTCCAGTTCAGCGCGTAGTCGATGAAGCCCGCGGAGAACGTGAATCCCGCGTGGACGCCGAACGCCCAGGTGATGGCCAGCGACAGGGCGGTCAGGACGGCGTGGATCGCGTACAGCACCGGCGCGATGAACATGAACGCGAACTCGATGGGCTCGGTCACACCGGTGACGAAGGAGGTCAGTGCCAGCGAGACCATCATGCCCAGCACGGCCTTGCGGCGCTCGGGACGGGCGGCGTGCGCGATGGCGATCGCGGCGGCCGGCAGACCGAACATCATGATCGGGAAGAAGCCCGACATGAACTGGCCGGCGTCCGGGTCGCCGGCGAAGAACCGGTTCAGGTCGCCGTGGACGACCTCGCCCGCGGCGTTGGTGAAGTCGCCGATCTGGAACCACGAGACGGTGTTGACGAACTGGTGCATGCCGATGGGGATCAGCGCGCGGTTGATCAGGCCGAACAGGCCGGCACCGAGGGAACCGAGGCCGGTGATCCACTCGCCGAGGTCGGTGATGACGTCGCCGATGGGCTGCCAGCCCACCACGACCAGCACACCGAGGGCGGTGCCCACGAACGCCATGATGATCGGGACCAGGCGGCGGCCGTTGAAGAAGCCCAGCCAGTCGACGAGCCTGGTGCGGTGGAACCGCTGCCAGATCACGGCCGAGAGCAGGCCGAGGACGATGCCGCCCAGCACGCCCGGGTTCTGGTAGGAGGCCGCGGTGACCTCGGAGCCGTTCTGCCACACACCGCTGAGGCCGGTCCCGATGAACTTGGCGCCCTCCGGCACACCGTCCTCGATCGGGAACTGGTGGATCACCGAGTAGTAGGTGAGGAAGCCGACCACGGCGGCGAGCGCGGTGGAGCCGTCCGCCTTCTTGGCGAAGCCGATGGCCACGCCTATGCAGAACAGCAGGGGCAGGCCAAGCGAGGCGTCCAGCAGTGCGCCGCCGGCGCCGGCGAACACCTTGGCCACCTTGTCCCAGCCCAGGCCGTCCGCGCCGAACACGTCGGGCTGGCCGAGGCGGAGCAGGATGCCCGCCGCAGGCAGGACGGCGATCGGGAGCTGGAGGCTGCGGCCGACCTTCTGCAGGCCCTGGAACAGGCCCGATCCCCGCTTCTTCGCGGGGGCCGCCTTGTCGGTGGCGGTGCTCATAAGTCCTCCATCGGTGATGGTCTACACCACTAGTGGTGTAGACCTGTTGTAGCACGATGAAGGCTGCGTAAGGAACCCGTGATTCCGCGACCGGGGCGCTACGCGCCGTGCCGGTCGGCGGCGTGCCGAAGGCCCCCGGACCGGGCGTCCGGGGGCCTTCGCGAGACCACCCTCAAAGGGTACGTGAGGGCTACACCTTGGTGACGTCCTCGACCTCGTCCTCCGGCTCCCGTCCCGGCGTCTTCAGGTCGAACTTCGTGATCGCGAACCGGAACACGGCGTAGTACACGGCCGCGAAGCACAGGCCGATCGGAATGATCAGCCACGGCTTGGTCGCCAGGTTCCAGTTGATGACGTAGTCGATCAGGCCCGCGGAGAAGCTGAAGCCGTCCTTGACGCCCAGCCCCCACGTCACCGCCATCGACGCACCCGTCAGCACCGCGTGCACCGCGTACAGCGCCGGCGCGATGAAGAGGAACGAGTACTCCAGCGGCTCGGTGATCCCCGTCACGAACGACGTCAGCGCCACCGACAGCATCAGGCCGCCGACCTCCTTGCGGCGGTGCGGCTTCGCGCAGTGCGTGATGGCCAGCGCCGCCGCCGGCAGCGCGAACATCATGATCGGGAAGAAGCCCGAGGTGAACTGGCCCGCGTCCGGGTCGCCCTGCAGGAACATGTTGATGTCGCCGTGCACCACCGTGCCGTCCGGCTTGGTGTAGCTGCCGAACTGGAACCAGATCGGCACGTTCAGGAACTGGTGCAGCCCGATCACCAGCAGCGCACGGTTCGTCAGGCCGAACACGCCCGCACCCCAGGCGCCCAGCCCCGTCAGCCAGTCGCTGAAGCTCTCCAGCGCGTCCCCGACCGGCGGCCAGACCCACAGGCACAGCGCCGCGAACAGGATCGCCACGAACGCCATGATGATCGGCACCAGCCGGCGGCCGTTGAAGAAGCCGAGCCAGTCCACCAGCCTGGTCCGGTGGAACCGCCGCCAGAAGTAGGCCGCCATCAGCCCCATCACGATGCCGCCGAAGACACCCGGGTTCTGATAGGTGAAGGCCGTCACCGTCTGCGAACCGTCGGTCAGTTGGCACCCGACCTTCGGCACCGCCTTCGAACCCTCCGGGCAGTCCTCCGGGAACTGCCGCAGCACGTTGAAGTAGACAAGGAAGCCCGCCACCGCCGCCAGCGCCGTCGAACCGTCGGCCTTCTTGGCCATCCCGATGGCCACACCCACGCAGAACAGCAGCGGCAGCCCCAGCGAACTGTCGAGCAGCGCCCCGCCCGCACCCGCCATCACCTTGGAGACGTTCGTCCAGCCCAGTCCGTCGTCCCCGAACATGTCGGGCTGGCCCAGCCGGTTGAGGATGCCCGCGGCGGGCAGGACCGCGATGGGCAGCTGGAGGCTCCGGCCCATCTTCTGCAGACCCTGGAAGAGGTTGTTCCAGCGGGCACGAGCGGGGCTGACCGCACTGTCGGCACTCATCCGGTCTCCATCCGGTCCCCTGGCGCGGGAGGCGGTTTGGCGACCGTCCGCACGGTGGTGTAGACCAGTTGGCGGACGGTTCCGCTGTCGTGACGCCATCATTCGGTACGTACCGCATGACCGCTCGCGAAGATGGGCCAACTGTGGGTTACTGCGACAAAGCGGTTCGGATCAGGGAGAAGGAACATGGCCAGCAAGGCTGAGAAGATCGTCGCCGGGCTCGGCGGCATCGACAACATCGACGAGATCGAGGGCTGCATCACCCGCCTCCGCACCGAGGTCAACGACCCCGCACTGGTCGACGAGACCGCCCTGAAGGCCGCTGGCGCCCACGGCGTCGTCAAGATGGGCACCGCCATCCAGGTCGTCATCGGCACCGACGCCGACCCGATCGCCGCGGAAATCGAAGACATGATGTGAACCACCGGTTCACCGCCGAGGGGCCCCTCACCCACCGCGGGAGGGGCCCCTTCCGCATGGACGGCTAGGCTCACACGCATGTCACGAATCGACGGCCGCACCCCCCAGCAGCTCCGCCCCGTCACCATCGAACGCGGCTGGAGCAAGCACGCCGAAGGCTCCGTCCTCGTCTCCTTCGGCGACACCAAGGTCCTGTGCACCGCCTCCGTCACCGAAGGCGTCCCCCGCTGGCGCAAGGGAAGCGGCGAAGGCTGGGTCACCGCCGAGTACGCCATGCTGCCCCGCGCCACCAACACCCGCGGCGACCGCGAGTCCGTCAAGGGCAGGATCGGCGGCCGCACCCACGAGATCAGCCGCCTCATCGGCCGCTCCCTGCGCGCGGTCATCGACTACAAGGCGCTCGGCGAGAACACCGTCGTCCTCGACTGCGACGTCCTCCAGGCCGACGGCGGCACCCGCACCGCGGCGATCACGGGCGCCTACGTGGCGCTGGCCGACGCCATCGCCTGGGCCCAGGGCAAGAAGCTGATCAAGCCCGGCCGCAAGCCCCTCACCGGCACCGTCTCCGCCGTCTCCGTCGGCATCATCGGCGGCACACCGATGCTGGACCTGCGCTACGAGGAGGACGTGCGCGCCGACACCGACATGAACGTCGTCTGCACCGGCGACGGACGCTTCGTCGAGGTCCAGGGCACCGCCGAGGCCGAACCGTTCGCCCGCGACGAGCTCAACGCCCTGCTCGACCTCGCCGCCGCAGGCTGCACCGAACTGGCGGCCCTGCAGCGCAAGGCGCTTGATACGGTCCTCGAAAAGTAAAGACCACACCAAGAGAACCCGGCCCGGGCACGCAACTCCACCGCCCGTGACCGCGTCACTAGCAGTACGGGCGTACGGCCTCACCACCGTACGCCCGGCGCCGCCACACACACGGGCCGCCCGGCCCGGTCATTAGGGGAGGACCGAGACCCATGGCCGCGACCCGCCGCCGCAGCACCCGTCGCCGCACCGCCATAGCCGCCGCAGCCCTGGCGACCGTCGCGCTGACGGCCGGCCTGACCACCGGCTGCGACGCCGTGGACAAGGCACTGGACTGCGTCCAGACCGCCGACGCCATCGCCGACAGCGTCACCGAACTCCAGCAGGCCGTGGAAGCCGCGTCCAACGACCCGACGCAGCTCGAGGAGTCCCTCGACTCCATCGACAAGAACCTCGACAAGATCGGCGACCAGACCGACGACACCGACGTCGGCAAGGCCGTCGACGACCTCGGCACGGCCGTCGACAACATCCGCACGGCCGTCGACAACGGCGACACCACCCCGGACCTCAGCCCCCTCACCGACGCGGCGGGCGAACTGACCAAGGTCTGCACGCCGTAGGCAGGCGGCGCAGCGCCCGGACCGGCCGTCCACCGTGCCGGTCCCGGCCTCCGCTCAGTCCTCGCCCCGCCTGCGCCGCTCCCGCTCCTCGCGGCGTTCCTCGCGGCGTTCGTGCATCAGGTCCCGGTGCCCGTCCAGCATCCTGCGGTGGGCCTCCTCCACATCGTCCCGGAACGAGGTGTGCAGCTCCTTCAGCGCCGCCTTGCGGTCCAGCTTCTCCTGCCGGCGCTCCTCCTTGACCCGCAGCTTCTCCGCCCGCGTCAGCTTGCGGACCACACCGACCCCGCCCCAGAACGCGAAGCCCGTGATGATCACGCGCGGGGCGCCCGGCTCGCCGATGACGCCCTCCTCGCGCTGGTCGAAGCCGCCCATGACGCCGATGCCGCGCACCACCACCTCGACACCGGGCGGCACGATCACGTTCATCCCGCCCATGATGGCCACGCAGTTGATCACGACCTCGCGGTCCGCGAAGCGCGCCTCGCGCAGATCGATGTCCCCGCCGCCCCAGAAGGCGAAGGAGTTGAACCGCTTCGGCACCGTCCAGCGCCCCTTGCGCTGGAACCCGGACATCACGGCGACCGCCCACGACGACGAGCCCTCGCCACCGGTGATCCGGTCCGCCCAAGCCCCGGTCACCTCCGGCTCCTTGGTCATCGACACCCGGGGCGCCGCGCCGACCGGCAGATCCCGGGTGATCGGCGCCAGCTCACCGTACGTACGGGCCCGGTACGTGGCGTCCAGCCGTTCCTCGAACTCGGACATGTCCAGGCGCCCTTCGGCAAGGGCGTCCCGCAGGACCTCGGCGACTCGTTCACGGTCGGCGTCGGATGCGCGGAGTTCCGGGGCGTCGTCGGTCATGCACAGCAGCCTACGAGTTCGCGGCGCCGGGCACTACGCGCTCGCGCGTTCCGCGTAGATCTTGGCGATGACCGCCTCGATGTCGGGCTCCCGCACCGACAGGTCGACCAGCGGATACCGGGCCGCGATCCCCGCCACCAGCCCCGCCGCCGACGCCGACGCGGGGAACGCCAGCCACTGCCGCGGCCCCTCCACCCGCACCACGCGCGCCGGTTCGGGCGCCTCGATCGGCGGCAGCTCCCGCTCCAGGTCCACCACCAGCGTCCGCTCGCTCTCGCCCGCCTCGTGCAGCCCGGCGAGCGGGCCGTCGTACATCAGCCGCCCGTGGTCGATGACCATCACGCGGGAGCACAACTGCTCGATGTCCTGCAGGTCGTGCGTGGTCAGCAGCACCGTGGTGCCCCGCTCGGCGTTCAACTCCCGCAGAAATCCCCGCACCTTGGCCTTCGAGACCACGTCCAGGCCGATCGTCGGCTCGTCCAGGTACAGCACGTCCGGGTCGTGCAGCAGCGCCGCCGCGATGTCGCCGCGCATCCGCTGCCCCAGCGACAACTGCCGCACCGGCACGTCCAGAAGCGCCTCCAGTTGCAGCAGTTCCACACACCGGTCGAGGTTCTCCCGGTAACGGGCGTCCGGGATGCGGTACATGCGGTGCATCAGCCGGTAGGAGTCGATCAGCGGCAGGTCCCACCACAGCGTCGTACGCTGCCCGAACACCACCCCGATGCGGTGCGCGAGCCGGGTCCGCTCCCGGGCCGGATCGATCCCGGCGACGCGCAGCCGGCCGCCGCTCGGGGTCAGGATGCCGGTGAGCATCTTGATCGTCGTCGACTTGCCGGCCCCGTTCGGACCGATGTAACCGACCATCTCGCCGCGCGCCACCGTGAACGACAACCCGTCCACGGCCCGCACCCGCCGCCGCTCCCGCTTGAGGAAGCCCGTCCTCCTGCGCACCTCGAAGACCTTCTCGACCCCGTCGAGTTCGATGAAGCCCCCGGCCCCGCCCGGCTCCGCACGATCGTTGTCCACCTCGGCTAACTCCCTGTACTCCGGTACGAACGAAGCCCCGCCCGCCACGCCAGACCGGCGAGCGCGCAGCACGCCACCGCGACCGCCGGCGGCGCGAACGCCACCCACGCCGGCAGGTCCAGCGGATAGGGCCGCTCCAGCACATGACTCGCCGGCAGCCAGTTCACGAAGGCCAGCGGCACCACGAACGTCACCCCCCGCACCAGCTCCCGCGCGAACACCGTCGGCGGGTACTGCAGCAGCGTCGTACCGCCGTAGGTGAAGGCGTTGGACACCTCCGAGGCGTCCTGCGCCACGAACTGGAAGGCCGCCGCCGCCACGAACACCGCGCCGAAGATCCCGGCGCCGCTGACCAGCATCACCGGCATCAACAGCAGCTTCGCCGGCGTCCAGTCGATGTCCACGGTGGCCAGCGCGTAGCCGAGGACCAGCGCTCCCTGCGTGACCCGGCCCAGCCTGCGCAGCCCGAAACGGTCCGCGGCCACCTGCGCCAGCACCGGCGCCGGACGCACCAGCAGTGTGTCCAGCGTGCCGTCGCGCACCCGGCGCCCCAGCCGGTCCATCGAACCGATCGCCAGGTCGGCCAGCCCGAACGAGACGCTGGTCAGCCCGTACAGGAACGCGACCTCGCCCAGCGCGTAGCCGCCGAGCGCGTCGACACGCGAGAACATCAGCAAAATCGCCACGAAGTCCAGCGCGGTCGTCGCGAAGTTCCCGAGCGTGGTCAGCACGAACGAGGTCCGGTAGGCCATCGTCGACCGGATCCACATCGCGACGATCAGCCGGTAGGCACGCAGCCCCTCGGCGACCCGGCCACCCCGCTCCACCCTCCCCGCGGTCACCTCGGCCGCATCGGCGGCATCGACCACCTCAGCCACCCTGCACCACCACCCGCCGCGTCGCCGCCGACTGCACCAGCCGCCCGACCGCCAGCAGCACCAGCGCCCAGCCCGCCTGGAACACGAACGTGCCCAGCGGATCGGCCTCGCCCAGCAGCACGTCCGCGGGCGCCTGCAGCATCGACGACCACGGCAGGGCCCGCACGACCTCACCGAGCGCCCCCGGGAAGACGTTCAGCGGCAGCAGCATCCCCGAACAGAAGAACCCCGCGAGCCACGCCATCTGCGTCACCCCCGTGCCGTCCATCAGCCAGAACGCCGAGAGCGCCACCAGGTACCGCAGCCCGAAGCTCACCATCGCCGCCAGCAGCACCGCGACCAGGAACGCCGCCCACGCGGACGCCTCCCGCGGCAGCGCCACCGGGAAGAAAACCGCCCCGAACGCGAACGGCACCAGACCCCGGCCCAGCACCTGGAACAGCGCCCGGCCCAGATCCGCCGCCAGCCACCACAGCTGCAGATCCGCCGGCCGGTACAGGTCGACCGCGATGTCACCCGTACGGATGCGCTCCATCAGCTCGTCCTCGAAACCACCGCCCCCGATCGCCAGCGCCGCGAGCAGCGCCTGCCCCAGCCACACATAGGTGACGGCCTGCGCCTGGTCGTACCCGCCGAGCTGCGGTTTCGCGTCCCACAGAGCCAGATAGGTGTAGACGAGGATCAGCCCGAAGACCGTGTTCGTGAACACCCCGGCCGCCGTCGCCGCCCGATACGTCGCGTACCGTCTGAATCCCCCCGCCGCGACGGCCGCGTACAACCGTCCCGAGCCCACACCCACGGCCCTCCTCGTCCGCCCGGCACCGAAGCGCAGGAGCCTAGTGCGCCCGAGACGCGCCATGCCACGGAATTTCACGGCGCGATGCGGAATTTCACGGGTGTGCCGCTGACCGGGAACGGAACGCGTGATGCGAGAGTCTTCATCTGGGGGCGCAGAAGCGCACAAGGCAGTACAGGCCGTACGAGTCCCGTACGACGCGAAACAGGAGTCCGTGCACGACATGAGCGACGAGCCGCAGCCGCAGCAGCCGAACCGGGGCTGGGCGCCGGGAGAGCCACAGGCGGCAGGCACCCCGGGGGACGGGCGGCCGAAGAAGCCCAAGCGGCCCAGGCGCACCGGATGGCGCCGGCTGATCCCGACCTGGCGCGTGGTGCTGAGCACCTGCGTCCTCGCCGTCCTGCTGCTGGTCGGCGGCTTCTTCCTCGGCTACTCGCTGGTCCACATCCCGCCGGCCAACGCGCTCGCCACCAAGGAGAGCAACGTCTACCTGTACGCCGACGGCAGCGTCCTCGCCCGCGACGGCGAGGTCAACCGGGAGAGCGTCGACCTCGCCCGGATCTCCAAGGACGCCCAGCACGCCGTCCTGGCCGCCGAGGACCGCGACTTCTACACCGAGTCCGCCATCGACCCGGGGGCGATGGTCCGGGCCGCCTGGAACACCGCGACCGGCAAGGGCAAGCAGTCCGGCTCCACGATCACCCAGCAGTACGTCAAGAACTACTACCTGGCCCAGGAGCAGACCGTCACCCGCAAGGTGAAGGAGTTCTTCATCTCGATCAAGCTCGACCGGGAGAAGAGCAAGGACGAGATCCTGGAGGGCTACCTCAACACCAGCTTCTTCGGCCGCAACGCCTACGGCATCCAGGCCGCCGCCCAGGCCTACTACGGCGTCGACGCCACCGAGCTCACCGCCGCCCAGGGCGCGTACCTCGCCTCCCTGCTGAACGCGCCCAGCGAGTACGACGTCGTCGCCCACCCCGAGAACAAGCCCGCCGCCCAGGCCCGCTGGAACTACGTCCTGGACGGCATGGTCAAGAAGGGCTGGCTCGCCCAGTCCGAACGGGCCGGCCTGACGTTCCCCATGCCGAAGGAGACCACCGTCTCCACCGGCATGTCCGGACAGCGCGGCTACGTCGTCCGCATCGTCAAGGACTACCTGATCAAGAACAAGATCGTCGCCGAGGACGAGCTCGACCGGGGCGGCTACCGCATCACCACCACCCTGCAGAAGGACAAGCAGGACGCCTTCGTCAAGGCCGTCGACGACAAGCTCATGTCCCAGCTGGACCAGAAGAACCGCAAGGTCGACACCTACGTCCGCGCCGGCGGCGCCTCCGTCGACCCCAAGACCGGCAAGGTCGTCGCGATGTACAACGGCATCGACTACGTCAAGCAGTACACGCCCAACGCCACCCGCCGCGACTTCCAGGTCGGCTCGACCTTCAAGCCGTTCGTGTTCACCTCGGCCGTGGAGAACCACTCCCAGACCCAGGACGGCCGCATGATCAACCCGAACACGATCTACGACGGCACCAGCGAACGCCCCGTCCAGGGCTGGACCGGCACCGTCTACGCCCCGGAGAACGAGGACCACCACGACTACGGCGACATCCCCGTCCGCGAGGCCACCGACAAGTCCGTGAACGCCGTGTACGCGCAGATGGCCGTCGACGTCGGCCCCGACCGGGTCAAGCAGACCGCCATCGACCTCGGACTGCCCGCCGACACCCCCGAGATGCCGGAAGGCCCCGCCATCGCCCTCGGCACGGCCACGGCCAGCGCCCTGGACATGGCCGAGGCCTACGCCACGCTCGCCAACCACGGCAGGCACGGCACGTACACGCTGGTGGAGAAGGTCACCAAGGACGGCAACGAGGTCGTGGAGCTGCCGGAACGGCAGGAGCGGCAGGCCGTCAGCCGCGAGGCCGCCGACACCACCACCGCCGTCCTGCGCGGCGTCGTCCAGAACGGCACCGCCACCGCCGCCCAGGCCGCCGGCCGCCCGGCCGCCGGCAAGACCGGCACCGCCGAGGAGGACACCGCCGCCTGGTTCGCCGGCTACACCCCCGACCTCGCCACGGTCGTCGCCGTCATGGGCCAGGACCCCGTCACCGCCGCCCACAAGTCGCTGTACGGCGCGATGGGCCTGTCCCGCATCAACGGCGGCGGCGCGCCCGCCGAGATCTGGGCGCAGTACACCCGGGACGCCCTCGAGGGCGAACCCGTCACCGACTTCGACCTCCAGCTCCAGGCCGGCGCCAACGCCTCCCAGGCCCCGTCCGCCGGCGCCTCCGACGACACGGGCACCGGCGACAACCGCGACGAGGACGACACCGACCGGGACGGCACCACCGGCGGCGAGGACACAGCAACCGCCACCCCGGGACAGACCGGCGGCGCAAGCACCGAGCCGGGCGACACGGCCGGCGGCGACACGGGCGGCGACACCGCGACCGGCGGCCCGGCCACGGGCGGCGCCAGCACCGAGCCCGGCCCCGGCGGCGGCGACGGCGGCGGCGGCGGGGACACCTCGTCCGACGGCGGCACGACGGAGGGCGGCGACACCAGCGGCGCGGGCGGCGGCGGCACGGACACCGGGACGACGGCCGGCGGCGGAATCCCGATCGCGCCCCGCCTCCAGTGAGGCCCGCGACGGGCCCGTGGATCAGTGACCCGAGGTCGCCTTCAGACCCACCACGGCGACCAGCAGCAGACAGATGAAGAAGATCCGGGCGGCGGTCGCCGGCTCACCCAGCACCACCATGCCGAGCACCGCCGCACCGGCCGCACCGATCCCCACCCACACGCCGTAGGCGGTACCGATGGGCAGCGTCCGGGCGGCGTACGACAGCAGCACCATGCTCGCGACGATCCCGGCACCGGTGAGCAGACTCGGCACGAGCCGCGTGAAACCGTCGGTGTACTTCATCCCGATCGACCAGCCGACCTCCAGCAGACCGGCGACGACGAGCAGAACCCACGCCATGACAGGCACCTCCGCGTGAACGAACGAAACGGTGGTGCGTCGTCTTTTCCTTGAACCCGGTACGGCGCGTCTCGTCGGGTGCCTCCAAGGTAGCAAAGGAAGCACAAAGGGGCTGGTGACGCCGGTCACCAGCCCCTCTTCGTCGTTGCCCTACAGATACAGCCCGGTCGAGTCCTCCGACCCCTCGAAGCGGTCCGCGGCCACGGCGTGCAGATCACGCTCGCGCATGAGCACGTACGCGACACCGCGCACCTCGACCTCCGCACGGTCCTCCGGATCGAACAGAACCCGGTCACCCGGCTCCACGGTCCGTACGTTCTGCCCCACCGCGACGACCTCGGCCCAGGCCAGCCGTCGGCCGACCGCCGCCGTGGCGGGGATCAGGATGCCGCCCCCGGAACGCCGCTCGCCCTCGCTGGTGTCCTGCCGCACGAGTACACGGTCGTGCAGCATGCGGATGGGCAGCTTGTCGTGCTGGGTGCTGTGGTCGTTTCTCTTGGCGCTCACGCCCTGAACCTACCTGCCTCGTCTCAGCCCTTGCGCCGCCGGGTACCGAGGGCGAGCAGCCCCACCACCCCGACGACCACGAGAGCCACCGGCACGACCCGCTCGAGCCGAGGGGCGCCCCCCTCGTCGACGAACCGCGACTTCACATCGCTGACCACACGGTTGACCTCGACGTACGCCCGCCCGAGGGTGTGATCGATGTTCGAGGCGACCTTGGCCTTCGCGTCACCAATGATCGTCTTGGGGTGCACCCGCACCCCGATCTCGTCCAGCGTCTCGGCCAGCACCTCGCGGCGGCGCCTGATGTCCGCCTCGATCTGCGCCGGGGTTCTCGTGTCCGACGTGTCCGCCACCGTACGGCCTCCGATGTGAAGCTGATGCTGTTCGGGACAGTCTGTCAGCTCCACGCCGGGCCGCACCGTCAGGACCCCCGGTTACGCTAGATCGATGAGCGAGCGACTCCAGCCCGGGGACGTGGCCCCCGCCTTCACCCTCCCGGACGCCGACGGCAACGAGGTGTCCCTGTCCGACCACAAGGGCCGCAAGGTCATCGTCTACTTCTACCCGGCGGCCCTCACCCCCGGCTGCACGAAGCAGGCGTGCGACTTCACCGACAACCTCGAGCTCCTGGCCGGCGCCGGCTACGACGTCATCGGCATCTCCCCCGACAAGCCGGAGAAGCTGGCCAAGTTCCGCGAGACCGAATCCCTGAAGGTCACCCTGCTCGCCGACCCGGAGAAGAAGGTCCTCGACGCCTACGGCGCCTTCGGCGAGAAGAAGAACTACGGCAGGACCTACATGGGCGTCATCCGCTCCACGGTGATCGTGGACAAGGACGGCAAGGTCGAACGCGCCCTGTACAACGTCCGCGCGACGGGCCACGTCGCCAAGATCATCAAGGACCTCGGCATCTGACGGCGCCGCCCGGCCAGTAGCATGGCCGGGCAGCAGCCTCGGGCGGCCGTGGTGGAATTGGCAGTCACGCTGGGTTTAGGTCCCAGTGGGGTAACTCCCGTGAGGGTTCGAGTCCCTCCGGCCGCACCAGTCTTCTTCTCGATGGCTCAGCCCAGCAGCTCCCGCACCACCGGCACCAGCGCCCGGAACGCCTTGCCGCGGTGGCTGATCGCGTTCTTCTCCTCCGCCGTCAGTTCCGCGCAGGTGCGGGTCTCGCCGTCCGGCTGGAGGATCGGGTCGTAACCGAAGCCGCCCGTGCCGGCGGGTTCGTGGCGCAGCACACCCCTCAGTTGGCCCTCGACCACGCGCTCGGTGCCGTCGGGCAGCGCGAGCGCCGCCGCGCAGGCGAAGTGGGCGCCCCGGTGTTCCTCCGCGATGTCGGCGATCTGGGCCAGGAGCAGGTCCAGGTTGGCCTTGTCGTCGCCGTGGCGGCCGGCCCAGCGGGCGGAGAAGATGCCGGGGGCGCCGTTCATGACGTCGACGCAGAGGCCGGAGTCGTCGGCGACCGCCGGGAGGCCGGTGGCCCGGGCGAGGGCGTGGGCCTTGAGGAGGGCGTTCTCGGCGAAGGTGACGCCGGTTTCCTTGACGTCGGGGATGTCGGGGTAGGCGTCGGCGCCGACGAGTTCGTGGGGCAGCCCGGCGTCGGCGAGGATCGCCCTGAGTTCGGTGATCTTTCCGGCGTTGCGGGTGGCGAGGATCAAGCGGGTCATGGGGTCCAGTATTCCGGGGACGGCAGGCGGCCTGGGCACCCCGTCGCCGCCGTTCACAGTCGGGCCGGTGCCGCGCCCTTCAGCGCGTCCAGGTCGATGGCCTCGGCCATCCGGGCGTAGCCCTTGTCGCTGGGGTGCAGGTTGTCGCCGCAGTCGTAGTCGGAGCGGAGCCGGCGCGGGTCGTACGGGTCGCGCAGGGCCTTGTCGAAGTCGACGACGGCGTCGAAGACGCGGCCGGCGCGGATCTCGGCGTTGACTTCCTGGCGCATGGTCTCGCGGGCGTCGGTGTAGCCGCGGGTGCCGCCGAAGGGCGTCACGGTGGCCCCGACGACTTTGAGTCCGCGGGCGTGTGCCTGGTCGACCAGGGTGCGCAGGCCGTCGAGGATGGAGTCCCGGTCGGCGAGTTCGGGGCTGTGGAGGATGTCGTTGACGCCGAGGCAGATGATGACGACCTTGGCGTTCGTGCGGCCGAGCACGTCGCGTTCGAAGCGGATGAGGCCGCTCTGGTTGTCGGCGGGCCGTCCGCGGCCGCTGGTGAGGATGCGGTTGCCGCTGATGCCTTGGTTGACGACGCTGTAGCGGGGTGCGTCCCGTCCGTCCTCGGCGGCGTCGCGCAGGCGTGCGGCGAGGAAGTCGGTCCAGCGGTGGTTGGCGTTCATGGTGGAGCCGAAGCCGTCGGTGATCGAGTCGCCGATGGCGACGGCGGTCCCGGCCGCCTCGTGGCTCAGCAGGTCCAGTGCGGTCAGGTAGCGCCAGTACGGGGTCTGCCGGGTGTAGGCGGCGGCGGTGGTGTCCTGGGTGCGGTCGCCGACGGCGACGTAGCTGGTCTGCCGGGCGTGCGGGTGGTAGGTGACCGGGCCGGAGCGGGTGGGGGAGTAGGTGGTGACCAGGACGTCGGCGCCGTGCGGGACGGTGATGCGGGTGGCGTCGCTCGTCGCGTGTCCGCCCGCCGGGATGACGACGCGGGGGCTGCCGCCGAAGGTGAGCCGGCGCATGCTGTGGGCGGCCGCGGCGGCGGTGCCGGTGCCGTCGGACAGGGCGATGGAGGCGTGTGTGATGGTCAGGGGCGACTGGCCGTAGAGGTTGGACAGGGTGATCCGGGCACTCGTACCGCCGACGCCGGTGTGGACGACGTTGCGCACGGAGCGGCCCGCCATGCCGGTCGTCTCGGTGCCCGGTTCCGCGGCTGCCGGGGAGGTGGACCAGGCGCCGACCCAGGTGCCGGTGGAGGCGGGTGCGGCGTCGTTGTGCGGCTGGCGGCTGCCGGCGAGCGGTGTGTGGCCCTTGGCACCGTCGTCGGCCGCCACTCCGGCGTATATGGCGGCGGACACGGCCACGATCAGTGCGACGATCGCGGCCAGCAGGGCGCGGTGCTTGGCGGCGGGTACCCCCGCGGGGGAATCCCCCGCACCCGCGTCATGACCCCTGGTCATGCTGTGCTGTTCTCCTCGGGCGAGGGGAGCCCGAGGCTCCGGTCCGATGGCCCCATGATGCGTCACGGGCCGGGGAAAGACCGCGGGACCCCCGGGCATTCCCCCGTCCGGACAGACGCCGGGAACTTGTGTTCCGTTCCAGGAGTCGGTCAGGAAGGGACAATGTGTGAGGGATCGTCGAACGGGTGGAGCGGATGGAACGGACGAAAGCGGAGATTCAGGACATCCCTGAAGGGGGTGTCGCAGGTACCGGTGACGCGGTCGGGCGGGCCGCCCGCCCCGGCACCGTGACGAACCGCGCGATGACGGCCTTCAGCCCGGCCGACGAGGAGAAGCGGCGCGGGGTGCGCCGCATGAAGCTCACCGCGACCGGGCTGCTGCTCTTCGTGGCCCTGGTGTACGTCCTCGCCAAGTGGGCCTCCCACCAGGGCGCCGGCCCCTGGGCGGGCTATGTCGCCGCGGCGGCCGAGGCCGGCATGGTCGGCGCGCTCGCCGACTGGTTCGCGGTCACCGCCCTCTTCCGCCATCCGCTCGGCCTGCCCATCCCGCACACCGCGATCATCCCGACCAAGAAGGACCAGCTCGGCGTGTCGCTCGGCGAGTTCGTCGGCGAGAACTTCCTCTCCGAGGACGTCGTACGGCAGCGGCTGCGCGCCGTCGGCATAGGCAGCCGGCTCGGTGCCTGGCTCGCCGTGCCGGAACACGCCGACCGGGTGACGGCGGAGCTGTCCGCCGCCCTGCGGGGCGCCCTCACCGTGCTGCGCGACTCCGACGTGCAGGCGGTGGTTGGCGAGGCGATCACGCGCCGGGCCGACGCGGCGGAGATCGCCCCGGGCATCGGCAAGATGCTGGACAAGGTGGTCGCCGACGGGGGCCACAGACGGGTCGTCGACCTGGTCGTCTCCCGTGCCCACGACTGGCTGGTGCTGCACGGCGACTCCGTGATGGACGCCGTGCAGGGCGGGGCGCCCGGCTGGACGCCCCGGTTCGTTGACCGCAAGGTCGGCGAGCGGGTCTACAAGGAGCTGCTGCGCTTCGTCACCGAGATGCGCGACATGCCCGCGCACCCGGCGCGCGGCGCCCTGGACCGTTTCCTCGCCGACTTCGCCTCCGACCTGCAGTCCGACACCGACACCCGGGCGCGGGTGGAGCGGCTGAAGACCGAGGTGCTGGGCCGCGGCGAGGTCCAGGACCTGATCGCCTCCGCCTGGACGGCCGTACGGTCCATGATCGTCGCGGCGGCCGAGGACGAGCGCAGCGAGCTGCGGCTGCGGGTACGTGCCTCGCTGCTGTCGCTGGGCGCCCGCATGGCCTCCGACGCCAAGGTGCAGGGCAAGGTCGACAGCTGGGTCGAGGGCGCCGCGGTGTACGTCGTCACCACCTACCGGCGGGAGATCACCTCGCTGATCACCGACACCGTGGCGGGCTGGGACGCCGAGCACACCACGAAGAAGATCGAGGCGCACATCGGCCGGGACCTGCAGTTCATCCGTATCAACGGCACGGTGGTCGGCTCCCTGGCCGGGCTGCTGATCTACACCGTCTCCCGCATTCTGGGAGCGTGACGGGGGATCCGGCAGGGCTTGCTCCCGCGGGTTCCGGGCACATGGGTGGGGGTCGCCAACGGAGAGGGAGCCCATGGCAGCGGAATCGTCGTCGCCGGCCTCTGTGCCGGCCTCCACAGGAACCGTCACCACCGCCGTTCCGGCCCGCCTGGACCGCCTGCCGTGGTCGCGGTGGCACTGGATGATCGTGATCGGCCTCGGCACCGTCTGGATCCTGGACGGTCTGGAAGTCACGATCGTCGGCAACGTCGCCGGTCGCATCGCCGAGGACGGCAGCGGCCTGGACATCAGCTCCGCGCAGATCACCGGTACGGCGGCGGCCCTGTATGTGGCGGGCGCCTGCTCGGGGGCCCTGTTCTTCGGCCGGCTGACCGACCGCTACGGCCGCAAGAAGCTGTTCATGGTGACGCTGGCGGTCTATCTCGCGGCGACCGCGCTGACCGCCGTGTCCTTCGAGTCCTGGTGGTTCTTCCTCTTCCGGTTCCTCACGGGCTTCGGCATCGGCGGTGAGTACGCCGCCATCAACTCGGCGATCGACGAGCTGATCCCCTCGCAGTACCGGGGCCGGGTCGACCTCATCATCAACGGCAGCTACTGGCTGGGCGCCATCGGCGGTTCCCTGCTGTCGATCCTGATGCTGGACACGGCGATCTTCCCCAAGGACCTCGGCTGGCGGCTCAGCTTCGCCATGGGCGTGGTCCTCGGCCTGGTCATCCTGCTGGTCCGCCGGCACGTCCCGGAGAGCCCGCGCTGGCAGTTCATCCACGGCTACGGCGACGAGGCCGATCGGCTCGTGACCTCCGTCGAACGGGAGATCGAGCAGGAGAAGGGCGAGAAGCTGCCGCCGCCGGCCGGCGAGATCACCATCCACCAGCGCAAAAGCATCGGTTTCGGCCTGATCGCCAGGACGGTCTTCGCCCGCTACCCGCGCCGCGCGTTCCTCGGCCTGTCGCTCTTCATCGGCCAGGCGTTCCTCTACAACGCCATCACCTTCGGCTTCGGCGCGATCCTCATCACGTTCTTCGACGTGCCGACCGGCCACACCGGCTACTACTTCGCCGTCATCGCCGCGGGCAACTTCCTGGGCCCGCTGCTGCTCGGCAAGCTGTTCGACACGGTCGGCCGCCGGATCATGATCTCGTCCACGTACCTGCTCTCGGGCCTCCTGCTCTTCGGCACGGCCTGGCTGTTCGGCCGCGGCTCCCTGACGGCCACGACCATGACGGCGTGCTGGTGCGTGGTGCTGTTCTTCGCGTCGGCAGGGGCGTCCAGCGCGTACCTCACGGTCTCCGAGGTCTTCCCGATGGAGACCCGCGCGATGGCCATCGCCTTCTTCTACGCCCTCGGCACCGCCGCCGGCGGCATCAGCGGTCCGTTGCTGTTCGCCGACCTCACCGAGTCCGGCGTGGTCGGCGACACGGTCCTCGCCTTCCAGATCGGGGCCGCCCTGATGTGCGCGGCCGGCCTGGTGGCGGCGTTCCTGGCGGTGAAGGCGGAGCGGCGTTCGCTGGAGGACATCGCCCGGCCGCTGTCGGCGGCGGAGGCGCAGACGGGGGGCAAGGTGTCGCCGCGATCCCCGGGGTCGCCCGGAGCGCCGGGGTCGGGTGCG
This sequence comes from Streptomyces viridiviolaceus, assembly GCF_014650995.1. Lineage (GTDB taxonomy): Bacteria > Actinomycetota > Actinomycetes > Streptomycetales > Streptomycetaceae > Streptomyces > Streptomyces viridiviolaceus. The sequence continues at coordinate 152,510 of NZ_BMWA01000003.1, forward strand.
GCGACGGCGTAGGGTCGGGACGTACCGCCCGACCGGCCCACCGTGAGGAGCGCACCCGATGACCGTCCGCAGGATCGTGCCCAACATCCAGGTCGAGTCCGAGGAGCAGCTGGGCGCCGGCCACGACTTCTACGGCCTGCTCGGTTTCGAGGAGGTCATGAACCTGGGCTGGGTGACGACCCTGGCCTCCCCGGCGAACCCCACCGCCCAGGTCAGCTTCCTCACCGAGGAACGCACCGCGCCCGTCGTCCCCGACCTGAGCGTGGAGGTCGAGGACGTCGACGCCGTGTACGCGCGGGTGGTGGCCTCGGGCGCCGAGGTCGTACGGGAGCTGCGGGACGAGGAGTGGGGCGTTCGGCGGTTCTTCGTACGGGATCCGGGCGGCAGGGTGGTCAACGTCCTGAGCCACCGCCCGGCCTGAGTCCGTCCGGCGGACGGCTGGTCGCACCGGCCGTGCCGAATCGCCGCCGTCCTGCTCGCCGGTCTGCCCGGCGGCGCCCCGGTGCCGACCGCTCGCAGGCGGCCGGGGACGTCCGGCTGCCCGGCCGGGGTCGGCCGCCGGGCCGGATCCGGCCGGGATCAGCCGCGCCGGTCGGCGACGGCCCAGGAGGCGAGGGCCACGGCCCCCGCGACGCCGAACACCGCCGGCCAGGCGCCCACCTTCTTCGCGAGCGGGTGCGACCCGGCGAAGGCGGCGACGTACGCGGCGGTCAGCGCCCCCGCGGTCCTCCCGCCGGCCCGCTCCCGCCACTGCTGCGCGGCAGCGGCCCCGGCGACGGCGAGGACGGCCCCGCCGAGCTGCCGCTTCTTCGTCCAGCGGGCCACGCCGTACCCGCCGACGAGACCGGTCGCGGCCACCACCGAGCTGGGAACCTTCGCCATGCCTGCCTCCTGCTGCCTGCTGTCGGGCGACTTCTCCGCCCGAGGCTAATCCTCCCCCGGCACGCCGCACGCGCCGGGGTGAGCGGCCGGACTACCCCGCCGCGTCGGTGTCGACCCGGCCGGCCAGTCGCTCGTAGCGCTGGCGAGCGGCCTGGGGCGTGCCGAGGCCCAGCCCGAACGCGACCTCGTGCCAGGTCATGCCGCGCCCCCGCGCCATCTGCAGGAGTCCGGCCTCCAGCTCGTCCATCTCCCCGCGGACCAGCGGGACGAGGCTCAGCGCGGCCGTGATGTCGGCGCGGTCCACCTCGGGCTCGCCGTCCGCCAACTGCGCGGCACCGCTGAGCAGGAACGACACCAGCCTGACGGCCTCGTGCGGCGCGAGCATCGACGGATGGACCTGGCGGCGGCGCTGCTCGTCGGTGGCCGCGTGGCGTTCGGCGATGCGGAAGAGGGAGGCGTACACGCGCTGGGCGCGGGCCTCGTCGGGGGAGGGGGGCGTGAAGGGGTCGGCGGGGTGCTCGGATCCGGATGCTGACGACATGGACCCAGAGTCCGGCTTCCACACTTCGTTGTCAACGCTTTATTTTGAACGGGATGTTCACTGCCCCGTTCGGCCGAACCTCGCACCCCGGACCCGCGTTGGCCGGGTACCAGCTGAGTAGGACGACGTCGAAGGGAAGGCGAAGGCGATGAGCATCGAGGTCCCCGGCGCGGCGCGGGAGGGCCGCACCGCGTCGGTCGTGGTGGACGGCGCCCGCGTGGCCTGCTGGGAATGGGGGCCGTCCGACGCGGAGCCGGTCCTGCTCCTGCACGGCTACCCGGCCAACCACCACTGCTGGCGCCACCAGATCCCGCCCCTGGCACGCCGGTACCGGGTCATCGCCCCCGACCTCCTCGGCTGGGGCGAGTCCGACCGTCCCCTGCACCTGTCCTTCGACTACGACACGGAGGTCGCCCGCGTCGGCCGGCTGCTCGACGCGCTGGACATCGAAGACGCCGTGAACCTGGTCGGCCACGACTACGGAGGCTTCCTCTCCCTGGGCTTCACGCAGACCCACCCCGACCGCGTACGCCGCCTGGCCGTCCTCAACAGCCGCGCGCAGTCGACGTTCGCCCGCCCCTGGTACACCGTCTTCAGCCTGATCAGCCTGGCCGGACGCACCCCCGTCCTCAGCGCGCCGGCGACTCGCCTCCCCTTGGCCGCCATCCACCGCCGTGCCCTGATGCCGCTCGTCCGCGACGGCCACCTCGACGCCGCGCTCCTGGCCGACTACGTCGACTGGATGGACACGGCGCGGGGCCGCCGCTGGCTGGTCCACTACTTCGGCGACTACCGCACCGCGCCCCGTCCCGAACTGCGCCGGCGCCTCGGCGAGATCACCTGCCCCACCGCGATCATCTGGGGCCGCGCGGACACGTACCTGCGCCCGGCCGTCGCGACCGAGCTGGCCGAGACCGTCCCGGACGCCGAACTGACGATGCTGGACGACGCCGGGCACTGGGTGATGGACGAACGCCCGGACGACGTGACGGCCGCGCTGGAACGGCTCCTCGCCCGCCCCGCCGTCGGGTGACGCAGGTCACACTCCGGGGCTCCGTCGGGGTGTCACATTCCCCACCGCCCGGTCCGTCGTAGCTGTGTAACGACGAACCGGAACCACCGACGCACCTCACGGAGCGCGAGGAGATCACGATGGAAGCTCGTCTCAACGTCTTCGGCAACCCGCTCGCCATGAAGGTCCTGCGGCACGTCAACTCGGCGGGCAAGGTCCTGTCGGACTCGACGCTGCCGGCCGCGACCCAGGAGCTGGTGAAGATCCGCGCCAGCCAGATCAACGGCTGCGGCTTCTGCACCGACATGCACACCAAGGACGCCGCCAAGGCAGGCGAGACCTCCGTGCGCCTGAACCTGATCGCGGCATGGCGGGAGGCCACGGTCTTCACCGACGCCGAGCGCGCCGCCCTGGAACTGACCGAGCAGGGCACCCGCATCGCCGACGCCGCCGGCGGCGTGACCGACGCGGCATGGGCCGACGCGGCCAAGTACTACGACGAGGACCAGCTCGTCGCCCTGGTCTCGCTGATCGCCCTGATCAACGTCTACAACCGGGTCAACGTCATGGTCCAGCAGCCGGCGGGCGGCTACGAGCCGGGCATGTTCGACTGACCGGCTGTCCCGGCCACGCGCCGTACAGGGCGCCGTGAGGGCACACCGCCGCGGGGCGGTCGGGCCGTCACGGCGCCCGGCCTGGCAGGATCTTGCGCACACCTGCCCCGACCGGCACTGCCGGGCCCGGAGCTCCGGGCCGAGAATGGGCTCCCGACCACCTGAACCCGCCGGGGGAACCATGGCCTTGGAGATGCGTGACCGCTGCGAACGGTGCGAAACCGCGCGACTGCCGCTGGACGCACCCGCCCGCATCTGCTCGTACGAGTGCACGTTCTGCGTGCCGTGCGGTGACGCCCTGCGGAACACGTGCCCCAACTGCGGCGGCGAACTCGTGACCCGCCCCCGCCGCGCGCCGAGCCGCTGACGGCGCCCGTCCGTCCGGACAGACGGGTCGGTTCCTACTCATGCGGCGCGGACAACCGCGGCACTAGGTTGGTGCACTGATCGCCCTCACCAACTCGCAGGAGGCCCTGCCGTGTCGGACTTCAGCCCCCAGCTTGCCGCGAGCGAGGAGATACGGGCCCGGATCGACACCTCCACGCCCCACTCGGCCCGCTTCTGGAACTACTTCGTCGGCGGCAAGGACCACTACGAGGTCGACCGGCAGATCGGGGACCAGATCAAGGAGATCTTCCCCGGCCTCGTCGACGTGGCGCTCACCAGCCGCCACTTCCTGGGACGCGCCGTCCGTCACCTGGCCGGGGAGCCGGGCCTCCGGCAGTTCCTCGACATCGGCACCGGACTGCCCACCGCCGACAACACCCACCAGGTGGCGCAGCGCGTCGCTCCCGACGCCCGGATCGTGTACGTCGACAACGACCCGATCGTGCTGGCCCACGCGGGAGCCCTGCTCACCAGCACCCCCGAGGGCCGCACCGCCTACCTGGACGCCGATCTCTACGATCCCGACGCCGTCCTGGAAGCCGCCGCCGCAACCCTCGACTTCTCCCAGCCGATCGCCCTGATCATCCTCAACACCCTCGGCCACGTAGCCGACCACGACCAGGCCCGCGACCTGGTACGCCGCCTCATGGCGGGCCTCCCGTCGGGCAGCCACCTGGTGATCAGCGACAGCACCGCCACCAGCGAGGGCATGATCGCCGCGTCGGCGGCCTACAACGCCAGCGGCGCGACGCCGTACTACGTACGCGGCGTCGAGGAGATCGCCGGGTTCTTCGACGGGCTGGAGCTGCTCGATCCGGGGGTGGTCCGGGTGCCGGATTGGCGGCCGGATCCGGAGGGGCCGGGTAGCGCGGGTGCCGCGTCCGTGGACGCCTACTGCGGGGTGGGGCGCAAGCGCTGAGGCGGGGCTGGGCCGGGCAGGACGCGCTCGACTCAGGGCCGATGACCGGCAGGCGCGCGGTTACGGCTGCGATGCCGCCGCCCACTGATCCCGGGCCTCCTGCTTCAGTCGCGCCGTCAGGTCGATGCCTTCCTGGACGGCGATGTCGAAGTCGGGGTCCTGGTGCAGGCGGAGCCTGCCCCGGTAGTCCACGATCACTGTGGCTACGGCCCTGAGATCTGCGTCCGACGAGGCCTCCAGCGCGTGCTGCAGATCAGCCTCGAAGGCCTCACGGTCACCGGGGAACCCGTGCCCGCACCGGAGAGCGGCTCTGATATCGCCGATGGTCGTCAACGGCAAGGGAGCGGGAACGCCGATCGCTGGATGTTGTCCGCCCACGATCACCTGTTCCGGTGGTCCGTATGCAAGGCGTCGATGAAGCGCCGCCAAGTGTTGGTTCGCACGGCAAGGACGGGTCCGCCCACACACTTCGAGTCGCGTATCAATGCGCCTTGCGCTACGTACGCGCACTCCACGCACTCGGTTCCGCTGCCACCGCTGTACGAGGACTTGAACCAGTGGTGGTCTGACGCTGGCGTCATCACAGCTCCTTGCTGACCCTGTCAATGAGTTCGGTCGAGGACTCGAGGTCGAGCGCCTGGGCGCTGAGGTACTCGAACGCCAACCTATAGCGTTGCAGTTCCTGCGGCTTTTCCATGAACAGCCCGCCGCCGAGAAGATCCACGTACACCACGTCCAAGTCGGGAGCCTGCCCACGAAGGATGGCGAAGCTGCCGACGGCTGCCGCATGGGCGCCCCTGGCGAACGGGAGGATTTGGACGGTGACGTGTGGCCGCTGGGACATCGCGAGCAGGTGCTTGAGCTGTTCCTGCATGACCTCTTGGCCGCCGACACGCCTCCGGATCGCGGCCTCATCAATCACACACCAGATGTGTGGCGGTTCGTCGCGGTCCAGTAGCTCCTGCCGCTTCATGCGAATGTCCACCATGTGCTGTACCTCGTCCTCCCCGCACTGCACTTCCGAAGCCCGATGTACGGCCTCGGCGTATGCGCGTGTCTGGAGAAGTCCGGGAACGTACATGCAAGCGTAGTGGTCCTCGCGTACGGCCTCGTCTTCCAAGGTGAGCATGAGGTTCATGGACTCGGGGATGGGGTCGGCGAGGGATCGCCACCATCCTTGGATCTTGGCGCCCTTGGCTAGCTCAACCAATGCAAGGCGTTCCTCGTCCGTCGCTCCGTACTCACGGCACAGGGCGTCGACGGCTGGCCACTTGACGGTGCCTTCTTTCGTTTCGTAGCGGCTGAGGGTTGCCTTCGAGATGCCGACTCGGGCACCCGCCTCCTCTAGCGTCAGCCCTTTCAGTTCACGAAGTCGGCGCAGGTCAGCGCCCAACTGTCGCCTTCGTGTGGTGGGTCCAACTGCCATGACTCAAGCCCTTCTTGTCTGACGGCTGATCCTCGCCGCCCCGCGGGAAGAACGACAAGGCGGTGTGCGCTGGGGGCGCGTACGGCGGTGCTGCGCTCCAGCAGGGGGCCTATGAGAGTTCCATTTTGAGAGTTTCAGTGCAACTCTCCGTATGGGACAGCATTCAGGGTGTAACCATCGTGTCCCAGGTAGGAGTAGCAGCGTGGACGAAGCAGCCAACATCCCCCTCGCATCGTGGGGATTCCCGTTCCTTGCCGAGCCGGAAGAGGTCTCAGTGCTGCGCGGTCTTATGCGAACCCGGCTGAGTGCCTGGGGTCTGCAGGAGCTCAGCGATTCGGCTCAACTGTGCGTCAGCGAGCTCGTTTCCAATGTGATCGCGCACGTCGGTCCTGGTACCCCCGCCAACCTCATGGTCTCCCTGAGAGGCACCCGCCTCCGCATCGAGCTGCGTGACCCGGGCGCTCGAGCACTTCCCACGCTTGTGGACGCGAGTGACGACGCGGAGAGCGGACGAGGTATGGCGCTCGTTGATGCCCTGACCGAACGCTGGGGGGTTGAACTGCACGGAGATAGCAAGGTGACGTGGTGCGAGCTCGTCACCGCACCGGTCACTTCGGAGGGGCATGCGGGCGGTGCGCGAGTAACGCGAGCCGCGAGGGTTCTCAGTTCGTACGGTGATGGAGAGCTCTTCGGCACGCCTCGGCGAAGTCGGTTGGGCGCGATGGCGGCAGAAGCAGCCGCCATCGACGTCATCTCCGACCTGCTGCACTGGCTGCAGGTTCACGGCCATGACACGGACGAGATTCTGGACCGCGCGCAGACGCACTTCGAAGCCGAGTTGGACGCGACCCGCGTCTCCGGCTAAAGGTCAGCCCGCCGCTACCGCCTTGGCGTAGGACAGCACATCCGCCGGGAGCTCGTGCTTCAACTTCCAGGTGATAGCCATTGGCCTGCTGCCCTCGTGGCTCTGGTACTCAGCAGGGCCCAGAAGCATCCACGGCTGAGCACCGCCTATGTCGGTGGTCTTGTAGCGGCGGACAAACAGCAGTACCTGGCTGCCCCGAGCGGCGTGTTGCTGATACCTCAGCCCCGTCGGGGAGGTCTCGGAGGTCTGGTTCTGGGACTCCCAGTGGAACTGGGTCTCGCTCAGTGCGAAGTCGTGGTAGCGGGTCTGAGGGGAGAAGTCCTTCTCATCCTTCTCCAGGGTGATGAGGAGCGCGTCCGTCGCGATCGACTCGCACCACTTCACGCCCTCACGGAAGTCACCGGGCATGAAGCCTCCGATGTCCGCCTGACCGAGTGCAGGGAGGATCTCTTCGCGACTGTAGGAGGCATGCACGGTCAGGGGGATACCCCGGTCGCCGGCCGCATCGAGGAGTGGAATCGGTACGTGCTCGGTATGGGCGAGGTTGTAGGCCAGCACTTGACGCAGTTCGCTACGGAAGGCCGGGTGCTTCCGGAGAACGGCAAGCCCCGCGTCGTAGCTGGCAAAGCCCTTCCTCGTGAAACCGCCCAGCGGCCATAGCTGGAAGAACAGCATGCGGGCGTATGCCTTCCCCTGCTCGTCGAGGTCGCTGTACGGGGCGGCATCGTCTTCGAGTATGCGCGTGTACGCATCCACACGCAGGGGGTCGTCGACATGCAGGAACGCAGGTACTCGCTTGAGGAGGGCGGCCTCGCCTTCAGGTGCCTCGCGGTCCATCAGGCCGGAGCGGCGGAGCAACCCCGTCCAGGAGTTCCCGTTCCCCCGGTACACCTCCTTGATGTCTCGGCCGCTTTCCTCCAGGTAGCGGCTGAGGAGGGGTTCCCCATAGTCGGCCACCTCACGGGTCAGCGTGGTCACGTTGACGCTGAGCTGGTCCTTGATGTTGGCAATGATGGTGTGCTTTGCCTTCTCCTCCAGCACGATCTCGCAGCCGGAGGGGAGCTTCGGGAAGTCATGCTCGATGTGGTCCAGCAGCCGCTTACGCGTCAGGTTCGTGAGGGCGCGGAACTGGTTCTCGAAACGGAACTCCTTACGGTGCTGGCCGATGAAGTCCAGGACGGTCAACACAGCCTTATTGCCGGAGCGCCGAAGTCCACGACCGAGCTGCTGGAGGAACACAGTCGCGCTTGACGTCGGACGGAGTAGAAGCAGGGTGTCCACATCGGGGACATCGACGCCCTCGTTGAAGAGGTCGACTGAGAAGACCACCTGGAGTGCCCCAGACCTCAGGTCCGCGAGCGCCTCCCGGCGCTGATCGGCCGGCGTCTCCCCGGATACCGCGACGGCGTTGAAGCCAGCCGAGCGGAAGGACTCTGCCATGAAGTGCGCATGAGCGACGGAGACACAGAATCCCAACGCCCGCATGCGGGTCGGATCGCTCACCTTTTCTTCGACGGCCTTGACGACGAGGCCAGCGCGGACCTTGTTGCCCGTCAGGACGTTGCTGAGCGAGCTCACGTCGTACGCTCCGCGCTTCCACTCCACGGCGCTCAGGTCAGTGGTGTCACTGATGCCGAAGTAGTGGAAGGGGCACAAGAGCTTGTTGTCCAGCGCCTCCCACAGGCGCATCTCGGCGGCGATGCGGCCGTCGAAGAACTCGTCCTGAACGTTCTTTCCGTCCATGCGCTCTGGCGTGGCAGTCAGGCCGAGCAGTTCCAGCGGCTGGAAGTGATCGATGATCTTCCGGTAAGTCGGTGAGGTTCCGTGGTGGAACTCGTCGATCACGATGACGTCGAAATGGTCGGGGTCGAGACGATCAAGCGCTCGTGCGTTGAGCGACTGAACGCTCGCGAAGACATGGGTCCAGCGCTCCGGGATCTCACCGCTGTGCAGGGACTCCCCGAAGTTCGCATCGAGCAAGATGTCCTGATAGGTCCGCAAGGACTGCTGCAATATCTCCTTTCGGTGAGCCACGAACAGGAGGCGCAGATCGCGACCGTATCTCTGGCAGAGCTGCTTGTAGTCAAGTGCAGCCATGACGGTCTTGCCCGTGCCGGTTGCCGCTACCAAGAGGTTCCGGTGTCGCTCGTGGACTTTGCGCTCGACGTCGAGGCGCTCGAGCATGTCACGCTGATAGGGGTACGGCCGTACCTCGAGGCCGGACAGCGTAATGGTCCGGTCGGCTGACGGTGTTCCGCCAGCCACTGCCAGCGCGTCTTGAAGACGACCGCCATCGGCGTCGGGATCGTACGTCTCGAAGGATGGGTCATTCCAGTACGACTCGAACGTCGCTTCAAACTTCCGCATCACGTCGGGCGTGGCAACGGAGGACAAGCGCACGTTCCACTCCAGGCCATCAAGGAGAGCAGCCTTGGACAGGTTTGAGCTACCGACGTACGCGGTGTCGTAACCGCTCTCCCGCCGGAACAGCCATGCCTTGGCGTGGAGCCGCGTCGAACGCGTTTCGTAGTTCACCTTGACCTCGGCTCCGAAGTCTTCGACCAAGCGGTCCAACGCTCTCCGCTCGGTGGCGCCGATGTACGTCGTGGTCAAGACCCTTATCGGCACTCCCCGCTCGTACGCTGCCCGCAAGGACCGCTCGATGACCCGAAGCCCGTGCCACTTGACGAAGGCGCACAGAAGGTCCACGCGGTCGGCTGTAGCGAGCTCTGCGCGCAGTTCGAATCCGAGGCTTGGGTCCTCGGGAGAGTTGGTGAGGAGCGCGGTATCCGAGAGTGGGATGCCAGGGCGTACGGCGAAGACCCCGGGTGCCTCCTGCCGCGTGATGGCTAGGAGCTGCTGGGGGCCGTCTGCGATGAGGTCAACCCACTGTTGGGCGCCCTTCAGTGTGCCGATGGACTCCAAGATGTGGTTGGCCGCGTGCACGCGCTCTTCAGCGGGCAGGTTTTGCAGAACGCGGCGCACGGTGCGCGAGACGTGCCGCGCAAGCACGTGAGGGACCGACTCGGACCCCACCCTTTCGCTCATCGGATGCCAGCCAAGCTGGGAGAGCTCCTGCAGCTTCTGCTCGAAACGGAGCGTGATCAGTTGCTCGTACAGACCCGCGGCAGGTTGGGGCAGATCCTCCAGCTCAGACACACCTACTCCTTGATCACGCCGGACAACTCGGCTCATGTGTAACAGAGAGCTCTGACAATCCGGGCCGAGATCGTTCGATGTTGCTTGCCTGCCGGTCTCAACTTGGCTTCAGTGAGCAGAAGTTCAATGAGATCGATCACGTTCGTTCCAGTATGGCTAGATGGGAATCAAACGAATCATCGGGCACGTAGAAGGTGTGCCCGTAGGCATGGTCTTCCACCGGCGGTTAGACGTGCAGCGTGCCCAACTGCATCAGACGAACCAGCGTGGCATCTCCTGGCTACGGGACGAGGACGGCAGCAAGGTCGGCGATGCGATAGTCCTGCACGGCGGCTATGTGGACGACGAGGACGACTGGGAGCAGATCCGATACACGGGCGCTTCGGAGGGAAAGGACAAGGACTCCACCGGCAGGTTGCTTCGCAGCCAGTCGTGGTCCTACACGGACAATGCTGCTCTCCGGCTCAGCTATGAGCGGGGGTACCCCATCCGCGTGATCCGAGGGTACGAGGGGGATCCGCGGTACTCGCCGTCCGACTCCTACAGGTACGACGGCCTGTACGAGATCACGGATGTACGCACGACTACCTCCAAGTACCCGGCTCCTGACGGGTCACCGATTGACATCTGCCAGTTTGACCTGCGGCGCTTGCCCGACCCGGAGCAGGTGCAGACCCCGGTCGAACGTCATGTCATCGAAGTGCTGGAAGAGCTCGATGACGAGCAAGATGAGCAAGGTGATGGGCAGCATGAAAGCGAAGAGCCGCCTGTCGAGCAGTGGGACGCAGAGAAGTTCCCGCGCTCGCGCAGCATGCGGGTGCGCCGCCTGATTAGGGATACAGCTGCCGCGCAACGAATCAAGCAGCTCTATGAGGGGCAGTGCCAGCTGTGCGGCCTTCGTCTGAGGGGGCCGGACGGTAATCCGTACTGCGAGGGTGCCCACATACGACCCCTGGGGAAGCCCCACCATGGGCCCGACGTCGAGCCCAACATCCTGTGCCTTTGCCCTAACTGCCATGTGCGACTCGACATCGGTGCGATCGCAGTGAATGCAGAAGACTGGTCCGTCATCGTGCGGTCAGACCTCTCCGGCGCGAGGCTCTTGCCGAAGCTCACTGTGAGGGACGGCCACCGAGTCCATCCGGAGTACCTCCAGTACCACCGGAGGTACTGGGAGCAGAAAGCTGCGGTCAAGGTGCTTAAGGATGACATCGGGGAGTGAGTCTCCGCGCTGTCTCGTTCGGTTGCGACCTCACAAGAACGCCCACACCCCCATAGCCACCCCGAACAGCACAAAAAACACCCCCCACGTCATATTCGCCCCCGCCGAATACGACACCATCCCCGGCCGCCCGTCCTTCGTGTGGGCGACCACCACCCGGCGCGGGTCTCTCGGGTCGTACCGCAGGACGACCGGGACGCCGGCGCTCAGGGGGTGGGACTCGTGGTTGAGGGGGGTGCGGCGGTAGGTCTGGGTGGGTGGGGCGTCGGGGCGGTCGACAGGTGGGGCCTTGTAGCGGACCTGCGGGGGATGGATCGTGGGGCCCTCGCGGCGGGCGCTGCGGGCCACCTCGCCCCTGGTGCGGACGCCCCGGACGCCGAGGCGGTGCAGGGCCCGGCGCCGGCCCAGGGCGAGGCGCAGGATCGAGATGCCCAACGCCACCGCGCCCGCCGCCGTGATGAGCGTGATCGTGAGCCACGGCTGGTCCACGTGGCCTCCCCCCAGGAGCCGACGTCAGCTATCGGACTGGACGGACGCCGTCACCCTTCGGTTCCGTGGCACTCCCCGTACGCTCGTCCCGAGCCGCACCAGCATGCCGCCGAGCGGTCCGGTGGCCACGCCGCCGCCCGCCCCCGGGCCGCCAGCGTCGTCGCGTACTGCGGCAGCAGTGTCGCGTCGGCCGGGGAGGAGCCCTCCGAGGCGGCGAAGGCCTCGTACGACGGGACCGTGCCCGTGACGATGCCCAGGTTCGGGGTGCCCGAGGACGCGAGTTCGCGCAGGGCCGCCTCTATCGTCGCCAGGTGGGTCTCGTAGGACGAGTACTCCTCCGCCAGGGTCGGGTACGCCTCCGTCAGTTCCGTCAGCTCGGCGGCCGGCCAGTGGAGCATCGCCACCGGGAACGGGCGGGACAGCGCCTCCCGGTACGCGCCCAGTTCGGCGCGCAGGCGGAAGATCTCCGCCTCCAGCTCGGCCGGGTTGTCCGAGCCGAGGGACCAGACGCGTTTCGGGTCGTGGAGCTCGTCCAGGGAGACCGGCATGGAGTGGAGGCCGTCGGCCAGGGTGTCCCACTCGTCGTGGGCGAGGCCCAGCATCCTGCGGACCCGGTGGCGGCCGAAGAGGAGGGGGTGGGTGGAGTACGGGGGTTCCGTCACGCCCGTCAGGAGGAGGCGGGCGCCCTCCGTGAACGTCTCGTGCGCCTGCTCCAGCTCGTCGTGGGACTCGAGGGCCTCCGCGACGATGACCCAGGGGGCCGGGTCGCGGGGGGACGCCGTGCGGACGCCCTCGATGATGGCCCGGGCCTCCGCCTCGTGGCCGTACTCCCACAGGTTCGACGCCTTCAGGGCGCGCACCAGGGACGGGTTCTCCAGGCCCTGGGCGCCCCCGGACGAGGACAGCAGGCGGTCGTACAGCTTGGTCGCGGCGGGGCGGTCGCCGGACAGTTCCAGGTGGGCGGCGGCCTGCAGCAGCAGGGCCTCGGCGTCCTCGGGGTAGAGGCCGGCGGTCCGCTCCAGACGGGCCGCTTCGGCGGTGTGGTCGACGTTCTCGGCAGGCGTGTCGGGGCGCATGGGGGACACCGTACTGCCGCCGGGTGACGGAGGTCAGGTACCGGCAGGCCAGGGCCGGTGGGACGGGCTTCCGGGCACTGCGGCCTCCCGGAACGTCACCGTGCGGGCAGGCCGCGCTCCCGCAGCACCCCCACGAGCACCGCCGCCGCCACCGCCAGCCCCGCCGACACCGCCATCGCCAGGTCCGCGCCCCGGCCCGGCGCCCCCGCCGACGTCGCGAGGGCGATCGTCAGGGCGACCCCGGCGCACGAGCCGATGTAGCGGAAGGTCTGCTGGGCTCCCGAGCCCATCGCCGCCCGGGCCGCCGGCACCGACTCCACCGCCAGCAGCGGCAGCGCGGCGTTGAGCAGGCCGCTGCCCACTCCGGCCAGGACCAGGCCGGGCAGCAGGCGGGCCCAGGAGCCCGCGTCGACGGCGCCGAGCATCGCCAGGGCGCCGGCCGCGTGCAGGGCGAAGCCGATGGCCAGCTGGTGGCGCGGCGAGACGCGGTGGGCGAGGCGGCGGGCCTGGAGGGCCACCGCGAAGGACAGGCCGGACCAGAGCAGGAACAGCCACGCCGTGTCCATCGCGGACAGGCCCAGCGCCTGCTGGAGCAGCGTCGGCAGGAAGCTGAACAGGCCGATCACCGCCAGGCCCGTGAACAGACCGCCCGCGGAGGAGGCCAGGAACGGCGGCCGGCGCAGCAGGGAGAGCTCGATCATCGGGGCGGCCGTGCGGCGCTCCACCAGCACGAACAGAGCGGTCAGCACGGCGGCCGCCGCCAGCAGCAGGCCCACCGGAGCCCGCAGCCAGCCGTCCCGGCCCAGCGTCAGCGCCGCCACCAGCGCGACCAGCGCCAGTCCGAACGTCACCGCTCCGGTGAGGTCCGGCCGGCCTCCCCTCGGCGAGCGCGACTCCGACAGGGTGCGTGCGCCCAGTCCCGCCGCGATCAGCGCGGCGGCGCCCAGGACGCCGTAGGACACCCGCCAGCTCGGGATCGCGCCGACGAGGAGCGGGCCCGCGGCGATGCCGCCGCTGACGAAAGCGCCCCACACCCCGGTGGCGCGCAGTCGGCCGCCCGGTGTGGGGAAGGCGTGGACGAGCAGGCCGAGGCTGCTGGCCAGCAGTGCCGCGCTCGCCGCGCCCTGGGCGACGCGGAACAGGGTGAACAGCCACGTCGTGGTCGCGAACGCGCCGAGGACGGTGGTGATGCCGAGGGCCAGGGTGCCGGAGACGAAGATCCGGCGGCGCCCGTAGTCGTCGGCCAGGCTGCCGGCGACCAGAAGCAGCGCGGCGAGGCCGAGCGGGGTGCCGTTCAGCAGCCAGGCCTGGGCGGACAGCGGGGTGTGCAGGTCGGCGGCCGTGGCGGGGAGCGTGACCATCGGCGCTGTGTACGTCATCAGGGCCACGGCGGTGGCGGCGCTGGTCAGGGCGAGGGTGGCGCCGGGGCGCGGGGGCGAGTCGCGGGCGGTGTCCGTCCGCGACGAGGTGTCGGGGGTGGTTGCCGAGGTGTCGGTGGTGGTGGGGTCCGTGCCGGTGCCCGTCATGTGCTGTCAGCCCTCCCATTGCAGGTTCGTTCATTGAACTGCAGTCGTGGACAAACGTAGCACCGTCAGTTCGGTCATTGAACCTACCTGGCGTAAAACGGCTACAGTGGAGGCCATGGCACTGGGCAAGGACTACGCGACGCAGGAGTGCTCGATCGCCCGGGCGCTCGAGGTCGTCGGCGAGCGGTGGACGCTGCTGGTCGTCCGAGACGCGCTCTACGGGGTGCGGCGCTACAACGACTTCCTCGTCCACCTCGGCATCCCGCGCGCCGTCCTGGCGAGCCGCCTCCAGACGCTCACCGCCGAGGGGGTGCTGGAAAAGCGCCGGTACCAGCAGTCGCCGCCCCGGGACGAGTACGTCGTCACCGACCGCGGCATCGCGCTCTGGCCCACCCTGCGGGCACTGGGGCTGTGGGGCCGCGAGCACTACTCCGCCGCCCCGCTGCGGATCTTCCGGCACGCCGCCTGCGGCACGGAGCTCGGGGCGTACGGCGAATGCCCCGCCTGCGGGACCGTCGTGCCCGTCGCCGACGTCGAGATGCTGCCGGGACCCGGACTCGATCCCGACCCCGCGGACCCGGTCAGCCGGGCGCTGCTGCGGCCCAAGCGGCTGCTGGAGCCGATCGAGACCGAATCGGCCTGAGCCGAAGGGCGGTCCCGGCCGAGCCGGGTTCCTGTATAACGAAAGGACGAACGGCGAACAGGTGCGTGCACGAGAGGGGGAGCCGCCGATGAACCGCGGTCGGGCACACCTGCGCCTCGTCCTCGCGCTGCTGTTCCTCTTCCTCCCGGTCGCCCTCGTCGACGCCGGCAGCCTCTCCGCCACCGTCGCGCTCGCCGCGACGGCCGCGGCCGGTTCCGCGCTCGCCGTCTGCGCGCTCGTCGCCTCGCGCTGCGCGCCCGCCGTGCCGCCCACCCGGGTGCGCACCGCCATCCGCGACCGTGACCGCCGTACGGCCTTCCTGCCGCAACGCGACCCCGACGCCGCGGGCCGCCGACGGCCCCGAGCACCCGGACACGCCCTCCCGGCGACCGCCGCGTAGGGCACTGGGCACCGCAGTTCCCCGACCCCGCGCGGGTCGTGTCGTCATGCCGCACACCCTCATCACCCGGCACGACGAGACCCCCGGAGGGCTCACTCACCCATGTCCGTTTTCGCCGACCTGGTCGCAAACCTCGCCGACCTGCTCCAGCCGCTGTTCGGCGCCGGCGCCGCGGCCGCCGCCATCGTCCTGTTCACGGCCCTCGTACGACTCCTCCTCCATCCCCTCTCCCGGGCCGCCGCCCGCGGGCAGAAGGCGCGCGCCGCGTTGCAGCCGAGGATCGACGAGCTGCGCCGCAAGCACGCGCGGAATCCCGAGAAGCTCCAGCGGGCCGTGCTGGAGCTGCACACCGAGGAGAAGGTGTCGCCGCTGTCCGGCTGCCTGCCCAGCCTGTGCCAGCTGCCCGCGTTCTTCCTGCTCTACCACCTCTTCTCCAGCTCCGAGATCGGCGGGCGGGCCAACGAGCTGCTCTCGCACCGGCTGTTCGCCGCCCCGCTCGGCGGACGGTGGGCCGATGCCCTCGGCGACGGCGGGATGCTCGGGGGCGCCGGGCTCGTGTACGTCGGGCTGTTCGCGTTCGTGGCCGCGGTCGCCGCCTTCGGCTACCGGCTCACCAAGCGGTCGACGGCCGCTCGGCCGGTGCTGCCGAGCGGGGACGGGGAGCAGGTGCCGGGGCTGGGCGCGGTCACCAAGGTCATGCCGTTCATGTCCTTCTTCACGCTCGTCACCGTGGCCGTGGTGCCGCTGGCGGCGGCGCTGTACGTGGTGACCAGTACGACGTGGAGCGCGGTGGAACGGGCCGTCCTGTACCGGTGAGCGGGGTCGGGTCCGCCGCCTGCCTACGGTCCAGTACGTGAACGGGGTATTGCGGAGTGGACCGGGACCTTGGAGGATCGACCAGTCCTCCGATGGTTGCGCCACTGCCGCATCAGATCGCACCTCATCGGGCGGGCTGCCCACGATCGAGGGAGTTGGGGATCATGAAGCTGTTGCGAGTCGGTACGGCGGGGTCGGAGCGTCCCGCTCTGCTCGACGCCGACGGGACCCTGCGAGACCTGTCGGGCGTGGTGACGGACATCGACGGAGCGCTCCTCGCCGACGACAGCGCGCTCGGCCGGATACGGGCCGCCGCCGACGCCGGTGAGCTGCCCGCCCTGGACGGCACGGGGCTGCGCGTCGGACCGCCCGTCGGGCGCATCGGCAAGATCGTGTGCATCGGCCTCAACTACCACGACCACGCCCGCGAGACCGGTGCCGAGCCGCCGGCCGAGCCCGTCGTCTTCTTCAAGGCGCCGGACACGGTGGTCGGGCCCGACGACACCGTGCTGGTACCGCGCGGGTCCGTGAAGACCGACTGGGAGGTGGAGCTGGCGGTCGTGATCGGGCGCACGGCCCGCTACCTGGAGTCGGCGGAGGAGGGGCTCGCGTGCGTCGCGGGATACGCGGTCGCGCACGACGTCTCCGAGCGGGAGTTCCAGATCGAACGCGGCGGAACCTGGGACAAGGGCAAGAACTGCGAGACGTTCAACCCATTGGGGCCGTGGCTGGTGACCGCCGACGAGGTGCCCGACCCGCAGCGCCTCTCGCTCCGGCTGTGGGTGAACGGCGAGCTGAAACAGGACGGGACGACCGCGGAGCAGATCTTCCCGGTGGGGGAGGTCGTGCGCTACGTCAGCCAGTTCATGGTCCTGCGCCCCGGTGACGTCATCAACACCGGGACACCGGCGGGGGTGGCGATGGGGCAGCCCGAACCGAAGCCGTACCTGCGGGCCGGGGACGTGGTGGAGCTGGAGATCGAGGGGCTGGGGCGGCAGCGGCAGGAGCTGAAGGACGCCTAGGAGGCGGGAGAGCGGGAGAGCGGGGCGTTCGGGCGGCTGCCGCCCGTCGGAGCCGCGGCGAGTGACGGCGCGCGGAGCGGGCCGGCCGCGGACTCCGCCGCTCCGCCCGCATACCGCCCGGCGGTGACGGGCGGCGGTCGCGGCCCTGCCGCGCAAGGCACGTTGCGCGGCACGGTCGCGACCCCTGCAACGATGCGCCGTGCGGGACGGCGTCGGCCGGTGCGGCTCAGCCCAGCAGCGCGGCCAGCCTCCGCCAGCCCTCCCTCGGCAGGGCGTCGGACGGGCCGTCCTCCACCACCTGTAGGGCCACGTGGTCGGCGCCCGCCTCCCGGAAGGCGGTGATGCGGCGGCGGACGGTGTCCTCGTCGCCCCAGGCGAACACGGCGTCGATCAGGCGGTCGCTGCCGCCGTCCGCGATGTCGGCCTCGGTGAAGCCGAGACGGAGGAAGTTGTTGGTGTAGTTCGGGAACTCCAGGTACCGCGCGAGGTAGGCGCGGGCGGTCGCACGGGCCCGGGCCGGGTCGGACTCCAGGACGACCTTGAACTCCGGGGCCAGCAACGGCCCGGCGCCGAGGGCCTCGCGTGCCTGCGCGGTGTGCTCGGGCGTCACCAGGTACGGGATGGCGCCCGCCGCCCGGTCACGGGACAGCTCCAGCATCTTCGGGCCGAGGGCGGCCAGCACCCGGCGGCCGGCCGGCACCCCCGCCCGGTCCAGGTCGTCCAGGTAGCCGACCATCGTCGAGTACGGGCGGCTGTACTCCTTCACGCGCGGGCCGTGGCTCACGCCGAGCCCGAGCACGAAGCGGCCGGGGTGGGTCACCTCCAGCTCGGCGAAGCGCGCCGCGGTGGCGGACGCCTCGTAGTCCCAGATGCTCTGGATACTGGTGCCGACGACGATCCGCGAGGTCGCCTCGACGAGCGGCGCGGCGTGCCGGGCGGCGCTGTTGCCGCCCAGCCAGACCGCGCCGAACCCGAGTTGCTCCAACTCGGCGACGGCCTCGGCCCGTTCGCCGCTGCGCTCCGCGTCCTCGGAGCGCAGCTGCGCGCTCCAGATGCCGTACCGTCCGACCGATTCCTTCAGGGAAGCCGTCGCGTCGCTCATCGGTTCCGATCCCTCCGCTGGGGCGTCGTGGGTGCCGAGCCGATCACTCGTACTCCACGTGCCAACGGGGGGAGGTCCGTTGATCATTCCCGGCGCCGGTCCTCCGGGTCACAGGTCCAGGAACCGCTCCAGCGCCTCCACCACGAGCCGGTGGTCCTGCAGCTGCGGCAGTCCGGAGACCGTGACCGCGCCGATCACGCCGACGTCCGCCACGATGACGGGGAAGGACCCGCCGTGTGCCGCATAGGTGTCGGGGTCGAGGCGAGAGGACTCCTCGAACGTCGTACCCTTGGCCCGGAAACGGGCGCCCACCAGGTACGACGCGGAGCCGTACCGCTCCACCACCCGGCGCTTGCGGGCGATCCAGGCGTCGTTGTCCGGGGTGGAGCCGGGCAGGGCCGCGTGGAAGAGCTGCTGGCCGGCGCGGTGGATGTCGATGGCGACGGGCGCCTGGCGCTCCCGGGCCAGCTCGACCAGGAGGGAGCCCAGCGCCCAGGCGTCGTCGTGGGTGAACCGGCGGAAGACAAGGCGGCGTTCCTGCGCCTCCAGCTCCTCCACGGTCGGGGTCGGTTCGGGGGTGACCTTCGGGGCCGGCTCGCTGCGGTGCGTCACAGGGTCACCGCCACTCCGTCGCGGGCCGAGCGGCGGGCCGCCTCCAGCACGTCCAGGGCGGCTGCCGCCTCCCGGGCGCTCACCGGATTGGGGCCGCCCTCCAGCAGGGCCCCGGCGACCGCCGCGTAGTAGGCGGGGTAGTCACCGGCGAGCGTCGGCTCCACGCGTCCGCCGCCGGTCACCGGGGACTCGCCGGCGCCCACACGGCCCCACAGCGACTCGTCCTCCTCGCCCCAGCCGGGGCCGGGCCGCTTGCCCTCGCGCAGCGCCGCCTCCTGCGGGTCCAGGCCGTACTTGACGTAGCCCGCCTGCGAGCCGAGCACCCGGAAGCGGGGGCCGAGCTGGGCGGTGGTCGCCGAGACGTAGAGGTGGGAGCGGACGCCACTGGCGTGCGTGATGGCGATGAACGTGTCGTCGTCCGTCTCCGCGCCCGCGCGGCGGACGTCCGCCTCGGCGTACACACCGGTCGCGGGGCCGAAGAGGACGAGGGCCTGGTCGACGACATGGCTGCCGAGGTCGTAGAGCAGACCTCCGATCTCTGCCGGGTCGCCGGACTCCCGCCAGCCGCCCTTCGGCTTCGGCCGCCAGCGCTCGAACCGGGACTCGAACCGCCACACGTCGCCCAGCGCGCCCTCGGACACGAGCTTGCGCAGGGTCAGGAAGTCGTTGTCCCAGCGGCGGTTCTGGAAGACGGAGAGCAGCAGACCGCGCTCCTCGGCCAGCGCCGCCAGCTCGCGCGCCTCGGCCGCGGTGCCCGCGATCGGCTTGTCCACGACGACCGGCAGGCCGGCCTCCAGGGCCCTCGTCGCGAGCGGGACGTGCGTCTTGTTCGGCGACGCGACGACGATCAGGTCCAGGTCGGCGGCCCGGTCGAACAGCTCGTCGGGGGTGGCGACGGTCGTGACGTCCGGGAACTCGGCGCGGGCCTGCTGCTGCCGCTCGGGGTTGGAGGTGACCACCGTGTCCAGGGTCAGTCCCTCGGTGGCGGCGATCAGCGGGGCGTGGAAGACGGAACCCGCGAGGCCGTAGCCGACGAGGCCGACGCGCAGCGGGGTGCCGGGGGGAGTACCAGTCATGGGTCCACTTTCGCAACGCTGTTGCCAAAGTGCAAGCGCCGAGGACAATGGGTGGCGTGAACAGGTCGAACGGTGGCGGTACGGGCGCGCGGCGCGGCGGCGGGCGGGGCACTGCGGCGGGCAGCGGGCCGGGGGTCGCGGAGGGCGGCACGCGGAAGGCCCCGGACGGCACCACCCGTCCGCTCCAGGGCGCGGGCGGCGGGGCCAACCTGCTCGCCCTGCGCACCCACAACACCGCCCTCGTGCTCGACCTGCTGCGTACGGCCGGCGCGGAGGGCATCAGCCGGCTCGAACTCGCCGAGCGGACCGGGCTCACCCCGCAGGCGGTCAGCAAGATCACGGCTCGGCTGCGGGAGGACGGGCTCGCCGCCGAGGCGGGGCGCCGCGCGTCCACGGGTGGCAAGCCGCGCACGGTACTGCGCCTGGTCCCGGAGGCGGGGCACGCGCTCGGTGTGCATCTGGACCGGGACGAGCTGCGGGCGGTGCTGGTCGACCTCAAGGGCACCGTGGTGGGGGAGCGGCGGACCCCGCTGGACCTGGGGGCGGGCGCGGAGGCCGTGGTCGCGGGGGTGGCGCGGGAGGCGGAGGGGCTGGTGGCGGAGGTGCTCCGACCGCCGGGCGGGCCCGGTTCCGGCACGGCTCGGCGGTTGCCGGGCGGACGCCCTTCCGGTGCCGGTCACCAGGCGTCGGACCAGTCCGGTCCCGGGGACGATCGCCGGGCGGCGGGCGGGCCTTTTCCGGGTGCCGGTCACCTGGCGTCGGACGGGTGTGCTCGGGGTGCCGGTCACCTGGCGTCGGACGGGTCTGCGCAGGATGCCGGTCACCGGGCGTCGGACGGGTCTGTTCCGGGTGCCGGTCACGGGTCGACGGGCGGATTCGTTCCCGGGGCCGGTCACCAGGCGTCGGACCCGTCCGTTCCCGGGGTCGATCGCAGGGCGTCGGACCCGTCCGTTCCCGGCACCGCGCATCAGTCGTCGGTCGGCTCGGCTCCCGGCGTCCCCGCCCTGCCGCCGGACGGTCCCCTTGCCTGGGCCCCCACCCTCCTCGGCCTCGGGGTCGCCCTCCCGGGCCCTCTGGACCACGTCCGGGGCGTACTGCACCGGGTCACCGGCTTCCCCGAGTGGGACGGCTTCCCGCTGCGGGACGCGCTGGCGCGGCGGCTCGGGGTGCCGGTCGTCGTCGACAAGGACACCAACGCGGCGGCGCTCGGGCTCACGGTCGCCGGCGAGGGCGGTTCCTTCGCCTACCTGCACCTCGGTACCGGCCTCGGCGCCGGCCTCGTGATCGGCGGCAGCGTGCACCGGGGCGCCCGGACCGGCGCCGGCGAGTTCGGGCACCAGGTCGTCCAGCTGGACGGGCCGCCCTGCACCTGCGGCGCCCGCGGCTGCATCGAGGCCCTGTGCCTGGGTGCCGTCGCCCGCGGCGACCTCGCCGAGGCGGCCCGGGTGCTGGGCGCGGGGGCGGCCAACCTGGCCGGGCTGCTCGACATCGACCTCGTCCTGCTCGGCGGCCGTACCGTCGCCGCCGCGCCCGACGCCTTCGTCCACGGGGTCGGCGCGGTCCTGGACGCCCGCGCCCGACGCGAGGGCGGGCACGAGGGTGCCGTACCGGTACGGATCGCGCCCGGGGGGACGCGCGGGGTCGCGGAGGGCGCCGCCCAGCTGCTGCTGGCGCCGCTGTTCGGGCGGGGGGACGGCTGACCCGTACTCCCGGCCCGGTGTCGCGGCGCAAGGCGGGTGCGCCGAACGAAGGCACCGCCGCGGCCGTTCGGGGTGCGCTCCCCGAACGGCGGTCCCGTGGGCCGGAACCCTCCGCCACGCTCATGTGTTCATGCGACTGTTCACGCCCGCGTCCCCCTGTCTGGCGGCAGCAGCAGCCCTCCTCGCCGCGTCCGCGCCCGCCGTCCCGGCGCCGGCCGAGTCCGTCGTCCCCGCGTCCGCTGCGGCGCCTGCCGTGCTCCCGTCCGTCGTCCCGGCGTCGGCCGCGTTTGCCGTCCCCGCGTCTGCTGCGGTCCGTGCCGTGCTCCCGTCCGCCGCCCCGGCGCCGGCCTCGCCCGCCGTCCCTGCGCCGACGGCGCCCGTCGTCCCCGCTTCGGCCGCGCCGGTCGTCCCGGCGTCGGCCGCGTTTGCCGTCCCCGCGTCTGCTGCGGTCCCTGCCGCGTTCCCGTCCGCCGCCCCCGTACCCGCCGCCCCCGCGTCGGAGGCGCTCCCGTCCGCCGACCCCGCGTCCGCCGTGCCCGCGTCGGCCGCCTCCGTAGCGGCCGTCCCCGTGGCGGCCTCCGCCTCCGCCCCGGCGTCCCCCCGGGCCGCCCCCCTGCCCGCCTGCGCAACCCCCGACGACAGCACCTTCCCCCTCACCACCCGCATCCACGGCGGCCCCGCCGCCTACGCACCCGGTGGCGGCCACGGCACCTGGTACCTGGACCTCACCAACACCACCTCCCGCACCTGCGAGGGCGTCCATCCGGTCGTCGTCCTCGTCGACGCCGAACGCGCCCTGAAGCCGTCCCAGCCCCGACTGGAGTTCTACGACGGCGCCCGCCGGCACCCCGTCGCCCTGGAGGCGACCGACGAGGACGAGCTGATCGGCGCCTTCGACGGCGAGGACGCCGGCTTCGCCGGCTTCACCGTCGGCCCCGGACGGACCCTCGGCGTGAAGGTGCGGCTCGCGTTCGCCGCGGACACCGTGCCCAACGAGGTGACCGTCAAGGCGGCCGTCGTCCAGCGCCGCGGCGGCGACGGGGACTGGATCGGCCAGTCGGACGACTACCGCTTCCGGGTCGAGGGCGGCGATTCCGCCGCCGCCCGGACCTCCGAGCCGATGACGCCCTCCGTCGCCGCCACCCCCGACGGCACGGGCGCCGGGTTCCCGTTCGCCGACGAACTCGCCGGCACCGGCTTCGGCCGCATCGGCACGGCCCTGGCCGCCGTCGTGCTGCTGCTCGGCGCCGGAAGCGCGGCCGTACTGCTGGGCCGCAGACGCCGCTGAGGCGGCCGGACCCCGGGGGGCCCAAGGAGGCGGCGGGTGCCGTCTGCGACGATCCCTGCGTGGACTACCCGAACGACCAGGCCCCCGGCGCCCCCGTCCGCTCCGGGATCCCGGAGCACGGCCGTGTGCCGAAGTACTACGCCGTGAAGGCGCGGATCGCCCGACTCGTCGACGAACTGGGGGAGGGCAGCGCCATCCCCACCGAACGCGATCTCTCCGAGCGGTACGAGGTCGCCCGCGAGACCGTCCGGCAGGCCCTGCGCGAACTGGTGCTGGAGGGCAGGCTGCGCCGGCAGGGGCGCGGCACGGTGGTCGCGGGCCCCAAGCTGGAGCAGCCGCTGTCCCTGGCCAGCTACACCGAGGGCGTCCGGCGCCAGGGACGCACCCCCGGCCGCACGCTCGTCACCCTCGACCGCTTCCCCTGCCCCGAGGCGCTCGCCGCGGAGACCGGCCTCACGCGCGGTGAGCCCGTGTGGCACCTGGAGCGCGTGCTGCTCGCCGACGACGAGCGGGTCGGCCTGGAGAGCACGTACGTCGCGGTGGCCCGGGTGCCCCGCCTGGACGCCGACTTCGACCCCGACTCGTCCTTCTACGCCTTCCTCCACCGCCAGGGCATCGCCTTCGGCGACGCCGACGAACGCATCGAGACCGTGCTCGCCACCCCGCGCGAGGCCCTGCTCATCGGGACCCCGCCGGCCCTGCCGATGCTGCTCATCCACCGCGTCTCCCGGGACACCGACGGCCGCCCGCTGGAGCGGGTGCGCACGCTCTACCGGGGCGACCGGTTCTCGTTCACCACCCACCTGCGCGGCTGAAAAACGCCTGCACCCACCCACCTTTTATTGTCACGAAAAGATAACGGGTCTAGCCCAAACGTGATGCCCAGTTCACGCTCTCGTTGTCAGCCGGATTCCTCCGGTTCCCCGATGCCAAGGAGCGTGGCGGTCGTGAGAGTGATAGTCGTCGGAGCCGGCGTGGTGGGCACCATGCACGCCTGGCACGCAGTGGAACGCGGCCACGAGGTCGTACAGATCGAACGCGAGAAGGAGGCCCGCGGCGCTTCGCTGCGCAATTTCGGCCAGATCTGGGTGAGTGGCCGCGCGGGCGGCGAGGAGCTGGAGACCGCGCTGCGGGCGCGGGAGCTGTGGGAGGAGATCGGCGGCCGGATCCCGGCCCTGGGCTTCCGCCCCAACGGCTCCCTGACCCCGGTCCGCGGCGACCTCGAACGCGCCGTCGCCGAGGCCGCCGTGGCCCGCCCGGACGCCGCCGCCCGCGGCTACAAGCTGCTCACGCCCGGTGAGGCCCGCACCCTCAACCCCGCCCTGCGCGGCGAGTTCGACGCCGCCCTGTACTGCGAGCGGGACGCGGCCGTCGAACCGCGCACCGCCCAGCTCGCCCTGCGCGCCGAACTGCACAGGTCCCCGAACTACACGTTCCTGCCCGGCCGCGAGGTCCGGGACGTGATCGGGGAGAACGCCGTACGCGACGACCACGGCGACACCCACACCGGCGACGTCGTCGTCCTGTGCACCGGCGCCTGGCTCGGCGGCCTCGTCCGCGAACTGGCCGGACCGGACCTGCCCGTGCGCCGCGTCCGCCTGCAGATGATGCAGACCGACCCCCTCGGCGAGCCGCTGACCACCTCGGTCGCCGACGCCGACAGCTTCCGCTACTACCCCGCGTACCGCTCGCCCGCCCTGGACGAGCTGAACGCCCGGCAGCCGCAGCCGGCCACGGCCGCGGAGCACGCCATGCAGCTGCTGATGGTCCAGCGCGCCGACGGCGGACTGACCATCGGCGACACCCACGAGTACGAGCACCCCTTCGCCTTCGACACCCTCGAGGACCCCTACGAGCACCTGACCGGCGTCGTCGAGTCCCTCCTCGGCCGGCCGCTGCCGAGGATCCGGCGCCGCTGGGCCGGCGTGTACGCGCAGTGCACCGACCCGAGCCGGGTCGTGCACCGCCAGCGGGTCCGCGACGGCGTGTGGCTGGTCACCGGGCCCGGCGGGCGCGGCATGACCTGCTCGCCCGCGATAGCCGAAACCACCGCGAACGAACTGGGCTGGTGAAACCCATGACCTCCCCGACCCCCTCCCAGGCCCCCGAAGACATCCGTCTCGTCGTCCTCGACATGGCCGGCACCACCGTCGCCGACGGCGGCCTCGTCGAACGCGCCTTCGACACCGCCGCCCGCGAACTGGGCGTCGAACCCGGCACCCCCGACCACGCCGGGAAGCTCGACTACGTCCGCGCCACGATGGGCGAATCCAAGATCTCCGTGTTCCGGCACCTCTTCGGCGACGAGGAGCGCGCCCGGCGGGCCAACGCCGCCTTCGAGAAGGCGTACGGCGAACTCGTCGACGGCGGCCTGATCGCCCCCGTCCCCGGGGCCCGCGAGACGATCGAGGAACTCCTCGCCGGCGGCCGGACCGTCGTCCTGACCACCGGCTTCGCCCGCGTCACCCAGGACGCCATCCTCGACGCGCTGGGCTGGCGGGACCTGGTGCCGCTCACCCTGTGCCCCGCCGACGCCGGCGGGCGCGGGCGGCCGTACCCGGACATGGTGCTGGAGGCGTTCCTGCGCACGAAGGCCGCCGACGGCGTCACGCAGGTCGCCGTCGTCGGGGACACCTCCTACGACGTGCTCAGCGGCGTACGGGCCGGCGCCGGGCTGGTCGCCGGGGTGCGCACCGGAGCCCACCGCGACGACGCCTTCCGCGAGGCCGGCGCCGGCCACGTCCTGGACTCCGTCGCCGATCTGCCGGCCCTCCTGCGAGGAGCCGGCTGATGGGTATCCGCTTCGACGCGGTCACCGTCGCCTACGACGGCAACGTCGTGCTCGACGCCCTGGACCTCACCGTCGCACCCGGCGAGGTCATGGCGCTGCTCGGGCCGTCCGGATCCGGCAAGACCACCGCCCTGCGGGCGGTCGCCGGGTTCGTACGGCCCGCCTCCGGGCGGGTCTTCCTCGGCGACCGCGACGTCACCGACCTGCCGCCGCACCGGCGCGGCATCGGCATGGTCGTCCAGCAGTACGCCCTGTTCCCGCACATGCGCGTCGAGGACAACGTCGCCTTCGGCCTGAAGGCCCGCAAGGTCCCCAGGGCCGAGATCCGCACCCGCGTCGCCGAGGCGCTGGAGATGACCGGCATGGGCGCCTACGCCCGCCGCCACCCGCGTGAGCTGTCCGGAGGACAGCAGCAGCGCGTGGCCATCGCCCGCGCCCTCGCGATCCGCCCGGACGTCCTCCTCCTCGACGAGCCGCTGTCCGCGCTCGACGCCCAGCTGCGCTCCGGCATGCTCGCCGAGCTCGCCCGGCTGCACCGCGAGCTGCCCGACGTGTCGATCCTCTACGTCACCCACGACCAGGTCGAGGCGCTCACCCTCGCCGACCGGATCGCGGTGATGGACAAGGCGAAGCTGCGCGCATGCGGGACGCCGAGGGAGCTGTACCGGGCGCCCACGGACGAGTTCACGGCGTCGTTCGTGGGCGGCGCGAATCTCCTGCCGGTGACCGTGGGGGCGACCGGGGTCCGCCTGGGGGAGGCGGAGCTGAAGGCCGACACGGCGGGCGCGGCCGTCGGCGCACGGGCGACACTGTGCGTCCGACCGCACCTGGTCGGTCTCGGTGAAGGGCCCAACCGGCTCACGGGCACGCTCTCGGAGATCCAGTGGCGCGGTGCCACGCACCGGCTGTACGTCGAGGTGGACGGCCACCGGGTCATGGCCGACCTGCGCGAGCTGCGCGATCCGCCGGGGCTCGGTGACGAGGTGACGCTGCACTTCGCGCCGGACGACGCGGTACTGCTGCCCGCAGGGGTGGGCCATGACTGAGGCCGTGCGGGAAGTACGGGCCGTCCGTGGCCGGCCGGGCGCGCCCGGCGGCAGCCGGAGACCGAGCACGGCCCCGCGCCCCTCCGCGACGCGGCTGCTGTGGGCCCTTCCTCCCGTGGCGCTGCTCGCCCTCGTCTTCCTCTACCCCCTCGCCCTCGTCGTCCAGCAGTCCTTCCAGCCCGACACCGGCGGCACCTCCGTGCAGCCGTACGCCGACGTCTTCGCCTCGGAGGCGTTCCGCGAGGCACTGTGGACCACGGTGTGGCTGGCCCTGGGCTCGACCGCCGGATGCCTGGTGCTCGGCTTCGCGCTGGCGCTGGTCATCGCCTTCGTGCCGTTCCCCGGAGCGCGGGCGGTGTCGCGGTTCATCGACGTCTTCCTGTCCTTCCCGTCCTTCCTGATCACGCTGGCACTGCTGTTCATCTACGGCACGGTCGGCATGGCCAACGGACTGTGGACGGACGTCACCGGAGCCGCCGAGGGACCCTTCCAGTTCCTCACCACGCCCTGGGGCGTGCTGCTCGCCGAGATCACGTACTTCACGCCGTTCGTGATGCGCCCGCTGCTCGCCGCGTTCTCGCAGCTCGACACCGCGCAGCTGGAGGCGGCCAGTTCACTCGGCGCCCGGGCGCCGAGGATCATCCGGCAGGTCGTCCTGCCCGAGGCGCTGCCCGCCCTCGCGGCCGGCGGCAGCCTCGTCCTCGTCCTGTGCCTCAACGAGTTCGGCATCGTGCTCTTCACCGGCGCCAAGGGCGTCACGACCCTGCCGATGCTCGTCTACGGCAAGGCGATCCTGGAGTCCGACTACCCGGGCGCCTGCGTGGTCGCCGTCGTCAACGTCCTGATCTCCGTGGGCCTCTACGGCCTCTACCGGGTGGTGAGCCGCCGTGCTGGTGCATAGCCGCAAGGCCAAGTGGGCCGTGTGGGCGCTCTTCCTGCTCCTCTTCGTGCCCCTCTTCGCCCTTCCGCTCCTCGTCGTGCTCGGCGCCTCCTTCGCCACGAACTGGTCGAGCGTGCTGCCGTCGGGCCTGACGGCAGCCAACTACCAGGCGGCCACCCGCGGCGAGGCCCTCCAGGCGCTCACCACCAGCCTGGTCACCGCCGTCACCGCGAGCCTGCTCGCACTGGCCGCCGGCACCTGGGCCGCGCTCGCCGCCGCCGCGTTGGGGAAACGGCACCGGAAGGTGATGGACGCCCTGTTCGTGCTGCCGGTCGCCGTGCCCTCCGTCGTCGTGGGCCTCGCGATCCTGGTCGCCTTCTCCCAGCCGCCGATGCTCCTCAACGGCACCCGCTGGATCGTGATCATCGCCCACACGGTCCTGGTCACCGCCTTCGCCCACCAGTCGGTGTCCGCCGCGATCACCCGCCTCGATCCGGCCTACGAGCAGGCCGCCGCCTCCCTCGGCGCCCGCCCCGCCCACGTCCTGTTCCGGGTCAAGCTGCCCCTGCTGCTGCCGTCCCTCACCGCGGCGGCCGGCCTCTGCTTCGCCCTGTCCATGGGCGAGCTGAGCGCCACGATGATGCTCTACCCGCCCGACTGGACCCCGCTGCCGGTCCTGATCTACGCCTCCACCGACCGTGGCGCCCTCTTCACCGGCTCCGCGATCGCCGTGGTCCTGATGGCGGCCACCCTGCTGGTGCTGTTCGCCGTCTCGCGGATCCGCACCAGGGCCTCGTACCGCTGACCCACCCGTCACCCCGTGCAAGGAGTTCACCTCGCCATGCCCAAGAACGCCCGCAAGCCGCTCGCCGCCCTCTGCGTCCTCGCCCTCCCCCTCACCGCCTGCGGCGGCAACTCCGCCGCCTCCGACGAGAACGTCGTCACCGTCTACAGCGCCGACGGCCTCAAGGGCGAGAACGGCGACGGCTGGTACGACCAGGTCTTCAAGGACTTCGAGAAGGAGACCGGCATCAAGGTCGAGTACGTCGAGGGCGGATCCGGCGAGATGGTCCAGCGTGCCGCCCGCGAGAAGCGCAACCCGCAGGCCGACGTCCTCGTCACCCTCCCGCCGTTCATCCAGCAGGCCGACACCAAGGGCCTGCTGCAGAAGTACGCCCCCGAGGGCGCCGACCAGGTCAGCGGCGCCGACAAGGCCGCGAACGGCACCTGGACCGCCGTCGTCAACAACTACTTCGGCTTCATCCACAACAAGAAGGAGCTGAAGCAGGCCCCCGCCACCTGGGAGGACCTGCTCGACGGCACGTACAGGAACAAGCTCCAGTACTCCACCCCCGGCGTCGCCGGCGACGGCACCGCCGTCCTCATCAAGGCCATGCACGACTTCGGCGGCGAGAAGCCGGCCATGGAGTACCTGAAGAAGCTCCAGGCCAACAACGTCGGCCCGTCCGCCTCCACCGGCAAGCTCGCACCCAAGGTCGACAAGGGTGAACTGCTCGTCGCCAACGGCGACGTCCAGATGAACTACGCCCAGTCCAAGTCCATGCCGAACCTCGGCATCTGGTTCCCGGCCCGCGAGGGCGGCAGGCCCACCACCTTCGCCCTGCCGTACGCGGCCGGCCTGGTCACCAAGGCCCCGCACGGCGAGAACGGCAAGAAGCTCCTCGACCACCTGCTCAGCCGGAAGGCGCAGACGCAGGTCAGCGAGATCGGTGGCGGTTTCGCGGCCCGTCAGGACGTCAAGGCCACCGACGCCGACGCCATCGCCCTCGACAAGCTGATGAACGGCGTGGAGATCTTCGAGCCCGACTGGAACGACATCGAGAAGAACCTCACGTCGTACGTCGACGCCTGGAAGGAGGCGACCGGAAGCTGACCCGCACCGGGCCGTTCCGCCAAGATCCGGCTCTGTTTAGGCTGGGGCGCACGCAGGACCGCGTACGGCAGGAGATCCCGCACATGGCAGACCGCAAGCCCATCGAGTCGTGGCTCACCGACATGGACGGGGTGCTCATCCACGAGGGCGTACCGATTCCCGGAGCCGACGCCTTCATCAAGAAGCTGCGTGAGTCCGGCAAGCCCTTCCTGGTCCTCACCAACAACTCCATCTACACCCCGCGCGACCTGCACGCCCGGCTGCGCCGCATGGGCCTGGAGGTGCCGGTCGAGTCCATCTGGACCTCGGCGCTGGCCACCGCCAAGTTCCTGGACGACCAGCGGCCCGGCGGCTCGGCGTACGTCATCGGCGAGGCCGGCCTGACCACGGCCCTGCACGACATCGGATACATCCTCACCGACCACGACCCCGACTACGTGGTCCTCGGAGAGACCCGCACCTACTCCTTCGAGGCCATGACCAAGGCGGTGCGGCTGATCAACGCAGGCGCTCGCTTCATCTGCACCAACCCCGACGAGACCGGGCCCTCCACCGAGGGCCCGCTCCCGGCGACCGGTGCGGTGGCCGCGCTGATCACCAAGGCGACCGGCAAGCAGCCCTACTTCGCGGGCAAGCCCAACCCGCTGATGATGCGCACCGGGCTCAACGCGATCGGCGCCCACTCCGAGTCCAGCGCGATGATCGGCGACCGCATGGACACCGACGTGCTGGCCGGCATCGAGGCCGGGATGCAGACGTTCCTCGTGCTCACCGGCCTGACCCGGCCCGAGCAGGTCGAGGACTTCCCTTACCGCCCGTCCAAGGTCGTGGACTCCATCGCGGACCTCGTCGACCGCGTCTGAAACCTCCGGACCGCCGTCGTAACCCGTTCGGAGCAGTCCGACCCCCGCACCGGATGCGGGGGCCGGACCGGCGGGGGAGCCTCCAGGTAACTGGAGGTACACGATGGGCCCACTGAAAGTCACTCTCTGTGCCGGAGCCGTGCTCGCCGCGGTCCTCGGCCCGCCGGCGCACGCGGTGGACGGAGGCGGTGTCTCGGTGACTCCGTCCTCGCCCGCACCCGGCACCTACGTCACGCTCCGCGTGGCCGACTGCACCGGGAGCACGGCCGTCGCCGGATCGGCGGCGTTCACCGGCGACGTACGGCTCGCGCCGTCCGGCCCGGACAGCGCCTTCGTCGGATCCGGCCGGGTCCGCCCCACCACGCAGCCCGGTGCGTACGCCGTGCGGGTCAGGTGCGGCACGGCCGACCGCACGGGCACCGTCACGGTCGGCGAGAAGGCACCCCGGCCGGGCGCGCCGGCCTCTCCGGTGGCCCCCGTGGCGGCGGGCGGCGGCGGAGCCGCGCGGCTGGCCGCCACGGACGCCCGCGCCGAGACCCCCGGCACCGCGCACACGGTGATCGGCCTGGTTCTCGCGGGGGTCGCGGCGGTGGCCGTCGCACTGCGCAGCGCCCGCCGCCGGAGCCGCGGAACGGACTGACCATGTCCGAACAGGAACGCTCCGCCGGATCCGGCCGGCTGGTGACCGGCATCGCCTGGGTGGTGCTGCTGCTCGGCCTGTGGCTGTGGGGCCGCGAGGCCACCGACGTACGCGAGGGCGTATCCCGGCCGGCCACCGGCGACATGGCGGCGGCCGGCCGGCCCCCGGACGTGCAACTGCCGCCCGCCCGCCGGCCCCTCGGCGAGGCGCTGCCGCAGCGCCTCGACATCCCCGAACTCGGCGTCCAGGCCCCGGTCGTGGCCCGCGGCCTCGACGACGAGGGCGCGGTGGAACCGCCGCCCTTCGACCAGCCCGGCACCGTCGGCTGGTACGCGGCGGGGGTGACGCCGGGGGCGGCCGGCACCGCGCTGATGGTGGGACACGTCGACACCGAGACCCGGCCCGCCGTCTTCCACCGGATCAGCACCCTGGAGCCCGGCGAGACGATCCGGGTGGTCCGCGACGACGGCGGGGTCGCCGAGTTCACCGTCGACGACATCCAGGTCCTCACCCGCGACGGCTTCGACGCCCGGCAGGCGTACGGCCCGCGCAGCCCGGGACGGGCCGAACTGCGGCTCATCACCTGCGGGGGCGCCTTCGACGAGGCGAGCGACAGCTACACGGCCAACGTGGTCGTCTCGGCCTACCTCACGGGCACCGGCCCGTAGCGGGTGTCACCTCGCCCGGCCGGCGGCGCCTTCCCCCGAAGCCGCCGACCGGGCTGGTCCTGGACCGCGCGCACGGGCCGCGGGAGCGACCCGGCGAACTGCGCGAGAGGCTGGGTGGCCGCGGTGGTGGACGACGGCCGGGGGCGGGGCCGTCCGACAGCACTCCGGAACGTGTGAGCGCCCCGGCCCAGAGGCCCGTCGCCGCGACGGACAGGGTGGCCGGGGACCTCGTGGGTGCCACAGGCGTATGTCAGGATTGAACCCTGGAACAGTGCACCCAGGGGGGTCGGATGTACGGCAGCAGGGGGGCCGGAACTTTTGCCGGGACGCGGGCGTCCGCGGTGGTGCTGGGGGCGGCACTGCTGATCGCGGGATGTTCCTCGTCCGGGGACGGAGGGGACGAGGGCGACGACGCGGGGCCCCGGATCACTCAGCAGCCCAAGGAGGCGGACCCGTTCTGGGTCAATCCGGACGGCAACGCGGCCAAGGCGCTGGCGGACCTGGAGAAGGCCGGCAAGAAGGAGCAGGCCGAACAGATCCGCGAGATAGCCCAGCAGCCGACCGGTGAGTGGATCAGCCCGGAGAACCCGGAGGAGCAGGCCCGCGGCTTCACCGAGGCCGCCGACAAGGCCGGGCGCACCGCGCTGCTCGTCCTCTACAACATCCCGCACCGCGACTGCGGTCAGTACTCGGGCGGCGGCGCCGCCGACGGCAACGCCTACCGCGCCTTCGTCGACAGCGTGGCCAAGGGCATCGGCGACCGCTCCGCCACGGTGATCCTCGAACCGGACGCCGTGCTGCACCTGGTCGACGGCTGCACCCCGGAGGAGTTCCACGAGGAGCGCTACGACCTCCTCAAGGGCGCCGTCGCCAAGCTCACGTCCCTGAAGAACACCAAGGTCTACCTGGACGCGGGCAACGCCGGCTGGGGTCATCCCGACCAGATCTTCGAACCGCTGAAGTGGGCGGGCATCGACCAGGCCGACGGCTTCTCGGTCAACGTCTCGAACTTCTACACCACCGAGGACTCCATCGCCTACGGCAAGCAGCTCTCGGCCAAGGTGGGCGGCAAGCACTTCGTCATCGACACCAGCCGCAACGGCAACGGCCCCTACACCGAGGGCGACCCGGGCGAGCGCTGGTGCAACCCGCCGGGCCGCGCCCTCGGCGAGACGCCGACCACCAAGACGGCGGACCCACTGGTCGACGCCTACCTGTGGGTCAAGCGGCCCGGAGAGTCGGACGGCGAATGCAAGGGCGGCCCGAAGGCGGGCCAGTGGTGGTCCGACTACGCCCTGAAACTGGCCCAGGCGTCAGGTACCTAGGGGCGCGGGGCCGTGACATATGCGGCTCCGCCGCGGGAGCGCGACAAGCCACAGCGCTCCCGCGCCCGAACAAGCACCCGCGGGAGCGCTACGGCACCCTGACCCACTGCGCCTTCGAAGGCGTCCCGTCCCCGTCGGTGACGAACAGCATGTACCACCCGGACTGGACCAGGTTCTTGTTCTCCGGCACGGTCACCGTGAGCTGGTCGCCGGACACCTTGTAGTCCAGCGCGATCGACCGCTGGTCGACGTCCGTCACGTGCGTCGAGGCACTCGGCCGGATCAGCCGCACCTTCTTCACCGTCGAGGCCACCCGGGAGGTGAACGTCCCCGACTCGCCGCGCTCGATGGTCTGCGGGCCGCCGGACAGGTCCGGCCGCGAGTCCCGGTACAGGTACGGCGGCGTGTAGATCTCGATGCGCTGCTCGAACTTGCCCGGCTTGGTGTTGGCCTTGTCGCCGTAGAGCGAGTCGGAGCCGAAGAACATCAGGCGTCCGTCGGGCAGCAGGATCGAGCCCGAGTGGTAGTTGCGGCCCACCAGCGGGTCGGCGACGCGCTGGAACTCGTTCGTCTCCGGGTGGTACAGCCGCGCCTGGAGGATGTTGGAGGCGCTGCGCCCCCGGTAGTCCTCGGAGCCGCCCGAGACCAGCACGCTGTCGTCGGGCAGGATCGAGGCCTGCGGGTAGCGTGTGCCCTTCTCCAGCGAGGGGCCGTCCGTGAACTTCGGCTCGTCGGCCTTGAGATCGACGAGCCGGGTCTTCTCACTGGCCAGCCTGGACTCGCCGACCCCGCCGCCGCCGATCACCATGTACTTCTCGTCCTGCGCGGGCGGCAGCAGCACCGTGCCGGAGGTCTCCAGCATGTTGGGGTCGCTCATCCCGGGGACCTTGGTGAACTTGTTGGTCTCCACGTCCCAGATGCCCGGGTCGCGGCCCACGTCGTCGGGGCCGTAGCCGGCGTTGGAACCCGAGTAGAAGACCTTGCCGTTCTGCATCAGGAACAGCGCCGGGTACGTCGGGAACTGGCGGACCTTGTCGGTGTAGGTCCACTTCTTGGTCTCCGGGTCGTAGATCTCGTTCTTGCCCGGGACCAGCTGGCCGATGTCGTCGAGGCCGGAGACGCTGAGGATCCTGCCGTCGCTCAGGGTGGTGAGCGTCGGGTACCAGCGGGCCTCGTGCATCGGGTCGACCTTGATGTACTTCTCGGCGACCGGGTCGAACTCGTAGGCGTCCCGGATGCCCTGGAAGTCCTTCTTGTCGAGGGCGAGCTTCTCCGCGATGCCGTAGGTGTTGCGCGCGTCGGCGCCCTCGAGGCCCTCGACGCGGTAGTTGTCCTGCGTACCCGTCTCGTACTTGGCGCCGCTGCGCTGCGCCTCGACGTAGATCCGGCCGAGGCCGGGGTCGTTGCGCAGGAACTTGCCGGTCGCCTTGTCGAAGACCTTCTCGGCGCGCGGCACCAGCACCGGGTCCTTGGAGACGAACGTCTTGCCGTTCTCCTTGCCGGTGAACCTGGTGCCGGCCGGCAGCGTGATCGGCTTGTCCGGGTTCTCGTTGTGGACGACCATCAGGCCACCGGCCTTGGTGACGTCACCCTTGAGCTTCTCGTACCGCTTGGTGCCGCCCGCGATCAGCAGGTTGCCGTTGGCGAGCTGGGTGTGGCCGGTGCAGAACAGGTCGGTGGGCGTCGGCACCTTCTTGATGGTCCCCTTGACGGGGTCCCAGATCCGGGTGTCGAACTGCTTCGCGTCGAAGTTGTCCTGGTTGTTGCCCGACCCCGCGACGAGCAGCACCTTGCCGGTGCGCAGCAGCGCCGCGTGGATGGTGTTCTGCCGGTACTTCTCGGGAAACTCGATGATCTCCCACTTGCCGTTCTCGGCCTTGTACTCCGGTCTGTTGATCTTGTACTGGTGGTATTTCTCGGTCCCGAAGCGGTAGAGCCACGGCCCGTTCATCCCGGCCAGCGCGACTACCACCGCCGTGCCTATCGCGAAGCGACGGGCCCGGCGGCGGCCGGCACGGTCCTTCATTCCTTACGTCCCCCAAGTCCACCAAGGGCGATCTGCATGGTCTGGTCGCTGCCCCCGTCGGAGGCGGCCCAGCTGGGCTTCTGCTGCGGCGCGTGCGGTCCGTGGGACCCGTGGGGCCCGTGCGAACCGGCCTGCGTCGGCATCGGCTGCGGCTGGTAGGGCCCCGCGGGCGCCGCATCCTCGGACCGGTCCTGCGGCTCCGCGGGAGCCGCCGCGACGGGCTTCTTCCTCGCCTCCCGCAGTGAGTGGCGCCACGCGAAGATCGGCGAGGCGGTGATCAGCAGCGCGAACGACGCCCAGATGATCATCGCAGGGTGGGAATGGCCGTAGACGAAGCCGGCGGCGATGGAGGCGCCGAAGATGACGATGAAGTACCAGTGGTACCGGAACGTGCCGAACAGCGTGTCCGGGCTGGCCGAGTCGCCCTTGGGCGTGACCACGAACTTGCTCTTGCGGCGCAGCACGGAGTCGATCAGCGCCTTCGCGTACAGCGGCGC
The DNA here is from genome assembly GCF_014650995.1 of Streptomyces viridiviolaceus. GTDB lineage: Bacteria > Actinomycetota > Actinomycetes > Streptomycetales > Streptomycetaceae > Streptomyces > Streptomyces viridiviolaceus. Next base: position 187,917 of record NZ_BMWA01000003.1, read on the forward strand.
GGACAGCGCGGACATGATCATGCCGGCCACACCGCCGGAGCCCTCCGGCTCGTGCGGCGAGACGTTGTGGCGGCGGTTCCAGATGTACAGGCCGATCTGCAGTGCGGAGGCGTTGCCGTAGAGCATCAGCCAGACCGCCGGATCGATGTTCACACCCGAGGCGCCCAGGCCCAGGAACAGCGCGCAACTCAGCGCCGCGAGGATCCAGTTGAGCGCGGACATCGGGTAGAAGATGATCATCATCGTGTAGTTGAAGAGCTTGCTCGGCGGCAGCGAGTACCAGCCCTTCCAGTACTGCTTGAGGATCGTCTCGTACGTCCCTCGGGACCAGCGCATCTGCTGGGTGAAGAAGTCCGTCCAGGCGTTCGGGCCCTCGCCGACCGCGAGCACGTCCGGGGTGTAGACGGAGCGCCACTTCCGGCCCGTGGCCGGGTTCCTGTGACGGTGGATCTCGAACCCGGTCGCCATGTCCTCGGTGATCGAGTCGTACAGTCCGCCGATCTGCTTCAGCGCCTTGATGCGCACGGCGTTGGAGGTGCCCACGAACATCGGCGCGCCGTAGCGGTTGCCCGCGCGCTGGATCAGGGCGTGGAAGAGGAACTGCTGCGACTCGGCGGCCTTGGTGATCGGGTTGTCGTAGTTGCCGTACACCTGCGGGCCGATGACGAAGCCGACGTCCGGGTCGCGGAAGAAGCCGAGCATCCGCTCCAGGTAGTTGGGCAGCGGCACGTGGTCGGTGTCGACGGAGGCGAAGAAGTCGTAGTCGTCGCCGTGCGCCTCCAGCCAGGCGTTGTAGTTGCCGTGCTTGGTCTTGGCGCGGTGCGGGCCCTTGGGCCGGTTCCACTTGGCGACGCCCTTGCGGGAGAAGTGGTGCACGCCGAGGCGCTCGCAGACCGCCTTCACCTCGGGGTCGTCGCCCTCGTCGAGGAGCCAGACGTGCATCAGACCGCGGTGGCGGATCTTGACGGCCGCCTCCAGGGTCTTCGTCACCATCTCCAGCGGCTCCTTGCCGGGCACGAAGGAGGTGAGGAAGGCGACCCGGGTGCCGGTCTCGGGCACGACCGGGATCGGGTCGCGGGCGACCAGCGTGGCGTGCGCGTTCGACAGCACGTTCAGGCAGCGGAACAGCTCGATCAGACCGATCGAGACCAGCATCACGACGTCGAGTGCGGGCAGCCAGTCGAAGGCCGGGTAGTCGCGCTCGGTCCAGTGCTCGGGCTGGAGCAGCCAGACCAGCAGCACCACCGACAGCAGCGGGGCCGCGGCCAGCATCAGGGCGACCCGTATGCGGTGCGGCTCCTGCGAGATCAGCGAGCGGTACTGGACCGTGTACGGCTTGTTCGGATCCGGCTGGGTGAGGGGGCCCGCCAGCCGGCTGTAGTGCTCGTAGTCGTATCTCGGCAGGGTCTTCTTGATCCGGCGGAACGTGCCCGTGTGGCCGGTCCGGCCGGCGGGCACCCTGAGCCGGGTGGTCTGGGACGGGTCGAAGTCCTGCCCGGCGCCCGTCGGCGTCGACGTCATGAGTCATCCCCCCACACGCGGCGCGCCGCGTGCTTCGTCGCTTCCTTCGCCTGCTTCCGATCCCCCTCGACCGTCACAGGCGTGTCTGTGGTGGGTCGCTGTCACCACGCCATCCACACCCTATAGACATGGAACGGCGACCATCCGGTTGCATGATGCCCCCCTCGGCATCGGATCACGAACGGGGCCCCTCTCCCCGTAGCACCGGCAACCGGCTCTTGCCCCCCAACCGGACCAGGGTTCTACGGGGTTCCTCATGATCGCAAGATGCGAAACGAGGTGTTTACCGGTCATACGCGCTCATTGGGGCACGTGTGAGGAGCCTGTGGAGCCGGCGTGGACCCGGCCGAACGGCGGAAGGCCCCTCGCTCGTGCGAGGGGCCTTCCGTGTCGGTGCGCCGCCAGGGACTCGAACCCCGGACCCGCTGATTAAGAGTCAGCTGCTCTAACCAACTGAGCTAGCGGCGCCTGCTGACCTGCACAACTCTACCCGACGCCGGAGGGTGCTCCCGACCACGGGCTCCGCCGGCCGTCCGGATCCGGTGGAGGCTGTTACGTCATTCGATACGTCAGTATGCATACCGCGACGTCAGTTGAGAAACGCACGGGCAGCCGCCGCCGCGGACATTTCCACGTGGAGTGTGAGGGGAATCGCATGGAGACTCCGGTTTTCGAGGAACTCGATCCCGTGAGCGACTGCGACTGCCCCGGTTGCCGTCACCGGCGTCCCGCCCTGCCGCACTCCCGGGCCGGCCTCGCCGCCCCGGCCCACCGGGCTCTGATCGTGGCGACGGCGGCCGCCACGGCGCTCGCCACCGGCCCGGCGGCAGTGGTGCACGCCGCTGCCCACGCACCCGACCGGCCGGGCGTTCCCACAGGTGACGAGCCGGGCACTCCCCAGGGCGCCCCGGCTCCGCTGCACGGCCCCGCGGGCAGGCCGACGGGACCGGCCGCCGGGACCGATCTCCCGGGGATCACCCGTGCGGAGATCATCGACCGGGCCAGGGAATGGGTCGCCGCGAAGGTGCCCTACAGCATGACGGCCTACTGGTCCGACGGTTACCGGCAGGACTGCTCGGGTTATGTGTCGATGGCCTGGAAGCTGCCCGGGAACGAATGGACGGGAAGCCTGGGCCGGTACGCGGACCGCATTTCCAAGGAGGAGCTCCAGCCCGGCGACATCCTCCTCTTCCACAATCCGGCCGACCCCCGGAGGGGATCCCACGTGGTGATTTTCGGCGGCTGGACGGACCACACGCACACCTCCTACACGGCCTACGAGCAGACCCGCCCGCGCACCCGCAAGAAGACCACCCCCTACGCCTACTCGGGCAATTCGGGCAAATTCCTTCCCTACCGCTACAAGGGCCTGGCCGCGAGCGCCGCGGGCGGCGTGCCCCGCTACCCGGGCCGCGCGATGTTCCGGCCGGGTGCCGACAACGCGCACGTCACCCAGCTCGGCGAACAACTGGTGAGGAAAGGATTCGGCAGGCACTACACCACCGGACCGGGTCCGCGCTGGGGCGAGGGCGACCGGCGCGGCGTCGAGGCGTTCCAGCGCGCCCAGGGCTGGCGCGGCGGCGCGGCGGACGGCTACCCCGGACCGGAGACCTGGCGGCGGCTCTTCTCGTGACCGTCCCCCGAGGTCGATCACCCGTTCATGACGCATCTGGCGCGGAGGCTGGAGCACGCATGAGTACGACTTCTTCAACGACCACGTCACCCACCCCCGAGCCCGGCGGACCCGTGGAGGGCGCGTTCCGGAGCGCCCGGCTCATCCAGAACGAGTCCACCACCGAGATCCCCGTCCACCTGCTGTTCCGCGACGACCCCGTCCCGGTGCCGGTGCCGGCCCCGCCCGCGCCCGTCGGCCGCCGGCGGGGTGCGGGGGAGGAGCCACGCCTGCGGCGCCCCGTCGCCGCGAAGCCGAAGCCGCTGCCGGAGGTCGACCCGGAGCTGACCGAGCGGCGGGCCGGGGTGGTGCCCGGGGCGGTGGGCGTACTCGCCGGGGCCTGCGGAGTGGCCGGCTGTGCGCTCACCTCCTGGTGGGCGGGGGTGACGCCCTCGCTCGCGGACGACGTGCTGGGGCTGCCGGCGTCCGCGGGGGCCGGGCTCGGGCCCGCGCAGTGGGCGGCGTACGCGGGATCCCTGGCCCTGGCGCTGTTCGGCTTCGGCGGGCTGGCCCGCGGCCGGACCGGCCGGGCCTGGGTGCTCGGGCTGTTCGGCCGCTACCGGGGGACCGTCCGGCGCACCGGCCTGATGTGGGTCAACCCGCTGCTGCTGCGCCGCCGGGTCGACGTCCGGCTGCGGCACTGGCGCAGCGAGCCGATGCCGGCGGCCGACGGCAACGGGGTCGCGCTCAGGGCGGTGACGCTGGTGGTGTGGCGGGTGCGGGACACCGCGCGGGCCACCCTCGGCATCGAGGACCACGAGACGTATCTGCGCGAGTGCGTCGAGGCGGCGCTGGCCCGGGTGCCGGTCGACCCGCCCGGCGCCGCACGGGGTGCCGCGGACGCGAGCGGGGACGCGCTGACCCGGCTGGTGGCCGCGGACGTGACGCCGGTCGGCCTGGAGGTCTTCTCGGTGCGGCCGGTCCGGGTCGAGTACGCCCCCGAGGTCGCTGCCGCGATGCACCGCCGCCGTATCGCGGCGCTGGACGCCCGGCAGCGGGCGAGCGTGCTCACCTCGGTGGTGGACTCGGTGGAGGACACGGTGACCCGGCTGACCACGCGCGGGCTCGTCGAGCTCGACGACTACGACCGCAAGGTGCTGGTGCGGGACCTGACGGTGGCGTTCTGCGCGGGGCGCGGGGATCTGGGGCCCTGACGGACCCGTGTCCGGGGCCGGACGAGGCCTCGGATCGGTTCTTCGATTGGTATGGACATGTTCAACTAACGGCAATAGTCTGAGACTTGGTCTAGACCTGCAAGGCTCACTGAACCTCCCCCACGTCCCAGGAGCAGCAGCATGCGCACAAGGACCAAGTTGTACGCCGCCGCGGTGGGCATGGCGACCACCGGAGCCCTCGTGCTCTCCTCCGGCGGTGCCAGCGGCCACGGCTACACCGACCTGCCGGTCAGCCGGCAGAAGGTGTGCCAGAACGGCACCGTCAGCAACTGTGGTGCCATCCAGTGGGAGCCGCAGAGCGTCGAGGGCCCGAAGGGCTTCCCGGCGGCCGGACCGGCCGACGGGCGGATCTGTTCCGCGGGCAACACCGGGTTCGCCCAGCTCGACGCCCCGAAGACGCCGTCGGGCCAGGCCTGGCCGACGACCAGGGTGACCGGCGGGCAGAGCTACAGCTTCCGCTGGCAGTTCACCGCCCGGCACGCCACGACCGACTTCAAGTACTACGTGACCAAGCCGGGCTGGAACCAGAACCACAACCTGGCCCGGTCCGACCTCAACCTCACGCCGTTCCTGACGGTGCCGTACGGCGGCCAGCAGCCGCCGGCCACGCTCTCCCACAGCGGCACGCTGCCGTCCGGGCTGAGCGGCCACCACGTGATCCTCGCGGTGTGGACGGTCGCCGACACGGGCAACGCGTTCTACGCCTGCTCGGACGTCACCTTCTGACCGGCCGGCCGGACAACGGAAGGAGCCCCTCGCAGCTGCGAGGGGCTCCTTTTCCGTGCGCCGCCAGGGACTCGAACCCCGGACCCGCTGATTAAGAGTCAGCTGCTCTAACCAACTGAGCTAGCGGCGCATGACTCCCGCCGTCCGCTTCCCGCGGCCGGCGACAAAGAAAATACTACCTGGTCCGCGGGAGTGCTCCCGACCACCCGGGCGCCGGCCGGGGCGGGCCGCCCTAGATGGCCAGCGACAGCAGCACCGGCGCCGCGTTCCGGTTCAGGGCGTCCGCCGCCCGGCGCAGCCGGTGGGCGTGCTCCACCGGGAGCGACAGCGCCAGGCAGCCCACGGCAGACCCGGCCGTGATCGGTACGGCCGCGCACACCGTGCCGACCGCGTACTCCTGGAGGTCGAGGACCGGCACCGTGGGCGGCTGGGACTCCAGGCGGGACAGCAGCAGCTTGTCGCTGGTGATCGTGCGGGAGGTCAGGCGGGCCATCTTGTGCCGGGCGAGGTGATCGCGGCGGCCCGCGTGGTCCAGCTGCGTGAGCAGGCTCTTGCCGACCGCGGTGGCGTGGGCCGAGAAACGGAAGTCGACCCACTCGTTGACCTTGGGAGCGGCCGGGCTGTCGGCGTACTGGGTGACGCTGACCTCGCCGTCCACGTACCGGCTGATGTAGACGGCGGCGCCGACCGAGTCGCGCAGCCGGTCCAGGGTGCGCTGCAGCTTCTCGCGCAGTGCCTGCTCGCGGCCGTGGGCCGAGCCCAGGCGGGCGAGCGCCTCGCCCGTGACGTACGCCCCGTCGGCGACCTGCTCGACGTACCCCTCGCGGCGCAGCATCCGCAGGAGCGGGGTCAGACGCTCCCGGCCCAGACCCGTCTGGCGGGCGAGCTCGGTGTCGGTGATTCCGGTGCTGTGTCGCGCCACCGTCTCCAGGACGCGCAGGGCGTGCTGGGCCGAGTGGTGCGGCGCGGTCGGCTTGTGCTGCAGCGCCACGGTGGTCTCCCCCTGCGCTCGCTGATAGGGCCGTAATCCGGACAGCGGATCCCCTTCACGATAGCCGCGAAAAAGCCTGCCGCGAGGGGGCGTTGACGAGATTGCGGTGTCCTCAACTGCGGTGTCGGCACTCTGGCATATGCCCACGTCAGGCCCCAGCGCCCCGACCTCGTACGTTGGGGCCCGCACGCGGCGTAGTCAGAGGACAGCGCTGAGAAATTCCCGCGTCCGGTCGTGCTCCGGCTCGCTGAAGATCTTCTCCGGCGCACCGGCCTCGATGACCCGTCCCGAGTCGAACATCAGGACCTGGTCCGAGATGTCCCGGGCGAAGTTCATCTCGTGGGTCACGCAGAGCATGGTGATGTCGGTGCTGCGCGCGATGTCCCGCAGCAGGTCGAGCACGCCCGCGACCAGTTCCGGGTCCAGTGCGGAGGTCACCTCGTCGAGGAGGAGCACCTTCGGCCGCATCGCCAGCGCCCGGGCGATCGCGACCCGCTGCTGCTGGCCGCCGGAGAGCTGGGCCGGGTGGGCGTCGCACTTGTCGGCGAGGCCCACCATGTCCAGCAGCTCCTTGGCCCGCTCCACCGCCTCGTCCTTGGACAGGCCGAGCACGGTCACCGGCGCCTCGGTGATGTTGCGCAGGACGGTCATGTTCGGGAACAGGTTGAACTGCTGGAACACCATCCCGATCTGCTTGCGCACCTCGCGGCGCTGCTTCTCGTTCGCCGGGAACAGCTGCTGCCCGTCCACGGTGATCGTGCCCTCGTCGGGCTTGAGCAGGGTCATCAGCAGCCGCAGGATCGTGGTCTTGCCCGACCCGGACGGCCCGATCAGGGTGACGTGCTTGCCGGCCGCGACCGAGAAGTCGAGGTGGTCGAGGACGGTGTTGTCCCCGAACCGCTTGGTGACCTGCTCCAGGCGGATCAGCTCGCCGGCCGGCTTCTCGGGGCTCTTCCCGGGGTTGGGGAGGGTGTCAGTGGACAAGGCGTCGCTCCAGGGCTCGCAGGGCAAGGGAGGCCAGGTAGGAGATGACGATGAAGGCCACGCCGATCACCGTCAGCGGCTCGGTGAACTGGAAGTTCTGCTGGGAGAACAGCCGCGCCTCACCGAGCATCTCCAGCACCGTGATCGCCATCAGCAGCGGCGTGTCCTTCAGCATGGAGATCACGTAGTTGCCGAGGGCGGGCACCACCCGGCGGACGGCCTGCGGCAGGATCACCGCGGCCCACGTCCGCCGCAGTGGCAGGTTCAGCGCCGTCGCGGCCTCCCACTGGCCGACCGGCACCGCCTCGATGCCGGCCCGGTAGACCTGCATCGTGTACGTCGAGTAGTGCAGCCCGATACCGATGACGCCCGTGGTCAGCGCCGAGAACGTCACGTTCCACTCGGGCAGCACATAGAAGAGGAAGAACAGCTGCACCAGCAGCGGGGTGTTGCGGACGAACTCCGTGACGACCCCGACCGGCCAGGTCACCCAACGGGTCGGCACCCGCATCAGCAGCGCCCACACCAGACCGAGGGCGAACGAGATCAGCGAGCCGAGCACCAGGATCTTCAGGGTGACCAGCAGTCCGTCCCAGAAGTGCGGCATGAACTCGGACACCGCGTTCCAGTCCCACTTCACCGGGCACCCCCGATCCCGGCCGGCTCGGGCGTGACCGTCTCGCGCCGGGGCGCCGACTTTCCGACGCCCGCCTTCAGCTTCTTCTCCAGTCCGCGCATCACCCGCGTGAGCAGGAAGGCGATCACGAAGTAGATCAGCAGGATGTACGTGTAGATCTCCGCGCTCTCCTGGAGCGCGAGGCGCACCAGGTTGCCGCTGAAGGCGAGATCGCCCATGCCCATGATCGACACCAGCGCGGTGCCCTTGAGCAGCTCGACCAGCAGGTTGGAGAAGGGCGGGATCATCTCCGGCACCGCCTGCGGCAGCAGGATCAGCCGCATCCGCTGCCAGGGCGTGAAGCTCAGCGCGATGCCGCCCTCCTTCTGCGCCGGATCGACGGCGACGAGCGCACCGCGCACGATCTCCGCGCCGTACGCCCCGTAGGTCAGCCCCAGCGCCAGCGTGCCCGCCCACAGCGGCACCAGCTGCCAGCCGAAGGCCGGGGGCAGCACGAAGAACACCCAGAAGATCATCACCAGCGCGGAGGTGCCGCGGAACACCTCGGTGTAGAAGCCCGCGAGGAAGCGGACGATCCACAGCCGGTGCGTGCGCGCGACGCCGACGACGAACGAGACCGCCGTCGCCAGCAGCGCACCGAGGACGAGTAGCTGGATCGTGACCCAGACGCCCTGGAGTACGAGTTCCCACAGTCCCGATGTCATCCGCCGCACAGCTCCTTCGCGGTCAGATCGGTCATCTCGGCCTCGGTGAACCCGAAGGGCCCCAGGATGCGGAGCAGTTCCCCGCTCTCCTTCAGCTTCGCCAGCTCGGCGTTGAAGGCGTCCCGCAGCTTGGTCTCGGTCGGCCGGAAGGCGAAGCCGCCCCCGTCGACGTGCGGTTCACCGTCCACGATCGGCTTGAACGGCTCGGTCACCTCGGCCTTGGCGGACTTCTTCACCACCTCGCGGGTGGTCAGCGCCGTGCCGGCGAACACGTCCACGCGCCCGGCCTCGACGGCGTTCAGGCCGGCCACCTGGTCGGGCACGATCAGGATGTCGCCCTCCTTGTACCCGGCCTCCACCGCGTACTGGATCTCGGCGTATCCGGTGCCGGTCGCGAACCTGGCCTTCTTCTCCACGACGTCCTGGTAGTTGCGCAGCCCCATCGGATTGCCCTTGCGGACGATGAAGGAGTCGAGCATCTGGTAGTCCGGGTCGGAGAAGATGACCTGCTCGCAGCGCTCGGGGTTGATGTACATCCCCGCGGCCACGACGTCGAACTGCTGCGAGGCCAGGCCCGGGATGAGGGAGCCGAACTCCGTCGGTACCGGCTGCACCCGGTCCACCCCGAGCCGCTTGAAGATCACCTTCGCCAGTTCCGGCGCCTCGCCGGTCAGCTCACCGTCCTTGCTGATGTACCCGAAGGGGATCTCGCCCGCGATGCCGAGCCGGGCGACGCCCTGCGCCCGGAGCCGGTCGAGCAGGTCGCCGCCTTCCACGTTCGAAGCGGACGCCACGCGCGAGCAGCCGGCGGCTCCCAGCGCGCCGAGCGCCGCGACCCCCGCGAGCAGCGACCGGCGTGTGGGCCCGGACGGGCGGTGGACGGATATTCCCCGCAGGGGGGTTCTGTGTGGTGGAGCCATGGGCGCGCGGCTACCCGAAGGCATGCAAGTTATGCGGGTCTTTTTCAGTCCGGCACGACGGCCCTGCGCCCTTGACCGCGGCCGCGCCGCGCACTGCCATGGAGGGCATGGCCGATCGCTACATCGAAGTCTCGCTGGTCAAACGCGCCGTCACGTGCACGGCCCAACTGCTGGACGACCGGGCCCCGATCACCTGCGCCGCCGTCTGGGACGCGCTCCCGCTCGCCGGCGACGTGTATCACGCCAAATACGCCCGGAACGAGATCTACGCCCTGTTTCCGCCCTTCGCGACGAATGAACCGCCGCTGGAGAATCCGACGGTCACTCCCATTCCCGGCGACCTGTGCTATTTCGCCTTCTCCGGCGCGGAGTTGGGGACCAAGGCGTACGGCTACGACCGCGAGGTCCGCGCGGGCACGACCCTGGTCGACCTGGCACTGTTCTACGAGCGCAACAACCTGCTGCTCAACGGAGATGTCGGCTGGGTGCCCGGCATCGTCTGGGGCCAGGTCGTGGAGGGACTGGACGCCATGGCTCAGGCCTGCAACGACCTGTGGCGGTCGGGGGCGGAGGGAGAGACGCTCAGCTTCCGCCGGGCGTGAGGGCGCCTCCCGCTTCGTACAGTGCGTGCGCGGCCCGCAGGACGAGATCGTCCCGGTGCCGGGCCGCCACGAGCTGCAGCCCGACCGGCAGTCCGTCCCCGTCGGTCCCGACCGGCACGGACGCCGCCGGCTGCTGGGTCAGGTTGAACGGGTACGTGAACGGCGTCCACCCCGTCCACCGCCGGTGCCCGGAGCCCTTCGGCACCTCGGCACCCGCCTCGAACGCGGTGATCGGCAACGTCGGCGTGACCAGCAGGTCGTACGACTCGTGGAAGCTGCCCATCCGGCGCCCCAGCTCCATGCGGACGTCCACCGCGGCCAGATAGTCCAGCGCCGAGTACCGCGCCCCGGCCGCGCAGATCTCCCGCAGCCCCGGGTCGAGCACCGCCCGCTGCCGCGGACCGAGCCGCTGCACCACGCGCGCCGCCCCGCTGAACCACAGCGTGTGGAAGGCGTCCACCGGTTCGGCGAAGTCCGGGTCGGCCTCCGTGACGTAGGCGCCCAGCTCCGCCAGCCGCTCCACCGCCCGCCGCACCGCCGTCGCCACCGCCGGACGCACAGCCACCTGCCCGCCGAGCGACGGCGAGTACGCCACCCGCAGCCCCCGCACCCCCTCGGCGAGGGCGTCGGTGTACGACCCCGGCGCCGGACCCAGCGCCGACCAGTCGCGGGCGTCCGGCACGCCGATCACGTCCAGCAGCAGCGCCGCGTCCGCCGCGTCGCGCGTCATCGGGCCCACGTGCGACAGGGTGCCGAAGGCGCTCGCCGGATACAGCGGGACCCTGCCGTACGTCGGTTTCAGGCCGAAGATCCCGCAGAAGGAGGCCGGGATCCGTACGCTGCCGCCGCCGTCTGTGCCGAGCGCCAGCGGTCCCGCACCGAGCGCCACGGCCGCCGCCGCGCCCCCGCTCGACCCGCCGGCGGTGCGCGCGGGGTCGTAGGGGTTGCGGGTCACGCCGGACAGCGGCGAGTCGGTCACGCCCTTCCAGCCGTACTCGGGCGTCGTCGTCTTGCCCAGGAAGACGGCGCCGTGCTCGCGCAGCCGGGCCACGGACGGGGCGTCCTCGTCCCAGGGGCCGTCCGGGGAGACGGCCCGGGAGCCGCGCAGGGTCGGACACCCGCGCATCAGGAGTATGTCCTTCACCGTCACCGGCACCCCGTCGAGCAGCCCGCACGGCTCGCCGCGCCGCCACCGTTCCGCCGACTCGCGGGCCCGCAGCGTCGCCTCCTCGGCGGTGAGCCGGACGAACGCGTTCACCTGGGGCTGGATCCGCTCGGCCCGCTCCAGCGCGGCCCGGGTCACCTCCACGGGACTGAACTCGCCCTTGCGGTAGCCGTCGACGAGCCGCACTGCGGTCAGCTCGGTGAGGTCGGTCATGCACCCTCCCAGGGGCGTCAGTGTCCGGGTACGTATCCGCGCTTCTTGTCGACCACGTTCGGCAGCGGCCGCCCCGCCGCCCAGTCCTCGTACATCTTCACGAACTGGGCGCCCAGTTCGTCCCGCCAGCCGACCGTGTCGCCGCTCATGTGCGGGGAGACGATCAGGCCCGGGAGCTGCCACAGCGGGCTCGCGGCCGTGAGCGGTTCGGCCTCGAACACGTCCAGGGCGGCGCCCGCGATCCAGTGCCGGGACAGCGCCTCGGCGAGCGCGTCCTCGTCCACGAGCTGTCCGCGTCCGACGTTGACGAACCGGGCGGAGGGCTGCATCACGCCGAACCGGCGGGCGTCGAACATGCCGCGCGTGTCCTCGGTCAGCGGTGCGGCGGCCACCACCCAGTCGGCGCGGGCCAGCAGCCGGTCCAGGTCCTCGGGGCCGTGGACACCGGTGCGCGGCGTACGCCCGACCAGCGCGGTGGTGATGCCGAGGGCCCCGAGCGTGCGCGTGATCGCCCGTCCGATCGGCCCCGACCCGACGACGACGGCGCGGCTGCCGCCCACCCGCTGCGACTCCCGGTGCCGCCAGGTCCGCTCCCGCTGGAACTCCAGTGTCCGCGGCAGGTCCTTGGCCATCGCCAGGACGAGGGCGGCGACGTACTCGGCGATCGGCTCGTCGAAGACACCGCGCGCGTTGGTGACCACCGTGTCCGAGGCGGCGAGTTCCGGACACATCAGGTGGTCCACGCCGGCGCTCGCGGTGTGCACCCAGCGCGGACGCGGCCCGTCGCCGGGCCAGGCCGCGCGCACGGCGTGCGAGGTGAAGTCCCACACCAGCAGGACGTCGGCGTGCGGCAGCCGCTCGGCGAGGTCCGACTCGTCCGCGTACTCGATCCGGGCACGTCCGGTCAGCCGGCCGAGGCGGGGGCGGGGCTCGGCGTCGAGGACGAGGAGCGTGGGGGAGAGGCCGGGGGTGGTCATCGGCAGGGGTTTCTCCGGGGCAGAAGGGGCTGGGGGCGGTCCGGCAGGGCCCGCTGCGGGGTGACCGGCCGGAAGTCGGGGCGGGCGCCGTCGAGGGACCGACCAGCTGTTCACCCGGCGGTGACGTGGGCGGATTGACCACGCTCGCACCGGAACCTACCGTCGTCAACACGGCCGTCCGTACGGTGCGTTGTCCTCCCCTCTCTCAGCGTGAGGCCGGTGCCTGCCATGGACATCTCCTTTCTGGGTGGTCCCGCCCCGCAGCGCGGGATCGGTGTCGTCGCCCCCTTCGACTTCGCGCTGGACCGCGAGCTGTGGCGCTGGGTGCCCGACGAGGTATCCCTGCACATGACAAGAACGCCGTACGTGCCGGTCGAGGTCAGCCTGGACCTGGCCCGACTGGTCAGCGAACACGAGACGCTGGAGGAAGCCACCCGGACTTTGAACGCCATCGCCCCCGAGGTCGTCGCCTACGCCTGCACCTCGGGCAGCTTCGTCGGCGGTGTCGCCGGCGAGCGGGCGATGTGCGCGGCGATGACCCGCGCGGGCGCGACCCCGGCCGTGACCACCTCGGGGGCGCTGCTGGAGGCCCTGGCCGAGCTGGGCGTGGGCCGGGTGGCGCTGGTGACGCCGTACACGGTCTCCGTCACCCGGTCCCTGGAGGAGTACGTCGCCCAGGGAGGTGTCACCGTCACCGGCCGCGCCTTCATGGGCCTGACCCGGCACATCTGGAAGGTCCCTTACCGCGAGGTGGCCGAGATGGCACGCCGGGCGGTACGGCGCCAGGGGGACGCGGACGCCCTGTTCATCTCCTGCACCAACCTTCCGACCTACGACGTCATCCCCCAGCTGGAGGCCGAGCTGCGCATCCCGGTGATCTCGGCCAACCAAGTGACGATGTGGGCGGCGCTGCGCCGACTGGGTACCCGTGCTGTGGGGCCGTATCAGGCGCTGATCGACCCGGCGGCACGGCCCGGTCCCGTGATGCCGGAGGTTCCGGAGGTTCCGGGAGCACCCGGCGTTCCGGGACTGCCCGAAGACGAGCAGCAGCAGGAAGGGTGGACATGACAGCACTGGGATTCCTGTACCCGGGCCACTCCGGCGAGGACGACTACCCACGCATCGAGCAGCTCCTGGGCAGCGACATCCGGGTGGACCTGGTGCACACCGACATCGGTGAGGACGCCCACCGCGTCGACGCCCTGCGCGAGATGGGCTCGCCGCAGCGGCTCGCGGCGGGCGTCGAGGAACTGCGGCACGCCGGCGCCGACGCCGTGGTGTGGGCGTGCACCAGCGGCAGTTTCGTGCACGGCTGGGAGGGTGCCCAGAAACAGGTGCGCACGCTGGCGGGTGCGGCGGGCATGCCCGCCTCCTCGACCTCCTTCGCCTTCGTCCACGCGATCCGGGAACTGCAGGTACGCCGGGTCGCCATCGGGGCGACATATCCCGAGGACGTGGCCCAGCTCTTCGCGGACTTCCTGCGCGCGGCCGGTCTGGAGGTCGTCGGCGTCCGCAGCTCGGGCATCGTCACGGCGGCCGAGGTCGGCACGTGGGGCGAGCCGGAGGTCCTGGCGCTGGCCCGCGCGGCCGATCACCCGGAGGCGGAGGCGGTCCTCCTGCCCGACACGGCACTGCACACGGCGGCGTACATCCCGGCGCTGGAGAAGGAGCTGGCCAAGCCGGTCCTGACGGCGAACCAGGTCACGGTCTGGGAGGCGCTGCGCCTGGCGGACCGCCGGGTGCACGCCCCCGAACTGGGAGCGCTGTTCACGCGGGAGCCGATCGTACAGGTGTGAGGGCGCGGGGCACGGAAGAACCCCGGTTCCACGGATGCGGAACCGGGGTTCTGGTCGAGCGCCGGGCAGGCCTTGCACCTGCATCTCCCCGCAGGAAGCGGGACGTCTTTCCTTGGACCACCAACGCACTGCCATTCGCCGGGAGTTGCTCCCCGGACCGGGCAGATTGATCATACCGCAGCAGTGGCCCCGAGCGCACGTCGCGCTTCGGGGCCGCCTGCTGCGGCGACCTGACCGATCAGCCCAGCGGCAACGGCGTCGGGCCCACCGGGCCGGCGCCCACGACCCGGAGGGTGTCGGCGTGCTGGAGCGTGAAGCGCTCCCAGCCGGCCACGCTGGTCGAGCGGGCTCGCAGCAGGCCGGTGTCCTCGCCGGTGTAGTTCGCCTCGGCGACGACGTACTTGCCGTTGGCCGACGCCCGCAGGGCGTACTGACCGCCCTGCGGAACCAGCGTGAACTGCTCCCAGCTGCCGGTGACGGACGCGGAGCGGGCCCGCAGCATCGCCTCGTGGGCGCCGGTCCGGTTCAGCTCGGTGGAGACGAACAGGCCGTTGGCCGCGGAGCGGAGCGCCACGGTCGTGCCGCCGTCGCGGGTGTGGAGCGTGAACTGCTCCCAGCCCGCGACCGCGTCGGCGCGCGCCTGCAGCCTGCCCGCGTCGTCACCGGTGGCGTTCAGCTCGGCGGAGACGTACCCGCCGGTCGCCTGCGCCTTCAGGGACCAGCGGGCCACCCGGGTGCCGATCCAGTCCGTGATGTCGTCCAGACGGGTCTCGACGGCGGCGCGGCGGGTCTCGTCGGAACCGAAGCATCCGCCCTGCCAGGAACGGCTGCTGACGGCGACCAGCTCGTCGCCCCCGGCGCCGGCCCGGACCGCCGGACCGCCCGCGTCGCCCATGCAGACCGAGGCGTCCTCGCTGTCGATGTCCAGTTCCGCTCCCCGGGTGCCGGTCACGGTGAACGACCCGGCATGCAGCCGGTCGGGCACCCACCCGTCCGCGGTGCGGCCGTAGCCCGCCACGGACAGCTCCTCGCCGTCGACGGGGGCCTGCGAGCCGAGCGCGACGGGCGTGATGCCCCACACCGGCGAGGACAGCCTCGCCAGCACGAGGTCCCGGTCGGGGCGGGGGACCAGCGCGGCACGCAAAGCCCGCGGCCAGGAATAACCACCCCCCGCCCCCTGTTGATCCCGGGGCGAACGAGACCCGAACGAGGAGGCATCCCACCATGTCCACAGACGCGACGGAGGAGATCCGGGGCACAGCCCACGGCACCGCACCCGTACCCCTGTCCGTCCTGGACCTGGTCACCGTGGGTGCCGGCCGTACCGCCACCGACGCGCTGCGCACCAGCGTCGAGATCGCCCGCCTCGCGGAGTCCCGCGCCTTCCACCGGTACTGGGTCGCCGAGCACCACTCCATGCCCGGCGTCGCCTCCTCCTCGCCGGCCGTGATCCTCGCCCACCTCGCCGCCCACACCGACCGCATCCGGCTCGGCTCGGGCGGCGTGATGCTGCCGAACCACGCGCCCCTCGTCATCGCCGAGCAGTTCGGGACGCTGGAGGCCATGGCTCCGGGCCGGGTCGACCTCGGTCTCGGCCGCGCGCCCGGCACGGACGGGGCCACCGCCGCCGCCCTGCGGCGCACCGACCGGCCGGGCGAGGGCGCCGACGACTTCCCGCAGCAGCTCATGGAGCTGATCCGGTTCCTGGACGACGACTTCCCCGACGGCCACCCCTACCGGCGCATCCACGCCGTCCCCGGCCCGGTCCAGGCCACCTCCCCGGGCGGCGTGCAGTCCCCGCACCGCCCGCCGGTCTGGCTGCTGGGCTCCTCCGGGTTCAGTGCCCGGCTGGCCGGCACCCTCGGCCTGCCCTTCGCCTTCGCCCACCACTTCTCGGCGCAGAACACCATTCCGGCGCTGGACCTGTACCGGGAGTCGTTCCGGCCGTCCGCCGTCCTCGACGCGCCCTACGCCCTCATCGGGGTCTCCGCGCTCGCGACCGACGACGAGAAGGAGGCCCGCCGCCAGGTGCTGGCCGCCGCGCTGAACATGGTCCGGCTGCGCACCGGGCGCCCGGGGCTCGTGCCGACGCCCGAGGAGGCGGAGGCCTACGACTTCAGCCCGATGGAGCGGGAGTTCGTCGACTCATGGAACTCCAACGTCATCCACGGGACCGCCGACGAGGTCCGGGCCGGACTCGACGACCTGCAGAAGCGGACGGGCGCCGACGAGTTGATGCTCACCGCCAACGCCCACGGCGGCGACGTGCGCCTGCGCTCCTACGAACTGATCGCCGACGCCTACGGGTTGCCCACGCCGGCCTGAATCCCGGCCCCGGGGCTGCCCAGCAGCTCGGAGATGCGGTCCGGTGACACCGGACGGGAGTAGAGCCAGCCCTGCCCGGTGTCGCAGCCGATGCGGCGCAGCCGGGTGGCCTGGTCCGAGGTCTCCACGCACTCCGCGGTGACGGTGAGGCCGAGCCGGTGGGCGAGCTGGACCATCGCCTCGACGATGACCTCGTCCGCCGGGTTCGCCACGTCGGCGGCGGCGTCCCGCTCGGTGTCCCGGCCCTCGTACTGGAAGCCCCGTACGAAGGCCCCGTCCAGTTTCAGCACCGACACCGGCAGACGGCTCAGGTAGGCGAGGTTGGAGTAGCCGGTGCCGAAGTCGTCGATGGCGATGTGCACACCCATGTCGCTGAGCGCCTTCAGGGCCTGGATCGGGCGGCCCGCCGAGCCCATCACGGCGGACTCCGTCAGCTCCAGCTGCAGCAGGTGCGGCGCGAGACCCGTCTCGGCCAGGGTCTGTGCCACGTCGGCCACCAGGTCGGAGTCCCACACCTGGCGGACCGCCACGTTGACGCTGACGAAGATCGGCGGCTCCTCCGGATGGTCCAGCTGCCAGCGGCGGGCCTGGCGGCAGGCGGTGCGCAGGATCCAGCGGCCCAGGGGAACGATCGAACCGTCCTCCTCCGCCAGTGCGATGAACCGATTCGGCGCAAGTACGCCGAACTGAGGATGATTCCAGCGGATCAACGCCTCGACGCCCCGCACCCGGCCGTCCTCCATGCCCACCAGCGGCTGGTACTCGAGCGCGAACTCGCCGCGGTCGATGGCCGGGCGGAGCGTGGAGGCGAGGGCCTGGCGGGTCATGCGGTGCGCGTTGCGCTCGGGATCGAAGAGCGTCCAGCGGGCCCTGCCGTCGGCCTTGGCCCAGTACAGGGTCGTGTCGGCCGCCTGCATCAGCGCGGTGGGCGTGGTCCCGGCGGTGTGGCGCTCGACGACGCCGACGGAGGCGGTGACCGAGAGGCGGCGGCCGGAGAGCTCGAACGGGGCCTGGAGGGCGGCCAGGACGGACTCGGCGAGTTCGGCGAGCTGGTCGGTGCCCGTGGAGTCCTCCACCATCAGGGCGAACTCGTCGCCGCCGAGCCTGGCCACCAGCGGGGCCCCGGCCCGGGTGTGACCGGCCTCCTCCGCGCAGCGCGTGAGCCGTTCGGCCACGGCGGCCAGCAGTCGGTCGCCGACGCTGTGGCCGAGGGTGTCGTTGACGGCCTTGAAACCGTCCAGGTCCAGGTAGCACAGGCCGATCCGCCCGGTGCCGCCGCGGCCGTGCGACTCCGGCTCCAGCGCGGCCGTCAGCCGCTCGAAGAACAGGGCACGGTTGGGCAGCCGGGTCACCGGGTCGTGCATCTGCAGATGGCGCAGCCGCGCCTGCAGTTCGCGCCGGGCGCTGATGTCGGCGACGGACAGCAGCAGCCCGGGCGTGTCCCCGGCCAGCGGTGCCAAGGTGACCTGGGTCCACAGGGACTGTCCGTCGGCCCGCTTCAGGCGCCGGGTGCAGCGCAGCCGGGGCCGGTGGCCGCGCAGCACCTCGCGGTACGCGTGCCAGGTACCGGCGTCGGAGGCGAGGTCCACCAGGTCGGCCGCGGGGCAGCCGGCCAGCGCGCCGGGGTCGGTGCCGAGCAGCGTGCCCAGCGTGTCGTTGGCGCTGACGACCAGGCCCTCGGAGTCCACGACGGCCATGGCGAGCGGGGCGGCCGTGAACACCGAGCGATAGGTCGGGGGCTCCGTACGAGGAGCCAGGTCGATGTCACTGTCTGTGACGGCGGACCGGTCGAGGTCTGCCGCGGGCGCCGGCCCTTCGGACGTTCCGCTCACCGCTCGCTCCCGCAGTGCCTCGATCTCTGTCCGTGCAGGAAAGTGTGCCGATCATAGAGGCTGGCCCCGGCCCCTTCCAGCCGCTGTGCCGCTTTCCGGGCCCGACAGCACCTCTGGCAGATCGTTTCTGCCCGCCCTTGGACGGCTTCTTCACGCCCCCGACCAGTTGTGACGTTCCGTGAGTGGTTCGAGGGCGACGGCTGCGGCGGAATTTCGTGCGGCTCACCCGTCCGGTGCAGGCGAACAGGGCGAAGCACACAAAACCTGCACAAGCTGGGTGCGGTGTCCCGCGAACCGCCCCGGAGGTCCCAGTGCCGCGCCAGCTCCCGTTGAGGAGACTCCCCCGTGAGGCCCTCAAGGGGCTCGGCGCGGGCCGCCGGGCGGCGGGGTCGGCCTGGACGAGACTGCGCAGCACGACGGCGCTGTGCACCACGATGTCGGCGCTCGCCGCGACCTCCCTGGTGACCGCGCCCTCGGTCGCCGAGCCGTTCTCCCCGGCGCCCTGCGCGCTGCAGCGGTCCGAGGCGCACCACTCCGAGGGCGTGGGCACCTGGAACGCCGCCTATCCGCGGCCGTCCCGCGAGCTGGACGCGGTGATGGTGTTCCTGTCCTTCCCGGACTCCCGGCCCCTGACCACCCCGGAGGAGCTGGCCGCCGACCACTTCCCGGCCACCACGCGCTTCTTCCAGCGCGCCTCCTACGGCAGGTTCACCCTGCGTCCGCACCCGCTCGGGCACTGGATCCGCATGCCGCGGCCGTCGACGGCGTACGTCATGCAGCGCGACTGGAGCCCCGGGCACCGGTCCGCCTACCTGCGCGACGCGCTCGCCGCGGTCGACGAGGACGTGGACTTCTCCCGTTACGACGTCGTCTACTTCGTCGCCGACCCCGACGCGCCCGGCGTGGACTCCGACGCCACGAAGGTCGTCAACCTGGAGACCCCGCTGCGGGCCGACGGCACCGACATCCGGCGCGTCGTCACGGTGTTCGAGAACCATCCGCCGGACCGGCTGGTCCTGGCCCACGAGACCGGGCACGTCTTCGACCTGCCCGACCTGTACCACCGGCCCGTCGACGGCAAGGGCGACTGGGACACCCATGTGGGCGACTGGGACCTGATGGGCAGCCAGTTCGGGCTGGCGCCCGACCTGTTCGGCTGGCACAGGTGGAAGCTGGGCTGGCTCCAGCCCCGCCAGGTCGCCTGTGTGCGGGGCACCGGGCCGACGCGGCTGACGCTGGAGCCGCTGGGGGCGGGGCCGGGGGTGGAGGTGAGGGGCGCCGCCGGGGCGCCGGCCTTCGGCCTGGGCCGGGGTACCAAGCTGGCGGTGGTGCGCACGGGGGCCGACAGTGCGCTCGCCTTCGAGGCGCGGGGGCCGGTCGGCAACGACGCCGCCGCCTGCCGGTCAGGGGTGCTGGTGTACCGGGTGCGCAGCGGGGAGGAGTCGGGGGGCGGGCCGATCGAGGTGGTCGACGCCCACCCGGACACCGAGGCCTGCTGGGAGAACTCGGTCTACCCGCCGCTCGCCGACGCGCCGGTGGCCCTCGGCGAGAGCTTCACGGTGCCGGGGGAGGGCACACGGGTGGAGGTGGAGGGGCGGACGCCCTCGGGCGCGTGGACGGTGAAGATCACGCCGGGGTGAGGGGGGGATGCACACCGCCGGTCGCGGCGGCCGACTGTGAAGGGGTACGGGCGGCGGAGCCCCCACCACGCGCGGCGGAGTCGCGCAGACACGACGAACGCGAGTCATGATCGCGCTTGCTGCGATCATGACTCGCGTTCATCATTGTGCGCCGCCAGGGACTCGAACCCCGGACCCGCTGATTAAGAGTCAGCTGCTCTAACCAACTGAGCTAGCGGCGCCTGCTGACGTCGTAGACCTTAGCACCCTGATCGGCGGGACGAGAAATCGATATCCGCACCGCCGCCCGGGCCGCCCGCACGACCGCCCACAGCAGGATCTCCGGGCCGGGCAGCCAGGGCCGGCGGGTGTCCGGTGCGACCAGCCAGCGGGAACCGGAGCGGTCGGGTGCCCCCACGAGGGCCGGGACGGTCACCGCGTCCCCCGTGCCGTGGCACAGCAACGGCGGGGCCGCGCCGGTGCGGCCGCCCTCCCGGCCGCGGGCGCTCCACTCCTCCCACTCCAGCAGCGAGGGCAGGCGCTGGGCCGTGCCCGGCGCGGCGAACAGCAGCATCCGGCCCCGGAACTCGGCGACCGGGCCCGAACCCGGGCCCTCGGCCCACAGCCGGTCCAGCATGCGACGCCCGAACATGGCGGGAGCGCTCACCACGTCGAACGCGGAACCGCAGGGCAGGACGACCGGAGCCTCGGGCCGCTCCTGCCAGTGGGTGAGCGTGCTGCGCGGGTACGTGCCCGCCGAGGCCAGCCAGGCGGCGCCGTCCGGGGTGACGTCCGAGACGTTCGGTGTGCTGCTCATGCCACCAACACTTACCGGGCGTGAGTACTCCGTCCCCCGGGGTTACGGGAAACCGGGACAGGATGCGGAGGCAAGGGGTATCTTGCCCGCCTGGCATATGCCACGCGGTGGTCACACCGGGTCGGCGTCCCCCGGGCCCTCGCCGCCGCGCATCAGGCCCTGCCCGAACTCCACCATCCGCTTGGCGTAGTCCTCGGTCCATTCGGCCCGCTCGGCGATGTCCGCGGTCGTCAGCCGGTCGAACCGGCGCGGATCGGCCAGCTGGGCCGCCGCCATCGCCTGGAACTCCATGGCCCGGTCCGCCGCCGCCCGGAACGCCTGCGTCAGCTCGGTCGCCCGGTCCAGCAGGGTCCGGGGATCGTCGATCGACTCCAGGTCGAAGAAGTGCTCCGGATCGGCGGCCGCCTCCGCGGGCTCGAACAGCAGGGGCGCGGGGCGTAGCCGCGGTTCGTTCCGACGCGGCGTGGGCTCCGCCATGTCTGCTCCTCCTCGTACGTCGCGCATGACCCTCCCCGCAAGCGGGGGCACCCCGGTGGAGTGGGCCACCGTCCATTGTCCCGCGCCCACGCAAGTGGGCCTCACGCCCGCACACACGCTCCCCACGCCCCCGGGCGCCCCCCATCGCCCCGCGTGCGGGGGCGTGGTCAGGGCCGCCAGGTCACGCGGTGTTCCGCCAGGTGGGCCAGGACCGCGTGGTTGGCCTCCCAGCCGTCGGGGAACTTCACGGCCGTGCCCAACTGGACCGGCTCCGTCGACGGATAGTCGTCGAGGAGGTCGCCCACGCCCGCCCGGCACACCACGATGCACGCGTGCCGGTGCCGGGAGGCCAGCACGCACAGGCGGCCCGTCTCCAGGTGGAACGCGGTGGCGTCGGGGCGGCCGGAGAGCGGGTGGAGGACGACCGTCACGTCGTACTCGCGGCCCTGCAGCCGGTTCGCCGTGTCGACGGTCACCTCGGTCACCCCGAGGTCGGCCAGCGCGGCCCGCACCGCCGCCGCCTGGTCCCGGTGCGCCGTGCCGACGGCGATGCGGCCGGCGGTCAGCGGCACCGGGTCGGGGGAGCGCTCGGAGGCCGCCGCGCCGCCCCGGTCGAGGAGGCGGCGGACCACCGTCGCCACCGCGCGCACCGCCTCCGGGTCCGTGCGCGGGGTGTGCCGCGCGGGCAGCTCCAGCAGGCCCCAGCCCGATGCCGCCGCCTCGTCGAGCACGCGGTCCGGACCCGACCCGTCGGACGGGACGGCGAAGGCGAGGCGCCGGTCGCCGTGGTCCGTGCCGCTGCGGAACGGCGTGTACGGGTAGAACGCGTCCGAGACCAGCGGCGCGGCCGAGGCCGGGAGCCGCCACGACACCGGCAGCCGGTGCTGCGGCAGGCCCGGATTGTGAGCCAGGAGGGTGGTCACGGCGGAGGCCGAGGGGTCGTACGACAGGCCCGCCCACTGCTCGCTGCCCACGATCGCGAACGGGTCCAGCTGCCCGGGGTCGCCCACGAACAGCGCCCGCTCGAACAGCCCGGCCACGGCCAGCAGGGAGTCGGAGCGCATCTGGTACGCCTCGTCGACGATCGCGTGCCGCCACGGCTCGTCCACCGTGACGTGCGCCCACTTCGCGGCCGTGGACAGCACGACGGGCAGTCCGCCGAGGTCGGCCGCCTTCGCCGACGTGCGGACGCTCGGCAGGTCGTCCAGCGCCTTGTCGTAGGGGTCGGCGTCGCTGCTGTGCAGCCGGCCCACCGGCAGCTCGGGGTTCTTCTCGGCGAGCCGCAGCACCAGGTCGTCGACCTGGGCGTTGGTCTGCGCGACGACCATCAGCGGGCGGCCGGCCTCGGCCAGCTCCAGCGCCGCCCGCACCACCAGCGTGGACTTGCCGGCGCCGGGCGGGGAGTCCACGACGACTCCGCGCTCGGCGCCGTCGAGGGTGTCGCGGAGGATCGCGGCGGTCGCGCGGGCGGCCTCCGCGGCCGGGTCGAAGGCGGGTTCCGCCCGGTCCACGGGCCCCGCGAGGGCGGTCACGGCCTCGGCGGTCACAGGATGTCCTCCTCCGTCTGGGCGTCGGCGGCCTCGGGTACGGCGGCCGCCTCACCGGGCGGGCCGCCGTGCGTCCACGGCGTCTGCTCCGGATCGGGCAGCCTGGCCCCGCCCCGCTGCTCGTGCTCGAACAGCGTGAAGCAGACCAGGTCGCCCTTCTCGGGCACCGACCCGGCCTCGGGCTCCTTGCCGCGGCCCATCTTGTCGACGATCCGCAGGACGAGCACGCCCTCGGCCTCCTGCCCGGCGAACTCGGCCGCCTGCGGTCTGCCGCCCAGCGACCGGTACACCTTGACCCGGTCGCCCAGGTGCGGCCGGTCCTCCGTGCGCACGGTGACCAGGGGGCGCGGGCTGGGCCGCTTGCCCTCGCTGTACGTCATGACCACGTCCGTGACCTCGCCCGCGAACGCCTCGCCGGCCAGCCGCCGCCCGGCCATCACCAGGGGATCGTCCAGGGCCTCCTGCGCCTCCAGGCGGGCCTGCTCGCGCTCGCGCGTGGCGAGCTTGTTCGCCGCCGTCACCGCGTCGTCGCGGCGCGGCTGCGGGGGCTCGCCGGACAGGATGCGGTCGCGGTGTCCGGTGAACGACCAGCGGTCGCGCGTCCACCGGTCCTCGACGTGCGCCCCCGCGGGCAGCTCCCGCAGCAGATCCAGGCCCCGCCAGACCGCGTCCCAGGTGGGACGCGTGCGGCTCTCGACCAGTGCGCGGATCTCCCGCTCCGCCGCGGTGAGGGCACCGAGCCGCTCGTCGGCCGCCTGCCCGTCCTCGGCGGCGGCGAGCGCGGTGCGGGCACGGTCGTAGCGCTCGATGGCGGGAGCGAGCAGCTTGTTGTCGAACGCCGGATCGGTGGCCGGCCCCGCGGGCGGGCACAGCAGCTGGCCGTCCGCGTCCCGCGCGAGTTCGGCGCGCAGCGCGGCCTCGGCCCCGGACGCCCCCCCGGGCGGGTCGATCCAGGCGAGCAGCGCGCCCAGGTGCTGGTCCTCCAGCGTGGACTGCCCCGTCGCCCAGTGCCGGCCCAGCAGGTCGGTCATGGCGAGCAGCAGCGAGGAGCCGGGGACCCGCGCCCGCTCCCCGTAGTGGGTCAGCCACCGGCCGAGCAGCGGCACCCTCGGCGGCGCCGGGTGCGGGGCCTCCGGGTCCTGCTCCGCGGTCCGCCGGAACCGCATGGACCGGCCCAGCAGGCGCACGAAGTCGACGCCCGCGCGGCTCGGCACGATCAGCTGCGCGGCGTCCGCGCACAGGTCGACCTCGACCTTGACCCGCTTGCCGGTCTCCGGGTCGGTCTCGGTGCGCTCGGCCGCCTCGACGGCGTCGGCGTACGCCTCGATGTGCGGCAGCACGACATCGGCGAGCTCGGCCAGGAAGGCGAACCGCAGATCGCGGTCGCGGGGCTGCGGGACGACCAGCAGGTGCGGCGCGTCCCGGTCGGTGCCGGCCAACGCGCCGAGCGGGGCGCCGGCCTCGCCCGCGGTGGTGAGCGGCACGAACACCAGCGGCCGGTCGGACAGATGCCGGTGCCGGACCGTGGCGGCCGACTGGGCGCGGCCGGTGCGCACGGCCTCCAGCCGGGCGAGTGTGGTGATCAGCGACACCGGGCGGCCCCCTCGGGACGGTTCTGCCGGACAGCGGTCACAGTGCCCCGCCTCCCGCCGTCGCCAGCGCCTCCGCCCGCAGGGCCGCCGCCCTGCGCAGCGCCGCCACCGCCGGGTCGGCCGGGTCGCCGGCCTCGCCGCGGGCCGCCGCCAGGACGTCCTCCACCGTGGACAGCCCGCCCAGCTCGGCGCGCACCGGGCGGCCGAGGGAGGTCACCGCGCCGGCCTCGCGGGACCGGGCGCGGCAGTGGAAGGCCAGCTCGCAGGCGGACAGGCACTCCGGCGCGTACGTCGCCGGGACCGCCTCGACCGCGGCCGTCAGCTCGTCGGCGGGCAGGTCGGGGGAGAAGCACACGCCCTCGGGAAGGGCGTCGGCGATGTCCTCGATGCGGGTGAGGCGGGCCAGCTGGCGGTCGGTCACCGCGCGCTGCTTGCGGACGTCCACGGCGGACGCGGTGGGCAGGTTGGAGAAGTCCTTCGGGCAGACGAGGAGGATCCGGTGGCGCACGCGCGGTGACGGGCTCAGGCGCGCGGCCACCTGCTCCAGGGCCAGCACGTACACCGCGGCCTGCCGCGCGGCGGCGCCCACCTTCGCCGGGTCCGCCGAGCCGTCCAGCATCGGGAAGGACTTGATCTCGACGACCGTCCAGCTGCCGTCCGGGTGCACGACCACCGCGTCCGGCTCCAGGAACGCGGGGGAGCCGGCGACGTCGAGCGCGAGCATCGGGTGGTCCAGCAGGGTCCAGGTGCCGGGCGCCTCGGTGGCCTCCCGCAGCGCCAGCGACGTCCGTGCCGCGCGCCCCTCGGGGCCGGTCGCGGACAGGGCGGGCACCTGGGCCCCGGCGGGCGGCTCGGCACTCCGGTCCAGCTTGTCGTGCACGAGCCGCAGCAGCTCGGCGCCGCCGTCCGCCTTGACCCGCGCCTCGAACGCGTTGCCCCGCATGAACGCGAACTGCGACTGCCCGAAGACGGCCGGCGAGCCCAGCGCGCTCGCCAGCGACGCCTTGTCCACCCCGGCGCCGTCGAGGATCGCACGCCGTCTGCACCCGGGGTTGGCGGCGAGGGCCGCGAGTGCGCGCGCGTCCAGCGACTTGGCCGGTACGTCTCGACCGCGCAGCTCAGCGAGCCGGTGCCGGAGCGCCGTCCCCCGCGTCCGTGGGTGAGGCGTCCGGTTCGGCTCCTGCCCCGAACCGCTGGTCGCGCTGCCGTGGAATTCGCTCACCCGCGGAAGTCTGGCATCCGCCACTGACAATCGAGGAACGCGCGTCGTCGGAGACCGGTGCGACCGGCGTGAAACGGGCCGTGAGCCGTGCCCGCGCCCGGTCCGCGCCCCGCATCACGTACGGCGTCAGCAGCAGTCCGGCACCCATCACGGCCGCGCCCGCGACCGCGTCCAGGAAGTAGTGGTTGGCGGTGCCCATCACCACGATCGTGGTCACCAGCGGGTAGACGACGCCGGCAGCCTTGGCCGCACGCGTACCGCCGTGGCGCCACAGCATCACGCCGCACCACAGCGCCCAGCCCACGTGCAGGCTCGGCATGGCCGCGTACTGGTTGGTCATCCCGCCCAGGCCCCGGGGGGCGCTCGCCTCCCCGCCCCACCAGCCGTACGAGCTGTAGTACGCCATCGTGTCGACGAACCCGTGGCCCGGGTCCAGCAGGCGCGGCGGACAGGTCGGCAGCAGGGTGAAGCCGATGAGACCTATGAACGTGGACGTCATCAGCCAGGTGCGGGCGGCCCGGTAGCGCACCGTGCGGGACCGGAAGATCCAGACCAGGATCGCGGGCGTGACCACGTAGTGCAGCGACGCGTACCAGAAGTCGGCCGGCACGCCGAGCCAGGGCTCGCGGGTGAAGACGCGGTTGAGCGGGTGCTCCGCGTTGAGGTGCAGCACCTTCTCGATGCGCAGGATCGCCAGGCCGTGGTCGACGGCGTCCGAGACGTCGCCGCGCACCAGGAGACGGCCCGCCGAGTAGCAGGCGTACACCAGGACGATCAGCGGCAGCTCGGTCCACCAGCGCAGCCGAGTCTTCGGGACCGCCTCGGTGCCCGGTGTCTCGGTGTGCGGCATCCGATCGCCCTCCCCCTTCGTCCCCGCGCGCCCCCGTCGGGCCGGGCGTGTCACTCTACGGCGTACTCCTGCGCTCCTCCCGGAGCGCCCCCGGCCCTGATAGACGCGGGGATCGCCCCGTGGGTTGCCCCTGTGCCCCGTGCGCGATGATGGAGGCGTTCCGCCTGACATTTCTCCCCGAAAGGCCCCTCATGGCACCGCGCATCCTGCTGGCCCGGCACGGACAGACGGAGTGGTCGCTGTCCGGCAGACACACCGGCAGGACCGACGTGCCGCTCCTGGAGGAGGGCCGCCGGGGCGCGAAGCTGCTCGGCGAGCGCCTGCACCGGGCACCGCTGGACGGTCTGGCCGGCGTCGAGGTGCGCACCAGCCCGCTCTCCCGCGCGCGTGAGACCTGCGAACTCGCGGGCTTCGGCGAGCGCGCCCGCACCTGGGACACCCTGATGGAGTGGGACTACGGGGCGTACGAGGGCATGACCCCGGCCGAGATACAGGCCGTCCGGCCCGGCTGGCTGATCTGGCGGGACGGGGTGCCCGGCGGCGAGAGCCTCGCGGACCTGACCGCGCGCGCGGACGAGGTGGTCGCGTGGGCCCGCGAGGCGGACCGTGACGTCCTGGTCTTCGCGCACGGGCACATCCTGCGGTCGATCGGCGCGCGGTGGCTGGGGCTGGGGCTGGACTTCGCGGCCCGGATACGGCTGAACCCCACGTCGCTGTCGGTGCTGGGGTGGGCCTACGGGGAGCCGGCGATCGAGAGCTGGAACGACGTGGGGCACCTGGCCGGCTGACGTCCGCCGCCGTGGCCGCGGGCGGTCGTGCCTCCCCGGTGCCCGAACGGCCTGGGAGGCGCCCCGCAGCGGTACCCCGTGGGCGTCGGGCCGCGCGCCCCGCCCGCCCGCACGGACGCGGGGCCCGCCACCGCCCGCGGCCGCGTCACACCGTCCGCGGCAGCGACGCGTGGCGTTCCAGGAACGCCGACACCCCCGACGCCCGCCGGTGCGGCAGCAGTACCCGTGCCGTGCCCGCCAGCATCGTGCGGATCCGCGAGGACTGGACCTCGTCCAGCAGGTCCAGCACCCGCATCCCCGCCGTCGCCGCCTCGTCGGGCCGGCCGCCGCGGGCCAGGTCGTCCGCCAGCTCGGCCGAGTACAGCGCGATGTTCCGGGTGAAGTGCGGGTCCTGCAGCTCGGCCGCCCGCCGGGCGTGCCGCGCCGCCCGCGGCCAGTCGCCCAGCGTCGACCAGCACTGCGCCTCCAGCGCCTCCAGCTCGGCCTCCCCGTAGAAGCTCATCCACTCGGGGTCGGCGTCCGAGGGGCCCCGCTCGAAGAGGGTCTGCGCCCGGGTCAGCGCCTGCTCGCAGCCGACGCGGTCGGCGAGCCCGGCCCAGCCGCCCGCCTCGCGCAGGGCGAGCAGGGAGGTCAGCCGCGGGGAGCCGAGGGGGCGGGCGGCGCGCTGTGCGGCCTGGGCCGCCCGCACCGCCTCGCGGGGCCGGCCGGCGTCGCGGGCGAGGAACGCGGTGTTGCAGAAGGCGTGCGCCTCCAGGCCCGGGTCCCCGGTCATCCGGGCGGTGGCGAGGGCCTCCGCGTAGTGGGAGCGCGCGTCGTCGAAGCGGCCGGAGTCGTGTGCCAGCCAGCCCACGGAGATCGCCAGCTCACCGGCGCCCGAATAGAGCCGGTCCGCCGTGGCCTGCCGCGACGCGCCGGCGTCCAGCAGCGCGTACGCGGCGCGCAGCGGGGCCGCCGCGCGTCGGTAGAGGCCGTCGGCGCCGTGCCGGTCGTCGAGCAGCCGGATCCGGCGGACGGCTTCCTCGAGGGCGCCCGCGTCGCTCGCCCCGGCGCGGCGCACGGGGCGCTGGGCCGCCGCGGCGTCGAGGGCGAGCCCCAGGGGGCCCAGCGAGGCGGCGGCCACCGTGGCGCCGCCGGTCATGAATGCGCGACGCAGCACGTCGCTCTCCTCGTGGTTGTGGTGCGTGTCGTACGGGTCCTGCGGGTCGTGCGGGTGGTGCGGGTCCTGCGTCTCGTACGGCTCGCCGGTCCCATAGGTCTCACCGCCGACGAGCGGTGAACGGCCGGGGTGCGCCGGGAGCGCGTCCTCGGCGGCGCGCGCTCGGCGTCCGCGCACGGACGAGCGGGGCGCGAACCCCAGGTCGGTGAGCGTGCGGCCGGGGAACATGTGCAGGAACACCCGTTCGTACGCGTAGTTGGGGCAGCGGATCTCGCCCGCCTCCACCCGGCCGACGTAACGCGCGTCACAGCTGACCCGCTCACCGATCTCGCGGGCGGCCCGGCGGACCGCCGCCGCGAACTCGGCCGGTGAGCGCCGGCCGCGCAACTGCCGGAAGGCGAGATTCGGCTGCGGTGGCCGGTCGGGCTGGGCGGAGGTCACCGTTGACGACGCCATGGCCGGGTCCTCTCGTGCGAACCGTCGAACCATGCCGGAGCCAGAACGAGTTGTACGGATTCTTCCGTGTGTCGTCCTGTTTCCGGCGGGCAAGAACGTACCTGCTGTGACGGACCCGCCACGCGGTGTTTGGCTACAAACCGGATATCTCATCCACGATCTGCCATGAAGTGCCATCCTTTGCGGCGCACTTGCGCCGTAGCCGTTGACGGCCCTCCGCGTTGAACCGGTCGGACCGGGAGGCCCCCGACTCCCGACCGCTCGTCCAAGGAGGGGTTCCGTGGTGGAGGCCGGGATGGAGACCAGCCGGATCAACGATCCTTGCATCGCCTGTGACGTCGTCACCGTGCCGACCCGGCAGGGTCTGGAGGCGGTCGACATCCTCAGACGGGGAGCGGGTGAGGCGGTGGGTCCCGTACTCCACGACGACGGCTGCGGCACCCTGGGCTTCCTGGTGCCGCCGGGGACGGCCGCCGCGTGGGACGTTCCCGGGAGCACGTGCACCGGGACCGACGGCCGTGGGCTCGACCTGAACCCCCAGCCCCCGGTGGAGGGCTCGGACTGGCTGCTGCCGCCCGGGGAGGCGGACCTGGCGACGGACCCGGCCGTGCTGCGGGACGCGCTGGGGGAGGCCGCCCGGCTGATCGAGGCGGCCGACAACTGCCGCTGAGCGCGTGCGCCCGAAAACCGGCCCGGGCGCAGGCGCCGGTGGAGCGGCCGATAATGGCCGGATGGGAAAGTCGAGGAACGCCCGGCGCGGGCGCGCGGTCGCGGCAGCCGTCGTCGAGGAGGTCGACGGCGGGCTCGCCGAGCTGATCCCCGACCGGGAGCGTGCGCGGGGCTGGACGCTGCTGATCGACGGTGCCCCGCAGTCGCACGTCGACCTCGACGACCCGGCGTACCTGTCGTTCGAGTACCAGCGCCGCCTCGGACACGTCATCGACCTGGTCGCCCCCTCGGGCAAGCCCGTCCACGCCGTGCACCTGGGCGGCGGCGCCCTCACGCTCGCCCGGTACGTCGCCGCCACCCGGCCCCGCTCCACCCAGCAGGTCGTCGAGCGGGACGCCGGCCTCGTCCAACTGGTCCGCCGCGAACTGCCGCTGGACCCCGGCGCCCGGATCCGGGTGCGCTCCGTGGACGCCCGTGCCGGGCTGGCCAAGGTGCCCGACGGCTGGGCGCACCTGATCATCGCGGACGTCTTCAGCGGCGCCCGCACCCCGGCCCACCTGACGTCCACCGAGTTCCTCGACGAGGTGCGGCGCGCCCTCGGCCCCGGCGGCGTCTTCGCCGCCAACCTCGCCGACGGTCCGCCGCTGGCCCACCTGCGGGGCCAGATCGCCACCGCGGCGCACCGCTTCCCCGAGCTCGCCCTGATCGCCGACCCGGCCGTGCTGCGCGGCAAACGCTTCGGCAACGCGGTCCTCGTCGCCTCCGACCTCCCGCTTCCGGTCGCCGAACTCACCCGCCGTGCCGCGTCCGACCCGCACCCGGGCCGTGTGGAGCACGGAAGGGCGCTGACCGACTTCACGGGAGGGGCCGTGCCCGTGACGGACGCCGCGGCGGTGGCGTCGCCGGCACCGCCACCGTCCGTGTTCACCTGAGCCGGGGCGTCAGTAGCTCCCGATCTCCACCCGCGGCGGGCCGTCGTGCCAGGTGCAGAACACCGACACCCGGTCCGCGCCCGAGGTGAACTCCACCCGGATCCACGTCTCCGTCTTCCACACCTGCATCGACCAGCCCGCGCCCGGCGTGGCCGACACCAGGGACGCGGACGACGGCCCCAGGTCGAAGACCGCCCGCCCGCCGTCGGTGTCGTAACTCCTGACCCGGCCGGAGCCGGTGGGGGAGGGGCTCGGTGCGGGGGGAGCGGTGGCCGTCGCCGTCCGCGACGGCGAGGGGCTCGGCTCGCGGGGCACCCGGCTCGGCGTCGGCGACGGACTCGCCGTCGGCGACGGCCGTCCGGTCGACGACGCCGCCGGCTCCTGCTCCCGGGCGCTCACGTCGGCCGCCGTGATGGGCAGGGCGCGGGGCGGGTCGTACGCCGTGCCCGCCATCACCGTGTGCACGCCCCACCACGACAGCGTGACCGCCGCGCCGGTGGCGAGCAGCCAGGCCAGTACGTGTACGAGTCCTCTGCGCATCGCGGCCATACTGCCTCATGAGCCCCGGGAGTGTCGCCCGCGCGGGAGCCGGGGCGGAGTTGTCCACAGGCCCGTACCGGCCCGGCCCGCATGGCGTACGGTGCGGCGCATGGCAAGTGTGCTCGTGGTCGAGGACGACCAGTTCGTACGCTCGGCGCTCATCCGGCACCTGACCGACGCCGCGCACACCGTGCGCAGCGTCGGCACGGCACTGGAGGCGCTGCGCGAGGTCGCGCATCTCCGTTTCGACGTGGTGATCCTGGACCTCGGCCTGCCCGACCTCGACGGCTCCGAGGCCCTGAAGATGCTGCGCGGCATCACCGACGTACCGGTGATCATCGCCACGGCCCGGGACGACGAGGCGGAGATCGTCCGGCTGCTGAACGCCGGGGCGGACGACTACCTCACCAAGCCCTTCTCGGTCGAGCACCTGTCGGCGCGGATGGCGGCCGTACTGCGCCGGGCCCGGACCGGCGGCGGTCAGGCACCGCCCTCGACCGTCGTCCGGGTCGGCGGACTGACCGTCGACCCCCTGCGCCGCCAGGCCGAACTGGACGGCGTGCGACTGGACCTGACGCGCCGGGAGTTCGACCTGCTCGCTTTCCTCGCCCGGCGGCCCGGCGTCGTCGTCCCCCGCAGGGAGCTGCTCGCCGAGGTGTGGCAGCAGTCCTACGGCGACGACCAGACCATCGACGTCCATCTGTCCTGGCTGCGGCGGAAACTGGGCGAGACCGCGGCCCGGCCCCGCTATCTGCACACCCTGCGCGGCGTCGGGGTGAAGCTCGAACCCCCCGTGGATGCCCCCGGCTTCCCCGACTCTCCCGGCGCGGAGCCGTCGCGATGAGGTGGGCGCTGGTCAAGGTGTCGCTGGCGGTCACCGCGATGGTCGTGGTCGCCTTCGCCGTCCCGCTCGGACTCGTGATCCGCGAGATGGCCCGGGACCGCGCCTTCGCGGGCGCCGAGCGGGAGGCCGCCGCCGTCGCCCCGGCGCTGTCCATCACCACCGACCGCGACCAGCTGGCGCGGGTCGTCGCCTCCGCCGGTTCGGACGCCGGGATGGCCGTGCACATACCGGCCTCCGGCGCCCAGGGCGCCGGAGTCGACATCGGCCGGCAGCGCGCCACCGACGAGGACATCGCCGCCGTGCGCGAGCTGGGGCGGGCCTCCACCACGGAGGTGTCCGGCGGCTCGACGCTGCTCCAGCCGGTCGCGCTCAGCTCCGGCGAGATCGCCGTCGTCGAGGTGTACGTCCCCGAGTCCGAGGTCACCAACGGGGTGGGCACGGCCTGGGCGGTGCTCGCCGCCGTCGGCGCCGCGCTGATCGTCGGATCGGTCGCGGTCGCCGACCGGCTCGGCGTACGGATGGTGCGGCCCGCCCAGCGCCTGGTCGAGGGCGCGCACGAACTGGGGGAGGGCAAGCTGGGCGCCCGGGTGCCCGAGGAGGGGCCCACCGAACTGCGCCTCGCGGCGGTCGCGTTCAACTCCATGGCCGACCAGGTCGTGCAACTCCTCGCCAACGAGCGGGAACTGGCGGCCGACCTCTCCCACCGGCTCCGTACGCCGCTGACCGTGCTCCGGCTCAACGCGGCCTCGCTCGGCGACGGACCGGCCGCCGACCAGACCAGGGCCGCGGTCGAACAGCTGGAGCGCGAGGTCGACACGATCATCCGGACCGCGCGGGACGCCAAGCCGCAGACGGCCGCGGCCGGCCCCGGCGCCGGGTGCGACGCGGCCGAGGTGGTCCGCGAGCGGATGGCGTTCTGGTCCGCGCTCGCCGAGGACGAGGGCCGCAAGTGGCGGGTCGCCGGCGCCGACCGGCCGGTGCGCATACCCGTGGCCCGCGCCGACCTGGCCGCGGCCCTCGACGCCCTGCTCGGCAACGTCTTCCGGCACACCCAGGAGGGCACGGCCTTCGCGGTCGACGTGCACAACGGCGAGGACGCGGTGATCGTGCTGGTGTCGGACGCGGGCCCCGGCATACCCGACCCGGAGGCGGCGATGGCGCGCGGCCGGGGCTCAGGCAGCGACGGGTCGACCGGGCTCGGCCTGGACATCGTGCGCCGGCTCGCGGAGTCGACGGGCGGTGACGTACGGATCGGCTCCTCCGTCCTCGGCGGGACCGAGGTACGGATCTGGATCCAGCTGGACGGGCGGGCCGCACCCGTGCGGCGCGGGCACCGCGGGGCCGTGCGCCGCCGTCGGCAACCCCGGCCGGCCTCGACCTTTAATCGGTCCCGATCCCTTCCTTAAGCGCACCCTAAGATCGCCAACCGCCGCCCGCATCAGGCGCTTTGCCCGATTCCGCATCGCTAGCGTGCTGCCGCGTCCCACCCACCTCGGGTCCCCCAGGAAGCAGCGAAGGCAGGCACGTGATGCGTACGCACCGGCGCAGGATCAGTGGCAGGAACAAGGCGATCGGCGGTCTCGTCGCCGCGGCCGTGGCCGGCGGCGGCGCGCTGCTGTTCACCGGGACCGCCCAGGCCGCCGGAGTCGGGGCGGCCTACACGAGGACCAGCGACTGGTCCACGGGCTACACCGCGCAGTACGTCGTCACCAACAACGGCGGGCAGGCGAAGAAGGACTGGACGCTGGAGTTCGACCTGCCCGCGGGATCCCGGCTCGGCTCACTGTGGAACGCCGAGTCCGGTGTCAGCGGGCAGCACGTCACCGTGACCCCGCCGAAGTGGGACACCGACGGACTGGCGCCCGGCGAGTCCGTCACCGTCGGCTTCGTCGTGAACGGCACCGCGAACCCCACCGGCTGCACCGTCGACGACGTCGAGTGCTCGGCGGACGACGGCGCCGTCCCCGAGCCCAGCGGCCGCCCGACGCAGTCCCCGGCTCCGACGCCGACGGCCTCGGCACCGGACACGCCGGCCCCGACCGCCACGGCCACCACCCCGGCGCCCACCGCCACACCGTCGCAATCCCCCGGCAGCGGCACGGCGACCGGCGCCGGCTTCGCCCCGTACGTCGACACCTCCCTCTACCCGGCCTTCGACCTGGTCGGGAACGCCGAGGCCACCGGCGTGAAGAACTACGTCCTCGCCTTCGTCACCGACGGCGGCGGCTGCACCCCGAAGTGGGGCGGCGTCACCGATCTCGCGAGCGACGCCGTGGCGTCCCAGATCGGCGCCCTGCGCGCGCAGGGAGGCGACGTCCGCGTCTCCTTCGGCGGCGCGGCCGGCTCGGAGCTGGCGACGACGTGCTCCTCGGCCGACGCGCTGGCCGCGGCCTACGGCAAGGTCGTGGACGCCTACGACCTCACCAAGGTCGACTTCGACGTCGAAGGCGGCGCGCTGCCCGACAAGACGGCCAACACCCGCCGCGCCCAGGCCATAGCCGAGCTGCAGAAGCAGCACCCCGGCCTGGACGTCTCCTTCACCCTCCCGGTCATGCCCGAGGGCCTGACCCAGGCCGGCGTCGACCTGCTCGCCGACGCCGAGGCGGGCGGCGTGCGCATCGGCACCGTCAACATCATGGCGATGGACTACGGCCCCGCGTACAGCGGCGACATGGGCACCTACGCCGAGCAGGCCGCCACCGCCACCCAGGCGCAGATCAAGAGCGTCCTCGGGCTCTCCGACAGCGCGGCCTGGAAGACGGTCGCCGTCACCCCGATGATCGGCGTCAACGACGTCGTGTCCGAGGTCTTCCGGGTCGACGACGCCGCCCAGCTGGTGAAGTTCGCCGAGAGCAAGGGCCTGGGCCGGCTGTCGATGTGGTCCGCGACCCGCGACCAGCAGTGCCCGGGCGGCGCCAAGCCGCAGGCGGACCCCACCTGCAGCTCGATCGTCCAGGAGAAGTCGGCCTTCTCGAAGGCGTTCGCCGCCTACAACTAGCCCTTCACCCCGTACGCCCGGGGCGCGGCACCCCCGTCGGATGCCGCGCCCCTCCCCGCCCCCGGTTCCCTCGTCGGCGGTGGCCCTCTACTCGACCGGGGGCAGCGTCCCGGTGCGCGCCGCCCGGGCGTACCAGTGGGCACTCGACTTCGGTGTGCGCTCCTGGGAGGCGTAGTCGACGTGGACCGCGCCGAAACGCTTCCCGTAGCCGTACGCCCACTCGAAGTTGTCCATCAGGGACCACAGGTAGTAGCCGCGGACGTCCGCGCCGTCGGCGATGGCCCGGCGGACCGCCGAGAGGTGACCGTGCAGGTAGGCCACGCGCTCGGGGTCGTGGACGCTCCCGTCGGCCTCGGGCTTGTCGTCGTAGGCGGCGCCGTTCTCGGTGATGTACAGCGGCAGGCCCGGTGCCTCACGGGTGTAGCGCATGATCAGGTCGTGCAGACCGGTCGGGTCGACCGTCCAGCCCATCTCCGTGCGCTCGCCCGGTGTCTGCAGGAACGCCACGTCCTCCGAGGCGGGCCACGGCGAGTGGTCGCTCTCCCCGTGGCCGTCGGCACGCGGCCCGGGCAACTCCCCGGTCGCGGAGGCGACCAGCGTCGGCGTGTAGTAGTTGAGTCCCAGCGCGTCCAGCGGCTGGTGGATCGCCGCCAGGTCGCCGTCGCGCACGTACGACCAGTCGGTGACCGGTGCCGTCGCCTCGAACAGCGACTCCGGGTAGGCGCCGTGCAGGATCGGGCCGTGGAAGATCCCGCCGGACAGGTCGTCGATCTTCCGGGCCGCCGCCAGGTCCGCCGGCTGCTGCGACAGCGGCCGCACGACCGAGGTGTTGAGGCTGAGCCCCACCGAGTTGCGGGCAGGCATCACCGACCGCAGGGCCACCGTCCCCAGGCCGTGCGCCAGGTTGAGGTGGTGCGCGGCCCGCAGCGCGGCCGCCGGATCGGTGCGGCCGGGGGCGTGCACCCCCGAGGCGTACCCCAGGAAGGCGCTGCACCAGGGCTCGTTGAGCGTGATCCACTGCTCCACGCGGTCGCCGAGCGCCTCACCGACCATCTGGGCGTACTCGGCGAAGCGGTACGCGGTGTCCCGCTCGGGCCAGCCGCCCGCGTCCTCCAGCTCCTGCGGCAGGTCCCAGTGGTAGAGGGTGACGGCCGGCTTGATCCCCGCGCCGAGCAGTTCGTCGACCAGCCGGCGGTAGAAGTCCAGGCCGCGCTGGACGGCGGGACCGCGGCCGGTCGGCTGCACCCGGGGCCAGGAGACGGAGAAACGGTAGGCGTTCAGACCCAGCTCCGCCATCAGCGCCACGTCGTCGCGGTACCGGTGGTAGTGGTCGACAGCGATGTCACCGGTGTCGCCGCCGGCCGTCTTCCCCGGCGTGTGGCTGAAGGTGTCCCAGATCGAGGGGGTACGGCCGTCCTCCCGTACCGCGCCCTCGATCTGGTACGCCGAGGTAGCGGCGCCCCAGAGGAAGGCGGGGGGGAAGGTCACCGGGGTCACCGGTGCAGCGGACTCAGGCATGGAAGCGCTCCCATAGCGGGTTGTAGCGGGTCGTGGAAGACCGACGACCTAAGCGAGGAAGAGGGGATGGGGGAGAAGCGGGGCCGGAGCGTCGGTGGCCCGGCCCCGGAGGATGTCAGCCCTTGACGGCCCCCTGCATGATGCCGCCCACGATCTGCTTGCCGAAGACCGCGAAGACCAGCAGCAGCGGCAGCGTGCCGAGCAGCGCGCCCGCCATGATCAGGGACTGGTCGGGGGTGTAGCCGCGGCCCAGGCCCGCCACCGCGACCTGCACGGTCGGGTTGCCGTTCTGCGTCAGCACCAGGAACGGCCACAGGAAGTCGTTCCACGTCTGCACGAACATCAGCATGCCCAGCACGGCCATAGCGGGCCGCGCCGCCGGGAACACGACGTGCCACACCACCCGCCAGCTGCTCGCGCCGTCGACGCGCGCGGCCTCGATGATCTCGTCCGGCAGCGCCTGCAACAGGTACTGCCGCATGAAGAACACCCCGAACGCGCTGACCAGCGACGGGAAGATCACCGCCTGGAGCTGGTCGGTCCAGTCGAGCTTGGCGACCATCATGTACAGCGGGATGATGCTGAGCTGCGGCGGCACCATCATCGTGCCGACCACGATCAGCATCATCGCGTTGCGCCCCTTGAACCGCAGCTTGGCGAAGGCGAACCCCGCGATCGTCGACAGGAAGACGATGGTGAGCGCCGAGACACCGGCCACGATGGTGGTGTTGAGGAACGCCTCGCCGAGGTTGGCGTCCTTCCAGGCGATCTCCAGCTTGTCGAAGAGGTTGGAGCCGAACCACAGGGGCGGCGGGGTCTGGGCGAGGCGCTGGTTGTCGCGGGAGGCGGCGATCGCCGTCCACACCAGGGGGAACAGCGAGCCGATGGTGAACAGCGCCAGGATGATGTACGCGATCGGCCCGGCGTGCATCTGCCCGCCGGCGCGGGCCGCCTTGGGGCGCCGCGTCCGCCGGGGCGGCTCGGGCACCGGCCCGGCCGGGGGTTTCGTCAGGGTCGTCGTCACGGCCGGTTCTCCTTAACTACTGGCGCGCAGCCGGCGCGAGATGACGTAGTTGACGATCCCGATCACGATGAGGATCAGGAACATCGTCCAGGCGATCGCGGAGGCACGGCCCAGGTGCTGGTTGACCCAGCCCTGCTCGTACAGGTACAGGCCGAGCGTCTGGAACTGGTGCTGGGAACCGCCGGAGGCCCCCTTGTTGGCGTCGAACAGCAGCGGCTCGCCGAACAGCTGCGAGGCGCCGATGGTCGACACGACGACCGTGAACAGGATCGTCGGACGCAGCGAGGGCAGCGTGACGTGGATGAACTGCCGCCACCGGTTGGCGCCGTCCAGCGCCGCCGACTCGTACAGGTCCTGCGGGATCGCCTGCATCGCGGCCAGGTAGATCAGCGCGTTGTAGCCGGTCCAGCGCCAGATCACGATGGAGGAGACCGCGAACTGCGACGCCCAGTGGTCGTTCTGCCAGTCGATGTTGTCGATGCCGACGAAGCCCAGCGCCCAGTTGATCATCCCGTAGTCGCGGCCGAAGAGCAGTACGAAGACCAGGGACGCGGCGGCGATCGACGTGGCGTACGGGGCCAGCATGACGACCCGGTAGAAGGTCGAGCCCCGCAGCTTGTAGTTGAGGATGTGCGCGAGGCCCATCGCCATCAGCAGCTGCGGCACCGTGGAGATGATGCCGATCGTCAGCGTGTTCTTCGCGGCGTTCCAGAAGAAGTCGTCGTCGAAGATGCGGGTGTAGTTGCGCAGGCCCACCCACGACATGTCGGTCGGCGCCGTCAGCTCCACCTGGTGCAGCGAGGCCCAGCCGGTGTAGACCAGCGGGAACAGGCCGAACGCCAGGAACAGCAGGAAGAACGGCGAGATGAACGCGTACGGGCTCCAGCGCATGTCCCGCTGCCAGCGGCGGGAGAGCCGGGCCCGCTTCTTCGCCGCCTCGGCGGACGCCCCTTCGGCCGGGGGGCGGCCCGGGGCCGCGCCCCCCTCCTTCGTGGGGGACGCGGCGGTGTCGTGCCTGGTCACCATTCCGGTCACTGGTCCAGGTTGTTGTCGATGGTCTTGGTGGCCGTCTCCCAGGCCTCCTTGGGCGACTTGCCCTGGGTGACGAGGATGACGCCGTTGTCGGTCAGACCCTGCTGGATGATCTGGTCCTTCGGGCCGATCACCTGGGTCGGGATGGCCTCGGCCGCCTTGGCGAAGATCTCACCGATCGGCGAGTCACCCGTCATCTCGTTCTTCGCCCCCGTCACCTGGGGCATGGAGTACGCCCCCGGTGCGCTCGGGAAGCTGCCCTGCACGGCGAACAGCTTGGCCTGCTGCTCCGGCGCGGTCAGCCAGGCGGCCAGCTTCTGGGCCTCTTCCACGTTCTTGCCGCTCTTGGGGACGCCCAGGAAGGTACCGCCCCAGTTGCCGGCCTTGGGCGCGGCGGCCACGTCCCACTTGCCGGCGGCCTCCGGCTGGGACTTGCCCTTGATGGTGCCGATCATCCACGGCGGGCAGACGACGGTGGCGAACTTGCTGTTGGCGATGGTCTGGTCCCAGGCCGGCTGGAACTGCGTCTGCGACTGGACCAGTCCCTCCTCGGCGGCCTTCGCGGTCAGGTCGAAGGCGGCCTTGACAGCGGGGTTCGTCTTGTAGACGACCTCGCCGGAGGAGTCGTAGAACTTCTCCGACTCACTGCTGAGGACGGCGTTGATCAGACCGCCGGGGGAGTCCATGAAGTAGGTGCCCTTGGGGGCCTTCTTCTTGTACTGCTCACCGGCCTCGACGAGCTTGTCCCAGTCGCCCGCCCACAGCTTGCCGACCTCCTCGCGGTCGGTCGGCAGGCCCGCCTTCTCGAACAGGTCCTTGCGGTAGCAGATGGCCATCGGGCCGATGTCGGTGCCGAGGCCGACGGTCTTGCCGTCCTTGGTGGTGGCCTGCTGCCACTTCCAGTCCAGCCAGTCGCTCTTCTTCACGCCCGAGACCTTGGACATGTCCACGAACTTGTCCGCCTGGGTGCCCACGACCTCGGCGATGTTGCCGACTTCGATGGCCTGGATGTCCTGCAGGCCGCTGTTGGTCGTGAGGTGGTTGACGAGAGCGGGGTAGTAGTTCTCGTTCCGCTCGGTGACGTTCTCCTCGATGTTGATGTCGGGGTTGAGCTTCTCGTACTCCTCGTAGAGGCCGGCCTCTTTGAAGCCCATGGTGCCGAACAGTCCCAGGGTGATCGTGGTCTTGCCGCTGCTGTCGCCCGACGACGAGCCGGAGTCGTCACCGCCGTCGTCGGCACAGCCGGCCAGCAGCCCGGCGCCCAGCGACGCGACGGCCGCGAGGGCCAGCGCCCTGCGGGCGGTTCCTGTGCGTGCTGCTCGCATTGCGTCCTCCTGTTGCCCTGACGTACGACCCCCCGGCCAACTGCACTGTTGGGCCCGTTACTTCGTGTTCGTTCTACGCTGCGGCTCGGGCGGGGAACGTGCGGGATGTGTATGTGCCAGGTAGTGTGGGAGCGCTCCCACAAGTGATGTGTTGAAGAGTCGTCGGTCCGGGCGGGGGTGTCAAGGGAGCAGACGCGACCAAGTGCGTTCAGTTATCGGCCTGTTAACTGGAGGCCGGGAAGCTCGCGGAGATCGTCCGCCGCGCAGTGGGCGGCGGCCCGTGGCCGGTCGTCACATCGGACCGGCCTGTTAAATTCCAGGCCAGCCGCAGAGTGCGGGGTGTCGACGGGAGGCGGAGCCGATGGCAAGCCACGGAGCGCGTGGGCGGAGCGGTGGCCGGCCCACCCTCGAAGAGGTGGCGGCACGCGCGGGCGTCGGCCGGGGGACGGTCTCCCGGGTGATCAACGGCTCGCCCCGGGTCAGCGACGCGACCCGGGCGGCCGTCGAG
The DNA here is from genome assembly GCF_014650995.1 of Streptomyces viridiviolaceus. GTDB lineage: Bacteria > Actinomycetota > Actinomycetes > Streptomycetales > Streptomycetaceae > Streptomyces > Streptomyces viridiviolaceus. The sequence goes on from NZ_BMWA01000003.1 coordinate 228,071, forward strand.
GCGGCGGTCGCGGAACTCGGTTACGTCCCGAACACCGCGGCCCGTGCCCTGGCCGCCAACCGCACCGACGCGATCGCCCTGGTCGTGCCGGAGCCGGAGACCCGGTTCTTCAACGAGCCGTACTTCTCGGACATGCTCAAGGGCGTCGGCTCCGAGCTGTCCGACACCGAGATGCAGCTGCTCCTGATCTTCGCGGGCAGCGACCGGGAGCGGCAGCGGCTCGCCCAGTACCTGGCCGCGCACCGGGTGGACGGCGTCCTGCTGGTCTCGGTGCACGCCGACGACCCGCTGCCCGACCTGCTGACCCAGCTGGAGATCCCCGCGGTGATCAGCGGCCCCCGCTCGGCCACGGAGACACTGGCGTCGGTGGACTCGGACAACTACGGCGGTGCCCGCTCGGCCGTCGAGCACCTGCTGTCCCGGGGCCGCGGGCGCATCGCCCACATCACCGGCCGCCTCGACGTCTACGGCGCCCAGCGGCGCGTCGACGGCTACCGTGACGCCCTGCGTGACGCGGGCCACGCCGCCGACGACCGGCTGATCGAGGCGGGCGACTTCACCGAGGAGGGGGGCCGCCGGGCGATGGCGGAGCTGCTGCACCGCTGCCCCGACGTGGACGCCGTCTTCGCCGCCTCGGACGTGACCGCGGCGGGCGCCCGGCAGGTCCTGCGCGAGAAGGGCCGGCGCATCCCGGACGACGTGGCACTGGTCGGCTACGACGACTCGGCCATCGCCCGCCACATGGACCCGCCGCTGACCAGCGTCCGCCAGCCCATCGAGGAGATGGGCCGCGCGATGATCGACCTGCTGCTGACGGAGATCGCCGACCGGCGCCCGGCGGCGTCCCGGGGACTGGAGCGGCACCAGGCGGTGCTGGCGACGGAGCTCGTGGAGCGCGCGTCGTCCTGACCCGGCCGGGCCCGTGGCGCAACGCAATCAGCCGGTGACCTTCTCGCGAAGGCCACCGGCTGATGTGTCAGGGTGAGTGACGGGACTTGAACCCGCGACTTCCTGGACCACAACCAGGTGCTCTACCAGCTGAGCTACACCCACCACGACCGGTGCTCGGAAACCTTTGGTGGGTTTCCCCGACCGGCCGAGAAAAAGTGTACAGGGTCCGAAGGGGTGCTCGCGCACGCCTTTCGCCGCGCCCCTGTCCGAGGGCACCCGGGTGGCCCCCGAACGGCCCCCGTCCTGCCTACTGAGCAGGCAGGACGTGCTTGGCGGCGATCGCCTTGGCGGTGTCGGAGTCGGGGCCCGGCTGCGGGACGAAGACCGCCTCCCGGTAGTAGCGCAGCTCGGCGATGGACTCGCGGATGTCGGCGAGCGCGCGGTGGTTGCCGTTCTTCTCGGGACTGTTGAAGTACGCCCGCGGGTACCAGCGGCGGGCCAGCTCCTTGATGGAGGAGACGTCGACGATCCGGTAGTGGAGGTAGTCCTCCAGCGTCGGCATGTCCCGCAGCAGGAAGCCGCGGTCGGTGCCCACCGAGTTGCCGCACAGCGGGGCCTTGCCGGGCTCCTTGACGTACTTCTTCACGTACGCCAGGACCTGCGCCTCGGCGTCCTCCAGCGTCGTGCCGCCGTCGAGCTCCGCGAGCAGCCCCGACGCGGTGTGCATCTGCCGCACCACTTCCGGCATGGTCTCCAGGGCCCGCTCGGGCGGGCGGATGACGATGTCCACGCCCTCGCCGAGCACGTTCAGCTCGGAGTCGGTGACGAGGGCGGCCACCTCGATGAGCGCGTCGTCGGACAGCGAGAGGCCGGTCATCTCGCAGTCGATCCACACCATGCGATCGTTCATGCGAACACCCTACGGCGCCCGTCCGGGGGGTGAGCCGGGGTGTGCGTGACCTTGTTCACCGGGTTGCCCGGCGTCGGCGCGGGTGCGGCCGGGGCTGCCGCATCCGGGCCCGCGCTTTCGGGCCGGGCGGCCCCGTCCGCGAACGCCGGACGCCGGACGGGCTGATCTTGCCCGTCCGGCGTTCAGAGGTTCACGGCGCGCTGCGTGGCCCCGGAAGGCTTGCCGCCGTGGCCGGCAGCGGGGGCGCCGTGCGGCGGGTCTGGAACGGCACCGGGCTGTCCGGCTGGAGAGCGGCCGGCTGCTGCCCGTTCTCCGCCGCCGCGGAGGCGCGGGTGGCACCGGTGCCGCCGCCCTCGCCGTCCGTCGGTCTGTCGCCCTGCGGCCGGCGCGCCCGGTACGCGGCGCGGTAGGCGGCAGGGGACGAGCCGAGCTGACGGCGGAAGTGGCCGCGCAGCGCCACCGGCGAGCGGAAGCCGCAGCGGCCCGCCACCTCGTCCACCGAGTAGTCGGACGTCTCCAGCAGGCGCTGCGCCTGGAGCACCCGCTGGGTGATCAGCCACTGCAGCGGCGCACTGCCGGTCAGCGAGCGGAAGCGGCGGTCGAAGGTGCGGCGGCTCATGTACGCGCGCGCCGCCAGCGTCTCCACGTCGAACTGCTCGTGGAGGTGCTCCAGGGCCCAGGCGACGACCTCGGCGAGCGGGTCGGCGCCGATCTCCTCCGGTAAAGACCGGTCGAGGTAGCGCTCCTGGCCGCCCGACCGGCGCGGGGGGACCACCAGGCGGCGGGCCAGTGCTCCGGCCGCCTCGTTGCCGTGGTCCGTGCGCACGATGTGCAGGCACAGGTCGATGCCGGCCGCGGTGCCCGCGGAGGTGAGCACGTCGCCGTCGTCCACGAACAGTTCTCGCGGGTCGACGTGCACCGACGGGTAGCGCTTGGCCAGCGTCGGCGCGTACATCCAGTGCGTGGTGGCGGGGCGGCCGTCCAGCAGGCCCGCGGCGGCCAGCACGAAGGCGCCGGTGCACAGCCCGACGATGCGGGCGCCCTCCTCGTGTGCCCGGCGCAGGGCGTCGAGCGCCTCCTGCGGTGGCGGCGAGGTGATCGACCGCCAGGCGGGCACCACGACGGTGCCGGCCCGGGAGATCGCCTCCAGGCCCTGTGGCGCGGTGAGTTCCAGGCCTCCCGTGGTCCGCAGCGGGCCTTCCTCGCCGGCGCACACCAGCAGTCGGTAGCGCGGCACTCCGGCGTCCTGGCGGTCGATCCCGAACACCGACAGCGGGATGGAACTCTCGAAGATGGGGCCGCCGCTGACCAGCAGCACCGCGACGATCTCCTTGCGGCGTCGCCCGGACAGCTTCCGGGCCGCGGTTTCCGGCGCGGCAGTGGAGTCGTGGCTCATACTGCTAAGCCCCCCTCGGTGGTCGCGGCTCCTCGGTTGTGTCGCTCCTGCACGTTTCCCCTCGGTCCTGCACGAGTCCCCCGCCGTAGACAGTCAAGATCGAATCTACTGTGTCCCGCCGCGCCGAGTTGGCCGGTTCGGCACTTGGGACATTGTCGACATGGCAACTTGGCGTGAAGCATTCGATCACGAAGCGTTGCACTCCCGCGCGTCGCAGGGAAGTGCGCCTTGTGGCAGTGGCCAATCCCCGTAGGGTGCGCAGGGTCGTGGAGACCCTTTCCGTGCAGGTGGAACGGGGGTTGGGGGGTGGTTCGGGCAGGGGATGCGCCATGGACAGAAGTTGGCTGAAAAGAAGCGGGCGCGTGCGCGGAAACCGGTCAGCCGACCGGTGTGTTCTCCCCGGTCCGCCGCCCGCCCCCGCGCGCCTCGGGGCCGGCCCCGTGACGGCGTCCGCGCCGGAGTGCGCCGGGCTCGGCGCCCGGGCCCGCCGCGAGGCGCTCCGACCGGCGCAGCAGCACGCGGCAGACGCCCGTGACGGCGGCCAGACCGAAGGCCGTGCCGGTGGCACCGGCCAGCGAGGCGCCGTACCAGAGCAGAACGACCGGGACGAGGACACAGCTGAAGGCCGCCCAGCGGACCAGCTCGGTGACGCCGTCCCGGGGCCGGGAGGCGTCTTCGGGGGTGCCGGACGGCGGCTCGGCGGGGTCGTGCGGTCCGGACATGCGAGCTCCCTGGGGCGTCGTTGACCGGATCAACGTCCGGGATGTCGCCTCGGTCACGTCCGGTCACGACCGATCACGGTGAGGTGGGGCGCACGGGCAGTTGAATCCCGTGCAAACCGCCTGTACAGCGCAGCAACCATTGCGTTACGGGCGCCCCCTCGTGCATGCTCCGGGGAACCGCGACGGAGCGTACGCGGGATCTGGGCGAAGGAGGCGTGCCGCCGTACCCTTGGGGGTATGGGGTTGGGAAGATGATTCCCGGACACAGCTCCGCCGCACACGGACGTCCCTCCCATAAAAGGATCTGAACGCCGAGACAGCCATGGCCGGTCACGAATTCTTCGAACCCGCGGACCGCAAGCGGCCCGTCGCCGAACCCACGGCGGCCGAGCCCCTGGCGGCGGAAGAGGCACGTCACTCGTGCGACCCCGCCTTCAAGCACGGCGTCGTCGTCGGCTTCGACGGCTCCACGTCCAGCGAGCGCGCCCTCGCGTACGCCATCGGCATGGCGCGGCGACTGGGTTCGGGCCTGGTCATCGTGCACGTGGCCAACCGGCTGCCCACCACGGTGTGGGCCGGCTGCGAGCCACCGGTCTTCGTCGATGTGCCGGACCACCGCACCGAGGTGCTGGGTCTGGAGCTGGCGTGTGCGGACTACCTCGCCGAGGTGCCCTGGATCCTGGTCGAGCGCGGCGGTGACATCTGCCACGAACTCGAAGAGGTGGGACGGGAGTACGAGGCGGACGCCATCGTCGTCGGCTCCAGTCACGGCCTCGTGGGCCGGATCTTCGGCTCCGTCGCCGGGCGGCTCGCCAAGCGGGCGCAGCGGCCCGTCGTGGTCATCCCCTAGCGCCGGCTTCCCGGCGGCCGGCTCCCCGGCGGTCGAGGCGCCTCGCGATCGACCCGCCTTGCGGTCAACTCCCTTGCGGACAACCCGAATCTACCGGTGCGTAGAGGTGTTTGTGCTCTTGTGAAGGGCATATACGGGTCACCGCACAACTGCACATGCATGAAGGGAGCCCGCCGTGGACAAAGACGTCTCTGCGGGAAGCACCACCACGATCGTCGGCCGACTCGCCCTCGGCATCACCCTGCTGGCCTTCGGCCTCGGCTCGACCGGAGCGATCGACGGCGTGACGGCGGCGGACGCCGTGACCGTCGCCCAGTACGTCGGCGGAGTCACCCTCTTCGTCGCCGGCCTGCTGGCGCTCCGCGACCGTGACACCGGCGCGGGTACGGCCTTCGCCGCGCTCGGCGCCCTGTGGTTCACCTGGGCCGTCTCGGCCGACAACCAGGTCACCGCCAACGCCGCGGGGCTCTTCCTGCTCCTCTTCGCCCTCGTGGCCCTCTCGCTGACGTTCGCGGGCGGCGACCTGCTCGGCCAGGGCACCTACGGGCTGCTCTTCGTGTCCCTGCTGCTCATGGCCATCGCCCGCTTCGCGGACGGCGAGGCGCTGGGCAAGGCGGGCGGCTGGTTCGCGGTCGCCGCGGGCGCGGTGGCCTGGTACGCGGCGACCGCGGCCCTGGCCCACTGGCCGACGGCACTGCCGAGGCGCGCTGCGGGCCGGGGGGTGACGGCCACCGGTTAGCTGCGCAGGCCGGGGGTGGGGCAGCCCCCGGCATGGGGACGGCCCCCCGCGTGACGGTGGCACACGTGGGGGGCCGTTCGGTTGTCCTGCCTGTGCGGGTGCGTTGTGGTTGCTCGCGCCCACGCGGCGGAGCCGCAAACCGACGCAGCCCCGCACCCCTTTCAGGGGCGTTCTACTCCACCGTCACCGACTTGGCGAGGTTGCGGGGCTTGTCGATGTCCCGGCCCAGGGCCAACGCCGTGTGGTAGGCGAGGAGCTGGAGGGGGATGCCCATGAGGATGGGGTCCAGTTCGTCCTCGTTCTTCGGGACGACGATCGTGTGGTCGGCCTTCTCCTGCTCCTGGTGGGCGACCGCGAGGATCTGGCCGCTGCGGGCCTTGATCTCCTCCATGGCCGCCCGGTTCTTCTCCAGCAGGTCGTCGTCCGGCACGATCGCGACCGTCGGCAGGGCGGGCTCGATCAGGGCGAGGGGGCCGTGCTTGAGCTCGGAGGCCGGGTACGCCTCGGCGTGGATGTAGGAGACCTCCTTGAGCTTGAGGGAGGCCTCACGGGCCACCGGGTAGCCCCGGACGCGGCCGATGAAGAGCATCGAGCGGGCCTCGGCGTACTGCGCGGCCAGCTGCTTGATGTCCTCCTCCTGCTTCATGATCTCGGAGATCTGCTCCGGGAGCTTGCGCAGACCCTCGATGATCCGCTTGCCGTCCCGCACCGACAGGTCGCGGGTGCGGCCCAGGTGCAGGGCGAGCAGCGCGAAGGCGACCGTGGTGTTGGTGAAGCACTTGGTGGAGACCACGCACACCTCGGGGCCGGCGTGCACGTACATGCCGCCGTCGGCCTCGCGGGCGATCGCCGAGCCGACGACGTTGACGATGCCGAGCACCCGGGCGCCCTTGCGCTTGAGCTCCTGCACGGCGGCCAGCACGTCGTACGTCTCACCGGACTGGGAGACGGCGATGTACAGGGTGTCGGGGTCGACGACCGCGTTGCGGTAGCGGAACTCGGAGGCCGGCTCGGCGTCCGCGGGGATGCGGGCCAGCTCCTCGATCATCTGGGCGCCGATCATGCCGGCGTGGTACGAGGTGCCGCAGCCGAGGATCTTCACCCGGCGCACGGCACGCGCGTCGCGGGCGTCCAGGTTCAGGCCGCCGAGGTGCACGGTGGAGAAGCGGTCGTCGATCCGGCCGCGCAGCACGCGGTCCACGGCCTCGGCCTGCTCGTGGATCTCCTTGTGCATGTAGGTGTCGTGGCCGCCCATGTCGTAGGAGGCGGCCTCCCACTCCACGGTGGTGGGCTCGGCGGTGGTGCGGGTGCCCTCGGTGGTGTACGTGCGGAAGTCGTCGGCCTTGAGGGTGGCCATCTCGCCGTCGTCGAGGGTGACTATCTGCCGGGTGTGGGCGACCAGCGCGGCGATGTCCGAGGCGACGAACATCTCCTTCTCACCGATGCCGAGGACCACCGGGGAGCCGTTGCGGGCGACCACGATGCGCTCGGGGAAGTCGGCGTGCATGACGGCGATGCCGTAGGTGCCCTCGATCACCCTGAGGGTCTCGCGGACCTTGTCCTCCAGCTTCTCGGCCGTCGAGCGGGCGATGAGGTGGACGAGGACCTCGGTGTCGGTCTCGGAGAGGAACTCGACGCCGTCCGCCTCCAGCTTGCGGCGCAGGTCGGCGGCGTTGTCGATGATGCCGTTGTGGACGACGGCGACCTTGTTGTCGGCCGACATGTGCGGGTGGGCGTTCACGTCGGACGGGGCGCCGTGGGTGGCCCAGCGGGTGTGGGCGATGCCGGTGGTGCCCTTGAAGCGCGCCGGGACCTTGGCCTCCAGGTCGCGGACCCGGCCCTTGGCCTTGACCATCTTCAGGCCGGCCGTCTTGGGGGACGTGACGACGATGCCCGCCGAGTCGTAGCCGCGGTACTCCAGGCGCTGGAGGCCCTCCAGGAGGAGCGGTGCCACATCACGCTTGCCGATGTATCCGACAATTCCGCACATATATACGTATTCCTCAGCCGTAGACGATGCGGCGCAACTGGCGGAGCGTCAGCTCCGGTGGTGCCACCGCGCGGTACTTCAGGTCCGCCTCGATCCGCTCGAAGATCGTCGCGTTCACCAGCCCCTGAGCCTGCAGTTCGCGGTGGCGGCGACGGACGTACTCCTCGGTCGTCTCGTCGAAGTAGGCGAGCACGTCCTGGATCACGCGCAGCGCCTCACCCCGGTTGAGGGGCGTGGACCGCGTCAGATGATCAACAAGTTCGTCGTGCACCCGGTAGATCCTGGGGTAAGGGCGAGGGTTTCGCAAGAATCCTGCCCGATTTCGGGCAGGCGGTGAAGGGGTGTCTGTGCGGCCTGTGTGTGATGCGGCTTACATTCGCTTCAGTACCGCCTGCTTGGCCAGGGCGAACTCGTCGTCCGTCAGCACCCCGGCGCGATGCAGTTCGCCAAGCTCCCGCAGCCGCCGCAGCAGCGCGTCGTGGTCGTCCTCCGCGGCGGGGGCGGGCGCGTCCTGGACCGGCTCTGCGGCCCTGTGGGCGACCGGGGCGGCCGGATGCGGGAGCCGGGCCTGCACGGCGGCGGCGACCAGGGCCATCAGCGGGTCCTTCTTGAAGCCCCACAGCTCGACGGCGTTGGGGTCGTACTTCGGCGGGGCCTTGGTCGGCGCGTTCCTCACGGTGAACCGGAGGCAGCCGTTGTCCAGGCCGGCCGCCGGGTGCCACTCCACGGCCGCGATGTCGTCGAGGGAGAGGGTGCGGGCGCCGGCGGCGACCTTGGAGTCCTCCGTCTTCCAGTTCCACTCCAGGCGGACGCGCTCGCCGTCGAAGCTCGCGGTGCCGTCCCCGGCGGAGACGGACAGCGGGACGGACGGGCCCGGCAGCAGGTACGCGTCCACCGGGCCGGACGGAACCCGGTCCAGGAGCAGGGCGCCCCGGACCTCGTCCACGAAGTACTCCGCGACGCCGTACCGGTCGGACTCCACCACCAGCTGGTACGGGTCGTGCGGCTCCGTCAGCCGTCCGCCGGTCGCGTGCAGCAGCGGGTCGGCGCCGTCCCGCAGGCGCAGTCGCAACCGCCCTGTCTTCTTGCCCTGCTCGAACGATATGCCGGCCAACGCATCCAAGGGCACGACGAGTTCACCCACGGTCTTGCGGAGCAGGCTGACGTTCTTGTCCCGGCCGGGGGTCAACCGCAGGACATCGCCGTCGAAGGTCCAGGTGCCGTCCTTCTGGATGATTTCCGCCATGAGGTGATTGTTTCACCGCTTCTGCGGGAGCGGGATCTGCGAGAGGGTGGTCTATACCCGTCGGGGTTCCTGTGCGGCACCCCGGAGTTGAGCTGAAGGGAGCGCATGTGAGACGGCACCACAGAACGACTCCCCGCATCACCCGCCTGCTCGGTTCGCTGCTGATGGTGGCGGCGGCCGGCGCCTTCACCACCGGCGCGGCACCGACATCGGCGTCCACCGTCGCGACGCCGCTGGACCGCGTGATCCCGGCGCCCGCCTCGGTCGAGCCGGGCGGAGCCCCGTACCGCCTCACTCCCGGCACCCGTATCCGCGTCGACGACTCGCGCGAGGCCCGCCGCGTCGGCGAGTACCTCGCGGACATCCTGCGGCCCTCCACCGGCTACCGGCTGCCGGTCACCTCGCACGGCGACGGCGGCATCCGACTGCGCCTCGCCAAGGGCCCCTACGGCGACGAGGGCTACCGCCTCGACAGCGGACGCAGCGGCCTCACCATCACCGCGTACAAGGCGTCCGGCCTCTTCCACGGCGTCCAGACCCTGCGTCAGCTGCTCCCGGCGGCCGTCGAGAAGGACTCCGTGCAGCCCGGGCCCTGGCTGGTCGCGGGCGGCACGATCGAGGACACCCCGCGCTACGCCTGGCGCGGCGCCATGCTGGACGTGTCCCGGCACTTCTTCGGGGTCGACGAGGTCAAGCGGTACATCGACCAGATCGCCCTCTACAAGATCAACAAACTCCATCTGCACCTGAGCGACGACCAGGGCTGGCGCATCGCCGTCGACTCCTGGCCGCGCCTGGCGACGTACGGCGGCTCCACCGAGGTCGGCGGCGGCCCCGGCGGTCACTACACCAAGGCCGACTACAAGGAGATCGTCCGCTACGCCGCCTCCCGCCACCTCGAGGTGGTCCCCGAGATCGACATGCCGGGCCACACCAACGCGGCCCTCGCCTCCTACGCCGAGCTGAACTGCGACGGCGTGGCACCGCCGCTCTACACCGGCACCAAGGTCGGCTTCAGTTCGCTGTGCGTGGGCAAGGAGGTCACGTACGACTTCGTCGACGACGTCGTGCGCGAGCTGGCCGCCCTCACCCCGGGCCGCTACCTCCACATCGGCGGCGACGAGGCGCACTCCACCAGCCACGCCGACTACGTGAAGTTCATGGACCGCGTGCAGCCGATCGTCGCCCAGTACGGCAAGACGGTCATCGGCTGGCACCAGCTGACCGGCGCCACCCCCGCCAAGGGGGCACTCGCCCAGTACTGGGGCCTGGACCGCACCAGCGCCGAGGAGAAGGCCCAGGTCGCCAAGGCCGCGCAGAACGGGACCGGACTGATCCTGTCCCCGGCCGACCGGGCCTACCTCGACATGAAGTACACCAAGGACACGCCGCTGGGCCTGTCCTGGGCGGGGTACGTCGAGGTGCAGCGGTCCTACGACTGGGACCCGGGCGCCTATCTGCCGGACGCCCCGGCCTCGGCCGTCCGGGGCGTCGAGGCGCCGCTGTGGACGGAGACCCTGTCGGAGTCCGGCCACCTCGACCAGATGGCCTTCCCGCGCCTGCCGGGCATCGCGGAGCTGGGCTGGTCGCCGGCGTCGACGCACGACTGGGACGACTACAAGGTGCGGCTCGCGGCACAGGCGCCCCGCTGGGACGCGCTGGGGACCGGGTACCACCGGTCGCCGCAGGTGCCCTGGCCGACCGACTGAGCGGGAACGGCTGACGGGCACCCCGGAGGACCGTACTCCGGGGTGCCCGTCCGTCCGTGCGTCAGAATGCGGCGAGGGGGTTCTTCAGGGTGCCGATCAGCTGCAGCGCGCCGGACGGGTCCGCCAGGTCCACCATCTGCTTGTTGTTGCGCAGCTGGAGGCGGTTCAGGCAGGACAGCGCGAACTCCGGGGCGAACATGTCGTACTGCGCGAACTTGTCGGCCAGCTCCGGCACCGACTCCTGGTAGTCGCGGGTGACCTCCGCGACCGTCCTCCAGAAGGCGTCCTCCTCCAGGATTCCCTCGGTGGCCAGGTTCGCGGCGAGGAAGCGGAAGAAGCAGTCGAAGACGTCCGTGAAGATCGACAGCAGCTTCTTGTCCTCGGGGACCTCCACGGCGATGCGGGAGACCTCCGGCGGCAGCACCGCGTCCGGGTCCATCACCGCGATCTCCTCGGCGATGTCCTTGTAGATCGCGCGCTGCACGACCCCGTCCTTCAGGACGAGGATCACGTTCTCGCCGTGCGGCATGTAGACCAGGTCGTAGGCGTAGAAGCTGTGCAGCAGCGGGGTGAAGTAGGCCCGCAGGTAATGCCGCAGCCATTCGGCCGGCGCGAGCCCCGACCGCTCGATCAGCGCGCCCGCGAAGGAGGCGCCGTCGTGGTCGACGTGGAGCAGGGAGGCCATGGTGGCGAGCGACTCGCCGTCCTGGAGTGACGCGACCGGGCTCTCCCGCCACAGGGCCGCCAGCATCTTGCGGTACGGCGAGTACCGGTCGGTCGCCTTCTCGTACTCCAGGTGCCGGTAGCCGACCGCCGCCCGCTCGCGGATGATGCTCAGGCCCGTCGCCTTCAGCACCGGGTCGCCGTCGATCAGCTGGGCGAGCCAGTCGTTGATCGCCGGGGTCGCCTCCATGTAGGCGGCCGACAGCCCGCGCATGAAGCCCATGTTGAGGACGGACAGGGCCGTCTTCACGTAGTGCTTCTCGGGGTGGGAGGTGTTGAAGAAGGTTCGGATGGACTGCTGCGCCAGGTACTCGTCGTCGCCCTCGCCCAGGCACACCAGGTGCCCGCGGGCCACTTCGGCGGCGAAGGTGACGGTGAGCTTGTTCCACCACTGCCAGGGGTGCACCGGGACGAACAGGTAGTCGGCCGGCTCCAGGCCCCGCTCGCGCAGCACGCCGTGGAAGCGGTCGACGGTCTCCTCGCCCAGCTCGTCGCGGACGAAGGACTCGTACTCGATCCCGACGCCCGCCGTGAACGCCGCCCGGGAGCGGTGCGCGGCCAGCCACACCAGGCGCACCGGGCTCGCGGTCTCGGGGGCGTACGACAGGTACTCGTGGATGCCGAAGCCGAGCCGTCCGTTGTTGGCGACGAAGCAGGGGTGGCCCTCGGTCATGCCGGTCTCGACGGCCTGGAAGTCGCTCCCGGCCAGCTCGGCGGAGGTCACCCGCGGCTTGGTGAGCTTGTAGCAGGTGCCGGAGAGGGTGGAGGAGATCTCCTCCAGGTAGACCGGCAGGATCTCGTCGCTCAGGCCCAGCGACTCCTTCAGCTCGATGAAGAAGTCCAGTGCGGCGAGCGGGAGTTCGTCGCCGCCGCGGTGCCGGGTGATCGAGCCGGCGTCCACCTGCCAGTGGTCCAGGGCACGGACCGTGGCGGTGAAGCGGTAGGCGGTCCGGCCGTCGTCGCTGCGGACGACGTAGCCGTCACCGTCCCGCTCCGGCGTGATCAGCCGCTCGTGCGCGAACTCGGCGAGGCCCTTGCGGACCAGCAGGCGGTTGGCCGTCTCCCAGCGCTCGGGGGAGAGGTGGGCCACTGCGTCGGCGAGGCTCATGCGGACACCGCCTTCTCGAACTGCTCGCGGGTGCAGAAGCTCAGCAGTGCCTTCTTCTCCGGCTTCTGGATCTCCCGGTCGGGCACGAAACCGACCGCCGCGTTCAGGGCGTGCACGGCCTTGTTGCCGACGTCCGGCTCGACGACGACCCGCCGGGTCGCCGGGTCGGCGAAGAGCTCGGTCATGACGGCGGTGATGACGGCCCGGGTGAACCCGTGCACCGGCCGGTCGGTCGGCGCGACCAGGAAGTGCATGCCGACGTCGCCCGGCTCGGGCTCGTACAGGCCGACCAGCTCGCGCTGGGCCGGGTCGTACTTCTCCATCAGGAAGGCGGGGACGCCGTCGTGCAGGCCCAGGTAGGCGTGGTGGTGCTCGTCGGCGGCTATCTCCATGTACGCCCGCTCGACGTCGACCAGCTTGGCGTCCTGCATCATCCAGAACGCGGCCTTGGGGTGGGTGACCCAGCCGTGCAGCAGCTCGGCGTCCCTCGTCGGGTCGAGGGGGCGGAGGGTGAGGGCGCCGATGCCGGCGGTGGTGGTGCTCATGCGCTGAACTCCTGGAACGCGATCGTCTTCTCGACCGGGTAGTACTCGCTGCCGAGCAGCTCTCGGATGATGTAGCTGTTGCGGTAGGCACCCATGCCCAGGTCGGGGCTGGTGATGCTGTGCGTGTGGACGCCCGCGTTCTGCAGGAACACGCCCTTGCCCGTGACGTCGACGGCGTAGTTGCGGGCGACGTCGAAGTTGCCCTGGGAGTCGTAGCGCAGCCGGTCGCGGACCGGCTTGAGGAACTCCGGCTCGGTGTACTTGTAGCCGGTGGCCAGGATCAGGCCCTGCGAGTCGATCTCGAAGTCCCTGCCCTGCTCCTCCTGGCGGAAGCCGAGCGTGTACGTGCCGTCCGCGTACCGTGCGCTGGTGAGCGCCGAGTTGGTGAGCAGGCGGGTGGGGACGCGGCCGCCGAGCTTCTTCTGGTAGAGCAGGTCGAAGATCTCGTTGATCAGGTCGCCGTCGATGCCCTTGAACAGGCCCTTCTGCTCGGCGGTCAGCCGGTAGCGGGTGTCCTCGGGGAGCGCGTGGTAGTAGTCCACGTACTCCGGTGAGGTCATCTCCAGCGTGAGTTTGGTGTACTCCAGCGGGAAGAAGCGCGGGGAGCGCGTCACCCAGTTCAGCTGGTAGCCGTGGACGTCGATCTCGCCGAGCAGGTCGTAGTAGATCTCGGCGGCGGACTGGCCGCTGCCGACCAGCGTGATCGAGTCCTTCTTCACCAGCTCCGCCCGGTTCTGCACGTAGCGGGAGTTGTGGATGAAGTCGCCGGCCAGGCCCCGGCAGGCGTCGGGGATGTGCGGCGGGGTGCCGGTGCCGAGGACGAGGCGGCGGGCGCGGTAGGTGTCGCCGGACGTGGTCGCGACGGCGTACAGCTCCTCCCGCTCGTCGTACGTCACTTCCGTGACCGTCGTGCGGAAGCGGACGCTGCTCAGCTTGTTCGCGGCCCAGCGGCAGTAGTCGTCGTACTCGACGCGCAGCGGGTAGAAGTTCTCGCGGATGTAGAACGAGTACAGCCGGCCCTTCTCCTTCAGGTAGTTGAGGAAGGAGTAGGGGGACGTCGGGTCGGCGAGGGTGACCAGGTCCGACATGAACGGGGTCTGGAGGTGGGCGCCGTCCAGGAACATCCCGGCGTGCCACTCGAAGTCCGGCTTGGACTCCAGGAAGACGCCATTCAGCTCGGCGATGGGCTCGGTGAGGCAGGCGAGGCCGAGGTTGAAGGGGCCGAGGCCGATCCCCACGAAGTCGTACGTCGTTGCGGCTTCAGGAAGCGCGGTCAAGGGACTCTCCCAGGTACTGCTCGGCGTGGCCGGCGATCAGGTCGAGGACGGCGGAGATGTCGGCCGTCGTGGTCTCGGGGTTGAGCAGGGTGAACTTCAGGTAGTGGCGGCCGCCGACCTTGGTGCCCGCGACGACGGCGTCGCCGGAGGCGAACAGGGCCTTGCGGGCGTACAGGTTCGCGCGGTCGATCTCGGCGGGGTCGGTGACGGCCGCCGGTATGTAGCGGAAGACCAGGGTCGACAGGCTCGGCTCGACCACCACGTCGAAGCGCGGGTCGGCGGCGAGCAGCTTCCAGCCCTCGGCGGCGAGGTCGCAGACCTCGTCGAAGAGCTGTCCGATGCCGTCGGCGCCCATCACGCGCAGCGTCATCCACAGCTTGAGGGCGTCGAAGCGGCGGGTGGTCTGGAGGGACTTGTCCACCTGGTTGGGGATACGTTCCTGCACCATGCGGCGCGGGTTGAGGTACTCCGCGTGGTAGGTGGCGTGGCGCAGCGTGGCGACGTCCCGGACCAGCACGGCCGAGGAACTCACCGGCTGGAAGAAGGACTTGTGGTAGTCGACGGTGACCGAGTCGGCCCGCTCGATGCCGGTCAGCCGGTCCCGGTACTTCAGCGAGGCGAGCAGCCCGCAGCCGTAGGCCGCGTCCACGTGCATCCACACGCCGTGCCGGGCGCACAGCTCCGCGATCTCCGGCAGGGGGTCGATGGAGCCGAAGTCGGTGGTCCCGGCGGTGGCGACGACGGCCATGGGCACGAGGCCGTCCTCGGCGCAGCGGTCCAGCTCGCGGGCGAGGGCGAGGGTCTGCATGCGCTTGTCGTGGTCCACGGGGATCGCGATCACGGCGTCCTGGCCGAGGCCGAGCAGTTTCGCCGACTTCTTCACGCTGAAGTGGCTGACCTCGGAGGCGAAGATGCGCAGTTTCGCGGAATCGTCGGTCTTGGCCTCCTCGCGGGCCAGCAGCAGCGCCTGGAGGTTGGACTGGGTGCCGCCGGAGGTGAACACGCCGTCGGCGGCCGGGCCGAGGCCGATGCGGGCGGTCGTCCAGTCGATCAGTTTCCGCTCGATGAGCGTGCCGCCGGCCGACTGGTCCCAGGTGTCGAGGGAGGAGTTGACGGCGGACAGGACCGCCTCGCCGAGTACCGCCGGGATGACGACCGGGCAGTTGAGGTGGGCCAGGTAGCGGGGGTGGTGGAAGTAGACGGCGTCCCGGAGGTAGACGTCCTCCAGCTCGTCGAGGGCCGCGGTCGTGTCGTGCAGCGGCTTGTCGAGGTCGATCGCGTCGATGCGGGGGGAGAGGGCGTCGACCGTGACGCCGGTGAACGGCCGGTCGGTGGTGGCGAGTTTGGCGGCCACCCGCTCGACTCCTTGGGTCACGGAGCGGCGGTACTGCTCCGCGGTGGTGTCGTTGAGCAGGTGCGAGCGCATGTGGGGGTCCTCCGGTGGGGACGGTCCGAGAGGGACGGGAGAGGGCGGAGCCCGGGGCTTCGACTTAGGTAAGCCTAACCTAATGAACGACGTTGAAGCGCGGACTGTCACGTGACTGCTGTCACTAACGCCTCAACAGCCCCGGCACCGGCCGGGGTTGGCGAAGGTCAGCCCTGCTCGCGCAGCTGTTCCTCCGTCAGGCCCTGTCGCCAGTAACCGACGAAGGTGACCCGGCGGCGGTCGATGCCCCGCTCGCCCACGAAATGGCGGCGCAGCCGCTTGACGCGGCCGGACTCGCCCGCGATCCAGACGTACGGGTGCTCGGCGGGCGGCAGTGGAGCGTCGCGGAGCGCGGTGAGGGCGAGGTCGGCGGGCGCCTCGGCGTCCTCGCGGACGAGCCAGGTGACCTCGGCGTCCGCCGCCGTCGCCAGTTCCTGGACGTCCCCGGCGTGTGGCACCTCCAGCCAGACCCGGGCGCGGGTGCCGGCCGGCAGCGATTCGACGATGGCACAGGCGGCGGGTACGGCGGTCTCGTCGCCCCAGATCACCACCAGGTCGGTGTCCTCGGGCGGCCGGAAGCGGATCGCACGGTTGTCCGCGACCGCCGGGCCCAGCAGCAGGACGCGGTCGCCGGCACGCGCGTCGGCGGCCCAGCGGGCGGCCGGGCCGGCCTGGACCGCGGCTGCCGGTTCGACGCCGTGCAGCACGAAGTCGATGTCGATCTCCGACGTGTTCCCGTGCGCGTCGTGCCGCAGCTCCCGCAGCGTGTACGAGCGCATCACCGCCCGTACGTCGTCGGGCAGTTCACGCCAGGCCTGCCACCACTCGTCGCCCCGCTCGAGGGGCACCGCCGGCTCCGACTGGCCGGGGTGCGGCAGGAACAGCGACAGGGACTGGTCGCGTCCGTCGGAGCGGAAGGCGAGCAGGTCGGGGCCGGCGAACGTGACGCGGGCCAGAGACGGGCCGAGCCGCCTCGTCCGTACGACCTGGAGGGAGAAGAAACGGAACGGGGCGGCTACAGCAGTCGTCACGGGGGCTCCTGCGAGTCGGGACGGTCGGGGTCAGCTGACCTTCTTGGCGTTCTCGATCGCCTCGGCGAGGTTGTCGAGCAGCGGCGTGCACTTGTCGTAGGACAGGATCGGCTCGGGGGAGCGGGCGATCACCTGGCCGGCCTTGACCGCGGGCAGTTTCTTCCAGGTGCCCTCGGTGATGTCGGCGGGCTGGATGGTCGAGGCGCGGTCGTCCATGATGACGATGTCGGCCGGGTACTTGTCGACGTTCTCCCAGCTCAGGCTCTCGAACCAGCCGCCGGTCGCCTTCTTGGCCTCCTCCGAGGGCTCGACGAAGTTCACGCCGAGGGCCTTGAAGTACTCCAGGTCCACCGAGAGGTTGGTGCCGGAGACGTAGAAGAGCTCGGCGCTCGCCGAACCGGCCAGCACCTTGATCTCGGGCTTGGCCTTGGCGGCGGCGCGCAGCCGGGCCGCGGCCTTCTCGAAGGCGGCCTTGGCGTCGGTGACCTTCTTGGCCCTCATGTCCGCGCCGAGCGACTCGGCCAGCTCCCACATGCGCTGCAGCGGCTGGGTGAGCTGGCGGTCGAAGACGGAGATGGCGACGCTCGGGGCCAGCTTGGCGATCTTGTCCTTGGACTCCTCCGGGACGGACCACAGGGTGCCGGCGGTGTCGAAGGTCGTGGAGACGAGCAGTTCGGGGGCGAGGGCCGCGTACTTCTCGACGTTGAGCTTGCCCCACTCGTTGCCGAGGACGGTGACCTTGCTGACGTCGATGTCGCCGGCCTGGACGTCGGACTTGCCGTCCTTGGTGGTGGTGGGCCCGAACACGCCCTTGACCTGGACGCCGTAGTCCCACAGGGCGGCGGCGACACCGGTGAAGGCGACGATGTTCGCCGGGACCTTGTCCAGCTTCACCGTGGTGCCGCGGTCGTCCTTGAAGGACCAGGGGCCCGACTTGGCGGCGGCCTCGCCCTTGTCCGAGCCACCGTTGTTCGCGTCGTCGTCACCACAGGCCGCGAGTGCGGCACCGAGGCCGAGGGCACCGCCCGCGGCGAGGATTCCGCGGCGGGTCAGGTGGGTAGCTCTGGCGTTGGACATGGTTTGGCTGCTTTCGAACGGGGCGGAGCGCCCGCCGGACAATTCGAAGGTAGGTTAGCCTAACCTCAGATCATTTTGTCCAGAGGGTGGTGCCACTCCACCCCGCCCGAACGGCCGCCGCTCCTAGCTCACCAGACCCAACTCCCGCGCGATCAGCATGCGCTGGACCTCGCTGGTGCCCTCGCCGATCTCCAGGATCTTCGAGTCCCGCCACATGCGGGCGACCGGATACTCGTTCATGAATCCGTAGCCGCCGTGGATCTGGGTGGCGTCGCGGGCGTTGTCCACCGCGACCGTCGACGAGTACAGCTTCGCCAGCGCCGCCTCCTTCTTGAACGGCTCGCCCGCCACCAGGCGGGAGGCCGCGTCGCGCCAGGCGAGCCGGGCCGTGTGGGCCTTCATCTCCATGTCGGCGATCTTGAACTGGACGGCCTGGTTCGCGCCGATGGGCCGGCCGAAGGCGTGACGTTCCTTCGCGTATGCGACCGACTCGTCCACGCAGCCCTGCGCCAGGCCGGTGGCCAGCGCGGCGATGGCGATCCGGCCCTCGTCGAGGATGCGCAGGAACTGGGCGTAGCCCCGGCCCTCCTCGCCCAGCAGGTTCGCGGCCGGGACCCGCACGTCCGAGAAGGACAGCTCGCGGGTGTCGGAGGCGTTCCAGCCGACCTTCGAGTACGGGGCGGCCACCGTGAAGCCCGGGGTGCCGGACGGGACGATGATCGCCGAGATCCGCGGCCCGCCGTCCGGCTTGCGGCCGGTGACCGCCGTGACCGTCACCAGGCCCGTGATGTCCGTGCCCGAGTTGGTGATGAAGCACTTGGTGCCGTTGATCACCCACTCGCCCGTCGTCTCGTCCAGCCGGGCCGTCGTCCGCGTCGCACCCGCGTCCGAGCCGCCGTCGGGCTCGGTCAGGCCGAAGGCGCCGAGCATCTCGCCGGCGCACAGGCGCGGCAGCCACGTCCGCTTCTGCTCCTCGGTGCCGAAGAGGTGGATCGGCATCGCGCCCAGCGACACGCCCGCCTCCAGGGTGATGGCCACCGAGGAGTCGACGCGGGCCAGTTCCTCCAGGGCGATGCCGAGGGCGAGGTAGTCGCCGCCCATCCCGCCGTACTCCTCCGGGAACGGCAGGCCGAACAGGCCCATGCGGCCCATCTCCCGGACGATCTCGTACGGGAACTCGTGCCGCTCGTAGAAGTCGCCGATCTTGGGCGCCACGACGTCGTGGGCGAACTGCTCCACCGTGCGGCGGAGGTCTTCCAGTTCGGGGGAGAGCTTGTGGTCCATTGCTGTCACTGCTCCTCGTGGGAGTCGGAGCCGGCGTGGGCGAGGGCTCGTACGGTGCGGGACGGGCTGGTCCGGCCCAGGTGGGCGGCCATCCATACGCTTGTGGCGACGAGACGGCCGAGGTCGACCCCGGTGTCGATGCCGAGGCCCCGCAGCATCCACACCAGGTCCTCGGTGGCGAGGTTGCCGGTGGCGGACTTCGCGTAGGGGCAGCCGCCCAGGCCGCCGGCGGACGAGTCGACCGTGGTGACGCCGTGCTGGAGCGCCACCAGCGTGTTGGACAGGGCCTGGCCGTAGGTGTCGTGGAAGTGGACGCCCAGGGTGCTCACGGGCACACCGGCCCCGGTGAGAGCCGTGAGCAGGGCGCCGACATGGCCCGGGGTCGCCACGCCGATCGTGTCGCCCAGGCTCAGTTCGTCGCAGCCCATGTCCAGCAGGGCCTTGCAGACCTCGACCACCTGCGGGACCGGGACCGCGCCCTCCCAGGGATCCCCGAAGCACATCGAGAGGTATCCCCGGACGTGGACGTCCGCCTCCTTCGCCCGCGCCACCACCGGCGCGAACATGGCCAGGGCCTCGTCCACCGTGCGGTTGAGGTTGGCCTTCGCGAACGACTCGGTGGCGCTGGCGAAGACGGCGACGCGCCGCGCGCCGAGCGCCAGGGCCCGGTCGAGGCCGCGTTCGTTCGGGACCAGGACGGGGAGGGCGACCGGAAGGCCGGCGACGGCCGGGAACAGCTCCTCGGCGTCCGCCAGTTGGGGGACCCACTCGGGGCGCACGAAGCTCGTCGCCTCGATGGTCGTCAGGCCCGTGCCGGCCAGGCGGCGGATGAACTCCGCCTTCACCGCCGTCGGAACGGTCGCCCGCTCGTTCTGCAGGCCGTCGCGCGCGCCGACCTCGTGGATGCGCACGCGCGAGGGCAGGCCCTCGGCCGGTACGGCCATGGGCAGGCCCAGCTCCGAGGCGTTCATGCCGTCTCCTCCTCCGCGGGTGCGATGACCGCCAGCACCTGGTCCATGGCGACCGTCGTGCCCGGCGCGACGTCCAGTTCGGCGATGGTGCCGGCGTGCGGGGCGGAGATGACGTGCTCCATCTTCATCGCCTCGACGACCAGCAGGCTCTGCCCGGCGGTCACCTCGTCGCCGACGGCGACCTTCACCACCGTCACTGTGCCCGGCATGGGCGCCGTCAGCGAGTCGGCGCCCGCGTGGGCGGCGCGGGTGAGGGAGGCGGCGACCGGGTCGTGGTCGCGCACGTGCCAGGCGTCGCCGTCGCGGCCGAGCCAGGTGCCGTCCGGCAGGGCGGCGAAGGTGTGGGTGACGCCGTCGAGCCGGACGGTGTACCGGTGCCCGTCGCCGGGCCGCGGGGACGCGACCACGCAGGCCCGCAGCGGCTCCTCGGCACCGGCCGGCAGCAGCTCGGTCCCGCCGTCCGGTGTGCTGCGCACGCGTACGGTGACCGGATCCCGGCCCGGTACCCGCAGGTGGTACGAGGTCCAGGCCCGCTCTCCGGCCAGACGCCAGCCGTCCGCGGCGGCGAACGGGTCGGCCCACCCGCTGCCGTCGGCGGTGGCGAGTGCCGCGTGGCGCAGCAGCGCCGCCGCCGCGTACACCTCCGCCGGTACCGCGTCCGGGACGAGCGTGTGCACGTCCCGCTCGACCAGCCCCGTGTCCAGCTCGCCCGCCACGACCGCCGGATGGGCCAGGAGCCGCCGCAGGAAACCGGCGTTGGTCTGCACACCGAGGGTGACCGTCCCGGCGAGGGCCGCCCGGAGCTTCCTCAGCGCCGTCTCACGGTCGGCGCCGTAGGCGATCACCTTGGACAGCATCGGGTCGTAGAGGCTGCCGACCTCGGTGCCCTGGCTGAGCCCGGAGTCGGTGCGGATGCCGTCGCCCTGCGGCTCGTGGAGGCGGAGCACCGTGCCGCCCGACGGCAGGAAGCCCCGGGCCGGGTCCTCGGCGCACAGCCGGGCCTCGACCGCGTGCCCGGTCAGCCGGACGTCCTCCTGTGCGAGGTCCAGCCGCTCGCCGGCCGCCACCCGCAGCTGCCACTCCACCAGGTCCAGGCCCGTGACCAGCTCGGTCACCGGGTGCTCGACCTGCAGGCGGGTGTTCATCTCCATGAAGTAGTACGAGGACGGGTCACCGCCCGGCACGATGAACTCCACCGTGCCCGCGCCCCGGTAGCCGCAACTGCGGGCCGCCTGCACGGCCGCCTCGCCCATCGCGGCGCGGGTGGCCTCGTCGAGGAGCACGCTCGGCGCCTCCTCGATGATCTTCTGGTGCCGGCGCTGCAGCGAGCACTCGCGTTCGCCCAGGTGGACGACGCCTCCGTGGCCGTCGGCCAGGACCTGGATCTCGATGTGCCGGGGCCGGTCGATCCACCGCTCCACCAGGAGGGTGTCGTCGCCGAAGGAGGCGCGGGCCTCGCGGCGCGCGGCGGCGATCTCGTCGGCGAGGACGGAGGCGTCCCGCACCAGCCGCATGCCCTTGCCGCCGCCGCCGGCCGACGGCTTCAGCAGCACCGGCACACCGATCTCCCTGGCGGCGTCGGCGAGCTGCTCGTCCGTCAGCCCGCTGCCGCTGGAGCCGGGCACCACCGGCACACCGGCCGCCCGTACGGTCTCCTTGGCGCGGATCTTGTCGCCCATGAGGGCGATGGCGTCCGCGGGCGGCCCGATGAAGACCAGCCCGGCGTCCTCGCAGGCCCGCGCGAAGCCGGCGTTCTCGGCGAGGAAGCCGTACCCCGGGTGGACGGCCTGCGCGCCCGTCCGGGCCGCCGCCCGAAGCAGCCGCTCGACGGACAGATAGCTCTCCGCCGCGGGCGCCGGACCGATCCGGACCGCCTCGTCGGCCTCCCTCACGTGCCGGGCGTCCGCGTCGGCGTCGGAGAAGACCGCCACCGAGCGCACACCCAGCGAACGCAGCGTCCGGATGACGCGTACCGCGATCTCACCGCGGTTGGCCACCAGTACCGTGTCGAACATCAAGTCCCCTCCTCACATCCGGAAGACGCCGAACCGGGGCTCGCCCAGCGGCGCGTTGGCGCAGGCCGTCAGGGCCAGACCCAGTACCTGCCGGGTGTCGAGGGGGTCGATGACCCCGTCGTCCCACAGGCGGGCGGTCGCGTAGTAAGCGTTCCCCTGGCGCTCGTACTGAGCACGGACCGGTGCCTTGAACGTCTCCTCGTCCTCGGCCGGCCAGTCCTCCCCGCGGGCCTCCATCTGGTCCCGCTTGACCGTGGCCAGCACGGACGCGGCCTGCTCGCCGCCCATGACGGAGATCTTGGCGTTGGGCCACATCCACAGGAAGCGCGGGGAGTACGCCCGCCCGCACATGGAGTAGTTCCCGGCGCCGTAGGACCCGCCGACCACGACCGTCAGCTTGGGCACGCGCGTGCACGCCACGGCCGTCACCATCTTGGCGCCGTGCTTGGCGATGCCACCGGCCTCGTAGTCCCTGCCGACCATGAAGCCGGAGATGTTCTGGAGGAAGAGGAGCGGGATCCCGCGCTGGTCGCACAGCTCGATGAAGTGGGCGCCCTTCTGGGCGGACTCGGAGAACAGGATGCCGTTGTTGGCGACGATCCCGACCGGGTGGCCGTGGATCCGGGCGAAACCGGTGACCAGGGTCTGTCCGAACTCGGACTTGAACTCGGCGAACCGGGAGCCGTCCACCACGCGCGCGATGATCTCGCGTACGTCGTAGGGGGTGCGGGAGTCGACCGGAACCGCCCCGTACAGCCCGAAGGGGTCGGCCTTCGGCTCGACGGCCGGCCGCACCTCCCAGGGCAGTGCGCCGCGCGCGGGGAGGGTCGAGACGATGTTCCGCACGATGCGCAGGGCGTGCGCGTCGTCCTGGGCGAGATGGTCGGTCACGCCCGAGACACGGGAGTGGACCTCGCCGCCGCCCAGCTCCTCCGCCGTGACGACCTCACCGGTGGCCGCCTTCACCAGGGGCGGACCGCCCAGGAAGATGGTGCCCTGGTTGCGGACGATCACGGCCTCGTCGCTCATCGCCGGGACATACGCCCCGCCGGCCGTGCAGGACCCGAGGACGGCGGCGATCTGCGGGATGCCGGCGCCCGACATCCGCGCCTGGTTGTAGAAGATCCGCCCGAAGTGCTCGCGGTCGGGGAAGACCTCGTCCTGCATGGGCAGGAAGGCGCCCCCGGAGTCGACGAGGTAGAGGCAGGGCAGCCGGTTCTCCAGGGCGACCTCCTGCGCCCGCAGGTGCTTCTTCACGGTCATCGGGTAGTACGTGCCGCCCTTGACGGTGGCGTCGTTGGCGACGATCACGCACTCCCGGCCGCTGACCCGGCCGATCCCGGCGATGACCCCGGCGGCCGGGGCCTGTCCGTCGTACATCCCGTCGGCGGCGAGCGGCGCCAGCTCCAGGAAGGGTGAGCCCGGGTCGAGCAGCGTGTCGACGCGGTCGCGCGGCAGCAGCTTGCCGCGCGCGGTGTGCCGGGCGCGTGCCCGTTCGCCGCCGCCGAGCCGGGCCGTCGCGAGCTTGGCGCGCAGCTCCTCCACGAGGGCGCGGTGCGCCTCCTCGTTGGCCCGAAAGGCCTCCGACGCGGGGTCGGCCGCGGTCGTCAGCTCCGGTGCCTCGTGCATCCTGCGGTCCCCTCACGTTGTTAATGAGCGTTAACGCATTTCCTACAGGTTAACGACCGCTAACCTCCCTGTCTAGAATTGCTTCCATGGCCACCAGAACCGACGCCCTCACCCGCCGCGAGCAGATCCTCAAGGAGGCCGCCCGCCTGTTCGCCGAGCGCGGCTTCCACGGCGTCGGCGTCGACGAGATAGGCGCCGCCGTCGGCATCAGCGGCCCCGGTCTCTACCGGCACTTCGCCGGCAAGGACGCGATGCTCGCGGAGCTGCTGGTCGGGATCAGCGGCTCGCTGCTGACCGGCGCCAAGCGGCGGCTGGCGGAGGCCGAGGGGGTGGCCGGTCCCGAGGCGGTCCTCGACTCGCTCATCGAGGGCCACATCGACTTCGCGCTCGACGACCGCCCGCTCATCACCCTGCACGACCGCGAGCTGGACCGCCTCCGGGACACCGACCGCAAGCTGGTGCGCCAGTTGCAGCGGCAGTACGTGGAGCTGTGGGTCGGCGTGGTCCGCGAGGTCTACCCGGCGGCACCGGAACCCGCCGCCCGCTCGGCCGTCCACTCGGTCTTCGGCCTGCTGAACTCCACCCCCCACCTGGGCCGCCCGGGCGCCCTGCCGGGCCGCTCGGCGACGGCGGCACTGCTCCACCGGATGGCGCGGGGGGCGTTCGCGGCGGTGGGGGAGGGCTGAGCCGGGCCTGCCGGCTCCGGCGGGGGGTGTCGGGCGGGGTGCACCCGTGAAGCGGGGTGTTGTGCCGCAGGGTGGTGAGGCGTGGCCTCGCGGCGTGGGGGGCAGGCCGCGCGGGGACGGGAGCCGGTGTCGCGGCGGCTCGGGCCCGGCGCCGCTCGGGGCGGAGCCGCGTGGGCCGAGTCCGTCGGCGCCGGGTCGTCGAAAAGCGCACGGAGTGACGAGCGTTACCCGCGCCCCACCCTGGACGCCGTTCCCTACCCACCGGTACGGTGAAGCCTGAGCAAGCGCTTAGATACGTACCCGTGGAGGTGGCGCCGTGCGCCGTACGGTGTTCAACGAGGATCACGAGGCGTTCCGGGAGACCCTTCGCGCCTTCATCGAGGCCGAGGTCGTCCCCGTGTACGACGAGTGGTTCGCCGCCGGCCAGGCGCCGCGCGAGTTCTACTACAAGCTCGCCGAGCTGGGCCTGTTCGGCATCAACGTCCCCGAGGAGTTCGGCGGCGCCGGCCTGGAGTCCCACAAGTTCGAGGCGATCCAGTACGAGGAGACCGCCCGCGCGGGCGTCAGCTTCGGCGGCTCCGGCGTGCACGTCCTGCTCGCCCTGCCCTACATCAAGATGCTCGCCACCGACGAGCAGAAGAAGCGTTTCCTTCCGAAGTTCGTCTCCGGCGAGGAGATGTGGGCCATCGCGATGACCGAGCCGGGCACCGGCTCCGACCTCGCGGGCATGAAGACCACCGCCAAGCTCTCCGAGGACGGCACGCACTACGTCCTCAACGGCGCCAAGACCTTCATCACCGGCGGTGTCCACGCCGACAAGGTCATCGTCTGCGCCCGCACCTCCGCGCCCACCGCCGAGGACCGCCGCTACGGCATCTCCCTGTTCGCCGTGGACACCAAGTCCGAGGGCTACTCGGTGGGCCGCAAGCTCGACAAGCTGGGCCTGAAGACCTCCGACACCGCCGAGCTGGCGTTCGTCGACGTCAAGGTGCCCGCCGAGGACCTGCTCGGCGAGGAGAACAAGGGCTTCTACTACCTCGGCGCCAACCTGCCCTCCGAGCGCTGGGGCATCGCCTACGGCGCCTACGCGCAGGCCAAGGCGGCCGTCCAGTTCGCCAAGCAGTACGTGCAGGACCGCACCGTCTTCGGCAAGCCGGTCGCCGCCTTCCAGAACACCAAGTTCGAGCTGGCCGCCTGCCAGGCCGAGGTGGACGCCGCCGAGGCGGTCGCCGACCGTGCCCTCGAGGCCCTCGACGCGGGCGAGCTGACCGCGGCCGAGGCCGCCAGCGCCAAGCTGTTCTGCACCGAGGTCGCGCACCGCGTGATCGACCGCTGCCTCCAGCTGCACGGCGGCTACGGCTACATGAACGAGTACCCGATCGCCCGCCTGTACGCGGACAACCGTGTCAACCGCATCTACGGCGGCACCAGCGAGGTCATGAAGATGATCATCGCGAAGAACATGGGCCTGTAACACTCCCGCAGAGAACGCCGGATACAACGGACCTCATGAGCGAGGCACTCCACTCCCTCCTCGATCTGCTCGACCTCGAGCGGATCGAGGAGGACATCTTCCGCGGCCGGTCCCGGTCCGCCGTCGTCCCGCGCGTCTTCGGCGGGCAGGTGGCGGCCCAGGCGCTGGTCGCCGCCGGGCGGACCGTCCCCGAGGACCGGCACGCCCACTCCCTGCACGCGTACTTCCTGCGCCCCGGCGACCCGGGCGCCCCCATCGTCTACAACGTCGACCGCATCCGCGACGGCCGCTCCTTCACCACGCGCCGCGTGGTCGCCGTCCAGCACGGCAAGCCGATCTTCGGCCTGTCGGCGTCCTTCCAGACCTACGAGGAGGGTCTGGACCACCAGGCCCCGATGCCCGCCGCGCCCGACCCGGCCACGCTGCCGACCGGCGAGGAGCGGCTGCGCGGTTACCCGCACCTGCCCGCCGAGACGGTGGAGCGGTTCGTCGAGGCCCGCGCCGCGGTCGACCTGCGCTACGTCGACGACCCGCCGTTCGGCGACTTCGGCCGGCCGCGCGAGCCGCACTCCCAGGTGTGGTTCCGCACCAACGGCAAGCTCGCGGACGACCCCCTCCTGCACGTCGTCCTGGCCACCTACGTCTCCGACATGACCCTCCTCGACTCGGTCCTGCTCGCCCACGGCCGGGGCGGCTGGGCCGTCGGCGACGTCGTCGGCGCCTCGCTGGACCACGCGATGTGGTTCCACCGGCCGTTCCGCGCCGACGAGTGGCTGCTGTACGACCAGCAGTCGCCGTCGGCGTCCGGCGGCCGCGGTCTCGGCCAGGCGCGCATCTATACCCAGGACGGCCGGCTCGCCATCTCGGTGATCCAGGAGGGCGTGATCCGCGTCCCCCGGTGACCTCTGTGCCGCCTGGGTTGCCCGAGGTGCCGAGCCGCACATACGGAGCTAGGCTCTATGAGTGAAAAGCCGCAGGCACGGCATACCCGGCCGATCCGGCCACCGTACCTCCGGACCAGGGCCGCAGAGCCCGCCCGTGAACCTTTCCGGGCGGTCCGAGGGCGTCGGAGGCCGAGCCCGTGCCCGTGTGAAAACGCGGTGACGCCCAAGACCGCGCCGCACACTTCCCGTGCGGCAGCGGCCATCCACTCTCGCCGTCCCCTCCGGGAAACGCGGGAGACGATGGAACGAAGGGGAAATCTCATGCGAGCACAGCGCACGAAGCGTCTTTTCGCGGTGTCGGCCGCCGGGCTCATGATGGCCGGTGGCATCGCGATAGGCACTGCGGGGACCGCCTCGGCGAACGACTGGGACCGCCACGGTAACCACAGCCGCTACTGCGACGACGACCGCCACGGCTGGTGGTACGACGACGACTGCGACTACTGGGGCTACTGGGGCTACCACGACCACGACCGCTACGACCACGACGACGACGACCACGACAACGGACGCGGCGACCACGACAACGGGCGCGGCGACCACGACAACGGACGTGGCGACCACGACAACGGGCGCGGCGACCACGACAACGGACGTGGCGACCACGACAACGGGCGCGGCGACAACGGCGGACGCGGCGGCGACGGCGGCGGACGCGGCGGCGACGGCGGCGGACGCGGCGGCGACGGCGGCGGCAACGGCGGCGGACACGGCGGCCGGTGATCCGACTGTGAAATAGACGCGGTGTGCGGCTCCTGACCCAACGGAGCCGCACACTGCGGCGTTTGAGCCGCGAATACGTCGATTCCCCTTACGCCGGGCCCGCTTCCAGCCCGGCCTCCGTCAGCAGATACGCCGTCATCGGGTCGTAGTGGCGCGGGCTCACCACGTGGTCGTCCAGCGGCACCGCCACCTGCAGCGTGCCCTCCGACTCCGCGAGGAAGAGGGCCGGGTCGTTGCAGTCGGCGTAGCCGACGGAGTCGACGCCGTGCTGACCGGCGTACCCGGCCCAGCCGTGGTCGGCGACGACGAGGTCCGGCAGCGGGCGGCCCGCGCGCTCGAGACCGGTGAGGATGGCCTTCATCGGCTCGCCGGAGTGCGTGTGCCACAGCGAGGCGCCGTGCTCCAGCACCGCCACGTCCGCGAACTGCTGCACGTAGCCCTCGTCCGTGGTCAGCCCGTCCGGGATCACGACGATCTCGCAGCCGGCGGCGCGCAGCGCGGCGGCCGTGGCGCGGTGCACGTCGAGCAGGCCGCCCGGGTGGCCGGTGGCGAACAGCACCCGCTGCCCGCCGTCCGCCGCCTTGCGCAGCCGCCCGGCCATGCGCTCCAGTGCCGCCACCGTCAGTTCGGGGTCGATGGTGTCCTGGCCGTACCGGTGTTCGGGGTCGTCGTTGACGCCGACCCGCTCCGCCATCACCGCGAGCACGTCCTGCTCGTCGGTCCAGCGGTCGCCCAACTCCAGGCCGAGCCAGAAGTTGCGGTCGCCGTTCGCCAGTTTCCGGTAGTGGGAGAGGTTGTTCTCGCGGGGTGTGGCGACCTCCCCGGCGATACGGGTTCTGACGAGGTGTTCGACGAGTTCGGCGCG
Source organism: Streptomyces viridiviolaceus (assembly GCF_014650995.1). Classification (GTDB taxonomy): domain Bacteria; phylum Actinomycetota; class Actinomycetes; order Streptomycetales; family Streptomycetaceae; genus Streptomyces; species Streptomyces viridiviolaceus. The sequence goes on from NZ_BMWA01000003.1 coordinate 256,302, forward strand.
GCTGGGTGTCCCGGGTATCGGCATGGCTCCATTGTGAGGCAGCCGCCTGTGCGAGTCCCCGGCATATCGCACCCTGGGACGCGGGTCACCCGTCACGGGCGCCGCAGCGCGAACCACAACTCCATCCGCACGTCGGCGTCGTCGAGGTCGGCGTCCAGCAGCGCCGCGCACCGTGCGATGCGCTGACGGACGGTGTTGCGGTGCACGGACAGGGCGACCGCGGTGCGGTCCCAGCTGCCGTGCAGGGACAGCCAGGTGCGCAGGGTCTCGGTGAGCGCCGGGACGCGGGCGATCGGGGCGAGGAGGGCGCGGGCGTGCGCCTCGGCCTCGTCGTCCGGGACCAGGTCGGCCAGGGCGGGCCGGGCGCCGTGCCGGACCAGTGGAGTGCGGGTGGCGCGGGCGCGGGCCAGCGCGCGGGCCGCCTGTGCGTCGGCGGCCGGCCACTCGCGCGGGGCGACGGGGGCGCTCACGCCCAGTGTCCAGCCGGGCTGCGGGGCCGGTTCGGGGCCCGCCGGGACCAGGACTCGGACGACGTCCCCGGCCGGGTCGACCAGCGCGGAGCCGAGGGCGGCGCCCAGCGCGGAGGCGGCCACCGGGTCCGGGGCCTGCGCGACGGGCCGGGCGTGCACGACGTGCCACCGCCCGTCCTCGCCGCCCTCGCTGCCCTCGCCGCCGAGGAGCGGGGCGACCTCCTCGGGCCCGGCGCCCAGCAGCAGCCGTACCAGAGCCGAGGAGCGGGCCGCGCCGGTGCCGCTCTGGTGTTCGCCGGTGAGGAGGGAGAGCAGCACGGCGGCGACCGAGGCGATCGTGTGGTCCCCGGACTCCCGGCGCGGCGCCGTCACCCCGAGCACGAACCCCTGACCGGTGCCCAGGGCGTAGACGGACAGGTGGCTGCCGGCGACGGTCTCGGTGGCGGTGGTGGAGGCCCGGTCGGTGACGAAGCGGGCCAGCTCCGGCAGCGCGGCGCGCACCGCGTCCTCCGGCTCCCGTCCCGCCGCCGCGATCCCGGCGCCGTCCGGCCCGTACAGCACGGCCCGGCCGCCGAGCAGGGCGGCCAGCCGGCGCAGCACCGACGGCACCGGGTCCGGACGGGAGGCCGCGGCGGCCAGGCTCTGCTGCGCCTCCGAGACCCGGCGCAGCTCGGCCAGCCGGGCCTGCGCCATCAGCTGCCACACCGCACGGGCCACGCCCGAGAACGTGGTCCGCGGCGGCACCTCCACCAGCGGCAGGCCGTACGCCTCGCAGGCCGCGACGAGGGCCCGCGGCACGGTGTCGTGGACCGGCGCCACCCCGAAGCCGAGCGCCGCGCCGCCCGCGGCGACGATCCGGGACACGTAGTCGTCGAAGTAGGTCCCCGAGCCCGCCGCCTCCGTGATGTGCACGCCGGCCGTCAGCAGCAGCTCGCCGCCCAGCAGATACGGGTAGGGATCCGACATCTCGGAGGTGTGCGCCCAGTGGATCGCCACGTCCGCGGCGGGCGGCCCGGTGATCTGGCGCAGGCCCAGGTCGTCGCGTGACAGCAGGGCCGCGAGGGACACGGGAGGTGTGGGAGGCGCGGGAGGACCGGCCGGTTCCGGCATGGTGGACGATTCCTCCAGTCACAGGTGAGCGAGTAGATGAAACGTACACTTCGCAGTCGCTTTTCGGCCACCTAAGGTCAATCCAGACCGGCAGCCGCGGGTACGGGCGGATGTCCCCGCGACCAGCCACCGGACAACCCTCATCAGCACGACACGCCACCGAGAGTGCGCGAAGGAGGCCCCCATGGCCGTCGACTACATCGTGATCGTCGTCTATCTCGCCGGCATGCTCGCCATGGGCTGGTGGGGCATGCGCCGCGCCAAGTCCAAGAGCGAGTTCCTCGTGGCCGGGCGCCGCCTCGGCCCCGCGATGTACTCCGGCACCATGGCGGCGATCGTGCTCGGCGGCGCCTCCACCATCGGCGGCGTGGGCCTCGGCTACCAGTACGGACTGTCCGGCGCCTGGATGGTCGTCACCATCGGCCTCGGCCTGCTCGCCCTGTCCGTCTTCTTCTCCGCCCGCATCGCCCGGCTGAAGGTCTACACCGTCTCCGAGATGCTCGACCTGCGCTACGGCGGCAAGGCCGGCGTCATCTCGGGCGTGGTCATGTGGGCGTACACCCTCATGCTCGCGGTGACCTCCACCATCGCGTACGCGACGATCTTCGACGTCCTGTTCGACGTCAACCGCACCCTCGCGATCATCCTGGGCGGCTCGATCGTCGTCGCCTACTCCACGCTCGGCGGCATGTGGTCCATCACGCTCACCGACATGGTGCAGTTCGTGGTCAAGACCATCGGCGTGCTGCTCCTGCTGCTGCCCATCGCCGTCGTCAAGGCGGGCGGGTTCAGCGAGATGAAGGCCCAGCTGCCGACCTCGTACTTCGACCCGCTGGGCGTCGGCGGCGAGACGATCTTCACCTACGTGCTGATCTACACCTTCGGCATGCTCATCGGTCAGGACATCTGGCAGCGCGTCTTCACCGCGCGCAGCGACCGGACGGCCAAGTGGGGCGGCACCGTCGCCGGCACCTACTGCCTCGCCTACGCCGTCGCCGGCGCGATCATCGGCACCGCCGCCAAGGTGCTGTACCCCGACCTCGCCAGCGCGGACGACGCCTTCGCCACCATCGTCAAGGACGAGCTGCCCATCGGCGTGCGCGGGCTGGTGCTGGCCGCCGCGCTGGCCGCGGTGATGTCGACCTCGTCCGGTGCGCTCATCGCCTGCGCCACCGTCGCCAACAACGACATCTGGTCGCGGCTGCGCGGCGTCGTGCAAAAGACCGAGGAGGCGCACGACGAGGTCAAGGGCAACCGTGCCTTCATCCTCGTCATGGGCGTCGCCGTGATCTGCGCCGCCATCGCGCTGAACGACGTCGTCGAGGCCCTCACCGTCGCCTACAACCTCCTCGTCGGCGGCCTGCTCGTCCCCATCCTCGGCGGGCTGCTGTGGAAGCGCGGCACCGCCCAGGGCGCCCTCGCCGCCGTCGCGGTCGGCGGTCTCGCGGTCATCGGCCTGATGGCCGGGTACGGCATCCTCGCCAACGAGCCCGTCTACTACGGACTGCTGGCGTCCCTGGCCGTCTACGTCGCCGTCTCGCTCGCCACCCGGCCCACCGACGAGGCGATCCTCGCCGCCTGGCGCGAACGCCTCGCCGGACGGGCACCCGAATCCACGTCCGAACCGGTTCCGGCCCACCACTAGAGTCGAACCGGGTAGTACAGAGCAGTACAACGCAGTACACGCAGCACCACGCAGTGCATACGCGATGAAGCGTAGGAAAGAAGGCAGTTCCTGATGAGCAGCAACGAGACGCCCCGCGGCCCCGTCGACTCCTCCCGCATCCCGCGGTACGCCGGCCCCGCGACCTTCGCCCGGCTGCCCCGCCTGGACGAGGTCACCGCCGCCGATGTCGCCGTGGTGGGCGTGCCGTTCGACTCCGGCGTCTCGTACCGGCCCGGCGCCCGCTTCGGCGGCAACGCCATCCGTGAGGCCTCCCGCCTGCTGCGCCCCTACAACCCGGCGCAGGACGCCTCCCCCTTCGCCCTCGCCCAGGTCGCGGACGGCGGCGACATCGCCGTCAACCCGTTCAACATCAACGAGGCCGTGGAGACCGTCGAGGCGGCCGCCGACGACCTGCTCGGCACCGGCGCCCGCCTGATGACCCTCGGCGGCGACCACACCATCGCCCTGCCGCTGCTGCGGTCGGTCGCCAAGAAGCACGGCCCGGTCGCGCTGCTCCACTTCGACGCGCACCTCGACACCTGGGACACCTACTTCGGTGCCGAGTACACCCACGGCACCCCGTTCCGCCGCGCGGTCGAGGAGGGCATCCTCGACACCTCGGCGCTGTCCCACGTCGGCACCCGCGGCCCGCTCTACGGCAAGCAGGACCTCACCGACGACGAGAAGATGGGCTTCGGCATCGTGACGTCCGCGGACGTCTACCGCCGCGGCGCGGACGAGGTCGCCGACCAGCTGCGCCAGCGCATCGGCGACCGCCCGTTGTACATCTCCATCGACATCGACTGCCTGGACCCCGCCCACGCGCCCGGCACCGGCACCCCCGAGGCCGGCGGCATGACCTCCCGCGAACTGCTGGAGATCCTGCGCGGACTGGCCTCGTGCAACCTGGTGTCGGCGGACGTCGTCGAGGTGGCCCCGGCCTACGACCACGCCGAGATCACGTCGGTGGCGGCGTCCCACACCGCGTACGAACTGACGACGATCATGTCCCGCCAGATTGCAGAGGCTCGCTCGAAGTGACCCACGACCACGACCTGGTGCTCCGTCCGACCGCCGCCCAGACGGAGGCCGCGCTGAACCCGCCCCCCGGCCGAAACGGCGGAGACCTGGTCGTGGAGACCCTGGCCGGGCTCGGCGCGACCACCGTCTTCGGTCTGCCCGGCCAGCACGCCCTCGGCATGTTCGACGCGCTGCGCCGCTCGGACCTCAGGTACATCGGCCTGCGGGTGGAGAACAACGCGGGCTTCGCGGCGGACGCGTACGGCCGGGTGACCGGCGAGGCGGCCCCGCTGCTGCTGTCCACCGGGCCGGGCGCGCTGACGTCGCTCGCCGCACTCCAGGAGGCGGCGGCGGCCTCGGCCCCCGTCCTCGCGATCAGCAGCCAGATCCCGACGGCCGGGCTGGGCGGTGGCCGCCACGGCTACCTGCACGAACTCCCGGACCAGGCGGCGTCCTTCCGGGGCGTGGTGAAGTCCGTCCACACGGTCCGCACCCAGTCCCAGATCCCGTCCGCGATCGCCGCCGCCTGGAAGTCGGCGCTGACGGCCCCGCACGGCCCGGTGTGGGTGGAGATCCCGCAGGACGTCCTCCTGGCGGAGACGGGCCTGCCGGTGGTCACGGCCGTGGACGCGACCCCGGAGGAACTGGCGCCGCGCGTGGAACTCACGGCCGTGGCGGCCGACCTGCTCTCCCGTGCCGCCCGCCCGGCGATCATCGCGGGCGGCGGAGTGGTCCGCGCGGACGCGTCCGGCAAGCTGCGGCAGCTCGCGGAACGGCTCCAGGCCCCGGTCGTGACGACCTTCGGCGGCAAGGGCGCGTTCCCGTGGGAGCACCCGCTGTCGCTGCAGTCCTGGCTGGAGGACCGTCACACGACGGACTTCCTCGAGGACGCGGACGTCCTGTTGGTGGTCGGCTCGGGCCTGGGCGAGCTCTCCTCGAACTACCACACCTTCAAGCCCAGGGGCCGTGTCATCCAGATCGAGGCGGACCTCGGCAAGCTGGAGTCCAACCACCCGGCCCTCGGCATCCACGCCGACGCCCGCCTGGCCCTCCAGGCGCTGCTGGAGACGGTGGAGGAACGGGCCGACGCGTCGGCTCCGGAGCGTGTCCGGGAGCTGCTGGCCAAGGTCCGTGAGCGGATCGCCTCCCAGGAACTCACCCTGGAGCAGGACGTGCTGGCGGCGGTCCGCGCGGCCCTGCCCGCCGGGTCCCCGTCCTTCTGGGACATGACGATCCTCGCCTACTGGGCCTGGTCGGCCTTCGACGCCAAGGCCCCCAACACCATGCACTCCGCCCAGGGCGCCGGCGGCCTCGGCTACGGCTTCCCGGCCGCACTGGGTGCCGCGGCCGCCGACCCGACCCGCCCGGTGCTGGCGGTCTCCGGAGACGGCGGTGCCCTCTACTCCATCGCCGAGCTGGCGACGGCACGCCAGTACGACCTCGACGTCACCTGGCTCATCGTCGACGACGGCGGCTACGGCATCCTGCGCGAGTACATGACGGACGCCTTCGGACAGGCGACGGCGACCGAGCTGACCCGCCCCGACTACGTGGCCCTGGCCGAGTCGTTCGGGGTGCCGGGCGTACGGACGTCCCCCGAGACCCTGGAGGCCGACCTGGCGAAGGCGCTGGCCTCACCGGGCCCGTCGGTGGTCGTCCTCCCGGCCGTCCTGCGCATGTTCGCGCCGACGCACCTGGGCTGAGCCGGCGGGTCAGCAGCCGCCCGGGCCCACCCCGTCGATCCGTCCGCCGAAGTCGCCGAGGTAGCGGGAGCGCCAGTCGCCGTTGAAGACGTCCCGCTTCTCGGTCGGCTGCCAGTTCACGAAGCAGGCCCGGGTGCTGGCCACGAACGAGCCGACGTGGTCGTGGAGGCGGGGCGGCATGTCGCGGTAGCCGCTGCGCGCGGTCCACTCCCAGTAGTCGCCGTCGAAGCCCTCCCCGCTCCAGAAGCACACCGACCCGTCGGGACAGGACGGGGGTGCGGCCGGTGCGGCGGACGCCGAGTGGGCCGGCAGCAACAGCGCGGTCAGGGTCAGGGCGGCGGCGAGGGACCAGGAACGGGTCTTCACGGCACTCTCCAGTAAGGCGTCGCGGGAGCATGGCCCCGGCGGACCTGCCGGGGCGATCCCATGCTCCCGGCGGGGCGGGGCCGACCGGCCCGGACCGCAGCCCACACCACCTGATGGAGCGAACCGGAGGCCCGACAGGGTATTCGCCGTCGGCTGCGGGCGCGCACGCGCGGGGCGCACGGGCCCGGAGCACCGGCGCCCGCGGGTGCGGTGTGACGGCGGTACGCGGCCTACCAGATCGCCTCGACCCACTCCGGGTGGTCGACGAACGGGTTGCGGTTGTGCTGGTAGGAGTCGTAGATGACCTGGTTGCGGCGTTCCTCGAAGGCGTCCGGCGGGTCCTCGTCGTTCCACGCCTTGAGGACGGCGAGCTTCCCGATGTACGGGTTGCTGCCGTTGTTCACGCTGCCGTTGACCTCCAGGTCGGCCCAGCCGTCGCCGCCCTCGTAGCGGACCGCCATGTAGAAGATCATGCGGGCCACGTCGCCCTTGACGGCGTCGCGGGGCTCGAAGGAGTCGGAGTCGGTGAGGCTGCCGCCGCCGCCCGGCACCGCGCTGCCGCCGTCGTCGAAGTCCTTGTTGCCCCGGATGCTGTTGACCTGGACGTCCTCGGGGCGCAGGTGGTGCAGGTCGGTGCCGGGTCCCGTGGCGGTGCCGAAGTCGCCGTGGGACTTGGCCCAGACGTGCTCGCGGTTCCAGTCGCCGGTGTCGCCGCCGTTGAGGGACTTGCTGCGGGAGGTGCCCGAGTAGAGCAGGATCACGTTGGCGCTGTCGGCGGGGTCCTGGTCGGTGGCCTTCAGCGCGTCCCAGACGGCCGAGTACGAGATCTTCGTCTGGTCGCTGATGATCGTGTGCAGCGAGGACTTGAGGCTGGTCCCCGTCTTGCCGATCGCGCTCTTGTAGTAGGTCGAGTCGTAGTCCGTCGTCGTCGCCGTGGCCGGTGTCGCGGTCAGGGAGGGTGCGGCGAGACCCGCCAGGACGGCGGCCGTGGCGAGGGCCACCGCTTTCCGGCGCCGTGTGCGTATCGCGAGCATGTGGGGTGTCCGATCTACGCGGGTTGAATGGAGCGGTTCCCCGAGCGTGGCATGGACATGCAGGGGATCGGGTGTACGGGGCGTGGCGATTGCGTGACGGCGGCCCCCGGCCGTGGTGGTCGGGGGCCGCCATGTGCGGTGTGTACGGGGTCAGTTCACGTCCGACGGGTCCAGCCGGTACACGGACGACGTGCTGCCCGCCTCGGAGTCGGATTCCGCGCCGTAGTCACTCGCCTTCACGGCCGTGCCGTGCTCCTGCACCCACTGGGTGACCTCGGAGCTGACGTCGGAGCCGCCGCCCATGGGGCCGCCCGTGCCTGCGCCGCCCACCTGGACGTAGTGCAGCTCGCCCTTCTTCACCAGTTCCTCGAGCCTGGCGAGGGTCATCGCCTTGTCGCTGCCGGACCAGCCCCACATCGAGATGACCGGCTCGCCGCTGCCGAGGATGAGTTGAGCGGCGCTCTGCGAACCGGACACCGCCAGCAGCCACTTGGCGCCGTCCTGATGCTTCTTCAGGTAGGCGATCAGCTCGGAGTCGGCACCGCCCGTGCCGCCGTCCGTGCCACCTCCGCCGAAGCCGCCGGCGCCGTCCGGCCGTTCGCCCTCGCCGGTGCCGCCGGTGCTCGTACCGCCGTCCGGGGACGCGCCGTTCGGGAGCGTGCCGCCCGCCTCGCCGGCGCCGCCGGGAGCCTGCCCGTTCCGGCCGCCGCCGGGCATGGCGCCGGTCTGACCGTCGGGCAGCTCACCACCGCCCGGGAAGCCGCCCCCCTGACCGCCCTGCGGCTGCCCGGCGGGCCCTTCGCCGCCTTCGCCGCCGCCCGGGAAGCCGCCCCGGCCGCCGCCTCCGCCGGGCCCGCCCATGCCGCCGCCCGTCGACGGACCGGCCGTGGGGTTGGTCCCGCCCATGCCGCCGCCCGAGCCCGACGGCACCGACCAGGCGTACGCCGCGGGACCCGCCACGGAAGCCACGACCGCCGCGGCGACGGAGACCGCGAGCAGCCGGATCCGGCGGCCGGAGCGGCACAGGAGCAGACCCGCGATCGCCAGCGCCATGACCACCGCGATCGCCGGCCACAGCCAAGTGTTCCAGCCGGAGGCGCGGCGCAGCAGCACGATCGCCCACACGCCGGTGACCCCGAGGGCGAGAGGCAGCACCCACACCCACCGGCCCTCGCCCCGGAAGGCACGCAGGAGCATGACGCCGCCGCCTCCGCACAGCGCCGCGATGCCCGGGGCGAGCGCGGTCGTGTAGTACGGGTGCATGGTGCCCTCGGCCATGCTGAAGGTCAGGTAGTGCAGGACGGTCCAGCCGCCCCACAGCACCAGCGCGGCCCGGGTGAGGTCGGTCCGGGGCGCCCGGCCGCACAGCACCAGGCCGCCGACGAGCGCGATGCCCGCGAACGGCAGGAGCCAGGAGATCTGGCCGCCGAGGACCTCGTTGAACATCCGTCCGATGCCCGCGGCCCCCGAGAAGCCGCCGCCCCCGCCTCCACCGCCGCCCATGTTGCCGTCGCCGCCGAAGATCCGGCCGAGGCCGTTGTAGCCCGTGATCAGGTCCCAGGCCGTACCGTCCGTGGAACCGCCGATGTACGGCCGCTCGGAGGCGGGCACCAGCGACACGGCCGCCGCCCACCAGAAGCTGGAGACGACGAGCGCGACGGCCGCGGCCAGCAGCTTCACGATCCGCCGGGTGATCGGGGCCCGGGCCGCGTACACGTAGACGACGAAGACGGCGGGCAGCGCGATGTAGCCCTGGAGCATCTTCGTGTTGAAGGCCAGCCCGAAGCAGACCGCGGAACCGAGCAGCGGCAGCAGCCGGTCGGTGCGCACGGCGCGCAGGCCCAGGGCCGCCCCGCCCACCATCAGAAACACCAGCAGGGTGTCGGGGTTGTTGTCCCGGTTGATGGCGACGGTGATCGGGGTGAGCGCCAGCACCAGCGCCGCGACCGCCGCCGCGCCGTGGCCCCACACCCGCTTCACCGAGGCGTGCAGGATCCAGATCGTCGCCAGCGCGGCCACGATCAACGGGGCCATCATCTGCCACGTGCCGTACCCGAGGAGACGGCAGGACAGCCCCATGACCATCAGCGCGAAGGGCGGCTTGTCGACGGTCAGGAAGTTGCCCGCGTCCAGGGAGCCGAAGAACCACGCCTTCCAGCTCTCGGTACCGCTGAGCACGGCGGCACTGTAGAAGCTGTTCAGGCCGGCCCCGGACAGGTTCCAGGAGTACAGCACCGCCGCGAGCACGAGGATCGCCGACAGGGCGGGCAACGACCAGCGGGGTGCCGGTGCGGGGGAGGTCGGGCGGGGCGGGGATTCGGTGGCTGAGGTCACGCCCGCATGGTTCAGGCCGGGCGTGAGCGCGGGCTGTGGCGTTCCTGGCCGCGGCCTGTGAATCGGCGCAGGAGGATCAGGCGGTCACTTGAGCAGTCCGGGAAACTTCTCCTTGATGTCGGCCAGCTGAGCGCGGTGGCCTTCGGCGAACTCACGGATCTCCTGCGGATTCATGGTGGCCGCGGGCACCCCCTGCGGCGGCAGCAGATCCGGCAGGGACCGGAACAGTTCGACCGCCGCTTCCCTGCGCCCGTTGCCGCGCACCGCCAGCAACGCCCTGAACGGCTCGGACCTCAGATCCCTGATCCGCTCGGCAGGTCCGGTCTTGTCCTCGCGGACCTCCTCCTCGACGGGCCCCGCGCCGGCCGGAGCGCCGAGGTACTTCAGCACCCGCAGCGTCGCGTACAGCCGTCCGGCCAGTCTGTGTCCGCTTTCCTTCTCCTCCGGCATGGCTCATTACTTGCCGTCGGAGCGCGGCCGAACCCCCATCCTTCGAGAAGGGGCCAACTTCCGGCCACCCCTCGCCCCTAAGGTGACGCCCATGCGCCCGAGAACCCTGCGAACCGCCCTCGCCACCCTCACCGCCGGCCTCGCGGCGGCCGGCTGTCTGACCGCCGCCGCACCGGCCACCGCGCAAGAGAACCACCGCTGCTCGCCCACCGTCTCCCTCACCGGCTTCTCCGACGCCCTCGACAAGACCACTTACGGCGACACCTACGTCGGCAACTTCTCCGCCCTCGCCCCCGACGGCCGCGGTTCCCTGGCCGCGCTGTCCGACCGCTCCTCCCTGTTCCGCCTGGACGCCACGACCCTCCGGCCTCAGTCGGTGGTCCCGCTCGCCGACGAAAGCGGCGCGGCGCTCGACTCCGAGGGACTGGTCGTCGACCGCGACGGGACGTACCTCGTCTCCTCCGAGACCGAGCCGTCCGTCCGCCGCTACTCGCGGGACGGGAAGATCCTCGACCGCCTCCCCGTGCCGGACGCCCTGCGGACCGCTCCCGCCGGCCGCGCCCGGACCAACGGCAGCTTCGAAGGGCTGACCGTCCTGCCCGGCGGCCGGACCCTGATCGCCTCCATGGAGTACGCCCTCTCGGGCGACAGCACCGGCCTGGTCCGCTTCCAGAGCTGGCAGAGGCAGAAGGACGGCGGATTCCGGCCCGCCGCCCAGTACGCCTACCCCGTCGACGCCGGCCTCGGGGTCCCCGAGGTCACCGCGCTGCCCGACGGCCGCCTCCTCGTGCTGGAGCGCGGCTTCACCGCCGGCGTCGGCAACACCGTCCGCCTCTACCTGGCCGACCAGCGCCGGGCCACGGACACCAGCGGGATCGACACCCTCACCGACGCTCAGCAGGGCGTACGCACGGTCAGGAAGACCCTCCTCGCCGACCTCGTCGACTGCCCCTCCCTCGGCGCCACCGCCAAGCAACCCCAGCCGAACCCGCTCCTCGACAACATCGAGGGCATGGCGGTCACGGGCCGCTCCGAGGGCCGTCTCGACGTGGTCCTCGTCAGCGACGACAACCAGAACGCCGCCCAGACGACCCGCTTCCTCCGCCTGCGGGTCCGCCTCTGATCACCACGGATTGTTACGGCGGGATGAAATCCCGCCCCGGCCGCGTTGGTGCCTTCCGGTAGATCAGGACGATCGGAGGGCACCGGCGTGGACGCGCAACGGGGATGGGTACGGCGGCTGGCGGGCTACGCCTGGCGGTACCCCAGGGACGTGGTCCTCGCCCTCGGCTCCTCCCTCGGCGGCATGGCCGTCATGGCCCTGGTCCCGCTGATCACCAAGGTGATCATCGACGACGTGATCGGCGACAAGACCAGGGACATGGCCGTCTGGGCCGGTCTGCTCGTCGGCGCCGCGGTCGTCGTCTACGTCCTGACCTACGTCCGCCGCTACTACGGTGGCCGGCTCGCCCTCGACGTCCAGCACGACCTGCGCACCGACATGTTCCGGACGATCACCCGGCTCGACGGGCGGCGGCAGGACGAGTTGTCCACCGGGCAGGTCGTCGGACGGGCCACCAGTGACCTCCAGCTGATCCAGGGCCTGCTGTTCATGCTCCCGATGACCATCGGGAACGTCCTGCTCTTCCTGATCTCGCTCGTCATCATGGCGTGGCTGTCGCCCCCTCTCACGCTCGTCGCCCTCGCCGTCGCCCCCGCCCTGTGGTTCATCGCCCGCCGCAGCCGCACCCGGCTGCATCCGGCCACCTGGTACGCCCAGGCCCAGGCCGCGGCCGTCGCGGGCGTGGTGGACGGCTCGGTCAGCGGCGTACGCGTGGTGAAGGGCTTCGGGCAGGAGGAGCAGGAGACCGGGAAGCTGCGGGAGGTCGGGCGGCGGCTGTTCGCCGGCCGCCTGCGGACCATCCGGCTGAACGCCACCTACACCCCCGCCCTGCAGGCCGTCCCCGCCCTCGGCCAGGTCGCCATGCTCGCGCTCGGCGGCTGGCTCGCGGTGCGCGAGAGCATCACGCTCGGCACGTTCGTCGCGTTCTCCACCTACCTCGCCCAGCTCGTCGGTCCGGTCCGCATGCTCGCCATGGTCCTCACCGTCGGCCAGCAGGCCCGCGCGGGCACCGAACGCGTCCTGGAGCTGATCGACACCGAGCCGTCGATCGAGGACGGCACCAAGACCCTTCCCGCCGACGCGCCCGCGACCGTCGAGTTCGACGACGTCTCCTTCGGCTACGACTCCGCCTCCGGGAAGAGCAGCCCCGTCCTCGACGGCCTCTCCTTCGAGATCCGCCCCGGCGAGACCCTCGCCGTCGTCGGCTCCTCCGGATCCGGCAAGTCCACCGTCTCCCTGCTCCTGCCGCGCTTCTACGACGTCACGCGCGGCGCCGTCCTCGTCGGCGGGCACGACGTCCGCGAGCTGACCCTCGACTCGCTGCGGGCCGCGATCGGGCTGGTGCCCGAGGACTCGTTCCTGTTCTCCGACACCGTGCGCGCCAACATCGCGTACGGCCGCCCGGACGCGACCGACGAGGAGATCGAGGCCGCGGCACGGACCGCGCAGGCCCACCGGTTCATCACCGAGCTGCCCGACGGCTACGACACCACGGTCGGCGAGCACGGCCTGACCCTGTCCGGCGGCCAGCGCCAGCGCATCGCACTCGCCCGCGCGATCCTCACCGATCCCCGCCTGCTGGTCCTCGACGACGCCACCTCTGCGGTGGACGCCCGGGTCGAGCACGAGATCCACGAGGCGCTGGGGCACGTCATGCGGGGCCGGACCACCCTCCTCATCGCCCACCGCCGCTCCACCCTGAACCTCGCCGACCGCATCGCCGTCCTCGACCACGGCAGGCTCGCCGACATCGGCACCCACGACGAGCTCCAGGAACGGTCCGCCCTCTACCGCCGTCTGCTCACCGACCCCGACGAGCTGGGCGGCGTCTCGCCGGGCCACGCCCAGCCGGCCGCGCCGCACGAGGAGACCTCGGTACGGGAGGAGCTGGACGCCGAGTTCGACGCCGAGCGCGGCGTCACCCCCCGGCTGTGGACCGGCGACCGGGAGCCGAAGGACACCGCCCTGGCCGGCACCCCGGCCACCCCGGAGCTGCTGGCCCAGGTCGACGCCCTGCCCCCGGCCACCGACACCCCGGACGTGGACGAGGCACGTGCCGTCCGGCCGGAGGCGTCGTACGGACTCAGACGCCTGCTGCGCGGCTTCGGGCTGCCGCTCCTCGTCAGCCTCGGCCTCGTCGCCGTGGACGCCGGGATGGGACTGCTGCTGCCGGTGCTGATCCGGCACGGCATCGACGAGGGCGTCACGCAGGTCGCGCTCGGCGCGGTCTGGACGGCGTCGCTGCTGGCGCTGCTCGCCGTGCTCGCCCAGTGGGCGGCCCAGACCGGTGAGATCCGCATGACCGGACGGACCGGGGAGCGGGTCCTGTACTCGCTGCGGCTCAAGATCTTCGCCCAGCTCCAGCGGCTCGGCCTCGACTACTACGAGCGGGAGCTGACCGGGCGGATCATGACCCGCATGACGACGGACGTGGACGCGCTGTCGACGTTCCTGCAGACGGGCCTGGTCACCGCGTTCGTCTCGGTCGTCACGTTCTTCGGCATCATGGTCGCCCTGCTCGTGATCGACGTGCAGCTCGCGCTCGTCGTGTTCGCCACCCTGCCGCCGCTGATCATCGCCACGTACTTCTTCCGCCGGGCGAGCGTGAAGGCCTACGAGCTGGCCCGTGAGCGTGTGTCCACCGTCAACGCCGACCTCCAGGAGTCGGTGTCCGGGCTCAGGATCGTGCAGGCGTTCCGGCGCGAGGACGACGGCGGGCGGCGCTTCGCCGAGCGCAGCGACAGTTACCGGCAGGCCCGCATCCGCGGCCAGTGGCTGATCTCGGTCTACTTCCCGTTCGTGCAGCTGCTGTCCTCGGCCGCCGCCGCGGCCGTGCTGGTCGTCGGCGGTGCGCGGATCGACGACGCGACGCTGACCACCGGCGCGCTGGTGGCCTACCTGCTCTACATCGACCTGTTCTTCGCACCGGTCCAGCAGCTGTCCCAGGTCTTCGACGGCTACCAGCAGGCGTCCGTCTCCCTCGGCCGCATCCAGGAGCTGCTGCGGGAGCCGACCTCCACCCGGGGCGCCGAGCAACCGCTCCCCGTCACGTCCCTGCGCGGAGAGATCGCCTTCGAGGACGTGCACTTCGCCTACGGGGACGGCGAGGAGGCCCTCACCGGCATCGACCTGCGCATCCCGGCCGGGCAGACCGTCGCCTTCGTCGGCGAGACCGGCGCCGGCAAGTCGACCCTGGTCAAGCTGGTGGCCCGGTTCTACGACCCGACCGGCGGCCGGGTGACCGTCGACGGGCGGGACCTGCGCGCCCTCGACCTCACCTCCTACCGGCACCGCCTGGGCGTCGTCCCGCAGGAGGCGTACCTCTTCCCGGGCACCGTCCGGGACGCCATCGCCTACGGCCGCCCGGACGCCACCGACGCCGAGGTGGAGGCGGCGGCGCGCGCGGTCGGCGCCCACGAGATGATCGCCACCCTGGAGGGCGGCTACCTCCACGAGGTCGCCGAGCGGGGCCGCAACCTGTCCGCCGGGCAACGGCAGCTGATCGCGCTGGCTCGCGCCGAGCTGGTCGACCCGGACGTGCTGCTCCTCGACGAGGCGACGGCGGCCCTGGACCTGGCCACGGAGGCACAGGTCAACCAGGCCACCGACCGTCTCGCCGGCCGCCGCACGACCCTCGTGGTCGCCCACCGGCTGACCACCGCCGCCCGCGCCGACCGGGTCGTCGTCATGGACCACGGGCGGGTCGCCGAGGACGGCACGCACGACGAACTGCTGGCGCGGGGCGGGCGGTACGCACGGCTGTGGCGGACCTTCGTCGGGGCCGCCGAGCCGGAGGAGCCGGTCGGCGCGCCGCGGTGACGCGCACAAGGTGACGTACGGCACCGCTCGCGCAACCATTCGACGTACGTCATGCGTCCGTACAGCCGTACGTCAATGATCGCCGTACGGAAGGGTCCACAGTGGGCGAGGGGGCTGGGATACGCCGGCGGCTGGCGCTCGCGACGGCCGTACTGACCGTGGCAGGGCTGCTCACCGTCGCGCTGCCGCAGGACGCGCAGGCCGCCGCGTACTGCCCGGGACGCAAGGTCCGCACACTGCCGTTCTCCACGGGGACCGTCCTGGTCCACAAGCGAGGCGGCTACGTCTGCGCCGTCACCGTCCCCGAGAAGCCCGGCACCAAGCGGAAGATGTCCGTCAGCGTGCAGGCGCGCGGCGGCCGGCCGGTCGTCGACGAGGGGCGGTACGCCTACCGGGCCGGGCCGGTGACCGTGTACGCCGGACAGCGGTGCGTGTGGGTGAAGGGCGCAGTGGCCCGGGGATCGGTCAGTTCCGGCCGGATCCTCTGCTGACCCGCGGGTTTCTTGCAGGTATTTCGTCATCTCCCCTGGTGCGTCCCCGAGTTGCTCCGATAGCTTCCGCCGGACGTCAGTTACCCAGGGGAGGGTGCATGCGCAAGGCGCTCAGATGGCTGCTGGCGCTGGTGGTGCTCATAGGCACCGTCAGTACGGCAGGGGTGGCCACCGCCGCCCAGCCGGAGGCCACCGGCGACATCAAGGACCGGCTGCTGTCCATACCGGGCATGAGCCTGATCGAGGAGAAGCCGTACCCCGGCTACCGCTTCTTCGTCCTCAACTACACCCAGCCGGTGGACCACCGGAACCCGTCCAAGGGCACGTTCCAGCAGCGGATCACCGTGCTGCACAAGGACGTGTCGCGCCCGACGGTCTTCTACACCGGCGGCTACAGCGTCTCCACGAACCCGGGCCGCCGCGAGCCGACCCAGATCGTGGACGGCAACCAGGTCTCCATGGAGTACCGCTTCTTCACGCCGTCCCGGCCCGAGCCGGCCGACTGGTCCAAGCTGGACATCTGGCAGGCCGCCAGCGACCAGCACCGCATCTTCAAGGCACTCAAGCCGCTCTACACCAAGAACTGGATCTCCACGGGCGGCTCCAAGGGCGGCATGACCGCGACCTACTACGAGCGCTTCTACCCGCGTGACATGGACGGCGTCGTCGCCTACGTCGCGCCCAACGACGTGGTCAACAAGGAGGACTCGGCCTACGACCGCTTCTTCGCCACCGTCGGCACCGAGGAGTGCCGCGCCCGGCTGAACGGTGTCCAGCGCGAGGCGCTGGTGCGCCGGGCGCCGCTGGAGAAGAAGTACGCGGCGTACGCGGCCGAGAACGGCTACACCTTCGACACGATCGGCAGCCTGGACCGGGCGTACGAGGCCGTCGTCCTGGACTACGTCTGGGGCTTCTGGCAGTACAGCACGCTGAAGGACTGCGACTCGATCCCGGCCGACGCCAAGAACGCCACCGACGACGAGATCTGGACCTCCGTCGACACGATCTCCGGCTTCTCCTTCTACACCGACCAGGGCCTCGCCCCGTACACGCCGTACTACTACCAGGCGGGCACGCAGCTGGGCGCGCCGACGATCCAGTTCCCGCACATCGAGAAGCAGTACATCCGCTACGGCTACCAGCCGCCGCGCAACTTCGTGCCCCGCGACATCCCGATGACGTTCCAGCCGTGGGCCATGCGGGACGTCGACACCTGGGTGAAGCACAACGCGCGGCAGATGCTCTTCGTGTACGGCGAGAACGACCCGTGGGGCGCCGAACCGTTCCGCCTCGGCCACGGAGCGCGTGACAGCCACGTCTTCACCGCCCCCGGAATGAACCACGGCGCCAACGTCGCCGGCCTGGTGCCCGACCAGAAGGCGTTCGCCACGGCCCGCATCCTCCAGTGGGCCGGCGTCGCCTCCGCCACGGTCCAGGAGAACCCGTCGGCGGCGAAGCCGCTGGCCCGGTTCGACGCCAAGCTGGACAAGCGCGACGTGGAGCGCGAGCCGGCGCTTCGTCCGTAAACCCTGAGCTGCGCCCGGGAGGTCACAACGCCCGGGCGCAGCCCACCGGCCGCTCGCCGCCCAGCCGGACGTACAGGGCGGTCGAGGCGGGGCAGTCGGCCCGCTCGGCGACGGCCTTCGTCACCCGGTACTGCGGCCGGTTCTTCCCCTTGCCGTCGCACGCCGTCTCGCGGACCTTGCCGCCGCCGGCGTCGTAGACGCAGTCGCCGACGATGGTCCGCGGACCGCCCCCGCCGCCGGGGTCGCCGGGATGCGGCGGCTGGAGGTGGCGCATGCAGGCGTAGCCCCGCGGCACGGCCCCGTCGCCGTCCTCGTCGGAGGACGGGCGCTGTTCGCTGATGTGCAGCACGAAGTCGGTGGTCGCCGGGCAGGGCGGCCCGTCCGACACCCGGCCGTCGTGCCGGGCCACGACCCGCGCGGCCGCCCGTTCACTGGTGCACGGCACCTCGGTGAAGCTGACCGTCCCGAACGAGCTGCACTCGTCGATCGCGAGGAACACCGCCCCGTACCCCGACGGCCGGGCCGCCGCCGTCGGCGTCGGCGACTTCTCGCCGAGCCGGCCGTCCTCCTCCGCCCCGCCAGACGGGCTCTGGCACCCCGTCAGCAGCGCCGCGAGCAGCGCCGGGAGCGCGCACAGCACCCCCACGGACCATCTCTCACGCATCGCCAACCCCCCGGATCCCCCGTCCAGCGTGGCCCGTCGGGGCGGGCGCACGCCAGACGCCCGGGGTGCTTTGCGCACGGTGCGGGTGGCCCTCCCGGCGCGTGTCGTACGTGCCCTACGTCCGGTACGACAGGCCGTGGCCGACGGGATACAGCACCGTCGTCGGATCGTCCGCCCGCACCACCGGCACCGGCAGCCTGCCGCGCGGCCCCACCTGTCCGGCGATCACCCGGGCCGCCGCCTGCACCTCGACGTCCGTCCAGGAGTAGGCGGCGAGGCAGGCGGGGACGCCGGGGAGGTGGGCCACGTCGTAGGGGTTGCGGACGGCCACCGCCACGACCGGCTTCCCGGTCGCCAGCAGCCGTGTGACCAGCGTCCGCTGGCTGCTGCTCGCCGTGACGTTGTACGTGGCCACGACCACCGCGTCGGCATCCCCGGCCGCCGTGACCGCGCGGTCGATGGTGGCGGCGGACGGCGCGGTGCCCGTGGACAGGGCGGTGGCGGTGAAGCCCAGTTCCGTGAGCGCGCCGGCGAGCACGCCCGTCGGCGGCCCGGTCGTGCCCGACGGCGAGGCCGGGTCGGCGCCGACGACGAGCAGCCGGGGATGCTCGCGCCGGGACAGCGGCAGCAGGCCCCCCTCGTTGACCAGCAGCGTGGTGGTCCGCTCGGCGATCCGGTCGGCCGCCGCCAGGTGCCCCCGTGTGCCGACGGTGCGGTCGACGTCCCGCCGGCCGGTGTAGGCGTCCCGGAACAGTCCCAGCTTCGCCTTCAGCCGCAGCACGCGCAGGATCGATTCGTCGAGCCGGGCCTCGGTGAGTTCGCCGTCCCGAACGGCCGTCAGGACCGCGTTCCAGGCGAGGTCCAGGTCCGGCGGGTTGAGGAGCTGGTCGACGCCCGCCTTCAACGCCAGTACCGGCACCCGCTCGTCGCCGTACTTCGTCCGTACGCCCTCCATGCCGAGGGAGTCGGTGACCACGACACCGTCGAAGCCGAGCTCCTCGCGCAGGATGCCGGTGAGGATGGGGCGCGAGAGGGTGGCCGGGTCACCGGAGTCGTCGAGCGCCGGCACCATGAGGTGCGCGGTCATGATCGCGTCGATGCCGGCCGCGATCGCCGCACGGAACGGCGGCGCGTCCAGCTCCTCCCACTGCGCACGGCTGTGCGTGATGACCGGGAAGCCGGTGTGGCTGTCGGTCGCGGTGTCGCCGTGGCCCGGGAAGTGCTTGGCGCACGCGGCGACCCCCGAGCCCTGGTAGCCGGTGACCTCGGCGGCCACCAGACGGGCCACCGCCTCCGGGTCGGCACCGAAGGACCGCACGCCGATCACCGGATTGGCCGGGTTGACGTTCACGTCGGCCACGGGGGAGTAGTCCTGCCGGATGCCCATCGCGTGCAGCTCGGCGCCCGCGATCCGGCCGAGCGTGCGGGCGTCGGAGCGCGAACCGCCGGCGCCGATCGCCATGGCCCCGGGGAACAGCGTGGCCGGCTTGCCCACCCGGGCCACTATCCCGTGCTCCTGGTCGGTGGAGATGAGGACGGGCAGCCCGCGCGGCAGCTCCAGGGACGCCTTCTGGATGCCGTTGGACAGGTCCGCGATCTGGTGCGGGTCGCGGGTGTTGTGCGCCCAGGCGAAGTAGATGATGCCGCCGACCCGGTACTTGGCGACCAGCTCGGCGGCCGTACGGACGCCGATCTCCTTGAGGTTGGCGTCGATGTCGGCCTGGTCGGGGGCGGTGGCGGAGTGGCCGTAGACCCGCATCACGAAGAGCTGGCCGACCTTCTCCTCGAGGGTCATGCGGGAGATGAGGGAGCGGAGCTTGGCGTCGTCGGGCCGTTCGGCGCCGGCGTGCGCGGTGCCGCCGGCGGCCAGGGCGGCGGTGACGCCCGCGGTGGCGGCGAGGACGGTACGTCTGGAGGGCTGTGCGGGGCTGGACGTGCTGCTGTGGGGCACGTGCGCTCCTTCCGGAGTGTTCCGCTGGAGGTCCGCTGAGTTCTGCCGAAGATCCCTGAAGGAAACTTCCGAGGAGTCAGCAATATCCGGGAAGTTTCTGCCAGTCAAGGGAACGCACAGGAGTCGCGGCGGGCGGCGCGGGACGACGTCCGCGGGTGATCCGAACGGCAGGCCCCGGGGGCCGCCATCGGCGCTGTGGAGGGGGGCGCGCCGATGGCGGCGTGCTGCCGGCCGCAGTACGGCGGAGAGGGTGGTCAGCGATCGCAGCCAGCAGCGAGGCCGACACCGCACCGCGGAGACTCATCCGGCAGTTCGCGGATTGGACGTGCGGGAGCGGGGCGTGGTTCCCGGTTCCGCCCCGTCTTCCGAAGTTGGTGACGGTGGGTTCAGCGGGGCCCGTGGGCCGACACCGCCGGCCAGTGCTCCCGCAGCGCGCGCACGGTCTCCGCGATCGCCGGACGCCGGGCGGCCCCCGTGCGCCACAGCGCGTACAGCCGCCGCACCGGCATCGGGTCGAGCGGCACCTCCACCACCCCGGCGGGCAGCGGACCGCGCCCCAGCCGCGGGATCAGGGCGATCCCGAGACCCGCGGCGACCAGCGCCACCAACGTCGGGTTCTCGTCCGCCTGGTGGACGATGTCCGGCTCGAAGCCGGCCGTCCGCAGCGTCCGCACCAGCCAGTCGTGGCAGACCCGGCCGGGCGGCTGGCAGATCCACCGCTCCCCGCCCAGCTCCGAGCGCCGTACGGCGCCACGCCCGGCGAAGCGGTGCCCCTCGGGAACGAGCAGATCGCACAGGTCGTCGCCGATGGCCGCCTGCTCCACCCCGGCCGGGGCGGGCAGCGGCGCGATGTCCCAGTCGTGGGCCACGACCAGGTCGACCGCGCCCTTCGCCACCAGATCCACCGACAGATGCGGGTCGACCTCGGTGAGCCGGGGGTCGAGCGCGGGGTGCCGGCGGGTGAGGTCGGCCAGCACGGTGGGCATCAGTCCGCGCGCCGCCGACGCGAACGCGGCGATCGTCAGCCGCCCCGCGGGAACTCCGCGCCGCTCCTCCAGCTCGGTCTCCGCCCGCTCCACGATGGACATCAACTCGCGGGCGGTCGCGGCGAGCGCTTGCGCCTCGTCGGTGAGCCGCACCCCGCGCCCCTCCCGCTCCAGCAGCACGGTCCGGGTCTCCCGCTCCAGCTTGGCGATCTGCTGGGACACGGCGGAGGGCGTGTAGCCGAGCGCGGCGGCGGCCGCGCCGACGGTGCCGTGCACGGAGACGGCGTGCAGGGCCCGCAGACGCTGGAGGTCGAGCATGACGGCTCCCGAAGATTAGTGATGCTTCATCCAACCATGCAGCAATCATCGCTGGTGCTTCACGGTCGTGGGAGGTGATCCTCGACGCATGCGCCCGTCACACCTTGCTCTCGCCGTTCTCGTCGCCGCCGTCTGGGGCGTGAACTTCACCGTCATCGAGGTCGGCCTCGACCACTTCCCGCCCCTCCTCTTCTCCGCCCTGCGCTTCCTCGCCGCCGCGCTGCCCGCCGTCTTCTTCGTGGGACGCCCGAAGGTGGCCTGGAAGTGGATCGTGGCGGTGGGCCTGGTACTCGGGGTGGCGAAGTTCGGGCTGGTGTTCGTCGGCATGGACGCGGGGATGCCGGCCGGCCTGTCGTCGCTGGTCCTGCAGATCCAGGCCGTGTTCACCGCCGTGATCGCCTGGGCGGCCCTCGGCGAACGCCCGTCGGCCGTGGGCACCGTGGGCATGCTGGTCGCGCTGGCCGGCATCGGGGTGGCGGCGGTCGACGAGGGAACCTCGGGACCGCTGGGCGCCTTCGCGCTGGTGGTCGCGGCGGCGGCGGCCTGGGGCGTGTCCAACGTGCTGACCCGCAAGGCGTCCCCGCCCGACGCGCTGAACTTCATGGTGTGGGTGAGCACCGTTCCCGTCCTGCCCCTGGTCGGCCTCTCCCTGCTGACGGAGGGCGCCTCCCGCGACCTGGCGGCGCTCGGGGCCCTGGACTGGCAGGGCGCGGGCACGGTGCTCTTCGTCGCCTGGGTATCGACCGTCTTCGGGTTCGGCGCCTGGGGGTGGCTGCTGAAGCGCCACCCGGCGTCCAGGGTCGCGCCGTTCTCCCTGCTGGTCCCGGTCTTCGGCATGTCGTCGGCTGCCCTGTTCCTCGGCGAGCCGGTGACCCCGCTGCGCTGGTGCGCGGCGGCGCTGCTGGTCGGCGGCGTGGCGCTCACGTCGATCACGCCGCGGAACCGCGACCGCAGCCGTGTCCGTGCCGAGGGCGGGGCCCCGGCCCCGGCAGAAGTCGGTCGACGGACTCCCGTGCCGGCGGAAGAATTCGGCCGGTGACGTTCACATCGGAGGGCCCTGCCCTCGAAGGATCCCTGGTCCGGCTGGAGCCGCTCGGCCACCGGCACGCCGCCGACCTGGCCGTGGCGGCGGAGCAGGACCGGGAGACCTACGCCTACACATGGGTGCCGAGGGCGGCCGAGGTCGGCGCGTACATCGACGCCCAGCTCGCCCGCGCCGCCGCCGGCCGGCTCGTGCCGTACGCCCAGGTGTCCCTCGCCTCGGGCCGGGCGGTCGGCACCACCTCCTACTGGGAGCCGCGGTCCTGGCTCTCCGAGGACCGGCTCGACGCCGTCGAGGTCGGCTTCACCTGGCTCGCCCGGTCCGCCCAGGGCACGGGGCTGAACACCGAGGCCAAGCTGCTGCTGTTCCGGCACGCCTTCGAAATCTGGGGCGTGTCCCGGGTCGACCTGAAGACCGACGCCCGCAACAGCCGCTCCCGCGCCGCGATCGAGGCGACCGGCGCCCGCTTCGAAGGCGTCCTGCGCAACTGGTCCCGCTCCTGGGCGCCCGGCGAGGACGGCCGGCTGCGCGACTCCGCGATCTACTCGGTCACGGCGGCGGAGTGGCCCGCCTGCCGCGATCGGCTGGAGAGCCGGCTGGCCGCGCGCCGTACGGGGAGCCGGGTGTGACCGGCACTCGCAGCGGACGATCGGACATCATCGGCCCCATGACCGCATACTTGATCCTCCACGGCTGGCAGAACCGCCGGCCCGAGGAGCACTGGCAGCACTGGCTGGCCGACCGCCTCACCGCACTCGGACACGACGTCACCTACCCGCAGCTGCCCGCCCCCGACGACCCCGACCGGGACGTGTGGCTCGGCGAGGTGACCCGGCACATCAAGGCCCTGCCCGAGGACACCGAGCGGGTCGTCGTCGCGCACAGCGCCTCCGCCGTGCTGTGGCTGCACGCGGTCGCGCGGGGCATGGACGGGCCGGGCTCCGTGGACCGGGTGCTGCTCGTCGCGCCGCCGTCCGCCTCGGTGCTCGCCCGGCACCCGGAGGTCGCCGCGTTCGCCCCGCCGCCGCTCGACGGCCTCGTCCTGCCCGGGCCCACCCGCCTCGTCGCGGGCGACGACGACCCGTACTGCCCGGAAGGGGCACGCGCCGTCTACGGCGACCCGCTCGGCATCCCCACCGACATCCTGCCCGGCGCCGCGCACCTCGACCTGGACGCCGGTTACGGCCCCTGGCCGGCGGTGCTCGACTGGTGCCTGGACGGCTCCGCGCCGCTCACGCCGAGTCGGTGAGCAGCCGGGCGAGGTGCTCGCGCCCCGGGCCCAGCAGGTCGGGCAGCGGGGCGGCGGCCTCGTACCACCGCTTCTCGTACTCCCAGCACAGCCAGCCGTCCCAGCCGTGCCGGGAGAGGACGTCCACGACCTCGGTGAGCGGCAGGACGCCGGCGCCCAGCGGCAGCGGCGTGGTGTCGTCGGCGGAGGCGATGTCCTTGACCTGGACGTATCCGAGGTGCGGGGAGAGGGCGGCGTAGCTCTGCGAGGGCTGCTCGCCGCCCAGCCAGGTGTGCATGACGTCCCACAGGGCGCCGACCTGGCGGTGGCCGACCAGACCGAGGACACGCATCGCGTCGGCGCCGGTGCGGTGCGAGTCGTGGGTCTCCAGCAGGATGCGTACGCCCAGGTCGGCGGCGTACTCGGCGGCCGTGCCCAGGCGCCGGGCGGCCGTCGCGTCGGCTTCCTCGGCGCTCTGCTCGCTGCTCCCGCCGGGGAAGACCCGGACGTACGGGGCGCCCAGGTCGCGGGCCAGGTCGAGGAGCGCGCGGACCTCGGCGATCACTGGCTCGTCGTCGCCCGGCGCGGCCACCCGCGCGTACCCCGCCACGCCCAGCACCTCGACGCCCGCCCCCTTGAACTCGGCCGCGACCGCGGCTCGTTCGTCCGGGGTCAGGCCCGGGTGCGCCGGTTCCTCGGGATGGGCGCGCAGTTCGACACCGTGGTAGCCGTGTGCGGTCGCGAGCCGCAGCACGTCCGTCAGGGGCAGGCCGGGGACACCGAGGGTGGAGAACGCCAGCTTCATGGGGACGGACAGTACCCGCTGCCGCGCCGGTCAGTCCGGCGTCACGCCCAGGTCCTTGCGAACTCGTCGCCGGGCAGCTTCTCGGCAGGGGCAGGCACTCCCGGCCCGTCCGGCGCTTGAGGACGAGGGGTTCGGGCCGGAGCGGGGCCCGGGGCGGCAGCCCCCAGTACACGGACGCCGGGCACCCGTCAAAGCAACGGCACCCTCACCCCCGAGGAACCCCGGAGGACCCCCGCACCATCAGCTCGCCCCGCACCGTCGCGATCCCCCCGGGCGGCGGCTCCTCCCGCCCCATCGCGATGCGCCCGGCCCGCGCCCCCGCCTCCGCGAGCGGCAGCCGTACCGTCGTCAGCGACGGCACCGCGTCGATGCTGAACGGGAGATCGTCGAACCCGGCGACCGACACGTCCCCGGGAATCCGCAGCCCGGAGTCACGCAGCGCCGCGCACGCGCCGAGCGCGACGGAGTCGTTGGCGGCGACGACGGCCGTCAGGGAGGGGTCGCGGCGCAGGAGTTCGAGGGTGGCCTCGTAGCCGGACTGCCGGTCGTAGCGGCCGTGGACCGTCCAGCGAGGGTCCTCCGCGACGCCGTGCGCGGCGAGCGCGGCGCGGTGGCCCTCCAGGCGGTGGCGCGTGGTCGTCCGTTCCTCCGGACCGGCGATGTAGCCGAGGCGCCGGTGCCCGAGCCCGAGCAGATGCTCGGTCAGCTCGCGTCCGCCCCCGCGGTTGTCGAAGGTCAGCGCGATCGCCCCGGTCTCCGGCGCCGGTGGCCGGCCGCACAGCACGACCCGCGTCCCGGCCTCCGCCAGCTTGCGCAGCTTGGCCGCCACGGCCGCCTTGTGCGTGGCGTCCTCCACGGCCCCGCCGGTCAGCACGACGGCCGCGGCCCGCTGCCGCTGCAGCAGGGTGAGGTAGGTCAGCTCCCGTTCCGGGACACCGCCGGTGTTGCAGACCACCGCGAGTCTCTCGCCGCCCGCCCGGCCGCCCGGGCCCCCGATCTCCGACTGGATGGCGCTCGCCATGATCCCGAAGAAGGGGTCGGCGATGTCGTTCACCAGGATGCCCACGAGGTCCGACGTGGCGGCGGCCAGGGCGCTCGCGGGCCCGTTGAGCACGTAGTCCAGCTCGTCGACCGCCTTCAGCACCCGCTCGCGGGTGGAGGCCGCCACGGGATAGTTCCCGTTCAGCACGCGCGACACCGTCGCGGGGGAGACCTGGGCGCGGGCCGCCACGTCCGCCAGGGTCACCGTCATGTCCTCGTCCTCCGGTCGCGCATCCGCCGTACACCGCCTCGTCGTACGTCCTGGTACACGGGCCGGTGTCCGGTCCCGGTTCCGTGCCGACCCTACGACCACCGCCCGCCGTTGTTCGCCCCCTCGAACAACTCGTTCCGGCCGCGGTCTTGTCCGCACGGCCGTCCACAGGTTAGCTTCACCATGAATAGAAAGCGCTTGCTGTACTGCTCTCCGCCGTACGCGGCGCGCGGACCGCGCACGAAGGGAATGACGTGACACGCAAGACGGTGCGTATCGCCATGAACGGCGTGACCGGGCGCATGGGCTACCGCCAGCACCTCGTCCGCTCCATCCTGGCCATCCGCGAGCAGGGCGGGCTCGACCTCGGCGACGGCACCGTGCTGTGGCCGGAGCCGGTCCTGGTCGGCCGCCGCGAGCACGCGCTCAGGGCGCTGGCGGAGCGGCACGGCCTGGAGCACGTCTCGACCGACGTGGACGCTGTCCTCGCCGACGAGAGCGTCGAGATCTACTTCGACGCCCAGGTGACCTCGGCCCGCGAGGAGGCGATCAGGAAGGCGATCGCCGCGGGCAAGCACATCTACACCGAGAAGCCCACCGCGACCGGCCTCGACGGCGCACTCGAACTCGCCCGCCTCGCCCGGGCCGCGGGCATCAGGCACGGCGTCGTGCAGGACAAGCTCTTCCTGCCCGGCCTGCTCAAGCTCAAGCGCCTCATCGACGGCGGCTTCTTCGGCCGCATCCTGTCCGTGCGCGGCGAGTTCGGCTACTGGGTCTTCGAGGGCGACTGGCAGTCCGCCCAGCGGCCGTCCTGGAACTACCGCGCCGAGGACGGCGGCGGCATCGTCGTCGACATGTTCCCGCACTGGGAGTACGTGCTCCACGAGCTCTTCGGCCGCGTGAAGTCCGTCCAGGCCATCGCCACCACCCACATCCCGCAGCGCTGGGACGAGAACGGCAAGCCCTACGACGCCACCGCCGACGACGCCGCCTACGGCATCTTCGAACTCGACGGCGGCGCGATCGCCCAGATCAACTCCTCCTGGGCGGTCCGCGTGGGCCGCGACGAACTGGTCGAGTTCCAGGTCGACGGCACCGAGGGCTCCGCGATCGCCGGCCTCAGGAACTGCCGGGTGCAGCACCGGTCCGCCACCCCCAAGCCGGTCTGGAACCCGGACGTCCCCGCCACCGAGGTGTTCCGCGACCAGTGGCAGGAGGTCCCGGACAACCAGGACTTCGACAACGGCTTCAAGGCCCAGTGGGAGCTGTTCCTCAAGCACGTCCACGCCGACGCCCCGTACCACTGGGACCTGCTGGCCGGCGCCCGCGGCGTCCAGCTCGCCGAGCTGGGCCTGAAGTCCTCGGCCGAGGGCCGCCGCCTCGACGTGCCGGAGATCGCCCCGTGACCCTCCACCTGCCCGACGCGAACGGCACCCTGCGGCCCTACGAACCCCGCACCGAGCCCCTCGCCCTGACCCCGGGAAGCGCTTTCACCTCCCGTACGGTCTTCTCGGCGGCGCACGTCGTCGCCGACCCCTTCGCGGACGTGTCGCCGGACTCGCCCGCCGCCGTCGACTGGGACGCCACCCTCGCCTTCCGCCGCCACCTGTGGTCCCACGGGCTCGGTGTCGCCGAGGCCATGGACACCGCCCAGCGCGGCATGGGCCTGGACTGGGCGGGCGCGGCGGAGCTGATCCGCCGGTCCGCCGCCGAGGCCAGGGCGGCCGGCGGCCGGATCGCCTGCGGGGTGGGCACCGACCAGCTCGCCGCCGGCACGCTCGACGAGGTCAGGGCGGCGTACGAGGAGCAGCTCGCCGTCGTCGAGGAGGCGGGCGCCCAGGCCATCCTGATGGCCTCCCGCGCCCTCGCGGCCGCGGCACACGGCCCCGAGGACTACCTGGAGGTCTACGGCCACCTGCTGCGCCAGGTCACGGAGCCGGTGATCCTGCACTGGCTCGGCCCGATGTTCGACCCGGCCCTGGAGGGCTACTGGGGGGCGGCGGACCTCGACGCGGCGACGGACACCTTCCTGGAGGTCATCGCCGCCCACCCCGAGAAGGTCGACGGCATCAAGGTCTCCCTGCTGGACGCCCAGCGGGAGATCGACCTGCGCCGCCGCCTCCCGAAGGGCGTGCGCTGCTACACCGGCGACGACTTCCACTACCCCGAGCTGATCGCCGGCGACGACCAGGGCTTCAGCCACGCCCTGCTCGGCATCTTCGACCCGCTCGGCCCGCTGGCCGCGGAGGCGGTGCGCGTCCTGGACACGGGGGACGCCGACGGGTTCCGGTCCCTCCTCGACCCCACCGTGGAACTCTCCCGCCACCTCTTCCAGGCCCCGACCCGCTTCTACAAGACGGGCGTGGTGTTCCTGGCCTGGCTCGCGGGCCACCAGTCCCACTTCACCATGGTCGGCGGCCTGCAGTCGGCCCGCTCCCTGCCGCACTTCGCCCGCGCCTACGAACTGGCCGACGGCCTCGGCCTGTTCCCGGACCCGAAACTGGCGGAGGAACGGATGAGGACCCTGCTGAACCTGTACGGAGTGCCCCGATGAACGAGGCACTGGAGCGTTTCTCCGTCAACCAGATGACGGTCAAGCAGCTGTCGCTGCCGGAACTGGCCGACGCCTGCCAGGAGCTGGGCGTCAGGAACGTCGGCCTGTGGCGCGAACCGGTGCAGAGGTACGGCGTGGAGGCAGCCGCCGAGCTGATGCGCGACGCCGGCCTGACCGTCACCACCCTGTGCCGGGGCGGCTTCCTCACGGCGATCGACCCCGTCGAGCGGGCCGAGGCCCTGGGCGACAACCACGCCGCGATCGAGGAGGCCGCCATGCTCGGCACCGACACGCTGGTGCTGGTCTCCGGCGGACTCCCCTTCGACAGCAAGGACCTGCACGGGGCCCGCGAGCGCATCGCGGACGCCCTCGACATCCTCGCCCCCTACGCGGCCGAGCGCGGCGTCCGCCTCGCCATCGAGCCGCTGCACCCCATGTACGCCTCCGACCGCTGCGTGGTCTCCACCCTCGCCCAGGCGCTGGACATCGCCGAGCGCTTCCCCGCGGACCAGGTCGGCGTCACGGTCGACACGTATCACATCTGGTGGGACGACGGGGCGCCGGAACAGATCGCCCGGGCCGGCGCGGGCGGCCGCATCCACACCTTCCAGCTCGCCGACTGGACGACCCCCCTGCCCGAGGGCGTTCTCAACGGCCGCGGACAGATCGGCGACGGCGCGATCGACATGCGGGAGTGGAAGGGGTACGTGGAGGCGGCCGGGTACACCGGCGCGATCGAGGTCGAGCTGTTCAACGAGGCGTTGTGGGCCCGCGACGGACGGGAGGTGCTGGCCGAGACGGCGGAGCGGTTCGTCGCCCACGTCATGCAGTAGCGGCGCGGGAGCCCCGGGTCGCGGGCGGAGAAAAAAATCCCGCAACCCGTGCAACCCTTCCCGCCGCCCGCGGGTCGTACTTGGCATCAGGACACCCCGGAGGGGGAGATCTGGGGGGATCGCGGGGGTTCTGAGGGAGGGGAAAACCAAGGGGGCCAGGTCGTGGACCTGGCCCCCCGAAGTTTTCGGGTCACGCCTCAGAAGAAGACCCCGCACCGCAGCAGCACGTTCGCGTACGGCCGTGCCTCCCCGGTCCGCACCACCAGGCGAGCACCCGCCGACAGCTCCTTCAGCCGCTCGTGCGTGACCAGCTCCAGTTCGGGGAAGCGGCCGTCGAGCAGCGCCGACGCATCCGGATTGGCCTCCCGCACCTCCGTCGCCGCCGTCGCGCCCTCGACCACCAGCTCGGCCAGCAGACCGTCCAGGACCTCGGCGAACGACGGCACCCCGGCCCGGAACGCCAGGTCCACCACCCGTGGGCCACCGGGAATCGGCATGCCCGCGTCGCACACCAGCACCCCGTCGCCGTGGCCCAGTTCGGCCAGTGCGCCGGACAGGTGACGGTTCAGTATCCCGGCCTTCTTCACAGTGCCTCGACCTCCGCCGCCGTCGGGTACGACTCCTGCGCCCCCGCCCGCGTGACGGCCGCCGCCCCGACCCGGGCCGCGTACGCCGCCGCCTCGGCGAGCGAGGCGCCCGTGCCCAGCCGCCAGGCCAGCGCCGCGGTGAACGCGTCGCCGGCGCCCGTGGTGTCGACGGCGTCCACCTTCACGGACGGGACACGGCCGACGCCGTCGGCCGAGGCGACCAGCGCCCCCTCGGCGCCCAGCGTCACCACCACCGAGCGCGGGCCCTTGGCCAGCAGCAGCCCCGCCCAGTCCTCGGGCCGCTCGCTCACGCAGGACTCGCCCAGGATCACCTTCG
Source organism: Streptomyces viridiviolaceus (assembly GCF_014650995.1). Classification (GTDB taxonomy): domain Bacteria; phylum Actinomycetota; class Actinomycetes; order Streptomycetales; family Streptomycetaceae; genus Streptomyces; species Streptomyces viridiviolaceus. The sequence goes on from NZ_BMWA01000003.1 coordinate 285,971, forward strand.
CCTCGTGCTCGTTCACGATCAGCGGGTCGCAGGCCACCAGCACCTCGCGCGGCAGCGGGCGCGGCGGCGACGGGTTCAGGACGAACCGGCTGCCCGGCGCCAGGCTCCGCACCACCTCCACGACCGTCTCCAGCGGAATCTCCAGCTGTACGGAGACCACCCGGGAGGCGTGGAAGAGGCTCCCGGCCGCGCGGACGTCCGCGGGGGTCAGCCGGCCGTTGGCGCCCGGCGAGACCACGATGCTGTTGTCCCCGGACGGATCCACCGTGATCAACGCGACGCCGGTCGGCGCCCCGCCCACCAGGACGCCCACGGGATCGACGCCGGCCGCCCGCTGCGAGTCCAGCAGCAGCCGTCCGTACTCGTCGTCGCCGACCCGGGCCAGCAGGGCCGTACGGGCCCCCAGCCGGGCCGCGGCCACCGCCTGGTTCGCGCCCTTGCCGCCCGGGTGGACGGCCAGGTCGGAACCGAGCACCGTCTCGCCGGCACCCGGCCGGCGCTCGACACCGATCACCAGGTCGGCGTTGGCCGACCCCACGACCAGGAGGTCGTAGTCGTACATGGAATGTCTCCCCGATAAACCCTGATGTCCCGATCGGACCCTGTGCCCCCGAGCGAACGCCCGTGGGGCGGGCGGTCGCCGTGACCGCCCGCCCGCGCACCGGTGTCAGCCGTCGAAGCCGGCCACGTTGTCCTTCGTGACCACCTTCACCGGCACCTTCACCATCTCGTTCACCTTCTTGCCCTCGGCCGCCCGCAGCGCGTTGTCCACGGCGATCCTGCCCAGTTCCTTGGGCTGCTGTGCGACGGACGCGTACAACGTGCCCGCCTCGACCGCCTTCAGACCGTCCGGGGTGCCGTCGAACCCGACGACCTGCACCGACTTGCCGGCCTTGGAACCCAGCGCCTTGATCGCGCCGAGCGCCATCTCGTCGTTCTCCGCGAAGACGCCCTTGATGTCGGGGTGCGCCTGGAGCAGGTTCGTCATGACGTCCAGGCCCTTGGTGCGGTCGAAGTCCGCGGGCTGCTTGGCGACCACCTTGATGCCCGGGTAGGCCTTCAGACCGGCAGCGAAGCCCGCCCCGCGCTCCCGGCTGGCGGACGTGCCGGCCTGGCCCTGGAGGATGACGATCGTGCCCTTGCCGCCGAGCTTCTCGGCCAGCGCCCTGGCGCCCAGCTCACCGCCCTCGACGTTGTCGGAGGCGACCAGCGCGTCCGTGTCCGCCTTGTTGACGCCGCGGTCCACGGCGACGACCGGGATGTCGTCCTTGTTCGCCGAGCGGACCGACGGGCCCGCCGCGTCCGAGTCGACGGGGTTCACGATGATCGAGGAGAGGCCTTCGCTGGTGAAGTTCTGCAGCTGGTTGGCCTGCTGCGACGCGTCGTTCTGCGCGTCCGTGACCGTCAGGTCCACGCCCAGCTTCTTCGCCTGCTCCTGGGCACCGGCCCGGATCTGCACGAAGAACGGGTTGTTGAGCGTCGACAGCGACAGGCCGATCTTCTGCGTCCTGCCGGCCGAGGAGCCGTTGTGCAGGAGCGAGGTCGCACCGACGACGGCCACCGCGACGACCGCCGCGATCACGTACGTGAGCGCCTGCCTGCCCTTCCCGCCACCGGAGGCCCCGGCCGCCGGCGTGGTCGCCCCCGCCTTGCGCCGCACCGTGTCCAGCAGCACCGCCAGCGCGATGACGACACCGATGACGACCTGCTGCCAGAACGCGGAGACCGACAGCAGGTTGAGGCCGTTGCGCAGCACCGCGAGGATCAGCGCGCCGATCAGGGTGCCCGACGCCTTGCCGGTGCCGCCCGCGAGCGAGGCACCGCCGATGACGACCGCGGCGATGGCGTCCAGCTCGTAGCCCTGCGCGGCCTGCGGCTGCGCGGAGGACAGCCGGGAGGCCAGCACGATGCCCGCGGCGGCGGCGAACAGCCCGGAGAAGGCGTAGATGGCGAGCTTCTGCTTCTTCACCTTGAGGCCGGACAGGCGCGCGGCCTCCTCGTTGCCGCCGATGGCGTACATGGAGCGGCCGATGTAGGTCCGGCCGAGGACGAACGCCGTGATCAGACCCATGGCGACCATCACGAGCACCGGCACCGGCAGCCAGCCGCCGAGCGTGTCGCCCAGGTGGGAGACCGAGTCCGGGAAGGCGATCGGCGAGCCCTGCGAGATGACGAGCGACAGACCGCGGCCGACCGACAGCATGGCCAGCGTCGCGATGAACGGCGGCAGCTTCCCGTACGAGATGAGGAAACCGTTCACCAGACCGCACGCGATACCCGTCGCGATCGCCAGGACCACCGCCAGGACGACCGGCACCCCGGCCTCGGTGGCGCTCCACGCCAGCACGGTGGCCGACAGCGCGGCCACCGAGCCGACGGACAGGTCGATGCCGGCCGAGACGATCACGAAGGTGACGCCGAAGGCGAGGATCGCCGTCACGGCGGCCTGGACGCCCACGTTCAGCAGGTTGTCGGCGGTCAGGAAGTCCCCGGAGAGCGCCGACATGGCGACGACGAGGACGATCAGCGCGGTGAGCGCGCCGTTGTCGAGCAGCAGGCGGCGCAGACCGCCCGGGGCGCCCTGCGCGCCCGGCTTGCTCTTGAGCGTGTCAGTGGCCACGGGAGGCCTCCGTTCCGTTGCTGTGGGGAGTGCTGACGGCGAGCGCCATCACGGCGTCCTGGGTGGCCTGTTCGGCGGTGAGTTCGCCGGCGATGCGGCCCTGCGCCATGACCACCACCCGGTCGCTCATGCCGAGCACCTCGGGCAGGTCGCTGGAGATCATCAGGACGGCGGCGCCCTGCGCGGTCAGTTCGTTGATGAGCTGGTAGATCTCGACCTTGGCGCCGACGTCGATGCCGCGCGTCGGCTCGTCGAGGATCAGCACCTTGGTGTTCGCCAGCAGCCACTTGCCGATGACGACCTTCTGCTGGTTGCCGCCGGAGAGCGTGCGCACGTGCTGGCCGAGGCCCGCCATCCGCACGCCGAGCTGCCCGGCGATCCGGGCCGCCGCCTCGTGCTGGCCCTTGAGGTCGACGAGCCCCGCACGGGAGGCCGACCTGAGGGTGACCAGCCCGAGGTTCTCCTCCACGGAGGCGTCGAGCACCAGCCCCTGGCCCTTGCGGTCCTCGGGCACGAGTCCGATGCCGGCCGCCATGGCGGCGTTCACGTCGTGCCGCCTGAGCCGCGTGCCCGCGACCTTCACGGCGCCCTTGTCGTACGGGTCCGCCCCGAACACGGCCCGGACGACCTCCGTCCGGCCGGCGCCGACGAGGCCCGCGATGCCGACGACCTCGCCGGCGCGCACCTCGAAGCTCACGTCGTGGAAGACGCCGTCCCGGGTCAGGCCCTCGACCTTGAGCAGCGCCTCGCCGGTCTCGGGCCGTTCGCGCGGATACTGCTGCTCGATCGACCGCCCCACCATGAGCCGTACGAGTTCGTCCTCGGGCGTGGCGGCGGGCACCTGCCCGACGCTCCTGCCGTCGCGGATCACGGTGACCCGGTCGCCCAGGGCGGCGATCTCCTCCAGGTGGTGGGTGATGAAGACGATCCCGACGCCGTCCTCGCGCAGCCGCCGCACGATGGCGAACAGCTTCTCGACCTCCTCGGAGGTGAGCACGGCGGTGGGCTCGTCCATGATGAGCACGCGTGCGTCCAGACTGAGCGCCTTGGCGATCTCGACCATCTGGAGCCGGGCGATGCCCAGTTCCCGCACCCGCGCGCGGGGGGACACGTGCACACCGACGCGCTCCAGGAGCACTTCGGCGTCCGCGTCCATCTTCTTCCGGTCGATCATCCCCAGGCGGCGCGGCTGCCGCCCGAGGAAGATGTTCTCGGCGACCGTCAGATCGGGAACGAGGTTGAACTCCTGGTAGATGGTGGCGATCCCGAGGCGCTCGGAGTCCTGCGCACCGTTGATGCGCACCTCCTCGCCGCCGGCCAGGATCCGCCCGGCGTCGGGCGTGTAGGCGCCGGAGAGCATCTTGATGAGGGTGCTCTTGCCCGCGCCGTTCTCACCGAGGAGCACATGCACCTCGCCCCGGCGCAGGTCGAAGTCGACGCTGTCGAGCGCGACCACGCCCGGGAAGGTCTTGCGGATGCCCTCGATGCGCAGCAACTCGTCCGGGTTGCTCACGACGTACTCCTTCGTACGGGGGACGGGGACTGTGCGGTTGCCGGCTCGCCGCACGAGCGGCGGACGACGAGACGGGCGGGGAGGGTGACGGACTCGCCGGGCCGCCCCTCGATGCGGTCGACCAGGGCGTGCACGGCGGCCCGCCCCAGATCGCCCGTGGGCTGGGCGATCGCGGTGACCGGCGGATCGGTGTGCACGAACCAGCGGATGTCGTCGAACGCGGCCAGCGCGATGTCCTCGGGCACGCGCAGCCCGCGCGCGCGGACGGCGTCCAGCGCGCCGAGCGCCATCAGGTTGTCGGCGGCGAAGACGACCTCGGGCGGCCGGGGCAGGTCGAGGAACCCCTCGGTGACCCGGCGCCCGCTGTCGGCCTGGAAGTCGCCCTGGCCGATGTAGGCGTCGGGGAGGTCGAGGCCGTACGCGCCGAGCGCCTCCCGGAAGGCGTCCACGCGCTCACGGCCGGTGGTGGTCGCCGCGGGCCCGGCGATGATGGCCAGCCGCCGGTGCCCGAGCCCGTGCAGGTGCGCCACCAGGTCCCGTACGGCCTCCCGTCCGTCCGACCGGACCACGGGCACGTCCACGCCCGGGATCCACCGGTCGACGAAGACCATCGGCGTGCCCGCGCGGGCGGCGTCCAGCATGCGCGGCGAGCCACCGTCGGTGGGGGAGACGAGAAGTCCGTCGATACGGCGGTCCAGCAGGGTGGTGACGTGGTGGTCCTGGAGGTCGGGCCGCTCGTCGGCGTTACCGATGATGACGCTGTAGCCGAGCGCGCGGGCCTCCTCCTCGACGGAGCGGGCCAGTTCGGTGAAGTACGGGTTCATCACGTCGCTGATGACCAGGCCGAGAGTGCGGGTCTGGTCGGTGCGCAGCGACCGGGCGACGGCGTTCGGCCGGTAGCCCAGCGCGTCGACGGCGGCCAGCACGCGCGTGCGTGCGTCCGCGCTCACCGACGGGTGGCCGTTGAGGACGCGCGACACCGTGGCGACGGAGACGCCTGCCTCGGCGGCGACGTCCTTGATGCTCGCCATCGCCGTTCCACCTCCTCGTGGAATCGATTACACGAAGGATTGGAAACGATTACACGCGGCGGGGGCAAGGGGGTGCGGGTGGCCGAAACCCAATCGTGACCGTGAGCCGGAGGGGCGCGGTCCGGCTCGGCCGGCGGAGCCGGTCAGTTTTCGAGAAGCGCCGGCGGGCCGGCGGTCCCTACCGTCGAAGGCATGAACTCCATCGACTCCGTCACCCTGGAAGTGGCCGACACCACGGCCGCCGCCCGCTTCTACTCCACCGCCTTCGGGCTGGACCCGTCTCAGCTGCGCCTGCGCGCCTCCGACGCCCCCACGACCGGGTTCCGCGGTTTCACGCTGTCGCTGGTGGTGTCCCAGCCGGGAAACGTCGACGCGCTCTTCGGTGCGGCCCTGGACGCGGGCGCCACCACCCTCAAGCCGGCCTCGAAGTCACTGTGGGGCTACGGCGGTGTCGTCCAGGCCCCGGACGGCACGATCTGGCAGATCGCGACTTCGACGAAGAAGGACACCCGCCCGGTCACCCGGGACGTGGACGAGCTGGTGCTGCTGCTGGGCGTCGAGGACGTGAAGGCCAGCAGGCAGTTCTACGTCGGTCAGGGCCTCGCCGTGGGCAAGGGCTTCGGCGGCAAGTACGTGGAGTTCGCGACCGGTCCGGGCTCCGTGAAGCTGGCCCTGTACAAGCGCCGCGGCCTCGCGAAGGTCGCGGGCGTCCCCGCCGACGGCACCGGCTCGCACCGGCTCGTGATCTCCGGCGCCGACGTCTCGTTCAGCGACCCGGACGGGTTCGCCTGGGAGCCCGCGGCCTCGCTGACGGCCACCGACTGAGCGTCCCCGGAATCTTCAGGCCGCCGCCGGCTCGCACCACACGTACTTGCCCCGGTTGCCGTGCCTGGCCGGCGGATGCCGCCCCCACACGTCGGCGCCCGCCCGCACCGGTGCGAGTCCCCCGCCCCTCCTCCGCCTCCTGCGTCCGCGCGAAGCGCGCCGGCGGCTCGGGCGGTTCGGGGTCCGCGTCCCAGGCCCCGATCCGCAGTGTGCCCGGCGGCGACCGGCGCACGCGCAGGGCGGCGGGGCCCTTGGTGTGGCGCACGGCGTCGGAGATCAACTCGGTCGCCGGCAGCTCGGCGACGTCGACGAGCCGATCAGTCCGTCGACCTGGAAGGGTTCGCCGGTGCCGCCGGCGCCATGGTGTACGCGGGGGACGTGTCGGAGTTGAACACCGTGGTGCGTGATGCGCCTCTCGGCACCGTCTTCATCGACGCGGAAGCCCAACTCGGTTCTTTCGAACGCTCTTCCGCAAAGTAGAGGCTGTGTCACTCGACCCCGGACGGTCGCGAGACTTCGTCCACAGGTTGGTGAGAGAGCTGTGAGGCACACCGCGTGGACAACTGGGCGGAAGTCGTCCTCCTCGGGCCCGGGCGACGGCAATGAGTGCGTGGAGATCGCAACCTCACCCACCCACGTCGCCCTCCGCGACACGAAGGCCCCGACCAGGCAGCCCTGACCTTCCCGGCCGAAGCCTTCATCCCCGTCCTCGAAGCCCTCAAGAGGCACCCCCGCCCCTGACTCCCCTTGCCGTAGGCGAACGGCACCTGGCCCAGCTGGGAGGAAGGCCCCGAGGGCAAAAAACAGTCCCCGGTAGTGCTGCACGTGTCCTGAAGCTCCAGTCGTCACTGTCGCCTCGGTATCGCGCCGGCTTGCCGGGGGCCTGAACGACATCCTGTCCAAGTCACTCCGCCGACTAGACGTCCTTGCCGACTTTGTGACTCTTTCGGTGTTGCCGTCTACTAACTACTAGTACGCCCTTTTTTCCCCGAGTCAATAGGTCTTGGGAAAATTTTTCGACGCTCATGTGGATCACCTCAAATGATCACACCCCGCGTTGTCCGACCCCGGCGGTAGCCTCCTGTCACACGGAGACGCGAAGGGCAGGTGAGACCGTGTCTGGCGCGGGGAGGGGCGGCCCGGACCGAGGGAACCGGCCGGGTCTTGCCGAAGTGACCGGCGTCCTGGAGCGCATCACGTACGCCAACGAGGAGAACGGCTACACGGTGGCCCGCGTGGACACCGGCAGAGGCGCCGGTGATCTCCTCACGGTCGTCGGCGCGCTGCTCGGCGCCCAGGTCGGCGAGTCCCTGCGCATGGAGGGCCGCTGGGGATCCCACCCGCAGTACGGCAAGCAGTTCCACGTCGAGAACTACACCACCGTGCTGCCGGCCACCGTCCAGGGCATCCGCCGCTACCTCGGCTCCGGCCTGGTCAAGGGCATCGGCCCGGTCTTCGCCGACCGCATCACGCAGCACTTCGGGGTGGACACCCTGAAGATCATCGAGGAGGAGCCCAAGCGGCTGATCGAGGTCCCCGGCCTCGGTCCCAAGCGGACGAAGAAGATCGCCGACGCCTGGGAGGAGCAGAAGGCGATCAAGGAGGTCATGCTCTTCCTCCAGACCGTCGAGGTGTCCACGTCCATCGCCGTGCGCATCTACAAGAAGTACGGCGACGCCTCGATCTCGGTCGTCAGGAACCAGCCGTACCGGCTGGCGGCCGACGTGTGGGGCATCGGGTTCCTCACCGCCGACAAGATCGCCCAGTCGGTCGGCATCCCGCACGACAGCCCGGACCGCGTCAGGGCCGGCCTGCAGTACGCCCTGTCGCAGGCCACCGACCAGGGCCACTGCTACCTGCCCGAGGAGAAGCTGATCGCCGACGCGGTCAAGCTGCTCCAGGTGGACACCGGTCTGGTCATCGAGTGCCTCGGCGAGCTGGCCGCCGAGCCCGAGGAGGGCGAGGACCCCGGCGTCGTCCGGGAGAAGGTCCCCGACCCCGAGGGCGGCGAGCCGGTCACCGCCGTCTACCTCGTCCCGTTCCACCGCGCCGAGCTCTCCCTCTCCGCCCAGCTGCTGCGCCTGCTGCGCACCGACGAGGACCGGATGCCCGGCTTCCGTGACGTGGCCTGGGACAAGGCGCTCGGCTGGCTGAAGGGACGTACGGGCGCCGACCTCGCGCCCGAGCAGGAGGCGGCCGTCAAGCTGGCGCTGACCGAGAAGGTCGCCGTCCTCACCGGCGGCCCCGGCTGCGGCAAGTCCTTCACGGTCCGCTCGATCGTGGAGCTGGCCCGCGCGAAGAAGGCGAAGGTGGTGCTCGCCGCCCCGACCGGGCGCGCCGCCAAGCGCCTGGCCGAGCTGACCGGTGCCGAGGCGTCCACCGTCCACCGGCTGCTGGAGCTCAAGCCCGGCGGCGACGCCGCCTACGACCGGGACCGGCCGCTGGACGCCGACCTGGTGGTGGTCGACGAGGCGTCCATGCTCGACCTGCTGCTCGCCAACAAGCTGGTCAAGGCGGTGCCCCCGGGCGCCCACCTGCTCTTCGTCGGGGACGTCGACCAGCTGCCCAGCGTCGGCGCCGGGGAAGTGCTCCGGGACCTGCTCGCCGACGGCAGCCCCGTCCCGGCCGTCCGCCTCACCCGCGTGTTCCGCCAGGCCCAGCAGTCGGGAGTGGTGACGAACGCGCACCGGATCAACGCGGGGCAGCATCCGGTCACCGACGGGATGAAGGACTTCTTCCTCTTCGTCGAGGACGACACGGAGGAGGCGGGGCGGCTGACGGTGGACGTCGCCGCGCGCCGCATCCCGGCCAGGTTCGGGCTGGACCCGCGCCGGGACGTGCAGGTCCTGGCCCCCATGCATCGCGGCCCGGCCGGCGCGGGCACGCTGAACGGCCTCCTCCAGCAGGCCGTCACCCCGGGCCGCCCCGACGTGCCCGAGAAGCGATTCGGCGGCCGGGTGTTCCGGGTCGGCGACAAGGTCACCCAGATTCGCAACAATTACGAGAAGGGTGAGAACGGTGTCTTCAACGGCACCGTGGGCGTGGTCACCTCGCTCGACCCGGTGGACCAGCGCCTCACCGTGCTGACGGACGAGGACGAGGAGGTTCCGTACGAATTCGACGAACTGGACGAACTGGCCCACGCCTACGCGGTGACCATCCACCGCTCCCAGGGCAGCGAGTACCCGGCGGTGGTCATCCCGGTGACCACGGGCGCATGGATGATGCTCCAGCGGAACCTGCTGTACACGGCGGTCACCCGGGCCAAGAAGCTGGTCGTCCTCGTCGGGTCGCGCAAGGCGATCGGGCAGGCGGTGCGCACCGTGTCGGCCGGCCGGCGCTGCACGGCACTCGACTTCCGGCTGGCGGGCTCCTGACTCCGCAAACCTCTCGGCCCGTGTGACAAAAATGATCGATCAAACGAGTCGCAAAGGTCACAGACCACTTCCCGAAGGGGAGGAGAGGGGGCAGGATGAGCAAGTTGGCGGCACTGAGTGCCGCCAATAGGCCCGATGGTCGACCCCGAGTGCACTCTCCTGAGCCAAGTGGGGGATGGTAGAGACAGTCAGGGCACCTCGAAGATGAGGCACTACGTCGGTGAGGGAAGACGTGAGCGACAACTCTGTAGTACTGCGGTACGGCGACGGCGAGTACACCTACCCGGTGATCGACAGCACCGTCGGTGACAAGGGCTTCGACATCGGGAAGCTCCGCGCCCAGACCGGTCTGGTCACGCTGGACAGCGGTTACGGCAACACCGCCGCCTACAAATCCGCCATTACGTATCTGGACGGCGAGGCGGGCATCCTGCGGTACCGCGGCTACCCGATCGAGCAGCTGGCCGAGCGCTCCACCTTCCTGGAGGTCGCCTACCTGCTGATCAACGGCGAGCTGCCGACCGTCGACGAGCTCACCGCGTTCAAGAACGAGATCACGCAGCACACCCTGCTGCACGAGGACGTCAAGAACTTCTACAAGGGCTTCCCGCGCGACGCCCACCCGATGGCCATGCTGTCGTCGGTCGTCTCGGCGCTGTCGACGTTCTACCAGGACAGCCACAACCCGTTCGACGAGACGCAGCGCAACCTCTCCACCATCCGGCTGCTCGCCAAGCTCCCGACGATCGCGGCCTACGCGTACAAGAAGTCGATCGGCCACCCGTTCGTCTACCCGCGCAACGACCTCGGCTACGTCGAGAACTTCCTGCGCATGACCTTCTCCGTCCCGGCGCAGGAGTACGAGCTCGACCCGACCGTCGTCTCCGCCCTGGACAAGCTGCTCATCCTGCACGCGGACCACGAGCAGAACTGTTCGACCTCCACGGTCCGTCTCGTCGGCTCCTCGCAGGCGAACATGTTCGCCTCGATCTCCGCCGGCATCAACGCCCTGTGGGGCCCGCTGCACGGCGGCGCCAACCAGTCGGTGCTGGAGATGCTGGAGGGCATCCGCGACGCCGGGGGCGACGTCGACTCCTTCATCCGCAAGGTGAAGAACAAGGAGGACGGCGTCCGCCTGATGGGCTTCGGCCACCGGGTCTACAAGAACTTCGACCCGCGCGCCAAGATCATCAAGGCCGCCGCGCACGACGTGCTCTCCGCCCTCGGCAAGTCCGACGAGCTGCTGGACATCGCCTTGAAGCTGGAGGAGCACGCGCTCTCCGACGACTACTTCGTCTCGCGCAGCCTCTACCCGAACGTCGACTTCTACACCGGCCTGATCTACCGGGCCATGGGCTTCCCGACCGAGATGTTCACGGTCCTGTTCGCCCTCGGCCGGCTGCCGGGCTGGATCGCCCAGTGGCACGAGATGATCAAGGAGCCGGGCTCCCGCATCGGCCGCCCGCGCCAGATCTACACCGGCGTGGTCGAGCGCGACTTCGTGCCCGTCGAGGAGCGCTGAACCTCGGGATCCGGTGAAGTCCCGTACCGCCCGGCGCGGTGCGGGACTTCTCGCGTGCCCGCCGCGACCGCGAACGACAGAAGGCGCCCCGGCGCCGGTCCCCCCACGGGCCGACGACCAGGGCGCCTTCCCATGTCCCGGTGCGGATTCCCCCCACGGGATCCGGCCGGGCGTCTGGAGAACAGCGCCTGAATCGCTGTGTGAGCACGACGAGCGGACTCGCCGTACTCCTTGTGCTGTCTGCGGTCTGCCGGGACAGCGCACGCCCGGGATGGGCCGCTCAAAGCTTCCCGGTGTACGTGCCCCGGCAACGCATCTCTGAGGAAGTCCCCCAAGACATCCTCAGATGCCAGGAAGCGCCCCCCAAGACGCTGCCCGACATCGCCAACTTAGACCTTCGAACCCCTTCGATGGTTACGTTCAGATCACTGTGATCTGCGTCTCTTGCATATGTCCGTTAGATACGCAAGAGCCCCGATACGCCGATCGAGACTCAAGCGTAAGGAAGATGCGCGAGCCTTGTGAAGAGCTTATGTGAGGCGCGTGCCGGACTCCAGAGGCACTCCCTCCACGACCTCAGCGAAACGTACGCAGCCGAAGGCTGTTCGTGACCACGAAGACCGAGGAGAAGGCCATCGCCGCCCCGGCGATCATCGGGTTCAGCAGCCCCGCGGCGGCCAGCGGCAGCGCGGCCACGTTGTAGCCGAACGCCCACACGAGATTGCCCTTGATCGTCGTGAGGGTCTTCCGGGACAGCCGGATCGCGTCCCCGGCCACCCGCAGGTCCCCGCGCACCAGCGTCAGGTCGCCCGCCTCGATCGCCGCGTCCGTCCCCGTGCCCATCGCCAGGCCGAGGTCGGCGGTCGCGAGGGCGGCGGCGTCGTTGACGCCGTCACCGACCATGGCGACCGTACGTCCTTCGGCCTGCAGGCGCCGGATCACGTCGACCTTGTCCTGCGGCAGTACCTCGGCGATCACCTCGTCGATGCCGACGGCCCGCGCGACGGACTCGGCGACGGTCCGGTTGTCGCCGGTGAGCAGCACGGGCTCCAGGCCCAGCCGGCGCAGGGCGGCGACGGCTTCCGCGCTGGTCTCCTTGACGGTGTCCGCGACGGCGACCACACCGCGCGCCTCGCCGTCCCAGCCCACGACGACGGCCGTACGGCCGTTCCTCTCGGCCTCGTCCCTGGCGTCGGCCACGTCCTGGGGGAGCCGGGAGGTGTTCTCGGCCAGTCGCCCGACGACCACCTCGTGGCCCTCCACGCGCGCGCGTACGCCGCGCCCCGGCACGTTCTCGAAACCCTCGACGGCCGGCAGCGCGCCGACCCGTTCCTCCGCGCCGGCCGCGATCGCCCGGGCGACGGGGTGTTCGGAGGCGTGCTCGACGGCGCCCGCGTAGCGCAGCAGTTCCTTCTCGTCGGTGCCCTCGGCGGCGTACACCTCGTGGAGGGTCGTCCGGCCGGTGGTGACGGTGCCGGTCTTGTCCAGGACCACGGTGTCGACGCGGCGCGTGGACTCCAGCACCTCCGGGCCCTTGATCAGGATCCCCAGCTGGGCGCCGCGCCCCGTGCCGACCAGCAGCGCGGTCGGCGTGGCCAGGCCCAGCGCGCACGGGCAGGCGATGATCAGTACGGCGACGGCGGCGGTGAACGCGGCGACCGTGTCGCCGGTGGCTCCCAGCCAGCCCCCGAAGGTGGCGGTGGCGATCAGCAGGACGACGGGCACGAAGACCGCGGAGATCCGGTCCGCGAGCCGCTGCACCTCCGCCTTGCCGCCCTGCGCGTCCTCCACCAGCTTCGCCATCCGGGCCAGCTGCGTGTCGGCGCCGACCCGGGTGGCCTCGACGACCAGCCGGCCCCCGGCGTTGACCGTGGCGCCGGTGACGGCGTCGCCGGCGGTCACGTCCACCGGCACCGACTCGCCGGTCAGCAGGGACGCGTCCACCGCGGAGGAGCCCTCGACGACCGTGCCGTCGGTGGCGACCTTCTCGCCCGGCCGGACGACGAACCGGTCGCCGACGGCCAGCCGGGCCACCGGGATCCGCACCTCACGGCCCTGCCGGAGCACGGCCACGTCCTTGGCGCCCAGTTCCATCAGCGCCCTCAGGGCCGCTCCCGCGCGCCGCTTGGAGCGGGCCTCCAGCCAGCGCCCCAGCAGCAGGAAGGCGGTGACACCCGCGGCGGCCTCCAGGTAGATCGCCGAGGCCCCGTCCGCGCGCGAGACGGTGAAATCGAAGCCGTGCCGCATGCCCGGCATGCCCGCGTCGCCGAAGAACAGCGCCCACAGGGACCAGCCGAACGCCGCCAGCGTGCCCAGCGACACCAGCGTGTCCATGGTGGCCGCACCGTGCCGGACGTTCGTCCATGCGGCGCGGTGGAAGGGCAGGCCGCCCCAGACGACGACGGGCGCCGCCAGGGTGAGCGAGAGCCACTGCCAGTTGTCGAACTGCAGCGCCGGGACCATGGCGAGCAGTACGACGGGGGCGGCGAGGAGCGCGGAGACGGTGAGGCGCCGGCGGAGCGCCGACAGCTCGGGGTCGTCCTCCGTGGTCGCCTCGCGGGGCGTCTCCTCGGCGACGGGTTCCGGCGGCGAAGGCTGCTCGGCGGTGTACCCGGTCCTGACGACGGTGGCGATCAGGTCGGCGACCGGGGTGGTGACGGGGTGGGTGATCCGGGCCTTCTCCGTGGCGTAGTTCACCGTGGCGGTGACGCCGTCCATGCGGTTGAGCTTCTTCTCGACCCGGGCGGCGCACGAGGCGCAGGTCATCCCGCCGATGAGCAGCTCGACCTCGCGGAGGTCCGGCTCGGCGGCCGTGGTGGCGTGGGCAGGGGTTGCTGCGGTGGTGGTCATGCTCGGACTCCAGACGGCTGACCGGGCCGTGCGAGGCGCGGCCCGGTCGACAGCGGTTGCCGGGCGCTTCCGGCGTGGCGCGTGCGCGCCGCTCAGGCCTTGCCGACGAGCTCGAAGCCCGCCTCGTCCACGGCCGCGCGCACGGCCTCGTCGTCGAGCGGGACCTCGGAGACGACGGTGACCTCGCCGGTGGAGGCGACGGCCTTCACCGAGCCGACACCGGGGATCTCGGAGATCTCGCCCGAGACGGCGCCCTCGCAGTGCCCGCAGCTCATCCCGCTGACCTTGTAGACGGTGGTGACGGAGACCGGGGTGTCGGTCTGGGTGCTCATGTCGTGGCTCCTCGTCGGTGTGTGCAGGTGTGGGGTACCCGTGTCGGCCGGGATCGCGGTGACCCCGGATCACACACCTACCACCATACCCCTAGGGGGTACGGGCCACGTGCGTCAGGGGTGTGAGGTAGCGCAGAAGTACGTCCTTCAGCTCCTGAACGTACGCCTCCCGCTCGGCACCTTCGTGGGCCAGGACCAGTTCCAGGCCCGCCTTGTAGATGCCGAGGCAGACCTGCGCGACGCGGTGGACGTCGGGGGCGGGCGTGTCGGGCAGGAATCCGGTGAGCAGTGTCTCGACGCGGGCCACGAGCGTGGCGTGCAGGGCGTCGTGCGCCTCGGCGATCCGGCCGGGCGCGTCGGGGCCGTGCATGAGGGCGAAGAACTCCGGGCGCCGGCAGTTGAACTCGATGAAGCGGTCGACGGCCGTCTCGATCGCCTGCTCCAGCGGAGTCGCGGGATCCACGGTGGCGAGGGCTTCGCCGTAGGTCTCCCGCATCTCGTGCATCAGCCGGTCGCCCAGCTCGATCGCGATCGCTTCCTTGTTCGGGAAGAACTGGTACAGCGTGCCGGGCGAGACGCCCGCCTCGCGGGCGATGGCATTGGTGCTGGCGGCCGTGTAGCCGGTCGTGCAGAAGACGGAGGCCGCGGCCTGCAGCAGCTGGGCGATCCGCCGCTCGCCGCGGGCCTGGCGGCGGCGCGGCTGTTCCTTCTCCTGGTGGTCGGACACGTGATTGTCCCCAGCTCTCCGGACGTGATTGACAAACGCGAGTGGTCGCTCGCATTCTGATGGAACGCGAGCGATCTCTCGTGTTTGCCAGTCTATGGGTGACGGCAGACCCATGCCGCCTGCCTGGACGCCGGCGCACGGGTCAGGGTGAAGGGGACACCGCAGGATGACCGAAGTCAACAGGCCGCAGCAGCGGGCCGGCGCCACATCGCCGCACGTCGGGGGCTGGACCCGCTTCGTGACGGCCCGGCCCCGCCTGTCCCTGGTGGTGGCCCTCGTCCTCACGGCACTCGCCGTGCTGGCGGGCAGCGGGGTCGCCGACCGGCTGGGCAGCGGCGGCTGGGAGGACCCGGACGCGGAGTCCACCTACGCGACCAAGGCGCTGGAGCGCGAGTTCCCCGACTCCCAGCCCAACGTCCTGCTCCTCCTCGACGCGGGCCGCTCCTCGGTCGACGACCCCGCCGTCGCCGCCGAGGCCGAGCGGCTCACCGCGCGCCTGGCCGGCGAGCGGGGCGTCACCGGCGTCGGCTCCTACTGGCGGTCCGGGAATCCCGCCCTGCGTGCCGAGGACGGGCGCGAGGCGCTGATCGCCGCCCGCATCACGGGCGACGAGAAGGCCATGGGGGAGACCCTGGACCGCCTCGCGCCCTCCTACCGCGGCGCGCACGGCCCTGTAGAGGTGAGCGTCGGCGGCCCGGTCGCGGTCCGGCACGAGATGCAGACCATCATCCAGGAGGACCTGGTGCGGGCCGAGGTGATCGCCCTGCCGGTCACGCTCGTGCTGCTGGTCATGGTCTTCGGCAGCGCGGTGGCGGCACTGCTGCCGCTCGGCATCGGCATCGTCGCCATCCTCGGCACCAACGCGGTGCTCCGCGGCCTGACGGAGCTCACCGACGTGTCCGTCTTCGCGATGAACCTCACCACGGCACTCGGGCTCGGCCTCGCCATCGACTACGCGCTGTTCATCGTCCGCCGCTTCCGCGAGGAACTGGCGGCGGGAGCGCAGCCGACCGCCGCGGTCGGCACCACGCTGCGCACGGCCGGTCGCACGGTGCTCTTCTCCGCCCTCACGGTCGCGGTCTCGCTGGCCGCGATGCTCCTGTTCCCGCAGTACTTCCTGAGATCCTTCGCCTACGCCGGGATCGCCGTGGTGCTGCTGGCGGCGACTGCCGCCCTGATCCTGCTCCCGGCCGCCCTGGTGCTGCTCGGCCACCGCGTCGACGCGCTGGACCTGCGACGCCTGTTCCGCCGCGGCCGGCCGGGTTCAGGCGGGAAGGACGGGGACGCCGAGAAGAACGGGAACGACGGGAGCCGTACGCGGAAGGACGAGGAGGGCAGGGCCTGGGCGCGTACCGCGACGCTCGTGATGCGCCGCGCCCCCTTCTTCGCCCTCGCCACCACGGCCGTCCTCGTCCTGCTCGGCCTGCCGTTCCTCGGGGTGAAGTTCGGCACCGCCGACGACCGCCAGCTGCCGTCGACGGCCGAGTCCCACGTGGTGCAGCAGCACATCCGGGACGGCTTCCCCGGCAGCCCCGGCGGGGGGCTGGAGGTGCTCGCCGAAGGCCGCGCGACCCAGCAGCAGTACGGCGCCTACCGGGACCGGATCGCCGCCCTGCCCGACGTGCAGCGGGTCGACGGGCCCCTGGTGAAGGGCGACTCGGCGTACTTCACGGTGCTGCCGAAGGGTGAGGCCGTGGACGAGCCCGCCCAGCGCCTGGTGGGTGAACTGCGCGAGATCGAGGCCCCGTTCGACACCAGTGTGACCGGCGCGGCGGCCGTGCTGGTCGACTCCAAGGACGCCATCGGAGAACGCCTGCCCCTGGCCGCCGCCTTCATCGCGATCGTCACCCTGCTGCTGGTCTTCCTCCTCACCGGCAGCGTGCTGATACCCGTCCAGGCCGTGGTGCTCAACGCCCTCAGTCTGACCGCGATGTTCGGTGCCGTGGTCTGGGTCTTCCAGGACGGTCACCTCTCCGGCCTGCTCGGCTTCACCAGCCCCGGTTCCATAGAGACCACCCTCCCGGTCCTGATGTTCTGCGTGGCCTTCGGCCTCTCCATGGACTACGGCGTCTTCCTGCTCTCCCGGATCAAGGAGGAGTACGACGCCACCGGCGACCACGACCAGGCGGTGCGGCACGGGTTGCAGCGCACGGGCGGACTGATCACGGCGGCCGCGGTCATCCTCGCCGTGGTGATGGTCGCCATCGGTACCTCGCGGGTGACCAACACCAAGATGCTCGGTCTGGGCATCGCCCTCGCGGTCCTGATGGACGCGATGATCGCCCGCAGCCTCCTGGTCCCCGCGGTGATGCGGCTGACCGGCCGTGCCACCTGGTGGGCGCCGGGCCCGCTGCGGCGCTTCCACCGGCGGTTCGGTCTGAGCGAGGGGGAGCCGGGGCCGGCGGCCATGGCCGAGGAGGGGGCGCGGGAGAGGGTCGGGGCACACCGTTAGCGTTCCTCCAGGAAGTCGCGGCACAGGCCCCGGCGCCCGGAAGGGCGGACGGGCCGAGAAGGAGGGCGTATGCGGGCGGTCGTGTTCGAGCGGTTCGGGGAGCCGGCCGAGGTGCGGGAGGTGGCCGACCCCGAGCCCGCGCCGCACGGGGTCGTGGTCCGCGTCGAGGCGACCGGGCTGTGCCGCAGCGACTGGCACGGATGGCAGGGACACGACCCGGACATCACGCTGCCGCACGTGCCCGGTCACGAACTCGCCGGTGTCGTCGAGGCGGTGGGCGACCGGGTGACCGGCTGGCGCCCCGGCGACCGGGTGACGGTGCCCTTCGTCTGCGCCTGCGGAAGCTGCGGCGCGTGCGCGGCGGGCGACCAGCAGGTGTGCGAACGGCAGACCCAGCCGGGCTTCACCCACTGGGGCTCCTTCGCGCAGTACGTGGCGCTCGACCACGCCGACGTCAACCTCGTCGCCGTGCCCGAGGACATGTCCTTCGCGACGGCCGCCTCGCTCGGCTGCCGCTTCGCCACGGCGTTCCGTGCGGTGGTCCAGCAGGGCCGGGTGGCGGCGGGGGAGTGGGTCGCGGTGCACGGCTGCGGCGGGGTGGGCCTGTCGGCGGTGATGATCGCCGCCGCCTCCGGTGCCCGGGTCGTCGCCGTCGACGTCTCGCCCAGGGCGCTGGAGCTGGCGCGGCAGTTCGGAGCGGCGGAATGCGTGGACGCGGGCCGCACCGAGGACACGGCGGCGGCGGTCCGCGACGTCACCGGCGGCGGGGCGCACCTCTCCCTCGACGCCCTCGGCTCACCCGTCACCTGCGCGGCGTCCGTGAACGGCCTGCGCCGCCGGGGCCGCCACGTCCAGGTGGGCCTGCTGCCCTCACCGACCGGCACCACGCCGGTCCCGATGGCCCGTGCCATCGCCCTGGAGCTCGAACTCCTCGGCAGCCACGGCATGGCAGCGCACACCTACCCGCCGATGCTGGAGCTGGTCCGTACGGGAGTGCTGCGTCCGGAGCTGCTGGCCACGGCCACCATCCCGCTGGACGCGGCCCCGGCGGCCCTGGCGGCGATGGGGACGGCACCCGGGGCGGGCGTGACGATCATCGAGCCGTGACGGGCCGGTCGGGGGCGCGGCTGCGCGTGCTCCCCGGCACACCAGCAGGTCAGTGCTCCCGGCGGGACCGGTTGCCCGGCCGGGACGCCACCCAGGCGCGGATCGTGTCCGCGTACCAGTAGGGCTTGCCGCCCTCCACGTGGTCGGGCGGAGGCAGCAGACCGTGTTTGCGGTACGACCGCACGGTGTCGGGCTGTACCCGGATGTGGGCCGCGATGTCCTTGTAGGACCAGAGCCTTCGGTCGGTCATGCGTCGAACCTCCCCGCGCGCACCGCGGCGGCGACCGGGGACGGACGCCGGGGGGAGCCGGGTGCTGCGCTGGCGATCACCAAGCCTGTGCCGGGTGAACGACGCGGCGTGCGGCACGGTCCGGGCCCGTACCCGGGTGTGACGGAAGGCCCGCGGACGTGTGACAGGCGTGACACGCAGGGTGCGTTCGTGACAGGAATGCCGCAAAGACGTGCGCCGGCTCTGGGGCGTGGCGCGTTGACTTCGCCGGGGTGAGGTGCCTCACGACGGCGGGTGAGCGGCCACCTGGCTTCATCTAGTCCGTATGTCCGGACAAAACATTGACAGGCTTCGCGCGTGGAGCTAGAAACCGGGGAGGACGCAAGGACGGGTGCGAAGGGAACGCGATGGCGTACGACCTGACCGCGGCGGGCTCGCGGACGCGGTCCGTCCCTGGCACCCGGGCACAGAACGCCTCCGGCGCGGGAGGCCGCTTCGCCCTGGCAGGAGCGAAGTGCGAGCGCCGACTCCCCGCCCGCTACGGCCCCGCGCCGGAGGTTCGGACCTGCTGCGTGCACCGCACCGGCGCCTCGCGCGCCGGGGCGCCGGTCGCCGACACTCCCACATGTGTCTACGCGGAGACCGAAACCGCAGACACTGTGTCGGGCGCGCCCGCGGGCCATGACTGGTGGGATGTTCCTGTGGCCGAGACCGCAACCCGACCGTCGCCGGTCAAGGCCCATGAGCTGTACGAACGGCACGTCTCGACCCGACGCCGCCATCTGTGAAGGAGTTCTCGGTCATGACGAACATCGTCAATCACTGGATCGGCGGCAAGACCGTCGAAGGCGCCTCGGGCACGTACGGGCCGGTGACCGACCCGGCGACCGGCGAGGTCACCACGAAGGTGGCCTTCGCCTCGGTGGAGGAGGTGGACGCCGCGGTCGCCGCCGCCAAGGAGGCGTACCTGACCTGGGGACAGTCCTCCCTGGCCCAGCGCACCTCGATCCTGTTCAAGTTCCGGGCGCTGCTGGACGCGCACCGCGACGAGATCGCCGAACTGATCACCGCCGAGCACGGCAAGGTGCACTCCGACGCCCTCGGCGAGGTCGCGCGCGGCCTGGAGATCGTCGACCTGGCCTGCGGCATCAACGTGCAGCTGAAGGGCGAGCTGTCCACCCAGGTCGCCACCCGCGTGGACGTGGCCGCGATCCGGCAGCCGCTGGGCGTCGTCGCCGGCATCACGCCGTTCAACTTCCCCGCGATGGTGCCGATGTGGATGTTCCCCATCGCCATCGCGTGCGGCAACACCTTCGTGCTCAAGCCGAGCGAGAAGGACCCGTCGGCCTCCTTGAAGATCGCCGAGCTGCTCGCCGAGGCGGGCCTGCCGGACGGTGTCTTCAACGTCGTGCACGGCGACAAGGTGGCCGTGGACCGGCTGCTGGAGCACCCCGACGTCAAGGCGGTGTCCTTCGTCGGCTCCACCCCCATCGCCCGCTACATCCACACGACCGCCTCGGCCAACGGCAAGCGCGTGCAGGCCCTGGGCGGCGCCAAGAACCACATGCTGGTGCTGCCGGACGCCGACCTCGACGCGGCGGCGGACGCGGCCGTCTCGGCGGCGTACGGCTCCGCGGGCGAGCGCTGCATGGCGATCTCCGCGGTCGTCGCGGTCGGCGCCATCGGCGACGAGCTGGTGGAGAAGATCCGCGAGCGCGCCGAGAAGATCAAGATCGGCCCCGGCAACGACCCGACGTCCGAGATGGGCCCGCTGATCACCAAGGCGCACCGCGACAAGGTGGCGTCCTACGTCGAGGGCGCGGCGGCCGAGGGCTGCGAGGTCGTCCTGGACGGCACCGGCTACACGGTCGACGGCCACGAGGACGGCCACTGGATCGGCATCTCGCTGCTCGACAAGGTGCCGACCACGGCGAAGGCGTACCAGGACGAGATCTTCGGCCCGGTGCTGTGCGTGCTGCGCGCCGAGACGTACGAGGAGGGCGTGGCCCTCATCAACGCCTCCCCGTTCGGCAACGGCACCGCGATCTTCACCCGGGACGGCGGCGCGGCCCGCCGGTTCCAGCTGGAGATCGAGGCCGGCATGGTCGGCGTGAACGTCCCGATCCCGGTCCCCGTCGGCTACCACTCCTTCGGCGGCTGGAAGGACTCGCTCTTCGGCGACCACCACATCTACGGCAACGACGGCACGCACTTCTACACCCGCGGCAAGGTCGTCACCACCCGCTGGCCGGACCCGTCCGAGGCCCCGGCGGGCGTGGACCTGGGCTTCCCGCGCAACCACTGAGGCCGACGCCGCCCCGTCTCCCGGCACCGGGAGACGGGGCGGCGCCGTACCCGGCTCAGCCCTGCTGCAGGCCGGCCTCCTTGACTTCCTCGGTCAGGTCCCCGGTCTGTGCCGCCGGCGGCGCCACGATCTTCTTGGTGGCACCGAACTTGTCGAAGTCCATGGTGACCGCCATCGCGCCGAACTCCTGCTTCATGCGCACCGGCAGGTCCCCGGCACCCACCCAGACGTCCATGGTGATCGACTCGGCGCCGCCCGTCAGCGAGTCCAACAGGTTGCCCTGGCTGCCGTAGGCGTCCTTGAGCTTGCCCATGTCCTCCTGGCCGATCACGGCCCGGTAGTGGGTCGTGGACCGCCCGTTGACGTTCTCCTTGCCGAGGTCCTCGACGTCACTGGCGTACTTCAGGCTCTTCATCGACGCCGACGGGCTGGCTCCGGCGCTCCCGCTGAGCGCGTCGGCGCCCGATTCGCCGAACACCGCCGAACCGTCGATCTTCATCCACTCCTTGCCCTGGAGCGGGCCGGTGGCCTGCGGATCGATGTCGTAGTAATAGGCGCCGTCCACGAACAGGGTGCGCACCGTGGGCGAGTCCGTGAGTTGCTGCATCTGCGCGGCCTCGGTGTCCATCTCGACGTCGAAGGCGTAGCCGTCGCCCCAGGAGTACGTGCCGTCCATGGAGATCGGTTCGCCCGTGCCCAGGTCGGTCGACGTGCGGACCTCGGCGGAGCCGAGGTCCTCGGTGCGGTCGGTCACCCGGGAGAGCGCCGCCATGATGGTGTCGGCCTTGTCCACGGCCTCGGCAGCCGTCCTGGCGCCCTCCGAGCCGCACGCGGAGGTGGCCACCATGGCCGCCGCCGTGAGTCCCACCCAGGCCGCCGTGTACCTCAGCTTCATTGAGTCCCCACCCGTTGCTGTGATCCCTGTGATTCCACTGTGGGAAGGACTCTAGCGGCCCCCGCCGACAGGTCCGGATACCGGACGCCCGCACGATTTTTTATCGGCCCGCCTACGGTTCCCGTACGCGCCAACGAGCCCGAACCCACGCACAGTGATGCGGTTTTCAGGTGTTTCCCGTCCGCCGGTCAACGAATTCCGTAGGTAAACACCCATTGACGCGCTGGTTTTCGTCGGGGTTCCATCTTGCGCCGGGAGCGGACGAGAAACACGTACGACCAAGCCGCCGGAGGCGATAGCGCTCCCGACCGAACCTTCACCGCACAAGTCGATCGGAACCGCTCCATGACCGACACGCTCCGCCCTGTCGAGACCGACACCCCAGCGACGCCCGACAGCGCGACGGACGACAGCAGTCCCCAGAAACTCAAGCGTTCCATCGGCGTCGTCGGCGGCACCTTGCTGACCCTCTCGTGCGTGACCCCCGCCTCCACGCTGTTCGTCGTGGTTCCCGACCTGTTCGGCTCCCTGGGCACCGCCACCGCCCTGACGATCGCCATCGGCTCCCTCCTCTGCATCGCCGTGGCGTTCTGCTACTCCGAGCTGGGCACCCTCATCCCCAGCGCGGGCGGCGAGTACGCCATGGTGTCGACCATGGCCGGGCGGCTGGCGGGCTGGCTGGTCTTCGTGCTCTCCCTGCTCGTCGTCATGATCGTCCCGCCGGTGATCGCGATGGGCACCGCCGACTACCTCGCCCCGATCGTCCACCTCGACCCGTCCGTCGCGGGCGCCGGCGTCATGCTGCTCGCCACCCTCGCCGGCCTGCTCGACCTGCGCGCCAACGCCTGGATCACCGGCGTCTTCCTGGTCCTGGAGGTCATCGCCGCCGCCGTCGTCGCGGTGCTGGGCTTCGCCCACGGCGAGCGCGGCCTCGGCAGCCTCGCCTCGATGGAGGTGGCCGGCGCGGACGGCCACACCGACACCGTGACGGCCATGCTGGTCGTCTCCGGACTCGCCATCGCCCTCTTCGTCACCCAGGGCTTCTCCACCGCCGTCTACCTCTCCGAGGAACTGGAGAACCCGCGGCGCAACGTCGCCCGCACGGTCCTGGCCACCCTCGGCATCTCCGCCGTGATCATCCTGGTCCCGGTCGTCGCCATCACGCTCGGCGCCTCCGACCTGACGGAGCTGACCGGCGGCGACATCGGCGCCATGGTCACCGCCTGGTCCAACTCCGCCGTCGGCACCTTCGTCAGCCTCTGTGTGGCCCTCGCGATCATCAACGCCGGCATCGTCATGGTCATCCAGAACTCGCGCGTGCTGTTCGCCTCCGCCCGCGACAAGGCCTGGCCCGAGCCGGTGAACAACGTCTTCGCCAAGCTCGGCCGGTTCGGCTCCCCCTGGGTCTCCACGCTCGCCGTCGGCGTGCCCGGCGCCGTGCTGTGCTTCGTGAACCTGGACACCCTGTACGGCGTCACCGGCGTCTCCGTCACCGGCATGTACCTCCTCGTCGCCGTCGCCGCCCTCCTCGCCCGCCGAGGCGCCCACCGCCACACGCCCGCATGGCGCATGCCCCTGTGGCCCGTGATGCCCGTCCTGCTGATCGCGGTGCTCGCCTACGTGCTCTCCCAGCAGGAGACCGAGTACCTGCTGTGGACCGGCGGCATCACCGCCGTCGCCACGCTCTACTGGGCCCTGTACCTCCGCCCCCGCCGCGACACGCGCTGGCTGGTCTCGATCCCCGAGGACGCCCGGGCCTGACGGTCCCGGCCGGCCGCCGCGTACCACGGCCGCGGTACGCGGTGGCCGGCCCGTACGCCTGTGGGAGGTGCGGGGGTTCAGCCCCGGGGCTGCCCCGGTTGTCCGTGGCGGCCCGTACCGTTGGGCGCATGGATCTTCGACTGCCCCGAGTGCGAGGGCTGCTGCGGGGGCCGCGCCGGCTGCTGGCCGCCGCGGCCGCCGTCGTCGTGCTCGCCGGTGCCGGTACGTGGACGGCCGTCGCCGACGACGACGCGCCGCCGGTGCGCCGCACCGACCGGGTCATGGCCATGGACGGCGGGGTACGCCTGGACACCTCGTACTTCACGGCGGGCCCCGCGGGCCGCCGCCCAGCCGTCCTGCTGGCGCACGGCTTCGGCGGCAGCAAGGCCGACGTCCGGGAGCAGGCGGAAAGCCTGGCCCGGGACGGGTACGCGGTGCTCACCTGGTCGGCGCGCGGCTTCGGCCGGTCCACCGGGAAGATCGGGCTCAACGACCCGGACGGCGAGGTCGCCGACGTCTCGCGGCTGCTGGACTGGCTGGCGAAGCAGCCGCAGGTGCGGCTGGACGGAAAGGGCGACCCGCGCGTGGGCGTGGCCGGCGCCTCGTACGGCGGCGCGGTCGCGCTGCTGGCCGCCGGGTACGACGACCGGGTGGACGCCGTCGCCCCGGCGATCACCTACTGGAACCTCGCGGACGCCCTGTTCCCGAACGGCGTGTTCAAGAAGCTGTGGGCAGGCATCTTCGTCAACTCCGGCGGCGGCTGCGAGAGGTTCGAGGACCGGCTGTGCCGGATGTACGACCGGGTCGCCGAATCGGGGCGGCCGGACCCCGAGGCCCGCTCGCTGCTCCAGGCCCGCTCGCCGTCCGCGGTCGGCGACCGCATCAAGGTGCCCACCCTGCTGGTGCAGGGCCAGACCGACTCCCTCTTCCCGCTCGGCCACGCCGACGCGGCGGCGAAGGCGATCCGTGCGAACGGCGCCCCCGTGGACGTCGACTGGATCGCCGGCGGGCACGACGGCGGGGACATGGAGACCGACCGCGTCCAGGGCCGCGTACGGCAGTGGTTCGACCGCTACCTCAAGGACGACAAGGGCGCCGACACCGGCCCGGCCTTCCGGGTCACCCGCACCGGAGGCGTCGACTCCACCGACGGCCGGGCCCAGTTGAGGGGCGCGAGCGCGGACCGGTACCCGGGCCTGGGGAACGGGCGGCGGACGATCGCCCTCAGCGGTCGCGAGCAGACCTTCGACAACCCCGCCGGCGCCAACCCGCCCGCCGTCTCCGCCCTGCCCGGACTCGGCGGCTCCGGCGGGCTGGCCCAGCTGTCCTCGCTGGGCCTCGGGGTGTCGCTCGACTTCCCCGGCCAGTACGCCCGGTTCGAGTCCGCCCCCGTGCGCGACGACCTGCGCATCACCGGATCGCCCACGGTGACCGTCCACGTCCGGTCCACCGGCGACGACGCCGTTCTGTTCGGGAAGGTGTACGACGTCGGCCCCGACGGCACCGGTCAGCTGCTGCCCGCCCAGCTGGTGGCGCCCGTCCGCGTCGAGGGCGCGAAGGCCGGCCAGGACGTGACGATCACCCTCCCGGCCATCGACCACGAGGTCGAGAAGGGGCACCGGCTCCGCCTGGTCCTCGCCTCCACCGACCTCGGCTACGCCTCCCCGGCGGCGTCCGCGACGTACACCGTCTCCCTCCGGGGCGGCCTCGAGGTGCCGACGGCACCCGACGTGACGACCGCCGCCGCCCCGCTGCCCGCGTGGGTGTGGTGGCTGCCGCTCGCGGGCGCCGTGATCGCGGCGGCCCTGCTGCTCACCGGTCGCCGCCGCACCACCACCCCGGCCCCGGACCCGGAGCTGGCCGGCGTGCCCCTGGAGATCACCGGCCTCGGCAAGCGGTACGCCGGGTCGGCGGACCGGTACGCGGTGCGGGAGCTGTCCTTCCGGGTGGAGAAGGGCCAGGTCCTCGGCCTGCTCGGACCCAACGGCGCGGGCAAGACGACCACCCTGCGCATGCTGATGGGCCTGATCAAGCCGGACGCCGGCGAGATCCGCGTCTTCGGCCACGCCGTCCGGCCGGGCGCCCCGGTGCTGTCGCGGGTCGGCGCGTTCGTCGAGGGCGCTGGCTTCCTGCCGCACCTGTCCGGCCGGGAGAACCTGGAGCTGTACTGGCGGGCGACCGGCCGCCCGCCCGAGGACGCGCACCTCGACGAGGCCCTGGAGATCGCCGACCTGGGCGACGCGCTGGCCCGCGCGGTCCGCACCTACTCGCAGGGCATGCGCCAGCGCCTCGCCCTCGCCCAGGCCATGCTGGGCCTGCCGGACCTGCTCATCCTGGACGAGCCGACGAACGGACTCGACCCGCCGCAGATCCGCGAGATGCGCGAGGTGATGATCCGGTACGCCGCCGGCGGCCGCACCGTCATCGTCTCCAGCCATCTCCTCTCCGAGGTCGAGCAGTCCTGCACCCACCTGGTGGTCATGGACCGCGGCAGGCTCGTCCAGGCGGGCCCGGTCGGCGAGATCGTCGGCTCCGGCGACACCCTCCTCGTCGGCACCGCCGTGCCGGTGGAGGAGCCCGTCGCCGAGAAGGTCGCCGCCCTGCCGGGCGTCGTCTCGGCCGTCCGCACCGACGACGGGCTCCTGGTCCGGCTCGACGCCGACGGCACCGCTCCCCGCCTGGTCGCGGAGCTGGTGCGGCTGGAGGTGCCGGTGTCCTCGGTGGGCCCGCACCGCCGCCTGGAGGACGCCTTCCTCACTCTGATCGGAGGTTCCGCATGAGCACGCTCACCGAGCGAACCGAGCAGGCGGGGCAGCCTGGGCAGCCCGGGCGCGCCGAGTCCGTCGAGGCCGCCTCCGGCTACCGGCCGGGCCACACCCTGCCCCTGCGGGTGGAGCTGGTCCGTCAGCTCAAGCGGCGCCGCACGCTGGTGATGGGCGCGATCCTCGCCGTCCTGCCGTTCGTCCTCCTGGTCGCCTTCGCCATCGGCGGCGAGCCGGACGGCCCCGACGACCGGATCACGCTGATGGACACGGCCACCGCCTCCGGCGCCAACTTCGCCGCCGTCAGCCTGTTCGTCTCGGCGGGCTTCCTGCTCGTCATCCCCGTCGCCCTGTTCTGCGGGGACACCGTCGCCTCGGAGGCCGGCTGGTCCTCCCTGCGCTATCTGCTCGCAGCCCCGGTGCCGCGTGCCCGGCTGCTCGCGTCCAAGCTCGTCGTCGGCCTCGGCCTCAGCCTGGCGGCGATGGTGCTGCTGCCGCTGGTGGCCCTCGCCGTCGGCACGGTGGCCTACGGCTGGGGACCGCTGGCGATCCCCACCGGCGGCTCGCTCGCCCCTGGGACGGCGGCGCAGCGCCTGGTGGTGGTCGTGGCGTACATCTTCGTCTCCCAGCTGGTCACCGCCTCACTCGCCTTCTGGCTGTCCACGAAGACCGACGCCCCGCTCGGTGCGGTCGGCGGCGCGGTCGGCCTGACCATCGTCGGCAACGTCCTGGACGCCGTGACCGCCCTCGGCCACTGGCGCGACTTCCTGCCGGCGCACTGGCAGTTCGCCTGGGCGGACGCCGTGCAGCCGCGCCCCGAGTGGTCGGGAATGATTCAGGGCACCGCCATTTCCGTGACGTACGCGCTCGTGCTGTTCGCGCTGGCCTTCCGCGGTTTCGCCCGCAAGGACGTGGTGTCCTGAGCGCCGAACCGGGGCCGGGCCTTTCCGCGTTTTTCCAAAAGCCGATCGGTCCAACCGGGTGAATCTGCGCAACCGTTTCTCACGCGCCGGGTTGATGATGCCGTAGGGCATGCGACGCCACGAGAAAGGAACGCGCAGTGCTCAAGAAGGCATTGGCCGCCGAGGCGGCCGCAGCTTCTGTCGGCGGTATGCCGGCGGCGGCCGCTTTCACGGCGCTTGCACCGTCGCCTGCTCAGTCCGCGGTCCACGGGCCTTTCCCGCAGGAATTCCCGCCTGTGATCCGAAGGGCGAACACGTAGCGACGCAAGGCGGACGGGCGACTGGAGCCATTGCCGAGGGACGCCCGCACCAGCCGCCCGGTCAAGCCAGGGCCGGCCTTGGACGTCGATCTCCGTACCAAGGCCGGCTTTCCCAGTTCTTCAAGCAGGAAGATAAGCACATTGCGACAGACCCTGAGCAGGGGAGTGTTCGCGGCGGCTGCCGCCACGGGCATTCTGTCCCTGTCCGGAACCCCCGCACTCGCCGACTCGATCGCGGTGGGAGCCACCGAGGATTCTTCCGGTCTGCTGTCCGGGAACAACATCCAGGCGCCGATCGAGGTGCCGGTGAACGTGTGCGGCAACACCATCGGTGCGGCCGCGGCCCTCAATTCGGCGACCGGCAACGCGTGCGGCAACACCTCGAACGGTGACCAGTCGTCCGCGTCCTCGTCCGGTGCCGCCTCCACCGGCAGCTCCTCCACCGGCAGTTCCGCCGGCGGCAGCCGCGCGGTGGGCACCACCGAGGACGCTTCCGGCCTGGTGTCCGGGAACAACATCCAGGCGCCGCTCAGCGTGCCGGTGAACGTCTGCGGCAACACCGTCGACGTACTGGCGGCCCTCAATTCGGCGACCGGCAACTCGTGCGGCAACACCTCGTACGGTGACCAGTCGTCCGCTGCCTCGTCCGGCACCTCCTCCACCGCCGGCAGCGAGGCGGTGGCCACCAGCGAGGAGGCCTACGGCCTGCTGTCCGGGAACAACATCCAGGCGCCGCTCGGCGTGCCCGTGAACGTCTGCGGCAACACCATCGACGTGGTCGCGGTGCTCGACGACGCCTACGGCAACTCCTGCGGCAACACCTACGCGCCCGAGTACGGCACCGACGAGGTCACGCCTCCGGCGTCCTGCGACGACTGCGAGACGCCTCCGTCCACCACCCCTGCCCCTCCGACCCGCGTCGTCGAGACGCCGCCCTCGGTCGGCGTCGAGGAGCCCGGCCTGGTGCCCCAGCTCGCCGAGACCGGCAGCGAGGGCATGCTGGTGGCCTCGGTCGCCGGTGCCGCGCTGCTCACGGGCGGGGCGATGCTGTACCGCCGCGGCCGTACCGCCGCGCGCCAGTAGCCGCTCCCGGGTGCCGGACGGAGCCCGCCCGGCACCCGCGCCCGCCGCACCCGCGCACGCCCCCGGGCCGACGCGAGCCACCGTACGAGGTGGCCGAGCCGGTCCGGGGGCGTGTCGCCGTCTGCGGGCCGCTGACGCGTCGAGTCGCGTCAGCGGCCCGCAGACGGCCTTGGTCAGTGGCTCACCGGCGACGGGGACCCGCTGCGGCTGCCGGTTCCCGGCACGGGGACCGTCGCGCGCGCCGGCGTCAACCTGAGCCGGCGGCGCACCCCTTGGACGAGGGTCGCCGCCGTGAACGTCGCGCCGTGGACGAACCGCATGGCCGGGCCGAAACCGGAGGCCGTCACCAGGCCCGCGAGGAACAGCCCGGGCTGGGACGACTCGAAGTCCCGCCCGGTCGCCGGGGAGCCGTCGGGCAGGACCGCCAGCGTGCCGCACAGCTCGGCGGCGAGCATTCCCATCCGGTCGCAGCGCGGCCGGAACCCCGTGGCGGCGATGACGTGCTCGGTCTCCAGGGTGCGCACGGCACCCGCCCGGTCCGCCATGTCCAGCCGTACGCCGCCCGGTACCGCGCAGGCCGCGGTGACCTCGTGGCCCGGCAGCAGCTCCACCGCACGCTCCACCCGGTCCCGCACCCACCACGCGCCCGCCGGTCCGAGGGCCGTGGCCGCGATCCGAGCCCGGGTCGACTGAGGCAGACGCCGGAAGACACCGGGACGCTCGGAGTAGAACCAGTTCCGCCAGCCCGGACCCAGTCCGCTGTGCGGGGAACGGACCGACTGCCACCACGGGCGCTCCCAGGGCGGCGGCACGTCGTTCCACCGCAGCTGTTCCGCCCGCGCCAGCACCCGTACCCGCGTGCCCTGTTCGGCGAGGAGCGCCGCGGTCTCCAGCGCCGCCTGACCGCCGCCGATCACCGTGACGTCCTTGCCGCGGAAGGGTGCGAGGTCGCTGTGGTGGCTGCTGTGCGTCACCAGCGAGGGGTGCAGCCCGCGCAGTGCGGGCGGTACCTCGATGAACGGCATCACGCCCACGGCCAGCGCCACCGTCCGCGCGTGCACCACCTCACCGTCCTCGACGACCGCGGTGAACCCGCCGGGGCCCGACGCCACCCGGGTCACCATGCGTTCGTCCACCTCCGGCACGGCGTGACGCGCGAACCACAGGCCGTACTGCGCGAAGGCCTCCACGGGGATCGGGTGCGCGTGGCGTGCCGGCAGCCCCTGCTCCGCGCAGTACGCGTCCAGACGCCAACGCCCCTGCGGGTCGGAGAGGTTGGACGCCCAGGGCTCCGACTTCAGG
Organism: Streptomyces viridiviolaceus; assembly: GCF_014650995.1. Lineage (GTDB taxonomy): Bacteria > Actinomycetota > Actinomycetes > Streptomycetales > Streptomycetaceae > Streptomyces > Streptomyces viridiviolaceus. The sequence goes on from NZ_BMWA01000003.1 coordinate 315,886, forward strand.
AACATGCCGCCGGGCATGTGGTCACGCCAGGACGCCATGGGCCGGCCGAACACCCGCAGGTTCAGACCGGCGGCCGCGGCGTGGGACGCGATCGACAGACCGTACGGACCCGCGCCCACCACCAGAAGGTCGTACATCATCAGCTGCTCGCTTTCTCGTTGTCGGTCAGGGAGGGCGAGGCCGCCCTGGGGATCAGGTGTGCCGTCGGTGCCGGCGGTGGCGCCGTGGCCGCGCCGAGCCGCTGTCGCACCCGGCCGGTGACATGGCGGCACCACAGGGCCCACATCGCCCGTCCGGGATCGGGGTCGTCCCGGGCGTACCAGGCCAGTTCGCGTCCGTCGCGCGCCGGACGCAGCGCGGCGAGCGGCGCGTAGTTCTCCACCACGAAGGTCCGCCCGGCCAGCGGGGCACCGTCCGGCAGCGGACGGTCCGTCAGGTCCAGGTGCAGAGCGCGTACGACGTCGAGTCCGGCGCTGTCGGCGAACAGCCGGAACTGGGCGCCGGGCCGCGGGTTGAAGTCGAGGAGGTGGTAGCGGCCCGTCGTGCCGCAGCGGCGGAAGTCGAGGTCGAAGATGCCCCGGTAGCCCAGCTCGCCGGTCAGCCGCTCGGCCAGCTCCCGCACCCGCGGCTCGGGCGTCCAGCGGCCCACCGCGGTCAGTCCCGCTCCGCGCGGCCAGGACAGCTGCTTGCGGCCCGGCCCGCCCGCGCGCACGGCGCCCGAGCGGTCGGCGTAACCGTGGAAGAACCAGTCGCGGTCCGGCCCCGGCGGCAGGTACGCCTGCAGCAGCAGCCGGCTGCCCGCCTCCTCGGTGCGCAGGTACAGCTCCCGGGCCTGCTGCGCGGACCGCACCAGAGACGTGCTGCGCAGCCCGCTGCCGGCCGGCAGCAGCCAGGGCCGGCTCCACTTCGCCACCACCGGCAGTCCGAGCCGCCGCACGTCGGCCGCCGCCCGCTCCGGGCTGTCCGGGACCAGCGTCACCGGGTGCGGAACGTCCGCGGAGGCGCACACCTCGGCCAGTTCCGCCTTGTCGGCGACGCGTTCCGCCAGTGCCCCCGGCATCGCCGGCAGCAGGTAGAAGGGAGCGAGGGCGTCCCGCATGCGGGCCACGGCGATGGCGCTCGCGTCGTCCATCGGGACCAGGACGGCGGGAGACGTGAAGTGGCCGGCCACCCGGCGCAGTACGGCCACGATGTCGTCCGCGGACGCTCCCGGGTGCGGCGGGGGATGCATCCGGCGTACGTAACGCGACCGGTGGACAGGGCTTTCCGCCGCGTCGGCGACGACATGCACTTCCACTCCCGCCCTGCCGAGTGAACGCACGGCGCCCAGCGTTCCGTGGTGAAAGGGATTCCGGTCGACCCGCAGCACTACTGCGGGGAAGCGGGTGTCGAGCAGCGACACGAATTCTCTCTTTCTTTTGGTGCGACTCACCCGCATGGGCGAGTCCGGTACTCGAAAGCCCCAAGTGCACTGGCGCCGGGGGATTTCGTGTGCCTGACTTCATATGACGGTTCGTCAATAGTGAGAACTGAGGCCGAAGTCGGACGAGAGCTAGAGGGAAGGAAGGAGCAGGCATGGCTCCACAGCACAAGCGGACGCGGATTCGCAGGCTGGCCGTGGGCGCGGCGGCGGTCGCCGCGTCGGCCGCCGTGGCGGCCGTTCCCGCGGCGGGGGTGGGGGTGGTGCGAGCCGCCGATCCGGGCGTTCCGGCGCCGACCCCGACCGCGGCCCTCGCCGGACCGCCCCCGGCCCCCGGGCCGGAGAAGCCCCCGGCGGCCGTCCCGGTCCCGGGGAAGGAGGTCCCGGCCTTCGGCGCCTTCCTCAGCTCCGACCAGCGTGGCGTGGCGCGCATGGCGCAGCTCAGCCGCTGGCTGGGCGGTGCCGAGCTCCGTGTCGGCCACACCTACCTGCCCGGCAACCGCTGGAGCGACATCGAGGGCGACATCCACTTCCTCGAGGCGTGGGCGCGCTGGCGCAACGAGAAGGACGACCGGATGCTCGTCCTCAACGTTCCCCTGCAGGAGCGCAACGAGGAGGGCGTCCCCGACGACGAGGTCCGGCGGCTGCTGCGGCGGGGTGCGGCCGGGGAGTTCGACCACCACTTCCGTGCCCTGGCCGAGCGACTGGTCCGGCTGAAGGTGCCGGACACGGTCCTGGTGCTCGGCTGGGAGATGAACGGCATCACGTACACCCACCGGTGCGGGCCGGACCCTCAGTCCTGGAAGAAGTACTGGAACCGGATCGTCACCACCATGCGTTCGGTGCCGGGCCAGAAGTTCCGTTTCGACTTCACGCCGAGCCGTGGCCGGGACGCCGTTCCGTGGACACAGTGCTACCCGGGGGACGACACCGTCGACGTCATCGGCATGGACGCCTACGACCAGCCGGCCGGGATGTCCTTCGACCAGCAGGTGAAGGAGCCCTACGGGCTTCAGGGCCATGTGGATTTCGCGAAGGCCCACGGCAAACCCATTTCCTATCCCGAGTGGGGGCTTTTCCGTAACGGCGACAATCCCGAGTACATGCGGGGCATGCTCGCGTGGTTCGACGAGCACAAGCCGCTCTACAACACGCTGACCGACTACTGCCCGCACGGTGTGTGGCAGTGCGGGGCCAACCCGCGCTCGTCGCGCGTCTACCGGTCCGCCCTCTTCGGCCGTACCGACGAGACGGCCCCCGCCCCCACCCCCACCCCGACACCCACCCCCACCGCACCGCTGCCCCCGGCGGGCTGCTCGCCGCTGGACCTGGGCAGCTGGGTGGAGTACTGGCTCGGAGGCAAGCTCTGCCTCCGCTTCGACTGGTGGTCGCGCGACGACTAGCGCTCCCGTCGACCCGGCCGGTGGCGGCCGGCCCGTACCGGGCGCCGCCACGGCCGGGGACCGTCCGTGCTCCCGCTCCCCGGCCCGGGCCGATGCGGCCACCGCGTGCCGGCGGGCGGCGTGTCCGGTCGGGTTCATCGGCGTCATTGCTTTCCGTGCACATCGGCGGCGACGGCCGGATTGGGGACCGAGGGCGCGGGGGCGGGGCCGTCGTTCCGGCCGGCCCGTCTCGGCCGTGCCAGCAGGGCCAGGCCGCCCAGCAGCCCGCCCGCGCTCGCGCCCACGGCGGTGGTCACCGCCGGTGACGCGGACGTCGGCTCGCTCGGCTTCACCGCACGCGAGAACTGCACCAGGCGGACCTGGGTGCTGTCCTTGGTGTGGTCCGCGTGCTGCGTCAGGGCGCGGGAGACCGCGTTGGCCATGTCGACGGCGAGGCCGGGCCGCGAGGAGGTGGCCGAGACGGCGACCATCGGAGCGTCCGGCGAGGTCGCCGCGCGCACTCGGTCCCGCAGCGTGCGCACCGGCACGCCCGCCCACACCTGCGCGTCCCCGAGCACCGCGAGCTGCGTGGCCACCCGGCCGTACGCCTGCGCGAAACCGCGGGCGGCCTCCGGGGTGGACTTCGAGGTCGGTACGGCGACGACGTAACTGGTGGCCGTGTAGGTCACGGGTGTGAGCAGCCCGTACGCGCCACCGGCCAGGCCGCCGACGAGGGCGCCGGCCGCGAGCGCGGACCAGGACGGCAGCCTCCTGTCACGAGCCAGGTACTTCAGGCGCTGACGGGTCGGAGTGTCGGTCATGACGGGCTTGCTCCGAGGGGTGAGAAGGATGACGACGAACGGGAGACGGCGGCCGCGTACACGTCCATGAGGCGGGCCGTGCTCCGGGTGATGCTGTAGCGGTGCGCGACCTCCGGGGCCGTGCGCGGCCGGGCGCCCGCCGCGCGCACCTCGGTGATCGCCCGGGCGTAGGCCTCGGGCCCGCCGCGGACCCGGCGGGCGCCGACGGTGGCCGCCGGCGGCAGGTCCTCGATCGCCGGGCAGGAGGCGTAGAGCACGGGCAGGCCCGATGCCAGCGCCTCCACGACGGCCAGGCCGAAGGCCTCCTCCGCGGAAGGGGACGCGAACAGGTCCATCGCCGAGGTGAGGGAGGGAAGGTCGGGTCCCGGGGAGCCGTCGGGGACGTAGGGACGTTCGCCGGTGAACAGGACGCGGCCCGCCACACCGGCCTCGTGGGCCGTGCGCCGCAGGAGGTGTTCCTCGGGTCCGCCGCCCACCAGCAGCAGCCAGTGGTCGTCCCCGAGCCGGGCGAGCGCGTGGATCAGGACGTCGAAACGCTTGCCGGGGGCGAGCCGGCCGACGCCGCCGACGACGAACGCCCCCTCCGGCAGGCCGAGGCGGCGCCGGGTGCGCTCGCGCCGCTCCGGGTCGAAGCGGAAGCGGTCCAGGTCGATGCCGTTCGGGACGACCTCGATGCGGGGCGCGGGCACCCCCCACCGTTTGAGGCGGTCCGCCACCGCCGAGGAGACGGCGACCGTCGCCGAGCCGAGGCGCTCGCTGGCGAGGTACAGCGCGCGGACCCCCGGCGTCAGGCTGCGGCCCTCCATCTGCGAGTCGCCCAGGGAGTGTTCGGTGGCGACGACGGCGCGTACGCCGGCGATGCGCGCGGCGAGCCGGCCGTAGACGCAGGCCCGGTACAGGTGCGTGTGCACCAGGTCGTAGCCGCCGGCGCGGATCACCCGGACCAGTTGGGGCAGCGCGGTCAGGTCGCGGTTGCCGCCCATGCCGAGATGCACGACGCGGACGCCGTCGGCGGTGAGGCCCTCGGCGACCGCGCCCGGGTTGGTGAGCGTGACGACGTCGCAGTCGACCGGCAGATGGCGCAGCAGCAGGCGCAGTTGCTGCTCGGCCCCGCCGACGCCGAGGCCGGTGATGATGTGCAGGGCTCTCATCTCACAGCCCTTCCACCGGGCGCCGGCGCAGCCGGTGCAGACGGTGCTTGAGGAACAGCCGCCACGTCGTGTCGTTCTGACCGACGTGGACGCGCGGCAGGGCGTGCGGACCGGTCAGCGGGCCGGGGTCGATGGCGCAGGCATAGGTGTATCCCGCCTCCCGTACGGCCTCGACGGCACGGGCGTCGACGGTGCCGTACGGGTAGCAGAAGCCGTCGACGCGGGTGCCGGTCAGCTCCGTGAGCAGGGCCTGGCTCTCGACGACCTCGGCCTTGAGGGTGACGTCGTCCGCCCGGGTGAGGTCGACGTGCGTCAGTCCGTGCGAGCCGATCTCCACCCCCTCGGCGGCCGCCTGCCGGATGCCGTCCGCGGTCAGCAGCGGCTTGCGCGGCCCGAGCGGGTCCCAGGCGTTGACGCCGCCGAGCCGTCCGGGCAGGACGAAGAGGGTGGCGCCGCAGTTCCAGCGGCGCAGCAGCGGCAGGGCGTGGGTGAGGAAGTCGGCGTACCCGTCGTCGAAGGTGAGCCCGACCAGGCCCCGCCCCTCGCCCCGGGCGCGGGCGGCGAGCAGGTCGGCCACGGACACGCCGCGCAGCCCGCGCCTGCGCAGCCAGGCCAGCTGCCTGCCGAGCCGTTCCGGCGTGACGGTGATGCGGTACGGATCGTCCGAGCAGTCGCCCACCGAGTGGTACATCGCCACCCACGGCAGCGGGCCGGGGCGTGGGGCGGGGAGTCTGCCGGTCTCGACGGAATCAACGGAAGCGGCCATGGGTGAGCCTTCGTTTGACGGTGCGTACGGAGCGCAGTGCGGACGGGAATCCCTGGGCGCCCAGGGCCCAGGCGAGCAGGACGAAGACGGCGGTCACGGTCAGACAGCCCGCCGCCAGGCCCGCCACCGGGGACTGGAGCCGGCTCGCCACGAACGCCCCGGCGACGGTGGCGGCGATCGTGGCGAGCACGGGCCTGCTCAGCTCGGCCAGGACCTGCCGGACGCGGACGGTGACACTGTTCGGTCCGGCGCCACGGGAGGTGCGCAGGCCGGCGAGCAGCAGGGCGGCGGTGGCGGTGATGCCGAAGGCGTTGGCCGCGGCGATCCCCGCCACCCCCCAGGGCCGCACGGTCACGGCGCCGATCAAGGACGTCACGGCGATGCCCGCGGCCATCACGCCGACGGGGTACCAGCTGGGCCGGCCTGCCGAGAAGTACGAGCGGACCAGCGCGCCCACCAGGGTCTGGCCCAGCAGCCCGAGGGCGTACACGCGCATGACGTCGGCCGTCGCCACGGTGTCGTCCGCGGTGAACGCGCCGCGCTGGAAGAGCAGTTCGATCATCTGCGGGGCGCAGGCGATCACCGCAGACATGCCCAGCAGGACCACGCAGGAGGCCAGCACCAGGTCCCGCTCCACCCGGCTGCGGGCACGTTCGGTGTCGCCGTCGGCGAGCGCCCGCGCCACCACGGGGAAGGTGACGGTGCACACCATCAGCGACAGCGTCATCGGGATCTGCGCCACCTTCTGCGCGTAGTTCAGGTGGGAGATGGCCCCGGACGGCAGGGAGGAGGCGAGGAAGCGTTCGACGAGGACCTGCGACTGCCGGCACAGGGCGAACAGGAGTACGGCGGCGACCAGGGCGAGCCGCATCGGCCGCTCCTCGACGCCGGACCCGGCCCCGGGACCGTCGGCGGCCGGCGCGGGCGACGTCAGCTGCCGCCACAGGGACGGCAGTTGCACCGCCACCATCAGGCAGCCGCCCACCGCGACCCCGACCGCCGCGGACCGCACGCCCCACCGGCCGCCGAGCAGGAACATCGCGGCGACGATGCCGGTGTTGTAGGCGACGTAGATCGCCGCGGGCGCGAAGAACCGGCGGTGTGCCCGCAGAGCGGCGCTGCAGTACCCGGCGAGTCCGAAGGCCAGCAGGCTGATCGCGGTGAGCCGGGTGCAGTCGACGGCGAGGCGGGGGTCGGGCAGCCCGGGTGCCAGGACCTGGACCACGTAGGGGGCCGTGCCGGCGACCAGTGCGGCCACCGCGGCGAAGGCGAGGCACAGACGGGGCAGGGTGGCGGCGACCAGCGCACGGACCGGGTCCCCCGGGGCACCGCGGGCGCGGCGGGCCAGCGCCAGGCTGAACGCCGGGATCAGCACCAGGGCCAGCCCGTCCTCGATCAGCAGCGTGGCGGCCAGCTCCGGCACGGTCCACGCGACGAGGAAGGCGTCCGTGTCGCTCCCGGCCCCGAACAGCCGGGCCAGTGACTGGTCGCGGACCAGGCCGAGCAGCGAGCCGGCGATGGACAGCGAGGCCGTGACGAGCGTGGCCCGGGCGAGGAACTTCCGTGAGACCGAGGCCGAGGCCGAGCCCGGGTCGGTGCCCGCCCCGGCCGGGGCGGCCGCACGTGCCGCGGGGACGGTCGCCGCCCCGTCGGCCTCGGGGCCGGGCGTCTGTGAAGGCACCACCGTCATCGCGCCACTGCCTCCCCGACGCGCTCCCCGGCAGCGTCCCGAGGCCTGGCCTCCGGCTCGCCGCAGGCCAGCGCCCACCACGCCGCGAGCCCGAGGGCCATGGCGGTCAGCACGGTCGAGGGGCCGCCGATGTCCCCGTACACGAAGTCGGTCAGGAGCCAGACCAGCAGCCCGCAGGCGACGAGCCCGCAGTCGAGGCCCGGTCCGCGGCGGCGGACGAGCAGCAGCCGCCGGGCACCGCACACCAGCAGCGCCAGCCAGCTCCCGACGAGCGTGACCAGACCGATCAGGCCCTGCTCGCTCAGCACCAGCAAGTACATGCTGTGCGGCGACAGCAGCGCCTGCTTGTGGTACTCCGCTCCGGCGCCCTCGATGTCGCTGCCCGACGACAGGGCCACCGTGGCGTGCGCGTCACGGTACTCGGGAAAGTTCTTCAGGCCCACGCCGGTCAGCGGGTGCTCCCGCCACATGCCGGTGGCCGACGCCCACAGGGTGTACCGGTCGACGACGGACTGGTCGGGCGCGTCGGTGACCTGCGCGATGCTGTCGATCCGTTCCTGCAGCGCCGCAGTGCCGACGCCGAACCCGCCCATCAGGATCACCCCGGCGGCGGCCACCGCGGCGGCCACCTTCAGCGCGCGGCGCAGCCCGGCCATGGCCAGTTGCGCGGCGCACGTCAGGGCGGTCGCGATCCAGGCGCCCCGGCTGAAGGAGAGCGCCAGCGGCAGCAGCAGCACCGCGGCGCACACCGCGGCGGCCAGCCGCTGCCGTACGGGCGCCCGGCCCAGCGCGATCCCGGCCGCGCACACCAGGCCGAGGGACACCACCGTCGCCATGCCCATCACGTCCCCGGCCCCGAAGGTGCCGACCGCCCGGATGCCCTCGCCCTGGTAGGAGGCGCCGGTGCCGGTGGCGTACTGGTGCACGCCGACGGCCCCCTGCCACAGCGCGAGGCCCACGAACGACCAGGCCAGCACACGGAAGCCGGCCCGGTCGCGGAGCAGGATCAGCACCGCGGCCGGGACGAGCACGAAGATCTGCAAATAACGGCCCATGCCGGCGAGCCCGGCCTGGGGCGAGGACGCTCCCAGCGCGGCGAGCGCGATCCCGACGACCGGCAGGCCCAGCACCAGGGCCGCCGCGGGCGACAGCGGGCGCCGCCGTTCGCGCAGGACACGGATCACGCAGTAGCCCACCACCAGCCCGGAGACCACGTCCGCGGGTCCCGCGCCGTCCCCCGTCAGCGGCAGGGCCAGCAGGACGGGCACCGCCACCAGCGGCAGGACCGGCACCAGCGCGGCGGCCCGCCGCGGCAGCGGGGCGAGAGCGTGGCTCACGTCTGTCAGCTCCCCGTCGGACGTACCAGCGTGGCCGCGGTGCGCAGGAGGATGCAGATGTCCTGCCACAGCGACCAGTCGTCGATGTAGGCGTTGTCGAAGCGGCAGCGGTCCTCGATCGAGGTGTCACCGCGCAGCCCGTGGACCTGGGCGAGACCGGTGATGCCGGTCCGCATGCGGTGACGGGCCGCGTAACCGGGGTAGGTCTGGCTGAACTGCGACACGAAGTAGGGGCGTTCGGGGCGCGGGCCGACCAGGCTCATGTCGCCCCGGAGCACGTTCCACAGCTGGAGCAGCTCGTCGAGCGAGGTGCGGCGCAGCATGCGGCAGAAGCGGCGCATCTCGTTCTCGTCGGCCACGCTCCACCGGGTCGCCGACTCGTGCTCGTCGACGGGGCGGTGGGTACGGAACTTCAGCAGCGTGAACGGCTTGCCGTCCCTGCCGATCCGCTCCTGCCGGAACACCACGCCCGGACCGTCACTGAGACGCAGTGCCGCCGCGCACGCCAGCAGCAGCGGGCCGGCCAGCAGCAACAGCGTGCCCGACACGAGGATGTCGAGCATCCGCTTGCCCGCGCCGCCGCCGCGCACGGGGGACAGGTCCAGCCGCCGGCAGGAGAAGCCGGCCAGCCGTTCCCCCGTGGTGTACGACGGGCAGTCGGCGTCGACCTCCCAGATCACACAGCCCGAGGCGGCCAGCGTGCGCAGCAGCGGCCCGTGTTCGGTGTGTGCCGAGGGGTGGACGGCGAGCACCGCCCGCACCCCGTTCTGGATGACCGCCCGCTCGACCTCCTCGCCGGTCCGCAGCACCGGGATCCCCTCCGTGCCGTCCGGCTGCTCGGCGACGACACCCACCGGCCGCACGCCGCACCGCGGGTGGCGCAGCATGGCGGCGGCCACACGCTGTGCGGTGGCCGCCGGGCCGACGACGAGTGCGGCGCGCGGATGGCGCAGCAGGGCGGCACGCCGTCGCCCGTGCACGGCCGCGCGCAGCACACAGGCCGCCGCAGCCTGCAGGGCGAGGCCCGCCAGCACGGTTCCGGCGGACACCGCGTGCTCCGGCCGGTACGCGGCCCAGAGCGCGGCGGCCGCCAGCCAGGAGACGGCGATACGGCCGCACATGGCGGGCAGTTCCTCCAGCAGTCCCGGTACCGGCGGCCGGCCGTCGCGCGGCCGCAGCAGCAGCGACGCGACGACGAGCAGCGCGATGAGCAGCGGGTGCTGCCGGGTGCCGGTCAGGGCCAGTGCGCCCAGCAGGGCGGCGGCGCCGTCCGCGGCGATCAGCGGGACCGGGGAGGCCGGCCGCGCGGGGGGCCGGGGGACGGGTGGCCGGACACCGGTGGCGGTGCCGGGGGCCGGCATGACGGAGACGGGTGAGAATCCGTGGTCCCGTGGCGTTACGCCGGGGGAGGGCACGGTACGTTCGGCAGTCACGAGTGGATGGACTCCCTGTGCTCGGTGGGCTCGACGTGCTGTGTTGTCCGGGCCGCCTCGGCGCCACAGCCCGTGTCGAGCGGCTGACCGTGCTCAGCGCCGCGGGCCGTGGCGGCCCCGGGCGCTCGGGACGGGCGCGTCCGTTGCGTGGCGGACCACGTGCCGAGCAGGTCGCGGTAGACGCCCGCGACCTGCTCGGCGGTGTGTCGTACGTCGTGGAGGGCGAGCACGTGCCGACGCCCCCGGTCGCCGAGGGACTCGCGCAGCGGCGGGTCGAGCAGCAGCGCGGCGACGGCCTCGGCCAGCTCCCCCGGGTCCTCCGGCCGGACCAGGCACCGGTCGGTGAGTGAGGGCGGCAGGCTCTCGCGGGCGCCGTCGACGTCCGTGATCACCACCGGCCGTCCGCAGGCCATCGCCTCCAGCGGGGCCAGCGCCATGCCCTCCCAGCGGGACGGCAGGACGACGAGATCGGCGGCCTGGTACCAGAGCGCGGCGTCGGCGACGGCTCCCGCGAACAGCACGGACCCGGGGGCGCCCTCGCGCAGCCGGGCGAGGTCCGGCCCGTCGCCGACCAGGACGAGACGGGCGTCGGGCACCCTGTCCACGACGGCGTCCCAGGCCCGCAGCAGGAGGTCCTGCCCCTTCTGCCGGCACAGCCGCCCCACGCAGACCGCGAGCGGCGTTTGCGGGCGGACGCCGGCGAGCGGTGCGAGTCCCGCCCGTACGGTGCCGGCGGCGGCCGGGTGGTAGTGCTCGGGGTCGACGCCGTTGGGGACGACCGTCCAGCGGCCGGTGATCCCGGCGTCGACGCCGGTCGCGCGTTCCGCCTCGCTCACGCACACCGTCCGCGTGGCCCAGCGCGCCCCCCACCGCTCCCACACGAGCGCGGCAGCCGCGGTCGCCCCGCCGACCGCCTCGAACGACCAGGCGTGCGGCTGGAAGACCGTCGGGATCCGGCCGCGCACCGCCAGCCGCCCGGCGAGTCCGGCCTTCGCGCTGTGCGCGTGCACCAGATCGGGGCGCACCTCGTCGATCAGCCGGGCGAGCTGCCGAACCTCCCGCACGAGCGACGGACCCGGCGACCGTGTCGCCTGCCAGTGCCGCACGTGCGCGCCGAGTGCCCGCAGCCGGGTGGTGAGCGCGCTGTCCGGGCAGGCGGCGGTGACGTGCAGGCCGTCCGCCAGCTGTGCCCGGACCAGATCGGTCACGACGCGTGCGACCCCGCCGTCCACCGGTTGGGTGAGGTGCAGGACCCGCGGCCGGCGGCCGACGGGTGACGGGACCATGGGCACGATTTCCTCGCTCACGAAGACGCTCTGGACGGCAGGGGCGCGTTCACTGCCGGGCGTCGACCGCGGCGAAGAGCACGCCGGCCCACGCCCCGTCCCGCGCGGAAGCGAGCCGGAAGGTCGCCTCGTCACCGGCGTGCGGCAGGCCTCCCGCGAGGTCGAACACGTCGGAGTCGTAGCCGAGGGTGTTGGCGTACGCCGGCACACGCGCCCCGGAACTCGACCCGGGCCCGCTGATGGTGGAGTTCAGGACGTCGTCGCGGGAGTTGCCGGGACCGGTGAGCGGAATGGAACCGGACCTGGATCCGCTGGTCACGGTGAGCGAGTCGCCGCTGTTGCCGCGGTCGCCGTCGTAGGCCACCAGGCCCACGCTGCCTTTTGCGTCCGCGGGGAAGCGGGCGCCACGCAGCCGGAGTTCCGCCGCCTCGGAACGCAGCGGTACGAAGCCGTCCCAGAGCGCGAGGTGCCGCAGCGGCTGCGCGACGTTCTCGTAGGCCACCACCAGCGTCCAGCCGCCCCAGGCCCCGGCCGCCGACCGGCCGGCGGCCACGTTGACCTGCGCCACGGTGTACATGCCCGGACCGCTCTGCTGCACCAGCCCCGTCACGTCCGCCGAGGCCTGGAAGGCGTCCACGTTGTCGGTCACGCGGTGTCCGACGACCGTGTCCGCGAGGATCTCCTTGTACTCACCGCCGGGTTCGGCGACCAGCACCCGCCCGTTGTCCTCGGACGGCTTCTGCTCGCCCACGCGCAGGTTGCCGCCCCAGTACAGGCGCGCGTACGTCACCTGGGAGCCCTCGGGCAGGCGGACCTCCGCGCGGGAGGAGTTGTAGGTGTTCGGGTCACGGTCGACGTCGATGTAGAACATGTCGAAGTCGCCGTTGACCCCGGCGCTGCCCGACTGCACGCCCTCGCACGAGGACTGACTCGGGCGGCAGCTGATGGAGGAGTTGGCCGCGCGCACGATGCCACCGTGCTGGAGTGCGGCGAACCGCTGGGCGAACGCGAGGCTCTCCGCCTCGGGCGCGGGCGCGGCGGCCGCCGCGGCGGCCGCCGGGGATCCGGCGGATGTCCACATCGTGGCGAGGGCGAGGACGCCCACCGTCGCACGGCGGAGCCACTGACCAGGGGAATGGCGCATGACCGTCGGTGCCCTTTCGGAACAGGGGAGTGGTGGCACGCAGCGGCACGCGTGCGGTGCATATGCCTGTCGAGGTGCGTCAGGCGGTTCGCAACTCTAGTCATAAAGCGGGCGAAGTCACCGAAAGTCGGGCATATCAAAGAATGTGTTGGAACCGTGAAGGCCCGTTCGGCGGCCTCGACGTGACGACTCATCAGGTATGCCGGGCCAGCAGGGTGAAAGTAGTACCGCGAACGGCGCCTGATCGCTTGCGGGGTGCGAGGGGTGGATTCACGGTGGGTTTCGACCTCCGACCTCCGTTCGAAAGGAACCCCCATGCGCGCTCTTCCCGCACGGCGCATCGCGCTCGGTGCACTGTGCGCCGTCCTCCTGGCCGGGATCACCGGCCCCACCGCCATGGCGACCGACGCGGCTCGCGAGCACAGCCGTGCGACGTCGCCCGACGCGCTGCTCGTGCAGGTAGGCCACCTCGACACGCGCGAGGGCGACCTCGCCCCGGTCGTCGACCTGCTGAACGCCGTCCTCACGGCGGACAACGGCCAACTACCCCCGGCCGAGGCCCGAAGACTGGGCGAGGCCGCGAAGAAGGCCGTGGACGAGGAGGCCGCGCAGAAGGCCGTGGACGAGGAGGCCGCGCAGGGCCCCGCGAGGGGCGCCGTCAAGGCTCCGGCCGCCACGGCCACGCCGTCGGCATCGGCCGCGCCGTCGGCATCTGCGTCGGCCACCCCCGAGGCCGACCTCGCGGACGACCCGCTGGACACCGTTCAGAAGGCCCTCGACGAGCTGCTGGACCTGCTTCTGCCCGAGGGTGAGGACGCCGACCTGGAGCTTCCCTCGCTCGACGACGTGCTGACCGAGGTGGACGAGCTCCTCGACGCGCTGAACGACAGCGCCTCCCAGACGTCGGTCGTGGTCACTCGGACGACGGCGTCCGACGCGTCCCCGTCACCGTCGGCGTCCGCCGGCACGCTCCCTCTGTTCCCCGGTATCACCGCCCTCACCCCGCTCACCCCGCTGACGGCGGTGCTGCTGCCGGCCTCGTGAGCCTCTCGCGGCACGTCTCCCGCCGGTCCGCCACCGGGGACCGGTAGCCCAGAGTTCTCATATGAGGACTTATCAATCTTCGGTCCCCCGGTTTCCGCTCCGGCCGGGGATCGTTGGGCACGGCGACAGACTGACCTCCGGTGACCTCGCGTCGCCGAAGAAAGGAACACGATGAAGTCCCTGAAGGCTGCCGCCGTCATTGCCGGATCCCTGATCGCCGCCGGCGCCGCCGCCCCCGCGCACGCCCAGGAGACCGAGCTGGCGTCCACCGGCCTCGACACCGGTCTGCGTACCGCGCTCCCCTTCGAGCTGTGGTCGCAGCAGGAGGACACCGACAGCGACGGCCCGCTGCTGCACACGACGAAGGACGCGGCGGCCGCCCTGAACGAGGCCAAGCCGGTGCACGGTGACCTGGGGCTGCACGCCTGAGCCCACGCCGTTCGAAAGTCGGCCCTCGGGAAGACCCGAGGGCCGACTTTTGCGTGCGCCCTGCGCCGGCCGTGGGCTTCACCGTCCTGGCCCCGTGCTGGTGACCGTGCGAGGCGTCCGTCGGTTACGGCTACCGACAACCGCACGGACAAGGAGGAACCATGATCATCAGCAGGCGCGGGGCACCGGTGGGTGCCGGGGGCGGAACACCGGACGCGGCGCCGCCGGGACCGGCGGACAGGACACGGCGGGACCTGGCGCGCGGCCTGCGCGCCTGCGCGCTCGCCGCCCTCGCCCCGGCGCTCGCCGCCTTCCGCCCGGCCCACCCCCGTCCCGGCACGGGCTTCGACGTGACCCATGGCGGCCGTCGCATCCGAGGTGTGCGGACGTCCGGGAGCGGCGCCTTCGAGGACGGCCGGTGGCACGTCACGGTGGACGGCCGGCCCCTGCACCTGATGCGCCGCGCCGACGGCACCTGGCTGAGCATGGTCGACCACTACTGCTCGTACCCGACACCGCTCGAAGCCGCCCGCGCCGCCGTCGACGTTCTCGGCCCCGGCGTGCGGCTGCGCGCCGCACAGGCCGCGGACCGGCACGAGGGAGGCATGCATGACGTACGTGCGTAAGGACGCCGCCACGCTCACGGGGACCGAGAAGCGCCGGTTCGTGAACGCCCTGCTGGAGGTAAAACGGCGGGGCGAGTACGACGAGTTCGTGCGGATGCACATCGCCTACAACGCCGCCGACGGCGAGCGCGGACTGCGCGCCGCGCACATGACCCCGTCCTTCCTGCCCTGGCACCGCCGCCTCCTGCTCGATCTGGAGAACGCCCTGCGCCGGGTGGACTCCTCGGTGACGATCCCGTACTGGGACTGGACCCGGGACCGCACCACCACCTCCGCGCCCTGGACGGCCGACCTCATGGGCGGCAACGGGCGCCGCTCCGACCGCCAGGTGACGACGGGTCCGTTCGCCCATCGGGAGGGCAACTGGCCCATCAGGGTGGGCGTCACCGACGAGGGGTTCCTCACCCGGGACCTCGGCCGTCGCAGCGACCCGATCGACCTGCCCACGAAGAGCGACCTGGACTGGGCGCTGAAGGACCCCGCCTACGACGTGTCGCCGTGGGACTCGACGGTCGCGCGAGGTTTCCGCAACAAGCTGGAGGGCTGGGGCCCGGGCCGGGGCAGAGCCTCCTGGCGCAACCACAACCGGGTGCACCGCTGGGTCGGCGGGGCCATGCTCGGCGCCGCGGCCGTCAACGACCCCGTCTTCTGGCTGCACCACGCCTTCGTCGACCTGCAGTGGCACCGCTGGCAGCGCCGGCACCGCCGGGCCGCCTACCTTCCCGCCGCACCGCCGGCCCGCGACGACGCCCAGCACGGCCGGGTCGTGGCACGCCACGAGAAGCTCCCACCGTGGGACGTGACACCGGGCGAGCTGGAGGACGTGGGCCGGATCTACCGGTACGCGTGAGCTGACGCGGGTCCATGGAAGAGCCCCGGAGATCGGGGACGCCGGGGCTCTCGGAGCGGTGCGACCGACGTCAGCGAGTGCGTTCCGCCGTCCGATGCAGGCACGGCAGGGGCCTGACCTGCATCTTCACGAAAAAGTTACCCATACCGGCGTTTCAGCTGTCGAAAGCCGCATGTCTCCCTTACGTTTGCCACTGTCAGTGACCGACCCACTACGGGTTGTGTCAACTCGAGAAACGGAGAGGTAATGCGCAAGCACCAGAAGGCCGCTGTCGTCATGGCCATGCTCGGCAGTGTCAGCTTCCTCGGCGCCGGTGTCAGCCACGCCGGTGACGACCCGAAGTTCGAGCTGAACAACAAGCAGGCCACGACCTGTGCGCAGGACAACTCGACGCAGGGTCTCGTCAACATCGACGACGTCAACGTTGCGGTCGGCGCCCTCCTGGGCCTCGGCAACGTCGAGAACAGCGACACCCAGGCCGTGTCCTGCTCCTCGAACTTCGGCGGCTGATCACCGCCTGGTGATCTGGGTGGGTCCCGGGGCTCGGTTCATCTGTCCGAGCCCCGGGCCTGCCCGGTCGTCGGCCGGTCCAGGTGTTGGGAACGACTCCGCCGGTCAGCGGCGCGGGGTCGACCGTTAAGGAAAAGGTAGATGTTCAAGTCGAAGAAGTTCGCAGCGGTGGCGGGGGTCGTGGGGGGCTTTGCCCTGATCGGCGCCGGCGCCGTCCAGGCCGTCGGTGCCGAGGGGCATGGCGCCTGTGGCAAGGACAGCAAGGGCAATGTCCGCTGCGTGCAGGTGAGGGAGTACCAGCTCCCGGCCGACAACCGCGGAAAGGTTCGCATCGACAACGACTCGAAGCTGGCCTGCTCCGGTTCGGGTGGCGAGGTCGCCTGCGTGAACGGCGCCGTCGTCCGCGGCGAGAAGTCCTGACCTCTCCGCCGGGCAAGCGCAGAAACTCCCTTTTTCCATAGATTCGCCCTGTTCGGCGTTTCAGCTAACAACTGCCGCATATGTCGCCCTACATTTGGCGACTGTAAGCGACCGGTTCATCACGAACCGTGTCAACACGAGAATGGAGAGGTAATGCGCAAGTACCAGAAGGCCGCTGTCGTCATGGCCATGCTCGGTAGCGTCGGTTTCCTCGGTGCCGGTGTCAGCCACGCCGGTGACGGTCCGTCGGCGAAGCTGAACAACAACCAGACCACCAACTGCTCGCAGGACAACTCGAGGCAGGGTCTCATCAACATCGACGACGTCAACGTTGCGGTCGGCCTCCTGGGTCTCGGCAACATCGAGAACGACGACACGCAGGCCGTGACCTGCTCCTCGAACTTCGGGCTGGGCGGCTGATCACCGCCAGATGTTCTGGGCAGGTCCCGGAGTTCGGTCCATGTGACCGAGTTCCGGGCCTGCCCGGTTCGTTGGCCGGTCCAGGTGTTCGGAACGACTCCGCCACTCAGTGGTGCGGGGTCGACCGTTAAGGAAAAGGTAGATGTTCAAGTCGAAGAAGTTCGCAGCGGCGGCGGGAGTCCTGGGGAGCTTTGCTCTGATCGGCGCCGCTGCCGTCCAGGCCGTCGCTGCCGAGAATCCCGGCAACTGCGCCGAGGACCGCGCCGGCAACGTCCGCTGCGTGCAGAAGAGTGATTCCGAGATCACGACCGAGTACGGAAAGGTTCGCTTCGTCAACGACTCGGAGCTGACCTGTTCCGGTTCGGGCGAGGTCTCGTGCAAGAGCAGCGCCGTCGTCGGCGGCAAAAAGCCCTGACCTCGGCCGAGGCGCCGTTGTTCACGTCGGCGGCCCGAGCGAGATCACCCGTGCAGCGGAGAGTGGCCGGGACCCGGTACCGGGTCCCGGCCACTCGTCGTACGTCTGTCATCGGCGGTGCGTCGCGCAGGCCAGCAGACCCGCGTCCAGCGACTCCACGGCGTTGCAGTACGGCAGGTCGTCGATGGGGCGGTCGGTGCAGAACCGGCCGATCAGGTCCGAGGACTCCTGCCTGCGCTCGACGGTGACCAGATGGTCCGCCTCCTTGACGGTGGTGAACAGTGCCGAGGGCATCGTCTCGGCCAGCTCGCGGCCCATCTGAGGGGTGCACAGACTGTCGTACTCCCCCGTGAAGACCAGTGAGGGAACGTCGGGGACGGGCAGAGGCTCGTAACACCCGTGCATCATCAGCCTCGTGTTGTGCTCGACGGCCTTCTTGATCTCGTCCGGCGTCTGGTTCACGAACTGCTGCTGGAGCAGGCGTGCCACGGCCGCGTGCTTGCGGACCTTGCCGGCGCCCGGGTTCGACATGAACAACTGCACCAGTCCGTCCGCGGCCGCTTCGATCTCGCCGCGTCCGAGCGCGTGCGACAGGCGCGGTACCGCGTCGGTGTAGATGTCGGGGAGACGTTTCGCCGCACCGCAGAAGACGATGCGCCTGACGAATTCAGGATGGAGCTGTGCGAAGCGGAGGCCGACGACTTCCCCGAAGCAGCCGCCGAAGAGATTCACTTGCGGCATCCCGCTCTCCACCAGCATGTGCTTGATCGCGGCGGCGAGGAAGTCGATGCCGTATCGGGCGGGCAGGAAGTCGGAGGTGCCGTAACCGGGAAGGTCCACGGTGATCAACGTGCACAGCGGTGACAGCCACCTCTCGTGTCCCTGCCAGGAGTATCTGTTCTGGGAAGAGCCGCCGAGCAGCACCAACGGTGCCGTCTGGGGCGCGTCCTGATGGACGATCCGGCACGTGTACGCGAAGCCCTCGAAAACGAGGCTTCGTTCTTCCACCTGCTTCGGTGCGGGAGGAACAGACCCGTAACGCTGTGTGCTCGGTGAGTCCTGGGCGGCGGTGAGGGAGGTGCGCATGGACGGCTCCGCGACGAATGGAACAACGGCGAACCAGTCCATGATTTACCAGCCGCACCACCAATTGGGCGTAACCACTCATTTGTGGGCGATCCTGTGAAGACGCGTACGAACCGGACAGTCGCGGTGTGGTCCGGTGCTCGGCGTGAGAGGGCGGTGTCGCGGAGTGAGAGGGCATGCGCGGTCCCGGAAGCGGTGACCGCGATGTGGGCGCCCCCGGCAGGACTCGAACCTGCGGCCAAGCGCTTAGAAGGCGCCTGCTCTATCCACTGAGCTACGGGGGCCTGGTGTGGTGGCCTCGGTCGTGGTGGCCGGCCAGGGGCCGATCCGTGACGTCGCCGGAGACAAGGATAGGGCTCCCGGCTCCTCGTCCCTGTTGCTTCGCCTCCGTGGCTCGATGTGGAGGTTCGGTGAAGCGGTCCTGATAATCGCAGGCAGGTACGAATCGTGCATCGCTTTTGGCGTCTTCCGCATCGGGTGTTGTGCACTCGTTATGCCTGGACCGCGCTCCTGCCCCACTAGTCCCTTCTGCCCCTTCTGTCTGGTCGGCGCGCAGACATGCTCATATGCTTCAGAATTGCCCTAAAAGCGGGCATTCTTCCCATGTGGTGACCTTGCACGTACGGCCTCAGCTGCTCGACGCACTCTCCGCGCTGCGCGACCGTGTCGCGGCCGCACGCTTCCCGCTGCCCCTGGCGGGGGCTCCACGCGCGCGTGCCAACCGCGACGAACTGCTCGCACAGCTCGACGACTACTTGGTGCCCCGGCTGAGAGAGCCCGATGCGCCCCTGCTGGCCGTCGTGGGGGGCTCCACGGGCGCCGGGAAGTCCACGCTGGTGAACTCGCTCGTGGGGCGCCGGGTCAGCGAGGCGGGCGTACTGCGGCCCACGACCCGGACGCCGGTGCTGGTCTGTCATCCGGAAGACCAGCACTGGTTCAGCGGTGCGCGGGTGCTGCCCGGCTTCACGCGCGTGTGGGTGCCACCCGAGGACCCGCGCGACGACATGCTCGTGCCGGCCGAGGTCCCCGGGCGCGTGCTGCGTATCGAGACCGCCGACACCCTGCCGCCCGGCCTCGCCCTGCTCGACGCTCCGGACATCGACTCCCTCGTCGCCGACAACCGCGTCCTGGCCGCCGAGCTGCTCTGTGCCGCCGACATCTGGGTGATGGTCACCACGGCCGCCCGGTACGCCGACGCCGTGCCCTGGCACCTGCTGCGCACCGCCAAGGAGTACGACGCCACCCTGGTCACCGTGCTCGACCGGGTGCCCCACCAGGTGGTGTCCGAGGTGTCCCGGCAGTACGGGGCGCTGCTCACCAAGGCCGGGCTCGGCGACGTCCCCCGCTTCACCGTGCCCGAGCTGCCCGAGTCGGCCTGGGGCGGCGGCCTGCTGCCCGGCACCGCGGTGGCGGCGCTGCGGACCTGGCTCGTCCACCAGGCGCAGGACCCCGGGGCCCGGCACCAGGCCATGGCACGTACGGCCTACGGTCTGCTGAACTCCCTCAAGTGCCGGTTGCCCGAGCTGGCCGGTGCCGCCGCCGCGCAGTACTCCGCCGCTCTGCGGCTCACCGCCGCCGTCGACGGCGCGTACGACAACGAGCACACGCGCGTGCAGAGGCGCTTGCGGGCGGGAGCCGTGCTCGCCGGGGACGCCCTGAAGCGGTGGCGGGCCTTCCCGCTCGACTGCTCCCCGGCGGAACTCCTCGACTCCCTGGTGGAGAGCCTGACCGCGCTGCTGCTGTGCGCCGTCACCGCCGCGGACGAGCAGGTCGACGAGGCGTGGCGGCACGACCCGGCGGCGGGCGCCCCGGAGCTCGCGGGGCACGGCCCCTCGGCGCGCAACGCCGAGCACCGCATCGGCCTTGCGGTACGGCGGTGGCGGCGGGAACTGGAGGAGTACGCCGAGGACGAGGTGCGCCACCGGAGCACGTCGCCGGACCCCGAGATGGTCGCTGCCCTGGTCGCGACCGCACTGCTGGGCGGGCGCCGGGCGAGCACCGCCGGGGAGGGTCTCGCCGAGCGGATCGGTGTCCAGGGCGCGCTGCGGCTGCGCGACTGGAGCGGGCGGCTGCTCACCGAGTACGTGGACCGGGTCATGCACGCGGAACGTGAGCGCCGGCTCGCGCCGCTGGATGCGCTGGAAGTCCATCCCGAACCCCAGGCCGAACTCATCGCCGCGCTGTCCGTACTGCAGAAGGAGAGGTGACCGGTGACCGCCGTCACTGAACAGGACCCCACCGAGCACACCGACCACACGGTGAAGCCGGCCTCCGAGGAGGGCGCGGCCCCGCGCACCGACCTCACGAGCCTCATGGAGCGCATGGAGCGCCTTGATCGCACGGAGCGTACGGACAGCAGGGAGCGTACGGAGCGTACGGACTGCGGGGGCCGTTCCGAGCGGGCGGACCGTACGGAGCGGGCGGGCGAGGGGCCCTGCGGACTCGACGGGACCGCCGACCCCGGCACCGAGGAGGACATCTGGGACGACGGGCTGATCGCGCGGCGCGTGAACGAGAACGACGGTCCGCCGCAGTTCACGCCCGTGGAGCGCAGACCCGCCGTCGGGCCGCCCTTCATGCCCCTGGCGTACGACGGACCGCTCAGGTCGCGGCTCGACGCCCTGCGCGAGTTGGTGGGGCTCTCCCGCGCCCGGCTGGACAGCGGCACGCTCGCCGAGGCCGGACGGGTCCTCGACGAGGCCTCCGCGCGCCGCAGGCTCTCCGGGCAGCACACCGTCGTCGCCATCGCGGGCGCGACGGGAAGCGGCAAGTCCCAGCTGTTCAACACGCTCGCCGGGGTGACGATCTCCGAGACGGGCGTGCGCCGCCCCACCACCGCGGCGCCCATCGCGTGCAGCTGGAGCGACGGCGCGGCCACCCTGCTGGACCGGCTCGGCATCCCGGGCCGGCTGCGGCGGCGCCCCATCCAGTACCCGGACACCGAGTCGCCGCTGCGCGGACTGGTGCTGGTCGACCTGCCCGACCACGACTCCGCGGCCGTACAGCACCGCGAGCAGGTGGACCGCATCCTGGCGCTCGTCGACGCCGTCATCTGGGTGGTGGACCCGGAGAAGTACGCCGACGCCGTCCTGCACGAGCGCTACCTGCGGCCGATGGCGGGCCACGCGGAGATCACCTTCGTCGTCCTCAACCAGGTCGACCGGCTGCCCGGGGAGGCGGCCGAGCAGGTCCTCGACGACCTGCGGCGACTGCTCGACGAGGACGGGGTCGCACTGGGGGAGTACGGCGAACCCGGCGCGACCGTGCTCGCGCTGTCGGCGCTCACCGGGGACGGCGTCGGCGAGCTGCGGGAGGTGCTCGGCCAGTTCGTCGCCGCACGACAGGCCCCGGCGCGCCGGATCGCGGCCGACGTGGACGTCGCCGCACGGCACCTGCGGCCCGTGTACGTCACCGGGGGGCGCACCGGGCTCAGCGAGGGGGCCCGGGAGGAGTTCGCGGACCGGCTCGCGGACGCGGTCGGCGCCACCGCGGCGGGCGAGGCCGCCGAGCGCGCCTGGCTGCGCAACGCCAACCGGGCCTGCGGCACGCCCTGGCTGCGGCTGTGGCGTTGGTACCACGACCGACGGGAACCGACCACCGGGCGGCTCCCGCTGCGCGCCCCGGCCGACGAGGAGGCCACCGCACGCCAACGCGTCGAGCAGGCGGTGCGCACGGTGTCCGACCGTGCCTCGGCCGGGCTGCCGGCGCCCTGGGCCCAGGCGGTGCGCGAGGCCGCCGTCCGCGGCTCCCAGGGGCTGCCCGAGGCCCTCGACGAACTGGTCACGCGCGCGGGGCTGCCGCCGGGGCGTCCGCCGCGGCCGGGGTGGTGGCCGGTGGCCGTGCTGGCCCAGGCGTGCATGACGCTGCTGCAGGTGGTGGGCGGCCTGTGGCTGCTGGGCCAGATCATCGGGTTCATGTCGCCCAACCTGGGCGTGCCGGTGCTGCTGATGCTGTCCGGCATCATCGGCGGCCCCGTCATCGAGTGGAGCTGCCGTATGGCGGCCCGCGGACCGGCCCGGCGCTACGGCCACGAGGCGGAACGCCGATTGCGGGAGGCGGCGGCCGGGTGCGGCCGGGCCCGGGTACTGGATCCGTTGGCGTCCGAGTTGCTGCGGTACCGGGAGGTGCGGGAGCAGTACGGGAAGGTCACGGGGGCGGAGGCCATGGTGAGGTAGGGATCCGGGGCCTCACCCATGTGGGTGGGGGAGTTCTCCACAGGCCGGGGGTGGTCCACAGCGCTCGACGGGCCCGGACCGAACGGAGGCAGTCTGGCCTCGCGGCGATCGCGACGGATGCGGTCGTCACGGCAGACGCAGCCGTACGGGACGGGCCCGTACGCGTCATCCGCCCGGCGTCGGCATCGACGTCCGGGCAGGCAAGGGGGTTCATGATGAACGAGACGATGATCTGCGCCGTGGGCAACGTGGCGACGACGCCGGTGTTCCGGGAACTGGCCAACGGCCCGTCGGTGCGGTTCCGGCTCGCGGTCACCGCCCGCTACTGGGACCGCGAGAAGAGCGCCTGGACGGACGGGCACACCAACTTCTTCACGGTCTGGGCCAACCGGCAGCTCGCCACGAATGTGTCGGGGTCGCTGACGGTGGGCGAACCCGTGATCGTCCAGGGCCGTCTGAAGGTGCGGACCGACGTGCGCGAGGGGCAGAGCTGGACGTCGGCGGACATCGACGCGGTGGCGATCGGCCACGACCTCGCGCGCGGCACATCGGCGTTCCGCCGCACCAACAGGCCCGAGACGGCGGCCACTCCAGCGCAACCGGAGCCCAACTGGGAGACGCCGGCCGAGGAGTCGGCGGAGAAGGCCGCCGAACAACGCCCGGTAGCGGCGGCGGTGGCCTGACGCCGACGGCCCGGCGGACCGGACCGAAGTACGGCTCATCGGCGCATGCGCACCCGGCGGCACCGGGTGGATTTGTCGATAAGCCCTGCTCGTGGGCGCTGTCGGCGATAACGATTCCGAGTCGGATCACCGCTCGGGCGAACATCACCGGCAAGCGCGGTCTGCCACGTCCTTAGGATGCCCAACATGCCCTGCGGGGCTGCTGATTCTGCAGGTGGGACCGTGCCCCACACACCAACGGGTCCTGCTCGAAAGGGAATTTGGTGCTTTCTTCATTCTCTGCGCTGTCCGTGCCCGGCCGAGGGGCGGCGCGTCTCGCCGCCGTGACACTGGTGTCCGCGTTCGCCGCCACCGGTGTGGTGGCGGGCGCCGGCCCGGCCGCCGCCGAGGGGACGGCGCAGGGCGGCCAGGGCGGGGCGACGGCCACCATGGGCGGACTGAAGACGTACGGCACCGCGGTGATGCACGGGGAGGGCGGCGACCAGGAGGTCCCGGCCGGCCTGTTCGAGATGTCCGTCGAGGGCGGCGGCATGCTGCAGACGTACTGCGTCGACATCCAGAACCCCACCCTCAAGGACGCCAAGTACCACGAGACGCCCTGGAGCGGGACCTCGCTGGGCACCAACGACGAAGCCGGCCGGATCCGCTGGATCCTGCAGAACTCCTACCCGCAGGTCAACGACCTCGCGGCGCTCGCCAAGAAGGCCGGAGTCCGTGGCGGGCTCACCGAGCAGGACGCGGCGGCCGGCACGCAGGTGGCCATCTGGCGGTACTCGGACGACGCGGACGTCGAGGCGGTCGACCCCCAGGCCGAGCGGCTCGCGGACTACCTGGAGAGGAACGCCCGCGACCTGGCGGAGCCCGCGGCGTCGCTCACCGTGGACCCGCCGGCGGTCTCGGGCCGGCCCGGTGAGCGCCTCGGCCCGGTGACCGTGCACACCGGCGCGGGCAGCGCCTCGGTCGTGCCGCCGACGGACGCCGCCTTGAGCGGAGTGCGGATCGTCGACAGGAAGGGCAGGGCCGTCACGTCCGCGGCCGACGGCACCCAGGTCTTCTTCGACGTGCCGGACGACGCCGCGGCCGGCACCGCCGAGCTGACCGTCCAGGCGTCGACCACCGTGCCGGTCGGCCGTGCCTTCGCCTCCGAGAACCGCAGCCAGACCCAGATCCTGGCCGGCTCCAGCGAGTCGACGGTCGCGGCCACGGCCACCGCGACCTGGGCGGACCAGGGCGCGATACCCGCCCTGTCCGCGGTGGAGAACTGCGCCGAGAACGGCCTGGACATCACGGCGGTCAACAAGGGCGACGAGGCGTTCACCTTCGAGCTGATGGGCACCGAGCACACCATCGCGGCAGGCGAGTCCCGGACGGTGACGATCCCGTTGCAGGAGGACCGGTCCTACGACTTCGTGATCCAGGGCTTGGCCGGTTTCGAGCAGCGCTTCACCGGCGTCCTCGACTGCCGGACGCAGAGCAGCGCGGCCGGCGACCTCACCACCCAGACGCTTGGTGAACCGAGCCGCCCCGCCACGGCGGGCGGCACCGCGACCGACACCAACCTCGCCGAAACCGGCAGCTCCGACGTCACCCCCATGATCGCCGGCCTGGCCCTCGCCCTGATCACCATCGGCGGCGTGACACTGACCGTCGTGCGCCGGAAGAACTCTTCGGAGCACCCCTGACCCGAAGACCTACGGCTCCGCTTCGCGGCCGGGCGCTCCGAGGCGCGCCATGTCAACGGTTGGCGTCCACGCAACGCTGGATGCGCTTTCTGAGCAGGGTGTACCAGGGATACGTGAGCAAGGCTCCCAGCATGCCCCCGACCAGCCCGCCGCCCAATCGATGGTCGAGCCAGTCGGCCGTGCCGCCGACGAGCGCCAGAACCAGCGCCAGCAGACAGAGCGAGGCGAACCAGAGCGGATACCACCGTATGGGGCTGCCCCGCCGGATACAGCCGTCTATCAAGGCGCGACAACTCTCTGCGCGCTGTACGGCCAGCGCCGCCAGCCGTGGATCCGAGACCGCACGACCGCGCAGGGTGGCGCGGTACAGCTCCCACCGGTCCCGCCAGGGCAAGGCCTTCGCGGTCCGGCACCACTCCGTCCACCCTCTCTCGATCATCATCCGGTGGTTGATGATCGTCCAGAGCGCGAGGAACGCGACCAGAAGGGCGAGCGTGACACAGAAGAGGGGTATCGCCAACGAATCGGACATGGGAATTTCTCGCCTCGTGAAATCGGAAATCTTCGGTGAGGCGAGAACCTCCGACGACCGTCCACCGCGTAGCGCTCCACCGGCCTCGCCTCGGCAATCAGCGTGCCTGGCGCCGGGAAGACGGGCTTGTCCCGAAAAGTCGCTCCTTGACGGCGAGACCCCCGTGCGGTAGGGAGAGGGCGCCCCTTGCGTAGTCCGCAGGCCGTGCGGTCAGGAAACCGCAGCAGACCCGCCGGGCCGGATGGGTTTCCGCCCAGGACGGGCAGGGACGGCGCCCGGGCGGCGGATGCTTGGCGGTATCGAGGCCGCCTGGGAGCCGGTCAACGGCGCTTGGTGTCGGCGTTGACGAGCGGGCGGATCACCAGGGCGCAGACGGCGACCGAGGCGCCGGTGATGGCGACCGCCAGGAGCATGGAGACCAGGACGGCGCCGACGACCAGGACCACGGCCGTGCCGCCGCCGACGAGAGCGAGCACGGTGCCGGGGATGAGCTGCACGGTGGGGCGGGACGGCGCCGGTGCCGTTGAGCACCGCATGCAGCCGCACCACAAGCGCACCAGATCGAGCCGGGAGCAGCGGGAAACCACGGTGAAAGCGGCCTGGTCCGGAGCCATCACCATCCGGTCATTCGCCCAGGTGAGCGCACCGATCAGCTCCGAGTGACCGCAGCTTCCCAAGCAGAGGTCCAGGAAGCTGTTGACTAGCCCGGGCCGGCCGTCGCGGCTTGCTCTGGTCGGCAACGCGAGCCGGTGGCATGGCTGGGGCGCCATCGTGGCTGATTGTCGTCGGCTGAGATTGGTGTCACAACCGCACCATGCAGGGGTCAGCCACGGTCAGTGAAGAAACCTACGGTCCATTTTCGCCTCACCAGGTCTCGGAACCCCAGGTCAGTGGCATGAAGCGGTTGTTCCCGTCCAAATCTGTGCCGACGGCCACAGCGAACGGGATGCACGTAGGCGCATACTGAGACATGACCAAGCCTGCTGCGCCGAAGCGTCATTTGCCTACCAGCCCCTTCAAGGCCCCGGTCACACCGGCTCCCAAACACTTCGCCGTGGGCGACCAGGTCACACACGACATGTACGGCCTCGGCCGAGTAATCGGCATCGAGGACGGAGTCGCGGCGCTCGTGGATTTCGGCCCGGCGCAAATGCGGATCTTGAGCCCCTACGCCAAGATGACCAAGCTGTAGGACCGCTGTGCCCGGTCACGGCACACCAGGCCCCTTCAGGGACCTGTAACGAAAGAGAGTCCTCTCATCGATCTGACGTCGCTGTTCTCCGCCCCGGAAGGGCAACCCCGCTGCTCCACTGCAGCACCGCCGCCTCCGACGACCAACCCTTTCCAGGCCCCTGACTTCGGGCGAGACGAGACCTTGCCGCTGGGGGACGCACAGAAGCCCGCCTCGGGCGTACGTGCGGCGCGACCCAAGGCAGCTCGGCTCCACGAATGACGGTGGCTCCGGCAACTGGCCGCGGGCCGTCTCCCGTGCGCCGGTGAAGAGTGCGTCCGTCTCGGTTTCCGTCTCATTCAGCCCCGTTCACCGTCGTTCGGACCAGACCGTGTGCCGGGTCCTTCCGTAGCCAGGCCACTCATGAACGCAGGTGAACGGCCCGGTACGTGCCCGACTGAACGTCAACGGACTTGGAAAGCGTGCGGGCGTACAGGCGCCTCGAGGGCCCCTTCGTGTCTGCCCATGGAGCAGCGCGCATGGTGCCGTCGAGCTGCCACAACTGCCTCCCATCGAGCACCGCAGCAAGATAGCGTGACGGCCGTCACACCTGGAGGGGGGCGGCATGGCATTCATCTCGAAGAAGAGCCCAGAGCAACAGGCACTGGCAGCCGCAGAGAAGGAGCGCAAGCGGCAGGAGGCGGAAGAGAAGCAGCGGGCCGAGCGACTCGAACGCGAGAGACAGGCGTTCCTAGCCACACCCGTAGGTCAAGCACGCCAGTGCTTTGAGCGGGGGGATCTCGTATATCAATGCTCGATCGACGTGATGAGCCAGCAAGCGATCACCGTCGCCATGGTTGGTAGCACGACCACACAGCAGACGACAGATGCTGTAGTCGTCCTCAACGCCGTGTGCCGGGAGGGGTGGGAGCTGGTGAACGGCTCATTCGTCTTCGTAGAGCAGGGACAGCAGAGCCGCGACAAGTTCATGTCGTCCGGTCAGAACGTCGCGATCAAAGGGGAAACCGTGGGCTACTACCTCTTCAAGCGCTGCGAGGCGAACAGACGCCAAGCCTGACCGGCAGCCGACGCGCGCATGTTGCACCGGGCAGAGAGCTACGGATCAGACGTCCTCTGACATCCACGGATGACATCAACGACGCCGGACGGAGGACTCCTGAAGCGGTGCTCACCTTCTGCTCTGCTCAGGGCGAGGGTGTGAAGCCGACGGACAGGTCGAGATGGAAGGGGGATCCTGGGACCGTCGGGGTCCAGCCCTCGCGCAGGGCGCGTGCGATGGCTCGGGCAACATCGGATGGAAATACCGGTTTGGCCTCGCGCCCGACCCAGTTACTCAGGTGCGGCTGGTTGGTGGTGACCACGAGCGTTGATCGCGGGGTGTCCGCACGCTCGACCGCGAACGTGCATGGCGACCAGGCCAGGCCCTGGAAGTAGGTCGGCCTGCGTCGCAGCCGCCAGCGGTAGGCCGTGCCGTCGACAATGACGCGCCGTGCGCCTTTACGCCCCAGTGCCATGACTCCCCTTCGATATGGGCAATGCTAGCGACTCCGGCTCTGCCGTCCGTAGGAAGCAGACGTGCCAGATCCGTGCCAGATCGTGCGGGAACCACGGGGAACACCGGGTATCAATCCGAGAAGCGGTCAGGCGCCGGCAGCACTCCTGTCCAAGTCAGCCAGGCAACCTTCCGTAGATCACCTCAGCTTCCCAAGCCAAGTGCACCAGCTGTCAGCTCCTGATCGGCTGGCCGTGACAAGGAGAGTGGCCCCGGCAGTTGTCCGGGGCCTCTCTAGGTGCGCACTACTGCCAGCCGAAGCCCGCAGCAGGTGGCTTCTGCGTTCCCCATGAGGAGGGGTGAGATTGGGGCGCTGCCAGGCGGTGACCGCGGCTGGTCGCTACCCGGAGCACGTCCCGTAAGGCACCGGCCAGATCCGTCGCCGGAAGTCGCAGCTTCTCCAACTCCGCGGCCTCGTCGCCGAGTACTTCTGGAAAGCTCCAGCAGTTCGGGTGCCGTCCCGAGCTGTACCGCTTCGATGTTGTCCGCTAGGCGGGACATGTGACCGTCGCTGTCGTCGGTGCTGAGATAGCAGGTGTAGACAGCGGACATCGTGGTGCCCGCGGCTCCTTGCGAGATCGTCTACGAGATCCCGATCAACCGATGGCCCCGCCTAGGGTTCGCCGTATGGCCGACGACGCCCCGTCCTGTCCCGAGTGCAGCCAGCCCCTGAAGCCGGGCGGCCTTGTGCTGTCCAGCCGAGACGACGACCGCCGGGGGGCCTGCCGGTCTCTGTGGCGGTGCGCTGATCGGCACACCTGGTGGCGTTGGACGGACCGGCCGGAGGAACCGTTCGAGGTCTGCCCAGTTCCGGAGCTGTTTCGGTGACAACCAACGCTGACATCAATGAGGCCGGACGGGTGTGGATCGAACTCCTGAGGCGGTGCTCATCTCGGCGCGACGGCGTCGAGCCAACTAGCGAGCGCGGAGAAGTCGGCGTCTTCGAGGCCCTTGGCCGGGTCGACGTGATGAAGCAGTGACGGCCCGGGGTGGCTGGCAGCGACCCAGAGGCGGTCCATGGCGCTGATCTCGTCGTCGATCCAGATGAAGGGCCGGCCGTCGGCCCACTCGACGAGGGGGCGGGTCTTCCAGTGCAGGCCCCGCGGGCCTTCCTCGGCGCCGGTGTCCGGCCACTCCACCACGGGCAGCCTCGGTAGGCCGATGCGTGGGGCGACGGCCTCGTTCGCTTCGTCCATCCAGGTCGTCGCCCACACGAGATCGCAGCCCAGAGCCATGAGGCGTGCCCCGATCCCTGGGGCGAGCCGGGTCAGCAGTGGGTTTCCTTGATCCGCAGGCGTCGCGGCGGCGGCATTGGCGGCCTGCTGGTGACCGGTCGGCGATCCGAACGGGATCAGTGGGCCATCGATGTCGAGGAAGAGGAGAGGGCGCTCCGCTGCGCTGGTCACGGCGGCACGGTAGCCCGGCGCGGTGGGGAGGCGGCAGCCTGGGCCGGGCCGTCTGTGGGCCGTGCGAGGGTGCCCGAGGGCGACCGACGGCGACCGGCAGTGACCGGCGAGGCTCAGGCGCCATCCGAGAAAGCCCAGGTCAGAGGCCTCGCGGCTAACGCGTTTCCGCCCAGGGGTGGCGGTGCGGCAAGATGGGGTGTATCTGCCCACTGCCTGATTTAGCTGCCGGACGGTTTCTCTTGGCTGAGTTCATTTACACCATGCGCAAGGCGCGCAAGGCGCACGGCGACAAGGTGATCCTCGATGACGTCACCCTGAACTTCCTGCCGGGGGCGAAGATCGGCGTCGTCGGCCCGAACGGTGCCGGTAAGTCGACCGTGCTGAAGATCATGGCGGGGCTGGAGCAGCCGTCGAACGGTGACGCGTTCCTGTCGCCGGGCTACACGGTCGGCATCCTGCTGCAGGAGCCCCCGCTGAACGAGGAGAAGACCGTCCTGGAGAACGTCCAGGAGGGTGTCGCCGAGGTCAAGGGCAAGCTCGACCGGTTCAACGAGATCGCCGAGCTGATGGCGACCGACTACTCCGACGCGCTGCTCGAAGAGATGGGCAAGCTGCAGGAGGAGCTGGACCACGCAGGAGCCTGGGACCTCGACGCCCAGCTGGAGCAGGCCATGGACGCGCTGGGCTGCCCGCCCGGCGACTGGCCCGTGGTCAACCTCTCCGGTGGTGAGAAGCGTCGCGTCGCGCTGTGCAAGCTGCTGCTCGAAGCGCCCGACCTGCTCCTGCTCGACGAGCCCACGAACCACCTCGACGCCGAGTCCGTGAACTGGCTGGAGCAGCACCTCGCCAAGTACGAGGGCACCGTCGTGGCCGTCACCCACGACCGGTACTTCCTGGACAACGTGGCCGGCTGGATCTGCGAGGTCGACCGCGGCCGCCTGCACGGCTACGAGGGCAACTACTCCAAGTACCTGGAGACCAAGCAGACCCGTCTCAAGGTCGAGGGCCAGAAGGACGCCAAGCGCGCCAAGCGGCTCAAGGAAGAACTGGAGTGGGTGCGCTCCAACGCCAAGGGCCGGCAGGCCAAGTCCAAGGCGCGTCTGGCCCGCTACGAGGAGATGGCCGCCGAGGCCGAGAAGATGCGGAAGCTGGACTTCGAGGAGATCCAGATCCCGCCGGGCCCGCGCCTGGGCAACGTCGTCGTCGAGGTCAACAACCTCAACAAGGCCTTCGGCGAGAAGGTCCTCATCGACGACCTCAGCTTCACCCTGCCGCGCAACGGCATCGTCGGTGTCATCGGTCCGAACGGCGCCGGCAAGACCACCCTCTTCAAGATGATCCAGGGCCTGGAGGAGCCGGACTCCGGCAGCATCAAGGTCGGCGAGACGGTCAAGATCTCCTACGTCGACCAGAGCCGCGAGAACATCGACCCGAAGAAGACGCTGTGGGCGGTCGTCTCCGACGAGCTCGACTACATCAACGTCGGACAGGTCGAGATGCCCTCGCGGGCCTACGTCTCCGCGTTCGGGTTCAAGGGGCCGGACCAGCAGAAGCCCGCGGGCGTGCTGTCCGGCGGTGAGCGCAACCGCCTCAACCTCGCGCTCACCCTCAAGCAGGGCGGCAACCTGCTGCTCCTCGACGAGCCGACCAACGACCTCGACGTCGAGACCCTCTCCAGCCTGGAGAACGCGCTGCTGGAGTTCCCCGGCTGCGCCGTGGTCGTCTCCCACGACCGGTGGTTCCTGGACCGCGTGGCCACGCACATCCTCGCCTACGAGGGCGACTCCAAGTGGTTCTGGTTCGAGGGCAACTTCGAGTCGTACGAGAAGAACAAGATCGAGCGGCTCGGGCCGGACGCCGCGCGTCCGCACCGTGCCACCTACAAGAAGCTGACCCGGGGCTGATCGATCTTGCGGCACATCTACCGCTGCCCGCTGCGCTGGGCGGACATGGACGCGTACGGCCACGTCAACAACGTGGTCTTCCTCCGCTACCTGGAGGAGGCCCGTATCGACTTCCTGTTCCGCCCGGACAAGGACTTCCGGCAGGGGTCGGTGGTGGCGCGTCACGAGATCGACTACAAGAGGCAGCTCGTCCACCGGCACCACCCCGTCGACATCGAGCTGTGGGTCACGGAGATCAAGGCGGCGTCGTTCACGCTCACCTACGAGGTCAAGGACGGGGACCAGATCTACGTCCGCGCCTCCACGGTGATCGTGCCCTTCGACTTCGAGGCACAGCGGCCCCGCCGGATCACCGAGGAGGAACGGGAGTTCCTCCGGGAGTACATGGAGCACGAGGAGGAGGCCGTCGCCGCATGACGGTGCTCCACCTCGCCGACGAGGGGGAGGCGGCGGATCTCGCGGCCTTCCTCTCCCGGCTGCTCCACTACGACCGAGCAGCGGCGGTACGGCTGCAGGCGGCCGGCACGGCCCTCGCGGTCTTCGGCCGGCCGCCGTCCTTCGAGGTGCTGGCCATCCGCGCGGTACGGCTCGCCAAGCCGTACGAGAACGGGCTCGACGTCACGCTGGACGTGACCGTGTCCGCCGGTGAGCTGCTGGAGTCGGTGGACGAGCCGGCCGCCACCGCCGGCGTGCCGGGCGCGGTGACCGGGCCGCCGTGGGCCGGTGTGCTGCCCCCGCGCGGCGGCTGGAGCCCCGAGCCGGGGCTGCCGGCCACGGACGCCCTGCGCGGGCTGGTCGCCGCCGCGGTGGCGGAGTTCCGGTCCCGTACGCAGGAGTTGCCGCCCGAGCGGCGTACCCGCGCCGAGCTGGACCGGATCGGGCGGGAGATCTGGTCCCGGACGGTCGGGGACACCCGGCTGCCGGTGCGGGCCGTGCACGCGGCCCAGTCACTGGGCTTCCTGCGGCACGCGGGCGCACCGGGCGAGGAGGAGCCGACGCTGGTCTCCTCCGGCGCGTGGCTGCGGCTGCGCACGCCCTACGGCTCCGTCGCCGTCCGCCGGGCGGGCATCGGGGCACTGGGCCTCAGCGTGCGCTGAGCCGCCCAGGGCGCTCAGTCCCGCTCGCTGTCGTCCGGCCGGACCGCGATGTGGTCGGGCTCCAGTTCCAGGGCCACCCGGTCGCGCATGCCCAGGGCCTCGGTGTACTCGGCGGGGAGCTGGAGGCGGCCCGCCCGGTCGAGCATGGCGTACTCGCGGGCGACCACCCTCTCGTCGCCCGTGGCGGCGTCGACCTCGCTGCGCCGCAGGACCTCCGTCGAGGTGCGGCCGTCGCGGATTGCGACCGTACGGCGGACCTCGCCGGCCACCGCCTGGTCGTGGGTGACGATGACGATGGTGGTGCCCAGCCGCTCGTTGGCGGTGCGGAAGGCGCCGAAGATCTGTTCCGCCGTGTGGGAGTCGAGCTCGCCGGTGGGCTCGTCGGCCAGCAGGACCGCCGGTTCGTTCGCGAGGGCCACGGCGATGGCGACGCGTTGCTGCTGTCCGCCGGACATCTGGTGCGGGCGGCGGTCCCGGCAGTCGGCGACCTCCAGCAGTTCCAGGAGTTCCAGCGCGCGTTCCCCGCGGGCGCGGCGCCCGCTACGGCGGGCGGCGCCGGCCAGCTGCATCGGCAGGGCGACGTTCTGGGCCGCCGTCAGGTAGGGCAGGAGATTGCGGGAGGTCTGCTGCCAGACGAAGCCGACCACCTCGCGGCGGTAGGCGAGACGGTTCTTGGAGGTCATCGCGAGCAGGTCCCGGCCGGCGACCCGGGCCGCGCCGGCCGTGGGGGTGTCGAGGCCGGCGAGGATGTTCATCAGCGTCGACTTGCCGCTGCCCGAGGCGCCGACCAGCGCCATCAACTCGCCCTCGCGGACCAGGAGGTCGAGCCCCTGCAGGGCCTGGACCTCCACGCCGTCGGTGCTGAAGATGCGGACCAGACGGTCGCACGTGATCAGCGCGTCGTGGCCGTAGGCGGGCCGCTCGCGGGACGCGGTGGCGCGGTCGGCGAGCTCGGCGAGGGTGGGGTTCGTCGTCATCGGCGTCTCCTCAGCAGTTGCCCGGGGTTCCTCCCTGCCGTGCCGCGGGGGCGGGGGCGGCCGGCCGGGTACGGCGGGGTGCGTCGGCTCATCCGTCAGTCCCCCGCCCTCAGCTCGACGACCGAGCCGCGCCGGCCCGACCACCACGCCTGCACCACCGCCACCCCCACCGCCACCAGCAGGACCGCGACGGCCGGAACCGCCAGCGACCACGGGTCCGCGCGCAGCTCCGCCCGGCCCGCGGGGGACGAGGGCGTCGCCAGGGCGATCGTCGTCAGGTCGATCCCCGCGGAGAGCAGACGGACGGCCGCCCAGCCCGTCAGGGCACCGCCCGCCGCGGCCAGGAGGGCCTGCGGGAGGGACTCCAGGACGAGCAGGCGGCGGCCCTGCGCCCGGGTGAGCCCCATGGTGCGCAGGCGGGCGAGGAGGGCGACGCGCTCGGGCGCGGCGCGCAGCAGGGACAGCAGCAGGGCCAGGACGGCGTAGCCGGCGCCGGCCGCCACGGCAGCGGTGTAGACGCGTTCGGCACCGGACTGCAGCGGCGAGTCCACGTACCGGGCACGCTCCTGCGACCGCAGCCGCACGGAGCCTGCGCCGTCCGCCGCCCGGTGCAGGGCGCCGACGTCCAGGCGGTCGCCGCTCAGCAGCAGCGTGTTCGGGCGGGCGGCTTCGGCGGACAGCCCGGACCGGTCGACGACCAGGAACTCCTCGCCGGAGACGGCCGGGGTGGACTCCCGGACGAGGGCGATCCGGACGGTGACGGTCGTGGCGTCCTCCAGACGCACCGGGAACGGCCCGCTGCCGAACCGTTCGGCGGCCGCGGGGGAGGCCAGCGCGGGCAGGGGCCCCGACCGGCCGTCCCGCCGCAGCTCACGCCCGTCGAAGGCGCCCAGCCCCGTGCGGGCCGCCAGCGCCGAGTAGTCCGCGGGGTCCACGCCCGCCACCGGCACCGACTGCCGGCCGTCCTCCGCCTTGGCCTGGTAGGCGATGCCCACCTCGGTGAGAGAGGCCACGCCGGGGGCGTCGCGCAGGCGGTCGGGCAGGCCGGCCGGCAGCGGTCCGGTCCCCTCGACACGGGCGTCGGCACCGACGCTCAGCAGCGCCGCCCGGTCCCGGGCATGGTCGACGCCGGCCAGGACCGAGCCGCCGAAGACCGCCGTGGTGAGCGCGGTCAGCAACGCCAGCAGCGGCAGCGCCGCGGAGACCGGCGTGCGGCCCGCGCGGGCCAGCGCCAGGTGGGCCACCGCGCCGCGCAGCCGGCCGGCCGGACGGGCCAGTGCGCGCAGCGGCAGCGGATACAGGCGCACCAGCACGAGCGCCGCGATCACCCCGACCAGCACCGGCGCGAGCGACACCAGGTCCCCGGCGGCGCCCGTCGCACCGCGCCGGCGCAGGGTCTCGACCGCGCCCAGCGCCAGGACCACCAGCGTGAGCTCGGCGACCGTGCGACGCCGGGACGGCCGCACCGACACCACGTCGCGTCGGCCGTCGTGCAGGCGTACGGCCCGGTGCGCGAGGGCGGCCCGCAGGGGCAGCGCGGCGCAGGCGACGGCGGTGACCGCGGCGGCGGTCCCGAGGGCGGGCAGGAGACGGCCGCCGGGCAGCGCGAGCAGGGCGGCGACGAGACCGAGGGCGCCCGCGGGCAGTGCCACGACCGCCGTCTCGGCCAGCAGCCGCCCCGCCACACCGCACAGGGAAGCTCCGCGGGCGCGCAACAGGGAGAGTTCGGCGTGCCGGCGGTCGGCGGCGAGGCCGGCCGCCATCAGCAGGACGACGCCGGCGACCGTACCGGTGCCGGCGGCGGCGACCGCGACCAGCGGGCCGATGCCCGACCGCAGCCGGTCGAAGGAGGCGAACACCTCGTCGAGGTCGGTGCTGACGTCGGTCGCCGGGTCGACCGCCGAGCGCACCTTCCGCAGGGCCGGCCCGGACTCCAGGGAGGCGACGGCGGACTTCAGCCGGTCCAGGTCGTGGGCGTGCAGGGCGTCGTACTCGGACGCCAGCTGCCAGTAGGGGACCGGGTTCCCGGCCGTGCCCAGCAGCGCAGGCGCCGCGTCGGGGGCGAGCAGCAGGGCGCCGAGCCAGTACTGGTCGGGGTCCGGGCCCGCCGAGCCCGGCACGGTCACCAGGGCCGGGGTGCGCAGCAGGGGCTGGGTGGCCCAGTAGGCGCCGCCGGGGTCGCGGGGGGCGAGGACGCCGGTGACGCGGACGGCGAGCGGGGAGCGTTCCACGCCGGGGACGTGGAGGACCGAACCGACCTCGATGCGCAGGCTCTCGGCGGTCTCGGCGGTGACCGCCGCCTCCACCGTGCCGGTCGCGGCCGTCACCGGGGCACCGGTCGCCCGCGGCAGGCGGCCGGAGCGCAGCCGGGCGTGGTCGCCGAGGCCGTGCGGGGTGGCGAGGACCACCTGCGGGGGCAGCCCGCTCGGCCGGGGCAGCCAGGGGTCCGGCACCTTCAGGCTCTGGGCGGTGCGCACCCCGTACGTCGACGCGGCCCGGTCGACGACGAGCGGACGGTCCACGGCGGCCAGGGCCTTGTCGTACCGCCTGCCCAGCGGGCCGGGGCGCAGGGCTTCCTGCCGCTGCCTCGGGGTGAGGAGGAAGTCGGGCTGCGGGGCGGTCAGCAGCACGCTGGTCCGGTCCGGCCGGGCCCGCTCCAGCGCCCGGTGCAGGCCCGCGTCCCCGTACCGGTCCAGCGCCCTCGGGAACGCGGCGGCCAGACACGCGGTCAGCGCCACCAGCAGCGCCAGCGCCCACGCGGCACCGGGGGCGGCACGCAGCCGGGTGCGCACCCAGGGAGCGGTCACGGACTTCACGCCACCTCACCGCCCAACTCCAGGCCCGCCGTCGCCGGGCGTGCGGTGGCGGGGTCGTGGGGCTGCGGGCGGGTTGCTGGGTGACGCCGTGCCGGTGTCGGGGTGGGCCGGGTGTGGTCGTCTCGCTGCTGTTCGGGGGGTGTCGTCGGGCGGGCGGTGGTGGGGTCGTGGGGCTGCGGGCGGGTTGCTGGGTGACGCCTCGCGGGTGTCGGGGCCGGGGTGGGCCGGGGGTGGTCGTCTCGCTGTTGTTCGGGGGGTGTTGTCGGGCGTGCGGTGGCGGGGTCGTGGGGCTGCGGGCGGGTTGCCGGGTGACGCCTCGCCGGTGTCGGGGCCGTCGTGGCCCCGGGACGCTCCGGTGGAGCGGGGCGTTCGGCCCCTCGCTGCCGGGGGGCCGGCGCCGCCCCCGCGGTCACGGGGAGTCCATGGGTCACCGGTCCTCACCGCCCTGTTCCCTCAGTGCCTGTGCCGGGTCCGCGCGGCGCAGTGCCAGGGCCGCCGTGACCAGGAGCGGGGTGAGCGCCACGGCGGCCAGGAGTACGGCGATCCGGGAGGCGGGCAGCTCGACGAGGACGTCGGGGACCGGGCGGGCGGCCTGCGGGGTCAGCACGATCAGCGGGATCACCGCCCGCGTCAGCACGGCCCCCAGCGCCGTGCCCACCAGCAGCGCCAGGCCCACCAGCACCCCCTGCTCGACGGCGACCGCACGGGCCAGCCGGCGGCGCGTGGCGCCCAGGGCGCGCAGCACCGCGAACTCGGCGCCCCGCTCCCGCAGGGAGCCCGCCGCGCTCACGGCGAACCCGACCGCGGCGAGCGCCGCCGCCACCCCGGCCGCCGCGGTGAACGCCGCCTCGGGACCCGCGCCGAACGGGTCGTCGCGCAACTGCTCGGCCACCTCGTCCCGGACCACGACCTGCGCGGGGTCCACGTCCGGGAAGGCCCGCAGGGCGTCCGCGACCCGGCCCGCCTCGCCCGGCGCCGTGCGCAGCCACCACTCGGTGGGCGTGACGCTCTGGCCGTACTTCGCCTGCAGCACCCGGTTCACGGCCCGCAGATCGACCAGCAGGGCCCCGCCGTCCTTCGCCGGGTCGTCCGCCGAGGCGGTGGTCGGCAGTTCCCGGACCGAGCCCGTGATCCGCACCGGAAGGCTCTCACCGCCGAGCGAGACGTCCACGCGCCGGCCGGTGCGGGCGCCCGTCGAGTCGAGGAAGCGGTCGGTGGCCACGGCCGTGATCTGCGGCGGCGCGGGCTGCGGTACCAGCAGCCGCACGGTCACCGACGACACCGCCCAGGTCTCGTCGGCGGGGATGTAGCCGGTGCCGTACTCGATCGTCGGCGGCCCGGACCCGATCAGCCGCGGCCGGGTCGGGCCGGTGCGCGCGTCCGGCGACGACACCAGCCCGTCGCCCCGGGCCGAGGCGGTCCACGGCCCGGGCAGCGGCAGCCTCCGAACGGTCCCGTCGGCGGCCGTGGCGGTCAGCTCCCGCAGGGTGAGGCGGTGCCGCTCCGCACGGCCGGTCGGCTGAACCATGATCAGTTCCACGCCGGTCACGGTCAGCCGGCCCGAGGCGACGTCGAGGTCCAGGGTGTGGCTGCGGCCGTCGGCGGCCAGCTCGCCGGCCGGCAGCCGGTACGGGGTGCCGTAGGCGTCCTGCACCGTCACCGTGACGTCCGCCGTGGCGCCCGTGCCGGAGCTGCGCAGGATCGCCGTCAGGCCCAGCCGCACGGTGCCCTCGGGGACCTCCGGGCCCGCCGCGGTCCCCTCGGGCCCGAGCGGGGACAGCAGCGACCGCACCGGCTCGCCGGCGAGGTCGGAGCGCATCAGCACCGTGTCCGCCGCGTGCGCGGTGTCCAGCGCCAGGACCGTCGCCGTCCGGTCGCCGGACAGCGGCAGCGCGGCACGGACCGCGGGCGCCGCCTCCCGTACGCCCGCGACGGCCGCGTACGCCTCGGTGCGGCCGAGGCCGGCCGTCCCGGCGGCGAGCACCCGCACCGGCGCCCCCGCGCGGAAGTCCGCCTGGTCGCCCTGCGAGCGGTTCCAGGAGGCGCCCTGACCGATCGCCAGCACGCCCAGCGCCATGGCCAGGACCAGCAGCAGCACCGGCCCGGCGCCCCGCATCGGACGCCGGCTGAGCTGCCAGCCCGCCAGCGCCGCGGTCAGCCCGCGGCCGCCGGCCGCCCGGCGCTCGGCGAGCCCGGCCACCGGCGGCAGCAGCCGCAGCGTCAGCACCGTCCCGGCCAGCAGCGCCAGCGCGGGCGCCGCGACGAGCAGCGGATCGATGCCGAGGGTGCCCGCGCTGTCACCGGTCACCGCGCCGGAGGTCTGCCGGGACAGCTGCCAGTAGGCGACGCCGGCCACCACCAGCAGCCCGACGTCCGCGCCCGCGCGCAGCGGTGCGGGCAGCGCGCGGGCCCGGCCCCCGGCGGCCGGGGAGGAGGTCAGCGCGGGCAGCGTCACCGCCAGCGCGCACCCCAGGGCCGCCACCACCGCCACCAGCCACACCCCGCCGCCGCCGGCGGCCGGCACCTCCAGCCGCAGCCCGATCCTGGCCAGCGGCCCCTGCCCGCCCAGCAGCCGGGTCAGCGGCCCGGCGAGCAGAGGCGCGCAGATCACGGCGGGCACGGCCAGCAGCAGCGCCTCCAGCGCGGCCAGGCCCGCGATCCGGCTCCGGGAGGCGCCGCGCGCCCGCAGCAGCCGCAGCTCGGCGGCGCGTTCGGCGCTCAGCAGCCGGGCCACCAGCAGCAGGGCGCAGCCCGCCAGCAGGGCGAGCTGGAGCGCGACGACGAGGAGGGTGGAGCGGGAGACGAGCAGGGAACGGTCGAGCCGGTCGAGCACGCCGGGCAGGGCGGTGGTCGCGGCAGTGGTGCCGCTGAGGGCCGGCCGCCCGCGCAGCCACGCCGTCCCCTCGCGGGCCGACTCGGCCAGCGCGTCCGTCCGCCCGGCCGTCAGCGTGGAGAAGTCGGCCGTCGCCAGCCAGCCGGACGGCCCGGCGCTCACCTCGCCGCCGGTGAGCACGGCGGGGGCGGCGAGCAACGGCCCGTACGTGGTGAAGCCGCTCCTGCGGACGCCGCGCCCGGCCAGGTCGTCCAGTGCCCAGTAGGGTGCCGTGGCCTCGGACGGCCGGTAGAGGCCGGTGATCTCGACCGGCACCGCGGGGCCGTCGAGGCGGTCGTCGAGGGTGAGCCGGGCGCCGGGGCGCACCTCGAGGCGCTCGGCGGCGGTCGTCGGCAGCGCCGCCTCGATCCGGCCGGTCCCCGCCCGGGGCATCCGCCCCTCGGTGATCCGCACCTGCGTCGGATCCAGCGCCGCGAAGAACGTCAGGTCGGGTTCGTCCGACCGTTCCTCGCCCGGGCGCAGACTCCTCGGCAGCGCGTACGGGCCCGACCGCAGCAGCGTCCGGACCGTCACCGGCAGTCCGCCGAAGGTCTCCCGGGCCCCCTTCCGCACGGCGGCGTCGGCGGCCTCCCGCCGGTCGGCCGGGACGTCGGCCTTGACGACCAGCGCGGTGTCGGCGGCGTTGCGCGGGTCCCGCAGGGCCTGGCGCAGGGCCGCGTCGCCGATGGCGCCGGAGTACGCGGTGAGGGCCGCCAGCACCGCCGTGGTCAGCAGGACGGTGAGCAGGGCGGCGGCGAGCAGCAGGCGGTGCGCCCGTGCGCGCAGCAGCACGAACCCCGCGAGTCCCCCGAACCCCGTCACCCGGCCCCCCGGCACTGTTGTCCAGACCTCCGGGCGATGCTGTCAGAGGGGGCGCGGCAGGGGTAACCGCCCGAGGGGCGGACTTGACCGGATCGTGACCGGATTCCGGCGAGGGGCGACCGGAATCCGCGCATCACCCCAAGAGGATCATCAGTCCGGGGTGTTCACCATCGAGGCCGCCGCGTACGTCAGGTACTTCCACAGCGTCTGCTCGTGCTCCTCGGACAGGCCCAGCTCGTCGACGGCGACCCGCATGTGCTTCAGCCAGGCGTCGTGCGCCGCGCGGTCCACGGTGAAGGGGGCGTGGCGCATCCGCAGCCGGGGGTGGCCGCGGTTCTCGCTGTACGTCGTCGGCCCGCCCCAGTACTGCATCAGGAACAGCGCGAACCGCTCCTCGGCCGGACCGAGGTCCTCCTCGGGGTACATCGGCCGAAGCAGCGGGTCCTCGGCGACCCCCTGGTAGAAACGGTGGACGAGCCGGCGGAAGGTCTCCTCCCCGCCGACCTGCTCGTAGAAGGTCTGCTCCTGAAGCGTGCCGCGCCGAATCTCATTCACGTCCCCATGGTCTCAGACGCGGGGAACCAGGACTCGAGGCTTAGGACCACGCCCCGCGACCCGGGGGGTGCTCGCCTCGCGGCGGGAATCGCAGGACAGTGGAGGCATGGGCGGGCAGGATCCTGACACGCGGGGCGACGACCGGGCCGCGCTGGAGGACCTCGCCGCGTCGGCGCGGGCGGCGCTGGTGCGCGACATCGACCGGAGCGGGGCCTGGGCGGCCGACCCGGTCTGGCGGGAGGCGTTCGAGGCGGTCCCGCGCCACCTCTTCGTGCCGTACTACTACGTCGGCGTCGTCGGCGGCTACGAACGCCGCTGGGGCGAGCACCCCGACCCGGCGGCGCGCGAACGCTGGGTGCGCGGCGCGTACGCCGACACCCCGTTGGCCACCCGTCCAGCAGCCAGCCGTCCCTGATGGCGATGATGCTGACCGCGCTGGAGGTGGCGGACGGCGACCGGGTCCTGGAGATCGGCGCCGGCACCGGGTACAACGCCGCCCTGCTCGCCCACCGGCTCGGCGACGACGACCTGGTCACCACCGTCGACCTGGACCCGGAGATCACCGAGTCGGCCCGCCGGCACCTGGCCGCCGCCGGATACCACCCGGCCGTCGTCACCGGCGACGGCGCCCGCGGCGTACCAGGACGCGCGCCCTTCGACCGGATCATCGCCACCTGCACCCTGCGCGTGGTGCCGCGCGCCTGGCTCGCCCAGTGCCGCCCCGGCGGGCGCATCCTGATGCCGCTCGCCACCGGCCTGGTCGCACTGACCGTGCGCGACGCGGAGCACGCGGAGGGGCGCTTCCTGCACACGCCCGCCTACTTCGTGCCGCTGCGCGGCGCCGAACGCCGCGAGACGGAGGCACAGGGCCTGGGCGGGGTGCCGCAGCGGGCCCGCGGCGACGACCTGTTCCGGTTCCTGCTGGCGCTGACGCGCGGCAGCCTCGACCCGCAGGAGGCGTACGCGCTGTGGGAGCGCGAGAACGCCCCGCTGCGCGAGCGCTACGGCATCACCGTCAGCGGCGAACGGGCCTGGGCCTGGCTGGACGACCCCGAGGGCCCGTACGCCTGGCCCCTGACCGGTTAGGACTCAGCCCCGGCGGATCGTGATCGTCGTCCAGGCACCGACGTGGACCCGGTCGCCGTCCTGCAGCGGTACCGGCACGAAGGGCTGGATCGGCTCCTCGGAGCCGTTGACCGTGGTGCCGTTCGTCGAGTTCTGGTCGACGACCGCCCAGCTGCCGTCGGGCTGCTGCACCAGTACCGCGTGCTGGTGCGAGACGCCCGGGTCCTCCGGCGGCACCGACAGGTCGATGTCCGGGGTGTCGCCGGTGGAGTGCCGGCGGCGGCCGATGGTGATCTGGTTGCCGGTGAGCGTGCGCTGCTGCTCCGGCGAGTACGCGGGCAGGTTCAGGCCCGCGGCCTCGGGGCCGGAGCGCTGCATCATCGCCATGAAGTACTCGCGGTCCGGGCCGATCGTCGCCGTCCAGGTCGCGGGCCGCTGCGGCGCCTGCGGCTGCTGCGGGAAGCCGTGATTGGGCGGGGGCGGCGGGGCCTGGGTGGCACCGGGCTGCGGGTAGCCGTAGCCGCCGCCCGGCGCGGAACCGGGGCCGTTCGGACCGCCGGGGCCGCCGGCGGGTCCGGCGGACGACGGCGGGGAGAGCAGCCAGTCGTCGTCACCGCCGCCGAAGGACGGCCCGCCCGGCTGCGGCGGCCGGCCGGTCTCCTGCGGGAAGGCCGGCGGACCGGACGGCTGGAACGCCTGCGGAGCGCCCCCCGGGCCACCGGGACCCGGCGGGGGCGGAGGCGGGGTGGGCCCGGGCGGCGGCGGGACCGGACGCGACGGGTCGGCACCGAAGCCGGGCGGGGCCGGCGGACCGGAGGGACCGTTCGGACCGCCAGGGCCACCGGGGCCGCCCGGCCCCGAGGGCTCGCTGCCGAACGGCGGGATCGGCTCGGCGGGACGGTTCATCTGCGACGGGCGCGACCCCTGGTACTCGTACGAGTCACCGCCGCCGAACGACGGACCCGGCTGCTGCGGCTGCTGGAAGCGGACGCCCGGACCGGGCGCCGGCGGGCGCGGGGCGGCCGGGGTGTACGAGGTGGCGGTGTTGGTGAGGAAGTTCCACCGGCACTCCTCGCAGAACGGCGCACCGCCCTCCCGGGGCGTACGGCACTGCGGGCACAGCTGCGGCTCGGCGGCGGGGCCGCCGGGACCACCCGGGCCTCCGGGGCCGCCGGGCGGCGGGAAGCCGTAGCCACCGCCCGGGGGCGGCGGCGGGGGAGGCGGAGGGACGGCACCGGCCATGCGGTGACCGCAGACCTCGCACCAGTCGTCGGAACCCGACTGGTGTCCGTTCGGGCAGGTCGGCATGTGGGCGCTTCCCCCTCTTGCGGAGCTTGTCGCGTGCGTTGCTCTACGTCGGTTCTGGGTCGTACTAGGTCACTTCTTTACACGAACAGTCTTTGTCGACCGGGTTTCGAGAGTCATCTCGTCGGCCTCCTCGACCTTCGCCTTCAGTCGCACAGTACCTGCCGCCGCGTCGACCACGTCCACCACCTTCGCAAGCAGTTTCGCAGTATCCGCGTTTCCGGAGGCGCCGGCGAGCTGAACGGCTCGGCCCAGTTTGGCCGTTGCTCCGTCGATGTCTCCCGCTTTGCGCAGATCCAGCCCCTGTTGGATGACTTGTGCCAGTTCGGCCTGCCCGGTGTAGTGGGCGACCTGAGGGTTGATCGACGTGGAGGCGGCCATGTCGTCCGTCCACACGGCCCGTACGAGGCCCTGGGCGCCCAGGTTCTGCACGCTGCCCCCGGGCTCCGGGATGACCAGTGAGACGCGGGCGGCCAGCATCTCCTGGCCGATGCCCGCGGGCGGTACCTCCACACAGACGTGGTAGTCGCGGGACTCGTCCCCCCAGGACCCGGTGGGGTAGTCCCCGGCGCGCGGCCCCGCCTCGGTGCGGCGGTCGGTCAGCTCCTCGACCGTGGGCGCGACCTGCTTGACGAACTTCACCGTGGTGCCGACCGGGGTCCACAGGCGCAGGGCGACGTCCGCGACCTCCTTGCCCATGGCCGTCTCCATCATCTGCGTGAAGT
The DNA here is from genome assembly GCF_014650995.1 of Streptomyces viridiviolaceus. Classification (GTDB taxonomy): domain Bacteria; phylum Actinomycetota; class Actinomycetes; order Streptomycetales; family Streptomycetaceae; genus Streptomyces; species Streptomyces viridiviolaceus. Next base: position 359,476 of record NZ_BMWA01000003.1, read on the forward strand.
CGGCGGCGAGCCCCGCGGGGTCGGCGACGATGTCGGCGCTGCCCAGCAGGGCGGAGGCGATTGCTGTGACTTCTTTCACTTCCCAGTCGGTGCCCACGCCCCGGGCGTCACAGGTGAAGCGCCCGGCGCACGCGTCCAGGGCCGCCTTCAGGTCCTCGGGCGACTCGTGCTCGTTGCGGCCGTCGGTGAGCAGGATGCCGTGCCGGATGGCGACGTCCGCCGACGACAGCAGCCGGTCCGCCAGCCGGAGCCAGGTGCCGATGGCCGTGCCGCCGCCCGCGCTGAGCTTGCGCAGGGCCTGCTTGGCCTGGTCGCGGGTGGTGCCGTCGGCCACCGCGAGCCGGCCGCCGCCCGGATAGACCTCCTTGGCCACGTGCGTGCCGCCGATCACCGCGAAGTGCACCCCGTCGCGCAGGGTGTCGATCGCGGCGGCCGTGGCGTCCCGGGCGTTGCGCATCTTCGTCGGCGGGTAGTCCATCGAGCCCGAGCAGTCGACCATGAGCGCCACCGCCGCCGACGGGCCCTGGCCGGGGGAGTACAGGTGGGGCGCGGCGACCGCGCTCCCGATCGTGCCGCCGCCGGTCGCGGTGACCGTCACGATCGCGTTGACCTCGGCCCCGCCCTCGGGCAGGTACTCGTTCTGGTAGACGTCCACCGAGAACTGAGGCACGTTCGACTTCGAGAAATTGGCCATGCCGGATCGCATCCCCCTCTACGTCCCCACAGCGGTGGGGTGATGGCTGATGGCGCGGACCGCCCCCTGCGGTCCGCGAGGCCGCCCCGTACCCGGAGCCGTGCGGGCGGCCTCAGGCCGATCCTGCCCCCTGCGGCGGGGCCGGGAACGGCAGGACGGCCACTGTTACGTTGTCGTGGCCGCCGCCGTCCAGGGCGTGGCCGACCAGCACCCGGGCGCTGTGCAGCGGGCGCACGGCGGCGTCGTGGGGGACGGCCTCGGCCATCTCCTCGGCCGACTCCGCGTAGTTCCACAGGCCGTCCGTGCACACCACCACCACACCCGGCCGGTCGGGTTTGAACGACGCGGTGTGCGGCTCCAGTTCGTAGGCGTCCGCACCGAGCCAGCCGGTGATGGCGTGGGCCCGCTCGTCGGCGTACGCCTCGGCCTCGCTCATCAGGCCCGCGGCGACCATCTGCGCGGCCCACGAGTCGTCCTCGGTGAGCCGGGCGGCGGGTGAACTCCGGTCCGCCGGGACCCAGTAGACGCGGCTGTCGCCGACCCAGCCGACGACCAGCAGGCCGGCGGTCACCACGGCCCCGACCAGCGTGCAGGCCGGGGCGTTCTGGTGCGGTGCGTGCTCGCGGGCCGTGGCGGGCTCCTCCGCCAGCGCGTTGACGGCGTGCGAGGCGGCGACGATCGCGTCGTGCATGGCCTGCTGCGGATGGGTGCCGCGCGGCAGGGCCGCGAGCAGGCACTCGCCGGCCGCCCGGGACGCGGCCAGGGAGGCGTCGTCCGGGCGGGTCGCCGAGGAAACGCCGTCGCAGACGATCGCCACGGCCGCGTGGGTGCCGTCGGGCAGGGCGGCGTGGCCGACGCTGAACGCGTCCTCGTTGCGGTGGTGACGCAGCCCGCGGTCGCTGACCGCGGCGACGGGACCGGACTCCTGCTCCATGTGGTCGCGTTCGCGGGGCTGGGCGTGACCGCAGTTCTCGCAGTAGCCGTCGTCGTCGACCCGGCCCGCGCGGCAGGCGACGCACACCTTGCCGGCCGGGGCCGGGGGCGCCGCGGGTGCCACCGGGGCGGCGGCCAGGCGCGGGTCGGGTGCCTGCAGCGGGTACTCGTCGGGCTCCTGCGGACGGTCGAACCGCACGCCGGCCGCGGCCGGCGGCGTGGACGGCACCGGCGGTGCCTCCGGACCGAGCGGGGAGCCGCCCGAGTCCGTGCCCGGCACGTCCGCCGGCGAGTGCGCCGGGACGGGCCGGCCCGAGCCGTCCGACTCCCGGGCGGCCGGCCAGTCCACGCCGTCCGGTGGCGACGACGGCGCCGGCACCGAGCCGTTCATGGCGATCGTCGGACTGTCCTCGGGCCGCGCCGGCACGGCGGACAGGTCGTATCCGCACGCACCGCAGAAACGGTCACCCGACTCGAGGGGTTCCTCGCAGCTCGGGCACTTCGACACAGCGGCCTGCTGGGGCATCTGCGACATCAACTACACCCACGTCCGGGGGCGGTAACGGTTGGCACGTTCCACCAGGTCGATCCTCTCCTCGCCGCCCCGCGCCAGCCGGGCCAGCGTGCGGTACGAACGCTCCAGGCCGAAGCGCAGGCCGCGTTCGTCCAGGCCGCTGCCGAGCAGCGTCCGTCCCCCGGCGGCGGGAGGGGCGGAACCCTGGCCCCCGGAGAGTACCCAGTCCAGCGCGCAGCCGAGGACTTCGGCCGACAGGCGCTCGCGCCGCGCCGGGTCCAGACCGTACACGTCCAGCGCTTCGACCTGCCGCGCGGCGGCGGTCAGATCGTCCAGGAACGGCGTGTCGGCCGCGGTCGCGGTCCGCTGCCTCAGCCGGGCGCGGACGGCCGCCACGCGTGCCGCCGTGTAGTGGATGGAGGACTCCGGCACCGACTCCAGCGTCCGTACGGCACCGCCCCGGTCGCCGCCCGCGAGCTGGACCCGGGCCAGGCCGAACGCGGCGCTCACATGGCTCGGGTCGGTCGACCACACCAGGCGGTAGTACTCGGCGGCGTTGTCGAGCTGACCCAGCACCTCCGCGCACAGGCCGAGCGCCAGCTTGGGCGCGATCTCGCCGGGGAAGGCGTCGTAGATCGCGTCGAACGCCAGCGCGGCGGCCTCGTGATCGCCGGTCACCAGCGCGGCCACGCCCCGGTACCAGACCACCCGCCAGTCGTCGGGCCGCTCTCCCTCCAGCGCCACCAGGGTGTCCAGTGCGTCCCGCGCGTCGCCCTGCTCCAGCCGGGCCCGGACCTGCCGCAGCCGCGTCTCGGTCGAGGGCGCCGGCGCGGCGGCCAGCGCACCGAGCAGTTCGCCCGGCGCGGACGCCATCAGGCCGGCCAGGAAACCCGCGTTGGGATCGGCGGGGTCGACATGGGGGACCGGCAGCGCGAGCGCGGCGGCGGAGGCGTCGACGGGCCGGACCAGGCCCGCGGTGCCGCCGGGCGCGGCTCCCGCGCCGACGGCGGGCGGAGTGGCGCCGGGGCCCGCGGCGCCCGGAAGCGCGGCGTTCGCGCCCGCGCCGACCGGCGACCCGCCGTTCGGGCCGACCGTGGTGCTCGCGCCCCCGCCGGCCGGAAGCGCACCCGGGGACGTCCCGGCGCCGCGGCGCCGCGTACGGACCGTCCGGGCCCCCAGCCGCGACACCTCTCCGTCCAACGCCGGGAACAACTCCGTGTCCGTGACCCGCACTTCGGGACCGAACAAGGTGGACAGCGCCGGCCGGGCACGGCCCGACTGCAGCGAGACCACCTCGCGCAGCACACCCGTCAGCTGCTCCGCCATCTCCTGCGCGGAGGCGAACCGGCGGGCCGGATCGGGATCGGTCGCCCGCACCAGCAGCCGGTAGAACGACTCGTACTGCCGGAAGACCTCGATGGTGTCGGGATCCGGCAGGGAGTCGGCGTACACGGTGGTGTAGCCCTGGAAGTCGAACGTCAGCACGGCGAGCGTGCGCCCGACCGTGTACAGGTCGGACGCCACCGACGGGCCGACGTCGGCGACCTCCGGCGCCTGGTAGCCCACCGTGCCGTAGATGGCCGACTCCTCGTCGTCCATCCGGCGCACCGCGCCCATGTCGATCAGCTTGAGCTGGTCCTCGGTCTGGATCGCGTTGTCGACCTTGAAGTCGCAGTACAGCAGGTTGCGGCTGTGCAGGTGGCCGAGCGCCTCCAGTGCCTCGATGCCGTAGGCGCACGCCTGCTCCACCGGCAGCGGGTCGCGCCGCCCCTCGGGGGTTCGCCGGCCGTTGGCTATCTCCTTCAGGGACTTGCCGCCGACGTACTCCATGACGATGTAGCCGTCGAGGGAGCCGGTGCGCTGGTCGAGGTGCTCGACGAAGTTGTAGATCCGCACGATGTTGGCGTGCTCGATCTCCGCGAGGAACCGGCGCTCCGAGATCGCCGCCGCCATCGCGTCCTGGTCGCCGGTGTCCAGCAGGCCCTTGAGGACCACCCAGCGGTCGGAGACCGCCCGGTCCACCGCGAGGTAGATCCAGCCGAGCCCGCCGTGCGCGAGACAACCCACGACCTCGTACTGGCCGTGCACGACGTCGCCGGCCTTCAGCTTCGGCACGAACGAGTACGGGTGGCCGCACTTGGTGCAGAAGCCCTCCGTGCGCCCCGGCCGCTCCCCGCGCGCCCGGCCGACCGGCGCCCCGCAGTCCGAGCGCGAGCAGAACCGCTTCCGCTCCGGCACCTCGGGGTTGTCCAGGACCATCGCGCGCGGGTCGGGCCGCGGGATCGCCGGGACCTCGACCAGGCCCGCGCCCAGCCGTCCCCGCGCGGAGGAACCGGCGGCGGAGCCCGAGCTGCGCACCGAGACCGAACGGCCCGTGGACCTGCCCGACAGGGACCGCGAGAGCCGCCCCGACACCGAGCGGCGCGACTTCGACGACTGCGACGACGTACGGGAACTGCGGCTGCTGGAGCGCGAGCTGCCGCTGCCGGCCGAACCGCGCGAGCCCCGGCCGCCGCCGGTGATGCCGGTCGGTGCCGAACCCACCATGCCGCCCGGCGAGACGACCGGCGCGAGCCCGCACGTGTCGCAGTACAGCTCGCCGCCGCCCACGTCCTCGTAGGTCCCGCCGCAGCCGGGACGCTGACACGTGCGCTGCTCCTGACTCATGACGCTGCCTCCCCCTCGTCGCTCATGCCCCGGGTCCCGTCCGGTCCGGCCGGTCCACCGGCCCGCCCTGGCCGGGCACGCGCGGGGCGGTGCCGAGCAGTTCCGCCGCCGCGTGCTGGTAGCGCAGCACGGCCTGCTCGGCGACGCGCAGGTCGCAGGGCGCGCTCCACAGCATGCGGCGCGCCTTCTCGTACTTCTCGACCAGCTCCGGATCCTCCGCGAAACCGAGCCGGGCGACCTTCGCCTTGTAGGCGTCCAGACGCCCGCGCAGCTCGGCGCGCACGGCGAGCGGCGCGGTGACCGCGGTCAGCGACTCGCGGGCGCGCAGCAGTTCGTCCTCCGCCTTCTGCTCCAGGGACTCCAGGAGCGGTGACAGGCGGTGCCACTGCGCGTGTCTGCGGTACTCGGCGGCCGTCGCCAGCTGCTCCTGCAGCACGGTCGGCGGTCCGCTGACGACCGGCACCTCCGTCGCGGCGATCTTCGCCAGCACCTCGCCGCGCGCGGTGCGGGCCTCGGCGAGCGTCCGGTCCGCGCGGGAGAGCACGTCCCGCAGCCGCACGATCCGCTGCTCGGCGTCCTGGCGTACGGCCAGCACGGCGTCGATCTCGCGGCGCACCTCCTCCAGGGCGCGCGCCTCCCGGTCGTACACCGTGGTGTCCGGACGGCCGCCGCCCGGCGCCGAGCTGCCCTCCGCGGGCAGCCAGAACGCCAGCGGGTCGGACACCACCCGCTCGCGCAGCTTCGTCAGCGTGCGCGTGATCCGCTCCAGGTCGTCGCCGGCCGGGTGCTCGCCGGGGCGGACGCCCACGGAGTGCGCGAGCCGGCGGGTGCGCTGCAGCTCGGCGGCGAGCAGGTCGATCCGGGCGGGCAGCGCCGACCACACCGCGTCGGCGGCGACCACGATGTCGAGGGAGGACGCGTACAGCTGGTTCATCCGCTCCACGAGCGTGACCAGCGAGTACCGCTCGCTCAGCCGGCCCGGACCGCCGTGCAGCGTCGGCGCGTTGGCCGTGGCCGCCGCGCTGCCGGCCACCGTCACCGACTCGCCGCGCAGCAGCTCGGTCAGCTCCACCAGGTCCTCGCGGCTGGACCAGCGGCGGCGGGCGCGGATCTCCCGGGCGGTGCGCAGCGCGCCCGTGTAGGCGTCGAAGTAGCTCCACAGCAGGGTGATCGACGCCTCCGCGGCGGACCAGCGCTCGCCGGTGACGCCCGTGAGGTCGGCTCCTTCGAGGAGCCTGCGGCCCGCGTGGTCCTGCAGGGCGAGGAGCGAGGTCTCGATCGCCTCGTGCTCCGCGCCGAGCCGCGCCAGCGCACGGTCCACCTCGTCCCGGTCCATCACCGGCCCGGTGGGTCCCGTGACGCCCATCGATCACCTCTCGCTTCCTCGGACTTGTGTGTGGTCTCTCTACTGCGGTGACGGGCCTTCAGCTCTTGCGCAGGTACTGCGGTGCCGGGGGCTCGGACTTCGCCGAGTCGTCGCCCAGTGTCGCCGACAGCCACTGCTCGTACGACGCCTGCCAGCCGTCCTCGGTGTCCTGGCGGAACTCCACCAGGATCTGGTTGACCCGGCGTACCAGATCGTCGGCGTCCTTCTTCATCGCCACGCCGTAGTACTCGGTGGTGAAGGCGTCGCCCTTCAGCTGGACCGTGGGGTCCTGCGCGGCCTGGCTCGCGGCGAGCGCGCCGTCGGTGACCACCGCGTCGACCTCGCCGAGCTGCAACCGCACCAGACAGTCCAGCTGGTTGGGGACGGTGGTGCGCAGATCGGCCGAGGCGACCAGCCTGCCGTCCTTCCGGTCCTGCTCCAGCGTGCTGAACGCCGTCGAACCCGTCGCCGTGCAGATCTCCTTGTCGGCCAGCGTGTCGTTGTACCCGGTGATCGGCGAGGACTTGGGCGCCAGCAGCTGCTGGCCGGTCCTGAAGTAGGGCGCGGAGAAGGCCACGTCCTGCAGGCGCGCGCAGTTGATGGTCATGGTGCGCACCACCATGTCGACCCTGCCGTCCTGGATCGCCGGGATGCGCTGGTCGGTGGGGATGGCCTTGAACTGCACGGCGTCAGGGTCGCCGAGTATGTCCTCCGCGATGCGGTGGACCAGGTCGATGTCGAAGCCCTCGAGTTCGGCGTCGCCGCCGCTGTTGGGGTCGCGGTAGCCCCAGCGGTAGCTGTTCTGGTCGACGCCGACGATCAGCTTGCGCTTCTCTCCCTCACGGCTCTTGATCTCGTCGATCGTGGGGCCGTCGGCCGGGGACGGGGACAGGGTCTGCTTCTCGGGGGCCGTGCACTCCTCCGCGGCGCGCGCCTGCTCGCCCCAGGTCGCGCCCGGGCCGCCGGTGTCCGGGCCGCCCTTGCCGCCGCCGTGCGACGGGGCCAGGGGCAGCAGCAGTACGAAGAGCACCGCGAGGGCGCAGACGACCGCCATCGCGCCCACACCGCCCCAGCCCTTCAGGCTGACCCGCAGACGTCGTGCATGCATCCTCACGCCCCCTCTCACCGGTACCCCTTCCCACCGGTACTCCGACTGTTTCACCGGTACTCCGACAGCCTGCGGCCGATGCCCAGCAGCACGCCGGCCGCGGCGAGGACGGCCAGGACGGCGGCGCCGACCGGCAGGCCGGTCATCGCGTCCCGCCCGTCACCGGCGGCCTGCCGGAACTCGTTCTCCTCGTGGCCGAGGGCGTCGGCGAGCGAGGCGTCGACGCCGTCGAAACACTCGACCGTGGCACCCTTGCCGCCGATCACCATGTCCAGCGCCTGCTGGTAGTTGCCGTTCTCGTCCTGCTCACGGGCCGAGGCGTGGCGCTTCTTCCACTCCGCCATGTTGCCGACCGCCGCCGTGACCGGCTGCTCGCCCGCCTTGTCGTCGGCCAGGCGCCGCGCCTCGGCCAGGCCCTTGTCGAGGGCGCCCATGTTCTTCTGGAAGTCGAAGTCGTAGGCGTCGTGCGTCTCGTCGCCCACCTTCTTGGTCTCCGCGCCGCGCGCCACCAGGGTGAGGTTCTCGTTGCCCCGGGCCTTGAGGGAGGCGATGCGGGCCTCGTGCAGCACGTTCAGGGAGCGCACGCCGTGGTCGTAGGAGTCGCCCAGGTTCGACCGGGCCACGCTGTGGCCGACGACGAGCCAGAGCAGGGCGACCGTGGCGGCCGCGGTGGCGGCGACCAGACCGTGGTTGAGGACGCGGTTGGTCCGCTGGTAGCTGCGGTACTGGGCCCAGGCCAGGGCCGCGAGCGCGAGGACGCCGAGGGCGATCGCGGCCCACGGGTAGGGCTCGGCGTCGCCGTAGTCGGCGCTCAGCCGCCGGTTCTCCGTGCTGTAGAGCCGTTCCGCCGCCGGGAGCATCTCCTTCTGCATCTTCTCGTTGGCGTAGCGCAGATAGGCGCCGCCGACCGGGAAGCCCTGGCGGTTGTAGGTGCGGGCCCGCTCGATCAGGCCCTTGTACTCGGGCAGGAGGCGGTTGAGCTCGGCTATGGTCGCGGCCGACGGGGAGTCGGCGTCGGAGTTGGCGGCGGCCCGCACCAGCTTTTCGGCGGCCGTGCGGATGCCCCGCTCGTAGCGGTCGCGGGAGGTCTCGGTCTCCTGGCCGCCGGCGAGGAACCCGCTGGACGCCGCGGTGTTGGCGTCGGCCAGGGAGCGGTAGATGTCGGCCGCGTCGGAACTGAGCGGCTGGCTGCGGCCCAGCACGTCGTCGGCCGCGGCGGCCCGGTCGGTCGTCTGCCAGGCGGTGACGGCGCCGAAGGCGACGACGAGCAGGGCGAGCAGGGCCCCGATGATGCGCAGCCGGCCGGGTTCGGTGGTGGCCGCCGCGCGCAGCCGGTCCACGCCCTCGGCGAACGCGGTGCGGCGGGGCTGCGGGGGCGGGGACGCGGCGGGCACGCCCGCGCCGGCCCGCTGGTGCGGCAGGGGCTGCGGCGGCACGGCGGGCAGGGTGGGCGCGCCGGCGCCCGCCGGTGGTGCCGCGCTGCTCTTCGGCGGTTGAGTCACTGCCGACCTCCCCCATGGTCATCCGTCGCCGCAAGTATCGCTGCCAGCACCGGCATTCGCACCGGCCTTCACCCGATCTTGATCCGATCCGGCGCCACTCCCCCCGCTCCCGGCTTGGCCCGAGAGGGGGCGACCCCCATCACCCCTGCCCATGAACACGCCACCGGAACCGGTTCGGTTCCCCGGACGGCGCGACGGGCGGGAACTCAGGCGTCGAAGTGCTCCCGCACCCGCGCATGGGCCTCGGGGGCCGCACCCGTACGGTCCAGACCCAGCAGTGCCGCGCCCAGCACGGGCCGCGCCGTCACCACCCGCGGCACGGCCAGGGGGGCGCGGTCGGCGAGCAACCGGCGTACGCGGTCGTCGAGTCGGGGGTGCCGGGCGGCCAGGACGCTGCCGCCCAGGAGGACCGGGGTCTCCTCGGCCAGCAGGTCCAGCCGGGTCAGTGCGACGGTGGCCATGGCCACCACCTCGTCGGCCTGCCGGTCGACGATCGCACGGGCCACCCCGTCGCCGTCCGCGGCCGTGGCGAACAGGACCGGGGCCAGCTCGTGGCGCCGGGCCGAACCGATCCGTCCGAGGTGCAGGGCCTCGATGAGCGCGTACATGGAATCGAGCCCGAAGTGGGCGGGCAGGGCGCGGGCCAGCTCCGTCGGCTCCCCCCGGCCGTCCTCCGCCCGGGCCGCGTGCCACAGCGCCTCCTCGGCCAGCCCCCAGCCGCCGCCCCAGTCGCCGGAGAGGCGGCCCAGGGCCGGGAAGCGGGCGGTACGGCCGTCGGGGCGCATGCCGACGCAGTTCACGCCGGCGCCGCAGACGACGGCGACCCCGCGCGGCTCGGCCACCCCGGCCCGCAGGACGGCGAACGTGTCGTTGCGCACGTCCACGCTCCGGCCCCACGCGCGCGCGTGCAGGGCGGCGGCCAGCTGCTCCTCCTCCACGGGCAGGTCGGCGTTGGCCAGGCACGCCGAGACGTGGTCGACGGAGCCGACGCCGGCCGCGGCGAGGGCGCGCGTCACCGCGTCGGCGAGGGCGTCCACCGCCCGCTCCACGCCCACGGCGGGCGGACGGAAGCCGCCGCCGCGGGCCGTGGCGAGGACGTCCCCGCCGGCCGTCACGACGGCCACGTCGGTCTTGCTGTTGCCCGCGTCGACGGCGAGGACACTCGCGGTCAGGCCCACGCCAGGTGCTCCTGGTTGTGCGCGATCAGCAGGTCGGTGAGCCGGTCGGCCAACGCGTACTGGCCGACGAGCGGGTGGGCGAGCAGGGCCCGGAACACGCGGTCGCGCCCGCCGTGCAGGGCGGCCCGCAGGGCCAGGTCCTCGTACGCGGTGACGTTCGCCATCAGGCCCGCGTACAGCGGGTCCACGGCCGGTACGGGCAGCGCGGTGGCGCCCTTGCGGCCCACCGCCGCCGGCACCTCGATGACCGCGTCGTCGGGGAGGAAGGGCAGCGTGCCCCGGTTGCTGGTGTTCACCACCTGGTAGGGGGAGCCCTGGCCGCCGAGCAGGGCCGCCGCCAGGTCCACGGCCGCCTCCGAGTAGTAGGCCCCGCCCCGCCTGGCCAGCAGCGCGGGCTTCTCGTCCAGGGCCGGATCGCCGTACATCGTCAGCAGCTCCCGTTCCATCGCCGCCACTTCCGCGGCCCGTGACGGCTTGGTGCGTGACTCCTCCACGACCTCGTCGTGCGCGTAGTAGTAGCGCAGGTAGTAGGAGGGGACGACGCCCAGGCGGTCCAGGAGCGGGCGGGGCAGGCGGAGGTCTGCGGCGATGGTGTCGCCGTGTCCGGCCAGCAGCCCCGGCAGGACGTCCTCGCCCTCGGGTCCGCCCAGGCGGACGCCGGTCTCCCAGGTGAGGTGGTTCAGGCCCACGTGGTCCAGGTGGACCTCGCCGGGCGCCACGCCGAGCAGCGCGGCGAACTTGCGCTGCAGCCCGATGGCCACGTTGCACAGGCCGACCGCCCGGTGGCCGGCCTGCAGCAGCGCGCGGGTCACGATGCCGACCGGGTTGGTGAAGTCGATGATCCAGGCGTCCGGATTGGCCCGCCGGATCCGCTCGGCGATGTCCAGGACCACGGGCACCGTGCGCAGGGCCTTGGCCAGGCCGCCCGCGCCGGTCGTCTCCTGGCCCACGCAGCCGCACTCCAGCGGCCAGGTCTCGTCCCGCTCGCGGGCCGCCTGGCCGCCGACGCGGAGCTGGAGGAGGACGGCGTCGGCGCCGTCCACGGCCGCGTCCAGGTCACCGGTCGTGACGACACGGCCGTCGTGGCCCTGCTTGGCGAAGATGCGGCGGGCCAGTCCGCCCACCAGCTCCAGCCGGTCGGCGGCCGGATCGGCGAGGACCAGTTCCTCGACGGGCAGCGTGTCCCGCAACCGGGCGAAGCCGTCGACGAGTTCGGGCGTGTAGGTCGAACCGCCGCCGACCACGGTGAGTTTCATGTCGTCAGCCCTTTCGAGGTCGGGTCTCGCGCGAGGTGTCGAAGACCTCGTCGCGGGTGGTCGCGAGCGCGCTCTCCAGCGCACCGCGCAGGACGGGGTCCTCGGTCACGGAACCGACGACGAGCCGGGGCCGGGAGGCGGCCAGCTCCGCCAGCTCCTCCTGCACGAGGGCGCGCAGCGCCTCGCCGCCGGCGGCGAGCGCGGCGCCGCTGAGGACGACGAGTTCGGGGTCCAGGACGGAGACCAGCGAGGCCAGGCCGGTGGCCAGACGGGTGGCGTACGTCCGGAGGAGCCGGCGGTGCGGATCGTCCCCGGCCCGCGCCGCCCGGGCGAGGAGGGCGGCGGCGGCCTCGGCGTAGGGGCCGGTGGGGATCGGTCCGACGCCGAGCTGCCGGGCGAGGACGGGGACGGCCTGGGCACCGGCCAGCTCCTGGTAGCCGCCGCTGCCCGTCCGGGCGACCTGGCGGACCAGCGGGGCGCCCGGCACGGGCAGGAAGCCGACCTCGCCGGCACCGCCGGTGAAGCCGCGGTGCAGCCGGCCGCCGAGGACCAGGGCGGCGCCCAGGCCCTCCTGGTTCCACAGCAGGACGAAGTCCTCGTGACCGCGGGCCGCGCCGAGGCGCTGCTCGGCCACGGCGGCGAGGTTGACGTCGTTCTCGTACTCGACCGGCATCGGCAGGGCGGCGGCGAGGTCGCCGAGCAGGCCGGGGGAGTGCCAGCCGGGCAGGTGGGAGGCGTAGCGCAGCCGGCCGGTGCCCGGGTCGAAGGCGCCCGGGGTGCCGATGACGAGGCGGCGGACGTCGGCGCGGGCCAGCCCGGCCGCCTCCACCGCGCCGTCGAGGGCGCCGGTGACCTGCCGGACGACGGAGGTGCCGGCGCCGCTGCCGGGCGTGGGCGTCTCGTGGCGGCCGACCGTGCGGCCGGTGACGTCGGCGACGGCGGCGACGATACGGCCCGGGCGGACGTCCAGACCGGCGGCGTACGCGGCGGCCGGGTTGACCTCGTACAGCTGGGCGCCCGGTCCGGGCCTGCCCTCCGTGGTGCCGCCGGCCAGCACGAGCCCGGCCGCCTCCAGGCGGGCGAGCAGCTGCGAGGCGGTCGGCTTCGACAGGCCGGTGAGTTCGCCGATCCGGGTGCGCGACAGCGGTCCGTGCTCCTGCAAGAGGTCCAGGGCGGCGCGGTCGTTCATGGCGCGCAGGACGCGCGGGGTGCCCGGCGTACCGGCGGTTCCTGCCATGTGTCCGCCAACTGTTAGGAAGGTTTCCTGTCGGCTGAGAAACGTAGGCCCCCGGGAAGGAGCCGTCAAGAGGGACCGCCCCCGAGGCGACGGGGTCGTCACCGCGGGGGCGGAAGAAGGGCGCTGCCGGCTACTTCGTCGTGCTCGGCGGACTGATCGGCGAGGCCGCGAGCGACTGCGGGGACGTGGAGCTCGCGTAGGCCGACGGGGCCGCGACCCCGGCGGCCGGGTCGGCAGCGGCGGCCTCCTCCACGGGCAGCGGGACGCCGCCGACGATCGGGATGTCGGCCGCGTCGAAGGCGCGCTTGATGCGCCAGCGCAGCTCGCGCTCGACGGTGAGGGACTTGCCGGGCATGGTCTTCGCCGAGACGCGGACCACCATGGAGTCCAGCAGGACCGAGTCCAGGCCGAGCACCTCGATCGGGCCCCACAGGAGCTCGTTCCAGGGCTCCTCCTTGCCCATCCGCTCGCCGACCGCGTCGATGGCCTTCTTCACCTTGTCCAGGTCCTCGTCGGAGCGGACCGTCACGTCCACGCCGGCCGTCGACCAGCCCTGGGAGAGGTTGCCGATCCGCTTGACCTCGCCGTTGCGGACGTACCAGATCTCGCCGTTGTCGCCGCGCAGCTTGGTCACGCGCAGACCGACCTCGATGACCTCGCCGGAGGCCACGCCCGCGTCGATGCTGTCGCCGACGCCGTACTGGTCCTCCAGGATCATGAAGACACCGGAGAGGAAGTCGGTGACCAGGTTGCGGGCGCCGAAACCGATGGCCACGCCCGCGACGCCGGCGGAGGCCAGCAGCGGGGCCAGGTTGATCTGGAACGTGGCGAGGACCATCAGGGCCGCGGTGCCCAGGATCACGAAGCTGGCCACCGAGCGCAGGACCGACCCGATGGCCTGGGAGCGCTGCCGGCGGCGCTCGGCGTTGACGAGGAGCCCGCCCAGCGCGGTGCCGTCGACCGCCTGGACCGTGCGGTTCATGCGGTCGATCAGCTTGGTGATCGCCCGCCGCACCACCGCCCTGAGCACCGCGGCTATGACCACGATCAGCAGCACCCGCAGCCCGATGGCGAGCCACGTCGACCAGTTCTCCTCGACCCAGCTCGCGGCGTTCGTCGCGCTCTCCTGGGCGTCCTGGAACGTGGGCACCGTCGGAGCCGTCGGTGAGGGTGACGGCGACGAACCGGCGGCGGCCGGCAGGACGGCGGCGGACAGGGACACGGCGGATACCTCCAGTGCACAGCGGTCCGCCCCCCGGACCGGACCGAGGCCACGGAAGGATCACCGGAGGGACGGAATCACCACACTAACGGGGCACCATGTGCGGATCCGTGTGAAGTTCACAGGAGAGACGGTGCTCACCCGTGCTTGAACTGGTCACGGTCCGGGGGATCCATCAGATGTGGTCGAAAACACTCCCAGCCCGTTACCGGGAGATGGTGGCGCTTCCACCAGGCATGAGGGGAGACTGACTGCAGATCGTCCCGGCGCGAGCCACGCGCCGCCGACGCCCAAGGAGGCACCCGTGCCGCATGTCCTGGTCCTCAACGCGTCGTACGAGCCGCTCGGCGTCGTACCGCTCCGCCGCGCGCTCGTCCTCGTCCTCGAGAACAAGGCCGTGTGCCTCGAGGAGTCCGGCGCCTATCTGCACAGCGCGACCGTCACAGTCCCCGCACCCAGCGTGGTCCGGCTCAAGCGATTCGTGCGGGTTCCCTACCGGGGGCCCGTTCCTCTGACCCGGCGGGCGCTCTTCGCGCGCGACGGGGGCCGGTGCATGTACTGCGGTGGCGTCGCAACCAGCGTCGACCACGTCATCCCGCGCAGCCGCGGGGGCAAGCACGTCTGGGACAACGTGGTGGCGTCCTGCCGCCGCTGCAACCACGTCAAGGCCGACCGGCACCTCGTCGAGCTGGGCTGGCGGCTGCGCCACAAACCCGCCCCGCCCACCGGTCTGGCCTGGCGCATCATCGGCACCGGCCACAGGGACCCGCGCTGGCTGCCGTACTTGCAGCCCTACGGCGCGGACGACGCCCTGGCCCGGATCGACGGCATCTCCGCCTGACGGTCCGGGCCTTTGCGCACCCCGCTCCCCGCGGGCACCGGGGCCGACCGGCCGGAGGGCGGGGTCCGCGTACGGACGGGACCGGCCGACGCTCTCGCGCCGGCCGGTCCCGGGTCCTCGGAGCCGGCCCGCAACTCACTCCGCCACGGCGTACGCCTCCACCGACCACAGTGAGTACCCGTACCGCGTGGCCCGCTCGTCGCCCTGCACCCGGACGTACCGCACGTCCCGCTCGTCCATCCGCACGGCCTCCCGACCGCCCCGCCCGTCCCGCACGGACGCCGCCGTACGCCACCGGCGGCCGTCCGCCGAGACCTGGACGCGGTACGCGGACGCATACGCGTCCTGCCAGCGCAGCACGACCTGCCCCAGCCGCACCGGCCGCTCCAGCTCCACCTGCCACCAGGCGCCGTCGTCGGCCGGGGACGACCAGCGCGTCTCCGGGCCGCCGTCGTTCGCCGCCGACGCCGGGAAGTCGGGCGTCTCGTCGGCCGAGGAGCTCGCCGTACCGGCGCGGGCCAGGTCGGGCCCGGCGGTGCGGGGGAAGGCGCGGACCGTCAGCGCCCGGGACGCCTCCCCGAACGCCAGCCGGACGGTGTACGACCGCGACGGCGTTCCCGGCGCCACGGTCACCTCCAGTGGAACGTCCACCTCCTGGCCGCGCGGCAGGGTCAGCCGGCCCTCGGGCAGCCGGACCTGCACGCCCTCGGGGGCCTTCGCCGTGAGCGTGCCCCGCACGTCGGACGGCCGCAGCGAGCCGAGCCGGGCCGACAGCCGTTCGGTGCCGCCGATCTCGGCATCCGTCCGCGTGCGCGTCAGCTCCAGCGACGCGTCGGCCGGGCCGGCGAACCACGGGACCAGGTGCCGCACCCGGGAGGAGTCCGGGCCCGTGACACGGACGGCGTCGGCGTCCCGGCGCACGGTGAGCTCGGTGGCGCCGCTCGCCGCCAGCGCGCCGACGCGCCGCCAGCCCGCGCCCGGCACGCGGATATCGACGTCCCCGCGGGTGCCGGGATCCGCCAGCACCGTCACCGTGTCCAGCGAGCGGGCGCGCGCGAAGGGGACCGTACGGCCGTCCGCCGCGCCGCCCGCGCCCACGGCCGGCGCGCGGTCCAGGCCCGCCCACGCCTCGTACGCCTTCTGCGCCCGCCGCAGGAACGGGTCGAGCACGCCCTTGCCGACCGTCACCCTGGCCGACCCCAGCCGGTCGCGCAGCCGGCCGAGGTCCCGGTACGCCGTCCAGGCCGCCGCCGCGTCGCCGGCGCGCTGGGCGCCGAGCATGTCGAGTGCCGTGGTGCCGGCCTCGCCGTAGCGGGCGAGCTGCTCGGACCAGGGGGCCACCTCGGCGGCCAGCCCGTCCCGCGCCAGTCGCCCGGGCACCTCGCTCAGCAGCGCGAACTCCTTCCGCAGCCGGCCCGCCGCCCGGTCGCCGGTGGTGGCCCGCTCACGCCAGAACGCCTCGATCAGCGGGCGCAGGTACGCCGACTCCTCGGGGTCCAGGACCGAGGACGCGTCGTTGCCCGCCAGCGCCGTCAGCGCCTCCTCGCGGCGCTCGTCGTCGCCCGCGAGGTCGTCGATCGCGGCCCGCCAGGACTCCTGGGGGCGGTAGGCGCGCGGGTTCCAGGCGTAGTCGGCGGCGGTGAACAGCGGGATCCGGGACGCCTCGGGCTGCTCCATCGCGTTGGCGAGCAGCGCGGCCGAGCCGGTGGCGACCGCCGGTTCGCGGCCCTGGTAGGGCCCGAGGAAGAGGCGGCCCGGGGCGTAGTCGTTGACGGGATAGTTGTCCAGCGTCACCAGCCGGTGCCCGAACACCTCCCGGGCCTCGGACAGTTCACGCCCCGTGATGGTCCGGGGCACCACGCCCACACCGGTCCACGCCACCTGCACGCTCCCGTCCAGCGCGCTCGCCAGCGTCCGGCGGTAGGCGGTCGACCCGTCCTGGTAGTACTCGGTCGGCATCACCGTCAGCTCGGCGGTGCCCGGGTACCGGGCGGCCAGATGACGGGCCACCGCGTTCGCCACCCGGGCGTGCGCCCGCGCCGCCGCCGCGGGGCCGGACCCGAACCGCTCCGCGTCCGCGTCGCAGTGCCACTCGCTGTAGCTGACGTCCTGGAACTGCAGCTGGAAGGCGCGGAAGCCCAGCGCCCGCATCGCGTCCAGTTTGCGCGTCAGCGCCCGCACGTCCGCGTCCGAGGAGAAGCACATCGCCTGCCCCGGCGAGACCGCCCAGCCGAGCGTGACGTGGTTGCGGCGGGCCCGTTCGGCCAGCTCCCGGAACTGCGCCCGCTGCCCGGCCGGGTAGGGCTCGCGCCAGCGGGCCTGCCGGTAGAGGTCGTCGCCCGGGGCGTACAGGTACCGGTTCTGCTTGGTGCGCCCCAGGAAGTCCAGCTGCGCGAGCCGTTCCCGGTGCGTCCAGGGGGTTCCGTAGAAGCCCTCCGTGACACCGCGTACGGCGGTGCCGGGCCAGTCGCGGACCACCACGGCCCGGATCGTCCCGTCGTCCGGGCGGACCAGCTGACGCAGTGTCTGCACGGCGTGGAACAGGCCGTCGGTGCCGGCTCCGGCGAGCGTGACGGTGCCGCGCCCGACTGCGAGGCGGTAGCCGCCCGAGGGCAGACCCTTCCGGGAGCCGCCGCCGGGTTCCTCCGTCACGGCGCGCACCACCAGCGCGCCCGCGGGCGGCCGGTCGCCGGCGGCCAGGTCCGTGATCCGGCGTGCCCCGGCCTGCCGCAGCAGGGCGCGCAGGGCCTGAACGGCGTACGGGTCGGCCGTCGGGTCGGCGGCCAGGGCGACCTCGTCGGTGACGGGTACCGGGTCGCCGTTCGTCCGCAGGGACTGCGGACGCGGCCAGACCGCCGTCCCGCCGTCGGCCCGGCCGGGTGAGGGGGGCGCGGTGTCGGGGGTCGGCGCGGCCACCGCGGCGGGGGCGCCGCCCAGTGTTCCCAGGCTTCCGGCGAGGACGGCCAACGCGAGGGCGGCCGCCCTGTTCCTGCGCCGTGGCTGCACGGGTTTCCTCCTGCTCGCCCTGTGTCCGTGTCGGCCTGTGTCACGGCAGGAACGACCTCACCACCCGTCCGGTGAACCTGTCAACGACAGTGGCCCCCGTGACCGGGTCACCGATCGAGGGGTGGTCGCGGTGCGGTGGTGACGTCGCTGGTCAGGCGGCCACGCCCCGGTCCCTGAGCAGGGCGGTGTACGCCGCTTCGGCGGCGCGTCCCTCGAGCGTGCCGGGCGGAGTGTGGGTCAGGAAGCTGTCGGTGTTCCCGTGATGGAGGACGCTCCCCCCGTACACGACGGTGACGTGGTCCGCTTCCTCGGCGAGGTCGGCGACGTCGTGCGTGGACAGCAGCACGCGCACGTCGCCGGTCAGGCTGCGCAGGATGTCGCGGAACACCCGGCGCTGGTAGGGGTCCATGCCGGCGGTGGGTTCGTCCAGCAGCAGGACCCGGGCCCCGTGCACGAGCGCGCCGGCGACGCCCACGCGGCGCAACTGGCCGCCGGAGAGCCGGTTCGTGCGGGTGCCGGCCTGGTCGGCCAGGTTCACGCGGCCCAGCGCCCGGCGGGCCTGCTGCCATGCCTCGGCGCGGTTCATGCCCTTGAGCCAGCCGATGTAGGCGACGTACTCCCGTGCGGTGAGCGTGGGCATCGGCACGATGTCCTGCGGCATCCAGGCCACGGCCTGCCGGTACTCCGGGGTGCCGGCCGGGGCTCCGTCCAGGGTGACGCGTCCCTGCTGCGGCCTGTTCACCGAGGCGGCCAGCTTCAGCAGCGTGGACTTGCCCGCGCCGTTGGGGCCGAGCAGGACGGTGAGGCCCTCGGGCAGGGCGTAGGAGAAGTCCCGCAGCACGGGCGTCTTCCAGCGCCGGTAGCCGTAGGTGCAGTTGCTGAGTTCGAGTGTCACGCTGTTTTCCTCGACGAGCGGATCTGGGCGGCTAGGCCGACGGCGAACACCACCAGGGAGGCGGTTGCCGCGAACGCGTTGTCCGCGGGGAGCGCGATGACGGTCCACAGGTGGGGCACGTTCCCGCGGAACCCGACGACCACGACGGTGACCAGCCACCCCACGGGGATCATGACGGCGGACTGGCCGGCCCACGCCCGTCCGAGCAGCATCAGGCCGGTCAGGAACACCGCGTTGCGCCCACCGGTCGTGGCCGCGGACGTGCCCTCCGCGGCGGCGACGAGGGCACTGCACAGCACCGCGGCGGCCACGACCGCCGTGACGAGCAGGTTGTCGAGCCGGGTCATGGACCGCACCCCGGAGACCTCGGCAGCGGGCAGCCGGGACTCCAGGACCGCCATCAGGAAGGCCAGCAGCGGAACGGGCACGAACAGGGAGAGCGCGACCTTGGGGGAGCCGGTGAGGGACGGCAGCAGCACCGTGGTTCCCTGCACGGCGTACAGCGCCGCGCCGAAGACGATCAGGGCGAGCGGCAGCAGCTGGTGTCCGCGGCGTGCCTTGAACCACCACTTCACGTCGTCTTCGCCTCACAGGTGTCGAGCATCCGCTTGATCCAGGCGGTCTGCTGTGCCGCCGGCTCGGCGAGCACGGAAGCGACGTCGGCCCGAACCTGCTTCTCCAGCTTCTCGGCCAAGGGATCCCGGCCCTCCTGTTCGCGGCGCTTGCGGTAGGCGTCCTCCTGGCCGGTCTTCACCGCCGCCCAGAGCCAGGCCGCGTGCGCGTTGCGGGCGGGGACCCGCTCACAGCGGAAGTGCAGGGAGCGTACGACGATCTGGTACACCGCGTCGCCGCTGCGCACCGGTCCGGTCAGCATCATGCGCCACTCCGTGTCCGTGGAGGGCTTCTGCCGGCGGCCGTCGCCGTAGCTGTCGGTGATCAGGCGGGGCCGGGCCGAGGTGGCCCCGGACTCGCGCAGCACGCGCAGCGCCTCGGCGGTGTCCCGCTGGACCTTCGGCAGGTACCGCGCGTTCATCTCCGGCAGGCACACGCGCGGCGCGCTCCCGGCGCACGTCATCGCCACGTGCCCGCCGGTCAGCGGCGGGGTGGCGGGCCAGTCGGCGGCGGTGCGGTAGGCGCCGAGGACGCCGCCGACGGCGACCGCCCCCGCGACCACGACCCGCAGGGCACGCAGGCCGTGGGGCAGCCAGAGGACCACCAGCCCCACGGCGATGCCGCCGGCGAGGAACAGGGGCACCGCCACGGTGACCATGTCGGGCACCTCGCCGTAGCCGACGCTGCCGTACTGCCCGGAGACATGGCGGGGCCAGTAGGGGAGCATCGCCCGGGTGAAGGCCACCGCGATCCAGTCGACGACGGCGAGGATCGGCGTGGCGATGACGCGGGGCAGCACACAGCCGACGGCGAACCCGAGGACGGCGTGGGCGACGCACAGGAGCATCCCGGCGAGCGGCAGCCGCAGGCTGTCGAGGGTCGGCAAGGTCGCCGACCGGACCAGGGAGATCGCCGGGGGGAGCAGCAGGACGAGCCACGAGAGCACGATCACCGGAGCGAGGGCGTTCGCCGCGATCCGGTAACGCGAACGGGCCGGTGCCAGCGCCCATATCCGGGCGCTCCGCAGTCGTCCGCTTTCCCAGCAGGAAAGCGCCGCTGCCGATGCGTAAGCCAGGGCGTAAAGAGTTTTCAGCGGCTCTGCGACAATGCTCGGCGCGTAATGGTGATAACTGGAAAGGGGGGCTTGTTCGCCCACCACGTAATAGAGGAACGTCAGGACGAGTACGGCTGGACCGGCCCATCGGAGGCTGCCGCTGCGCAGGCTGGTGCTGAATTTCATGGAATCTCACTGAACCCGTGTAGGCCAGGGCGGGGGCGCCCCGGCGGGACGCCCCCCTGAGCTGAAAAGGTCAGCCGTCGGCCTTGGTGGTGTCGACGGAGACGGTCCTGACGCTCAGCTGCGGACCGAAGGTGGAGCCGCCGATCTTCATGATCTGGAAGTAGTAGTCCCGCATGCCGGACGGCAGGTCGGTCCACTCACCGTTGCTGGTGCCTCCGCTGAAGCAGGCGGTGAAGGTCTTGTTGTCGTAGGACTCGTCGGGCTGAAGAGAGATGTCGTTCCATATCTGCACGTCAGTGCTCTTAGAGCCGTCGGTGGTGCAGCTGGTGAACTGAACCTGCGAGTACAGCTCGTCCGACCAGCGGCGGGACTCGAAGCCCACGCTGGCGGCGGTGATCGAGCTGCTCCAGTTCGCCTCGGCGATCGGGGCCAGGGCGAGGGTGATCACCGCGGCGGTGCCGGTCACCACTGAAATGCGTCCGGTGCGCTTCATTTTTTTACCTGCTTTCCTGGTGAGGCACGGGGCAGGTAATTGTGAAGCAAATCCCCCCACATTTCCCCCGATCCCCGTGTGGACAGGGGATGTTGCCCCCGTGATCAAAACTTATCAGTGCTGTTCACGGGCGGGCAACCTAGAATTTGCCATCCGTTTTCCGCGTGTTGGCGCCGTATCTCACCCGGGTCTCATTTTCGGCCGTCAATGTGCCGGGATGGCACCGGTTGGCGGGCGGTGGGGGAAATGAAGGGCGAGAGATTGTTCGGATTTGCGCTCGCATGGACTGAAAGCGTCCTGCGCGGCCCGGCGCTGCCCGCCCGCGGCCGGGCGCGGGGGAGAAGCGTGCCGGATCGGGTCAGAATGTGACCAGGCGCACTTGATGCTCTCCGGTACGTCTGTCCTCGCGCCCACTGGGTAGGGCTGCCATGACCCGCCCGATGCCGTGCTCGACAAGGATCGACAAGGAGACCCCCGTGGCCGCACCGGCACACCTTCCGCTCCCCGCCCCGTCCAAACCCGTGGCGGAGCCGTCCGCCGAACCCGTCAGCCCCCACTTCTGCGTCTTCGGCCCGGAGGGCACCTGCGTCGAGGCCCCGCTGACCAGCGAGCCTCCGCTGCCCGACGCCGAGCCCCTCACCAGCGAGTCGCCGTTCGCCGACGCCGTCCCGCTGACCAGCGAATCCTCTCCCGAGCTCACGGCCGTCGTCCCGGAGCAGGGCACCCCCTCGTTCGCCGTCCCGGAACCCACGAGGTCCTAGATGACAGCTGCCAGGCCGGCCGAGCCGCCCGCCGAGGACCTGCCCGAGGATCTGTCCCGGCTCGCCGCACTGCACGGCGTCGCCACCTCCTACAGCCCCTCCCCGGACCGCACGGTCGCGGCCTCGGCCACCGCCGTCACCCTGGCCCTGGCCGCCCTCGGCGTCGACGCCGGCAGCCCGCCCGCCGTCCGCGCCGCGCTCACCGCCCGCGAGCGGGAACTGCGCGAACGGCTGCTGCCGCCGACCCTGGTGTGCCGGCACGGCGGCGGCCCGCCGGACGCCCTGGCCGCGCTGCCCGACGGCACCCGGCTGCGCGTCGAGACCGAACAGGGCGCCAGGCGCGCCGACGCCGACGGGCTCCCGCCCGGCGTCCACCGGCTCACCGCCACCGCACCCGACGGACGCACCGCCCGCAGCCACCTGATCGTCGCCCCCGACCGGCTGCCCGTCCCCGCCGGGCGCTCCCACGGACTCCTCGTCCAGCTCTACTCCCTGCTCTCGCGCCGCTCCTGGGGCATGGGCGACCTCGGCGACCTCGCCGAGCTGACCGCCTGGTCCGGACGCACCCTCGGCGTCGGATTCGTCCAGGTCAACCCGTTGCACGCCGCCGTGCCCGGCGCGCCCACGGACCCCTCCCCGTACCGCCCCTCCTCGCGCCGCTTCCCCGACCCGGTCCACCTGCGGATCGAGGACGTGCCCGAGTTCGCCCAGGTGGCCCCCCGCGACGAGCGCGTGCGGGCCCTGCTGGAGCGGGCAGGCCGGCTGCGGGGGGCCGTACTGGACGAGGGCGCCCTGATCGACCGGGACGCCGTGTGGGAGCTCAAGCGGGAGGCGCTGGAACTGCTGGGCGAGGTGCCCCTCGGGCCCGGCCGGCGCGCCGCCTACTGCGACTACCTCGCCGAGCAGGGCCGGGCCCTGGAGGACCACGCCACCTGGTGCGCGCTCGCCGAGGTCCACGGCTCCGACTGGCACCGGTGGCCGGCCGGGCTCCGCGACCCCCGCTCGGCCGACACCGCCCGCGCCCGCACCGAGCTGATGGACCGGATCGACTTCCACTCCCGGCTCGCCTGGCTCACCGACACCCAGCTCGCCGCCGCCCAGCGCACCGCCCGCGAGGCCGGGATGCCGATCGGGATCGTGCACGACCTCGCCGTCGGCGTGCACCCGCAGGGCGCCGACGCCTGGGCCGAGCAGGAGTACTTCGCCGCCGGGATGTCGGTGGGCGCCCCGCCGGACGCCTTCAACGCCCGCGGCCAGGACTGGGGCCTGCCGCCCTGGCGCCCGGACCGCCTCGCCGACTCCGGGTACGCGCCGTTCCGCCGGCTGCTGCGGGGCCTGTTCCGCCATGCCGGAGCGCTGCGCATCGACCACGTCATGGGCCTGTTCCGGCTGTGGTGGGTCCCGCAGGGCCGTCCGCCCACCGAGGGCACCTATGTCCGCTACGACGCCGAGGCGATGCTCGCCGTCCTCGTGCTGGAGGCGTCCCGGGCCGGCGCCGTGGTCATCGGCGAGGACCTGGGCACCGTGGAACCCGGCGTGCGCGAGTCACTGCGCGAGCGCGGCGTCCTCGGCACGTCGGTGCTGTGGTTCGAGCGGGACTGGGAGGGCGACGGCCGCCCCCTGCCCCCCGAGCACTGGCGCGCCGACTGCCTGGCCACCGCCACCACGCACGACCTCCCGTCCACCGCCGCCCGGCTCACCGGCGAGCACGTCGCACTCCGCGACCGCCTCGGCCTGCTCACCCGCCCGGCGGAGGAGGAACGCGCGGAAGCGGCGGCCGACACGGGGGAGTGGCTGGAACTCCTCGCCCGGCTCGGCCTGCTCCAGTGCACCGGCGGAGGCGCCGACACGTCCTCCGAGGAGGCGGAGATCCGGGCCCTGCACGGCTTCCTGCTGCGCACGCCCGCCCGCATGGTCGGTGTCTGGCTCCCCGACACGGTCGGCGACCGGCGCCCGCAGAACCTCCCCGGCACCTGGGACCAGTACCCGAACTGGCGCCTGCCGATCGCCGACGCCGAGGGCCGGCCGGTGACGCTGGAGGAGCTCGCGGCGTCGCCCCGGCTGCACGCGCTGATGGAGGCGCTGCGGGGCGAACTCCGGGCACCGGACGGCCCGTCGGGGTGACTGAGGACGAGGCCGTGCGGACCGCGGCGGGGGCCGGGGACGGCCGTCCCCGGGCCGGCGGCCGCGCCGGGCCGGGCTCCATATGGCACCCCGGCCGCGCGCCCGAAACCCGCGTGAACTAACTTTGGCACCGTGGACAAGAAGAACGCCCTGCGCGCCGGCGCCCTGGCAGCCGGTACGACGCTGATGATGCTGCTCATGTCGTCCCCCGCGCTCGCGCTGACCCGCGACGACGGTGACGACCCCGGCACGGGCCTGAGCGTCATCGAGACGCTGGGCCTCTACGTCCTCGCCCCGATCGCGCTGTTCGTGGTCATCGCGGGCCTGGTCATGGTCCTGGACAGGTCCAAGGCGGAGCACCGCGTGACCAGCCGCAACATCAAGACGAAGGCCGACGCGAAGGCCTGACGGGCCGACAGGGCGCTGTCGCCCGCGAGCCCCGACCGGGCTCACCCGTTCTCCGCCGAGGGCGCCGACCCCCGCCGTACGTACGCGCAACCGCCGTACGTGGGCGAGGCCGGCGCCCTCGGCGCGTTCTCAGGGGCTCGGCGCCGTCAGATAGCGCTGCAGCGTGGGCGCCAGCCACGCCACGACCTCCCCGCGGGGCAGCGCCACGGTCGGCGGGAACCGCAGCACGTACCGGGTGAGGGCCAGCCCGAGCAGCTGCGTCGCGGCGAGCGCGGCCCGCGCGGGGGCCTGCTCGGGGTCCGGGCACACCTGGCGCGCGACCGGCAGCACCTGGTCGCGGAAGATGCCCTGCATGCGCTCGGCCCCGGCCCGGTTCGTGGCGCCGACCCGCAGCAGGGCCGTGAGCACGTCGTTCTCCTCCCACATGTCGAGGAAGTGCGTCACCAGGGCGCGGCCCGCCTCCTCGCGCGGCAGCGCGGTCAGGTCGGGCAGTTCCAGGTCCACGGTGACGGCCGCCGCGAAGAGGCCCTCCTTGTTGCCGTAGTACCGCATCACCATCGACGGATCGATGCGCGCGTCCCTGGCGATGGCGCGGATGGTGGCCCGCTCGTAGCCGTCGGTGGCGAACCGCTCGCGGGCGGCGTCGAGGATCGCGGCGCGGGTGGCGTCGGAGCGGCGGGGTGGTGCGGGCGGTGTGCTGTCGTGCGGTGTGCTGTCGTCCGTTCGGGGCATGCCCACGAGCGTAGGCCAACATGTGTAGGCCAACAAGTGTTGACGCGCTCGCCCGCCTGTCCTACGGTGGTCCCACGTTGACAACAAGCGTTGGCCAACGATCGTTGGCACCGCAAGGAGGCCCCAGATGAACGGCACCCCCCGTCCCGTGCTCGTCGTCGGTTCCGGCCCCACCGGCCTCCTCCTGGCCGGCGACCTCGCCACCGCGGGCATCCCCGTCACCCTCGTCGAGAAGCGCCCGCACCGGATCAGCAACCTCTCCCGCGCCTTCGTCCTGCACGCCCGCACTCTCGAGCAGCTCGACGCCCGCGCCCTCGCCGACGAACTGGAGGCCGCCGGCCGCCCCCTCGACCGGATCGGCCTCTTCGGCCGGCTCACCATGGACCTCGACACCCTTCCGTCCCGCTTCAACCACCTCCTCGTCATCCCGCAGTACGAGGTGGAGCACGTGCTGGAGCGGCGCGCGGTGAAGGCGGGCGTCGAGTTCCGGTACGAGACCGAGGTCACCGGACTGACCCAGGACGCGGACGGCGTGACCGTCGAGGTGCGCGGCCCGGGCAGCGAGGCCGAGACCCTGCGGGCGGCGTACGCCGTCGGGACCGACGGGATGCGCAGCACCGTGCGCGAGGCGATCGGGCTGCCGTTCCCCGGCCGCTCCGTCATCCGCTCCGTCGTCCTCGCGGACGTACGGCTCGCCGAGCAACCGGGGACGCTGCTCACCGTCAACGCCGTCGGTGACGCCTTCGCCTTCCTCGCGCCGTTCGGCGACGGTTACCACCGGATGATCGGCTGGCACCGCGGCCGGAACGTGCCGGACAGCGAGCCCCTCGGACTGGACGAGATCAAGGAGATCGCCCGCCTCGCCCTGGGCCGCGACTACGGCATGCACGACGCCCGCTGGATGTCCCGCTTCCACAGCGACGAACGCCAGGTGCCCGCCTACCGCGTGGGCCGGGTCTTCCTCGCGGGCGACGCGGCGCACGTGCACACCCCGGCCGGCGGGCAGGGCATGAACACCGGCCTCCAGGACGCGGCCAACCTGAGCTGGAAGCTGGCGGCCGTCCTGCGCGGCCACGCCGCCCCCGCGCTGCTCGACACGTACCACGCCGAACGCCACCCCGTGGGGAGGACCGTGCTGCGCAGCAGCGGCGGCATCGTGCGTCTCGCCATGGCCAAGCGCCCCTGGACGCTGGCGCTGCGGGCGGCCCTCACCACGGTCCTCGACCACGTGGGCCCGGCCCGCCGCCGCGTGGCCGGCCAGGTGACCGGCATCGGCTACCGCTACCCGGCCCCCCGGGGCGCCCACCGCCTGACCGGCACCCGCGTCCCGGACGTCGCCCTGGCGGACGGTCGGCTGTACGAGGCGCTGCGCGGCGGACGGTTCGTGCTGATCACCCCGCGGCCGTACGAGGGCGCCGGCGGCCGTGGGGACCGGCTGGCCGTGGCGCGCTGGGCGAGCGGACGCGGCACGACGGTGCTGGTGCGGCCCGACGGGTACGTGGCCTGGGCGGCGGACACCGCGGACGAGCGGGCGATCGAGGCGGCGGTCGCCGCGCACGTGGGCTGAGCGGGCGCCTACTGCTCGGTGGCGGACAGCAGTTCGCGCAGCAGGCCGGCCAGTTGGCCGGCCTGTTCGCCGTCCAGGGCGGCGGACAGGGCCTCCGTCTGGACGGCGAGGCCCGCGCCGACGGCCTCGTCGACCAGCGCCAGCCCCTCGTCGGTGAGCGTGACCTGCAGACCCCGGCGGTCGTGCGGGTCGGGGGAGCGGCGCAGCAGGCCGGCGCGCTCCAGCTTGTCGAGGCGTCCCGTCATACCGCCGGTGGTGAGCATCAGCGTGGCCGAGAGCTGCCGGGGGGAGAGCGTGTAGGGCTCGCCCGAGCGGCGCAGGGTCGCCAGGACGTCGAACTCCCCGCGGGAGATCCCGAGGCGCGCGTACGCCTTCTCCATCCGGTCGCCCATCGCGCGTGAGAGCCGGTAGATGCGGCCGAAGACCTCCATGGCGGCCGTGTCCAGGTCGGGCCGCACCGCCGCCCACTGGTCGATGATCGCGTCGACGGGGTCCTTGCGCTGCTCGGCACGTTCAGTCATGGGACGAGTATCGGGGGCTTGTCGGTCGTCCGCAAGAAAGTAGCTTGACGGAAAGTTGCTTGCGGCTAAGCTACTTCTCGCCGACCTGTTCGTCTCCGAAGGGTGCCTCCCATGGCCGCCGGTCGTCCCGCCCTCATCGCCCTGACCGCCCTCGCTCCCGTCTCCTGGGGCACCACCTACGCCGTCACCACCGAGCTCCTGCCGCCCGACCGTCCCCTGTTCACCGGCCTGATGCGCGCGCTGCCCGCCGGGCTGCTGCTGCTCGCCCTCGCCCGAGTGCTGCCGCGGGGCGCCTGGTGGTGGAAGGCGGCGGTGCTCGGCGCGCTGAACATCGGCGCGTTCTTCCCCCTGCTGTTCCTGTCCGCGTACCGGCTCCCCGGCGGCATGGCAGCCGTCGTCGGCTCGGTGGGGCCCCTGTTCGTCGTCGGGCTCTCGGCGCTGCTGCTGGGGCAGCGCCCCACCGTCCGCTCCGTGCTCACCGGTGTCGTCGCCGCGTTCGGCGTCAGCCTGGTCGTGCTGAGGGCGGCCGGCGCTCTGGACGCGCTCGGCGTGCTGGCGGCGCTCGCCTCCACCGCGTCCATGTCCGCCGGCACCGTGCTCACCAAACGGTGGGGACGCCCGCAGGGGGTGGGACCGCTGGCGCTCACCGCCTGGCAGCTGACGGCCGGCGGCCTGCTCATCGCGCCGCTCGCCCTGCTCGTCGAGGGCGCGCCGCCCGCGCTGGACGGCACGGCGGCCGGCGGATACCTCTATCTGGCGCTGGCGAACACCGCGGTCGCCTACTGGCTCTGGTTCCGCGGTATCGGCCGGCTCTCCGCCACGCAGGTCACCTTCCTCGGTCCGCTCTCGCCGCTGACGGCCGCCGTCGTCGGCTGGGCCGCGCTCGGTGAGGCGCTGACGCCCGTGCAGCTGGTGGGCATGGCCCTGGCCTTCGGGGCGACCGTCGCCGGGCAGCTCGCACCTCGCACGGCGGTCACCGCTGAATCGTTCAGAAACGCTGAAAAGACCGGTCGAAAAGATTCGATGGACGTGACAGGTCCGGCGCTGCGACGGTAGGGCCACCGCGTTCACCGATCAGCGAAAGGACCTCTGTGGCCGTAGCCCACCACCGGACCGCCGCATCGCCCGCTTCCACCGTCTCCGCCCCGAGGGGCACGGCTCCCGTGGCCCTCGGGCTCGCGCTCGCCGCGCTCGCCACCGTCGTCTGGTCCGGCAGTTTCGTCACCTCCCGCGCCCTGGGCGACAGCGTGCCACCCGTCCAGCACGCCTTCTGGCGCTGGGTGGTGGCGCTCGCGGCCGTCGCCCCCTTCGGAGCCCGGCAGGCCTGGCGGCAACGGGCACTGCTGCGCCGCCACTTCGGGTTCGTCCTGCTCGCCTCGCTGCTCGGCGTCGCCACCTACAACACCCTCGTCAACCAGGCCGGGGTCACCACCCCCGCCGCCAACATGGGCATGATCATGGCGGCCTCGCCGGTGCTGATGGCGTTGTTCGAGCGGGCGGGCGGCGTACGGCTCGGCGCCCGCCGTGTCGCCGGGCTGCTGACCGCCTGCGCGGGCGTGCTGCTGCTCGTCGGGGGCGGGGCGTCGTTCGCGGCCGGCGACCTGTGGATGATCGCCGCCGCCTGCTGCTTCGGCTCCTACAGCGCACTGCTGCGGCACCGGCCCCCGGCGCTGGAGGGCACCGGCTTCCTCTTCACCACCTTCCTGATCGGCACCGTCCTGCTGCTGCCCGCGCAGGGCGTCAGCCTCGCCGTCCAGGGCGGTTTCGCACCGACCCCCGCAACCGTCCTGCCCCTCCTCTACGTCGGCGTCGCCTCCTCGGCCCTGGCGTTCTTCGCCTGGAACAAGGCGATCGCCCTGATCGGCCCGACCCGCGCCGGCATCGTCTACTACCTGCAGCCGGTGTGCGTGGCCCTGCTGTCCTGGGCGCTGCTGGCCGAGCCGACCGGCTGGGCCCAGGCCGGCTGCATGGCGCTGATCCTGGGCGGCGTCATGCTCGGCGCGGGGTCGCGTCGGTGAGGAGGCCGGCCCGCGGATAGGTTGCCGCCATGGCCGACTGGGACATCCGCAAGCTGCAGATCCTGCGCACGCTGCGGGAACGGGGGACGGTGACCGCGACGGCCGAGGCGCTGAACATGACGCCCTCGGCGGTGTCCCTGCAGCTGACCAATCTCTCCAGGCAGCTCGGTGTCCCCCTGCTCCGGGCGCAGGGCCGCCGGGTGCGGCTGACCGACGCGGCCCGCCTGGTGCTGCGGCACGCCGAGGCCGTCTTCGAGCAACTGGAGCGCGCGGACGCGGAATTGGCGGCGTACGCACACGGGGAGGCCGGCGAGGTACGGGTGGGCGCCTTCTCGACCGCCGTGCCCGCCCTGGTCGTACCGGCCGTGACCGCGCTGCGGGCGGCGCACCCCGGGGTGTCGGTACGGGTGCGGGAGGCCGAGGCGCAGGAGGCGTACGAGCTGCTGGCAGCCGGGGAGGTGGATCTCGCCCTGTCACTGGCGGCGCAGGCGCCGACCGCGGCGGACCCGCGCTTCACACGGGTGCCGCTGCTCGCCGACCCGCTGGACGTCGCCCTGCCCCGCGACCACCCGCTGGCCGGCGCGGCGGAGCTGCGGCTGGCCGACCTCGCCGCCGAGCCGTGGATCTTCGGCGGCAGCGGACCCTGGTCCGACATCACGCGGGCGGCGTGCGAGGCGGCCGGGTTCCGGCCCCACCAGGGGCATGCGGCGGCCGGCTGGACGGCGATCCTCGCGATGGTCGAGGCGGGCATGGGCGTCGCACTCGTACCGCGCATGGCGGCCGTGCGGCGGGAGGGCGTGGTGATGCGGGAACTCACCGCGGACCGCCCGGTCCGGCACGTCGTCGCGGCGGTCCGCAAGGGCGCCGGGGAGGGCGCCGCGGTGGCACGGGTACTGAGCGCGCTGCGCACGGCAGCCAGTGAGACGGGCGAGCACTGAACCCCCCGGCGCCCCGCCGTGCTCCCGAGGCCGGCCCGGGCGGGAGTCGGCGGACTGGGCCGAGGCCGCGGGCGCCGGCTCGGCGGAACGGGATGTGACCCGGCCGTTCTGACCGCCACGGGGCGCCGCCGATGGCGCGGGGCCTGGGAGCGGTGGGCTCCCGGGCCGGCCCCTGCGGGGGTGCTGCCGAGGCCCTGCCCGGGTGGTTACGCGACGGATTCGGGCCGCGGGCGCCGGCCTGGCGGAACCGGGATGTGGCCCGTTCCGACGGCCCGGGGCGCCGCCGATGGCGCGGGGCCTGGGAGCGGTGGGCTCCCGGGCCGGCCCCTGCGGGGGTGCTGCCGAGGCCCT
>NZ_BMWA01000003.1:389756-450723 GCF_014650995.1 Streptomyces viridiviolaceus
GCCGCGGGCGTCGGCCTGGCGGAACCGGGATGTGGCCCGTTCCGACGGCCCGGGGCGCCGGCGATGGTGCGGTGCCTGGGAGCGGTGGGCTCCTGGGCCGGCCCCTGCGGGGGTGCTGCCGAGGCCCTGCCCGGGTGGTTACGCGACGGATTCGGGCCGCGGGCGTCGGCCTGGCGGAACCGGGATGTGGCCCGTTCCGACGGCCCGGGGCGCCGGCGATGGTGCGGTGCCTGGCAGCGGACAGGGTCTCCGGGCCGGCCCTTGCGGGCGTGCTATCAAGGCCCTGCCCAAACGGTCATCGGCGGATTGGGCCGAGGCCGTCGGTGCCGGCCCGGCGGGACGGGGATGTGATGTGGTTCGGCCGTTCCGATCGTGTGGGGCCTGGGGAACGGTGGGTGTCGGGTCGAGTCCGTGCCGACGGTGCAGGAGCGGTTGGAGGCGGCCCGGCGAAGTGCCGGGTCGCCCCCGTCGGCGTACCGGACGCTACCGGGCCGCCGCCGCGTCGGCCGCCTGGGCCTTCAGCGCGCGCTCCACGCCCGAGCGCGACTCCGACACCAGGCGCCGCAGGGCCGCGTTCGGCTCGGCGGACGACAGCCACGCGTCGGTCTTGTCCAGCGTCTCCCGGGACACCTGGACCGCCGGGTACAGCCCGACGGCGATCTGCTGGGCCATCTCGTGCGAGCGGGAGTCCCAGACACCCTTGACGACCTCGAAGTACCGGTCCGTGTACGGCGCCAGCAGCTCCCGCTGGTCGCTCTGGACGAAGCCGGTGATGACCGCCTCCTGGACGGCGTTCGGCAGCTTGTCGGACTCCACGACCGACGCCCAGGCCTCCGCCTTGGCCTCCGGGGTCGGGCGGGCCGCCCGCGCCGTGGCGGCGTGACGCTCGCCCGCCGCCGTCCTGTCACGCTCGTACTCGGCCGCGATCTCGGCCTCGTCGAACCGGCCCACGGCCGCCAGCCGCTGCACGAACGCCCAGCGCAGCTCGGTGTCGACGGCCAGGCCCTCGATCGTCTGCGAACCGTCCAGCAGGCCCTCCAGCAGGTCCAGCTGCTCCGGCGTCCTCGCCGTCGCCGCGAACGCCCGCGCCCAGGCCAGCTGGTGGTCGCCGCCCGCCTCGGCGGCGCGCAGGTGGGCCAGCGTGGCCTCCGTCCAGCGGGTGAGCAGCGCCTCGCGGCCGGCCGGGTCGGCGTAGCTGTCGACGGCCAGCTTCACCTGGCGGTGCAGCGACTGCACGACGCCGATGTCGGACTCCTTGCCGATGCCGGACAGCACCAGCGAGAGGTAGTCGCGGGTGGCGAGTTCCGCGTCCCGGGTCATGTCCCACGCCGACGCCCAGCACAGGGCGCGGGGGAGGGACGCCTGGAAGTCGCCCAGGTGCTCGGTGACGACGGCGAGAGACTGCTCGTCCAGGCGGACCTTGGCGTAGGACAGGTCGTCGTCGTTGAGCAGCACCACGGCCGGGCGGGGCTTGCCGACGAGCTGCGGTACGGCCGTCAGCTCGCCGTCCACGTCCAGTTCCACGCGCTCACCGCGCACCAGCTTGCCGTCGGCGTCCAGGTCGTAGCCGCCGATCGCGATGCGGTGCGGGCGCAGCGTCGGCTCGCCCTTGGCGCCGGCCGGGAGCGCCGGGGCCTCCTGGCGGATCGCGAAGGAGGTGATGACACCGTTCGCGTCCGTCTCGATCTCGGGACGCAGCACATTGATGCCGGCCGTCTCCAGCCACGCCTTCGACCAGGTCTTCAGATCGCGGCCGGAGGTCTCCTCCAGGGCCCCCAGCAGGTCGGTCAGGCGGGTGTTGCCGAACGCGTGCCGCTTGAAGTACGCCTGCACGCCCCGGAAGAACTCGTCCTCGCCGACGTAGGCCACCAGCTGCTTGAGCACGGAGGCGCCCTTGGCGTACGTGATGCCGTCGAAGTTGACGAGCACGTCGTCCAGGTCGCGGATGTCCGCCATGATCGGGTGCGTGGAGGGCAGCTGGTCCTGCCGGTACGCCCAGGTCTTCATGGAGTTGGCGAACGTCGTCCACGAGTGCGGCCACTTCGAGCCGGGCGCGTCGGCCTGGCAGGCCGCCTCGGCGAAGGTGGCGAACGACTCGTTCAGCCACAGGTCGTTCCACCACTCCATGGTGACCAGGTCGCCGAACCACATGTGGGCCAGCTCGTGCAGGATCGTGGCGGCCCGCATCTCGTACGCCGCGTCCGTCACCTTCGACCGGAAGACGTACTGGTCGCGGATGGTCACGGCACCCGCGTTCTCCATCGCGCCCGCGTTGAACTCCGGCACGAACAGCTGGTCGTACTTCTTGAACGGGTACGCGTAGTCGAACTTCTCCTGGAACCAGTCGAAGCCCTGCCGGGTGACCTCGAAGATCGCGTCCGAGTCGAGGTGCTCGGCGAGCGACGGGCGGCAGTAGATGCCCAGCGGCACGGACTGGCCGTCCTTCTCGTACACGCTGTGCACGGAGTGGTACGGGCCGACGATCAGCGCCGTGATGTACGACGAGATGCGCGGGGTCGGCTCGAAGACCCAGACGTTGTCCTGGGGCTCCGGCGTGGGCGAGTTGGAGATGACGGTCCAGCCCTCGGGCGCCTTCACGGTGAACTGGAAGGTCGCCTTCAGGTCCGGCTGCTCGAAGCTCGCGAACACCCGGCGGGCGTCCGGCACCTCGAACTGGGTGTACAGGTACGCCTGGTCGTCGACCGGGTCGACGAAGCGGTGCAGACCCTCACCGGTGTTCGTGTACGCGCAGTCGGCGACCACGCGCAGGATGTTGCGGCCCGTGAGCAGGCCCGGCAGCGCGATCCGGGAGTCCTTGAAGACCTCCTCGGGATCGAGGGCGTCCCCGTTGAGCGTCACCTCGTGGACCGTCGGGGCCACCAGGTCGATGAAGGACTCCGCCCCGTTCTCGGCGACATCGAAGCGCACCGTGGTCACGGACCGGTAGGTGCCGCCCTCCTGCGCGCCGGAGAGGTCGAGATCGATCTCGTACGAGTCAACGGTGAGCAGCTTCGCCCGCTGCTGCGCCTCTTCGCGAGTCAGGTTTGTGCCAGGCACGCGGTCATCTCCTCGATATGTGTCGGTTGCGTCATCCTTCCACGGGACCTGGGCGGAATGCGATGTCCGTTTCCCGCCGGTGAACGGGTCGCTCGCCCCGCACTCTGGGCGCATGACCACGTACACGGCACACCCCATCCCCCCGCGGGTCCTGAAGGAGCTGCGCACCGCCGACGACG
This sequence comes from Streptomyces viridiviolaceus, assembly GCF_014650995.1. Taxonomy (GTDB): domain Bacteria; phylum Actinomycetota; class Actinomycetes; order Streptomycetales; family Streptomycetaceae; genus Streptomyces; species Streptomyces viridiviolaceus. The sequence continues at coordinate 392,993 of NZ_BMWA01000003.1, forward strand.
CGGGACGCGCACCGGCGCCCTTCACCGACGAGGAGGGCGGCGCACCCCTGCGATGCTGCCTGCGGCACAGCACGCCCGGCGAGCGGATCGCCCTGGTGTCGTACGCGCCGCTGCGCCGCTGGGCGGCCGAGACGGGGGCGGACCCGGGTGCCTACGACGAGCAGGGCCCCGTCTTCATCCACGCCGAGGAGTGCGCGGGGCCGGACGGGGACGGACTGCCGTTCACCAACGCCCACCGCGTCGTCCGCCGCTACTCGGCCGAGGGGCACATCCTGGGCGGGCGGCTCGTCGAGGCCGCCGACGGGTTCGACGCGGCGCTCCGGGAAGCGCTCGACGACCCGGCCGTGGCGTTCGTCCACGTCCGGGCCGTCGAGTACGGCTGCTTCTACTACGAGGTGCGCAGGGGCTAGCCCTTCAGCTCCGCCGCCACCAGCTCCGCGATCTGCACCGCGTTCAGCGCGGCGCCCTTGCGGAGGTTGTCGTTGGAGACGAACAGGGCGAGGCCGTTCTCCACGGTCTCGTCCTTGCGGATGCGGCCGACGTACGACGGGTCCTGGCCGGCCGCCTGCAGCGGGGTGGGCACGTCGGTGACGGCCACGCCGGGGGCGCCGCCCAGCAGCTCCTTCGCGCGCTCCACGCTGATCGGGCGGGCGAAACGGGCGTTGACCTGGAGCGAGTGGCCGGTGAAGACGGGCACGCGCACGCAGGTGCCGGAGACCTTCAGCTCGGGGATCTCCAGGATCTTGCGGGACTCGTGGCGGAGCTTCTGCTCCTCGTCGGTCTCGTTCAGGCCGTCGTCGACGATGGACCCGGCCAGCGGCAGCACGTTGTACGCGATCGGCGCCACGTACTTCTCCGGCTCGGGGAAGTGCGCCGCCGAACCGTCGTGGGTGAGCTTCGGGGCGTCCTCGCCGACCTTCTTCACCTGCTCGAACAGCTCGTCGACGCCCGCGAGGCCGGAGCCGGAGACGGCCTGGTAGGTGGCGACGACCAGGGCTTCGAGGCCCGCCTCGGCGTGCAGCGGCTTCAGCACCGGCATCGCGGCCATCGTGGTGCAGTTCGGGTTGGCGATGATGCCCTTGGGGCGGCTCGCGATCGCGTGCGGGTTCACCTCGGACACCACCAGCGGCACGTCCGGGTCCCGGCGCCAGGCCGACGAGTTGTCGATCACGACCGCGCCCTGGGAGGCGACCTTTTCGGCCAGCGCCTTGGAGGTGGCGCCGCCCGCCGAGAACAGCACGATGTCCAGGCCCGAGTAGTCGGCGGTCGCCGCGTCCTCCACCGTCACGCCGTCCAGGTCCTTGCCCGCGGAGCGGGCCGAGGCGAACAGGCGCAGCTCGGTGACCGGGAAGTCGCGCTCCGTGAGAATCCTGCGCATGACCGTGCCGACCTGACCGGTGGCTCCGACGATTCCGACCCTCACGGTGACTCCCTTTCGTGACGTGCTTGTGCCGGCCTGCGTGGCCGAGGCTTTTCCATCATGCGTCTCTCCCCTGGCCACGTGTCCAATCCTTTGCCCGCGGACCGGGACACGGAAGGGGTGGTGACAGGGCTCACGCCCGGGGTTCGAGGGTCCAGCGGCCGGAGGTCCGTATCTGGAGATATCCGCTCGGAACACGTTGCAGACCGGAAGCCGTACTGATCCGGCGTACCGGTTCCAGGCGTTCGTCCAGCTCCCACAGCACCGGAAGATCGAGCTGGCCGCGCGGTTCGTGCCTGAGCATCACCTCGGCCTCGGGCCCGGTGTGACGTACGACTCCATAGCCCTGTCCCTCGACCGGGTGCGGGCCGAGGACCGGCACACCGGCCAGGTCGGCCGGGTCGAGCCGCCAGCCGGTCTCGTCCGAGGTGGAGACCATGACGTAGCAGTACCCAGCCGGCGAGACCCACACCGGGCCGGTGATCGGGCGCCTCCGGACGGTGTCGGCGGAGATCTTCACCTGCCCGTCGGCCTGCACGGTGTGCGTGGCCAGACCGTTCTCGTCGGACGTGGTGCGGCGCAGGCCGAGCAGCGCGGGCGGGCCGTCGTAGCGGAACACCGCACTGCCCCGGCCCTCCGCGGGGCCGGTGAGTGCCGGCGCCTGCTCGATCGGCAGCAGGCGCAGGCCCCAGTCGCCGACGTCCTCCAGCCTCAGCCGCACCTGGGGCTCGCCCTTGCGGAACAGCACGGTACGGCCGTGCCGCCCGTGCCGGGAGCCCTGCAGGAACTCCTCCTCGTCGTCGTACTCGTCCAGCAGCAGCACCCGGTGGCCGAAGAGCCCCTCGCCCCCGTTGAAGGCGTACTCCAGCAGCGCGGGCCGTCCGGGGGCCGGGTTGACCAGCGTGACGGTCTTCTCGCCGCGGCCGGTGTAGGCGCCGGTGGCCTGCGCGGTGGCCTCGTCGGGCACGGCCAGGGGGCGGGCGGTGAGCTGCCAGGGGCCGTCGGCCTCCAGGAGCACCACGAGCGGGCCGTCGGGGAGCGGCACCGTCTGCCGCAGCGGGTCGGTGTCGTTGACCAGCAGGTCGCGGTCGTCGAGGTCGTGCAGCCGCGTCGCCTCCAGGGTCCACAGGCCGAAGTAGCCGCCGCCGTCGTCGTCGCCGGCGAAGTCCACGTCCAGGTCGGCCACGGGTCCGGTGTAGGCGACGACCTCGGGGCCGTAGCCCTGGAGGGGGCCGGTGCCCAGGCGCCGGAGCACCGACAGGGGCTGGACGAGTACCGTCCAGTCGTTGTCCGCCTCCACGCGCAGCCGCAGGGGGCGGTCCTGCGGGGGCTGGACGAGGGTGCGGCCCCGGAAGTCGCGCAGGGTGGAGTTGTACAGCAGGTCGTCGTCCTTGTTGCGGCGGGTGAGGGTGTGCAGCCCGAAGTAGCCCTCGCCCTGGTGCCAGGCCTCGACGACGACCGGCCCCGGGGGCAGGGGCACGTCCACGGAGACCACGCCGTTGCCGTGGCCGCGCTGGGTGTACGGGTGGAACTCGGGGCCGAAGGAGTGGGGCACCGCGTCCGCAGGCGCGGCGACCGGGGCGACCGGGGCCGCGACCGGGGCCGGGGCGGTCACCGGAGCACCCATCGGAGCCGCAGGCGCACCCATCGGGGCGGCCGGGGCACCCATCGGGGCGGCCGGGGCACCCATCGGGGCCGCCGGGACCGGTGCGGGGGCAGGGTCCGCCACGGCTATCCCGAAGTCCGTCGCCAGCCCCGCCAGTCCCGAGGCGTATCCCTGCCCCACCGCACGGAACTTCCACTGCCCGTTCCTGCGGTAGAACTCCCCGAGCACGAACGCCGTCTCGTTCGTCGCGTCGTTCACCGCGTAGTGCGCCACCACCGCGCCCTCGGCCGTCAGCGCCTGCACGTACAGCCCGGGCACCTGGCCGAAGACCCCGCCGTCGCAGGACCCGGCGATCAGCACCCGCTGGACGGCGGGCTCCACGCGCGGCAGGTCCACCTCCAGCCACTCGGCGAGCTGCCCGCCCCCGTCGGCCGTACCCGCGTGCCGTACGGCCCCCGAGGGATGCGCGGGCTGGTTGTAGAAGACGAGGTCGGCGTCGCCGCGGACCTTTCCGGCGGCGTCGAGCAGCAGGGCGGAGGCGTCCACGGCGGGTGCCCCCGGAACGTTCTGCCGGCAGACGGCGACCCGCAGCGGCGCTGCGGGGACAGGGGTGTTGGCGCCCTTGGTGATGTGCGTCATGAGGCACATGGTGACAGTGGAGGACCTGTGAAGTCGATGGTCGGAAGAAGTGGAGGCCGGGAGTCCGGAAGATCGTTCCCGAACCGGGCGAACGTTTCCCCCCGGACCGGCGTCATAGGGGAAACGCGGCGAGGAGAGGGGTGGCTGTGCTGCGCAGAAAGGCCCGCCGCGGCCAGGGGGACGCCGTACTCGACGACCCGCTGGACGCGGCCCAGGAACGCCGGGTGCGGGCGGTGCTCGCGCTGGGCGGCGTGCCGCAGGCGGACCTGCCGGACGGGGTGCAGCAGGTCCGCCTGCGGCTGCTGGAGCGGGCGGCGAGCGGAAGGGAGGCGCCGCGCGACGTCTCCGCCTGGGCGGCGGTCGTCGCCTCCAACCTCGCCATGGACTGGCACCGGGCCCGGCGCCGCCAGGACCGGCTCGGTGAACGGCTCGCCGCGCTGCGGCACGCGGACCACCCCTCCGGCGAGGACACCAGCCTGCTCTCCCTCGCCGTCGCCCGGGGCCTGGACGAACTCCCCGACGCCCAGCGTCAGGTCCTCGTCCTGCGCTTCTACGCCGACCTGCCGGTGCGCGGCATCGCCGAGGAACTCGGCATCCCGGAGGGCACGGTCAAGAGCAGGCTGCACACGGCGGTACGGGCGCTCAGGGCCCGCCTGCACGAGGACGAGGTGGTGTGACATGGCCGCCGAACACCCCGGTGGGGAAGACGCGCTGATGGCCGCGATCACGGGCGAGCCGCTGCCGCCCGAGGCCCGCACGGACACCGGCCTGCTGGCCGAGTACCGGTCGGCCGAGGCGGACGTCGCCCTGCTGCGCGAGCAGTTGCAGATCATCGGGCGGACGCTGGGCGCCCCGCCCGCGGAGGCCGAACCCACGGCGGCCGTGCACCGGGCCCCGGTACGTGCCCGCCGGCGCCGTCCCCTGGCCCTCGCTCTGGGCGCCCTCGCGGTGACCTGCGCCGGTGCGATGGTGACCGGCCTGGGATGGCTGACGGTCCAGGGCGGCGGCGCCTCCGACGACGCGGCGAAGGGCGCCGCGGCGTCGGACGCGAGGCAGGACTCCGCCGATTCCGGACCGGCCGTCGGCAGCCCGCTCCACCTCGCCTGCTCCCGTCTGGTGGCCGAGGGCACGGTGACCGGCGTCGAGCCGGGGGCCGGTGCGGCCGGGCAGCGGGTCACCGTGCGCCTGACCCGTTCCTACAAGCCCGCCAAGCCGGAGACGGACGAGATCACCTTCGTCCAGGACGAGGACACCGCCGCCCCGCTCCGGCCGGGCGACCACACGCTCGTCAGCATCCCCCGGCACGCGGCGGCCCCGGACGCCGTGCTCGTCGGCGAGGACGACATCGCCCCCGTACGCGCCCGGATCACCGCCTCCCTCCCCGAGTCCCGGACCCTGACCTGCGAATGACCGGCCGGGGCACGGAAAAAGGGGCGGGCGCCCCGCAGAGCGCCCGCCCCCGTGCGTGACGTACCGGACTACGGCACGACCTTCTCGATCCGCACGCTGCCGACGCCTGCGGCCGTGCCGCGCGCGTTCACCAGCTGGACCTGGCCGAAGAACTCGCGGCCCTCCGGAGCGGCGGCCAGCGCGGTGACGCTGCCGGAGACCGTCGCCGACGCGCCCGTGCCGAGCTTCACCGGCGCCGTGTCCACGCTGACCGAGCCGAGGGAGGCGGCGAAGTACACGTCCCGGTAGTCGTACTCCGTGCTGCCGGACGGCACCGAGTAACCCACGACCTTGACGGTGTACGCGCCGGCGGCCGGATCGGCCACGGAGACCGACTCCTCCGAGTCGCCGTCGGCGGACTGCCCGACGACGTTGCCGTCCTTGTCGTAGACCGTCAGGTCCAGGTCGGCGGCCGCGTCGGAGACGCCCCCGATGGCGACGTCCAGCGACGTCGCGCCCTCGGGCACCTCGACCGTGGAGGTCTTCGTCTCACCCTGCGCGATCGACGGACGGGACGTCTCGGCCGAGCCGAGCGGGCCGCCCACCAGCTTGCCGTCGAGGGCGGCGTACCGGTTGGTCACCTTCCAGGAGGCGGTGGCCGGGGTGCCCACCTTGGCCTCGGGCACGGTCACGACCTCGGGCTCGAAGGCCGCGCCGAGGACGGTGACGTCCAGCTCGTAGGGGTTGTCCAGCAGCGGCGAGGTGCGCCGCGACTCGACCTCGATCTCCCAGACGCCGGGCTGCGGGTCGGCGTACGCGCGCACGTCGGGACGGCAGCCGTTGCCGTCGAGGTAGTTGTTGTAGCAGTACGGCGTGGAGGTCGGGTCGACGGGGACGCCGTAGGGGTGGATGGCGATGAACCGGGTCTGGCTCTTGCCCTTCAGCCCGCCGATCGCCACCTCCAGCGTCTTCGCGCCCTCGGGGACGGTCACGAAGTACGACTTGGTGCTGTTGCGCTGCACCGTGTCCTTCGCGGAGAAGGAGTGCTTCAGCGGCGCGGAGACCACGACCGTCGACAGGATCTGCTTGTCGACGCCCTCGGTGCGCGGGTCGTCGACCTCCAGGATGGCGCTCTTCAGGCCGGCGGAGCGCGGCGCGGCCTGCACCTTGACGGTGACCGGCTTGTTCAGCGGCAGGCTCACCTCGTCGGAGCCGACGATCCGGAAGGTGTCCCCGGCGTTGTTCTCGAAGTCCAGCTCGTGCCGGACCGCCTTGTCGGCGCCGGACGTACGGGTGATCGTGATGTCGTACGTCTTCTTCTGCCCGGCCTTCAGGCCGCCCTCGCGGTCGTAGAGGCCGGTGCCCTTGCCCGGGGTCTTCAGGAACTGGTCGATCGCGGTGTCGACCGGTGCCTGGACCGTGTAGTCGTGGGCGGTGGCGCCGTCGCGGATCGCATCCCAGGCGTCCACCACGTCGATGAGGCCCGCGCCCTCCTCGTACGCCTGCACACCCTTGATGTGGTCGGCGGTGGAGGTCAGCGCCGTGCGCAGCTTCGCCGGGGTGAGCTCGATGCCCCGCTGCTTCGCGGCGGACAGCAGCAGCGCCGAGGCGCCGGCGGCCTGCGGGGACGCCATCGAGGTGCCCTGGAGCATGCCGTAGCCGGCCGGCAGGTCGTAGCCCGCCTCCGGGACCGGGGCGCCGGGCAGCCAGGTCTGGATGGTGTTGACCGCGGCGCCGGGCGCGGTGAGCGTCGGCGTGAACCCGCCGTCCTCACGCGGTCCGCGCGAGGAGAAGGGCATCATCGCGTACTTCTTCTCCACCGCGGAGCCGTAGTTGGCGGCCCAGGTCTCCTTGGAGACGGACGCGCCGACCGAGATGACCTTGTCGGCCAGGCTCGGGTCGCCGATGGTGTTGGCGCCGGGGCCGGAGTTGCCGGCGGAGATCACCAGCTGGACGCCGTAGGTGTCGATGAGCCGTGTGTACAGCTCCGCGCGCGCGTTGTTGCCGTCGTTCAGCGCCGGCAGACCGCCGATCGACATGTTGACGATGTCGACGCCGCGGTTGACCACGAGGTCGATCATGCCTTCGGTGAGCGCGACGTTGGTGCAGCCGCCGCTCCAGGTGCAGGCGCGGGAGGAGACGAGCTTGGCGCCGGGGGCCGCGCCGTTCATCTTGCCGCCGAACAGGCCGTTCGCGGCGGTGATGCCGGCGACGTGCGAGCCGTGCTCGGACTCGATCACGCCGATGTTGACGAAGTCGGCCTTGGCGCCGGAGGAGTTGTAGACGACGTCCTTGCGGATCTCGACCACGAACGGCTGGCGCTCGGCCACGTCCGTGGACGGGTCGTCGGTGCCGAACCACCCGATCTGGAAGCCGTCCTTGTACGGCTTCATCGGCGTGTCGTCGCCGAAGTCGTGGTTGTCGTTCAGGTCGACGCGGACGGTGCCGGCCGCCGCGTCGTAGAGGACGCCCCAGGAGTCGGTGGTGTCGCCGTCCCGGTTGGCGTCGCCCGCGGCGTCGCCGCCGGTGGTGTACGACTCCAGGAAGGTGCTGACCCGGTAGGAGCCCGCGGGGGCCGTCCAGGTCTCACCGTTGTACGTGAAGGTGGGCCCGGAGACGTCGGTCAGCATCGGGCGCCAGGTGCGGTCGCCGTCGACGACCGGGTCGGTCGCGGTCACCCAGTCGACGATCTTGCGCTCGCCGGTGGTGGTCTTCTGCAGCGCCGGGTGGGCGAGGTCCACGCCCGAGTCGAGGATGCCGATGGTGATGCCGCGGCCGTCCGCCTTCGGGTTCTCCTTCACGAAGTCGACGGCGCCCGTCTCGAAGGACGGGTTGTACGGGTTCTCGGCGGGGGTCTTCCGGTTCGGCGCCGGGTAGCCGGTCGAACCCTGGTGCGAGGCGTCCTCCGCGGTGTCCGCGCTCGGCCTCGGGTCGTCCAGCGGTATCTCCTCGCGCAGGTCGATGCCGTGCACGGAGGAGAGCTTCGCGGCGGCCGCGATGGCCGCGTCCGCCTTCGTGGTCGGGACGGTGGCGCGGACGTAGCCGAGCTTGTCGTAGGTCCGGCCCACGGTGCCGCCCTCGACGGCGTCCAGCTCCTTCGCGACCTGCTCGGTGCTGCCGGGCGCGGTGGCGACCATCATCGTGACGTTCTTCTCGCCGTCGGCCTTGGCCTCGGCGAGCAGGTCCGCGTCGTCGGATCCGAGCTTGTCGTGGGCGGACTTGACGGCGACGTCGGCCGGCGGTGCGGCCTGCGGGTCGTCGGCCGCGAGGGCCAGGGGTACGGGCCCGACCGCGCAGAGCGCGGCGACGAGACCCGCGGCCACGGCAATGCGGGCCGCGCGTCTCGCGCCCGGTATCGGATCGCGCTGGGGGGTGTGGGTCATCGGCATCCCTTGTAGGTAAAGGAACGAGCGTGGCGACCGGGGCCGATCGGTCCTGGCCGCGGTCGTCCGGAATGCGATCCCGGACGACCGCTCAGCTTTACGTAAGGGACCGATGTTTGGGGAGAGTTGGCCGGGGCGAAATGGGTTCATGGCGTACTTCCGCCACACGCCAAGGGGGACGTATGGGGCGTGCTGTGACATTCCTGTGGGCCGCACCGCATTTCTCCGCCCGGCGCCCGGGTCTAACGTCCCCTCATGCGCCGGAAAACGAGAGTGGCGGCCTACGCCATATGCGTCCGTGACGGTCAGGTGCTCCTCGCCCGGTCACCAGGGCCCGGCGGGGTGCCCGAGTGGGTGCTGCCGGGCGGCGGCATGGAGCACGGGGAGGACCCGCACGACACCGTGGTGCGGGAGGTGGCGGAGGAGACCGGGTACCGCGTCGAGGTCACGGCCCTGCTCGGCGTGGACTCCCTGCGCCTCACGCGTCCCGCGCGGTTCGGCCGGAGCATGGACCACCACGGTGTGCGGATCCTCTACGAGGCACGGGTCACCGGCGGTGAACTGCGCCACGAAGTGGGCGGCTCCACCGACCTTGCCGCCTGGCAGGACCTGACCGCCGTGCCCGGCCTGACCCGCGTGCCGCTGGTGGACGCGGGGCTGCGGCTGTGGCGCGAACGGCCGCCGGCCGGGCGGTGAGCGGGGGAGTTCCGCACGGCATGAGGAGGGGCCGCCGGCGCGCCGGCGGCCCCTCCTCTCCCCTCCTGGTGCTGCCCCGGTCCGTCACTACCGGGGCAGCACCACGACATACGCGGCGGGTTCCCTGTCTCCCGCCGCCATCAACGCCGTACGGACCACCGCCGCCTGCTGCTCCGAGGAGTCGCGCAGTTTCCGCGGCGTCAGGTGCACGACCGTGATGCCCAGTCGTTCCAAGTGCTCGCGCTTGCGCGCGTATTCCGACCACAGTGCGTCGTCCTCCTGACGGTGGGCGCGGGTGTCCAGCTCCAGGGCCACCGCGTGCTCGGGCCAGTAGGCGTCCACGCCGCCGAGGTGGGGCCCGCCGGGCAGGCTGAGGTCGACGTTCCAGACCGGGTCCGGCAGGCCGTGCTCGCGCACCATCCGGTACAGGCGCTCCTCCGCGATCGCCCGCCCTTCCGCCAGCAGCGAGTCCACCGCGTCCACCACGTGAGGACGGTTCAGCAGCCGGGCCCGGGTCAACTCCCGTACCACCGCGGCCGGCTCGCAGTGTCCGCCGCGCACCGCCTCCGTCAGCAGCCGGCGCACGGCGCCCGCGTCCGTCAGTTGCGCCACCGCGTCGGCCAGGGCCCGTGCCACCGGCGCCACCGGTACGCCGGTGACCTGTTGCGGCGTGGGCAGCGCGGTGGTGCGCACGATCCGGGCGCAGCCCGTCGTCCGCAGTCTGCGCAGCCGGGGGACCAGGACGTCGATGGCGTCCAGGGACGGCAGCGGCGGTGCGGCGCAGAAGCCGTGCAGTGTCAGCGCGGCCAGCCCGGTGATCATGGCCTCCGCGTAGCCGGGGGCGTGTGCCCCGTCGGCTCCTGGTTGGGCCGGGACGCCGGCCGCCGGCTCCCGCGCCGCGTACAGCAGCACCGCGTGCAGGCGTTCGTCGCTGGTCGGCGGCCCCGGGTGGAGCAGGACGACGCCGGGGAGGAGCTGCTGCCACGGCCCGCCGGGCCGGCACTGCTCGTTGGCCTCGGCGACGGAGATGCCGTGCGCCCGGAGCTGAGCGGTCGTCAGCAGACGGCGCCGGCCGTTGGCCAGGTGGTGGAGGGGGCGCGGGGAGAGCGGGGTGTTGTGGGTCATGACCGGGGATTTCCCGCCTCCGGCCCCTGTCTTAACCGCTGTTACACGCCCGTCGACAAATGCGGACAAGATCGCCCTAAAGGACGGGTGTTCGGATGCCGAAAGCCCCTGGTCCGCTCAGGTGCGGGCCAGGGGTTACGGCCTGATTGCCTGAATTCCGTAACGATGACGGAACGCCAAAGCGTTGGCCAGAGATGTGTCAGCCGGCCGCCGCCGCGTCGCACGCCTGTCCGCGCAGCGCCCGCGCCAGGTCGTCCCGCGCCTCCAGCACCAGCCGGCGCAGGGCGGGCGCGGCGCCCTCGTGCGCGGACAGCCACGCGTCCGTCGCCTCCAGTGTGGCGGGCGAGTCCTGGAGCGCCGGGAACAGGCCCCGGACCACGTCCATGCCGATCTGGATGGACCGCTCCGTCCACACCCGCTCGATCGCGGCGAAGTACTTCTCCGCGTACGGCGCGAGCAGTTCCCGCTGCGAGGACTGCGTGAAGCCCGCGATCGTCGCCTCCACCAAGGCGTTGGACAGCGCGTCGGACTCCACCACCTGCGCCCACGCCTGTGCCTTCACGGCCGCCGACGGGCGGGCGGCCAGGCAGCGCACCTGGTGGCGCTTGCCGGAGGCCGTGTCGTCCCGGGCCAGCTCGGCGGCGAGGACACCCTCGTCGGCGGCGCCGTGCGCGGCGAGCGGCTCCAGGAACGCCCAGCGCAGTTCCTGGTCCACGTCCAGCCCGTCGATCTTCTCGGTGCCCTCCAGCAGGCCCCGCAGCAGCCGCAGCTCCGCCTCGTCGGAGGCCACCGCGGCGAAGAAGCGCGCCCACGCCAGCTGGTGCTCACTGCCCGGCGCGGCGTCCCGCAGCTCGCGCAGCGCCCCCTCGGTGAGCAGCCGGCCGCCGGTCTCGCGCCGGGCGGGGGCCGTGTAGTGGACCAGCGCCGAGTTCGCCCAGGCGTGCAGCATCTGCAGCACCCCGATGTCGGACTCGCGCCCCGCGAACCGCAGCACCAGGCCGGTGAAGTCCCGCGCCGGGAGCAGCGCGTCCCGCGTCATGTTCCACAGCGCCGACCAGCACAGGGCACGGGCCAGGGGGTCGGTCAGCGACCCCAGGTGCTCGCGCAGCGTCGCCAGCGAGGTCTCGTCGAAGCGGGTCTTGCAGTACGTCAGGTCGTCGTCGTTGACGAGGACCAGCTCGGGCGCGTCCGCACCGGCCAGCTCCGCGACGACCGTCCGCGGCCCGTCGACGTCCACCTCGGCGCGCGCGTACCGCTCCAGGGACCCCTCGCCGGTACGCCGGTACAGGCCCACCGCCACCCGGTGCGGGCGCAGCTCGGGGTGGGACTCGGCGGCCTCCTGCACGACCGCCAGCTCGTCGACGCGGCCCTCGGCGTCCAGCAGCACCTGCGGGGTCAGCGAGTTGACGCCCGCCGTCTGCAGCCAGGACCGCGCCCAGGCGGCCATGTCCCGTCCGCTGGTCTCCTCCAGCACCGACAGCAGGTCACCGAGCCGGGTGTTGCCGTACGCGTGCCGCTTGAAGTACCGCCGGGCGCCCTCCAGGAACGCGTCCTGGCCGACGTACGCCACCAGCTGCTTGAGCACCGAGGCGCCCTTGGCGTACGTGATGCCGTCGAAGTTGAGCTTGGCGTCCTGCAGGTCGCGGATGTCGGCGGTGATCGGGTGGGTGGACGGCAGCTGGTCGGCGCGGTACGCCCACGCCTTGCGGCGGTTGGCGAAGGTGATCCAGCCGTCGGTGAAGCGGGTCGCGCCGACCAGCGAGAACGCCCCCATGAAGTCGGCGAAGGACTCCTTCAGCCACAGGTCGTCCCACCACTCCATGGTGACCAGGTCGCCGAACCACATGTGCGCCATCTCGTGCAGGATCACGTTGGCGCGGCCCTCGTACGACGCCTGCGTCACCTTCCCGCGGAAGATGTACTCCTCCCGGAAGGTCACCAGGCCCGGGTTCTCCATCGCGCCGAGGTTGTACTCGGGCACGAACGCCTGGTCGTACTTCCCGAACGGGTACGGGTAGTCGAAGTGGTCGTGGAAGAAGTCCAGGCCCTGCTTGGTGACCAGGAAGACGTCGTCGGCGTCGAAGTAGGGCGCGAGCCCCTTGCGGCACAGGGCGCCGAGCGGGATCTCCAGACGCGAGCCGTCGGCGAAGGTCCGCTCGTAGGAGTCCGTCACGTAGTGGTAGGGCCCCGCCACCACGCACGTGATGTACGTCGAGATGGGCTTCGTCTCCGCGAACCGCCACACTCCGTCGGCGCGCTCGCCGACGCCGTTGCTCCACACCGTCCACTCCTCGGGCGCCCGCACCTCGAAGCGGAAGGGGGCCTTGAGGTCCGGCTGCTCGAAGTTGGCGAAGACCCGCCGGGAGTCGGCCGGCTCGTACTGGGTGTAGAGGTAGACCTCGCCGTCCTCGGGGTCCACGAAGCGGTGCAGGCCCTCGCCGGTGCGGGAGTAGGCGCACTGGGCGTCGACGACCAGCTCGTTGTCGGCGGCCAGGTCCTCCAGGACGATCCGGGAGCCGTCGAAGACCTCGCTCGGGTCGAGGTCGCGGCCGTTGAGGGACACCGCGGTCACGCTCGGTGCGATCAGGTCCGCGAAGCTGGTCGCGCCGGGCTCGTTGCAGCGGAAGCGGATGGTGGTGACCGACCGGAAGGTGCGCGGCCCGCCCCCTTCCGCGTCGCCGGTCGCCGAGCGCACGTCCAGGGACACGTCGTACCCGTCGACGGACAGCAGGGCGGCCCGCTCCCGGGCCTCGTCGCGGGACAGATTCTCACCGGGCACGGGCGGCACTCCCTCGGGTGTGTTCACGATGTGGACAGCACCGATCCTGCCATGCGCCCCTGACGCGCCGCAGCCGGGAATGGCCGGGGCCACCACGTGTGTTGCCTGGAGAAACGCTCGGTTGCGCCCGCCTCCTGAGGAGAGACATGTCGGACAAGACTCCCGTCGACTTCTGGTTCGACCCGCTGTGCCCCTGGGCCTGGATGACCTCCCGCTGGGTGCTGGAGGTCGAGAAGGTGCGGGACATCGAGGTCCGCTGGCACCTGATGAGCCTCGCCGTCCTCAACGAGGACAAGCTGGACGAACTGCCCGAGGAGTACCGCGAGCTGCTGGAGACCAAGGCCTGGGGTCCGGTCCGCGTCGTCATCGCGGCCCAGGAGGAGCACGGCACGGAGATCCTCGGCGACCTCTACACCGCGCTCGGCACCCGCATCCACAACCAGGACGAGGGTGCCGGGAAGGAGACCGTCGCGGCGGCCCTGAAGGACGTCGGCCTGCCCGAGTCCCTCATGGACCACTGGGACTCCACCCCGTACGAGCCCCAGCTGCGCGCCTCCCACAAGGAAGGCATCGACAAGGTCGGCCAGGAGGTCGGCACCCCGGTCATCGCCGTGCCCGGTGCCGACGGCGGGCAGATCGCCTTCTTCGGGCCGGTCGTCACCCCCGCGCCCAAGGGCGAGGACGCGGCCAAGCTCTGGGACGGCACCCTCGCCGTCGCCTCCGTCCCGGGCTTCTACGAGATCAAGCGCACCCGCACCAAGGGCCCGGACTTCAGCAACCTGTAGTCCCTCCCCCTCACGCCCCGATTCGGCGGCCTGCTTCCGGAAACGACTCCGGCGGCAGGCCGTCGTCGCGCCGCGGCCGGTGAACGCCCCGCCCCCGAACGGCGATTGGGCCCCGCGCGCGCATCCCGTTCCATGGAGCCGTACGCTCGCCCACGACGACCTCGGCGGCGTACACCACCCCTGACGGAGACCCCATGACGGAGATCGACACCTCGGTGCCGCACTCGGCCCGGATCTGGAACTACTGGCTGGGCGGCAAGGACAACTACCCCGTGGACGAGGCGGCCGGCGACGCCTACACCGCGGTCTTCCCGGGCATCGTCACCATCGCCCGCAGCAGCCGCGCCTTCCTCGGCCGCAGCATCCGCCACCTGGTGCTGGAGGCGGGGGTGCGGCAGTTCCTGGACGTCGGCACCGGCCTGCCCACCGTGGACAACACCCACGAGGTCGCCCAGCGGTACGCCCCGGAAGCCCGGATCGTCTACGTCGACAACGACCCCCTGGTGCTCGCCCACGCCCGCGCCCTGCTCACCTCCAGCCCCGAGGGGGCGACCGCCTACGAGGACATGAGCCTCTTCGAGCCGGAGCGCATCCTCGAGGCCGCCGGGAAGACCCTCGACCTGACCCGGCCCACCGCCCTGATCCTCAGCGGCATCCTGGGCCACGTGGCCGACCACGACCAGGCCCGCGACCTGGTGCGCCGCCTGATGGCCGGCCTGCCCTCCGGCAGCTACCTGTCCGTCAACGACGGCTCGCGGGGTACCGACCCCGACTACGAGCAGGCGCAGGACGGCTACAACGAGACCGGCGCCGTCCCGTACTTCCTGCGCCCCGTCGAGCAGATCGCGGCCTACTTCGACGGCCTGGAACTGGTCGAGCCCGGCGTGGTCTCCGTCCCGCTGTGGCGCCCGGACCCGGCCCCGGACGGCACCGCGCCCCGGCCGATCGGCCAGCACGGCGGCCTCGCCCGCAAGGCCTGACCGGCCCCCACGCACAGGAAGCCCCCGCGAGTCACGTCCTCGCGGGGGCTTCCCTTCATCCGCCTGCCGTCGCGAAGGGTGAGAAGACGATCACGAGGCAGGACGACTCGGCCGGTCAGGGGGCCAGCAGCAGCACGTCGGCACGGGACTTGGCCGCCTCGTGGCGCCTGGCCACGTCCTGCCAGTTCACGACCTGCCACATCGCCTCGATGAAGTCCACCTTCTGGTTCCTGTACTGCAGGTAGAAGGCGTGCTCCCAGGCGTCGAAGACCAGGATCGGGGTCGCGCCCTGGCCCACGTTGCCCTGGTGGTCGTAGACCTGCTCGACGATCAGCCGGCCGCTCAGCGGCTCGTACGCCAGCACGCCCCAGCCCGAGCCCTGCGTGGTCGCGGCGGCCTTGGACAGCTGCGCCTTGAAGGCCGCGAAGGAGCCGAAGGACTGGGCGATCGCGTCGGCGAGTTCGCCCACGCCGTCCTTCTCCAGCGGCTCGCCGCCGCCGTCACCGGTCATGTTCTGCCAGTAGATCGAGTGCAGGATGTGCCCGGAGAGGTGGAAGGCCAGGTTCTTCTCCAGGCCGTTGATCGAACCCCACGACTCCTTGTCCCGCGCCTCGGCGAGCTGCTCCAGCGTGTCGTTGGCGCCCTTCACGTAGGCCGCGTGGTGCTTGTCGTGGTGCAGCTCGATGATCTCGGGGCTGATCACGGGGGCGAGCGCGGAGTAGTCGTACGGCAGTTCAGGAAGCGTGTAGACGGGCATGGCGGAATCCCCTCCGACCTCTTATTGCAAAAGACTTGCAAGTGCACGCTAGCAGCAAGAGGCGGCCCGGGGGTGTCCGGCGCACGCGAAAGGGCCCCCGCACGGATCCGTCTCCGTGCGGGGGCCCTCGGGGCAGAGAGGTCAGCCGCGTGCCCGCGCGCGCTGCCAGGCGTAGCCGACGGCCGCCAGGACCAGCGTCATCCCGCCCGTCGAGTACAGCTGCACCCGGGTGTCCGGCTCACGGGCCATCAGCACGAACACCGCGGCCATGCCCGCCAGCGCCACCCAGGTCAGCCACGGGAACGCCCACATCCGCACGACCAGTTTCTCGGGGGCCTCCCGCTCCAGACGGCGGCGCAGCCTGAGCTGGGAGACGGCGATGAAGATCCAGACGACCAGGATGACCGCGCCGATCATGTTCAGCAGCCAGGAGAAGACGTCGTCGGGCCGCCAGTAGCTGAGCAGCACGCAGGCGAAGCCGAAGAGGGAGGAGACGAGGACCGCGATCCTCGGCACGCCGCCGGAGACCCGGCCCAGCGCCTTCGGGCCCTGGCCGCGCTCGACCAGGGAGTAGGCGATGCGGGAGGCGCCGTAGATGTTGGCGTTCATCGCGCTCAGCAGCGCCACCAGCACGACGACGTTCATGAGCTGGCCGGCGCCGGGGATGCCCAGCTCGTCCAGGGCGGCGACGTACGGGCCCTTCTCGACGACCTCCTCGGAGTCCCACGGAACCAGGGTGACGATGACCGCCATGGAGCCGATGTAGAACAGCGCGATCCGCCACATCGCCGTCCGCACGGCGCTCGCCACGCCCTTGACCGGGTTCTCCGACTCGGCCGCCGCGATGGTGACCGTCTCCAGGCCGCCGTAGGCGAACACCGAGGCGAGCAGGCCGATGATCAGGCCGTCGCCGCCGTTGGGCAGGAAGTCGGTCAGGTGCGAGGTGCCGGGGGAGTCGGTGCCGGGCAGCACGCCGGCGATCGCCAGGACGCCCAGCACCAGGAACAGCGAGATCGCGCCCACCTTCAGCGCGGCGAACCAGAACTCGAACTCGCCGAAGTTCTTCACCGCGGCCAGGTTGGTGCCGCAGAACACGACCATGAACAGGGCCACCCACGCCCACTCCGGCGTGCCCGGCAGCCAGCCGTGGACGATCTGCGCGGCCCCGATGCCCTCCAGGCCGACGGCCGTGCACAGCAGCACCCAGAACGACCAGCCCGCCGTGAAACCGGCCCACGGGCCGATCGCCCGCTCGGCGTGCGCGGAGAAGGAGCCCGACGACGGGTGGGCGGCCGACATCTCGCCCAGCATCCGCATCACCAGCATCACCAGGAGGCCGGAGAGGGTGTAGGCGACGACGATCGACGGACCGGCGGCGGCGATGCCGGCCCCGGAGCCGACGAACAGCCCCGCGCCGATCACGCCCCCGAGGGCGATCATCGACAGGTGGCGCTGCTTGAGGCCGTGGGAGAGGGAGACATCGTCCGTCGACTTCGGCGGTGTCCCGGTGGTGGTGCTGGACATGGGGGCGGCTCGTCCAATGCGTGGGGGACGGGGGGCAAAAACCCCCACAGTCTCCGCGCTCGCACCGCTCAGCGACACCGGATGCCCACGATGCGGACAGTCGCGATACGGAACGTGATCGTCCGATTGCTGGCCACCGCTGCTCCGTGGTCTTTGGTGGAACCCCACAGTCGTTGCCGGTGGCCGCCCGGGTGACGCTCACCTCTTCACCCCAGTGACCGGTATCACCCCGGGCCGGGTGTGTGCCGCGTCCTTTGTCGAGAACCCACCATTCCCCCGATCTTCCCTTTGTCATGCGCTGATGGTGATCGCGCCGGGGCGCTGGGATAGCGTCACCGTGTCCCGACATGTCCACACCACCGCGGAGTCCCCATGAGCACCGCTGTAGCCCCCGCCCGCACCGGCCAGGTCCTCGCCGACCTCATCCCTGCCTCCCGAGTGCGGGACGTCGCGCTCGTGGTCGGCGGCGCCGCGCTCACCGGCCTCGCCGCCCAGATCGCGGTGCCCGTGCCGGGCTCCCCGGTGCCGGTGACCGGCCAGACCTTCGCCGCGCTGCTCGTCGGCACCTCCCTCGGGGCCGGCCGCGGCCTCCTCTCGCTGGCGCTGTACGCGCTGGTGGGCATGGCGGGCGTGCCGTGGTTCGCCGAGGGCGGCTCCGGCACCGCCGCCCCGTCCCTCGGCTACGTCTTCGGCATGCTGCTGGCCGCCACCGTCGTGGGCGCCCTGGCCCGCCGCGGCGCCGACCGCTCGGTCTGGCGCATGGCCGGCACGATGCTGCTGGGCGAGGCGATCATCTACGCCGTCGGCGTGCCGTACCTGGCCCTGGCCGCCGACATGTCCCTGAGCGCCGCCGTCGCGGCCGGCCTCACCCCGTTCCTCCTCGGAGACGCCCTGAAGGCCGCCCTGGCGATGGGCGTGCTGCCCACCGCCTGGAAGCTGATCGACAAGCGCTGACGCGTCAGACGTTCTCCCGGAAGAGGTTCGCCGGGTCGTACCGCGACCTGAGCACGGCGAGCCTCTTCCGCGTTTGTGCGTCCCACAGGCCCTGCGGGCGGTCTCCCGCGCCGAAGGCGAAGTTGAGCGAACGCCCGATCGTCTCCGGGGCCAGCGGGGCGAAGGCGGCGTCCAGCCGTTCCCGTGCCGCCATCCGGTCCCCCACGGACAGCAGGCGCACGAGGAACCGCCCGGCACGGTGGGGCACCGAGTTCGGCGCGGGCACGGCCAGCGCCCCGCCCAGATGGTTGATCTGCACGACGCACATGGCGCCGGCCGCGTCCGGCCCGGTGCTGACGAGCAGCTCGCCGGCCCCGGCGAGGTCCAGTTCGCGCAGCACCGCGCTGTCCCCGTAGTAGGCGTGCGGGAAGTCCGGATCGCTGTGCACGGTGTGGCTCTCGGTGTACGGCATCTCCCGCAGCGAGTCGGCGAGCGGCGGCCCGATCCGCCGCAGCGGGGCGACGATCCGGTCACCGTCGGTGCCGGTGTGCGCGACCCGTACGGAGATCACGTACCGCCCCCGCAACGGCTCCGGCAGCGCCGGCAGGTCCGGGTACGGCACGGCCGCGAAGGACGAGGTCAGCCCGTCGGGGACGGTCCGCGTCCACTCCTCCCAGGCCCGCAGCACGGCCGCCGCCCCGACCCGGCGCCCGTCGAAGGAGACCGAGCCGCCGTACAGCGTGGCGACGGGCACGAGGCCGGTCTCCATCGCGGTGACGACCCCGAGACCGCCCCCTCCGCCGAGCAGCGCCCAGTACAGGCCGGGCTCCGACTCCCGCGTGACGTGCCGCAGCCGCCCGTCGGCGGTGACGACGTCGAGGGAGCGCACGTGGTCGGCCGCGTACCCGAACCGCCGGGCCAGGATGCCGAGCCCGCCGCCCAGTGTGTATCCCACGGCTCCCACGGACGGGGCGGAGCCGTTCAGCGGGGCCAGGCCGTGCGGAGCGGCGGCCGTGACGACCTGCCCCCAGCGCACGCCGGCCTCGAGCCGGGCGGTACGGGTGCCGGGGTCGACGCTCACCCCGTCCATGCGCCGCGTGGTGATCAGGACCCCGCCCTCGGACGGCCCGGGCAGCCCGTGCCCGGTGGCCTGGACGGCGACCCGCAGCCCCCGCCGCGCCGCGTACCGCACCGCGGCGACCACGTGGTCGGCCGAGGAGGCGGCGAAGACGGCGTCGGGACGGTGGGCGAATCCGGTCTGGAAACCGGCGAGCTCGTCCTCGTACCCGGGATCGCCGGGGCGGAGGACGAGCTCGTCGGAGGTGTGCCGTGGAGTGTTCACGATGTCCATGGCGGGCATCGTGACGGCATTACTTGACAGGTTCCGTCAGCTTTTACCGGCCGTGCCGGCCACGGCGGCCTCGTCGGCCGCCCGCCGTCCGCCCGTGACCTTCTGCTTGACGACGGCGACGGCGACGACGACCGCCGCGACGAGCAGCGACAGCAGCACGGTCGTGCGTCCGTTGTGCTCGGTGTCGGTCAGCATGTAGCCCAGCACGAAGACGATCAGTGCGGCGGCCGCCCAGGTCAGGTACGGGTACAGCCACATCCGCACGACCAGCTTCTCCGGCGCCTCGGCCTTGATGATCTTCCGCATGCGCAGCTGCGAGAAGCAGATCACCAGCCAGACGAACAGGGCCACGGCACCCGAGGAGTTGACCAGGAAGAGGAAGACGGAGTCCGGGAACTTGTAGTTGAAGAAGACGGCGACGAAGCCGAACACCACGGACACGAGGATCGCCGTCCGCGGCACGCCGCGCGCGGTGGTACGGGCGAACGCCTTGGGGGCGTCACCGCGCTGGCCGAGCGAGAAGGCCATGCGGGAGGCGGTGTAGAGCCCGGAGTTGAGGCAGGACAGCACGGACGTCAGCACGATGAAGTTCATGATCTGACCGGCGTTCGCGATCCCGAGGGAGTCGAGGGCGGCCACGTAGGAGCCCTTGTCGATGATCGACTGGGAGTCCCAGGGCAGCAGGGCGACGACCACGAAGATCGAGCCGAGGTAGAACACGGCGATGCGCCAGATGATGCTGTTGGTCGCCTTGGTGACGGCCCGCTGCGGGTCCTCGGACTCGCCGGCGGCCAGGGTGGGGATCTCGCTGCCCATGAAGGAGAAGACGACGAGCAGCACGCCGGTGAGGATGGCGCCGGGCCCGTTGGGCAGGAAGCCGCCGTGTTCGGTCAGGTTGGACAGACCGGCCTGGTCGCTGTCCACGCCGGGCAGCAGGCCGAAGACGGCCAGCCCGCCGACGACGATGAACGCGGCGATGGCGACGACCTTGATGCCGGCGAACCAGAACTCGAACTCGCCGTAGGAGCCGACCGAGGCGAGGTTGGTGGCGGTCAGCACCACCATCACGATGAGGGCCCAGCCCCACTGGGGCACGGCCGGTATCCATCCTTCGAGGATCGCGGCCCCGGCGGTGGCCTCCACGGCGAGGACGACGACCCAGAAGAACCAGTAGAGCCAGCCGATGGAGAATCCGGCCCAGGGCCCGAGCGCGCGGTCGGCGTGCGCGGAGAACGAACCGGACGTCGGATTGGCCGCCGACATCTCGCCCAGCATCCGCATCACCAGCACGACGAGCGTGCCGACGAGGGCGTAGGACAGGAGGATGCCGGGACCGGCGGTCGCGATACCGGAACTGGAGCCCACGAACAGGCCGGCTCCGATGACACCGCCGATGGCGATCATCGAAAGGTGGCGGTTCTTGAGTCCGGCCTGCAGCCCGGACCCGGGTTCTCCGGGGCTTCCGGGGCCGCTTTCGGCCTTGGTCATGGTCGGCTGCGAGGTCATGGGGAGGTCTTCCTTTGCGCCGGTTGAGCCGTTTCCCGTACAAGCGGTGTACGAGCCGGACCAGTGAAACGGAGGCGGACCGATTGGGGAACCTTTGATTCCGGATTGTTACTTGAGCTTTCCCTGAGCTTCTATAAAATCGATCAAGCTTTTTCCGTGTGACACCCGACGCTGCTGCCCCGCGACGCACGTGTCACACTCGACGCATGCGCGTGTATCTCGGCTCCGACCATGCGGGCTACGAACTCAAGAACCACCTCGTCGAGTGGCTCAAGGCGGCGGGCCACGAGCCCGTCGACTGCGGCCCGCACATCTACGACGCCCAGGACGACTACCCGCCCTTCTGCCTCCGCGCCGCCGAGCGGACGGCCGCCGACGAGGGCTCCCTCGGCATCGTCATCGGCGGCTCCGGGAACGGCGAGCAGATCGCGGCGAACAAGGTGAAGGGTGTCCGGGCGGCCCTGGCCTGGAGCGAGGAGACGGCCGAGCTCGGCCGGCAGCACAACAACGCCAACGTGGTCGCGGTCGGCGCCCGCATGCACTCGCTCGAGGACGCCACGAAGTTCGTCGAGACCTTCCTCAAGACGCCGTTCTCCGGTGACGAGCGTCACGTCCGCCGCATCGACATGCTGTCGTCCTACGAGACGACGGGCGACCTCCCGCCGATCCCGCCGCACCACCCCCAGCAGTAACCCGTCCCCGTACCGGGCCCCGGACCAGGCATCTCCCCGCGGGCCCGGCGGGCGGGCCGAGAAAGGACGACCTCCGTGCCGGAAGGGCACACGATCCACCGGCTGGCCGAGGACCACGCCGCCGCCTTCGCCGGCACGGCCGTGCGCGTCACCAGCCCGCAGGGCAAGTTCTCCGACGCCGCCGCCCTCCTCGACGGCACCGTCCTGCACACCGCCGAGGCCCACGGCAAACACCTCTTCCTCGGCTTCCCCGCCACCGGCTGGGTCCACATCCACCTCGGCCTCTTCGGCAAGGTCACCTTCGGAGCGACCCCCGCGCCGCCGCCCACGGACACCGTCCGCCTGCGCCTGGTGGGCGACACCTCCTACGTCGACCTCCGCGGCCCCACCACCTGCGCCCTGATCACGGACCCCGAGAAGCAGGCGATACACGACCGCCTCGGCCCCGACCCGCTCCGCCCGGACGCCGACCCCCGCACCGCCTACGCGCGCGTCTCCCGCAGCCGCACCACGATCGCCGCGCTGCTGATGGACCAGAAGGTCATCGCCGGCGTCGGCAACGTCTACCGCGCCGAGGTCCTCTTCCGGCACGGCATCGACCCGTACCGGGCGGGCAGGGACATCACCCCCGCCGAGTGGGACGCGATCTGGCAGGACCTCGTCGAGCTGATGCGCGAGGGCGTCCGGAACAACCGCATCGACACCGTCCGCCCGGAACACACCCCCGAGGCCATGGGCCGCCCGCCCCGCGTCGACGACCACGGCGGCGAGGTCTACGTCTACCGCAGGGCCCGCCAGTCCTGCCACGTCTGCGGCGGCGAGGTCCGCACCGCCGACCTCGCCGCCCGCAACCTCTTCTGGTGCCCCGCCTGCCAGCGCGCCTGACGTCGGCTCCCACCCGGCGTCAGAACCCGTGCGGAAGCCACGGCGCCACGTCGGACGCGAACCCCACGGACGCCTCCGCCAGCGCCCCCGGCCGCAGCTCCCGCACCCGCCCGGCGGCGGCCAGCGCGCCCAGCGTCACGCCCCCCAGGTAGGCGGCGCCCAACTCCCGCACCGACAGGGCGAGATCGGCCGCGTCCGCCGTACGCTCGCAGGACGCGCCCTTCGCGTCGCCGGACAGCCGCCAACGTCCCTGGTTCCAGGGGCAGAAGGCGTCCTCCACCTCGAAGACGACGTCCACCGGCGCCTGGTACGTCCGCGCCGCCAGCGCGGCCCCCACGTCCACCAGCCGTACGTACAGCCCGTCCCGGACCCGCGGTTGGCACCGCCGGATGTCCGACACCTGGTACTGCCACGCCTCGTCGACCGGCCGCCCGCGCGCCGTCAGCGTCGTCGTCAGGTCGACGTCGAAGAGGAAGCGCCACAGCGCCGCCTCGGTCGCCGGGTCCAGCCCGGCCAGGGCCTCCAGGACCACCGTGCCGTTGTGTCCGGCGGGCCCCCAGGCCGGCCGCACCCGGAACCGCGCGTACCCGGTGACCGCCCCGTCCCTGCGGGCGACCACGCACTGCAGCGGCGACGCACCGTCCCGCCCGCTCTCCGGGTCCAGCAGTCCCAACCGCTCCCAGCCGGGCCGCCGGGCCAGCATCCCCGGCCGCCCGGGCACCAGCCGGGCGTACACCGCCTCGCACTCGTCGAGGACGTCGGCGGGCGCCGCGTACCGCAGCCGTACCTCATCGGTGCCGTCCGGCACGGACAGGCGCACCCGGCCGGTGTCGATCTCGGCGCTGACCTGGAAGGTGGCGGCGCCGTACCCGAACCGGCCGTAGATCGCCGGCTCGGAGGCCGTCAGCACGGCCAGCGGCTCACCCCAGGAACGGACGTCGTCCAACTGACGCCGCATCATCGACGTCAGCACACCCCGCCGCCGGTGCGTGGCGGCGACGCTCACCATGGTGACGCCCGCCGCGGGCAGCTGCGCACCGCCGGGCACGGTCATCCGGAAGCTGAACGCCCCGGCCGTCCCGACGCATTCGCCCCCGTCCCAGACGCCGAGGGAGCGGTCCGTCTCGGTCAGGGAGTTCCACAGCTCCTTCTCGTCGGCGGACTCCGGGACGCCGCTGAAGGCACGGATCAACGTGCCGTACCACTTGTCCCATTCGTCCTGCCGTAGGGGTCGCGGTCCGGTCGCCGATCCGGTGCCGTCGGTGCTGCCAGTGCCGTTGTCGCCCATGGACCATGCCTATCAGGGCCGTGCGGGGCGGGCGAGAGAATTTCTCCCGGACGGGCGCGCGGCGGCGCCCGTTGGAGTTCACTGTGAAGCCGGGCCTCGGACGGGGGACAAGTGGGACCTCCCGTGCCAAGCGACCGGTCCGATGGATAGGGTCCCGAACTAATGGCAGCAGGACGACAGCGGCGCGCGGAAGCCGAGACGTTCACGGCCCGGTTGAAGAAGCAGTGGCACCGGGCCCGCGTCGGCGTGCGCAGATCCGCCGTCGACCACTTCCGCGGCGACGGCTCGGACTGGATCGCGCTGGCCGGCCTGCTGCTGACGATCCCGGTGATCGCGGCGACCACGATGGCCAACTCGGTCTGGTGCTCACCGGCCGCCCTGGTGCTGCCGATCGTCGCCGGCGGCCTGCTGCTGCGCCCCGCGAGCCTGCTCGGCCTGTACGCGGCGGCGGCCACGGCACTGATCGTGGAGTCCGTGCAGCTGGGCCCCTACACGGAGGGCCCGTCCAGGGTCACCCCGGGCGTGGTCCTCGTGGTGGCCGCCTGCGGCTTCTTCGGACTGCTGCTCGCCCAGTTCCGCAGCCGGGTCGGCGTGCCGTGGCGGCGCGGCAGCACCATGCTGTTCGACCTGCGCGAACGCATCCGCGTCCAGAGCAAGCTGCCCAAGCTGCCGCCGGGCTGGCACCGCGAGATGGCGCTGCGCCCGGCCGGCGGCCAGTCCTTCTCCGGCGACTTCGTGGTCGCGGCCCGCACAGGCGGCGGCCGGACCCTGGAGGTGGTCCTCACCGACGTCTCCGGCAAGGGCATGGACGCCGGCTCCCGCGCGCTGCTGCTGTCCGGGGCCTTCGGCGGACTGCTGGGCAGCCTGCCCCCGCACGCCTTCCTGCCCGCCGCCAACGGCTACCTGCTCCGCCAGGACTGGGACGAGGGCTTCGCCACGTCCATCCACCTGGTCCTCGACCTCGACTCCGGCGACTATGAGCTGTACTCCGCCGGGCATCCGCCGGGCCTCCAGCTCAGCGCCGGTACCGGCCGCTGGGAGGAGAAGGCCGCCGAGGGACCGCTGCTGGGGGTGTACGACGGCGCGCAGTTCGACTCGGTGAAGGGCTCGCTGCGGCCCGGCGACGTGCTGATGCTGTTCACCGACGGACTGGTGGAGACCTCCGACCGCGACATCGTCGAGGGCATCGACCGCCTCACCGGCGAGGCCGACCGCTATGTCGCCGGCGGCTTCCACGGCGCTGCCTGGCACCTGATCGAGGCGGTCGCGAAGGACGTCAACGACGACCGGGCGCTCCTGTTGATCTGCCGCGAGGGGCCGACGGCCCAGGCCCTGACGGCGAGCGACTGAGACACTGGCCGGCGTGTCCGACACCACACCACTGACCCTGGCCGACGTCGAGGCCACCGCCCGCGCCGCCCACGCCGGCCAGACCGACAAGGCGGGCCGGCCGTACGCCGAGCACCTGCGGGCCGTCGCCGAGGGGGTACGCCGGCGCGGCGGGGACGACGAACAGATCGCGGCGGCCTGGCTGCACGACGCCGTCGAGGACGACGCGCTCCCGGAGCGGTGGCTGCGCGAGGCCGCGCTGAGCCGCCGCACCAAGGACATCGTCCTCGCCGTCACCAAGCGGGCCGGGGAGCCGCCCGAGGCGTACGCCGCCCGCATCCTCGCCACACCGGGCGCCCTGCTGGTGAAGGAGGCCGACCTGGCGCACAACGCGGATCCGGCCCGGCTGGCGGTCCTCGACGAGCCCACCCGCACACGACTGACCGAGAAGTACGCGCGGATGCGCGCGCTCCTCGGCCTGGGCGGCTGAAACGGAGGTCCCGGCCGCACCGGGACCTCCTGCCTGCCGACTAGACCGCGACCTTCCGGCTCGGCTCGCGTGCCTCACCGGCCTCACGGGCCTCGTCGTTCGGACGGGCCTCGCGTTCCCGGGCGGCCTCGCCCGCGTCCCGCTTGAACGCCCACTCCATCCGGGGTTCCACCACGCACCGCAGGGTCCGTTGCACGGGCTTGGTGCACAACAGCGTGACGGCGGCGGCCCCGAGGACGGTCAGACCGATCTCGCCGAGCGGGCGGTCCAGCACGGGCGCCTTGAACCAGCCCTCGTAGGTGCCGGCCTTCACCAGGAAGCCGTGCAGCAGGTAGCCGTAGATCGTGCCCGCGCCCAGCGCCGTGAACCACATGCGCCGGCCCGGCACCCAGGCGAAGAAGCAGGCCGTCAGGACCACCGAGCAGCCGAAGAGCGCGAGCGTCAGCACGGGCCCGGTCCACCAGGGGGCGCCCGCGTCCTGTGCGGGGGCGTTGCGGTAGAACCAGCCCGTCTCCATGCGCGGCACCGACCACCACGCGACGGCCACCGCCGCCGCGACCACCGGCACCGCCGCGATCCGCACCGAGCGGCGCCGCACCAGCGCGAAGTGCTCGGGCCGCAGCACCAGACCCAGCACGAAGCACGGCAGGAACTGCAGCACCCGCTGCATGTTGAGGTCGTTCCCGACCGAGGGGGCCATGGAGGCCAGGGCCGCGATGCCGAGCGCGATCGGCAGCGGCCACCGGACCGTCTTCCAGATGGGGGTGGTCAGCCGCCAGACGAACAACGCGCAGAGGAACCACAGGAGGTACGTGGGGTCGAGCAGGCTGATGTCGTGGCCCGGGACGTCGTCTCCGTAGCGCCGGTGCAGCGCGTAGGCCACCTCGAAGACGACATACGGGACGACGACGCCGGTGATCAGCCGCTTGACGCGTTTGGGACTCAGGTCGAAGCTGCGCGAGAAGTAGCCGGAGATGATGATGAACGCCGGCATGTGGAAGGTGTACACGACCCGGTACAGGGTCTCCACGGTCCGGTTGCCGTCGAGGATCTGCCCCCAGGCGTGCCCCACGCCGACCAGCACGATCGCCAGGTACTTGGCGTTGTCGAAGAACGCGTCGCGCTGCTTGCTCGGTTGTCGGGGGAGTGGAGTCCTGCGGTCGCCGTGCGGTCGCAGCGAGGTCGTCATGCAACCCCCCGCCGGAAACTCGGCGAGTCGGTGCATGACCTCGCTGCTCTGATGGGGGACGAGGCAGCGTAGAACATCTGAGGCACCCTAGCGTTGTCCGTGTGAATCCGTAAAACCATCGACGTCATTCCGGTATTCGGATCCCAAGTGCACTGCGAGTACCCCGTATTTCGGGGAACTTGACCTCGTTGCCCGCGTGACGGCCCCCACACCTCCACGCCTCGGCGGGTGTCGCCGAGTCTCTCCAAGTGCCCAACTTGTCCTGACTCTTCATGACTAACCCGGTCATAAGTCCGGCGGGCGACTCTGCTGGAATGTCCCCTTCAATGCCCTTTCAACGGCCGATCGCGGGCCCCTCGATGTGCCTGCGGCAACAATTCGAAATGCCTGCGAACGCGATGTGTGGGCATGGAAACGAACTGGTCGGAATTCATGACGGGAGTGCACTGTCGAATTTCTGTGCGGCATACGCGTGTCGGGGCGCCCGCCGTGCCCGCCCGCACGCTCGGGCGCACGCCGGCCGACCGGAACCGGCCGGACGATGTGTCACCTGCCGCATGACGCGGCCCGGTTGGTGGCACGATGGTTCTGGCGGGGGCGCGCGGGGTTGCGCCCCCGGGCCGGGAGAGCGGACCGACCGAGGGTGTGATCAGTTGTGGCCATTTCACTGTCAGTGGTGCTGCTGTTGGCGATCATCCTGGTGGTGCTGCTGCGAGGGGGCTCCATCAAGGCGGGCCCGGCGATCGTCGCCGTCCTCTTCGGCTTCTTCCTCGCCTCGACCGGCATGGCCGACGACATCCAGCGGTTCCTGAACTCGATAGCGGAGACGATCAACTCCATCCAGTTCTAGGCACCCGCCCCTCCCCGGACGCACAAAGACCTCCGGCCCGGTCCCTTGACGGAACCGGGCCGGAGGTCCGGTGGAGCGGGCGACGGGAATCGAACCCGCGTAGCTAGTTTGGAAGACTAGGGCTCTACCATTGAGCTACGCCCGCACGGCGCGCACCGCAGGTCGGCGACCGCGGCACTGCAGGCATCGTAGCGGGTCGTCCCCCTTCACCGCACACCCCGTTTCCGTCGACCCCGGACCTTCGCGGACGCTCGGGAAAATGAGGCGCTCCCCACTGCCTGGCGGCATGTACCCTACGTGTCGCACCAGACGGGGTGTGGCGCAGCTTGGTAGCGCGTCCGCTTTGGGAGCGGAAGGCCGTGGGTTCAAATCCCGCCACCCCGACCATCCACCGGCCGTCCGGGGTCGTCGACCGGCCATCCGGCCGATCACCTGGCGTGATCACCTTTTGGGTGGCGTAGCCGCTGCCGTTACTATGCAAGCTGCACGCCCGTGTGTCTCAGCGTCTGCAGTCTCCGGGCGGCGAAATCGGCCGGGCCCCTCTGGCTCCGGCAGAACCCAAGAAGTCAGCCACAAGGAGACCGAACCGTGAAGAGCGCCGTGGAGACCCTGAACCCGACCCGGGTTCGGCTCACTGTCGAGGTGCCCTTCGAGGAGCTCAAGGACAGCCTCGACGCGGCGTACAAGAAGATCAACCAGCAGGTCACGGTGAAGGGCTTCCGCAAGGGCAAGATCCCTGCCCGCGTCATCGACCAGCGGTTCGGCCGCGGTGCCGTGCTGGAGGAGGCCGTCAACGACGCGCTTCCCAAGTTCTACACCGACGCGGTGAACGAGGCCG
The DNA here is from genome assembly GCF_014650995.1 of Streptomyces viridiviolaceus. Taxonomy (GTDB): domain Bacteria; phylum Actinomycetota; class Actinomycetes; order Streptomycetales; family Streptomycetaceae; genus Streptomyces; species Streptomyces viridiviolaceus. The sequence continues at coordinate 421,427 of NZ_BMWA01000003.1, forward strand.
AGCTGAACCCGCTCGGCCAGCCCGAGGTCGACATCACGGAGCTGAAGGACGGCGAGACGCTGAACTTCACCGCCGAGGTCGACATCCGCCCGACCCTCGAGATCCCGGACTACTCCGGCATCGAGGTCGAGGTCGACGCCGTCGAGGTCACCGACGAGGACGTCGAGAAGTCCGTGGAGCAGCTGCGCGAGCGCTTCGCCTCCACCTCCCCGGTCGAGCGCGCCGCCGAGGACGGCGACGTGGTCACCATCGACCTGGAGGCCAAGGTCGACGGCGAGGTCCTCGAGGACGGCATCGCCAACGGCGTCTCCTACACCATCGGCTCCGGTGAGCTGCTGGACGGCATCGACGACGCCGTGAAGGGCCTGGAGGCCGGTGGCGAGACCACCTTCACCTCCGAGCTCAAGGGTGGCTCGGCGGCCGGCCGCGAGGCCGAGGTCACCGTCAAGGTCACCCAGGTCGCCAAGCGGGAGCTGCCCGAGCTGGACGACGACTTCGCGCAGCTGGCGTCCGAGTTCGACACCCTGGACGAGCTGAAGGCCGACAGCCGCAAGCGCCTGGCCAACATGAAGCAGTACGACCAGGCCACCCAGGCCCAGGAGCGCGTGCTGGACAAGCTGCTCGAGCTGGTCGAGGTCCCGGTCCCCGAGAAGCTCCTCGAGGACGAGATCAACACCCGCAAGCACAACCTGGAGCACCACCAGCTCGGTCAGATGGGCCTCACCCTCGACAAGTACCTGGAGCTCCAGGGCAAGACCGCCGAGGAGTTCGAGACCGAGACCCGCGAGGCCGCGGTCAAGGGCATCAAGACCCAGTTCGTCCTGGACGAGCTGGTCAAGCAGGAGAAGCTCAACGTCAACCAGGAGGAGCTCACCGAGCACCTCATGCGGCGCGCGGCCTCCTCCGGCATGTCCCCCGACCAGTTCGCGCAGGCCGTCGTCGAGCAGGGCCAGGTCCCGCTGCTCGTCGGTGAGGTCGCCCGCGGCAAGGCCCTGGCCGTCGTGGTCGAGAAGGCCACGGTCAAGGACACCAACGGCGAGATCGTCGACCTGGACGACGAGGAGGACGAGGCGGAGACCGCCGAGGCCGCCGCCGAGGCCCCCGAGGCCGAGGCCGCCGAGGCCGCCGAGGAGAAGAACGAGGGCTGACCCTCGCGTCACCTCTGACGGACGTACGACGGGCCCCGAGACGCGCATGCCTCTCGGGGCCCGTCGCGTCGTCCGGCCCCGGGGGTCGCGGGGAACCATGCGACAGGCCGTGACCCACCCGTGCCCGCCCGCGACCGGCAGGTTCACGGCGAACCCCACCCGGGGGCCCGGGGCGCGGCCCCCGCGACGGCGACACCAGCGCCGGGCGGCAACCAACCTGCGCTCACAGCGAACACCGCCGGAACCGGGATGGCGCCGCAGGCCCACCGCGTTAGGGTCCATGAATACGAGGGCAGGGGAGTCCCCGAACAGCGCCGGACGGCCCCACGCCCCGGCAGAACACGTGAGACGGCCCGGCGCCGTCGTAGACGAGCAGGTGGATACGTGACGAATCTGATGCCCTCCGCCGCCGGCGAGCCTTCCATCGGTGGTGGCCTCGGCGACCAGGTCTACAACCGGCTGCTCGGCGAGCGGATCATCTTCCTCGGTCAGCCGGTGGACGACGACATCGCCAACAAGATCACCGCGCAGCTGCTGCTCCTTGCCTCCGACCCGGACAAGGACATTTACCTGTACATCAACAGCCCGGGCGGTTCGATCACGGCCGGCATGGCGATCTACGACACCATGCAGTACATCAAGAACGACGTGGTGACGATCGCCATGGGCCTCGCGGCCTCGATGGGTCAGTTCCTGCTCAGCGCGGGCACCCCGGGCAAGCGCTTCGCCCTGCCGAACGCCGAGATCCTGATCCACCAGCCCTCCGCCGGCCTGGCGGGTTCGGCCTCGGACATCAAGATCCACGCCGAGCGGCTGCTGCACACCAAGAAGCGGATGGCCGAGCTCACGGCCCAGCACACCGGCCAGACGGTCGAGCAGATCACCCGCGACTCGGACCGCGACCGCTGGTTCGACGCCTTCGAGGCCAAGGAGTACGGCCTCATCGACGACGTCATCGCCACGGCCGCCGGCATGCCGGGCGGCGGCGGCACCGGGGCCTGAGCCGCTCCCCACGGGGCCTCCGGGTCCCGTGGGAACGAGCCGAGCCCTCTGCGGGCCCAGCGCGCCCCAGCCAGCCCCGAGCGACCGCCTCAGCCCCTTTCCAGGAGACACTGTGAACGACTTCCCCGGCAGCGGCCTGTACGACCGCACGCGCGCCGAGTACACCGGCCCCGCGGCCGAGTCCCGCTACGTCATCCCGCGCTTCGTCGAGCGCACCTCCCAGGGCATCCGCGAGTACGACCCGTACGCGAAGCTCTTCGAGGAGCGCGTGATCTTCCTGGGCGTCCAGATCGACGACGCCTCCGCCAACGACGTCATGGCGCAGCTGCTGTGCCTGGAGTCGATGGACCCCGACCGGGACATCTCGGTCTACATCAACAGCCCCGGCGGCTCCTTCACGGCGCTCACGGCCATCTACGACACGATGCAGTACGTGAAGCCGGACATCCAGACGGTCTGCATGGGCCAGGCGGCCTCCGCCGCCGCCGTCCTGCTGGCCGCCGGCACGCCGGGCAAGCGCATGGCGCTGCCGAACGCCCGCGTCCTGATCCACCAGCCCTACAGCGAGACCGGCCGCGGCCAGGTCTCCGACCTGGAGATCGCCGCCAACGAGATCCTGCGGATGCGCTCGCAGCTGGAGGAGATGCTGGCCAAGCACTCCACCACGCCGGTCGAGAAGATCCGCGAGGACATCGAGCGCGACAAGATCCTCACGGCCGAGGACGCGCTGAGCTACGGCCTGATCGACCAGATCATCACCACCCGGAAGATGGACAACGCCTCCCTCCGCTGAGGCGGGAGGCTGTATCGTCTGCCGCCCCTTGGCATGGTTTGGCGCGTTTCACGTCAAAGCGAACCGTGCCAAGGGGGGCCCGAACGGGGGGCCCGGCAAGGTACCGTCGACATAAGGCAGCACCAGGAGCCGCTGGACTCGAACGTGTCCAGGCGTCTCCCAGGCGAAGGGGAAGCACACCGTGGCACGCATCGGTGACGGCGGCGATCTGCTCAAGTGCTCGTTCTGCGGGAAGAGCCAGAAGCAGGTCAAGAAGCTCATCGCAGGGCCCGGTGTGTACATCTGCGACGAGTGCATCGATCTCTGCAACGAGATCATCGAGGAAGAGCTCGCCGAGACCAGCGAGGTGCGCTGGGAGGAGCTTCCGAAGCCCCGCGAGATCTACGAGTTCCTCGAGGGGTACGTGGTCGGCCAGGAGGCCGCCAAGAAGGCCCTCTCCGTCGCGGTGTACAACCACTACAAGCGGGTCCAGGCCGGTGAGAACGGCGGCGCCCAAGGCCGGGACGACGCCATCGAGTTGGCGAAGTCCAACATCCTGCTGCTCGGCCCCACGGGCTCCGGCAAGACCCTGCTGGCCCAGACCCTCGCCCGCATGCTGAACGTCCCGTTCGCGATCGCCGACGCCACGGCGCTCACGGAGGCCGGGTACGTCGGCGAGGACGTCGAGAACATCCTGCTGAAGCTGATCCAGGCCGCCGACTACGACGTCAAGAAGGCCGAGACCGGGATCATCTACATCGACGAGATCGACAAGGTCGCGCGGAAGAGTGAGAACCCGTCGATCACGCGCGACGTGAGCGGCGAGGGCGTCCAGCAGGCGCTGCTCAAGATCCTCGAGGGCACCACGGCCTCGGTCCCGCCGCAGGGCGGCCGCAAGCACCCGCATCAGGAGTTCATCCAGATCGACACGACGAACGTCCTGTTCATCGTGGGCGGCGCCTTCGCCGGCCTGGAGAAGATCATCGAGGGCCGTGCGGGCGCCAAGGGCATCGGCTTCGGCGCGACGATCCGCTCCAAGCGGGAGCTGGAGTCCAAGGACCAGTTCGAGGAGGTCATGCCGGAGGACCTGGTCAAGTTCGGCATGATCCCCGAGTTCATCGGCCGCCTCCCCGTGATCACCAGCGTGCACAACCTCGACCGCGAGGCGCTCCTGAAGATCCTGGTCGAGCCGCGTAACGCGCTGGTGAAGCAGTACCAGCGTCTGTTCGAACTCGACGGGGTGGAGCTGGACTTCGAGCGAGAGGCCCTGGAGGCCATCGCCGACCAGGCCATCCTCCGCCAGACCGGCGCCCGCGGCCTGCGCGCCATCATGGAGGAGGTCCTCCAGGGCGTGATGTACGAGGTCCCGTCCCGCAAGGACGTGGCCCGCGTCGTCATCACGGCCGACGTCGTCCTCTCCAACGTCAACCCGACCCTCATCCCGCGGGACTCGCGCGGGCGGGGCTCCGGGGAGCAGAAGACGGCGTAGCCGTCGCCGTACGCACGCCGAAGGGGCCCGGTCGAGCGACCGGGCCCCTTTCGCGTGGTGCCGACGGCGTCAGGCCTTGACGCGGACTTCCTTGCGGAGCTTGGTGGTGAGGTCCACCGCCACGTCCTTGCTGATGCCCGTGGTGACCTCACCGGGCGACACCATGGCGATGGTGCTGTAGTCGGCCCACGCGCAGAACCAGTCGGTCTTCTCCTTCTTGGTGACCGGGTTCTTGCCCTGGGCCGCCTGGCACCTCATGACCGCGCCGTCGAGGTCGACCTCCTCGGCCTCGCCGACGAGGTCCGCCTCGGTGTCCGTGCTGCCGGAGGAGCCCTCCTCGGAGGACTTCTTCATCTCGGCGAAGAGCTTGTCCAGCGCCGCCTCGGGGTCGGCGATCTCACCGTAGGCACCGGCGTACGTGATCGTCTTGAAGTCGGACGGGGCCGAGCTGGGGTCGCTCGGGTCGTAACTCGTGGGGTCCGCCGTGGAGTACACGGCGACGACGGACTTGCCGTTCTTGACGCCGGACTTCTCCAGGTCACTCGCGGAGTCGTCGCCGCCGGCGCCGTCCTCGGAGACCCGCTTGTAGTCGGTGAGCACCGTCGCCGGCGTCGTCAGCTTGTGGGCGCCGTCGTCCTCGATGCCGCCCGCGCCGCCGCCCCCGCCGAGGACGAAGTACGCGCCGACGCCGATCGCGGCCACGACCGCCACCGCGCCGATGATCAGGCCGGTCTTCTTCTTGCCGCCGCCCGCGGCCGGAGGCTGGGGCATGCCGTAGGGCTGCTGGCCGTACGGGGGCTGCTGGCCGTAGGGGTTCGGCTGCTGCGGGACGCCCTGCGGGGGCTGCTGCGGGTAGCCGTAGCCCGGCTGGGGCTGGGGAGGGGGCGCCTGCTGGGGGTAGCCGTAGCCGGGCTGGGGGGCCTGCGGCGGCTGGCCGTACGGTCCCGGCTGGCCGTACGGTCCGGGCTGCTGGGGCTGCCCGCCGTACGGGCCCGGCTGGTTGTGACTCATTCCTGGGTTCCCCTCCAGATGCTTACGTGGTGCTGACATCCTGACGCAGATATGGCGTGCGCAGGTCACCGGGGGGCGCACCGTTACAAAGGAATGGCGTTTCGGGACTGGGCCGTGACGCCCTTAAACTGACCCCCGTGACCGACAAGACTCAGCAGCCGCAATCAGCGCCCACGACCGAACTGCCGACCCAGTACACGCCGGCCGAGGTAGAGGGGAAGCTGTACGAGCGCTGGGTAGAACAGGGCTACTTCGAGGCGGACGCGGGGAGCGACAAGCCGCCGTTCACCGTCGTCATCCCGCCGCCGAACGTCACGGGCAGCCTGCACCTCGGGCACGCCTTCGAGCACACGCTCATCGACGCCCTGACCCGCCGCAAGCGGATGCAGGGGTACGAGACGCTGTGGCAGCCCGGCATGGACCACGCCGGGATCGCGACGCAGAACGTCGTCGAGCGGGAGCTCGCCAAGGAGGGCAAGTCCCGGCACGACCTGGGCCGGGAGGCATTCGTCGAGCGGGTCTGGCAGTGGAAGTCCGAGTCCGGTGGGCAGATCAGCGGACAGATGCGACGCCTCGGTGACGGCGTCGCCTGGTCGCGTGAGCGCTTCACCATGGACGAGGGGCTGTCCCAGGCCGTCCAGACCATCTTCAAGCGGCTCTACGACGACGAGCTGATCTACCGCGCCGAGCGCATCATCAACTGGTGCCCGCGCTGCCTGACCGCGATCTCCGACATCGAGGTCGAGTACCAGGACGACGACGGCGAGCTCGTCTCGATGAAGTACGGCGACGGGGACGACACCATCGTCGTCGCCACCACCCGCGCCGAGACCATGCTCGGTGACACCGCCGTCGCCGTGCACCCCGAGGACGAGCGGTACAAGCACCTGGTCGGCAAGCTCATCAAGCTGCCGCTCACCGACCGCTCCATCCCGGTCGTCGCCGACGAGCACGTCGACCCCGAGTTCGGCACCGGCGCCGTCAAGGTGACGCCCGCCCACGACCCGAACGACTTCGAGATCGGCCAGCGGCACGACCTGCCCGCCGTCACGATCATGGACGAGCATGCCGTGATCACCGCCCACGGCCCCTTCCAGGGCCTGGACCGGCTGGAGGCCCGCTCCGCCATCGTCGCCGCGCTGCGCGCCGAGGGCCGGATCGTCGCCGAGAAGCGGCCGTACGTCCACTCCGTCGGCCACTGCTCGCGCTGCAAGACCACCATCGAGCCGCGCCTGTCCATGCAGTGGTGGGTCAAGGTCGGCCCGCTGGCCAAGGCGGCCGGCGACGCGGTCCGTGACGGCAAGGTCAAGATCCACCCGCAGGAGATGGAGAAGCGGTACTTCGACTGGGTCGACAACCTGCACGACTGGTGCATCTCGCGCCAGCTGTGGTGGGGCCACCGCATCCCGGTCTGGTACGGCCCGAACGGCGAGGTCGTCTGCGTCGGTCCCGACGAGCAGCCGCCGACCGGCGAGGGCTGGCACCAGGACTCCGACGTCCTGGACACCTGGTTCTCGTCCGGCCTGTGGCCGTTCTCCACGCTCGGCTGGCCGGAGCAGACCGAGTCGCTCGCGAAGTTCTACCCGAACTCCGTCCTGGTCACCGGCTACGACATCCTCTTCTTCTGGGTCGCCCGGATGATGATGTTCGGCCTGTACGCCATGGACGGCACCCCGCCGTTCCACACCATCGCCCTGCACGGCATGGTCCGTGACCAGAACGGCAAGAAGATGTCGAAGTCCTTCGGCAACGTGGTGAACCCGCTGGACTGGATGGACAAGTACGGCTCCGACGCGCTCCGCTTCACCCTGGCGCGCGGTGCCAACCCGGGCGTCGACGTCCCGATCGGCGAGGACTGGGTCCAGGGCTCCCGCAACTTCGCGAACAAGATCTGGAACGCCACCCGCTTCGCGCTGATGAACGGCGCGACGGTCGACGGGCCGCTGCCGGACGCGTCGAAGATGTCCTCGACCGACCGCTGGATCCTCTCCCGTCTGAACTCGGTCGTCGCCGAGGTCGACGTGTACTACGAGGACTACCAGTTCGCGAAGCTGTCGGACGCGCTGTTCCACTTCGCCTGGGACGAGGTCTTCGACTGGTACGTCGAGCTCTCCAAGACGACGTTCCAGGCGGGCGGCGAGGCGGCCGAGGTCAGCAAGCGCGTCCTCGGCGAGGTCCTGGACGTCACGCTGCGGCTGCTGCACCCGGTGGTCCCGTTCGTGACGGAGACCCTGTGGACCACGCTGACCGGCGGCGAGTCGGTCGTCGTCGCGGACTGGCCGGAGGACTCGGGCTTCCGGGACGTCGACGCCGAGCGCGAGATCGAGACGCTCCAGTCGGTGATCACCGAGGTCCGCCGGTTCCGCGCCGACCAGGGTCTCCAGCCCGGTCAGCGGGTCCCGGCCCGGCTGTCGCTGGCCGGCACGGCGCTCGCCCCGCACGAGGCGGCCGTCCGGCAGCTGCTGCGGCTGCAGCCGGAGGGCGACTCCTTCACGGCCACGGCGACGCTGCCGGTGGCGGGTGTCGAGGTGGCGCTGGACCTGTCCGGTGCCATCGACGTGGCCGCGGAGCGCAAGCGGCTCGCGAAGGACCTCGCGGCCGCGGAGAAGGAGAAGGCGCAGGCCAACGGGAAGCTCGGCAACGAGGCGTTCCTCGCGAAGGCGCCGGATCACGTGGTGGAGAAGATCCGGACGCGGCTGGCCAAGGCCGACGAGGACATCGCGCGGATCCAGGCGCAGCTGGAGCGGCTGCCGCAGGCGTAGGCGCCCGTACGTGGAGGAAGGCTCCCGGTGCCCTGTCGGCGCCGGGAGCCTTCACGCTCCCAGGGGCGCGGGGAACCGCGCGAGCAACCAGCGACGGCCCGCAGCCGCGCGACAGGACAAGCCACCCACAACCTCTGTCGGCGATGCTCCGTAGACTGGTCCCCGTGAGTGAGCTCCCCCCGCACGACAGCAGTGAGCAGTCGGACCCCGGTGAATCGTTCGACGAGATCATCGCGGCCGAGACCGACCGTGACCCCGATCTCGCGGTCATCGAGGCCGGCAGCCGTACCCTGCGGACGCAGGGCGGCCCGCCGCAGGCCGATGTCCCCGCGCGGCCTGAGGATCCCGAGGTGGACAGGGCCCTGCGCGAGGTCGAGGCGGAGCTCGCGACCCGCTGGGGCGAGACCAAGCTGGAGCCGTCCGTCGCGCGCATCGCCGCGCTGATGGACGTGCTGGGCGAGCCGCAGCGGTCGTACCCGTCCATCCACATCACGGGGACCAACGGCAAGACCTCCACCGCCCGCATGATCGAGGCCCTGCTCGGCGCCTTCGAGCTGCGCACCGGGCGGTACACCTCCCCGCACGTGCAGTCCATCACCGAGCGGATCAGCCTGGACGGGGCGCCGGTCTCCCCGGAGCGGTTCATCGAGACGTACCAGGACATCAAGCCGTACGTCGAGATGGTGGACGCGCAGCAGGAGTACCGGCTGTCCTTCTTCGAGGTGCTCACGGGCATGGCGTACGCCGCCTTCGCCGACGCGCCCGTCGACGTGGCGGTCGTGGAAGTGGGGATGGGCGGCTCCTGGGACGCCACCAACGTCATCGACGGGGACGTCGCCGTCGTCACGCCGATCGACCTGGACCACACCGACCGGCTCGGCGAGACGCTCGCCGCGATCGCCGGCGAGAAGGCCGGCATCGTCAAGCAGGACGCCACCGTGATCCTGGCCCAGCAGCCGGTGGACGCGGCGCAGGTGCTGCTGAAGAAGGCCGTGGACGTGAACGCGACCGTGGCGCGTGAGGGGCTGGAGTTCGGCGTCGTCGCCCGGCAGGTCGCCGTCGGCGGGCAGCTGCTGACCCTGCGCGGGCTCGGCGGCGAGTACACCGAGATCTACCTGCCGCTGCACGGCGCCCACCAGGCGCACAACGCCGCCGTGGCGCTCGCCGCCGTCGAGGCGTTCTTCGGCGTCGGGGCGCAGCGTCCCGAGCCGCTCGACGTCGACACCGTGCGCAAGGCCTTCGCCGCCGTCGCCTCACCGGGGCGGCTGGAGGTCGTGCGGCGTTCGCCCACCGTCGTGCTGGACGCCGCACACAACCCGGCCGGCGCGCGGGTGACCGCGGAGGCGGTCGGGGAGGCGTTCCAGTTCAGCCGGCTCATCGGCGTGGTCGGCGCGAGCGGCGACAAGAACGTGCGGGGGCTGCTGGAGGCCTTCGAGCCGGTCTTCGCCGAGGTCGTCGTCACCCAGAACTCCAGCCACCGCGCGATGGACGCCGACGAGCTGGCGGCGATCGCCGTCGAGGTGTTCGGGGAGGACCGCGTGCAGGTCGAGCCGCGGCTGCCGGACGCGCTGGAGGCCGCGATCACGCTGGCCGAGGAGGAGGGCGAGTTCGCGGGCGGCGGCGTGCTCGTCACCGGTTCCGTCATCACCGTCGGCGAGGCCCGGCTGCTGCTGGGGAAGGGCTGAGGAAACCCGTGCGTACGCTCTGTGCATCGACCCTTATCGGCGAGTTCTTCGTCATCGGCTTCGCCGGGCTGGTCGCCATGAAGGACCCGGACCTGTCCATGGGGACGGTGTGGACGGTCAGCGGTATCGCGATGTTCCTGTGCCTGGTGCTGTGCGGCGGGGTGACCCGGCCCGGCGGCATCGCCTTCGGCTGGGCGCTGCAGATCGCGCTCGTCGCCTCCGGGTTCGTCGTGCCGACGATGTTCTTCCTCGGCGTCGTCTTCGCGGCCCTGTGGTGGGCCTCGGTGCACTACGGGCGGAAGATCGACGAGGCGAAGGCGAGGTTCGCGGCCCAGTCCGACGCGTCTACACCTGACGCTGCGTGACGGGCGCTCCGACACGCCCGGTAACCTCAGTCATCACCTCGCACAACCTCACATTCCAAGGAGCCCCGTCGTGACCCAGCGCACCCTCGTCCTCCTCAAGCCCGACGCCGTCCGTCGTGGCCTGACCGGCGAGATCATCAGCCGTATCGAGCGCAAGGCCGGCTGGCAGATCACCGCGCTGGAACTGCGCACCCTGGACACCGACACCCTGGAGCAGCACTACGGCGAGCACAAGGGCAAGCCGTTCTACGAGCCGCTGGTGGCGTTCATGTCCTCCGGCCCGGTCGTGGCGATGGTCGTCGAGGGCGAGCGGGTCATCGAGGGCGTGCGCGCCCTGGCCGGTCCGACCGACCCGATCGCCGCCGCCCCCGGCTCCATCCGCGGGGACTACGGCGTGATCGTCCGGGAGAACCTGATCCACGCCTCGGACTCCGAGGAGTCCGCCGAGCGCGAGCTGAAGATCTTCTTCCCGGGCCGCGTCTGAGCCCTTCGGGATACTGACACACTTTTTTTCTGACGCCGCGTCAGCCATTCGGCGCATCGTCGACCTGGGCGGCCGCACAAAAGCGGCCGCCCCGCGGCATATGCGTGCCGATCGGGGGAACGGATGCCACCGTTGGCCCGTCTCCACAAGCGAGGCGCTGCGCCATCTGCTGACAATGGCGAAGACCCTCGCGCAGTGTTCGCGAAAGCGCGTCTACGATGGAAGCCTTCACGTCACTGCACCCACCTCGCCTACCTGAAAAGCCCTCAAAAGCTCGTGGGAAGGCCAGTCGAATCCTGATGGGGAACTCAATGTCGTTCATCGGCCGTGACATGGCTGTCGACCTCGGGACCGCCAACACGCTGGTGTACGTCAGGGGTCGCGGAATCGTACTCAACGAGCCGTCCGTCGTCGCGATCAACACCAACACCGGTGGCATCCTCGCGGTCGGTGCCGAAGCGAAGAAGATGATCGGGCGCACGCCCGGCAACATCGTTGCCGTGCGTCCGCTGAAGGACGGCGTCATCGCCGACTTCGAGATCACCGAGCGGATGCTCCGCTACTTCATCCTGAAGATCCACAAGCGGAGGTACCTGGCTCGTCCGCGGGTCGTCGTCTGTGTGCCCTCGGGCATCACCGGCGTCGAGCGCCGCGCCGTCATCGAGGCGTCGTCCCAGGCCGGCGCCCGCCAGGTGCACATCATCGAGGAGCCCATGGCCGCGGCCATCGGCTCCGGCCTGCCGGTCCACGAGGCCACGGGCAACATGGTGGTCGACATCGGCGGCGGCACCACGGAGGTCGCGGTCATCTCCCTCGGCGGCATCGTCACCGCCCAGTCCATCCGCGTCGCGGGCGACGAACTGGACAACGCGATCATCCAGCACGTGAAGAAGGAGTACAGCCTTCTTCTGGGTGAGCGCACGGCCGAACAGATCAAGATCACGATCGGTTCGGCGTACGACCTCGACACCGACGAGCACACCGAAATCCGCGGCCGGGACCTCGTCTCCGGGCTGCCCAAGACGGTCGTCATCTCCGCCGCCGAAGTGCGCAAGGCGATCGAGGAACCCGTCAACGCCATCGTCGACGCCGTCAAGACGACCCTCGACAAGTGTCCGCCCGAGCTGTCCGGCGACATCATGGACCGGGGTATCGTCCTGACCGGCGGCGGCGCGCTGCTGCGCGGCCTCGACGAGCGGCTGCGCCGGGAGACCGGCATGCCGATCCACATCGCCGAGGACCCGCTGGACAGCGTGGCGCTGGGCTCCGGAAAGTGCGTGGAGGAGTTCGAGGCGCTCCAGCAGGTGCTGGACGCGCAGCCCCGCAGATGACGTAACACTTCGGTTCCGCCGTACGAGACGATCTCCTCTCGTGCGGCGGATCGTTGATATAGAGACACAGAGACATACAGACATGAGGCCGTCCACAACGTGCGCTCCCGGGCGGCCCGGGGCGTCGGCCCTGCAACAGCTGAATCCCCCCAATTCCTGAACACCGCAACGAATTTCCCGAATTCCGACGAGGAAGGCACGGCCGCCGCACGTGAGGGACACGAAAGAGAGCCGGCTGCTCCTGGTGCTGCTGATCGCCGTCGCGTTCGCACTGATCACGGTGGACATCCGCGGCGGGGAGGATTCACCGGTCGACGGTGCCCGGCAGGCCGCGGCCACCGTCTTCGGCCCGATCGAGAACGGGGTGTCGGCAGCGGTCGACCCGGTCGGCAACGCGGTCTCCGCGATCCGCGACTCGGGTGACCGGCACGACCGGCTCGCCGAACTGGAGACGGAGAACGCGGCCCTGAAGGCGAAGCTCGGCAGCGACGACCGCGGCCGCAGCCGCCTGAAGCAGCTCGACAAGATGCTGAAGCTCGCCGGCGCGGGCCAGTACGGCATCAAGGGCGCCCAGGTCATCGCCATAGGAGCCGCGCAGGGCTTCTCCTGGACGATCACCATCGACGTCGGCGCGAACGACGGCATCAAGCGGGACATGACCGTCCTCAACGGCGACGGACTGGTGGGGCGCGTGACGACCGTCGGCCCGAACACCGCCACCGTGCTGCTCGCCAACGACCCCGACTTCACCGTCGGCACCCGCATGGAGGCCGGTGACGAACTCGGCTTCGCCTCCGGCCAGGGCGACCGCCCGCTGCGCGTCGAACTCCTCAACGGCAAGGCCGACGTGAAGAAGGGCGACCGCCTCGTCACCTTCGGCTCCCAGGCCGACAAGCCGTTCGTGCCCGGCGTGCCCGTCGGCGTCGTCTCCCGCGTCGACCCCTCCGGCGGCGACCTGACCCGCACGCTGTACGTCACGCCCTACGTCGGCTTCACCAAGCTCGACATCGTCGGCGTCGTCGTCCAGGCCCCGAAGAAGGATCCGCGCGACACGGTGCTACCGGACAAGCCCCAGCCGAAACCCACGCCTACCGTGACGGTGACCGTGACCCCGTCCGCCGAGGCGCCCGCCGACGGCGAGTCGCAGCCCGAGCAGCCCGAGCAGTAGGAGCTTTCAGTCCCATGCGCGTCAACCGGATCCTGCTCTCCGTCTCCCTGGTCGTCGTCGCCCTGGTGATCCAGGTGAGCATCCTCGCCCGTCTCCACCTGCCCGGTGCCGTCCCCGACCTGCTGCTGCTCACCGTCCTCGGCCTCGCCCTGGTCTACGGCCACGTCGGCGGCGCCCTCATCGGGTTCGGCGCCGGACTGCTCGCCGACCTCGCCCCGCCCGCCGACCACGCCGCCGGCCGCTACGCCCTGGTGCTCTGCGTCATCGGCTATCTCGCCGGGCTCGCCAAACCGGACAACGGCCGGCTCAGGTCCGCCACCGGCCCCATGGTCGTGGTGGTCGCGGCCGCCATCGGCACCACCCTGCTGTACGCCGGCGTCGGCGCCCTCGTCGGCGACACGGCCGCCCGCCATGTCGGCCTGCCCGGCCTGCTGTTCACCGCCGCCCTGTACGACCTGCTGCTCGCCCCCTTCGTGGTCCCCGGCATCATGGCCCTGGCCCGCCGCGCGGAGAACGACCCGCTGGCCGAGGCCAACTCCGCCGCCCGGACCACGGACATCTCCTCCGGCTGGCTCTCCTCGGGCACCGGACTGCGCATCGGCAGCCAGCGCGGCGGACTGCGGGTGAAGGCGGCGCGGGCGCGGGTCGCCCGGGCCGGACGCATCAAGGGGGTCAAGCGGCTGTGACGACGACGTCCCGCCCGTACGACCGCGCTGTGACGGCAACTGCTCACTCGTACACCCGCGTCGATGCGTACGCACTCTGAGAGGGGGAGGCAGCCGCAGTGACCAACATTCCCGAGACCGGTCGGAGCACCCGCGTCCAGACCCGGCTCGTCGTCATCCAGATCCTCGTCCTCTCCCTCCTCGGGACCCTCGGCGGCCGGCTCTGGTACCTCCAGATCCGCCAGGGCGACGAGTACGCCAAGGAGGCCAGCGGCAACCACGTCCAGCAGGTCGTCCAGCCCGCCGTACGCGGCTCGATCCTGGACGCGCGCGGTGTGGCGCTCGCCGACAACGAGACCCGGCTCGTCGTCTCCGCCTCCCGTACCGACCTGCTGAAGATGAAGGACGACGGCAAGGCCGTCCTGACCAAACTCGCCGGCGTCCTGGGCATGAAGCCCCAGGAGGTCATGGAGAAGGTCCGGCTGTGCGACGCCGAGACGCCGCAGCCGTGCTGGAACGGCTCGCCCTACCAGCCGATCCCCATCACCGACGAGGCCACCCCCAAACAGGCCCTGCAGATCCGCGAGCGTGCCGAGGACTTCCCCGGCATCACCGCCGAGCCCCAGGCCGTACGCCGCTACACCAGCCCCGGCAAGGCCAACACCGCCCAGGTCCTCGGCTACCTCTCGCCGGTCACCGACGAGGAGATCCAGAAGGCCCAGGACACGGAGTCGCCCTACCTGCGCTCGGACCAGGTCGGCCGTTCCGGCCTGGAACGCCAGTACGACAAGGCGCTGCGCGGCAAGGCCGGCGTCACCCGCTACGAGGTCGACAACCTCGGCCGCGTCATCGGCCAGGCCGAGTCCGACGCCGCCCAGCCCGGCTCCAACCTCGTCACCAGCATCGACTCCCGCGTCCAGCGGGTCGCCGAGTACGAGCTGAACGAGGCGATGAAGGCCGCCCGCAAGGAGATGGACCGCAACACCGGCCGGACCTACGAGGCCGACGCCGGCGCGGTCGTGGTGATGGAGGCCAAGACCGGCCGCGTCGTCGCCATGGCCTCCAACCCGACGTACGACCCCAACGCCTGGGTCGGCGGCATCTCCGCCGCCGACTACAAGAAGCTCACCGGCAAGGACTCCAACTACCCGCTGCTCAACCGGGCCACCCAGGGCCAGGCGGCCCCCGGCTCCATCTTCAAGGTGGTCTCCTCGGCCGCCGCGGTGGAGGCCGGCTACGACTTCGACGGCCGCTACGACTGCTCCAGCTCCTACTCCGTCGGCGGTCAGGTCTTCAAGAACTTCGAGTCGGCCGACAACGGCGCGATCACCATCGGCCGCGCGCTGGAACTCTCCTGCGACACCGTCTACTACCGCCTCGCGCACGAGGAGTGGAAGAAGGACGGCGGCATGAACCCCAAGAAGCCCAACGACTACTTCTACAAGGCCGCCCACCAGTTCGGCCTCGGCAAGGAGACCGGCATCGACCTGCCGAACGAGGTCACCGGCCGCGTCCCCGACCGGCAGTGGAAGCAGGAGTACTGGGAGGCGAACAAGGACGCCTGGTGCAAGACGGGGAAGAAGGACGGTTCCTACGTCGAGAAGATCTCGTACGAGAACTGCCTCGAGGGCAACAAGATGCGCGCCGGTGACTCCATCAACTACTCCATCGGCCAGGGCGACACCCTCGTCACCCCCATCCAGATGGCCACCATCTACGCGGCCATCTCCAACGGCGGCACCCTGTACGACCCCACCATCGGCAAGGCGGTCGTCAGCCCCGACGGCAAGCAGGTCGACGAGATCGAGCCCCGGTCGCACGGCAAGCTGCCGATAAGCAAGACCACGCTGGCCAAGATGGACGACGCCCTCGCGGGCGTCGCCACCCGCGGTACCGCCGCCTGGCGGTTCGGCGGCTGGCCGCAGGACAAGATCCCGATGCACGCCAAGACCGGTACCGCCGAGGTCTACGGCAAGCAGACCACGTCGTGGTTCGCCACGTACACCAAGGACTACGCGATCGTCATGACGATCTCCCAGGGTGGTACGGGTTCCGGCGCCTCCGGTCCCGCCGTCCGCAACATCTACGACGCGCTGTACGGCGTGTCGGACGACGGGGCGATCGACAAGAAGAAGGCGCTGCTGCCCGAGCCGGTGAAGACCCTGCCGAAGATCAAGGCGGACGGCACCATCGCCTCGCCGAAGGTCTCCAAGGACCCGGTGAAGGACCTGCAGCCGACGGACGGGGCCTCGGAGGCCGCCACCGAGCAGGGCGGGAACGCACCCGCCGACCCGCAGGACCAGCAGGCGACCGTGAACCCGCCCGACACGGGCAACCGGCAGACCCGAAGGCGGAAGCGGAGGGCGCGCGCATGACCGGGGCGAACAGTTTCCAGGTCTCCGGGTACGGGCCCGAGCGAGCCGGCTGGACCCGGCTGTTCGCCCGGGACTCGATGACGCGGCGGCTCGACTGGCCGATACTGCTGTCCGCGACCGCGCTGTCGCTGATGGGCGCGCTGCTGGTGTACTCCGCGACCCGGAACCGCACCGAGCTCAACCAGGGCGACCCGTACTACTTCCTGGTCCGGCACCTGTTGAACACCGGTATCGGGATCGCCCTGATGATCGCCACGATCTGGCTGGGCCACCGGACGCTGCGCACGGCCGTGCCGGTGCTGTACGGCGCGTCCGTGTTCCTGATCCTGCTGGTGCTCACGCCGCTCGGCTCGACCATCAACGGCGCGCACTCCTGGATCAAGCTGCCCGGCGGATTCTCCCTGCAGCCCTCGGAGTTCGTGAAGATCACGATCATCCTGGGCATGGCGATGCTGCTGGCGGCGCGGGTGGACGCGGGAGACCGGCCGTACCCGGACCACCGGATCGTGCTGCAGGCGCTGGGCCTGGCCGTCGTACCCATGCTGATCGTGATGCTCATGCCCGACCTCGGGTCGGTCATGGTCATGGTCATCATCGTGCTGGGCGTACTGCTCGCCTCCGGTGCCTCCAACCGGTGGGTGTTCGGGCTGCTCGGCGCGGGGGCGACCGGGGCGATCGCGGTGTGGCAGCTGGGGATCCTGGACGAGTACCAGATCAACCGCTTCGCGGCGTTCGCGAACCCCGAGCTGGATCCCGCGGGCGTCGGCTACAACACCAACCAGGCGCGCATCGCGATCGGGTCCGGGGGGCTGACGGGCTCCGGTCTCTTCCACGGGTCGCAGACGACGGGCCAGTTCGTGCCGGAACAGCAGACGGACTTCGTCTTCACCGTCGCCGGCGAGGAGCTGGGGTTCCTCGGGGCCGGTCTGATCATCGTGCTGCTCGGTGTGGTGCTCTGGCGCGCGTGCCGGATCGCCCGGGAGACGTCCGACCTGTACGGCACGATCGTCGCGGCCGGGATCGTGGCGTGGTTCGCCTTCCAGACCTTCGAGAACATCGGCATGACCCTGGGCATCATGCCGGTGACCGGCCTGCCGCTGCCGTTCGTGTCGTACGGCGGGTCGTCGATGTTCGCCGTGTGGATGGCGGTGGGGTTGCTGCAGTCGATCACGGCGCAGCGGCCCATGTCGGCGTAGGCCTGTGGCGCTTGGGCCGGGGTGCCTGCGGGTGCCTGTGGCGCTTGGGCGGGGGTGCCTGCGGGTGCCTGCGGCGCTTGGGCGGGGTGCCTGCGGCGGCCTGTGCGGGTGCGGTGGGGGTGCGTGTGGCGCCATCGGTTGGGTGGTGGGTCGGGGCCGTGCCGGGGGGTGTCCGTCCTCGGAACGGCGCGGAATCGGTGGGTGACCATCTGACTGGCGTTGACGCGCCAACCGCTGCGGGCGGACACCCCCCGACACGTCCCCTTCTCGCCGTACGCGACTGCGGGTCCGTTCGACCGCGGGCTGCCGCGCCGCCGTCGTGCCGCGTTACCGCGGGCAGTCGTGCCTCCCCCAGTGCCTGAACGGCCTGGGAGGTACCCCCAGGGGCGGCACGGGTGGGCGCGGCGGCACCCCACAGGCGCCGGGTTGCGCGACGCACCTCCGGCCCGCACTCACGCCGTGCAACCGGCGAATGCCGGACCAGCGCATCCATGCCGGGTGACCCACGCCGGACCAGTGGCGCACCCCGTGACCCACCGCCCATCCGCCGCTAGATTCACCACATGGCGGACACCAAGCGCGAGGTCGAGCGGAAGTACGAGTCGGACGACAGCGGCCTGCCCGACCTGACCGGCGTCGCCGGTGTCGCGGCCGTCGTCGACAAGGGCGTCGCCCACCTCGACGCCACCTACTACGACACCGCCGACGAACGCCTCGCCGCGTCCTCGATCACCCTGCGCCGCCGCACCGGCGGCTCCGACGCCGGCTGGCACCTGAAACTGCCCGTCGCCCCGGACGTCCGGGACGAGATCCGCGCCCCGCTCTCCGACAGGGTCCCCCGCGCCCTCGCCGGCCTCGTCCGCTCGCGCGTTCGCGACCACGCCCTGTCACCCGTCGTCCGCCTGCGTTCCGACCGCGACGTCCGCCACCTCGTCGACGCGGACGGCGGGCTCCTCGCCGAGGTCAGCGTCGACGCCGTCCACGCCGAACGGCTCTCCGGCGGCGCCGCCCAGTGGACCGAGATCGAGGTGGAGCTCGCCGACGGCGTCGACACCGCCTTCCTCGACAAGGTCGACAAGCGGCTGCGCAAGGCCGGCGTGCGCCGCTCCGCGGCCGCGTCCAAACTGGCCCGCGCCCTGGCAGACACGGCGCCGAAGAAGCGCCGGATGGCGAAGGAGACCCCGGCGCCCGTCACCGCCGGCGACCACGTCCTGGCCTACCTCCGCGCACAACGGGACGCTCTCGTCGAGCTCGACCCCGCCGTACGGCGCGACGTGGCGGACTCCGTGCACCGCATGCGCGTCGCCACCCGCAGGCTGCGCAGCGCTTTCCGGTCGTACGGCAAGGTCCTCGACCGGGCGGTGACCGACCCGATCGGCGCGGAACTGAAGTGGCTCGCCGCCGAGCTGGGCGCCGGACGCGACCAGGAGGTGCTCACCGAGCGGCTGACCGCGGCGGTGGACGAGCTGCCCCGCGCTCTGCTCTCCGGCCCCGTCCGCACCCGGCTGCGCACCTGGTCGCACGCCCGGCGCGGCGGCTCCCGGCGCCGGCTGACCGCCGTACTCGACGGCCCTCGGTACCTGGAGCTGCTCGACGCGCTGGACGCCCTGATCGACGGGCCGCCGCTGCGGGGGCCGGCCTCGGGACGGCCGAAGAAGGTGATCGGCGCTGCCGTGCGGAAGGACTTCGCCCGCCTGTCCTCGCTGGTCGAACAGGCCCTCGCCCAGCCGGCGGGGCAGGAACGCGACCTGGCGCTGCACGAGGCCCGCAAGCAGGCCAAGCGGACCCGGTACGCGGCCGAGGCGGCGTCCGGGGCGCTCGGGGACGCGGCGGGCGCACTGGTGGCATCGATGAAGTCGCTCCAGGGGCTGCTCGGCGACCACCAGGACAGCGTGATGGCCCGAGAGGCGCTGCGCGACCTGGCCCGGCAGGCGCACGCGGCGGGGGAGAGCACCTTCACCTACGGGGTGCTCTACGGGCGCGAGGAGCGGCGCGCGGCGGACGACGAGGCGGCGCTGCCCGGGACGTGGGAGGCGGTCCGCGGCGGGACGGTCCTCTGAGGCGGTGCGGGGGACCTCCTGCGTCGGGTTAGTCTGGATGGTCACCCCTGTCAGCACACGAAGGTTCCGTGAGATGCCTGCCGAAGCCGCCGAGTCTGTGTTCCCGCAGCTCGAAGCTCTGCTCCCGCATGTGCAGAAGCCGATCCAGTACGTCGGCGGAGAGCTCAACTCCACGGTCAAGGACTGGGACTCCTGCGACGTCCGCTGGGCCCTGATGTACCCGGACGCCTACGAGGTCGGTCTGCCCAACCAGGGCGTCATGATCCTCTACGAGGTACTGAACGAGCAGGAGGGCGTCCTCGCCGAGCGCACCTACAGCGTGTGGCCGGACCTGGAGGCGCTGATGCGGGAGCACCGCGTCCCGCAGTTCACCGTGGACAGCCACCGTCCTGTGCGCGCCTTCGACGTGTTCGGGCTGTCGTTCTCGACCGAGCTCGGCTACACGAACATGCTGGCCGCCCTGGACCTGGCCGGCATCCCGCTGGAGTCCAAGGACCGCGGGATCGACGACCCGGTCGTCCTGGCCGGCGGGCACGCGGCGTTCAACCCCGAGCCGATCGCCGACTTCATCGACTGCGCGGTCATCGGCGACGGCGAGCAGGCCGTCCTGGAGATCACCGCGATCGTCCGTGCCTGGAAGGCGGAGGGCCGGCCCGGTGGCCGCGAGGAACTCCTGCTGCGCCTGGCGAGGACGGGCGGGGTGTACGTCCCCGGTTTCTACGACGTCGAGTACCTGCCGGACGGCCGTATCGCCCGTGTCGTGCCGAACCGCTCGGGCGTGCCGTGGCGGGTCAGCAAGCACACGGTGATGGACCTCGACGAGTGGCCCTACCCCAAGCAGCCCCTGGTGCCGCTGGCCGAGACCGTCCACGAGCGCATGTCGGTGGAGATCTTCCGCGGCTGCACCCGCGGCTGCCGTTTCTGCCAGGCGGGCATGATCACCCGTCCGGTGCGGGAGCGCTCGATCACCGGCATCGGCGACATGGTCGAGAAGGGCCTGAAGGCGACCGGCTTCGAGGAGGTCGGTCTGCTGTCGCTCTCGTCCGCCGACCACAGCGAGATCGGTGACATCGCCAAGGGCCTCGCGGACCGCTACGAGGACGACAAGATCGGCCTGTCGCTTCCCTCCACCCGCGTCGACGCCTTCAACATCGACCTGGCCAACGAGCTGACGCGCAACGGCCGCCGCTCCGGCCTGACCTTCGCCCCCGAGGGCGGGTCCGAGCGCATCCGCAAGGTCATCAACAAGATGGTCTCGGAAGAGGACCTGATCCGTACCGTCGCGACGGCGTACGGCAACGGCTGGCGCCAGGTGAAGCTGTACTTCATGTGCGGTCTGCCCACCGAGACGGACGACGACGTCCTGCAGATCGCCGACATGGCGACGCGCGTGATCCAGAAGGGCCGCGAGGTCTCGGGCTCCAACGACATCCGCTGCACCGTGTCGATCGGCGGCTTCGTCCCCAAGCCCCACACCCCCTTCCAGTGGGCCCCGCAGCTGTCGGCCGAGGAGACGGACGCCCGGCTGCAGAAGCTGCGCGACAAGATCCGCGGCGACAAGAAGTACGGCCGTTCCATCGGCTTCCGCTACCACGACGGCAAGCCCGGCATCGTCGAGGGCCTGCTGTCGCGCGGTGACCGGCGGGTGGGCGCGGTCATCCGCGCCGTCTACGACGACGGCGGCCGCTTCGACGGCTGGCGCGAGCACTTCTCCTACGACCGCTGGATGGGCTGCGCCGACAAGGCCCTGGCGGCGTACGGCGTCGACGTCGACTGGTACACCACCCGCGAGCGCTCCTACGAGGAGGTCCTCCCGTGGGACCACCTCGACTCCGGCCTCGACAAGGACTGGCTCTGGGAGGACTGGCAGGACGCCCTCGACGAGACCGAGGTCGAGGACTGCCGCTGGACGCCCTGCTTCGACTGCGGTGTGTGCCCCGCCATGGACACGGAGATCCAGATCGGCCCGACCGGCAGGAAACTGCTGCCGCTGACGGTCAAGAAGGCCGCGCCGACGGGCTGAGCGGCCCGCGGAGTGGCGTACATCACGATGCATGTGTGACGTACAGTCAGTTTGCGTGATTTCGGAGGATGGACGAGATCACGAACGCGGTCTTACATGACTGAGGTCGGGGTCCGCCGGTGTGCCGGCGGACCCCGACCTCAGTCAGTTCCGGTCGGACCATCCCTAGGACGGCAATGAAGGCACGCAACAGGACCGCGTCGTATCCCGAACGTCTCAGACGCCTCGGACGGAGCACCCTGGGCAGGGCGGCGGCGCTGCTCGGGACGGCACCGTTGCTGCTCCTGACCACCGCGCCGGCGAACGCGGTGGTCGGCAGCCCCGCCGGTGGAACCGGTTACGGCTTCACCGCGCGGCTGCTGCTCGGAGACCACGAGCGGGCCTGCTCGGGTGCCCTGGTCTCCCCCGAGTGGGTTCTCACGGCCGCCAGTTGCTTCGCCGTCGACCCGGTCGCCGACCTCACGGTCCCGGCCGGCGCGCCCCGGGTGAAGACCGTCGCCACCGTCGGTGGCGACCAGGCCCGTGACGTCGTGGAACTCCGGCCCCACGGCGAGCGTGACCTCGTACTGGCCCGCCTCGCCCAGCCGGTGACGGGTGTCACCCCCGTCGCCGTCGCCACCGCGGCGCCCGCCGCCGGCCAGGAACTCGTCGTGGCCGGCCACGGCCGCACGGCGCAGGAGTGGGCACCGCTCGACCTGCACACCGGGACGTTCTCCGTCAGCGCGGTCGACGGCGGCGACGTCACCCTCAGCGGAGTGGACGGCGCCGCCGTCTGCCAGGGCGACGCCGGCGGACCCGCCGTCCGCACCGTCGACGGCAGGCCGACGCTCGTCGCGATCAGCAGCCGCTCCACCCAGGTGGGGTGCTTCGGCGTCGACACCGCGGAGGGAACACCCAGCGAGGCGATCAGCACCCGGGTCGACGACCTGCGCGAGTGGGTCGCCGCCAACGCCGTAGCGACCCCGCTCTCCGACTACGACGGCGACGGCCGCAGCGACGTCGGCGTGCTCTACGACAACGGCCGGCAGGCCGACGGCACCAACCGCACCGCGTGGTGGACGTTCGCCAGCACCGGCACCGCCTTCGGCGAGCCGACGCGGAAATGGGACAGCAGCGGTTCCACCAGTTGGGACTGGAGCCGGTCGAAGGTCGTTTCGGGTGACTTCGGCGGTGACGGCCGCGGTGACGTAGCGGTGCTGTACGACAACGGCACCCAGGCGGACGGTGCGAACCGGACCACGTTGTGGACGTTCTCCAGCACCGGTACTGGTTTCGGTGCGCCGGTGAAGGTCTGGGACAGCAGTGGTTCCACCAGTTGGGACTGGAGCCGGTCGAAGGTGGTCTCCGGTGACTTCGACGGTGACGGTCGTGGTGATGTGGGTGTGCTGTACGACTACGGCACGCAGGCCGATGGTGCGAACCGTACGGGGCTGTGGACGTTCTCCAGCACCGGTACCGGTTTCGGCAAGCCGGTGAAGGTCTGGGACAGCAGTGGTTCCATCAGCTGGGACTGGGACCGGTCGAAGGTGGTCTCCGGTGACTTCGACGGTGACGGCCGTGGTGATGTGGGTGTGCTGTACGACAACGGCACGCAGGCCGATGGTGCGAACCGGACCACGTTGTGGACGTTCTCCGGCACGGGGTCGGGTTTCGGTGCGCCGGTGAAGGTCTGGGACAGCAGTGGTTCCACCAGTTGGGACTGGGACCGGTCGAAGGTGGTCTCCGGTGACTTCGACGGTGACGGTCGTGGTGATGTGGGTGTGCTGTACGACTACGGCACGCAGGCCGATGGTGCGAACCGTACGGGGCTGTGGACGTTCTCCAGCACCGGTACCGGTTTCGGCAAGCCGGTGAAGGTCTGGGACAGCAGTGGTTCCATCAGCTGGGACTGGGACCGGTCGAAGGTGACCGCCGGTGACTTCGACGGCGACGGCCGCGGCGACGTAGCGGTGCTGTACGACAACGGCACGCAGGCGGACGGTGCGAACCGGACCACGTTGTGGACGTTCTCCAGCACCGGGACCGGCTTCGGCAAGCCGGTGAGGACCTGGGACAGCACCGTGTTCGGCAGCTGGAACTGGGGACGCAGCGAACTCGCCTGACCAGGCGCTCCGTACCGGCGCGGGCCCCTGAGGCAGGCCCGCGCCGGGTGCGGCGGACACCGTACGGCCGCCCCGAGAAGGCCCGGCCGGTGGCCCGGCGGGAACCTTCGCGCGCCGAGGCACGTACTCTTGGTAGCAGTACGACCGCACTCACGAAGGACTGAACGACACTGGGCAAGCGACAGCCCGAAGGCCCGCCGCCGGTACCCGCGGTACAGCGCATCCGACTGCGTTACACCAAGCGCGGCCGCCTCCGGTTCACCAGCCACCGTGACTTCCAGCGCGCTTTCGAGCGTGCGCTGCGCCGTGCCGAGGTGCCGATGGCGTACTCGGCAGGGTTCACACCGCACCCGAAGGTGTCGTACGCCAATGCCGCACCCACCGGCACGGGCAGTGAGGCGGAGTATCTGGAGATCGCGCTCACCGAGGTGCGCGACCCGGAGCAGCTCAGGCTGCTCCTCGACGAGTCGCTGCCCACCGGGCTCGACATCGTCGAGGCGGTCGAGGCCCGGACCTCCGGGCTCGCCGACCGGCTGACGGCTTCCGTGTGGGAGCTGCGGCTGGACGGCGTGGAGCCGGCGGACGCCGAGCGTGCCGTCGCCGCCTTCGAGGCGGCCGAGACCGTCGAGGTGCAGCGCAGGACCAAGAACGGCGTCCGCACCTTCGACGCCCGCTCCGCCGTCGTGGGTCTCCAGAGCTCACCAAGTCATCGTTCGCCGGCTGATAGGCCGACCGACCAGCCCTGTGCGATACTGCGGCTGGTTGTTCGGCACGTGACGCCTGCCGTACGACCCGACGACGTCCTGTCCGGTCTCCGCGCCGTGGCCGACCTGGCGCCGCCGGTCCCCGCAGCGGTGACCAGGCTGGCGCAGGGGCTGCTCGATGAAGAGACCGGCACGGTGACCGACCCGCTCGCGCCCGACCGCGAGGCAGCAGCGACCGAGCCCCAGACGGCCGGCGCCACTGCCGCCGCGACGGCGCCGGCGTAAGGAAGGTCCCGCGTAGGGACGGACGTCGTAGCGCCGCCCTCGAACTCGGGAGCCACCTGGGTCGGGCAGCGCACCGACCACAAGACTTTCGCCAGGCCGTGCACGACAAGGCGTACGGAACCGGCGAGACAGGACACAGAGAGCTCCCGAGCGGCGCCCGCGCCCCGGACGGCGGCAACCGCGCACCGCGCGAGCCGCGGACGTCACCGGATGTCGACACGGTCGACGCCGGACCAGGTGCGGCGCCCGGGAGCCTGACGGGAGAAACGCCCGCATGCTCGGACCGAACGAATCCACAGAGCCCGTGAAGGGCTCCGCATCGAACACCCCCAGCGACACCCTGCCGCCGCGTCGTCGGCGCAGGGCCGCGTCCCGGCCGGCGGGTCCGCCGGCCGGCTCCTCCGACACCCCGGCGGAGACCGTCGCGCCGGCCGTGGCGTCGGCCGCGGCCGACGAGGTGGCCGAGGAGACCGTCGAGGAGACCGCGGTCACCACGGTGGCCTCGGAGCCCGAGGTCCTCGCCGGTGAGGTCCGCAAGGACGAGGACGAGAAGAAGGACGGCGGTGAGCCCGCCTCCGCGGCCCGCCCCCGTCGTCGCGCGGTGCGCCGCGCCTCCGCGCCCGCCGGTTCCCCGGCGGCGGCGGAAGCGGCCGAGACCGTCGTCCCGGTGGCCCCCGCCGCCGAGGCCCCGGCCCAGGCCGAGCCGGCCGCCGCCGAGACTCCCGAGCCCGCCGAGGACGCCGCTCCGCGGCGTGCGCGTCGTCGTGCCAAGCGCACGGTGACGTCGCCGGCCGCGTCTGCTGCTGCCGAGGTGCCGGAGACGGCTCCGGAGCCCGCGGAGACGGTGGTGCCGGCCGAGGCCGCGGAGACTCCCGAGCCCGCCGAGGATGCCGCTCCGCGGCGTGCGCGTCGTCGTGCTACGCGCACGGTGACGTCGCCGGCCGCGTCTGCTGCTGCCGAGGTGCCGGAGACGGCTCCGGAGCCCGCGGAGACGGTGGTGCCCGCCGAGGCCCCCGAGCCCGCCGAGGACGCTGCTCCGCGGCGTACCCGGCGCCGGGCCACGCGGCGCGTGTCCGTCCCGGCCGCCGAGGCCGCGCCCGCAGCCGAGGCTCCTGAGGCTCCTGAGGCCGCCCAGGCCATCGAGGCCACCGTGCCCGCCGAGGTCCCCGCCGCCGAGACGCCGGAGGACGCCGCACCGCGTCGTACCCGCCGTCGAGCCACCCGCAAGGCCGCCGGCGGTTTCGCCGCGCCGGCGCAGACCGCCGCGGCGGCGTCCGACGAGACGGACACGCCGCCGCGCCCGGCGCGCCCCGCCGTCGCCGTGTTCCAGCCGCCCGTGTTCGCCGAGCCCAAGTTCCAGACGCCCGAGCGGGCCGCCGCCGAAGCGGCCGCCGAGGCGGCCGAGGCCGAACCGCCGCAGGCCCCCGAGGAGACCGACGAGTTCCCGGAGGAGCAGCCCACCGGCTCGCGCCGCCGTCGCCGTCGCCGGGGCGCCGGTCCCGACGAGGGCGCCGAAGAGCGTGCCGCCGCCGAGACCACCGGCGAGGAGGAGCCCGAGGCCGAGGCCGACGAGACGGAGGAGGAGGACCACGGCGAGGACGCCGAGGCCGAGGAGTCCGGTTCGCGCCGCCGCCGTCGCCGGGGCGGCCGTCGCCGCCGCCGGGGCGAGTCCGCCGACGCCGACTCCGCGGACACCACCGACACCGACGTCGAGCGCGCCGCCGCGGAGCAGGCCGCCCAGGACGCCGAGGACACCGCCGAGCAAGCCGAGGAAGACGCCGAGGAGGGCGAGGAGGCCACGGGCGAGAGCGGCTCCACCAGCAGCCGGCGCCGGCGCCGCCGTCGTCGCCGTGCCGGTGACGCCTCCGGCGAGGCCGAGCCCTCCGCCGACGACCCCGAGCGCACCGTCGTCAAGGTCCGCGAGCCCCGCAAGGCCGCCGAGCCGTCCGACGAGGTCCAGTCCATCAAGGGCTCGACCCGCCTGGAGGCCAAGAAGCAGCGCCGCCGGGAGGGCCGCGAGCAGGGGCGCCGCCGCGTTCCGATCATCACCGAGGCCGAGTTCCTGGCCCGCCGCGAGGCCGTCGAGCGCGTCATGGTCGTCCGCCAGCACGGCGACCGAACGCAGATCGGCGTCCTGGAGGACGGCGTGCTCGTCGAGCACTACGTCAACAAGGAGCAGTCGACCTCGTACGTCGGCAACGTCTACCTCGGCAAGGTGCAGAACGTGCTGCCGTCGATGGAGGCCGCCTTCATCGACATCGGCAAGGGCCGCAACGCCGTGCTCTACGCCGGTGAGGTCAACTTCGAGGCGCTGGGCATGGCCAACGGCCCGCGCCGCATCGAGTCCGCCCTCAAGTCCGGCCAGTCGGTCCTCGTGCAGGTCACCAAGGACCCGATCGGCCACAAGGGCGCCCGGCTGACCAGCCAGGTCTCCCTCCCCGGCCGCTACCTGGTCTACGTGCCCGAGGGCTCGATGACCGGCATCAGCCGCAAGCTGCCCGACACCGAGCGGGCCCGGCTGAAGACCATCCTCAAGAAGATCGTCCCCGAGGACGCGGGCGTCATCGTGCGCACCGCCGCCGAGGGCGCGAGCGAGGACGAGCTGCGCCGCGACGTCGAACGCCTCCAGGCGCAGTGGGAGGAGATCCAGAAGAAGGCCAAGAACGGCAACGCGCCGACGCTGCTGTACGGCGAGCCGGACATGACCGTCCGGGTCGTGCGCGACATCTTCAACGAGGACTTCTCCAAGGTCGTCGTCAGCGGCGACGATGCCTGGTCGACCATCCACGGTTACGTCTCGCACGTCGCCCCGGACCTCGCCGACCGGCTGTCCAAGTGGACCTCCGAGGTCGACGTCTTCGCCACCTACCGGATCGACGAGCAGCTCGCCAAGGCGCTGGACCGCAAGGTCTGGCTGCCCAGCGGCGGTTCGCTGGTGATCGACCGGACCGAGGCGATGGTCGTCGTCGACGTCAACACCGGCAAGTTCACCGGTCAGGGCGGCAACCTCGAGGAGACGGTCACCAGGAACAACCTGGAGGCGGCCGAGGAGATCGTGCGCCAGCTGCGGCTGCGCGACCTCGGCGGCATCATCGTCATCGACTTCATCGACATGGTGCTGGAGTCCAACCGGGACCTGGTGCTGCGGCGCCTCCTGGAGTGCCTGGGCCGGGACCGTACGAAGCACCAGGTCGCCGAGGTGACCTCGCTGGGGCTCGTCCAGATGACCCGCAAGCGGGTCGGCCAGGGGCTGCTGGAGTCGTTCTCGGAGACCTGCGTCCACTGCAACGGCCGCGGTGTCATCGTCCACCTCGACCAGCCGACCGTCGCCGGGAACGGCGGGGGCAAGCGCCGCAAGCGGGCACGTGCCGGTGCCGCCGAGCAGCCGCACGAGCACGAGGCCGTGGCCGCCGTCGAGACCGTCCCGACGGCGGAGCAGGAGGCGGAGACCGAGTCCGAGGCCGAGGTGGCCGCCGAGGTGGCCGAGCCGGTCGCCCTTCCGGCGCCCGACTTCGGCGCGGACGAGGAGCTGTACAGCAGCGCCGCCGAGGCCGAGGCCGCCGCCACGCGCGGCCGCAGCCGGCGCCGGGTCAGCCGGCGGGCGTCCGCCCCGGCGGGTGCCCCGAAGGCGGCGAAGGACGAGGCCGCGAGGAACGGGCGTCCGGCGCAGGCCGCGGTGCCGACCGCGCAGGACGTCACGGCCCAGGAAGAGGTCGAGCGTCCGGTGCTGCGGGAGTCGGCCGCCGAGGTGCTGGCCGAGCCCGCGGCCGTCGAGGACGCGGTATCCGGCGCCCCGGCCCCGGCGGTCACCGAGGCCCCGGCCGTCACCGGGGCTCCGGCCGAGGAGGAGGCGGCCCCCAAGGGCCGCACCCGCCGTCGGGCGACCCGGAAGGTCTCCGCACCGGCCGGTTCCCCCGAGGGTGCCGAGGCCGCCGTGGTGACGGTCGCCGAGACCGCGCCGACGGCGACCGCCGAGACCGAGCCGCGCGAGCCGGCCGAGGAGGCACCGGCGCCCGCCGCCGCGGAGCCCGCCGCCCCGGCCCGTCCGCGGCGCCGGGCGGTACGGAAGCCCACCACGCCCACCGCGTCCGAGGAGGCGGCCGTCGTGGTCGTCCCGTCGGCCCCGGCGGAGGAGACGCCCCAGGCGCCCGTGGAGGAGGCCGCCGAGGAGCCGGCCCCGGCCAAGAAGACGGCCCGCAAGACGGCCAAGAAGGCCACGGCGAAGAAGGCCGCCACCAAGAAGACCGCGGCCAAGAAGACGGCCGCGAAGAAGGCCACGGCCAAGAAGGCGGCGGCCAAGACGACGACCGCGAAGAAGGCCACGGCCAAGAAGGCGGCGTCGAAGAAGACCGCGGCGGCCGCCCAGCAGGCGCCGTCCTCGGTCAGCGCCGCCACCGACGAAGGCTGACGTAGCCGCTGCTGAACGTGTGGTCCTGTCCGGTTCGGACAGGACCACACGTGTCCCCGGAACAACCCCTGCAAGGAGAGAAGCCCGCGATGATAGGCCTCGTGCTCGCGGCCGGCGCCGGACGGCGTCTGCGCCCCTACACCGACACCCTGCCGAAGGCCCTGGTGCCGGTGGGGCCCGAGGGAGCGGAGGACGGCATCACGGTGCTGGACCTGACCCTGGGCAACTTCGCCGAGGTGGGTCTGACCGAGGTCGGGATCAT
>NZ_BMWA01000004.1:0-315513 GCF_014650995.1 Streptomyces viridiviolaceus
ATCGCGTCGACCAGGCCGGCGTGGGCATCGGAGATGACGAGCTGGACGCCGGACAGGCCGCGGGCGATCAGCGAGCGCAGGAAGGCCAGCCAGCCGGCGCCCGTCCTCGGCGGTGGCGACGTCCAGGCCGAAAATCTCCCGGTGGCCATCGGCGTTGACGCGGGTCAACCACCGCAACGGCTACCGCCCAGACTGTCGGGTGCGGTCATCGTGCATCTGGATGCACCTCGGAACCATCGAGTTCTCCCCAGTCCAGGTCGAATGCCTGCTGCCTGGGAGGCGGGCCGTGGCGGCGGATCAGGTCTGCTCGGAAGCCTGTGGCCCGGCGGAGGCGTGCAGCCGTGACGGGCACGTCTTTCTTCGCGTAGCGGAGGGGGTAGATCAGGTGGCCATGGACGAGCATCAGCGTGCGTCCCTGCAGGCGCACAGCCTCCCCGAGCCCGGAGATGCCGGCGGCCAGTTCCTCATATTGCACCGCGTAGAGGCCATGTCCGTAAGCTTCGAGCGTCTGAGTGTGGACACCCTCCTGTCCGGTCCGGGCACGATCATGGGCTCGGAGGAGGCAGGCCGGGATGATGTCCGCTAGTTCAGCGGCTATGTCCCCGAAGGTCTCACGTGCCCATTGACTGGCTGAACCCACGATGTACCGCCCTCCCCTGGTGGTCCTGCAGCACAGCACCGAGCAGCATCCACCTAAACCGTGCGGCGTCCAGGCGAGTCACACAAGATGGCAACCAGCGCACAAAGGGAGCGCACGCCACCTGAGCAGGGTTCACCGCACGTACCGCTCACGTGACGAGTCGCATCGAAGGTGCCGGCCTCCAGCCAAGCGCGCCAAGGCTGGGCCTCCGAGGCCGCTCGACAGTGGCCAATGATGGCCAACGACGACCACCAGTCGCACGATCTCACCGCCCCTGACCTGCGGAAACCCGGCTTCTCAAGATCCCTGACAAGACCCAGTGCAAGAGAAAGGTCTTGACTCACCCATTGAGGCTCCGCCGCCCTGTCTGACCTAGACCAAGCATGTAGGCACCCCCACCTCGGGCATACCCCCGCGGTGTCGAGCGTGTTGATCTCATCGCATGGAGCGAAGCCCTCAGGTTCAGTACCGTATGACTCCGACAAGTACGGAGGGGCGCAGATGGCAGCAGACGGCGGAAAGCTTGGCATTGTGTTTGTCCACGGATTCCGTTCCAGCCCATCTATGTGGGAACCGTTCGTAGAACTAATTAAAGCCGATGCAGAGCTTAAGTTCGCCCATCCACTCCTATTTCGCTATGCCACTACGCTGAGGTCTTTGCACCCGCTCCGCCGAATCCCGACTTTTGACAACGTTGCAGACAGTCTTAGGGAATATTTGGACACAGAAGGTCAGGAATACCAAAACTTGATGCTAGTGTCCCACAGCCAGGGTGGTCTGATTGTCCAGCGATTCCTTGCCCGCATGCTGCATGAAGGGCGAGGTGAAGATCTTACCCGCATCCGGCGTATCGTAATGTTCGCTTGCCCAAATAACGGGTCGAATATAGGGCTTTCTCTGCGTCGTCGCTGGATTCCGTTCAATCCCCAAGAACGACAGCTACGACCTCTCGATGAACAGGTCACTGAAACACAACGTATCGTGATCAATCAGGTCGTTAATGCTACACAAACCACAGGGCATTCATGCAAGATCCCCATGCAAGTTTACGCAGGTGAGACTGACAACATCGTCACCCCAGCGTCAGCCCGCAGCGTGTTCGCTAACGCTGCCGTTCTCCCAGGTGATCACTTCTCCATCGTCCGCCCCGACTCCCTTCAACATCGTTCATTTACCGCACTCAAGCGTCAGCTAACGCTGGCGGAAAGTAACAGCCCGCCGGTTGAGACAATTACAACCCTGCAAGCGGAAACACTCGAAGTTCACGTTGCCGTACCTCCTGGCCAAACCACAAAGGCTGGTGCTGGACTAACACCCTATCTCGCCCGGGCTCATGATGACGCCCTGCGCCGGGTGCTTAAGTCGACCATTGACGACGGACCGTCGATCTTCGTCATTCTCACGGGCGACTCTTCGACGGGAAAAACGCGTGCACTTTATGAGGCGCTCCGCGAGATGGCCCCTGACCGTCCGCTTCTGCGCCCAGCAACGCCCGATGACCTCCTTGAGCTGATTGAGAGTGGTCGTCTCGTTTCCGGTAGTGTGCTGTGGCTTAATGAAACACAACGATTCCTTTACGGCGCGTCAGGAGAGCGGGCAGCCACCGAGCTAAGGTCGGCGCTTGAACGCCGAAGTGGCGTAATAGCAGTTGGCACGTTGTGGACCGAGCCATACTGGAATGAGCTAACAGCACTCGGAATTTCAGAGGACCCTTATGGAAAAGCAAGGGCTCTACTTACGAATCCAGCCTTGGCTGTGCGCATTCCAGTGTCGGCCGAGCTTACGGAAGAGGATCGCGGCCGCTGGCAGGACCTTGCGAGAAAATGCGCTGATAATCGACTCAGTCAGGCGTTGAACGCAGGTGCTAATGATGGTCGTGTAATTCAGCATCTGAGTGGCGGACCCGAACTGCTTCGCGCCTTCATGGAGGGTCCAGGGGCCCACTTCACCCATACCGAATATGCGGTACTTTCAGCTGCACTTGACGCCCGTCGGCTTGGGCATCGAACGCCCATCCTGACAGATCTATTGTCGGAAGCGGCTGACGGTGCCCTCGATCCCCGCCATCGCAGTGCAGAACCGGACTGGGCTATAGAGACGCTTCGATCTCTCTCCACTGGAGTTAGACGGGACGGCACACGCACTGATGTCCGAAACACGCTCGCTTCCTTAACGCCCTACCGCACTCGCTCTGGTGCATCGGCGAGTTACGAACCCGCCGACTACCTGGACCAAAACACACGCTCCCGACGAGCCGACCAGCTAGGAAGCTCCTCACTCTGGGAAGCACTAAAACTGCATACCCGTGACCCAGACGATCTTGAAAGATTGGCTGATTCCGCGTGGAAGAGAGGACTATATAAAGATTCATTTCAACTATCGCGAAAAGCAATCCTTGCCGGACATCCAACTGCAGCGGGTGATCTGGTGCAACGCCTTACCCGTACGCTCGATCCGGACTACTCCGGATTGGAATGGATCACCAAGCACACACCGCTTACCGATCCTGCAACTGTCACGCGGCTACTATCTCACTTCCGCGCTTCAGGTGGCCGCAGGGCGCTTGCTACTATTCTTCTCAATCGAGACCCAGCCGTGCACGTCAATTTGCAGGACCCTTT
Source organism: Streptomyces viridiviolaceus (assembly GCF_014650995.1). Lineage (GTDB taxonomy): Bacteria > Actinomycetota > Actinomycetes > Streptomycetales > Streptomycetaceae > Streptomyces > Streptomyces viridiviolaceus. Next base: position 3,262 of record NZ_BMWA01000004.1, read on the forward strand.
TACAGTTGCTCAGCTCATAAATTCTCTGATAAAGAGTGGTGCGCGTGATGCCGCCTCTCGACTTGCTGCCCGTAAGCCAGCAGATTATGTAACGGCCAGTGACCCACGTGCTGCAAGTCTGCTATTCACTTCGCTACGGAAAGTCGATGAAGATCAAGCTGCGGCGGTAATGGACCAGATAACGACGGTCAGCCCTAATGACGCTGGCGCCATTGCATTCCGCATTAGGCAGCTTCAATCCAGCGGAGCAACTTATGCGATTGCTAGGCTGCTTGATTTGAATCCGGTATCAAAAGTGGGATTGCGTAATCCAGGTGATCTCGCTGAACTCATCAACGCCCTGAGGAAGAGCGGATTAATTGATTCTCTCTCCGTACTATTAGCTCGCGATCCTCTCTCAGAGGTAAACCTCAAAGACACCCGTGGCCTGATTCAATTGATCGCTCAGTTGCGGCAAACGAACGGTGCAGAGGCGATGGCGGCCAGCCTTGCATTGCGTTGGGCCAATCACGTAGATTTGAGAAGTCCTCAAATCGTTGCTTATATATTGAGAGAGTCGCGTAGCGTTGAGGCGCATCAAGCCGTGGCAACCCTCCTAGCGCGCGATCCTGCCGCACACGTGAGAGTCAACAGTGCTTACACACTAGCCAAGCTACTCACCGAGTTGCGAGAACTGGGCGAGCATGATGCTGTTGATCTCTTGGGAAATCGGCTCGTCTGTGATACGTCCTCTCGGAATCCCGCAACGATTGCGTCGATCATCAGAGTTCTTCGGCGTGTCAGAGCGGAGCGGGCGATTGCCACGCTTCTCGCCCGCAACCCGGAAAGTGAAGTAACGCTCGAAAACCCAGGAGACGTCGCGCAGTTGATCAAGCAACTGGACGCGGTGGCAGCAGAGCGGGCGATTGCCACGCTTCTCGCCCGCAACCCGGAAAGTGAAGTAACGCTCGAAAACCCAGGAGACGTCGCGCAGTTGATCAAGCAACTGAAAGCGGTGGCAGCAGAGCGGGCGATTGCCACGCTTCTCGCGAGGAACCCAGAGAAACACGCTTCCGTAACCAACGCTCGCGCCGTTAGGAGACTGCTTAAGCAGCTTCGACAAGTCGGCGCAGTCCGAGCTACGGAAATCTTGACTCGGCGCGCGATGGACTCCGGCGCTGACTTGCCTGAGCGCTACAAATCGTATGGGCGAGAATGCAATGGCCTCGCAGCCGACCCGTGGACCTGGAGCGACGTTTTCGACTGACTGTTACTCCTGGCTTGCCTTCACCACATTGATGGAATGAAGTCCCCCAAACGCGCCCATCCCCGGCGACCGGGTCAACCCGGACGCAGTCGAGGCCATGAAGGAAGTCGGCATCGACGTTGCCGAGGTCAAGCCCAAGATCTTCGCCATCGAAGCTGTCCTAGGCCTCCGACTACGTCATCACCATGGGCTGCGGCGACGCCTGCCCGATCTTCCCGACGGGGCCCTGGAAAACCCGGCCGGCAGGAGCTTGAGGCTGTTCGCCCGATCCGCGACGAGATCAAGGCCGCTGCGGAACGCGAAGGCTGACGCTCACTGCCACCAGCGAGGTGGAGGATGCCGGTTCTCGCCTCGCTGGCCGCTCGTTGCGGTACAACAGCGGAGTACAGTAACCCCGCAATCGACCGCGAATGGCCCTCGTTGAACCCTCGACCAGCAGCCTCAACCGTAATGGCCATCCGGCCAATAATTCGGGGCGAAGAGGTCGCGCCAGAACCGTGCCAGATCGTGTGGAGAACCACGGGGAATGGCGGGGACCAGGTCGCCAGCCAGTCAGGCCCCGTAGCCGGTCTACCGCAGGTCAGCCCGGCAACCATCTGTAGAGAACCCAAGCTTCCCAAGCTGAGAGCGCGAGTTCGATTCTCGTCACCCGCTCCATGTGAAACCCCCAGGTCGTCGACCCGGGGGTTCTTTGTTGTCCAGACCGGTCGGTGAGTGCCGCACCGCAGCCACAGCTCTCCGCCTTCCGTTGCCGGTCCACGTCGGAGTGCCGACAGATCGGCGCCGCCTTCTCGGACGACCGACCGGCGCGCACCGTCGCGCCTTGGAAGGTGGCGCGAGCGGGTCGACAGGGACCGGGGCAAACCGCTCGGCCCCGTCCCGCTCTGGACGTCGGCGGGCCGGCGTGGGCCTGGACACCGTCGAACTGAACATCGCACGAGAGGGATGTGACCTTCATCGCGTATGGGAGTCCAGGCGCGTTAGCCGGCGTGCCATCCGCTGACGGCGGTGGCAGCGGCACATCTTCCGTCGACCGAGGTCACAGGGCTGTGGACGGAAGTGCACGGCAGGAAAGCCGCGCCCGCGAAGAGCAATATCTGCGCCCGTGAAATGAGAAATAGGCGCGGGGCACGGCGAGTATTCCTCGATCGTCGGCCGGAGCGGAATTATCGACCGTGCAGGGCCGATCGCACCGTGCTACTGTCGATCTCAGTTGCAGGTGTGGTTGCCACAATGTTCATTTCCGACGGGGTAATCATCACGGCGACACGGAATTCGTACATGGCGAGTTCCTGGCACCGCCTCCGAAGGAGAAATGAAATGGCTACTGGCACCGTGAAGTGGTTCAACGCGGAAAAGGGCTTCGGCTTCATCGAGCAGGACGGCGGCGGCGCCGACGTCTTCGCCCACTACTCGAACATCGCCACCCAGGGCTTCCGCGAGCTGCTGGAAGGCCAGAAGGTGTCGTTCGACATCGCGCAGGGTCAGAAGGGCCCGACGGCCGAGAACATCGTTCCCGCCTGACACCGGCACTGACGCATACTTCGCAGCTGGGGCCCGCACCTCTGGGGTGCGGGCCCCGGCTCGCTGCATTTCAGGGCGCGCGACGGGAATTGTTCACCGCATCATCGACCGGTGATCTATTCGCCGTCGGTCCGACTCGGCCCACATCGACTTCGGCTCGTCTCGAGATTCTCTGCGCCGCTCACCTGCTGCGGGAATTCCTTGCTACGCGCCCCATCAAGGAAGGTTCCGCATGAAGCGAGCCCACACATCGCACACACATGACCGCTTCGGAGGAGGCGCCGGCGCCAAACGCTCCGGTGGTCCGCGCCGTTCCAAGGGCTACGGGAACCGACAGGCCGGACGGGCCGTACAGGGCGAGTTCGCGCCGCCGAAGACGATCACACCCGCACTGCCCGCCGTCGGCTCGTTCGCCGATCTCGCCATGCCTGCACGGCTGTTGGCCACGCTCGGCCACGAAGGCGTTGCCGTACCCTTCCCGATCCAAGCGGCGACCCTGCCGAACTCCCTGGCCGGGCGTGACGTACTCGGCCGTGGGCGCACCGGCTCGGGCAAGACCCTCGCCTTCGGCCTCGCCGTACTGGCCCGTACCGCTGGGCGGCGTGCCGAGCCACGACAGCCGCTCGCCCTGGTCCTCGTCCCGACCCGTGAGCTCGCCCAGCAAGTCACCGACGCGCTCACCCCGTACGCCCGCTCCGTGAGCCTGCGGCTGGCCACGGTCGTCGGCGGTATGTCCATCGGCAGGCAGGCCAGTGCGCTGCGGGCCGGGGCCGAGGTCGTCGTCGCGACGCCCGGGCGGCTCAAGGACCTCATCGAACGGGGCGACTGCCGGCTGGACGATGTCGGCATCACGGTCCTCGACGAGGCCGACCAGATGGCCGACATGGGCTTCTTGCCCCAGGTCACCGACCTGCTCGACCAGGTGCGTCCCGACGGGCAGCGGATGCTCTTCTCGGCCACCCTCGACCGCAACGTCGACCTGCTGGTCCGCCGCTACCTCACGGACCCGGTAATCCACTCCGTCGACCCGTCGGCGGGCGCGGTCACCACGATGGAGCACCACGTACTCCATGTGCACGACGCGGACAAGCATCGGACGACCACCGAGATCGCGGCGCGAGACGGTCGAGTGATCATGTTCCTCGACACCAAGCACGCGGTGGACCGGCTGACCAAGCACCTGCTGAGCAACGGTGTCCGGGCCGCGGCCCTGCACGGCGGCAAATCCCAGCCGCAGCGCACTCGGACCCTGGCCCAGTTCAAGAGCGGGCATGTGACGGTACTGGTGGCGACCAACGTCGCGGCGCGCGGGATCCACGTCGACAACCTCGACCTGGTCGTCAATGTGGATCCGCCCAGTGACCACAAGGACTACCTGCACCGCGGCGGTCGTACGGCCCGCGCCGGCGAGTCCGGCAGGGTCGTCACCCTGGTGACCCCTGATCAGCGTCGTGGTATGAGCCGACTGATGGCTTCGGCAGGCATCACCCCCCGGGTCGCCCAAGTGCGTTCGGGCGATGCGGAGCTGAGCCGCATCACAGGCGCCCAGGCCCCTTCCGGTGTCCCGGTCGTCGTCACCGCGCCGGCCGTGGAACGTCCCCGAGGCGCGTCTTCTTCCTCCCAGGGACGTCGCAGGCGCCGGGGCCACGCCGGCCAGGGCCGGTCGGTCGGCGAAGCGGCGCGCCGCAGGACACAGCGGCGGACCGACTTCGGCTCGGCTGCCTAGAGCAGCTGTGATCACAAGCCGACCCCTTCCCGGTAGGAGGCACCTATGACTACTCCGGCTCAGACACGGCACCATGCAGTGGATCCCTCCCCCGAGTCCGTGGTCGACGGGGACGCGTCCGGCCCTCGGGTCTGTGACGACATGACGGTCGAGGTGGCTCTGTCCCTCATGGCCGGTGCCCGTGTCGATCACCTCGTCCTCTGCGACGGGGACGACCAGAGCACGGGCCTGATCACCCTGGCCCGGCTCGCCGTTCTCCGCGACAGCCCCACCTACACGGACCGGATCCGTCTACGGGACGTCCTACCGCTTCGGCGCTGCTAGGGGCACTGCCTCCACGGAGGCGTGAGACAGGCGGGAAACCGCCATCAAGGACCCGGTGAGGGCCCTGCCGACACGCGTCGGCAGGGCCCTCACCGTCGTATCGCCGCCCCGACGACTCGTTCCGCCCGTTATCGCGGGCCACAGGAGGCCTGTGCTCTCTGAACGTCAAAATCTATCTTTGTCAGAGTAGACATTGATTCCTGGCATGGTTAATCTTTTTCTCGTCGACACGGTCCAGCGAGACCCGGCAGACACGAACTGGCGGGTAGCAGCACCTGAAGTTCGCAGGTCAGTGCGACTCTGGGGTTCCGAAGCCAAGGTGTTCTCAGAACGGTGACGGGGCTGAGAGTCGCACTGGGCAGCCCGCGGGTCGAGGGGTTGCCAACAGCACCACCGAGCAGTACCGCAGTATCCGTTCAACAAGTGGTCGGTCCAGAGGAAGGACGGAGGAGCAGACGCCATCAGGATCGCCCGGTCCGCGAAACTGTCGGTCCGGGTACCGCAAGATCCCGGAACGGATGGTGGTCCCCGGTCACACAGCCGCGATCCCCGCACCCCTCCCCTTGCCGGGCCGGGTAGCGGAAACAGAAGGTCGGCACAGCATGAGGGCCGACAGATGGTGTTCAATTTCCTTCGGGGCCCTGGTGCCGCTCGGCATCAGGGCCCCTCGACGCGTTGCACAACGAGGTGACATGGCAGCAGATACTCCACTGAACGATCGTCTGGACGACGACGACTACCCCGCATACACCATGGGCCGGGCCGCCGAAATGCTCGGCACCACCCCTGGCTTCCTCCGAGCCATCGGTGAAGCCCGTCTGATCACTCCGCTGCGCTCGGAGGGCGGACATCGCCGGTACTCCCGCTACCAGCTGCGGATCGCCGCTCGCGCCCGCGAGCTCGTCGACAGGGGAACCCCGATCGAGGCTGCCTGCCGCATCGTCATCCTCGAGGACCAGCTCGAGGAAGCTCAGCGCATCAACGCCGAGTACCGCCGTGCCGCGAACGAAGCGTCCGACAGCTCCCGTCCCGGTTCGAGCTGACCACGTGCGCGGGCGGGTCGGCTTACGGACGACTCCCGAATGCGTATGCGTGAAGACGCACACGGTCGGCCCGTCCGTCCCGACGAGTGTGCGGACAGGCACCGTTCTCCGCGGGCCTGGACGTACATTTTCCTGCGCCGTGCCCTTGGCGTGCCCGCAGAGGCGGAGAGCCACGGCCAAGCGGTGCGAGCCGGCCACCAGGCACAGCGCTCCGGGCCACGTATACGCAGTGCAGGGCCTTACGCACGGGCAAAATCGCCATCGTTTCCCAAGCTGAGAGCGCGAGTTCGATTCTCGTCACCCGCTCCATGAAGGAGGCCCAGGTCGGAGACCCGAGCCTCTGCTGTCCGCTGTGATCAGTGGTCTCGTGCCGGATTCGCGCCAGAACGCTGATCGTCCCTTGGTCCTACCGGTGACGACGTGGGGCGCGTCACGAGGACCTCTTCCAGGCGCTCACCCGGACGAGGTGTGAGGACAAGCGGACAACCAGCTCGGTCGACTTCAGGGCAACGTCCGCACAGCGAGCGCCGCCTCTACAAGGCGCCTCGGCTCAGACCTTCTCCGCACTCGCACGCGGATGCTCGGCAGTGAGCAGCCCGATGCCCTCTACATCGGAAGTCAGGATCGTCACCCGGCCGGGATGCTGCAGGTCGGTGGCGCACAGCATGGCGTCGATTGCGTACGACGGCCTTCGCCAGGCCCTCGCTGTCCAGGACCAGGGCACCGCTCACGCGGCCACTCCAGCACTTGAAGCGCCACCGGTCAGCCGGGCACGCTTGGCCGCCACGGCCTCGGGGTCGGCCGGGCCGTGCACCTCCTCGAAGTCCGCGATCAGTTCGTCCAGGTTGTCCCGCTCGATCTGCCGCTGGGCTGCCTTCTCCAGGTACGCCGAGACGCCCCGCTTGCCGACCCGCTCACGGATCGCCTGCAGAGTTCCGGCGGTCAGTGTGACGGAGATACCGCTGGTGGGGCCGTCGCCGGGCAGGAAGTCGACGTCGTCATTGAAAATGGCACAGCGGGCGGCAAGCGGACCATGTCGTCCAGCCCTGCCGCCAGGTCGCGCTGCCGCGCCTCGTCGCAGTGCTGACGGCTCGGCGCGGACTTGCCCAGCCCTCGGGAAGCTCGCGGGGTCCGTGTCCACCGAACGGTGGACGCGAAGTTCAACCCGTCACCTCTGTCTGCCAACCGCCTTGCCCAGCAAGGCTTTCGGGCATGAATCCACTCACTGTGCGCATGGCGCGTTGGAGTGCCAGGCACCCCTGGCGGGCCATCGTCGGCTGGCTCGTGTTCGTGGTGCTGTGCCTCGGGATCGGCAGTGCCGTCGGTACACACAGCGCGACGACGGCCGACTACCGGGTCGGCGAGGCCGGCCGGGCGGAGACGATGGCCGCCGAGGGGCAGCTGGAGCGCAGGTCCACCGAGCAGGTGCTGATCTCCTCCCGGTCGGGTCCGCTCGACCGGAGCGCGGCCGAGACCGCCGCGAGAGACCTGACGGCCCGGATGCGGGGGCTGCCCGACGTGGCGGGTGTGGCCGAACCGGTGGTGTCCGCGGATCGGCGGGTCCTCATGGTCGAGGTGGCCCTGAAGGGCGAGGAGCGGGACGCCAAGGACAAGGTCGGTGCGCTGGTGGAGCAGACCCGGGCCGTGGGGAAGGCGTATCCGGGGCTGCTGCTGGAGGAGACCGGCAGTCCCTCCATCAGCAAGGGAGTCGACCGGCAGCGCAGTGACGACCTGGCGCTCTCGGAGAAGATCACGCTTCCCGTCACCCTGATCACCCTGCTGATCGTGTTCGGGTCCGTGACCATGGCGGGAGTGCCGCTGCTGCTCGCGCTGTCGTCGATCGCGGCGGCCGTCGGGCTGTCGATGGTGGCGTCCCACGTCTCCCCCGACGCCGGCGTCGGTACGAATGTGATCTTGATGATCGGGCTCGCGGTCGGCGTCGACTACACGCTCTTCTACCTCAAGCGGGAGCGGGAGGAGCGGGCCCGCTCGGGCGGCCGGCTGACTTCCGAGGCGTTGGTGGAGCTGGCCGCGGCGACCTCGGGGCGGGCGGTCGTGGTGTCCGGACTCGCGGTCGTGGCCTCCACCGCGACCCTGTACCTGGCCGCCGATGTCATCTTCTCCTCGCTGGCCACCGGCACGATCGTGGTCGTCCTTGTCGCGGTGGCGAGTTCGCTGACGGCGCTGCCCGCGCTCCTCGTCAAGTTCGGACAGAGGCAGGAGCGCGGGGTGCGGCGCCGCGCCGAGCGCGGGAAGCCGGCGCGGCGGGTGCGGGGCGAGGGCGGTGGACGCGTGTGGGCCGCTCTGCTGCGACCCGCGAGCCGGCATCCTCTGGCCACCCTGTGCGTCTCCGTGCTCGCCATGCTCGCGCTCGTCACCCCTCTGGCCGGGCTGAAGATCACGGAGATGAGCCGGGACACACACTCCCGCGACATCCCCGCCATGCGCGTGTACGACCGGCTCAACGAGGCGTTCCCGGAACTCCGGGTCACGCACCAGGTCGTCGTACGGGCCGAGGCCGCGCGCGCCGGCGAGGTCGCCAGGGCCCTTGACGAGCTGGCCCGGCGCGCCGGCGACGACCCGCTGTTCGCCGGCGCCTCGCGCGTCCGGACCTCCGACGACCGGCGGATCAGCACGCTCGAGCTGAAGGTGCCGTACCTGGGCAACTCCGACCAGGCGTACGACTCCCTCGACCACCTGCGGAAGGACTACCTGCCCGCGACCGTGGGCCGGGTCGCCGGGGCGGAGTTCGGCGTGAGCGGGGACGTGGCCCGGTACGCCGACTATCCCGCCCACCAGAACAGCAAACTCCCTTTGGTGCTGGCGGCGTTGCTGCTGGTCACTTTCGCGATGACCACGTACGCGTTCCGCTCGGTGGTGCTGGGTCTGATCGGTGTCGGACTGAACCTGCTGTCCGCGGCGGCGGCACTCGGGCTTCTCGTCCTGGTCTTCCAGGGGTCCTGGGCCGAGGACGTGCTGGACTTCCACTCCACGGGTTCGATCGGATCGCGCGTGCCCCTGTTCCTCTTCGTGATCCTTTTCGGCCTGTCGATGGACTACCAGGTGTTCGTGGTGAGCCGGATCCGTGAGGCCGTGCTCGCAGGAGTACCGACGCGGCAGGCCGTACTCGACGGAATCCGCCGGTCGGCGAGCGTGGTGACGAGCGCGGCGGTGGTGATGACGACCGTCTTCGTGAGCTTCGTCTTCCTGCACATCATCGAGATGAAGCAGATCGGCTTCGTCCTCGCCGCGGCCGTGCTGCTCGACGCGTTCGTCGTCCACATCATGATCCTGCCCTCGGCGATGCTGCTGCTCGGGGATGCGAGCTGGTGGCCCGGGCGGGCAGCGGTGCGCACGGCAGCGGCCTCGGCCGAAACGTCCGACGGGCGGCCGATGGCCGACGTACGTTGATGGTCATGACTGCTCTGACCGCTCCGTCGGCCGACGCCTTCTGGGCCACGTCGCTGCGCCGGTGGAACACGGTGTGCTGGGTGCTGTTCGGTGCGATGGCCGTCGGGCTGGTGACAACGGCTCCGCCCGGCGGGAGCAAGTACAAGGCGCTCGCGCTGCTCGGCTGCGTGGTGCTGTGCTACGCGCTGCTCGACCGCTTCCCTCGGAATCCCGTGGTACGTCCGCAGGTGTACCTGTCGGTGCTCGTCCTCGCGCTCGGCGGGCTGGCGTATCTGGGCAGCAGCTATGCGGCGCTGTTCATGGTCACGCTGCCGCACTACTGGATGTTCGGGCACACTCCCAGGGCCTCGATGGGATTCCTCGGGCTCGCGACCGGCGCCACGGTGGCCGGCAGCCTGGTCCGGCAGGGCTGGTCGGCGGAGTTCTTCGGCGAGACGCTGGTGTCCACGCTGATCGTGGTCGCGGTGGGCGTACTGATCGGCCTGTGGGCACACTCGGTCGTCGCACAGAGCAGCGAACGGGCCCGGCTCATCGAGGAGTTGGAGCGCACGCAGGCGCGTCTTTCCGAGGCGCACCAGCGCCAGGGCGCGGCGGACGAACGGGAACGCATCGCACGGGACATCCATGACACGCTCGCACAGGGCTTCGCGTCGATCATCGTCCTCGCGGAGGCGGCCCGGGCGGGGATGTCCGAGGATCCGGCACGCAGTGTCCAGCAGCTGCGGTCGATCGAATCCACCGCCAGGGAGAACCTCGCCGAGGCCCGTGAGCTGGTCGCCTCGGCCGGGCAGCCGGGTCCGGGCCGTGAGGAGTCCGGTTCGGTGGCGCAGACGCTGCGCCGCACGCTGGACCGCTTCGCGGAGGACACCGAGCTCACCGTGGACGCGGACCTGGCAGACCTCGACTGCGACCAGCAGACCCGGATCGCGCTGCTGCGCTGCACTCAGGAGTCCCTGGCCAACGTGCGCAAGCACGCGCGCGCGTCCACGGTCGGCGTCGTGCTGGTCCGGCGGCCGTACGGGGTGGAGCTGGAGATCACCGACGACGGAGCCGGATTCGTGGTGGAGGAGTCGACGGGTTTTGGACTCGACGGCATGCGCAAACGACTGGCGGAACTGGGCGGGAGGCTCACGGTGACGAGTTCGGTGGGCGACGGGACACGGATCCTCGCGGTGATCCCCATGGCGGACGAGGTGGAGGCATGAGCGAGGGGGCTGTGCGCATCGTCGTGGTGGACGATCACACCGTGATGCGCGCCGGGGTCGTCGCCCTGCTCGCCGACGAGAACAGTATCGAGATCGTCGGTGAGGCGGGGGACGGGCGTGCGGCGCTGGACCTCGTGGAGCGGTACGACCCCGACGTCGCCCTGGTCGATCTGCGGATGCCCGTGCTGGACGGGGTGGCGACGACGACCGAGATCGTCGCCCGGTATCCGCGCACCCGGGTCCTGATCCTGACGACGTACGACACGGACGCGGAGATCGAACGCGGGGTGGAGGCCGGTGCCGTCGGTTACCTGCTCAAGGACACCACGCGAGAACAGCTCGTCGACGCCGTCCACGCGGCGGCACGCGGTGAGACGGTGCTCGCTCCCCGGGTCGCCGCGAAGCTGGTGGCGCGGATGCGCCGACCAGCCCAGGAACCGCTGACCGACCGTGAGACCGAGGTCCTGGGCGCGGTGGCCGACGGACTCACCAACGCCGAGATCGGCAGACGCCTCGTCATCGGCGAAGCCACGGTGAAGACACACCTGCTGCGTCTGTTCGCCAAGCTCGATGTGAACGACCGGACGAGGGCGGTGGTGGTGGCCATGGAGAGGGGGCTCCTGCGACGACCCTAGAGACGTCCCGGACCGGGGGTCCGCCGGCCCACCCGGCACAACTCCGCGAGGCCGACGTTCATCATCGAAGCCGCTTCGCTGATTCAAGGCGGGCGGCATACCGCGAAGGACTCGCTGAGCCACTTCAACTCGCCACGCCTACGCGGAGTTGCAGCAGCATCCGCCCGCACCGGAGGGCGCCAACTGCCCCGGCACGGTCGGCACCGGGATCCTGAGCAGAGCTTGTGCGACCGGACAACCCGGAAGGCTGTTCAGACTGACGGGTGGTCCGGTCCTCTGTTGTGGGCCTTGTCCGTGCGCACGGAACCGGCCTTGGAGTCAGCTCAGAGCGTTGCCCCCTCGTGAAGGCCCGCAGATGGTCAGCAGCTAGCGAAGCGAGCGGAGGCCCGTGCGGAGCTCGCCGACCATGAACTCCGGCTGCTCCCAGGCCGCGAAATGGCCGCCCTTGGGGAGCTGGTTGTAGTGGATGAGATTCGGGTACGCCTGCTCCGTCCAGCTCTTGGGGGCCTGGTACATCTCGTCGGGGAAGACACTCGCAGCGACCGGTAGGGTGACGCCCCTCACGCCGAAGAACGGGTGCCTGTTCTCCGCATAGAGACGGGCGGCAGAGACCGCCGTCTTCGTCAGCCAGAACAACGTGATGTTGTCGAGGACGTCGTCCCGCGTCAGGCCTTCCTCCTGCCCGGCGAAGGCCCGCGAGATCAGATCGAGACTCTTCGCGTCGTGGTCGAGCATGAAGGCCGCCAAGCCGACCGGGGAATCCACCAGCCCGGTCAGCGTCTGCGGGCGCGACCCCATCAGGTAGGCGTAGTAGGCGTGCCGGTACATGAAGTCCAGCTGCTCGACGGCGCGCTTCTCCTCGTCGTTGGCGAGGACGACGTCGGCCGGCAGGGGGTTGCCGGCGATGATGGCCGCCTCGATGTCGGGCGGCACCACCTTCGGCATGTTCGTGTGGATGCCGACCAGCCCTTCGGGCTGCTGCACGCCCATTTCGTCGACGACGATCGCACCCCAGTCGCCACCCTGGGCCGCGTACCTGGTGTAACCGAGGCGCTTCATCAGCTCGGCCCAGGCGCGTGCGATGCGCTCGGGGCTCCAGCCGGTCGAGGTCGGCTTGCCGGAGAAACCGTAGCCAGGCATCGACGGGATCACCACATGGAACGCGTCCGAGGCGTCGCCGCCGTGGGCCGTGGGGTCGGTGAGCGGCTCGATGAGCTTCAGCTGCTCGATGACCGAGCCCGGCCAACCGTGGGTCACGATCAGCGGCAGAGCGTTCTCGTGCTTCGAGCGAACGTGGATGAAGTGGATGTCCAGCCCGTCGATCTCGGTGATGAAGTTGGGCAGGCCCTTCAGCTTCGCCTCGACCTTGCGCCAGTCGTACTCCGTCGCCCAGTAGCGCGCGAGCTCCTGGACCGTTGCGAGCTGCGTGCCCTGCGACTGATCCGCGACAGTCTCCTTCTCCGGGAAACGAGTGGCCTCGATGCGCCGGCGCAGGTCCTCGAGCTCCGACTCGGGGAACTCGAATGTGAACGGCCGTATCTCCGGCACTGCGGAAGTGTCTGGCATGTGGGGGGTCTCCTTGCTGTGCTCACCGGCTTGCGGTGGCCGGCGACGCCGTGCCGCCGGTTCGTCCACCTTCGACCGGCCCGACGTGCATCGCCCCAGGGGAAACCCCGGGGAACCATCCCGTGGCCGGACCCGGGGCGGGACAGAGTCCGCATGACTCCCATGGAACCCAGAAGGGAAATAAGATCGCATCAGCGCACAAAGTGGCAGCGGAAAGATCGACTCATGGGCATGCCAGCCATCGATTCGCACGTCGCACTCCGGGGCCGCGGCAGAGAACTGGCCGCGTTGGAGCAGGTGCTCGCCACGGCGCGGTCGGGCAGCAGCGCGGTCCTGGTTCTGCGTGGTGAGGCAGGGATCGGCAAGACCGCGTTGCTGGACTACGCAGCGGGCCGAGCCGTCGGGTTCCGTACCGTCGGCGTCGCGGGCATCGAGTCGGAAATGGAGCTTCCGTTCGCAGGCCTCCATCAGCTTTGCTCACCCATGCTGGGCCGGCTCGATCGGCTGCCCCCACCGCAGCGCCACGCACTCTCCGTAGCTTTCGGACTACGTGAGGGCGAGGCATCGAATCGGTTCCTGGTGGGCCTGGCGGTGATCGATCTGCTTGCCGGCGCCGCTGGTGACCGCCCGCTGGCCTGTCTCGTCGATGACGCGCAGTGGCTCGATGACGGATCCCTGCAGGTACTGGCGTTCGCCGCCAGGCGGCTGATGGCCGAACCGGTGGCCTTGATATTCGCCGTGCGGGACTCCTACGACGATCGTGAGCTGGAGGGTCTGCCCGAGCTGACCGTCGAGGGCCTCGGCGAGCACGACGCACGAGCCCTGCTGACGTCCGCCGTCCGGGTGCCGCTCGACCCGCTGGTACGGGACCGGATCGTGGCCGAAGCACACGGCAACCCGATGGCCTTGTTGACCTTGCCACGCGCGCTCGCGCCTGCCGATCTCGCGGGCGGATTCTGGCTTCCCGGCACGCGCCCCGTGGAGAGGTGCCTGGAGGACGCCTTTCATCAGCAGTTCCGGTCACTGCCGCACGACAGCCAGCGGCTTCTGCTCAGCGCTGCTGCAGAGCCGACCGGAGACGTGGAGCTGCTGTGGCGTGCGGCCGGTCTGCAGAGAATCCCGGCGGACGCCGCAGTGCCGGCAGAAGTCGCAGGCCTGGTCGACTTCGGGGTCGGAGTGCGCTTCCACCATCCCCTGGTGCGCTCGGCCATCTACCAGAGGACGTCCGCGCCTGAACGCCGGGCGGCGCATCACGCACTGGCAGAGGCAACCGATCCCCGCGTTGATCCTGACCGCAGGGCGTGGCACCGCGCTCACGCCGCCTCCCGGCCCGACGAGAGGGTCGCCGCCGACCTGGAGCGCTCGGCCGAGCGGGCCCAAGGCAGGGGCGGCGCAGCTGCGGCAGCCTCCTTCCTGCGGCGGGCGACGGAGCTGACACCCGACCCCGCACGCCGCGTCGCCCGTGCACTGGCTGCAGCTCAGGCCCACATCGACGCCGGCGCAGCCGACCAGGCCGACAACCTGCTGGCAGCCGCGGAGGCCGGCCCACTGGACGACCTGCAGCAGGCCCGGCTCGAGCGGCTGCGAGCCCGGCTGGTGTTCTCCCGAGTACGCGGAGGGGGCGCGCCCCGGCTGCTGCTCGATGCTGCCCACCGGCTGGCGCCCCTCGACGCCGCCCTTGCCCGCGAAACTCTGCTGGAGGCGGTCGGCGCGGCGGTCTTCGCCGGTCGTCTGAGCAAGGGACCCGGGCAGCGGGAGGTGGCCCAGGCGGTTCGCGCCGGGCCGCCGCCTTCCTCACCGCCGCGGACGGTCGACATCCTCTTGGATGCCATGACCGGTTTGGTCATCGATGGCCACGCCGCCGGCGTCGACGCCCTCAGACGTGCGCTGCACACCGTCCGGCAGGAGCAGAGGTCCGGCCCGGCAGACGCGGAAAGGCACTGGTTGTGGCTGGCGTTCCGAGTGACACCCGAGCCTCTCGCTCCGGAGCTGTGGGACGACGAGGCCTGGCAGGAGCTGGCGACTGGCGCCGTCGGCATCGCCCGCGAAGCAGGTGCGCTCGCCGTCCTCCCGATGGCTCTGACCTATCAGGCCTGTTTCCACGCGCATGCCGGCGATCTCGACACGTCGGCGGCGTTGATCGACGAGGCGACGGCGATCTCGGAGGCGACCGGCGGCACGCCCATGATGTACACGTCACTGGTGCTCGCTGCCTTGCGGGGACGGGAGTCTCAGGCGTTGGACCTCATCGCGAGCACCGTCGAGGAAGTGGTTTCGCGGGGCGAGGGACGCTCACTCGGTCTTGCCGAGTATGCGTATGCGGTGCTCTACAACGGCCTCGGCCGCTACGAGGACGCCCTGTCGGCCGCGAGGCGCGCGTGCCGGCACGAGGATCTGGGATTCTACGGCTGGGCGCTGGGCGAATTGATCGAGGCGTCCGTCCGCAGCGGGCACCCGGGAGCCGCCGTGCCCGCGCTGGAACAGCTCGCTGAAAGAACGCGCGCCAGTGGAACCAACTGGGCCCTTGGCGCGGAGGCTTCCTCGCGCGCGCTCCTGAGCGAGGACCGGGGCGACATCGCCGATGCGCTCTACCAGGAGGCGATCGAGCGTCTGGAACGATGCCGGGTCACCGTCCACCTGGCGCGCGCCCGCCTTTTGTACGGCGAGTGGCTGCGCCGCCGGAACCGCCGCCAGGACAGTCGCGCACAACTGCGCTCCGCTCATGAGACGTTCAGCGGCATCGGAGCCGACGGCTTCGCCGAGCGTGCCCGCAGGGAGCTCATGGCGACCGGGGAGACCGTGCGCAAGCGAACGGTCGGCACCGGTGCAGAGCTCACCGGCCAGGAGGCCCAGATCGCCAGGCTGGCCAGAGACGGCCACACCAACGTCGAGATCGGCGCCCAGCTGTTCATCAGCCCCCGCACGGTGGAGTGGCACCTCGGCAACATCTTCGCCAAGCTCGGCATCAGGTCGCGCAGACAGCTCCGATCGGTCCTGTCAGCCCCGGCACAGGGGCCCCGGTGGCGTAACCGGCCGTGAAGCAAGACCCAGCCAGAGCGTCGGCCCAAGGCTGGTGGTCCGCAGGCGCGTCGTGGGGTGGGTGCCGATCCGGTTTCAGCGCGTCTGGGCGCCCATTCGTCCGCTGAAAGCGCTGTGAGGGCGTCGTGAAACCCGGTGGGTGCAAGCTCCGTACCAGAACGAAGGCGACGCGAGCCCCACCCGGGGGCCGCGGAGAATCCAAGGAGCACACCACCATGACCATCACCCTCAGCGCCCAGGACAAGCTCACCCTCCGGACCGCCGCCTACGGCGCCGTCTCGCTCATGGCCGCCGCCGACGCCGCCGGCTCGCCCCACAAGGTCGCCACCCACGGCAGCATCGCCCTGGCCTCCGCGACCGGCCCGATCGGGCACGTGCTGGCCGAGAAGTCGAAGATCGAGAACCTGAACGGCAAGTCCGTGGCCGAACTCGCCGACCACGTGCTGCCGGCCCTGACCGCGGCCATGGTCCTGCTCAGGAAGCAGGACCCGGCCGAGGCCGAGAACTTCCGCAGCGTCGTCGGCGTCGCCGTCGAAGCAGCCGTCCGGGCCCGCACGGGCGAGCCCGGCCCCGCCATGGCCGAGATGAGCCGCAAGATCAGCGGAGCCCTCGCCGCCGCGTGACCGGGTGCCGGGTCGTGACCGCCAGAGGTCATCCCGTTGAGGGCTTTCACACGCGAAGCCGTCCAGTACTCCCGCGAAGTCCGTTCCCGGCTTCGGAGTTCCGAAGGCGAGGCTCCGGTGGTCGCCGGGTCGTCCTGAGGCGGCGTGCCCTCTATGTCCCCGCGTGGACGTACGCCGCCCACAGGTGCGGGCGGTCGGGGACGCGGCGGCGCAGTTGGCGGACCGTGTCGTGCAGGGCGTAGGCGGCGCCGGGGGTGCCGGCGGCTGTCGTACGCCGGTAGAAGTCGCGGGTCATGTGGTCCGCGTGGATGCTGTCGATCTCCCACAGGGTGCCGACCGCGGTGGGGAAGCCGGCCAGCAGGAAGGAGCTCGTGATGTGGATGGCCTCGTCCGTGAGGCGTTCGGCGGTGCGTGCGGTGCCGCAGGCCGCCAGGAAGGCGAGCTGCGCCGAGCGCGGGCGGGTCCGGCAGATCTCCAGGACCGACACCGGCTCGCCGCCGGGCAGGTGCAGCAGGGCGCCGGAGGGCTCCGTCGGGTCGGTGGCCGCGTGGCAGCCGAAGTGGGCCCACGTGGCCTCGTGCAGCGCGGTGAGCACGGCCTGCCGGGTGGCTGCCGGGCCGACCAGCGGCGGGCGCGCGCCGAGGAGTTCGGCGGCGTAGGCGGCGGCCGCCGCGACGCCGGGCAGGTCGTCCTCGGGCGCGGCGACCAGGAGGGCGCCGCCGTGGTCGGCCGCGTCACGCCGCCGGGCGCGGGCACGGGCGTACGCCAGGGTCTGCAGGCCCGGGACGTACGACGAGACCACGGTGTCGAGCGCGGCCCCGCAGCCGTCGAGCGCGCAGTCGGGTGCCGTGCACTGGGCCGCGTGCAGCGGCAGGGTGTTGAAGGGCCCGGTCGGGACCCACCAGATGCGCGGCCACTCGCCGTGCCGGGGGACGGGGTCCGCCGACCCGGCCAGCTCCAGCACCGGGCGCACGATCTTGTGCCAGGTCCACGCCAGCGTCTCGCGGACCGTGTTGCCTGCGGCGACGAGCCGGAGCGGGGAGGGTCTGGCGGTGCCCTGCGCGTTGATGGCGTCGACCGCATCGCGCAGCCGCCGCGCCGTGTCGGCGATCTCGTCGGCCCCGGCGTCCAGGGGCAGGGCGGTGATCGACCGGTGCGTGACGACGAGGGCGTGGCACGAGCGCCGGCCGTGGTTGAGGACCACGACGGGACCGTCGGCCGCGAGGGCGCGCAGCTCCTCGGCGGTGAGCGGGCGCAGGAAGCCTTCGAAGCCGGGCCGGGTGCGGATGCGCCGTACGACGTCGTCGAGTTCGTTGGATGCGCGCAGGCCGGCGAGCCGGGCCCACTCGGCGTCACCGGCGGCGGACGTCTCGGGCCGCGCTTCGAGCTGCTCGGTCAGCCGCTCGAACTCGTCCGCCAGCGCGGGGTGCGCCGAGCGCAGGTCGCCGATGTCGGCGCGGGCCTCGATCCGCCGGGCCAGCAGCAGACCGCGGCCGCGTTCCAGCAGTTCGGCGGCGCGGTCGACGTCGGGTCCTTCGGCCGTCCGCGCGAGGACACCCGGCCCGGGCGCGCTGTCCCCCGCCTCGGCCCCGCGCGGTGCCTGTTCCGGGGTCGCCGGTCGGGCGGGGAGCTCGCGGCCGACGAGGTGGTTGAGGACCAGCTCGACGATCGACCGGATGTCCCCCTCGAACGTCGACAGACCGTGCTCCGCGGACGCCTGGTCGCTACCCCGGTCCGTGATGCCCGCCATGGCCTCGACGCCCGCTTCGAGATGGGCCAGGGCGAGGTCGACCCGGGGCTGCTCCCGGCCCAGCTCACCGGCTGCGGCACCGATCTCGCCGTGAGCCCGTACCCACACCGGGATCGCGGGATCACGCCACGCCGCGGGGTCCGCGATGCCGTCGAGGCGTGCCCGGACGGGCGCGAGGAGGGCGGTGAGGAAGTCCTCCGGGGTGGCGGGGGCGCCCTGGGGCCGGGGGGCGCCCGTGGTGGTCGTGACCTCCGGGAGGCGGCCCCGTCCGATGAGGTCGAGGAACATGCGCATCGTGGCGCCCACGTCGACCGGGGCTCCCCGGGGCGTCTCCTCCGACAGGACGCGGCTCAGCTCGTCCGCCTCGGCCAGCAGGGCCTGGGCCCGCTCCGGTTCGGTGGCGCGCAGTGCGACGGACCGCTGCGCGAGTGCCCGGGCGAGCGTCATGGCGGTCATCGGCCGCATCGGGTGCCCGGCGTGGCACTTGGCGAAGGTCTCCCGGCACTGGTCGAGCACGGCGTCGCCGAGGTCCGGGCGGGGGCCGCCGCCGGGGCCGACGGTCTCCACCAGGTCGACGTAGGCGTCGCCCATCAGGTCGTACCGGACCAGGCCGTCCCCCGCGGGCGCGGCGCGTATGACGTCCCGCATCCTGCGGGCGATCCGCCGGGCCCGTTCCAGCTGGGCCGGTTCGTGGCCGAAGAGGTAGTTCTGCAGGGCGCTGTGGAGCTCGGTACGTGCCGACAGGACCTCCTTGTCGGTCTCGGACAGCGTTGGATCGCCGGGCCGGGGCTCCCCTTCGGCCGCCGGGATGCCGGGCGTGCCCGCCGCCGAGGCGAGCAGGGCCGCCGCCTCGCGCGCGCCCTCCGCGTCGAAGCTGACGGACGACAGGGTGGTGAGCGCGTCCGCGAGCATCCGGTGGAACTCGCCCGGCAGGTCGGCGGCGTGGGAGCGGGCGTAGCGCAGCAGCTCGACGACCTCCGCGAGGGATGCGGGGTCGGCGCGGTCGGCGGAGCGGGCGGACAGGGCGCCGCCGAGCACGGCGGCCAGGTAGGGGCGCACGGTGGCGTCGTCCTCGTCGAGACCGTCGAAGAGCTCCCGGACGATCCCGATGTCGGCGTCGAGGGTCTCGCGGCCGTCGAGGCGGACGTCGTCCATGCGCGTCAGCAGCTCCGCCATCGTGCGCAGTTCGTCGTCGTCCGGGCCGCCCGGACCTTCCTCGCCACCGGTGGTGACCGCCATGAGGGCGACGGGCAGGGCGGCCTCGAACAGGCCCCGCCGCAGCAGGTCCGGCGCCGGGAAACCGCCCGGAGCGCCGGCCGCGGCCTCCTCGGTCAGTTCGCGGGACTCCGCCGCGTACAGGTCCGCGCGGGCGGGTGCGGTGCTCCGCAGCGCCTGGGCCCGCGCCCCGGTGAGCGCGGCCAGTACGGCGACGTAGGCGTGGCGGTGGGGCCGGCCGGCGGGGAGGGCGGCGAGGGCGGTGCGGTAGCGGGCGATCCGCTCGTCGGAGGAGTCGTCGGGCCGGAAGCCGGCGGCCAGGGCGACGATCTCCAGGTCGATGTCGACCGGGCCGCCGGCACGTGCGGCGCGCTCCCGGCCCCGCTCGGCGTAGTGCCGCAGCAGCGGCCGGAGCCGCTCCAGGTCGGCGGGATCGTCGCTCCGGCTCAGCTCCTCCAGCTCCCGGTACGCGGCGAGGGTCTCGCGGAGCTCGCCGCTCACCGCCCCGACGGAGTCGAGCAGTTCCACGGCCTCGACGGCCGCCGCCTCGTCCTCGCGCTCCCTCGCGAAGGCCGCGAGCGCCTTGCCGAGCGCGGCGGTGACCTGGGGGCGTGCGGGGTGGCCGACGGGGGTGGCGGCCAGGGCGGCACGCAGTCGCCGTACGGCGCAGGCGATGCGGCCCGCGTCGTGCTCGGCACCGCCCGCGTCGGCGATGGCCGCGCCGACGCGCAGGTCGCGTTCGCCGGGCCAGGCGAGCGGCTGGGCGTCCAGCAGACGCAGGAAGCGCAGCCCTTCGGCGGTGTCCGGGGTGAGCGCGCCGTCCGGTGCGGCCGCGACCAGCCGTTCGACGAGGGCGAGCCGGGGCGTGCCGAGCAGCCGTGCCGCGTCCACCACCGTGCGCAGGGCGGCCGCGGCGGCGGTCCGCGCCCCGTCGGGATCGAACAGGCCCGGTCCGGCGGAGGCGAGCCGCGTGCACACCGCCCTGCCGTACCGGGCCGCCGCGGCCAGCGCGTCCGGCTCCGCGGCCAGCCGGAAGCGCGTCAGGTGGAGTTCGTGGGCGTGGAGCGCCAGCTCCACGAAGCCCACGTGGTCGTCGGCCCGGACGTACTCGAACGAGGTGTCCGACCAGGCGAGCGCGGTCTCGAGAGCGGTGACGCTCTCCTGCTGGGGCCCGTTGACCACGGCGTCGGCGTACGCCGAGCTCATCAGGTGGGCGAACCGTGCGTCGTGGGACGGATCGGCGGGGTCGAAGCCCTCCAGGAGGGCCTCGGGGAACCGGGCTTCCTCGGACAGGCGCGGGGCCAGGAAGCCGAACGTGCCGGACACGACCGCCAGGTTCTGCGCCGCGTCGGGGTCCTCGGCGCCCTGGTGGCGGCACCAGAAGGTCCAGAGGACGGCGGCGACCGAGTCCAGGTCGACCTGCCCCTCGGGCGAGGGCGCGGCCTCCCGCAGCAGGGCCAGCGCGTCGGCCACCGCGTCCTGACCGCGCAGGGCCGCGGGGTCGCGGGCGTCCTGAGCGGTGACGACGCGTGCGACCACTCGTTCCCGGAGCTCGGACATCGCTCCTACATTAGTCTGACTGACTGTCAGAGGACGTTGTTTCTCCGGGCATTCAGGGAGGCCGCCGTGGGGGCCGGGGCAAAAGCGCGCAGGGTGTACGAGGGCGCCGTGGAATACCTGTGCCGCAATGTCGAGGAGTTGCGCCCGCTGGTCGCCCCCACCGTCTGGGAGTCGGCCTTCCCGGTCGTACGGGACGCGGACCCGGCCGGCACCGAGTGGCGGGACGCCGTGCGCGCCCTGCACGACGCGGTCGAGTCGGCCGGGGTCCCGAACGGGCTCGGCCTGCCCGCCACCATGGGCGTGGGCGACTGGCCGGGCGCCCCCACCCCGCAGTCGGCCGGCTGGGTCTGTCCCACGCGCCGCTGCGCCCGGGTCGAGCTGCGGGACGCGGCCGCGGCGCCCACCCCGGTCTGCGACCTGGGCGGGGGACCGATGCGCCTGGTGGACGGCTGACGCCTGTGGGCCTGCTCATCGAGCTGCAGAAGCGCATACCCGACGGGTGGTTCCTGCGCCGGCTCCTGCCCGCCGCGCTGTTCGTCGTGGTCGCGGTCGTCGGCGGCGGGGAGCTGGGCCACAGCCACTGGAACGACGTCGCTCTCGCCCGCGAGCGGATCGCCGCCGCACTGCGCACGGGCGGCGGTCTCTCCGCGGACGCCGTCGCCTCGGTCGTGCTCTTCGCGGTGCCGGTGGTGGGGGCCGCGTTCGCGGTGCCGTACGCCGCGGCCGCCATCGGGGCACTGGCGTCCGGGGCCTGGCCGTGGTGGCTGCAGCCGGCGGGCCGGCGGCTGAAGGCGTGGCGGACCCGGCGCTGGGTGGAGCCGGACACCCTGGCCAGGGACTCCGTGCGGGCACGCGCCGCGGGTCACGCGCTGCGCGCCGACCGGCTCGACGCGCGGGCGGCCCGCGCCCGAACCGCAGGGCCACCCCAGTCACCGACCTGGTCGGGTGACCGGCTCCGTCTCACCGAGGCGAACATCAGGAGGGGGACCGGCGGGGACGTCGTCAGCGGCTGGACCGCACTCCTCCTGGGAGCCGCCGATCCGCCCCGCGCCGCGCTCGCCGAGGCCCGTGACGCCTACGACGCGGCCTGCGAGGCCCTCGCCTGGAGCGCGGCGTTCACGGTCCTCGGCGCCTGGTGGTGGCCCGCGGCCCCGGTCGGCGTCCTCCTCGGCCTGGCCTCCTGGCGCTCGCTGCGCCACGCCGTGCAGGCGCTGTGCCGCACGACGGAGGCGGCGTTCGTCCTGCGGGAGACGGCCCCGCCGCCCGCACAGCCCTGAGGCGGACCGTGCGGCCCGCCTCAGGCGGGTTCGAGTTGCGGTCCCGGTTGCTGTGCCGGTGCCGCGGCCTTCGGTTCCCATCGTCTGGCGGTCCGCACGTAGCCGTGGACCACCGAGGCCGTCGCCAGAATGAGAAGTGGTCCGGAAACCCACGGATGTTGAGCCATGAGCACCGGCAGGAAGCGCGCCGCCGACAAGAGCGCGGCGAAGACCGCCGTCCCGTGAGCGACGAGCTGGATTCCCGCCCGGTCCCAGCCGCGGTCGAGGGAGCGCAGCGCGGCCTCGATCGTGACCGCGAACACCACGCCGGCGAGGAGGTCTATGCCGTAGTGATAGCCGAATCCCAGCGTCGCGCCGAGCGTCGCGACGAGCCAAAACGTTCCTGCGTAGCGCAGGATCCGTGGCCCCTTGCGGGAATGGATGAAGATGGCAGTGGCCCATGCCGTGTGCAGGCTGGGCATGCAGTTGCGGGGCGTGATCCCGTCGTACATCACCGGGTGCGGGGTGACGAGAGGCGGCAGCGTGTCCGGCCACAGGTTGGCCACGGCCCACTGCTCGCCGCCCGTGCCGAACGCGCCGGTGCCGTAGGCGAAGACCGGTCCGACCACCGGGTAGATCATGTAGATGCCCGGCCCGACGAGGCCGATCACCAGGAAGGTGCGTACGAGGTGATGGCGCGGGAAGCGGCGGTCGACCGCCACGTTGCGCAGCTGGTACAGCGCGACGACGACCGCTGCCACCGCGAGCTGGACGTAGACCCAGTCGAGGACGTGGGCGCCGACCGGGCCCGCGGCCCTGACGATCCGGCCCGCCAGCCACGACGGATCGCCCAGCGCGTGGTCGGCGGTCGCCACGTACTGGTCGAGCACCGCCGGACGGGTCTTCGACGTGATCAGCAGCCAGGCATCGCCCGTCTTGCGGCCGGCCACCAGCAACAGGCCCAGCCCGACGCCCTTCAGCAGCAGGACCCGTTCCCGGCCGGTGCGGCGCGTGAGAGCGAGGACCGCGCAGCCCAGGATCACCCACAACGCGCCGTTGCCGAAGGAGTGTCCGTCGGTCACCCTGGCACCGGCCGCCCACCGCACCAGCGCGAAGACGACGTCGACGCCGATCGCGACAGCGGCCGCGACGAACCGTTGCCGCCAGGTGAGCACCACCATCATCAACGCCATACTGGCGTACAGCAAAGGCCCCGATTTGGGGGCGAATATCACTTCTTTCGCCTGGTTGGTGATCGGCCCTGGCAGGCCGTAGCGACGCGCGGCGATCTCCAGCGCGATGAGGAATCCGAGGGTCGCCGCACCCGCCACGGCCCAGAGTCTCGCCCGCGGGTCGCGCCCCGCGGAGAGCGCGATTCCGCGGCTTATTCGCGGAAACACCCGCGATGGTATGTATTTCAATCGTCAGTCGCTTTACTGGGTTCTGGGTGAATGGTTACCGGCAGGTCGACGGGCGGTGAGCCGAGCAGCCCGTCGGCACAGGAAGACGGAAGGATCTCAGGCCGGGTTCCGGCCGCGTGAGTCGGGGCCGACCGTCCGCCTGACGTCATCGCGCCGCGGTCCGCCCGGCGCGGCCGTCGGCGGCGTCGGGGCGGAATCGCCGTCCTGGCGCATGCGGGACGAGCCCCCCGACCCGGAAGCGCCGGCTCGTCGCGACCGCCTGCCTCAAGGCCCCGCACCGGGAGTTGGACGAGGAGCGCACCACGGAGGGCGACCCGTACCACCCCGCACACCCGCGCGGTGCCGGCCGAGCCGGCAGCGATCTGAAGCGCGTCCGCCCGTTCGCGGAGACGTTCCCACCGGGCCCCGGACCGGTCGTGGAGCTGTCCGACGACGAGCCGCCGGACGACGGGCACAACGCTCTGCTGCCCCCGGACGCCTTCCACCTGCCGGTGGGCCGCCCCGTCACCGACAAGATCTACCGCGACGCCGCCCACCGGTCGCGGCTGGTACTGCCGTTCACGGCGCGCGGGGCGGCGCAGGAGAAGCAACGGGGCGCGGCGCGGCCCGCGGTGCGAAGAGGCCGCTCCCGTGCGGCAGCTCGGCGCCCACTCAGCCCACGGCGGAGCGGGCGCCCGCCGGGGCCGGCTCGCGCAGGACGCGGCGGCGCCGGGTCGGCATCCCGATCAGCGGGTTGGCCACGCCCCAGGCCGCCCCCTTGCAGACCAGTTCCTTGTAGACGGCGGCGAGCCGCCCCGTCAGGGCCGCGCGGACGGCGCGGTCGTCGGCGGTGACGTACTGGATCAGACCTTCCCTGCGGCCCAGCGAGATGCACTGGTTGAAGTAGCGCAGCGGCACGTCCGGAAGCTTTCCGCCGGTCAGCCGGGCCGCGATGGCGTCGGCGGCCTGCCACGCGGTGGGGACGCCGGAGGCGCACGACATCCGCAGCGGCTTGTCGCCGGGGCCCGTCACCCTGGCCGCGTCTCCGACGGCGTACACGTCCGGGTGCGAGACGGAGCGCATGGTCCCGTCGACCACGATCTGACCCGTGTCGGTGACCTCCAGGGTGGTGGCCTTCGCGATCGGGTGGACGGCGAAGCCGGTGGTCCACACGGTGACCGCGGCCGGGATGGACGTGCCGTCCGCGGTGGTGACGCGATCGGCCTCGACGGCGGTGACGGCGGCCTGCTCGTGCACGGTGATGCCGAGCTTGCCGAAGACCTTGCGCAGGTGGCGCACGCCCTTGGGGGAGAGCCAGTCGCCGAGGCCGCCGCGCGCGGCGAGGGCGACGTCGAGGTCAGGGCGGGCCTCGGCGATCTCGGTCGCGGCCTCCAGGCCCGTGAGCCCGCCGCCGACCACGACGACGGGCTGTCCGGCGTCCAGGCGGGCCAGGCTCTCGCGGAGCCGGAGCGCCCCGGCGCGGCCGGCGATCTCGTGGGCGTGCTCGGCCGTGCCGGGGACACCCTGGTCGTCCCAGCCGCTGCCGAGGGCGTACACGAGGGTGTCGTACTCCAGCTCCTCGGCGCCGCCGGCGTCGAGGACGGTGACGGTCCCGCGGTCGACGTCGACGCCGGTCACCTTGCCGAGCCTCAGTTCGACGCCGGTGCCCGCGAACATCTCGCTGAAGGGCCGGGGCCTGAGCTCCTGACCGACAGCGAGCTGGTGCATCCGGACCCGCTCGACGAAGTCGGGCTCGGCGTTGACGAGGGTGATGGCGACGTCCTCGCGGTGCAGCCGCCTGGCGAGACGCCCGGCGACGATGGCTCCGGTGTAGCCGGCTCCGAGGACGATGATGCGGTGCTGCATGTCGCGCTCCTGTCTTCAGCGGGTTCGCCCCCCTGAACCGGACGGCCCGCCGTTTCCTGACAGGAACGCGATGTGAAGCACCTCACACCGAGGTCAGAAGGCGCGGAGCAGGGGTTCGCCGTGGCCGGAGGCCGCCCACCGCCCGGTCGCGCGTTCGAGCTTGTCGGGGTTGACCTGGCTGCGGAACGCGGCGATGCCCTCGGCGGTGACCTCCAGGCACATGACGCCGATGACCCGCCCGTCGAGGACCACCACGACGGCGGGGTCGCCGTTGGCGGTCGCGGCGAAGACGTCGGGCGAGCCGCCGACCAGGGCGCGCTTGGCCTTGCCGGGTGTGAACAGGCCCCGCATGAACTTCGCGACCGCGAGGGCGCCCTCGAACGCCTTGGCGCGGGCCGGGACCTTCCCGCCGCCGTCACCGATCGCGACGGCGTCCTGGGTGAGCAGCCGCACGAGCGGCTCGGTCCTGCCGCTGGTGGCGGCCGCGAGGAACTCGTCGACGATCCGCCGGGCGGCGGCCTCGTCGATCGCAGTGCGGGCCCGGCCGGCCGCGACGTGCTTCTTGGCGCGGTGGAAGATCTGCTGGCTGGCGGCCTCGGTGATGTCGAGGATGCCGGCGATCTCCCGGTGCGGGTAGTCGAAGGCCTCCCGCAGCACGTACACCGCCCGCTCCCCCGGGGAGAGGCGCTCCAGCAGGACGAGGACCGCGTACGAGACCGATTCGCGCTGTTCGGCGGTGTCGGCCGGACCGAGCATCGGGTCCCCGGCGAGCAGCGGCTCGGGCAGCCACTGGCCCACGTAGGTCTCGCGCCGCGCGCGGGCCGAGGTGAGCTGGTTGAGGCACAGGTTGGTGAGGACCTTCGTCAGCCATGCCTCGGGGACCTCGATGCGGTCGACGTCGGCGGCCTGCCAGCGCAGGAACGTCTCCTGCACGGCGTCCTCGGCCTCGCTCGCCGAGCCGAGGAGGCGGTAGGCGATGGCCTCCAGGCGGGGCCTGGACGCCTCGAACCGGTCCACGTGGTCCATGGTCAGCGCCATGGCCCGGATCCTAGCCCCCGCGGTGCGACGGCCGCCGCACCGCGGCCCGGACGGTCCACGGCCGTGGTGTTCAAGAGACGCGCCGTCTCCAATCTCACATATAAGCCCACAAAACAGGTCTTATATAGACATGCACACATATACGCGGCGCACCTTGCTCGCTGCTTCGCTCGCGGCCGCCGGCTCGGGGGCTGCCCTGACCGCCTGCACCGGGTCCGGCCCGCACCCCGGGACCGGGGCGGGGCCCGCCCGTCACACCGGCGGCCCGCACAGCGGCGGCGGCTTCGTGCCCAAGGGGCCCAAGGGGTACGTCAACCCGTCCGATCCCGAGGTCATCGCCGCGGAGAGGAGACGCGGGTCCGGGCCCCTCCGCAGGTTCAGGCTCACCGCCACCGAGACGTCCCTCGACCTGGGCGGACGGACCGTCAGGACATGGGCGTACGGCGACACGCTGCCCGGGAAGGAGATCCGGATCAACGCGGGCGACGTACTCGATCTCACGCTCGCCAACCATCTGCGCGAGTCGACGACGCTGCACTCGCACGGCATCCGGATGCGCTGCGACATGGACGGTGTGCCGGGCCTGACCCAGTACTCCATCAAGCCCGGCGCGGACTTCACCTACCGGTTCGCCGTGGCGCACCCGGGCACCTACTGGCTGCACTCGCACTCGGGCATGCAGCTCGACCGCGGGCTGTACGCCCCGCTGATCGTCGAGGACCCCAAGGAGCCGTTGTCCTACGACAAGGAGTGGGTCATCGTCCTGGACGACTGGCTGGACGGCGTGGCCGGCTCCACCCCGGACGCCGCGCTCACGCAGTTGCAGAACGGCAAGGTCCGCCCGATGGACATGGGCGAGGGCAGCGGACACGACGGTTCACGCCACGCCGGGAACGGCGGCCCGCAGGCCTCGGGCCCCGGCCGGGCCGCCGGGCCCTCCCGCGTCCTGCGGCACTCCCGCAGCCGGCTGCTGCACGGCATGGGAGGCAACGTCGACTACCCGCTCTACCTGGTCAACGGCCGTCTCCCGACGGCTCCCACGGTGTTCCGGGCCCGCCCCGGGGACCGCATCCGGCTGCGGATCATCAACGCCGGGGGCGACACGGGCTTCCGGGTGGCACTGGGCGGTCACGAGATGACGGTGACGCACACGGACGGCTACCCGGTCGAACACCGCAAGACGGACGCGCTCTTCCTCGGCATGGCCGAACGCTACGACGTGCTGGTCACCGCCAAGGACGGGGTGTTCCCACTGGTCGCGCTCGCCGAGGGCAAGCGCGCGAGGGCCCTGGCGGTCCTGCGCACCGGCAGCGGGAGACTCCCCGGCCCCTCCGCGCATCCGGACGAGCTCGACGGCCGGATCGTGCCCGCCAGACGGCTCGTGCCGCACGAGTCCGTCGCCCTCAGCGACCGCGAACCGGACCGCGAGATGCGCATCAAACTCACCGGCGGCATGAAGAACTTCGACTGGGGCTTCGACCACGAGCCGTACTCCATCAAGAAGCGCGTCCCGGTCCGGGAAGGCGAACGGATCCGCATCTCCCTCATCAACGCCACCCACATGTGGCACCCCATCCACCTGCACGGCCACACCTTCGCCCTCACCGGCATCGACGCGGCCGGAGCCCGCAAGGACACCGCCCACGTACTGCCCCACCGGAAACTCGTCATCGACTTCTACGCCGACAACCCGGGCCTGTGGATGCTGCACTGCCACAACCAGTACCACTCCGAATCCGGGATGATGACCATCCTCGGCTACCGGAAGTGACGACGACACGGCCCCGCCCCGGCCGTGAGCGCCGGGCGGGGCGACGCGCGGCCGTTCCTCCGGCCCGACCGACCCGTGGTCAGGACAGCAGCAGCGGCATGTCCCAGTCACCGGGGGTGCCGTCCGTGCCGTAGGAGTCGAGGGCCAGGGCGACGCCCGCGGCGCCGTCCAGGTAGCCCGAGACGTCGGAGCCGAACGGCACGGCCGTCATGGTGAAGCGGTGACCGAAGGGGAGGTCCGGGTCGAAGGCCGCGGTCAGTTCGGTGGCCAGGCGGTCCCGGAGGGACTCGATGCCCGGGTCGGCGAAGTGCTCGTTGAGCCGGCCGAGCTGGTGGAGGGCGCCCGCCCAGCCATGGCACAGGGCGTGGTCGTGGATGCCCCAGTCGGCGAGGGGCCGGGTGAGGAGGCGGTCCAGGGAGGCGCGGGACAGCAGACTCCAGTCCTCGCGGTGCAGGGCCAGGCCGGCGAGCTGCAGGGCACGGGAGACGCCCGGGGCGCCGTAGCACCAGGACGGCCAGCCGGCGGGCTCGTCGTACGCGTCCGGGCCGGCCGCCCACTGGTCCAGGTCGAGGTGGCCGGGCCAGAACACGCCGTGCCGGTCCTCGACCGCCCAGCGGGTCAGCAGGTCGGCGGTCGATTCGATGCCCTCCTGATGGCCCGGAAGCCTGACGCCCTGCTGCCAGGCGAGGGACAGCAGGGCCAGCGGCCCCGCCACGCCGTGCGAGACGCCCAGGTTGAGGTGCCCGTCCGGGAACGCGTCCTCCGAGCCGATGCGCGGAGCGTCCAGGGCCCACCAGCGCGGCACGCGGTGCCCTCGGTGTTCGACGGTGCCCCGGGCCAGGCGGATCAGGTGGCCGAGGACGCCTTCCAGGGCCTCGCCACAGGTTTCCGCGCGGGCCAGCAGGTAGCGGCCCACTCCGGTGAGCCCGCGGACCAGTTCGTAGTGGCCGATGGTGGGCAGCGGGGCGTCCGTGGCAGGGGGCAGGACCGTGCGCACGAGGTCTCGCTGGTAGGCGTCGAGGCTGCGCAGCGCGGAGACGTAACCGCCGGTGCGGCGGTGCGCGAGCAGGACGGCGAAGGCCAGGGCGCCCGGCCCCTTGAAGACGCCGCTCGGGGTGACGGATCCGGACGCCACGGCTCGGGTGGCCGCTGCCAGGTAGGCGTGCGCGCGGGGGATCTGCTCGGCCGCCCTGTGGGCCACTCCGCCGAAGGCCATGGCCAGGCCGGGGCTTCCGCTGCCCAGGGTCAGTTCGGCCCACACGGGTTCGCCGACGCCGTCGTCGGCGGCTTCGGCGGGAATGCGGGTGGCGGCCATGGTGGCGGCGGGGTCGGCCAGCCGGTCGAGGATCCCGGCCGAGACGGTCAGGGCGCGGGCCCGTACGTCGGCCCGGGCGGGGGCACGGGTCGTGCCGGTGGCCGCGGTCGTGCCGGTGGCCGCGGTCGTGCCGGTCATCAGGGCCTCCCTGCGTGCTTCCGCCGGCCGAGGTGGGCGCGGGCCGCGCCGCGCAGGACGGCGTATCCGCGGGCCTCCGCGGCGGGGTCGATGCCGAACAGGCGGTTGTGGCGCATGTGCAGGAGGGACAGCACGGCCTCGTCGCGGTCGGCCGGTGCCGCGTCCAGGACCAGGCGGCCGTAGGCGCGTGGCTCCGGAGTCCCGGTCCACAGCTGTGCGAGCGCCGGGGACGACAGTGCCTCGGCGGTCAGACGCGCGGCCTCGCCGGGGCGGATCAGGCGGTCGGCCGACGCACGGTGGCGCCGGTGGGCGTCGTGCTCCGGGCCCTTGGTGAACGTGTGGTCCACCCAGGAGCACCAGTCCCAGTCGCCCAGGGAGTCGAGCAGTACGGCGTGGCCCGCGGCGGCGAGCACGTCGTCCGGTGGGGGCGCGGACGCCGAGCGACGGGCGCGCAGTTGCAGCAGTGCGGAGAGGCTGTCCGTCCGGAAGAAGCGCTCGGCTGCCTCCTGGGCGCGTTCGCCGCCGTAGCGGTCGGTCTCCGGGCGGTACACGTCCAGGCCCATGGTGCGCAGCGCGCCGGACTCGATCAGGCCGCGGGTGCGGCGGGCGAGGAGGGGCAGGACCCGGGTGTTCAGCCTGTCCGGGTCGCCGTGCAGGCGCAGGCGCAGATGCGGCTCGGGGTCCCGGTAGCGCAGGAAGAACCACCGGTCGACGTCCTCCTCCACCTCCTCCAGCAGCGTCGGCAGGTGGTCGGTCAGGAGGGAGTCGTGGGCGGCCGGTTCGGCGTAGAGCTTGACGAAGAGCCAGTCCTCGCCCGGGAGATGGATCCGGGTGGGCGAGCGCCGGACCGGGGTGCGCCCGGTCCGCGGTGCGGGGGGCGGGGGCGTCGCGGGACGCCCGGTGCTCACCAGCGGCACCACGATCTCGGTGCTGTGGCCCCCGTTCCAGCCCAGGCCGGCACCGTCGGCCGTGAGGTCCTCGTAGAGGACGAAGCGGGGCTGGGCGGCGGTCAGTTCGGAGCGCAGCAGGTCCTGGTCCCAGGGGTCGCGCAGGTCCACCGGGTACATCTGGTCGTTGCGGGCGATCTGCACGCGGTCGGGCACGGCGAGGCGCCGGCGCCACTCGCGCAGCCCCCGCTGCCACGTGGAGCCGTCGCGGGTGCGGGCGGCGTCCCGGAGCCGCCGGCCCGGGAGCCAGCGGCGGGGGGTGGCGAGGACCCGGCCGTAGCGGATGGCGGGCAGGTAGGGGAGCACGTCCAGGCCGGCCCAGTCCCAGCCCGACCAGACCCGGGGGCGGGCCATGGCCAGGTCGGCCAGGAAGCGGGCCACCGGGGGCGCCTGGGTGTCGAGGGCGAGCATGTGCGGGAAGACCGGCTTGACCTGGCGCCCGCTCGGCTCGTGCAGCAGCCGCAGGCCGTCCGCGCCGGCCGCCACCAGCAACGTGCGCCAGTCCAGGCAGTGCGGGTCGCTCCGGTCGTCGGCGACGCCGACGGGGATGCGGTACGGCAGCAGCCGCGGCACCTGGACGATGTTGAGGGAACGCGGGTCGTGCGGCGCGACCTCGACCTGCGCCGCGATGGAGTTCCCGTCCGAGGCGTGTGCTGCCAGCCGGGCGAGTTCGTCGGTGAGGCCGACGAGTCCGGCGAAGCGGCCCGCGGTGGCGCCGGCGGTCCAGGAGCCGATGTGCGGGCTGCCCAGGAGCCGGAAGTCGCCGCGTTCCAGGGCGTCCGCGCTGTCGGCGAGGATCTGGAAGCACAGTTCGAGGGTCCGGGGCGGGGCGCTGCGGGGGTCGTGGCCCGCGGCGGTGGCCAGCCGCTCCACGTCCTCGTCGGTGAGTTCGACGTCGCCCCCGGCCAGGACGGCCTGCTGGACCAGTTCGCCGATCACGCCCCGGCGCGGGCGGTCGGCGTCGTCGCCGGGCCCCTCGCGGGTGTGGGTGGGCGGGTCCGTGTACTCGGGCGGCAGTCCCAGGCCTCGGTGCGGATCGACGAGGTCGGCCAGCGGGACGGCGGACGCGGTGCCGTACCGCTCGATGAAACGGTCCCGGTAGTCCCGCAGGTGCGCGAGGGTCGTCCACTCCGGCGTCATCGCCCAGACGGCCGCGGCGTAGCGGCGCGCCTCCTCGCCGACCGTGTCGGGCAGGACGAGGTCGGCGGGCATCCGCAGGTCGACGTGGACCGGCGGGCGGCGGTCCACGCCGCTCTCCGCGCCCTGCCCGGTCCGCCCCGCGGCGTCGAGCCGGTGCACGCCGTCGAGCAGGGTCCGCCAGGACTCGTGGCCCCGGCCGGGCGGGTCCTGCTCGTGCGCGGCGGCGGCCGAGCGGATCGCGCGCAGGCCCGTGGCCGCGTCCGGAAGGGTGTCCTTGACGGCGGCCTCGATACGGTCCAGCAACTCGTCGTCGATGCGGTGCGGGGTGAGCGAGGTGAGCAGCAGGCCGTGCTGGAGGAGGCCGCCCAGCTGGGCGTCGAGCCGGTCGGGCGGGAGTGCGGGGAAGCGACGCGCCAGCTCGTCGAAGAGGGCGGCGTAGGGGACGGGGACGGCGGCGAGTTCCCGCACGGCGGCGACCAGCGCGGTGTCGCGGACCGAGACCTGCCGCTCCCCCGTGCTCAGGGTCAGCCGGCCGTCCCTGAGCACGCACAGGTCGTTGAGGGTGACGTCCACCCGGCGGCGGACCCCGGGGTCGGCGAGCCAGGCCAGGACCCTGCGGTGCAGCCAGCCGCCGTCGAGGCGGACCGACACCTCGCCGGCCCCGGCGGGCCCCGCCTTGGCCACGGGCCCGAAACGGGCCCTGCCCACTCCCGCGAACAGCCCGAAGGGGGTGGGGCGTCCGCCGGACCGCCGCGCGTACCGGGTGAGGGTCCGCGCGGCGCTGAGCAGACGTTTGCGGCCGAGCGCCGCCACGCCCGCGTCGTCACCGATCTGCCGGAGGCTGAGCGCCAGACTGCCGCTGGCCACCTCGACCGCCTGGCGCAGCAGCGGGTCGGCCGCCAGCCGGCGGACACCCGGTACGGGATCGTCGGCGTCGACGAGGGCCCCTGCGCCCTCCTGGTCCCGTGGCCGGCTCGCGATCCGCACCAGCACCGGTTCGTGCACCTCGAAGAGATCGGACTCCCGTCGCAACGTTCCCGCTTCCTCGCTTCCCTCGGATCGCTTCCCTCGGATGTGGAACGGCGGGGCAGGCCGTGCCTGCCCCGCCCCGCGCGGTCCGGTTCTCCGTTACGCGCAGCAGATGGGACAGCGGGTGCCGATGGCGTAGCTGCTCGGCGAGGTGTACGTGCCCTGTCCGAACTGCTGCGTCTGCTCCGGTACGTCGGAGACACGCAGGTCGAGGTCGAGGTCGAGGTCGGAGGCGGCGTCGTTCTGCAGGACTGTCTCGGTGCGCATGCTTCTCCCTGGTTGGACGAGTTGCACGGGCTCGAACACGCCGAGGCACTTGGTCTCCTCGGCAGTCGCCACTGTTCACTACTGACCCGGAGTTCAGGGAGCACGATTCCGGCCACGATGGGCCCGGTCCTGCGGAGGGCGACGTGCCGGGCCGGTCACCGGGGCGGGAGCCCTCGCGG
The DNA here is from genome assembly GCF_014650995.1 of Streptomyces viridiviolaceus. Taxonomy (GTDB): domain Bacteria; phylum Actinomycetota; class Actinomycetes; order Streptomycetales; family Streptomycetaceae; genus Streptomyces; species Streptomyces viridiviolaceus. The sequence goes on from NZ_BMWA01000004.1 coordinate 36,475, forward strand.
ACCTAGCGTGTCCCCATGCGCGTACTGGTCACCGGCGGCGCCGGGTTCATCGGGTCCCACGTCATGGCGGCGCTCCGGACGCACGGACACGAGCCCGTCGGGTACGACGTGCGGGAGGATCCCGGCGCCGACGTACGCGATCCGGCGGCCGTCGCTCGGGCCCTGGCCGGCGTGGACGCCGTGTGCCACCACGCGGCGATGGTCGGGCTCGGCACCGGGTTCGCCGACGCCGCCGAGTACGTCTCCCGCAACGACCTGGGCACCGCCGTCCTGCTCACCGCCATGGCCGAGGCGGGCGTGCGGCGTCTGGTCCTGGCCGGCTCGATGGTCGTGTACGGGGAGGGCCGTTACGCGTGCCGGCGGCACGGGGTGGTACGGCCGGGGCCGCGCTCGGTCGCCGACCTGGACGCGGGCCGGTTCGAGCCCGTGTGCCCGGCGTGCGGGGACGACCTCGTCCCGGGGCTGGTCGGGGAGGACGCCCCGGCCGACCCCCGCAACGTGTACGCCGCCACCAAGCTGGCCCAGGAGCACCTGGCCGCCGCCTGGGCCCGGGCGACGGGCGCCTCGGCGGTGTCGCTGCGGTACCACAACGTCTACGGGCCCGGCATGCCCCGCGACACCCCGTACGCCGGCGTCGCCTCCTTCTTCCGCTCCGCGCTCGCCCGGGGCGAGGCGCCCCGGGTGTTCGAGGACGGCCGCCAGCGCCGGGACTTCGTGCACGTACGGGACGTGGCCGCGGCGAACCTGGCGGCGCTGGAGTCACCGGCGCCCCCGGGGAGACTCGCGGTGTACAACACCGGCAGCGGCGAGCCGCACACGGTGGGCGAGATGGCGGCGGCGCTGGCCGCCGCGTACGGCGGACCCCGGCCCGTCGTCACCGGCGAGTACCGCCTCGGCGACGTGCGGCACATCACCGCGGACTCCTCGCGGCTGCGGACCGAGCTGGGCTGGCAGCCGGAGGTGGGATTCGCCGCGGGGATGCGGGAGTTCGCGCGGGCCGGGCTGCGCGGGGAGTGAGACGACCCGTGCCCGGCGACGACCTGCCGCCCGACGGGGCCGCCCGCGGTGGCCTCGTGCGGCGGATGCGTGCATCCCGTCTCTCGCCGCGCCGGCCCCGGCGCTCCCCCGGCCGCCGGAGTCCGCGCCGTCCGCGTTTCGCAAGGACAGGAAGTCCGTTTCGTCCGCTTGCGGTTCGTAGGGTGAGGCCGTGACCGCCCCGCCCGCTCCCGACGTCGACCTCGTGCTCCCCTGCCTGAACGAGGCCGAGGCCCTCCCCTGGGTCCTGGCCCGCGTCCCGGCCGGCTGGCGCCCGCTCGTCGTCGACAACGGCTCCACCGACGGCTCGGCGGACACGGCCCGCGCGCTCGGCGCCACCGTCGTGCACGAGCCGCGCCGGGGCTTCGGCGCCGCCTGCCACGCCGGCCTGACCGCCGCCACCGCCGACCTCGTGTGCTTCTGCGACTGCGACGCCTCCCTCGACCCGGCACTGCTGGAACCGTTCGTGCGCGAGGTCCGCGCCGGCACCGCCGACCTGGTGCTCGGCCGCAGACGACCCCAGGGCCGGGGCGCCTGGCCCGCCCACGCCCGCGCGGGCAACCTCGCGCTCGCCCTGCTGCTGCGCCGCCGTACCGGCCTGCGCCTGCACGACCTCGGCCCGCTGCGCGCCGCCCGCCGCGAGCCGCTGCTCGCCCTCGGCCTGACCGACCGGCGCAGCGGCTACCCCCTTCAGATGGTCGTGCGCGCCGCCGACGCGGGCTGGCGGATCGCCGAGCACGACGTCCCCTACCTGCCGCGCACCGGCGCCTCCAAGGTGACGGGCACCTGGCGCGGCACCTGGCAGGCGGTACGGGACATGCGCCGCGTCCTGGCCGAGCCGCCGGCCCGTGAGGGGAACCCCCGGTGACCACCCTCCTCGTCATCGCCAAGGAGCCGCGCCCCGGCCGCGTCAAGACCCGGCTCACCCCGCCCTACACCCCGGCGGAAGCGGCGGCGCTCGCGGAGGCGGCCCTCGTCGACACCCTGCGCACCGTGGCGGCGACGCCCGCGCACCGGCGGGTACTGGTGCTCGACGGCGCCCCCGGCCCCTGGCTGCCGCCCGGCTTCGACGTCGCGCCCCAGTGCGCGGGCGGCCTCGACGAACGGCTCGCGAACGCCTTCGCCGGATGTGCCGGCCCGGCCCTGCTGATCGGCATGGACACCCCCCAGGTCACGCCGGAGCTGCTCACCGTGGACTTCGCCGACTGCGACGCGTACTTCGGTCCGGCCGAGGACGGCGGCTTCTGGGCCCTGGGGCTGGCCCGGCCCGACCCCGGCCTGCTGCGGGGCGTGCCCATGTCGACGCCGACGACGGGGGCCGTGCAGCGGGAGCGGCTGCTGGCGGCCGGGCTGCGGGTGCGCGACCTGCCCCGCCTGCGCGACGTCGACACCGCCGCCGACGCACGGGCCGTGGCGGCACTGGCCCCCCACAGCCGGTTCGCCGCCCGGCTCGCCTGCTGCTCACCGGCCACCGGCGGACGAGCGGACCGATGAGCGGGCCCGCGAACGGCGTCCGCGGACACGCGCCCGGCGGCCTGCTGATCCCCGAGACCGACCTGGCGGACGTCGACGAAGGCACCCCCGTGCAGGTCGTCGACGCCCGGGCGGCCGCCCCGTCTGCGCCCGGCTCGGCACGCGGGCGCCGCCCGGCCGGCGGGCCGTCACTCACTGGACGGCCGGGGACCGCGCTTCGTCTCCCTGCGCAGCCGCAGCGCCAACAGCAGCGCCGAGACACCGAACAGCACGGCCGTGATCAGCAGCCAGCGGGCGGGGAAACCGTCCGCCGACAGCCCGGCGGCCGATCGGTAACGCCGGTCCACCCGGCCGCTGATCAGCGGGAACCAGACGAGCAGCAGCAGCCCGGAGAACGCGGCCGGAACACGCACGTACCCCGTCCACGTCCGGCGTCCGGCCACGTCGAATCCCCGGACGACCGCCCGGTCCAGCACCGCGTACAGGGGCAGCAGCACCAGGTCGTGCAGCAGCGCCGCCCCCACGAACCACAGCGCCACGCCGAACCAGTCACCGGCCAGCAGCCGCACGCCCGCGTAACCGGCGAGCGCGAACGAGCAGGCGAGCAGGACGATCTGGAACGGACTGCCGATCGCCGGCCGCAGCCGGGCCACAGGGTCCATCACCGGTCTCCGAACGTCATCCGGGCCACCCACTTGGTGTTGAGCACGCCAGGCACGGCTGGCACGATCACCCGCGCCGGGTGGCCGTGGTCCGGGCTCAGCACCTCGCCGTTGACGTACAGGGCGAGCAGGGAGCGCGGGTCGGCCACCTGGTTGGCACGCAGGGCCGCGTGCCGGAACGCACCGCGCCGCTGGAGGGACTCGACGAGCACGTCCGGCGGTTCGCCCTCGTGACCGACCAGCGCCGCGAGGTCCCGCAGCCGCACGCCGCGCCACCACTGGTCGGACGTCGACCAGCCCTCCACGCACGCGATGGGCAACGCCGCGCTGTGCAGGGGCAGCCGCAGCAGATCGGCCCGGCCGAGGCGCACGGTCCCCGAACGCCCGGTGACGACGAGCCGCCACGCCTCGTCGGCCGTCTCCGCGGCGTCGACGCCCGCGTAGGCGGCCGTCTTGTTGATCTGGAAGCCGTTCGGGCCGCCACCGGGCTCGGCTCCGCCGTGCGGCGAGAGCACGGCCGTCGCGCGCAGTGGCCCGTCGAAGCTGCGGCCGGCGTTCGTGCCGAACAGCAGCAGCGAGCCACCGCCGACCAGCCACAGCGCCCCGCGCCGCGACACGGTGGGCGGGTCGGGGCGCGGGGAGACCAGGTCGCTCTTCTCCTCCGCCGCCCCGGCACGCATCCGCCGTACATTGCGCACCACGATCGGCGCCTTCAGGGCGACGTGCGCGACGAACGCGGCGAAGAACACCCAGGCGCCGTAGAAGTGCAGGGGGTAGAAGGAGCCGGGGAAGACGTAGTCCAACTGGACGTTGAGCACACCGGTGACGAACTGGAACAGCGCGCCGCCGACCAGCAGCAGCAGCGAGATCCGCTCCAGCGCGTGGGCGAACGAGCGGGCCGGCGGCAGCGCGAACAGTCTCGGCACCACCGACCACAGCTTGGCCAGCAGCACCGGGACGAGGGTGAGCCCGAGGGTGACGTGGACGCCCTGCGTGAGGCGGTACAGCCAGTACGGGTCGGTCGGCCACGCGAAGAGGTAGAAGCCGAGGATCCCCTTGCCCGGCGTCATGTCGTTCACCGGCGACAGGTCCGGGTTGTAGGCGGCGTAGGACAGCAGGCCCGTCACGAACAGCACGGTGATGCCGACGAGCAGCACGAGGCCGAGCACCGACGTGAACCGGGGACCGCGCAGGGGGCTGCGCCAGAACCCCGGGGAGGAGGGAAGCCGTGGGGCGTCGTTGTCGCGCATGTCCCGACCGTAGGACGGAACGGGCCCCTGACCGGGTGCGCGACCCGTGACGAAACGCTGACGTCCGCCGCGTGCGCCGTTCCCGTGCCCCGTCCCGCCCTACGGTTCCCCTGTGACCCGCGCTCTCCTCCGCGACCTGTACGCCGTCGCGGCCGCCGTGCTGCTCGTGCTGACGGCCGTAGTGATCGGCCGCCACATCCAGGACACCCGCCACACGCTGCTCGTCGGCTGGCCGCCCCTGGTGGGCCGGTGGGATCCGCACGTGGGTCCGGGCACCCCGGCGGCCGTCCTGGTGGCGGCGGCCACCGTGGTGTACGGCCCGGCGCTGGCGGCCCGGCTGCCGTGGCGCGGACTGCTCGCGGGGGCCTGGGGCACGGCCATGGCCTGGATCTGGTCGCTCGCGCTGATCGACGGCTGGCACCGGGGCATCGCGGTCCGGCTCACCACCCGTTTCGAGTACCTCCAGGTCATCGACCGCTTCGACGACATCCCGGCCGCCCTGCGCGACTTCACCCGGCACATCCTGATCGACTCCCCCGACAACTGGCCCGCCCACATCGCCGGCCACCCCCCGGCGGCCACGCTCACCTTCGTCCTGCTCGACCGGGTGGGGCTGCGGGGCGGGGGCTGGGCCGGGACCTGGTGCATCACCGTCGGCGCGACGGCCTGCATGGCCGTGCTGGTGGCGGTCCGGGCCCTGGCCGACGAACGGCTCGCCCGGCGGGCGGCGCCCTTCCTGGTCCTGGCGCCGGCCGCGGTGTGGCTGGGCACGTCGGCCGACGCCTACTTCGCGGCGGTCGCCGCGTGGGCCGTGGCACTGCTGGCCCTCGCGGTCACCGGACGCTCCCTGTGGTGGGCGGCGGGCTCGGGGCTGCTGTTCGGCCTGACCTGCTATCTGTCGTACGGCCTCACGCTCTTCGCGGTGGTGGGAGCGGCGGTGCTGCTGCTCGGCCGGCGGCGCGTGCGCGAGCGGCCCGTGCTCCTCCTGTACCTGCTCGCGGGGCTGGCCGTCGTCCCGGCGGCGTTCACCGCGGCCGGTTTCGACTGGTGGGAGGCGTACCACCTGCTCGTCACCCGCTACTACCAGGGCGCGGGCGGTGTCCGCCCGTACGGCTACTGGGTGTGGGCCAACCTCGCCTGCACGGTCCTCGTCACGGGTCCGGCGACGGCGGCGGCCGTCCGGCGGACCGGCGCCGTACTGGTCCGCTCGCGCGGGGCGATGCTCAGCGAGCCCGGCGGGCCCGGCGACTCCCGCGGCCCCGCGGCGGCGAGAGCGCGCTTCGCCCTGCTCGTGTCCTCGGCGCTGCTGGCCCTCCTGGTCGCCGACCTGTCGGGAATGAGCAAGGCCGAGACGGAACGCATCTGGCTCCCGTTCGCGATGTGGCTGCTTCCGGCCTGCGCGCTGCTCAGCCGTCCTCGTGTCTGGCTCGCGGCCCAGGCCGTGCTCGCCCTGCTCCTCAACCATTTCCTGGCGACCGGCTGGTGAGGGTTCCCGGGCAGCACAAAGGGCCCGCACCTCGCGGTGCGGGCCCCTCGTCGTGGGGTTCGCGCGTGTTACGCGGGAACGATGTTCTCCGCCTGCGGGCCCTTCTGGCCCTGCGTGACGTCGAAGTTCACCCGCTGGCCTTCCTGCAGCTCGCGGAAGCCCTGGGTGGCGATGTTCGAGTAGTGGGCGAAAACGTCGGCGCCGCCGCCGTCCTGCGCGATGAAGCCGAAGCCCTTTTCGGCGTTGAACCACTTCACGGTACCGGTGGCCATGTCATTTACTCCTAGGCAGTGCTGGAGGCCCGCACTGTGCGGGCCTTCCTCATCGCCGCGATGATCACCTGCCCGGGAAAACCGGTAACACAAATGGCAACCACAACTGCAACTGACGTCGACCCTAGCACGAGATATCCCGGCGGCGCGGCGAAAAAAAATCCGGCGAAAATCACTGCAGATTTGGGAATGAAACATTTTTCCCGGGTCCGGCGAATATCTGTTCCGTCGACGTCAGATTTTCGCCCGCCGCCCTCACGGCTCCTGCCGGGACCCGGTCCGCTCGGCCGCGCGGCGCAGTTCCTCGTTGGCACGCAGGGCCTCCGCCAGCTCGTCCTCGAGCCGGACGATGCGGCAGGCGGCCTCGATCGGCGTTCCCTGGTCGGCCAGTTCCCGGGCGCGGGCGGCACGGCGCAGTTGCCGGCGCGAGTACCGGCGGTGACCGCCTTCCGAACGCGTCGGGCTGATCAGCCGCGCCTCGCCGAGGGCGCGGAGGAAACCGGGCGTGGCGCCGATCAGTTCGGCCGCCCTGCCCATGGTGTACGCCGGGTAGCGATCGTCGTCGAGCCGGTCGGCGGCCGGTGTCCGGCCCTCGGCGTCGAGCCCGCTCTCCGACGGCATGCGCACCTTCCCGCGGACCGCCTGGGACACGGCCCGCCGCAGGGAATCCGGTTCCCCCGCACCTGAACTCTAGTCGCGTCCATCGGATATCTGCCCCGGCGAACACAGATCCGCCCCCGTCCGCAGCGCCCTGGGCCGCTCCTCGCGGCCCGGGGTGCCTGTGTCTCCCTCGGCTTCGGCGCACGCGTGGCCGCCGGCCGGCCGGGCGAGGACGTTCCGCGAGAACTCGTCCTGCTCCTTCGGCGGTGGATCGCACCAGGGACGGCCGCCTGCGCGCTCGCCCCGACCGTGCCGCCGGCGGTCCACAGCCGCACCATGACGGCCGACGGCAGCTCTCCGCCGCCGGTCACCAGCACGGCCGACGGGTCGGCCGCCGTGCACCGCTCCGCAGGACCGCGTCCCGCACGTCGGTCCCGCGGATCCCGTCCCGGTCCCGGGCCCATGCCGGAAGGGCCCGAGGGTCTCGGCCCCGTCCTTGGCGGCCGCGCCGCGGACGCCGTACCGGTGGGCTCGGCCCCCGCGTACACGCAGTCCTCGGTGATGCGGAACGGGCCGACCACGGCCATGGGTCCGTCCCGCAGCAGCCCCGGCCGGGCGAGCGGCGGTGCCGGTGGCCGCTCGTCCGGGTGTCGCCGGTGCCCGCGGGACGGCTTCCCGTCAGGTCACGTGCCCACCGTCGCGGGCCCCACCAGTTCCGTCAGGACGTCCTCCATCGTCACGAAGCCCAGGACCGTGCCCGTCTCGCCCGTGACCGCGGCCAGGTGGCTGCCGGTCGCGCGCAGGGCGGTGAGGGTGTCGTCGAGCGGGGTGTCGATGCGGACCCGGCTGATCGGGTGCAGGCTGGCGCGGGGGAAGGGGCGGTCGCGGTCGGTGACGCCGAGGGTGTCCTTGATGTGCAGGTAGCCCAGCAGCGCACCGCCGGGGCCGGTGACCGGGAGGCGGGAGAAGCCCGCCTCGACGGCCAGCCGTTCCAGCTGGGCCGGGGTGACGGTGTGGGGTGCCGTGCGCATCTTCTGGACGGGGACGAGGATCTCGCCGACCGGGCGGGTGCCCAGCTCCAGCGCGTCGCGCAGGCGTTCGCCGTCGGCCGGGGTGAGCAGTCCGGCCTCGCTGGCGTCCACGACCATGCGGGCCAGCTGGTCGTCGGTGAAGACGGCCTCGACCTCGTTCTTCGGCTCCACCCTGAGCAGCTTGAGGAGCGTGTTGGCGAAGGCGTTGATGCCGAAGACGACCGGCCTCAGCGCCCGGGTGAGCGCGACGAGCGGCGGACCCAGCAGCAGCGCGGTGGTGGCCGGCGCGGCCAGCGCGATGTTCTTCGGGATCATCTCGCCGATCAGCATGTGCAGATACGTGGCGAGGGACAGCGCGATGGCGAACGCGATGGGGTGCACCAGCGCGTGCGGGACGTGGACGGCCTCGAAGACCGGCTCCATCAGATGCGCGATGGCCGGTTCCGCGACCGCGCCGAGCACCAGCGAGGAAACGGTGATGCCCAGCTGGGCCGTGGCCATCATCGCCGACAGGTGCTGCAGGCCCCACAGCGTCATCCGGGCCCGCTTGTCGCCCTGCTTCGCGCGCGGCTCGATCTGGCTGCGGCGTACGGAGATCAGGGCGAACTCGCCGCCCACGAAGAACGCGTTGGTCAGCAGCGTCAGGGCGCCGATGAAGAGCTGCAGCGCGGTCATCGGGCCGCCTCCGGCTGCTCCAGGGGGACGCCGGCCGCGGCGGGCGCGATGATGCGCAGGCGGTCGGCGCGGTGGTGGTCGACGTCCAGGACGTCCAGCCGCCAGCCGGCCACGAAGATGACGTCACCCTTGGCGGGGATGCGTGCCAGGTTCGTGGCGATCAGGCCGGCCAGGGTCTCGTACGGCCCGTCGGGCGCGGTCAGTCCGATCTCCGCGAGCCGGTCGAGGCGGACGGAGCCGTCCGCCTCCCAGGCCGCGCGGCCGTCGGCCTCGGCGGGCGCGGGCAGCAGGTCCGGTGTCTCGACGGGGTCGTGCTCGTCGCGCACCTCGCCGACGACCTCCTCGACGATGTCCTCGACGGTCGCCACCCCCGCCGTACCGCCGTACTCGTCGATGACGACGGCCATGGTGCGGGTGGCGCGCAGCCGCTCCAGGAGCCGGTCGGCGGGCAGGCTGTCGGGCACCAGGAGCGGTGCGGTCGCCAGGTCGGTGACCGGGGTGACCGCGCGCCGCTCCGGGTCCAGGGCGAGGACGTCGCGGATGTGGACGGTGCCGACGACCTCGTCCAGGCTGTCCCGGTAGACCGGGAAGCGGGACAGGCCGGTGGCGTGGGTGAGGTTGGCGGCGTCCGCGGCGGTGGCGTGGGCCTCCAGGGCCTTGACGTCCACCCGCGGCGTCATGACGTTCTGGGCGGTCAGCTCGCTCAGGTGCAGGGTCCGGACGAAGAGTTCGGCCGAGTCCGCCTCGAGGGCACCCTCGGCGGCCGAGTGCTGGGCGAGCGCGACCAGTTCCTCGGGGCTGCGGGCGGACGCCAGTTCCTCGGCGGGCTCCAGGCCGAAGCGGCGCACGGAACGGTTGGCGGTGTTGTTCAGGTGCCGGATGAAGGGACCGAACGCGGCCGTGAAGCCGCGCTGCGGACCGGCCACCACCTTGGCGACCGCCAGCGGGCGGGAGATCGCCCAGTTCTTCGGCACCAGCTCGCCGACGACCATCAGGACGACGGTGGAGACGGCCACGCCGAGCACGGTCGCCACCGTGGAGGCGGCGCCGCCCAGGCCGATCGCCCGCAACGGGCCGCGCAGCAGCGCGGCGAGCGACGGCTCGGCGAGCATGCCGATGACCAGGGAGGTCACGGTGATGCCGAGCTGGGCACCGGAGAGCTGGAGGGTCAGGCCGCGTACGGCCTTCAGGGCGCCGTCGGCGCCGCGCTCGCCGGATCCGGCGGCACGCTCCAGGTCACCGCGCTCGACGGTGGTCAGGGAGAACTCGGCCGCGACGAACACCGCGCAGGCCAGGGTGAGGAGGAGGGCCAGCAGGAGCAGCAGGACCTCGGTCACCGTGCCACCCCGCTTCCCTCACGCACGGACAGCGCGGGCTGCGGGCCGGCCATGGCACGGCCGGTACTGGGAGGCTCCATTACGGAACGGGACTCCTTAGCGGGGTCGGGGGCCGGTGCGACGACGCTTCGGCCCGGGGCTTGCCCTTCTCATGGTAAAGGAGAAGCAAAGGCATCGCTTCTACTCGGTTGTAGAGAACGGCGGGACACCTTCGGTTGTTCCCGCCCTCTGATAGTTTCTACACGACTGTAGAGACTATGACCCGTACGGAGTTCTCATGGCCCTGTGGGACCGCCTCAAGGAGTCCGCGTCGCAGATGCAGACCCAGCTCGCGGCGAAGAAGAACGACCTCAAGAGCGGTGCCTTCCGGGACGCCGGCATGGCGATGTGCGCGCTGGTCGCCGCCGCCGACGGCACGGTCGACCCGTCGGAGCGGCAGCGCGTGGCCCAGCTGATCGCGACCAACGAGGTGCTGCGGAACTTCCCCGCCGACGATCTGCGCCGCCGCTTCGAGGACAACCTGGACAGGCTGACCGCCGACTTCGCCTTCGGCAAGGTCAGCGTCCTGCAGGAGATCGCCAAGGCGAGGAAGAAGCCCGCCGAGGCACGGGCCGTGGTGCAGATCGGCATCGTGATCAGCGGCGCCGACGGCGACTTCGACAAGGACGAGCAGGCCGTGGTCCGCGAGGCGTGCTTCGCCCTCGGCCTGCCGCCGCACGAGTTCGACCTCTGATCGACCTCCCGTCCCACTCCGCAGTAGATTCCGTCCGGGCCCGTGCCGCGGGCCCGGACCGCATGCCACCAGGGGAGCGCCGTGTTCGGAATGAGCGAACTCGCGATCATTCTCATCGTCGTCATAGCCGTCCTCGCCGCGAAGAAGCTCCCGGAGCTGACCCGCTCGGCGGGCAAGTCGGCCCGGATCCTCAAGGCCGAGGCGCGGGCGATGAAGGACGAGCGGACGCCCGCGGACCAGCAGCGGGCGCCGCGCGTGATCCAGGGCGAGACGGTGCGCGGCGAGGACCCCGCCGCCCCCGGCGCCCAGGACACGGCCCGGGGCTGACGGCCCGGCTCACGCCGGGTCGTCCGGGACGGCCGACAGCAGGCTGTGGACGACGGGACCGGCCGAGCCGCCGCCGGTGACGCCCTCCTCGACGACGACGGCGACGGCGACGTTGCCGCGGTGGGCGACGAGCCAGCCGTTGTTGTCCTGGTCCTCGGAGACCTCGGCGGTGCCGGTCTTCGCGCCGATCTCGCCGGGCAGGTCGGCCAGGACGTGCGCCGTGCCGTCGGTGACGGTGGCCCGCATCAGCTCGCGCAGTTGCGTGACGACCTTCCCGGGAAGCGGCTCGGTGCGGGTCGTGTCCTCGTTCCCGGCGGTGACCGACGGCTGGTGGAACCGCCCCGAGACCGCCGTGGCCGTCACCGACGCCATGATCAGCGGGTTGGCCTGGATCCGGCCCTGCCCGATCATCGAGGCGGCCTTCTCCGTCTCGTCCTTGGGCGCCGGCACCGAGCCGTCGTACGTCGGGATGCCGATGTGCCATTCCTGGCCGACGCCGAAGTAGGTCCGGGCGACCTCCCCCAGTTCCCCGTCGTCGAGCTTGCCGCGCAGGCTGATGAACGCCGTGTTGCAGGACTCGGTGAAGTCCTTGCGGAAGGTGGCGCCGGGGTGCTCGGAGGTCTCCACGTTGTGCCACTCCTTCCCGACCGTCAGGAACTTCGGGCAGTCCACCACGTCGTCGGGGGCCACGGCGTCCTTGAGCAGCAGGGCGCTGCTGGTGACGATCTTCCAGGTGGAGCCGGGCGCGTACGTGCCGGAGGCGGCGCGGTTGAAACCGGAGGACGGGGAGTTGGCGAGGGCGAGGACCTCGCCGTTGTCGATCCGCAGGGCGACCAGCGCGGCGTTCTTGCCGCCGGCCTCGGCGAGGGCCTTCTCGGCGGCCGCCTGCCAGGTGGCATCCAGGGTGGTGCGGACCGGACCGCCGTCCGTCGCCGGGTCGGGTTCGCGGCCGAAGGTGGCCTCGGTGCGCTCGACCTCGCCGGTGGTCCGGTCGACCAGCTCGACCGCGCCGCGCGGGCCGCCGTCGGCGCTCCCGCCGAGCCTGCCCAGCAGCGGGGCCAGGGACGGGAAGTCGCCGCCCGACAGGTTCCGCCCGTCGCGGTCGGTGACCTCGGGCGGCTCCGTCTCCTCGCGCCGGAGGTGGAACTTCTCGGTGTCGCTCAGGCGCGGGTGGACCACGGCCAGCCGCCAGTCCACCTTCCAGGTGCCGTCGCCCTGTTCGCGCAGCGGCAGCTTCGACGTGTACGTCCAGGTGCCCAGGCCCGTGATCGGCATCCGGGCGGTGAAGGGGACGCCGAGCGTGCCGTCCTCCGCCTCCACGGCCTTCTCGTCCTCCGCCGCCGTCAGCTGCGGCTTCTCGATGTCGAGCCCGGCCGTGAAGCTCTGCAGCACATCCTGCGCGGCGTCGGGTCTGGTGGTGCGGCCGGCCGCGCTCGGCAGGCGTCCGGCGGCCCAGTCGGCGAGGAAGGCGCGGGCCTGCTTCATCGCGGCGGGGTCGGGGCCGTCGTCGCCGCGTGCGAAGGGGCCCAACCCGGCGGCGTAGGAGCCGCCCGCGGCGATCGCCAGGACCACCGCCACCGCGGTGACGGCCCGCACGCCGGTGCGGGACCTGCGGTGGCCGGGGGTGATGTATCCGGTGTCGTGCATCGACGGATTCCTTGTCTGTCGGGTTCCGGGCCGGGCGCGGGGCCCGTCCGGGGTTCGGGTGAAGGGGGTCCGGCATCGCGAGACGGGGACGGCGTGACCGGCCCCGCGGCTGCGGCTCGATCCGCCGGACGGGCCTGGGGGTGTCCGCGGAAGACGCGTCGTCCGCCCGGAGGGCGGGCCCCGCGGCGTCCGGCGCGTGCTCCGGGCCGGGCCGGTGGCCGGGCAGGTGCCGGGCGGACGCCCGCGTACCGGTCGTGCTCAGGTGTTCGCCCGGTGCGGCGGCGGTGGGGCGTGCCATCCGCGTGAGCGAAGCCGAGCGGGCGGGAGCGCGCCGGGCGTCACGGGTCGGGCGCGACCTCGCGGACACCCCCTAGGCCGCGGCGAAGAAGTCGAGGATCGTGGCGGTCGCGTCCACGGCCGTGCTGGTGCGGCCGAACCCGTCGGGAGGGGTGATCGCCGAGCCCGGCCAGGTGTGGCCCGCGTCGTGGACCACGAGCAACTGGACGGTGGCCGCCCGCCCGGGCAGTCGCCACACCGTGCGGTCGTGGCCCGGCTCGGCCGTCGTGACCGGCTCGCCCGCGTCACCGGCGGCGGCGAACGCCTGCGCGCTCGCCCGCGCGGAGAGCGTCGGCAGGATCGGCTCCCCGGGGCCCGGCGGCGGCGAGGGCAGCCCGGCGAGGGGGCGTACGGGGTCGTCGGCGCCGTAGACGATCAGGACGGGGATCGCGCCGGTGGGGCTCACCGCGGCGTCCCCCGTGGGCAGCTGCCCGGAGACCGAGGCCGCCCCCGCCAGCAGGCCGGGACGCTGGGCCGCCATGCGCAGGGCCATCGAACCGCCGTTGGAGAACCCGGCGACGTACACCCGCTCGGGGTCGGCCCCCTCGGTGCGCACCAGGTGCTCGATCAGCGCCTCGGTGAACCGCACGTCGACGCCGGGGTCGGGCCGCTGCTCCGTGGCCCGCGCACCGGCGCCCCAGCCGCCTGCCAGACCCTCGGGAAAGGCGATCAGCATGCCGCGCGCGCCGGCCGCCTTCTCCAGCCGGCTCTGCTCACGCAGATGGGCCGCGTCGGCGCCCCGGCCGTGGAAGGCGATGACCAGGGGCCTGGGTCGGCCGGTGCCCGTGGCGGGCCGGTGCAGCAGGTACTGCCGGGTGCGGCCGTCCACCCGCAGGCGTTCACGGGTGTCCGCCGCCGGGGCGGTGGCCGTGCCGCCGGCGGGCGCCGTGCTCGCGGACGGCGACGAGGAGGGACGGTCGGTCTCCGCGCCGCAGCCGGCCAGGGGAAGGGCGAGTGCGAGGGCGAGCGCGACGGGCCACCTGCGCGGGCGGACGGAGGAGTCAGGGGAGGAGCGCATGTCCCGAGGAGAGCAACGCCACCGGGCCTCTGTCCAAGATTCATATGGATGTCGGATCGATCAATGCACGATATGATTACTGGTCGTGGACCTGATGAGGCACCTGGAGTGCTTCGTGGCTGTTGCAGAAGAGTCACACTTCGGACGTGCCGCCGCCCGCCTCGGCATCGCGCAGCCGCCGCTGTCACAGCGCATCCAGCGGTTGGAGCGGGAACTGGGCGTCCGGCTCTTCGAACGCACCAGCCGACAGGTGACCATCACCGAGGCCGGCACGCTGCTGCTGGCCGAGGCCCGGGAGCTGCTCGGCCGGTCGGAGGCGTTCCTGGCCACCGCGCGCCGCATCCGGGACGGCGAGACCGGACTGCTGCGGGCCGCGCTGTCCCCCGACATCTCCGGCGAGACCGTCGCCGCCCTGCTGGCCGGCTTCCGCCGCCGCTCCGGCCTCGAACTGGAGCTGCACGAGCTGTCCACGGCGCAGCAGCTCGCCGGTTTCGCCTCCCACAACCTGGACGTCGGCCTCATCCACCACCCCTGCGACGTGGCCGGCCTGGAGCTGGGCCCGATACTGCGCCGCGACCTCGGCGTGCTGCTGCCGCGCGGCACCGCGCAGGCCGGCCTCGCCGAGGTGCCGCTCGCGTCCCTGACCGGGTACGACCTGGTCCTCTTCCCCCGCGACACCGCCCCCGCGGTCTACGACGACCTGCTCACCGCCTGCGCCCGGGGCGGCTACACCCCCGCCGCCGTACGGCACGGCCAGGGCGCCAGCTTCGTACGCGGCCTGGTGCTGTCCGCCGGGGCGGTCGCCCTCGTTCCCCGGGACACCCAGCTCGCGGCCACGGGCGCGCCGGACCCGGACCTCGTCTGGCGTCCGCTGGCCGGCGCCCCGCTGGCCCGGCGGACGTCGGTGGCCTGGCCGAAGGGACGGGGCGACGCCGCCGTCGGCGCCTTCGCGGAAGCGGCCACGCACGCGCTGCGCACCACGGCCGGCGCGTGGGCCGAGACCGCCGCCCGGCCGCTGCACCTTCGCCCGGCATCGGAGTTCTGGCTGTGACCGACACCCTCGGCCGTCTGCGCGCGGCCTTCGACGACGCCGGGGTCACCGGCTGGCTGCACGCCGTCGACATCGACTCCGGAGCCCAGGTCGACGCCGGGGCGGACCAGCCGGTCTGCACGGCCAGCGTGCACAAGCTCTGCCTGCTGGTCGCCCTGCACGAGCACGCCGCCGAGGGGCGCCTGGACCTCACCGAGCAGATCGAGTGCCCGCCGGCCGGCCGCACCCCGGGGCCCACCGGGCTGGCCGCGATGCTCGACCCGGTCCGGCTGTCGCTGCGGGACGCCGCGTTCCTGATGATGTCCGTCAGCGACAACACCGCCGCCGACCTGCTGCTGCGCCGGGTCGGCCTGGACGCCGTCAACCGCACCACGAGCCGCCTCGGCCTCACCCGGACGCGGGCCGTGCACGGTTTCGGCGAGATGCTGGCCACCATGCGGGAGGACGCCGGGCCGGCCGGCGCCCGGGCCCTGACCGACCCGCACGTCATCACCCGGCTCAGGGCCCTGGACCCGGCCCGCAGCAACCGCAGCACGCCCCGCGACATGACCCGGCTGCTGGGCGCCGTCTGGCGGGACGAGGCCTGCCCGCCCGAACAGGGCGCGGCGATGCGCCGCATCCTGGGCCTCCAGGTCTGGCCGCACCGCCTGGCCTCCGGTTTCCCCTTCGACGACGTCCACGTGGCCGGCAAGACCGGAACCCTGCCGACCCTGCGCAACGAGGTCGGCGTCGTCGAGTACCCCGACGGCGGCCGTTACGCCGTGGCCGTCTTCACCCGCACCGCCCACACCGCGGCCACGCTCCCGGCGGCCGACGCGGTCATCGGCACGGCGGCCCGGATCGCGGTGGACGCCCTGCGGGCACCGTAGTCAGCCGTCGTTGTCCCGCCACCGGCCGCCGCTGGGGGCCGAGTCGAAGCGGGTGGCCGCCGAGGCGTTGCCGCCGAAGTCGTTGCCGGAGACCCGGCCGCCGGTCCAGGTGGCCTCGTGGGCGATCCACAGGGCGTGGGTCTGGGTCCGTGGGTGCTGGTCGTCCCAGATCCGGTTGCCGTGCACGTAGGGGTGCTTCACGGCCGCCGCCGCGGTGAGGCCGGCGCGCGGTGCCGGGGAGTCCTCGAGGCGGTAGGCGGAGCCGGGGGCGGGGGCGCCGTCGAGCCAGGCCGTCGTGGCGCCGGGGCGCTCGGGGGCGAGGGTGAGTTCGGTCGCGGTGTTGGCCACCACCAGCGCGGTCCTGTCGCCCACCGTCAGCTGCTTGCCGTGGTGGCCGCCCGGGAGCCAGTCGGCGCCCGCGTCGGTCAGGGACCGCGGGCCGAAGCGCACGCCCTCGCCGCCGCCCTCGGCCGCCGGTGCGCAGCGACGGCCGTTGTCGCGGACGCGGTTGCCGAGGATCGCCGGCTCGTGCAGGGCGGCGTCGACGCGGATGCCGTCCAGGGCGTTGTGCCGGATGTCGTTGGACTCCAGGACGATGTCCGTGGTCGCCTCCTGGTCGCCGCCGGCCAGATTGTGCTGCCAGTAGCCGTGCCGGCCGTTGTTGCTGACGCGGTTTCCGCGGAAGGCGTAGGGGCCGGGGGTGTTGCCCACGGCGATGCCGTCGCAGACGTTGCCGTCGATGACGCAGCCGGTGACGATGCCGCCGCGCCCGCCGACGCTCGTGGTGCCCTGCGAGGACACGTCGAACCCGGCCACGTGGTTGCCGATCATCGTCGAGCCGGTGACGAGCAGTCCGTCGGTGCCCCAGTCGGAGATGCCGTAGCGGTTGTCCTCGGTGTGACAGGCGGTGATGCGGATGCCGCGGGGCGGGGGCCAGTCCTCCTGCTGGAGTTCCAGGAAGATGCCGTTGGTGCCGTTGCCGGTCGCCACGCACGCGGTCACCGACAGCCGTTCGACCGGGCCCCAGCCGCCGACACCGATCCCGATGCCCGCGCCGCCCATCTTCTCGCCGGGGTCCTGCCGCCCGCACCGCTCGGTCAGCACGCCCTCGACGACCGTGTCCTGGAGGAAGTCGCAGCCGAAGCCGGTGGCCGCCGTGTCGTGGATGTACAGGTCGGTGAAGCGGCCCCGCAGCACGTACTGCAGGCCGAGCCCCTTGGCCAGTACCTCGTACTCCTCCGTGTGCACCTCGGAGCCGTCGATCTCGAAGTGCGCGAAGGTGATGTCGGCGATGTGGTTGTCCCGGCCGGCGCCGTGCTGCGCGGTGGTGAACCAGGCCAGCGGCACCGGCTGGTCCGGGGCGCCGGGGTTGGCGAGCACGAAGCAGGTGGCTCCCCGGCCGGCCCCGACGAGGGAGACGCCGCTGCGCCAGAGCACGGGCCGGTCCCGGATCAGGTAGCGCCCGGCGGGCACGCGCACGGTGCGCGGCCGTCCGTCCGCGGCGGTGGCCTCGCCCAGGGCGTCCACCAGTTTCTGCAACGCGGGCCGGTCGTCGGTGGTGCCGTCCCCGACCAGTCCGTACTCGTGGGCGTCGACCGTCAACGGCGCAGTCATCCGGTGCTCCTTCCGCCCGTGACGCTCCGGCGGCCGGTCCGTCGCAGCGGCCGCCTCGGCCCCGGGTACCAGGCGTCCGTGCTCCTCAATCACGAAGAGATCGTTCACCGGCAGATCATCCGGACATATCTGGCGCTTTATCCCATTCCGGGGTCCATAATCAGAACATGAGTACGGCAACGTATGTACTGCTGGCCGCATCCGACACGGTCAACGTGACCGTCGCCTTCATCGGCGGCATGGTGATCGCCGGCGCTCTGATCCTGGCCGTGGCCGTCGGGATGCGGGTCATGGAACGGGAGTCCAACCGGCCCCGCGCGGAGGAACAACCGAAGCTCCCCGAGGCAGGGCCCGTCCACGAGGAACGGGAGATGCGGGAGCCGGACGAGGTCCCGAGGGTGACGAACGGAGGCTCGCGGCTCATGCCGTACGAGCTCCACCCGGCGAGCACCCGGCGGGGAGAGGACCAGAAGCGACGGCGCTGGCTGCCGGGTTCCAGCGGCTCCTTCGGCGGCGGCGGACTGCCGCCCGGGGTGTGACGCGCGCCGCGCCCGGGTGCCGACTCACCGATGCCAGGGAGCTGCCCCGCCGGCGGGGCAGCTCCCGTTTCTCCCTGCCGGCCCCGGGTCCGGCGCCCGTCCGGACTGCTCCGTCCGGGTGACCGCCGGAGTGCGGACCGGCGGTCACGGTTCTTCACTGGTGGCGTACCCGTACGCCGTCGCCGGTCGACGACGGTCCACCCGAGGCCCTTGGAGGCGAAGATGGCCGGTCACCGGGCACACGGCGGCACCGGCGCCGCACTGACGGCCGCCGTGGCGGTGGTGGCCACCGCACTGGCCGGCTGTTCCGACGAAGGCGACGACACCGGGCCGCCCTCGGACGCCGCAAGTGCCGCGAGCGCGGCCAGCCGGGCCGCCTCGGCCGCCTCCTCGCTGGCCTCGGAGGGCTCCGACGCCCTGGCGTCGGCGACGGCGGAGGCCGGGCGGTGGCTGGAGGAGATCCAGGAGGGCGCCGACGTCAGGGGCGACGTGCGGCTGGGCGACCCGGGCATCGACGCCGACGGGCGGACCACGGTGGAGGTCACGGCCCGCAACACCGCCGAGTCGGCGAAGTCCTTCGCGGTACAGGTGAACCTCACCGACCCCGACGGCAACCTGCTCGACACGGTCGTCGTCACCGTCTCCGACGTCCCGGCAGGCAAGTCCGGCCGGGCCACCGCCCGCAGCACGCACGACCTGTCCGGGGACGTCCGCGCGGTGGTGGCGCGGGCGGTGCGGTACTGACCGCTCCCGGGCGTCCGCACCCCACCGGCCGGGCGGGGTGCGGAAGCGGGCCCGTGCCTACCGCGAGAGCCACACCGTCGTGTCCGGCCCCACACGGCCGTCCTCCAGCGGCGCGCTGCTCAGCAGCACCTCACCGGCGGGCCGCTCGACGGGCCCGTCCGACAGGTTGGTGACACACCGCCAGCCGTCCGAGCGGTCGAACTGCAGCACCCCGGGCGGGGCGTCGTCCGCCCAGGTGAGCGACTCGCCGTCGAGCAGCTTGCGGCGCAGGCGCAGGGCCGTGCGGTACAGCTCCAGCGTCGAGCCCTCCACCCCGTCCTGCGCCTGGACGGCGTACGCCGCGAAGCCGGGCGGCTGCGGCAGCCAGGCGGCGCCCGCCCCGAAGCCGTACGACGGTCCGTCCGTCGTCCACGGCAGCGGCACCCGGCACCCGTCGCGGCCCTTGCGGACGTGCCCGGTCTGCTCCCAGATCGGGTCCTGGAGCACCTCGGTGGGCAGGTCGGCCACCTCGGGCAGGCCGAGCTCCTCACCCTGGTAGACGTAGGCCGAGCCGGGCAGCGCCAGCATCAGCAGGGTCGCCGCGCGGGCCCGGCGCAGCCCGGCCGCGGCGTCCACGGCCGGTGCGGTGCCGCCGGACAGCAGCCATGCGTCGGTGTCGGTGCCCGGCGGCAGGACCAGGCGGGAGGCGTGCCGGACGACGTCGTGGTTGGACAGCACCCAGGTCGCCGAGGCCCCGGCCGCGTGCGCGTCCGCCAGTGAGCCGGTGATGATCCGCCGCAGCTCGTCCGCGTCCCAGCCGGCCTGGAGGTACTCGAAGTTGAACGCCTGGCCCAGCTCGTCCGGACGGGCGTACAACGCGCGCCGGGCGCCCGGCACCCAGGCCTCGGCGACCGCCATCCGGGGCGGGGTGTAGGCGTCGAGGATCTTGCGCCAGTCGCGGTAGACCTCGTGGACCTCGTCGCGGTCGTAGAAGGGGTGGGTGCCGGGCGGGAACTCCGCCAGCGCCGCCTCGCTGCTCAGCTCGGGCGCGCCGAGATCGCGCAGCGGCTCGCTCAGGTCCTTGACGAGCGCGTGGGCGACGTCGACCCGGAAACCGTCGACGCCGCGGTCCGACCAGAACCTGAGCGTGGTGCGGAAGTCCGCACGGACCTGCTCGTTCTCCCAGTTCAGGTCGGGCTGTTCGGGGGTGAACAGATGCAGGTACCACTGCCCGTCGGGGACCCGCCGCCACGCGCTGCCGCCGAACACCGACTGCCAGTCGGTGGGCGGCAGCTCGCCGCCGGCGCCGCGGCCGTCGCGGAAGACGTAGCGGTCGCGGGCGGGGGAGCCGGGGCCCGCCTGCAGGGCCTCCTGGAACCACACGTGGCGGTGCGAGCTGTGGTTGGGGACCAGGTCGACGATGACCTTCAGGCCCAGGCGGTGGGCCTCGGCGACCATCGCGTCGAAGTCGTCGAGGGTTCCCAGGCGCGGGTCGACGGCGCGGTGGTCGTCGACGTCGTAGCCGCCGTCGGCGAGTTCGGAGGGGTAGAACGGGCTGAGCCACAGTGCGTCGACACCGAGGGCGGCGAGATGGGCGAGGCGCTGGGTGATGCCGCGCAGATCACCGAGCCCGTCGCCGTCGGCGTCGGCGAAGCTGCGGGGATAGATCTGGTAGATGACGGCCTGCCGCCACCAGTTGGGGTCCTTGGACGACAGGTCGGGCGTACCGGCGGTGGTGCGTACGGTCACGCGGTCTCCTCTGCGAAGCGTGCGGTGGCGTGAGTGCGGGCGACAGGTAGAAATCTGTCCAGATCGCCGGAAAAGTGAACACGCGGATCACACGACCGCACGCGCGTACGGCAGAGGCGGCCCTCATCGGGCCCGTACCGCTCTAGCGTTCGACAGCCGCCAGATACAGCTTCACGTACCGTGCCACGTCGACCTCCAGCGCCACGTCCACCAGCGGCTGTTCGCGGGTGCCCTCGTGGAGCTCGGACTCGCCGGGGCGGGCCCTGCGGTCGACGATCGTCTGACCGCGTGCCGGACCGGGAGCGAGGGACACCTCCACGGGCAGCCGGTGCGTGGTCAGGCCCTCCGGGTCGGCGACCGCGCAGACCGCGCCCGCGTCGCCGAGGCCGCCGCCGGGGTCGGTCTCGTCGGTGGCGGGCCCGCGGTGGGCGAGCAGCTCACCGGCGAGGCGGGTGCCCGGCTCGGCGCTCGCGCGCAGCCGGCGCACGTCCGGGCCCGGCACGATCACCCGCTGAAACACGTCCAGCCCGTACATGGTGATCGGCACCCCCGCGCTGAGCAGGATCGCGGCGGCCTCCGGGTCGTGCCACACGTTGAACTCGGCGACCGGTGTGGCGTTCCCGGTGGCCACCGCCCCGCCCATGAACACGATCCGCTCGATGTTCGAGGTGACCTCCGGGTGGGTGCGCAGCAGCAGCGCGATGTTGGTGGCGGGCGCGGTGGGGATCAGGGTCACCGGGCGCGGGGAGGCGAGGATCTCCCGGCGCAGCAGCGCGACCGCGTCCACGTCGGCCGGGGTACGGGCGGGCGCGGGCAGGCCGAGATCGCCCATGCCGTCGTGTCCGTGCACGTGCCGGGCGGTGCGCACGGCCTCGATCAGCGGGCGTTCGGCGCCCCGGGCGACGGGGATCTCGGGGGCGCCTGCCTGCTCCAGCACGGTCAGGGTGTTGCGTACGACGCCGTCCACGTCGGTGTTCCCGGCCACGCAGGTGACCGCTCG
This sequence comes from Streptomyces viridiviolaceus, assembly GCF_014650995.1. Taxonomy (GTDB): domain Bacteria; phylum Actinomycetota; class Actinomycetes; order Streptomycetales; family Streptomycetaceae; genus Streptomyces; species Streptomyces viridiviolaceus. The sequence continues at coordinate 57,902 of NZ_BMWA01000004.1, forward strand.
CAGGTCGAGGCCCGGGTGGCGGACCGCCAGCAGCAGGGCCAGGGCGTCGTCGATGCCGGTGTCGCAGTCGATGATCACCGGTACGGGCTGGTCGGTGGTCACGGCGAGGGCTCCTTCACTGCCGCGGGGCGCCTTTTCCCGTGACCCTACGCGGACGCGGGCGGCTTCCCACAGCTCGGTGCCGCGGCCCGGGCCCGGTCGCGCGGCCCGGGCCGCGCGCACGGCCTCCCGTGCCGTTCGCCCGGTCGGTGGTCGCCCGCCCGGGCGGATCGGCGCGCTGGTGGTGGGGTGAAGGTGGTGTTGCCGTGGAATGACTTGTCCGATATTGACCGGTCTCGACCGGCCCCGGCCGTCCCGGCACCCCAGGAGGCACCCCCCGATGCATCGCACCCCGGCCGCCCGCCCGTTCCTCGCCTTCGCCCTGTCGGCCGCCCTGGGCCTGACGGTGGCCGCCTGCTACGCCGGGGGGCTGGACAGCGCCCGCCCCGCCGCGACCCCGCCGGCGACCGCCCAGTCCCCGGCCGCGCTCCCGTCGCCCGCCGTGCCGCCCGCCCTCACCCGGGACCAGGCGCGGGCCGCGCTGATCACGGAGGCCGACCTCGGGGGGTCGTGGGAACAGACGCAGGGCGCCGCGACCTGGCGGGACGAGCTGCTCAAGGCCACCACCGACCACGCCGAGTGCCAGCGGCTGCTGGACGTCCTCTACACCGAGGAGGTCTTCGCCGCCGCCCCGGATCCCCGCGCGACGGCCGCCCTCGACGAAGGCGTCGACGGCACCCAGCTGCACTACCGGATCACCGCCCACCGCGCGGCGGACCTCGACCGGACGCTGACCTGGCTGGAGACGCTGTCGAGCACCTGCGGGCGGTTCACCGCCACGACCGAGGGCGGAGAGGACCTGGAGGTGCAGGTCAGCGACATGCCCCTGCCGGAAGTGGGGGACGTCGGCCGGGGCCTGCGGGTGATGGTGCACGCCGAGGACGTCGTCCTCACCATGGACCTCGCCGCCGTACGCCTCGGCGACGACGCGATCAGCCTGACCAACGGCGGTGTCGGCGAGGTGACGCAGGAGGCCGTCTGGAGGGCCGTGGAGGTCGGCACGGCACGGCTGACGGAGATCCGGCGGCAGGGACGGGTGCAGGTGTAGAGGGGGCGGGACCTGCGCCGGTGGGGCGCCGGTGTCCGGGAACGGTACGGACGTGGATGCCGGGGAACGGCACGGGCCGCCCCCGATGCGGGCCTTGTACCGGCGCGGACGTGGGTGCCGGGAGACCGGCGCGGAGACCGGCGCCGGACCACCGTGCGGGACCCGCACGGATGACGGGACGCCAGTGCAGGATCGGCGAACCAACCCCCAGGAAACGGGCACGGGCCACCACCGTGCGGGACCTGCACCGATGACGGAACGCCAGTGCAGGATCAGCGAACCCTCAGGGGAACCGGTACGGACTGCCGTGCGGGGCCTGCATCGGTGACGAGACCGCAGTGCAGGGGCTCGGTGTACGGACGCCGGTGCGGGAGTAGCGCCGTGCGGGTCCCGTGCCGGCACCGGCGGGCAGGCCGCTGACCGTGGGGTCCCGGCGTACGGGCCCCGGTGTCGGCGCCCGGCTAGCCGTCCCGGTCGAATCTCTGGCGATGGGTGACGACCTCGCGGGCCACGTCGTGGGCGGTGCGGCCCCCGGCGAAGGCGCGGGCACGCAACCGGGCCAGGGCCTCGTCGGCTCCGACACCGAGCTGGGCCATGATCATGCCGACGGCCTGGTGGACCTCGTCGTGGTCGTCGGCCAGCCCGTTCAGCCAGCCCGCCCCGCCGAGGGGGTCGTACTCCTCGCCGCGGGGCAGCGCCGTCAGCGCAGACGTCATGACGGCGGCGACGAGCCGTGCCGTGCGCAACTGGGCACCGGTGAGCCGGCCGGGGGTGTCGCGGTAGAGGTCGAGGGTGCCCACGCACACCGAGTCGTCGCCCAGCGGCAGCGCGTACACCGCCCGCACCCCGACGGCCGTCGCCTGCTGGGCGAAGACGGGCCAGCGGCCGGCGTCGGCCCCGGCGGTCAGGTCGCAGGCGAGCACGGGGGCGCCGGTCTCGCCGGCCCGCACGCAGGGACCGTCACCCAGGGTCGCCTGGATCTCCGCCAGGTAGGAGGCCCGCTCGCCGCTGGCGCACAGCCGTACCGGGACGCCGTCGCTGCGCAGCGACGCGCTGGCGCCGGTCACCGGCAGCAGCCGCACCGCCATCGCGCACAGCCGTCCCGGCACCTCGCGGGGCGGGGTGCCCCGGACCCCCTCGGCGATCAGCTCGGCGGCACCCGCCACGTCAGGGGTCCACCGGGGGTCGTCGCTGGACCGCACGCCCACCGCCTCCTTCGCTGCCGCGGTCGGCCACGTCGACGGGCTTCCGGAACAGGACGCCGACGGGATGCGTCACCTGCCCGGAGACGAGCCTCGACTACCCGTGCCCGACCGGGCGAAACCGCTCCGACACCGGGCCTCACCGCCCCCTCGTACGGCCCCGCCGACCGGACCACCCGACGCACGTCCGCCACGTCGAGAACCGGCGGCCGGACGACGCCCGTACCGAGCCGAACCTCAGCGCGCCAAGTGCCGGTGACGGTCACCGCCCTGGCGGCGGCAGGCGCTATCGCTTCTCGTACGGCCCCGGGCGACCGGACCACCCGACGCACGTCCGCCACGTCGAGAATCGGCGGCCGGACGACGCCCGTACCGAGCCGAACCTCAGCGCGCCAAGTGCCGGTGACGGTCACCGACCGGGCGGCGGCAGGCGCTACCGCTTCTCGTACGGGTTCGCCGGCTGGGCCACCCGGCGGACGTCCGTCGCGTCGAGAACCGGCGGCCAGGCGGCGTCCGTACCGAGCCCACCCTCGGGGTGCCAGGTGCCGGTGACCGTGACCCAGGTGTCGGTGGGCGGGGCGTCGGCCGCTGCCCGTCCGCGGATCTCGGCCTTGCCCGTCGTGGCGTCGGCGGCGCAGCAGGAGACCTGGAGGCGGGTGACGTACCAGGTGCCGTCGTCGCCGTGGGTGACGAAGCCGGTCAGGCGGACGGTGCGGCCGGTCAGGGACCGGGCGCTGTCGTAGATCGCGCGGGAGCCGAACTCGGCGAGGGTCAGCTCCACCGGGTCCCCGGACGGCAGCGCCGGGAAGGTCCCGACCCCCTGCGCCGCACGCCGGGCCGCCTCGCGCTCGGCGCTGTAGGAGCCGAGGGCGGGCGGCGGGAACAGCAGCAGGGCCAGGGCGGGCAGCGTCAGGAGCCAGGCGACACGGGGACCGGCGGGGCCGTGGCCGTGGCCGTGCGCGTCCTGGGCGTCCGTCGCCGGGCGCCGCGCGGTGAGGGCGGTCGCCACCGCCAGCAGCACCAGCACGGCTCCGGAGACGATCAGGTAGGGCCGCAGCCCCGGCTGCACGTACCGCAGGTACAGCTCGCCGAAGAGCGAGATGCGCAGCACCGCCGCGCCGGTCAGCGCGAGCAGGACCGCAGGTCCGTACCGCCTCACAGCAGCCACCACCCCACCAGGACGCTGCTCGCCACGGCCACCACCCAGGTCACCGACGCGAACCGCACCGCGAACGCCCGGCCGAAGGTGCCGGTCTGCAACGCGATCAGCTTCAGGTCCACCATCGGGCCCACCACCATGAACGCCAGCCGCGCCGTCGGCGAGAAGCCGCTCAGCGAGGCCGCGACGAACGCGTCGGCCTCGCTGCACACGCACAGCACCACCGCCAGGACCGCGAGCAGCAGCACCCCCGCCCAGGCGGAGCCGGTGAAGACGTCCAGCACGGACCGGGGCACGGCGATGCCGAAGGTGGCCGCGGCCCCGGCGCCCACCACCAGGAAGCCTCCGGCGTGCAGGAAGTCGTGCCGCAGCCCGGCGAGGAAGCCGGCCAGGCCCGACGCGGCGGGCCCGGACGCGCGGCCCTTCGGCAGCCGCAGCCACTCCTGGCGCCCGAACCGGGCCCACAGCCAGCCCATCACCACCGCCGCCGCGAGCGAGGCCGCCAGCCGGGCCGCGACCATCGCCGGTTGTCCCGGGAACGCGATCGACGTCGCCACCAGCACCACCGGGTTGATCGCGGGCGCCGACAGCAGGAAGGCCAGGGCCGCCGCCGGGGCGACGCCGCGCCGCATCAGGCTCCCGGCCACCGGCACCGACGCGCACTCGCAGCCGGGCAGCACCACCCCGGCCGCGCCCGCGACCGGCACGGCGAGGGCCTGGTTGCGGGGCAGCAGGCGGCGGAAGACCCGGTCGGGCACGAACGCCCCCATCGCCGCCGACACGACCGTGCCGAGCAGCAGGAAGGGCACGCCCTGGACGACGACGGCGGTGAACACGGTCCACCAGGCCGCCACCGCCGGCGTGTAGAGGTCGAGCGCCAGGGTCGGGCCGAGCACCGACGCCACCGTCACGACGGCGAGCAGCGCGGCACCGCCGAGCACGGCGTACACGAGCGCGCGCAGGGCGAGCCGCAGGCCGTCGGCAGTCCGCTCGGCCGCAGTCCGTTGATCGTCCACGCGCCTCGTCCCGCTCGTCCGGTGTGCCCGTGACAGGTAACCGGCGCCGCTTGTGGCCCGCCTGTGACTCCTCACAGGGGAGGCTGTGCGGGCGCGGGGCCGAGAGTCGTGGTGCCGGGGGCCGTACGGTGCCCCAGCCCCGTCCGGTACGCGTCCAGGGCCGCCTCCACCCGCCCGGTGCGGCGCAGCAGGTCTCCCAGCAGCCGGCACAGGTCGGCCAGGTCGCCGGCGGCACCCGCCCGCTCCAGCAGGCTGAGCGCGCGGACGTAGTGCTCCTCGGCGGACTCGGTGTCCCGGGCGTCCTCGGCGATGATGCCGAGCAGCCGGTGCGCGCCGGCGGCGTGCACCGCACCGCGCTCGGAGGACAGGTCGTCCAGCACCTCGTGCAGCAGCGCGGCGGCCTCCTCCGACTTGCCGCGCCGGTGCAGTACGTCGGCCAGCTCGACGGCGACCTGGCTGCTGTAGAGGGCGGCGCGGCTGGCGGACAGCATGCCGAGGGCCTCGCGCAACTCCTCCTCCGCCCGCGGCAGCTCACCGTTCTGGGCGCAGACGTACCCGCGCATCCAGTGGCAGTTGGCCAGTTCGGTGCGCAGCTGGAGCGTGCGGTACAGCTCGGCCGCCTTGGCGAGCGAGGCGTCGGCCTCGGCGAGGCGGCCCTCGGCGAGCAGGGTGCGGGCGACGGAGCGGTGCATGCGGGCCACCAGTGCCGGATCGCCCGCGCCGGGGGCCAGCGCGAGGGCCAGCTCGGCGGCCTGGGCGGCCCGCGCGTGCGCGCCCATGTCCATGTAGGGGCCGATGACGCTGGCGTAGAGCAGCAGCAGCGCGTCGGGGTCGTGCAGACCGCCGCGGTTGAGCTCGTCGAGGGTGGACTCCAGCAGGTAGACGGCGTAACGGAGTTCACCGGCGAGGTAGTGGGCGAGGGCGCGCCCGCGCAGCGCCGGGACGCGGGCCGGCAGCGGCGCGTCGGCCAGGCACTCCTCGGCCCGCTCGAAGTACCGCCGCCCCGCCACCAGCTCGCCGGTCTCCACGGCGCACTCCCCGAGCCCGAGCAGGGCGGCGGCCCGTTCCTCGGTGAGGCCGTGCGTCTCCGCCTCGGCGAGCAGCGCGCCGTACTGCTCCGCCGCCTGTTCGGCGCCCCCGGTGGCGAGTGTGCGCTGCGCCTCGGTGAGCCTGAGGCGCAGATCGGTGGCGAGCCGTGCGGGACGCCCGGTGGCCAGCTCCTCGTAGCCGACGCCGAGCCGCTCGGCGAGATGCCGCAGCGCCTCGTCGGAGGGACGGACGCGACCGGCCTCCAGCGTGGAGATGTAGGCGGGCGTGTACGCGGGCTCCGCCAGCTGCCGCTGCGTCATCCCGCGTTCGACGCGCAGGCGCTGCACCCGGCGTCCGATGGTTCCACGGTCTTCACGGTCCCCCACTGCCAACTCCCCCAGCGCCTCTTGCCGTTCGGCTTCGACGCCCCTAGGTTAAACCGCGGATTAAGCGCGCTTAACACGATGTTGCAGAGGACGCCGTGCCCGATCGCATCCGCTCCGCCGAGCGGTACACCCGAGGCCTCGCCGCCGGCGTCGCGGCCGTGGCCGCCCTGGTGCTGGCCGCCAACATGGGCCCGGCACGGGCGGCGGAGGAACGGCCGGCCGGCGGGGGCGGACAGCAGCAGGTCGTCGGTGGTCCGCGCGACCGCTGCGCACCGGACGCGTCGGCCCCGTCGGCTCCCACCGCCCCCGCGGTCCGGTCGGTGTCCTTCGTCCCGGCGGCCGGCGCCGGGTCCTCGCGGCCGTAGTGCTCAGTCCGGCAGCGCCCTGCGCAACGCCTCGTCCAGTTCCTCGGCGAGCTCCGCATCGCCCGGCGGATGCTCGGTGAACAGGGCGCCCAACTGCGCGGTGAAGGTCTGGGTGAACGCGCCGTACAGCGGCGTGCGCGGGCGGGGCACGGCCTGCCGGAGCGCGGGGAGCAGGGTGCCGCGTGCGTAGGCCGGGCGCCCGGCGGGGTCCCGGGGCACGGTGTCCGGGCTCTCCCCCGTCGGAGTCGCCGAGGGGGTCGCCGCACCCACCGTGCACCGCACGCCGTCCTGCGTGTACGCCGACGAGCGCGTCGCCGCGAACCCCGCGTCCAGCAGGCAGCGCTCGCTCTCCTTGCCGGTCAGGTACTCGATCAGCTTCGTCGCCATGTCCGCCCGCCGGGAGCCGGCCGTCACGGCGAGGTTCTGGCCGCCGAGCACCGCCCGGCCGGGCAGCGCGGTCACGCCGAGCCGGTCACCCGTGAAGGACTGGTGCAGGGTGCGGTAGGCGTACGGCCAGTGCCGCAGGAACGTGGTGCGGCCCGCGGCGAAGTCGCTGAGGGAGGACGCCTCGTCGGAGCGCACCGCGTCCGGGAGGACGTAGGGCTGACCGGTGCGGCGGCGCAGCTCGTCGATGCCCTTCGCCAGCTCGTCCACGGTGGCGTCGTAGTGCCCTTCCCCGTCGGTGAGCGCGAAGTCCTCGGCCGTCGACGCGAACGCCTCCACGGCGTTGACGGTGCGGCCCTCGTACGCGGCCAGCTGGGTCGTCCAGCCCTTTTCGTACCCGGCGGGCTTGTGGTCGTTGAGGGTGTTGATCAGCTCTTCGAGCTGCTGCCAGTCCATGCCGCCGTCCAGGTCGGTGCGGTGGACGCCCGCCTGCCGCAGATGGTCGCGCCGGTAGTAGAGCAGCCCGACGTCGCTGTTGAAGGGCACGGCGTACACGTCGCCGTCCCACCGGGCCGTGCTCGCCACGGACTCGATGACGTCCTCGTCGACCAGCTCCTCGGGCAGCGGGCGGACCAGCCGCGCGGCGGCGAACTCCGGTACCCACGTGACGTCGAGGTTGACCACGTCGTAGGCGGCGCTGCCCGATTGCAGGGCGCCGAGCAGCTGGCTGCGCTGCTCGTCGGCGCTGCCGGGGAGTTCCACCAGCCGGGCCCGGTATCCGGCCTTCTCGTACTTGTCGTTCCATGCCTCGATGAGCCGCTCGCGGATGCCGTTCCTGCCGGTGACGTCGCGGCCGCTGGCGATCACGATGTCGCCGGGCACGTCGGTGGACGGGGCCGCGGAAGGCCCGTCCCCGCCGCCGGTGCAGGCGGCCGGCAGCAGCAGGAACAGCGACGCCAGCAGGGCCGCGAGCCGTCGGCTGCGCATCAGTCCTCCCCCGTTCCGGTGCGCGCGACCTCGTCGTGCAGGGCGGCACCGAGGTCGTCGTCGGCGTCCAGGCACCGGCCGCCGCTGGCCCCGGAGATCCGGGCGTCCGGCTTCCCCGGGTCGCAGCCGCCGCTCTTGAGGGACACCATCGTGACCGGCACCTCGGCGGCACGGGCCTGGCCGACGACGAGGTCGAGGCGGTCGCCGGTGAGCCGGGCCGCGTCCTCGTCGTCGGTGACGTAGACGACCAGGTCGGGCCGCTCCTCCTCGGCGCCGCGCCGCTCCATGACGTCCAGAGCGGCGCGCAGCGCCCCGTACGGATCGGCCTCGGCGTCCTCGACCTCGGCCCGGCCGTCGATGGCGCGCTCGGCGTCCCTGCGGGTGTGGTGGCCGAAGGGGAGCACGGTGTCGTACGTGTCCTCGCCCGTGCCCGACACCGCCCACACGCCGTACTGGTCCTGGTCGCCGAGCCCGCCGAGTGACTGCTTCAGCAGGCCCGGGCCGCCGCTCGGCCCGTCCCACTGGCCGGCCATCGAGCCGGAGCTGTCGAGCAGGAAGAGCACCCGGCCGGGCCCGTTGGCACCCCGGTAGCCCGCCAGTGCCGCCTCCATCGCGTCCCGGCCGGCGGGTTCGGTGAGCGGGGACGGATCGCGCAGCACCCCCTCGGCGACGTCCTCCGTGTCCAGCAGCGGCCGTTCGCCCGAGGCCGAGCGGAAGCCGTCCCGGGCGAGCACCTCCTGCCCCCGCTCCCCCGTCAGCCAGCTGCGGAACCGCCCGGCCGCCTCGTCCCGGTCGGCCTCGTCCCGTTCGGCGCCCTGCCAGCGGACACGGACGAAGACGGGTTCCAGACCGGGGACGTCGACGGGGTACTGGGCGATGCGCGGGGTGCGCCGCGCGCTGTCGCAGCCGATGCCGCTCTTCATCAGGAACTCGGGGACCAGGGCCGCGGTGCGGTCGTCCACGGCGTCGTCGTCGGGCAACGTGCACAGCAGGTCGGCGGCGGTGGGGGAGGGCGGGCCCGGCTGGACGACGCGGCGTTCGGCGCGGCCCGGGTCCCGGGGGTCGGTGCGGTACAGGCCGATGGTGGCGAGCAGCCCGGTGTCGGTGAACTCCGGGTCGGGGCGCCGCACCTCGGCCTGCTCGTCGCGCTCGCGCAGGGCGTCGATCATCGCGTTGAGCGTGGGGCCGCGGCGTTCGTCGAGCGACTCGGCGGCGAGGTTCTGCGGGACCGCCAGCACCATCGGGGAGTAGGCGAGCGGGTCGTCGTCCGCCTGGAGGGCGGCCACCGCGTCCGTGTCCTGTCCCTGGACGACCCGGGCCACGTCGGCGCGGGAGGCGGGGATCCACACGTCCGGCTGCGGACCGACGTCACGCTGCGGGTTGACGTCGTCGTCGTGCGGCTCCTGCCAGGCGCCGGTCTGCCCGCGCAGGGTCGTGACCGCGTCGGCGGCACCCGCGCTGTAGACGGTGATGCCGCTGCGGCGGCAGCCGGCGCCGGAGGTGTTCCCGTCCGAGGTGAGGTAGGCGTCGGCGGCGGCCCGGACGGTCGGCTCCAGGTCGGGGTCGGTCAGGACGCGCAGTTCCAGGGGCGGGGCGCAGGACGCGTCGTCGCCGGCTGACACGACGATGCCGTACCCCACGCCCACGGCGGCGACGGCCAGTGCGCTCAGCAGGGCGGCGCGGAGCGTGGGCGGGCGGGGCGGACCGCTCGGCAGGACGCGGCGGAGGAGGGCGGCACCCGCCGCGGCCCACGCGCGGAGCCGGGCGGCGGTGCCGGACCAGGGAGGCGGGGGCGGCGGGGGCGGGGGCGGTGCTGGTGTCCGTCCCGGCGGCCGCGCCGCCCGTGCCGACACCAGCACGTCCTCGTCGGGGACGCTCCGGCTCTGCGGCTCCCAGTCGTCGCCCCGCACGGTCTTGCGCCCCGCCTCGGCCATCCGTCTGCGCAGCCCGTCGGCGAGATGGCTGAAGCGCACCTCTCCGTCCACGTCGAGGAGCCGGCACAGCTCCTCGGTGAACGGGGTCGGCGTCCGCGGGTCGCCCGCGTCGATACGGTGGTTGGCCTGCACACTCATCAGCAGCAGCACGCGCCGCTTGTCGGGGAAGGTCTCCCAGATCCAGGCCGCGTTGCCCGCGAAGCAGCAGTCGAGGACGACCACGACCCTCCGGGCCCGGCTGGTGGCGAGCACCGTCAGAACGGTGGTGAACATCTCGGCGCCGGGGAACACCGCGTGCCCGCCCGCGACGACACTCGCGTTGCGCATCTGCAGGAACAGCTCGTCGCCCGCACTGGGGATGGCGCCGTGCCCGGCGAAATAGAGCAGCAGCAGGCCCTCGGCCTCGTCGGCGGCGGTGCGCAGCGCCCGGCTGAACTCGTCCAGGGACGGCGACCGCGCGACGGTGATCTCCCGCTCGCCGAACACCCCGCCCCGCTGCAACACCTCCTGCAGCCGGTTCAGGTCGTGCTTCACCGCGGGGAGGTCGCCGGGCACACCGTGCGGCGGCTCCGTGAGGTCGTACTCGGACACCCCGACCAGCAGCGCCCGGTTCACCAGCCCACGCGGGTCGACGTCTGCCACCGGGTCACCTGTCGTCGGTGTTCACCGGCTCGACACGGGCCCCGGGCGACTCCCCGTTCTCCACCTCGCGGCGGTTGTCCCGCCATGCCGTCACGGCCCGCTTGACCCGGTCCAGGACCTCCTGGAAGACCGTGCTCGCGGCCGCCCCGGTCAGCACCATGACGATGTCCATGCCGGCGCCCATCGGGCTCCCGGTCTCGTCGGTCCGGCGCTGCTCGTGGATCCGCAGCTCGCCCGCGCGGACGAGCTCGTCGAGCGGCTTCTCCCGCTCCAGCCATTTGCGCAGGGCGCCGATGTCGCTCTCGGTCGCGGTGTCGTCCAGACGCACCCGTATGCCGCGGTTCGCCACACTGTCCCCCTCAGCCATAACTCACCATCATGACACCGCCGTTGCGCACAAGGGAGGGTCCGTACGCCTCGTGCACGGTGCGCGCGCGGGCGCGCCGTCGGGCTCGATGGGGATCGGTACGGGGAGGGCGGCGTCAGCCCTGTGTCTGAAGCCGGTTCAGTTCGCGCTGCACGTGGTCCAGCGCGCCCTCGCGTCTGCCCGGGACCCGGCCGCGCAGCTCGGCGAGTGCCGCACCCAGCTCACGGGCCGCTGCCGCGTCGCCGATCCGCCCCCACTGGTGGTGGGCCCGGTCGACGGCCGCCTCGACGGCGGGCGCGTCCGGTGCCTGTCCGGCGTTCAGCCGGGCGGTGGCCACCGCCAGCCAGGCGCGGCAGCTGCGCACCGGGTCTCCCGCGAACATCGCCAGGTCCGCCCGGACCTCCGTCCAGTGCAGAGCGTCCTCGGACGCCGGACCGTGCGCCTGCGCGGCGGCCCGCTCGTGGTGTGCGGCGAGCGCCTCGGCGTCGGCGTGCCGCCCGGACCGGACGGCGTCGGCGATGACGGCGTGCGGATCGTCCGGCAGGGGCCCGGGCGCGGTCAGCACCAGGTCGGCCCCGGTGGCCCCGCCCTCCGCCGCGACGCGGGCCAGAGCCTGCTGGTGCAGCTGCTCCGGCGGCGGCCGGTGCCCGCTGCGCAGGATCGTCGCGATGTTGCGCATGTACGCCGGTCCCGCCACGGTCCGCCGGGACGGCGGCGGCGCGATGCGACCGTAAACGGCGTTGTTGCGCCCCGAGTCGAGCGGGTGCGCGCGCAGCCACTCCCAGGTCTCCCGGTCCGCGTGCAGGTCCAGCAGCAGCGTCGTCGCCCCGGTCGGACGCAGCCGCAGTTCCTCGCGGATCCAGTGCCAGGGCAGGGCCGTGTAGCGGACCGTCGCCGGGGTCGTGCGGGCCAGCGCCAGGTGGGGCAGGCGCTGGCGGCGGTCCAGTTGGAGCTGTCCGGTGACGTACACCGTGAGCGGGCCGGGGGCCGTCGCCGCGGCGCGCAGCCGGGTGAGGACCGCCTGCGGCTCCAGCGGGTCGGCCAGTTCGACGACGTTCGCGGTGTCCGTGCCGGACAGCACGGCGGGCGGCACGGCCGCGAGGACGGGAAGCACCGACGCCGCGTCCACCAGGCACCCCTTGCCCACGGGCGATGCCGCGAGCAGCAGCACGGTTCCGGGCATGTCCCCTCCCCCTGTCGATCACGTACGGCAGCACCGTAACCGCTGCGGCTGCAAAGAGGGGCCCCCGGCTGATACTCGCCGCCCCACCGGGCACCCGAGCGACCACACCGACACCCCCGGCCACCCGGCCGTACGCTCCGCCCCGCCGCCCGGCCGAACACGCCAGGCACCCAGACACCCCACCGAGCGCGAGGTCGAGGTGGACCCCCGACCAGACCCTCGGACGCCCGACCGATCCCACCAGGCGCCCAGGCAACCGATACCCCGCCGAGCACGAACCGAGGCGTCCCTCGACCAGCCCCCGACGACACCCGGCGACACCACGCCCCCAGGCACCGGGCCAGCCCCACGACGCCACGCCTCCAGGCACCGGGCCGGCTCCACAGCGCCACGCCCCCAGGCACCCGCCCGGCCACCAGGCAACAAGGCACCCACCGCGCACAAGACCGAGGCAGCCCTCGACCAGCCCCGACGACACCACGGCCTCAGTCGCCCACCCGAACCCACCAGGCACCAGGGCACCCACCCCGCACAAGACCGAGGCAACCCTCGACCAGCCCCGACGACACCCGACGACGCCACGCCCCCAGGCGCCCGCCCGGCCCCACCAGGTGGTCAGCCCGCCAGTCGTCGTACCGCGAACACCGTCGTGTCGTCGGCCAGCCGGCCCCCGCAGTGCCGCAGCGTGCCGTCGCGGACGAGGTCGACCAGTCGCCGCGGTTCGGCGTTGCCGGGGTCGGCGGCGACCGCGTGGGCGACCGCGTCGGCGTGCCGGTAGAAGCATCCCGTGGCGTCGCGGGCCTCGGTCACCCCGTCGGTGACCATGAGCAGCGTCTCGTCGTGGGCGAGAGCCACCCGCTGCACCGGCGCCGACGACCCGGGGACGAGTTCCCGCAGGCCCAGCGGCAGCCCACTGCGGGCCGGCACGGACCGGACTCCCTGCGGGCCGACCGCGAGCGGCGGCTCGTGGCCGAAGACGACCGCCTCGACCGCGTCGGGCAGGTCCTCGTGGAAGGCGATCAGCACGGCGGTCGCGAAGCGGTCGCCGTCGGAGCGGCCCAGGGCCGCGGTGTGCCCGCGGTGGCGCACCATACGGATCTCCAGCCGCTCGGCCACCGTGGCGAGGTCCGGCTCGTGGTAGGCGGCCTCGCGGAAGGTGCAGAGCAGCGCGGCAGCCGTCTCCACCGAGCCCAGCCCCTTGCCCTGCACGTCGCCGATGAGGACGCGGGTGCCGTGCGGGCCGGGCTGGATGTCGTAGAAGTCCCCGCCGACCCGGGCCTCGGTGTCCGCGGAGAGGTAGACACCGGCATGGTCGAGGCCGCCCCAGCCGGGCGGGAACGGGCGCAGCACGGTGCGGCGGGTGGTGTCGGCGATGTCCCGCATGTGCAGCATGCGGGACTCCCCGCTGACCCGGACCACGCAGGCCAGCACGGCGAGGACACTGCCCACGGCGACGAGGATGAAGTCGGGCAGCCCGCTCTGGTACTCGTGCGGCCACGCGCCGTCCACGGCGACGTAGCCGAGGACCGCGAGCACCCCGAAGGCGACCGTGCCCCAGACCCCGCAGATCGCGGCGGAGATGCCGGGCACCAGCACGATCCAGGAGATCACCCGGAAGCCGCCACCGGTGCCGAGGTCGGCCAGCACGATGCCGACGAACAGCAGCAGCGGGGGCACCCAGGCGACGCTCCGGCCGCGGACGCGCAGGAACTGCCGCCGGTACGCGACGTCCTCGGCACCCGTGCCGAGCGGCCGGCCGGGCCGCCCCGGTCGGCCGCTCACCGGCCTCAGGACGCGACCCCTCACGAGCCTCAGCGAAACACGGCCCGGTCCGGCCCGCATCCTGACTTGCCTGCCGGGCCGCCCCGGTGTCCGCTGGTAGTCGGGGCGAGGAGAGAGGAGTGCTCCCATGGCTCACACGGCACCCGCGATCGGCGGCACGACCAGGCCAGGCCCTTCGACACCCGACGTCTTCGGCCCCGGGGTCCACGCGGTCGCGAGGTGGGCGGTACCTGTCGTCCTCGGGCTCGTCTACGGCTACTGGGCCGCGGCCAACCGGCGTGACGCCGGGCCCATCACCGGGTGGAACCTGCTGTTCGGCTTCCTGACCGCGCTCGTGTTCGCCGTGCTGTACGTCGCGGTCCGGGCGATCGCCCAGCGGCTGCGCCGCGAACTGCACGCGGTCGCGTGGGCGGCGTTCGCCGGGATCGCGTTCGGCTTCCTGTACAGCCAGACCGGGGCGAGCGTGCTCAAGTCCACGGGCCTGTCGCTGGTGATCGGCGCAGCCCTGTTCGCGGTGCTGTTCTACCGCTACTACACGCACGAGGACGCGGAGGGCCGCCGCGTCTCCTGACGAACGGCGAGCCGTGCCGCCCGTTCGGTCCGCGGTGTACGCCCATATGCAGTCACGCCGCTCGCGCACCCCGTCCGGGGGGCCTTGCCTGGAAACGTGCCCCCACGTCTTCGGAGTGCCCTGTCGGCCGTCCTGATCGCCCTCGCCTGCCTGCTCGCGCCGTGCGGCACGCTGGCGGCCTGGGCGGCGTACGGGCTGGCCGACACCGGCCGGTACGTCTCCGCCATGGCGCCGCTCGCCGCCGACCCGGACGTGCGGGACGCGGTCGCCGACAGGGTGGGCGACGGGGTCATGGCCGAGATGGACGCCGGCGCGACGGACGGCACCCTGCGGGTCTTCGTGCAGGACGCGACCCGGTCGTTCACCCGCACCGAGGCCTTCCGCGCCGGCTGGGACGCGGCCAACCGGACCGTCCACGACGCCGTGCTGCGTGCCCTGCGCGACGAACGGGCGGACGGCGGCGCCGTCACCGTGGACCTGGCCCCGGTCACGGCGCGGGTCAAGGACCAGCTGGCCCGGGACCACGTGCCCTTCGCGCACCGCATCCCGGTCCGGCACACCGCGGTCACCGTGCTCCCGGCCCAGGAGGTGGACCGGCTGCGGAAGGGCTACGACGTGCTCGCCGTCGCCGCCTTCTGGCTGCCGCTCACGGCGGTCGTCTTCGCGGTCGCCGGCATCGCCGTCGCCGCCTGCCGCCGTCGCGCCGTCACGGCCACCGGGATCGGCACGGCCGTCGGTGGCGCGCTGCTCGCCGTCGCCGTCATGGTGGGCCGTCGGCTGACCCTCGCCGAACTGCCCGGCACGGTGCACGGCCCGGCCGCGGGCGCCGTCTACGACGCCCTCACCGCCACGCTGCGCGCGGCCTCCTGGCTGCTGGTCGCCCTCGGCCTGACCGTCGCCCTCGCCTCCTGGCTCACGGGCCGGTACGGCCATGCCCTGCGCCGCCGCCGAGTACCCGCGCAGCCCGCGGACCCGACGGCACCGCGGCCCACCCGGGCCCGGCTCTGAGCCGCACGGCGGGGTAATAATCCCGTCGCCCGGCGCCGCGCCCGCGGCTAACGTCACCGTCCATGCGCACGACGACGACCCTCTGGCGCCCCACCGGCCCCGAGGAACTGGCCCTGGTGCAGGCCTCCGGCTGGACGGCCTGGCCACCCCGCCTGCCCGAGCAGCCGATCTTCTATCCCGTCCTGAACGAGGACTACGCCGTCCGCATCGCCCGTGACTGGAACGTCCCCGCGTCCGGTTCGGGCTACGTCACGCGCTTCGAGGTCGACGCGGAGTTCCTGGAGCGCTACCCCGTACGTCAGGCCGGCGGTCAGACGATCCTGGAGCTGTGGGTGCCGGCCGAGGAACTGGCGGAGTTCAACCGGCACATCGTGGGGCGTATCGAGGTCGTGCGGGAGTTCCACGCGGACGCCTCGTCCTGAGCGGCCCCGAGGCGCAACTTTCCGCCCGTGCGCCCCGTCTTTGAGGGAGGATTCGGGCATCTCAGGTGTGGGCGTCGCCCCTCGCGAGCGGAAGGCCGGGACTTGGACACGGACACGGTGACCGGTGAGCGGACGGACTCGCGCGCCCCTGCCCGGGGGCGGCGGGCCGGCCGGCGGTTCGGGGCCCGGTGCGCCGGGCTGCTGTTCGCCGGGGTGAGTGTGATCGTCGGCTGCCGGATCGCCGACAGCGACGGCATCACGCCGGTGCCGCAACTGCTCGCCTTCCTGCCGTGGCTGCTCGTGCCGACCGGGGCCGGGCTGCTGCTGACGCTGCTCGCCCGGTGGTGGACCGGGGCGGTGTGGGGAGTCGTCCTGCTCGGACTGCTGGCCTGGTTCATCGAGCCGTACGGCAAGACGGGAGAGCCCGCCGGGCCTCCCGTCGCCGAGGTGCGGGTACTGACCTCGAACGTCGAGTTCGGACAGGGCACGAGCTCGTTGATCGCCGCGGTGGGCCGCGAGAAACCGGACATCCTGTTCGTACAGGAGTGCGAGTACACCTGCGACGCGGCGCTACGGCGGGAACTCACCGCCGACTACCCCCACCGCCGGGCCGTCGAGGGCGGCGGCTCCGAGGGGTCCGTCATCCTCAGCAGATTCCCGCTCAAGGCCGGTCCCGGGGTCCCCGCCACCATGGGCATGCCCGGAGCCGTCGCCGACGTCCGCGGCCACGCCGTGCGGCTCCAGCTCGCCCACCCGATGCCACCGCTGCCGGACCAGGTAGGGCTGTGGCGCGACGAGCTGGACGCCCTGCGCGACGTCGCCGCCGAGGACACCGGGACCCCCACGGTCCTCGCCGGCGACTTCAACGCCTCCCAGGACCACGCGGCCTTCCGCCGCATCCTCGACACCGGCCTGCGCGACGCGGCCCGCCTGGCCGGTGCCGACCGGACGCCCACCTGGCCGTCCAGGACCGCGCCGACGCTCGGTGTGCAGATCGACCACGTACTGGTGTCGGAGGACTTCGCCGCGCACCGCGCCCGCTTCCTCGACCTGGCCGGCACCGACCACCGTGCCCTGGTCGTCGACCTCACGCTGCACGGAGGTGAGTGACCCGGCGCCGTACCGCCGTACGGCGCCGGGCGTCACGCTCAGACGCCGATGTCGCGGCCGTCCGCGCGCCACACCGCCACGACCGCCGGGCGCACGATCTTCCCCGGCCCGTCGGGCCAGGTGCTGGCCGGCTTCTCCACCGAGGCGCCGTCGATCTCGCCCGGGTGCTGCACGGCTACCAGGACGCGCCGGTCCTGGATGACCGGGCCGCAGGTCTCCGCACCGTTGGGGACGGTCAGGAACTGCTTCAGCTCACCGCGCCGGTCGCCCTTCGTCGCCACGCCGAAGAGGCCGTCGTGGGTGCCGAGGGCGTTGCCGTCGGTGGAGATCCACAGGTTGCCGTGGTCGTCGAAGGCCACGTTGTCCGGGCAGGAGATCGGGCTGACGGCGTCCTTCGGGAAGCCCGCGAAGTACGTCGACGGGTCCTCGGGGTCACCGGCCACGAGGAACAGCGACCAGGCGAACGTGGTGCTCTCCGCCCGGTTCCAGCGCTCGGTCAGCTCCAGGACGTGGCCGTGCTTGTTGGCGTTGCGCGGGTTGGCCTCGTCGGCCTTGGCGTTGGAACCGACGCCGCGGTTGGAGTTGTTGGTGAGGGCGACGTACACCTTGCCGGTGTGCGGGGAGGGCTCGATGTCCTCCGGGCGGTCCATCTTCGTCGCGCCGACCTTGTCACCGGCGAGCCGCGTGAAGACGCAGACCTCCTCCGCGGTCATGCCCTCGACGTGCGAGACGGCACCGTCCTCGGTGGCGGTCACCAGCGGGATCCACCGGCCGCTGCCGTCGAACTCGCCGTCGGCCGGGAGCTTTCCGCTGCCGTCGATGTCGGTGGCCGCGGAGTCGCCGGTGAGCTTGGCGACGTAGAGGGTGCCCTCGTCGAGCAGCGACAGGTTGTGCTCGCGGACGCTGCGGCTGTTGCCCCGCTTCATCCGCTTGCTGCCGACGAACTTGTAGAAGTAGTCGAACCGCTCGTCGTCACCGGTGTAGACGACGGGACGCCCGTCCTGCGTCAGCCGCACGGTCGCCGCCTCGTGCTTGAAGCGTCCGAGGAGGGTGTGCTTGCGGGGCGTGGAGGTGGGGTCGTACGGGTCCAGCTCGACGACGTACCCGAAGCGGTGCACCTCGTTCGGCTCCTGCGCGACGTCGAACCGCTTGTCGAAGCGCTCCCACTTGCGCTCGGTGGCGCCGGTGCCGATGCCGTACCGCTTGTCCGTCGCCCGGCTGCTGTTGGCGAAGTACTGGTTGAAGTTCTCCTCGCCGTGCAGGGTCGTGCCCCAGGGGGTGGTGCCGCCGGAGCAGTTGTTGAGGGTGCCGAGCACCTTCGTGCCGCTGCGGTCGGCGGAGGTCTTGACGAGGTCCGACCCGGCGGCCGGCCCGGTGAGCCGGAACTCGGTGGTGGCGGTGACGCGCCGGTTGAGGTGGTGACGGGGGACGGGCGTCAGCTTCCCGCTCCTGCGGTCCTCCTCCACCACCACGGCGGACAGGCCGTGCGCGGCCCACGCGATCTCGACCTGCTCACGGGTCGGGTTGGCGGGGTCGTAGCCCCGGAACATCAGCACCTCGTCGGTGTACTCGTGGTTGGCCACGAGGAGCTGCCGGCCGTGCTCACCGTGCAGCGGCAGCAGCGCGAGGAAGTCGTTGTTGTATCCGAACTGCCCGGCCTGCGCCTTGGCGGTCTGCTTCTCCGGGTCGAAGGCGGGCGCCCCGCGCAGGATCGGCTCGCCCCAGCGGATGACGACGTCCTGGCGGTACCCCTCCGGTACGACGACGGCGTCCTCGGTGTTGGGCGCCACGGGCGTGAAGCGCAGCCCGCGCGCACCCGTCGGCGTGCTGCCGTGCCCGTGGCCCTTTCCGGCCGCCGCGGCCGCCCGGGCCGACGGCGCGCCCGCCACGCCCACGGCCCCCGCGCCCGCGGCGGCGACGGTCACGACGGCGGCGGCGCGCATCATCGAACGGCGGCTGAGGGCGCCCGCGATGACGTCACCGACGTACTCGTTGGAGCTGGTGTTGGGCACCTCGTGGAAGCAGGCGTCACCACACCGGAATCGACAGGTCATGGCGGACCGGCCGCCGGGATGCGAACCGGACGGCGTTCCGATCAACGGCAGCAGCTTGCCCACTTTGCTCTCCTTGGATGCCCTTGGTGTCAGCGCGACCGTAGGAGCACATATGTGCGGGAGACGGGCGGTGGGATGAACACCGGGTGAACCCGCAGCAGCCGTAAGGGAATTGCCAACCACCCCCGCCGCGACGCCTCCGGCGGCTCGATCCGTCCCTTGACGCGTCCGGACATTCATGGCAGACCCTGCACAAGATCACAAGCCGGGGCCGCTAACCTTACGTGTCCGTCCTGGCCAGGGATTGACGGGCATCAACTCACGCGAAGGGTTGCGCACATGGGCATTCTCACTCTCCTGCGGAACGCGTTCGGGCGGTCACGCAGAGCACGGGCCGCCCAGGCGGAGGATGCGCCGCGGGAGACGGCGACGCCGGCCGCCCAGGACACGGCGCCGGCCACGCCGGAACCGAAGCTCCCGGCCCAGCCCGCCACGTCCCCCGAACCCACCGAGCCCGCGCCCAAGGCCCACGTCCCCGAGCCCCGCACGGCCACCGGCGACGAACACGAACTCGTCGCCGCGGCCTTCGACAACGTCACGGTCCCGAAGCCGTCCCAGTCCCCCGACGAACGAACGACGGCCGAACCGCCCCAGGACTCTTCGAGGACCACACCGGACCAGCAGCCGGAGGCAGCCTCTACGGAACCGGAGGCAGCGCCTGCCGACCCGCAGGTGGAAGAGGCACCTGCCGAGCCGAAGCCGGAGGCAGCCTCTACGCAGCCGGAACCGGAACCGGAGGCAGCACCCGCCGAACCGAAGCCGGAGGCAGCAGCCGCCGAACCGAAGGCGGAAGTAACGGCTGCCGAGCCGGAACCGAAATCAGCACCCGCCGAGCCGAAGCCGGAGGCAGCAGCCGCCGAACCGAAGGCGGAAGTAACGGCTGCCGAGCCGGAACCGGAATCAGCGCCTGCCGAACCGAAGCCGGAGGCAGCACCCGCCGAACCGAAGCCGGAGGCAGCAGCCGCCGAACCGAAGGCGGAAGTAACGGCTGTCGAACCGAAGCCGGAGGCAGCACCCGCCGAACCGGAACCGGAGGTAACGGCAGGGACCGAGTCGAAGCCGGAGCCGGAGCCGGCAGCGGAGGCCCCCCAGGAGCCCGCCCCTGAAACCGCCCCGGAACCCGAGGCGACCACAGCGCCGCCCGCGACGACCCCGGAGGCGACGCCCGAGCCGGAACCGCAGCCCGAGCCGGCAGCGACCACCCCCGCCCCCGAACCCGCGACAGCCGCCGACGGCGAGGACGCCCCACAGGGGCCGCCCGCACCCGACGACGAAAGCAGCACGGGTGGTGCGGGTGGGAACACGAAGGCCGAAGGCGAAGCCGAGGCCGCAGCCCCGAAACCCGCCACCCCCGCCACCCGCATCCGCTCCCGCGCCCCCGGCCTCACGACCGCCTACAAGGCCGCCGGCGCCACCCTCAAGAAGCACTCCCTCACCGGCACCCGCGCCAAGGTCTACCTGGTCCTGGACCGCTCCGCCTCCATGCGCCCGTACTACAAGGACGGCTCCGCCCAGGCGCTCGCCGAGCAGACCCTCGCCCTCGCCGCCCACCTGGACCCCGAGGCCACGGTCCACGTCACGTTCTTCTCCACGGAAGTGGACGGCACCGGCGAGCTGACCCTCACCGACCACGAGAACAAGATCGACGAGCTGCACGCCGGCCTCGGCCGCATGGGCCGCACCAGCTACCACGCTGCCGTCGAGGCGGTCCTCGCCCACCACGAGAAGGAAACCGCCGGCACCCCCGCCCTGGTGGTCTTCCAGACGGACGGCGCCCCGGACGCCAAGACCCCCGCCACCCAGTCCCTCACGGACGCCGCGAAGAACCACCCGTCCGTGTTCTTCGCCTTCGTCGCCTTCGGTGACCCGGAGAACAAGGCGTTCGACTACCTCCGCAAGCTGAGGACGGACAACACGTCCCACTTCCTCGCCGGCGAGACCCCCCGCGAGCTGACGGACACGGAGCTCTACGAGGGCGTACTGGCGTCCTGGCGGCCGTAGGCCACGAGGGGGGTGGACAGAGCCGCCCCGGCGCCGCCCCGGGCCCGCCCCGGTCCACCCCCTCGTCCACCCCGCGAAACGCGTGTGAGTCGATCTTCGTGCGCCCAGTAGGATTTCGACCATGGCGGCCACTGGAACCGAGAAGCAGGGTGGCAAGGCGTTCTACGTCAGCACCCCCATCTACTACGTCAACGACGCTCCTCACCTGGGCCACGCCTACACGACCGTCGCAGGGGACGTGCTCACGCGCTGGCATCGTCAGCGCGGCGAGAAGGTGTGGTACCTCACCGGCACGGACGAGCACGGTCAGAAGATCATGCGCACCGCGGAGGCGAACGGCGTCAGCCCGCAGCAGTGGGCCGACAAGCTCGTCACGGAGGCGTGGAAGCCTCTCTGGGAACACCTGGAGATCGCGAACGACGACTTCATCCGCACCACGCAGAAGCGGCACACCGACCGCGTCCAGGAGTTCGTGCAGGACCTGTACGACAAGGGCGAGATCTACAAGGGCGGCTACGAGGGCCCGTACTGCGTGGGCTGCGAGGAGTACAAGCTCCCGGGCGAGCTGCTCGACGGCGAGGGCGAGTACGCGGGCCAGAAGCTGTGCCCGATCCACAAGAAGCCGGTGGAGATCCTCGCGGAGGAGAACTACTTCTTCAAGCTGAGCGAGTACGGCGAGAAGCTGCTCGCCCACTACGAGGCCAACCCGGGCTTCATCCAGCCCGAGTCCGCGCGCAACGAGGTCGTGAACTTCGTCCGCCAGGGCCTGCAGGACCTCTCCATCTCCCGCTCGACCTTCGACTGGGGCATCCCGATCCCCTGGGACGACAAGCACGTCATCTACGTGTGGGTCGACGCACTGCTGAACTACGCCACGGCGGTCGGCTACAACGAGAACCAGGAGAAGTTCGAGGCCACCTTCCCGGCCGACGTGCACCTGGTCGGCAAGGACATCCTCCGCTTCCACGCGGTGATCTGGCCCGCGATGCTGATGGCGCAGGGCCTGCCGCTGCCGGGGAAGGTCGCCGCCAACGGCTGGCTGATGGTCGGCGGCGAGAAGATGTCGAAGTCCAACCTGACCGGCATCAAGCCGCAGGACCTGACCTCGCACTTCGGCGTCGACGCCTACCGCTGGTACTTCCTGCGCGCGATCGCCTTCGGCCAGGACGGCTCCTTCTCCTGGGAGGACTTCTCCGCCCGCTACACCAGCGAGCTGGCCAACGACTACGGCAACCTCGCCTCCCGTGTGGCGGCCATGGTCGGCAAGTACTTCGGCGGCACGCTGCCCGAGTCCGCGGCCGACGGCGAGGCCGAGAAGGCGATCCACGACGGTCTGGCCAAGGCCGTCGCCGAGGCCGACCGTAAGATCGGCGAGGAGCTGGACTTCCAGGGCGGC
The DNA here is from genome assembly GCF_014650995.1 of Streptomyces viridiviolaceus. Classification (GTDB taxonomy): domain Bacteria; phylum Actinomycetota; class Actinomycetes; order Streptomycetales; family Streptomycetaceae; genus Streptomyces; species Streptomyces viridiviolaceus. The sequence goes on from NZ_BMWA01000004.1 coordinate 80,107, forward strand.
ATCCTGGCCGTCTTCGACTTCGTCAAGCAGGTCAACGGCTACATCACCGAGCAGGAGCCCTGGAAGGTCGCCAAGGACACGTCCGAGGAGGGCAAGGCCCGCCTGGCGACGATCCTCTACACGGCCGCGGAGTCGCTCCGCGCGGTCGCGGTCCTGCTGAACCCGGTCATGCCGGAGACGTCCCAGAAGCTCTGGGACTCCCTCGGCGCGGAGGCGAGCCTCGGCGGCCTCGCGGACCAGAAGGTCCAGGAGGCGGCGGACTGGGGCCGGCTGCCGGCCGGTTCGACGGTCACCAAGGGCGCGGTCCTCTTCCCGCGTCTCGAGGAGAAGCCGACCGCGTAACGCGTCTGCCACAGCGAGGGGCCGGGGAGGGCAAGATCTTCTCCCCGGCCCCTCGTTCTGCGAAGATCCCGTCAAGACGGCCGGCCGGCCGTCGCCACTCACGTGGGGGGATTCCATGGCACTGTTCGGCAACGCGCACAGCATCGACCCGGCCCAGGCCCAGCAGGACTACGCGCGCCTGCTCGGCCACGGCGAGCAGGTGCACGCCGCGTACCTGCTGATCCGCGACACCATCCTGTTCACCGACCGCCGGCTGATCCTGGTCGACAAGCAGGGCATCACGGGCAAGAAGACCGAGTACCACTCGATCCCGTACCGCAGCATCACCCACTTCGCCGTCGAGACGGCCGGCACCTTCGACCTCGACGCCGAGCTGAAGATCTGGATCTCCGGCAGCCCGACCCCGGTCGAGAAGACCTTCACCAAGGGCGTCGACATCTACGAGGTCCAGGCCATCCTGACCCAGTTCGTGGCGCGCTAGGGCCGGCCCCGGAGTCGGCTCCCACCTGGGCGAAAAGCCCCGCCCGCCCTCGCACGAGGACTGATAACATCCGGCCACTTGTGCGAGGGCAGGGGCCCTCGCGGGGAGGGAACCTCAGTGGGCAGACACGCCCAGGGACGGGGCGGTCGAGCCGCCGCCGTCTCCTCGCTCGCGGTCGCCGTGGCGGCCGCTTCCCTCGTCGTCCTGCCGGACGGCGACGGTACGGCCGAGGCCGCCACCACGGCGGCCTCCGCCACCACGGAGATCACACTGCCGGACCCCGGCTCCACGACACCGCGCGCCGAGCGGCCGTACGCCGCCGGCCCGAGCGGGTTCCTGCACCGGTCGGGCGGGGTGCCCGGCATGCTGTGGACGAACCCCGCCGACGGCACCACCGTCACCGTGAGGAACGCCGACGGCAGCGTCTACACCCCGGGCGCCGGATGCGACGTCATCGGCGCCGAGTGCCGCACCGCCTGGTACGGCACCGACACCGACCTGGTCGCCCTTCCGCCGGCCCTGACGAGCAACTCCGTCACGCTCTGGGATCCGGCGACGGACCGGCGGACGAACGTGACCACCGGTGACGCGTACGACTACTACCGGGCGCTGGCCGGTGACACCGTCGTCACCAGCGACAGCCTCATCGACGTCGTCGACGGCGAACAGCGCAGACGCCCCATCACCGGCGCGCCCGCCGACATCCGGGACAAGGAGATCGTCGCCGCGGACCCCGAGGGCGTGCTCTTCGAGCGCGGTGCGGCGCTCAGGTACGTCGATCTGGACTCGGCGGTGAACACCGAGGTGTCCGCCGGCACGGGCTACGCCACCCACTTCGTGATGAGCGAGGACCGGATCGGCTGGTACGAGTCAGGTCGGCTGCACCTGAAGTCCCGCACCGACCTGGCCGCCCCCGAGAAGGTCGTCACCGTGCCCGGCCCCACCGTCCTCGACGGCAAGCCGGTCCTGATCGGCGACTGGCTGCTGTTCGCCCGCGACACGGACACCGCCACGTCCAAGCTGCTCGCTGTCTCGGTGACCGACGGCTCGACGAGGACGCTGCTGAACTCCGCCGGCGCGTACACGGCCCCCGCTCCCGGCGACACCGCCCTGGTCACGGGCGGCACCGGTGCCACCGACTGGTGGGTGCAGCGGGTCAGTCTCGCCGCGGACGGCTCACCGAAGCTGGAGAAGCTGCACCAGGTCCCGGCCGTGGAGAACGCCAAGACCGGTATCGCCCTCAGCCGCGGCAGCCTGCGCGTCGCCGAGGACGACCCGGGCAACAGCGTCATGGACACCACGTCCGTACGCACCCTCACGACCGACGGCGGAGCCACACTGAGCGCCTCGGACGCCGAGGCGGGCGACGCGATCGCCGCCGAGTGCCCCTACCCGGGCACCGCCTGCTCGGCGCTGTGGGGCAACACCGGAACCGACCCCGAGGACGTCCACCTCGAGACCTACTACGACGGCGGCAGCGGCCTGGCGGACGCCGACCGGCTGGTCGCCACCCTCGACGGATGGTCCAACAGCAGCCTGGCGTTCGGTACCGCGGGCGGCGAGATCGTCGACGTCTCCGACGGCTACGCGGTCTACAACTCCGGTGGCGCATCCCCGATGCAGTACGTCGGCGAGTTCGGCTACGGACAGCAGATGAAGCGCTCCGTGCGCGCCGCGGCCCTGAACGGCTCCACCCTGTGGAGCGCCACCACCACGGCCGGCACGCTCACCTCGTACAGCCTCACCCAGCGCAAGACCCTCACCACGGTCACGGTTCCGAAGCTGGGCTGCGTGCCGACCGAGCTCCAGGCGGCCGGCCGCTGGGTGTACTGGTCCTGCGGCACGGCCTCGGCCGGCGTGTACGACACCAAGGCCGCCACGTCGACCACCGTCGCCCCCGGGGACGTGCTGCTCGGCGACGGCTTCACGGTCCGCCACGACCGCGCCGCCCGCACCCTCGTCCTCACCGACGCGGCCACCGGCACCGCCCGCGTGATCGCCTCCGGTCTGAAGGACACCGGCCTCGCCGCCGACCGGCGCTACCGGTGGACCGTCGACGAGTACACCGGCCTCGTCGCCTGGTTCGACGCGTACGAGCGCACGCACGTCGCCACCACCGGCATCACTCCGTCCGCGCCGACCGTCTTCCGCACCGAGGCCGGGTACCTCGTCGAACCGCCCTCGTCGGAGCCGTGGGCGGGCCACTGGCAGCTGTCCCGGCCCGCAGCCGGATGGTCGCTGACCTTCACCTCGGTGCAGAGCGGCACCACCGGCAGGGCCACCCGGACCGTCACCGGCGGCGCCACCACCGGCGAGGTCTCGGCGACCTGGAACGGCCGGACGGCGAGCGGTGCCTACTTCCCCAACGGCGCCTACACGTGGACGCTCAAGGCCACCGGCCTCGGCACCACCACCCCGGTCACCGTGGCCACCGGCAAGGGCTACCTGCTGCGGGGCGCGCCCGTGCCCCACGACCACGTCAGCCCCGACGGGCCGGACGGACGGGGCGACCTGCTCACCCTGAACTCCTCCGGCGGCCTCACCTTCCACAGCGGCACCGGAACCGGCGGGTTCGGCACCAAGGTGTCCGCGAGCGGCTGGGCGACGAACATCAGGGCCGTCCCGGTCGCCGACATGAGTGGGGACCGCTGCAATGACCTGCTCGTACGGCCGAGCGACGGTTCCCTGCGCCTGTACAAGCCGGCCTGCGGAGCGGCGGCCAAGCCCGCCACGACGTACACCGTCGTGGGCACCGGCGGCTGGAACCAGTACGACGTCCTCACCTCACCCGGCGACGTCAGCGGCGACGGACGCGCCGACCTGATCGCGCGCGACGCCTCCACCGGCGCGATCTACCTCTACACCGCCACCAGCACCGGCAAGCTGTCCGCCCGCGTGAAGCTGGCCGACAACTGGAAGGCGTACAAGAAGATCGTCGGCACCGGCGACCTCAACGGCGACGGCATCGGCGACCTCCTCGTCCAGGACACCGCCAACACCCTCTACCGCTACAACGGCAGGGGCAACGGCACCTTCGCCGCCCGCGCCAAGGTGTTCGGCAACTGGGGCGCCACCTACAACGCCGTCCTCGTCGTCGGCGACCTCACCGACGACGGCAAGGCCGACCTGGTCTCCCGTGACAGCAGCGGCACCCTGTGGCGCAACAACGGGGACGGCAAGGGCTCGTTCGGCGCCCGGTCGCAGATCTCGACCGGCTGGGGCGGCTACCGGTTCCTGACCTGAGTGAAGGAGCTCGCATGGTCATGAAGCACGACTCCGTGGGCGGACGCCGGAGAATCGCCGCCGTCCTGCTCGCCGGTCTGCTCGGCGGCGGCGCCCTGGTGCCGACCGCCGCGCACGCGGCCGGGGACACCGTGCCCGCCGACTTCAACGGCGACGGCTACCGGGACGCCGTCCTGCGGGTGCCCGCCGCCGCGGTCGCCGGACAGGAGGCGGCCGGTGCCGTGATCGTCCTGTACGGCTCGGCCTCCGGACTCTCCGCGACGTCCCGGGCGTTCATCACCCAGAACTCGCCGGGAGTCCCCGGCGGTGCCGAACGGGGCGACTACTTCGGTGCGTCCACCGCCTCCGCCGACCTCGACCGCGACGGCTTCGCCGACCTGATCGTCGGCTCGCCGTACGAGGATCTCGCCGAGGGCGTGGACAAGGGCATGGTCACGGTCCTGTGGGGCAGCCGCTCGGGCCTGGTGTCGGGGCGGACCCTGCCGACGCCGGCGGACCAGGACCGCTTCGGCCGCGACGTGGCCGCCGCCGGGAAGGAGTCCTCGTCGACGAGCCTGGTCTCGGCGGGGGGCTGGAACGGCACACAGGTCTTCGGTGGCCCCTTCACCCGTACCCAGGATCCCGCCTCCTCGGAACCCGGAATGGGCATGTGGTTCGGGTCCGTCACGGCCGGTGACCTCGACCGGGACGGCCACGCCGACCTGATTCCGGTCTCCGGACGCGCGGGAGGCCACACCGGTGGACTGATCTCCATCAACCCCGCGGGCATGCTGGAGGATCCCCTCGACAACGGCGACGCCCTCGTCGCCGCCGTCGGTGACGTCAACGGCGACGGCTATGGCGACATCGTCGCGGGTGACCCCGACGAGCCCGAGCAGCGCGGTGTGGACGGCGAGCTCGGCGGGCGGGTGCTGATCTACTACGGTGGCCCGGGGGGCGTGGCCGACGACACCGAGCCGACCGTGATCTCCCAGGACAGCCCCGGTCTCCCGGGCGCCGGGGAGAAGGACGACGAGTTCGGCGCCTCCGTGGTGGTCGCGGACTTCGACCGCGACGGTGTCGCCGACATCGCGGTGGGCTCGCCCAACGAGAAGCTGGGCACCGTGGGCTCCGCCGGCATGGTCACCGTCATCCCCGGCACCCGCACCGGGACCCCGGGCGCCGGCTCCTACACCTACGGCCAGGAAACCCCGGACGTCCCCGGCGGCAGCGAGCCGGGGGACCGCTTCGGCACGAACCTGTCCGCGGGCGACGTGAACCGCGACGGGAAGCCCGAACTGATCGTCTCCGCGGTCGGGGAGAACAACTACGCGGGGGCCGCCTGGGTGCTGCCCGGCGGGAACACCCGGCCCACCGGGACGGGCAGCAGGATGTTCACCACCTCGCAGTTCGGACTCCCGGCGAGCGGATACCAACTGCTCGGCGGCGACAGCCTGCCCCTGCTCTGACCCCGCCACCGACGCGGAGCGGCCCGGACCCCACCAGGGGACCGGGCCGCTTCGCGCGATGTGCCGCCTACTTCGGCTGCGGCTTGCGCACCGACAGGTGCAGCTCCCTCAGCCGCGCCTCGTCCAGCTCCGTCGGGGCGCCCATCATCAGGTCCTGGGCGTTGCCGTTGAGCGGGAAGGCGATCGTCTCGCGGATGTTGGGCTCGTCGGCCAGCAGCATGACGATGCGGTCGACGCCAGGGGCGATGCCGCCGTGCGGCGGGGCACCGAAGCGGAAGGCGCGCAGCATGCCGGCGAACTTCTCCTCGACGGTCTCGCGGTCGTAACCCGCGATCTCGAAGGCCTTGAGCATGATCTCCGGGTCGTGGTTCCGGATCGCGCCGGAGGACAGCTCGACACCGTTGCAGACGATGTCGTACTGCCAGCCCAGGATGTCCAGCGGGTCCTGGGTCCGAAGGGCCTCCAGACCGCCCTGCGGCATCGAGAAGGGGTTGTGCGAGAAGTCGATCGCGCCGGTCTCCTCGTCCTTCTCGTACATCGGGAAGTCGACGACCCAGCAGAAGCGGAAGACGCCCTCCTCGAAGTGCCCGGCGCGCTTGGCGGCCTCGACCCGCACCGCGCCCATGATCTTCGAGACCTCGTCGAACTCGCCCGCGCCGAAGAAGACGGCGTGGCCGGCGGCCAGGGAGAGGCGCTTGGTCAGCTCGGCGACGTTCTCCTCGGTGAGGAACTTCGCGATCGGGCCGGTCAGCGAGCCGTCCTCGGCGACGCGTACCCAGGCCAGGCCCTTGGCGCCCAGCGAGACGGCGAAGTCACCGAGCTGGTCGAAGAACTTCCGGGGCTGGTCCTGGACGGCCGGGACCGGCAGCGCGCGGACGTGCTTGCCGGCGAAGGCCTTGAACTCCGAGCCCTCGAAGACGTCGGTGATGTCGACGAGCTCCAGCTTGGCGCGCAGGTCCGGCTTGTCGGAGCCGTACTTCAGCATCGCCTCGCGGAACGGGATCCGCGGGAACGGAGAGGTCACGTGGCGGCCGTTGCCGAACTCCTCGAACAGCTCGGTCATGAGCTGCTCGATCGGCTGGAAGACGTCCTCCTGCTCGACGAAGCTCATCTCGACGTCGAGCTGGTAGAACTCGCCCGGCGAGCGGTCCGCGCGCGCGTCCTCGTCGCGGAAGCAGGGCGCGATCTGGAAGTAGCGGTCGAAGCCGGAGATCATCAGCAGCTGCTTGAACTGCTGCGGGGCCTGCGGGAGCGCGTAGAACTTGCCCGCGTGCAGCCGGGAGGGGACCACGAAGTCGCGGGCGCCCTCGGGCGAGGTGGCGGACAGGATCGGCGTCGCCATCTCGTTGAAGCCGAGCGCGGTCATCTTGTGCCGGATGGCCGAGATGACGGCCGTGCGCAGCATGATGTTGCGGTGCATGCGCTCGCGGCGCAGGTCCAGGAAGCGGTACTCCAGGCGCCGCTCCTCGTTGACCCCGTCCTCGGTGTTGATCGTGAAGGGCAGCGGCTGGGCGGCGCCGAGCAGCTCGACCTCGCCGACCTCGACCTCGATCTCGCCGGTGGGCAGGTCGGGGTTGATGTTCTCGGCACCGCGGGAGACGACCTTGCCGTCGACGCGGACCGTCGACTCCTTGGAGAGCTTGTCCAGCGCCTCGTACGCCTCGGTACCCGGACGGGCGACAAGCTGCGTGATGCCGTAGTGGTCACGCAGATCGATGAAGAGGATGCCGCCCAGGTCGCGCCGATTGTGCAGCCAGCCACTCAGCCGGACGTCGGTGCCGACGTCAGAGGCGCGGAGCTCGCCGCAGGTGTGGGACCTGTACCGATGCATCGTCGTTCATCCAGTCTTCGCGAATCGGGGTCTGTGTTTCACGTGAAACAACCCCAGCGTACCGGGCACCCGCTGTCGACTTCCCACCATTACGGCCCCGGCGAGCGGTGGCAGTCCCCGATCACCTCTTCTTACAGTGGGGCAATGCGCACTGGTGAGCCCCTGCCCGAGGTGGGGGACATCCTCGCCGCTCTGGCGACCGGCCTGTGGCACTGGAACACCGCCGCCGGAGAGGTCGAGGTCGACGCGGAGGCGGCACGGCTGCTCGGGCTCCCCGCCCGGGAGACCCGGCTCACCGAGGCCCAGGTACGGTCCCGGCTGCATCCCGAGGACTGGAACGAGATCACCGGTGTGGTTCAGCTCGCCGTCACCGAGGGCACGCTCGCCGAGGTACGGATCCGGATCATGGACGGGCGGGGCCGGGTGGTCCGGGTCGTCCGCAGCCGCTCCAAGCCGTCCTTCGATCCCGAGCGCAGGGCGTACGAGCTGATCGGCACCCTGCAGGAGGTCGCCGAGCCGACGCCGGGGACGCCCGCCGGACGCAGCGCGGTCACCGGCGAGTGGCGCCGCTCGCGGGAGGCCTTCCTGCTGGACGCGGGCCGGGCGCTGGCCGAGGCGCGGTCGACGCAGGAGGTGCTGCGGGTCGCGGCGGGCCTGTCGATGCCGGGCTTCTCGCCGGACGGGCTCGCGGTGTTCGGCGTGGAGGGCGACCGGCTGACGATCATCGGTCATCACGGCCAGCGCAAGGACGAGGAGGGGCCGTTCTCGGGGATGCCGCTGAACACCGACTACCCGGCCACCGAGGTGGTCCGCACGGGCCGTGCCGTGTACCTCTCCTCGCCCGAGGAGTACCGCTCCCGCTACCCGGTCACCTGGCCGCTCGCCGAGCGCTTCGGACGGCGCTCCTGGGCCTATCTGCCGCTGACCGCGGCGGGCCGCACCATGGGGGCCTGGATGGCGGCCTTCGCCTATCCGGTCGCGTTCACCCCGGACGAGCGGTCGGTGCTGACCACCGTGGCGCGGATGCTGGCGCAGGCGCTGAGCCGGGCGGGCGCGGCCGAGACCCAGCGGGAGCTGACCGACGGGCTGCAGCGCTCCATGCTGCCCGTGGTGGGCCCCGACATCCCGGGCATGGACATCGCGGCCCGCTATGTGCCCACCGGTGGCGGGCTCCAGGTCGGCGGCGACTGGTACGACGTGATCCCGCTGCCCCGTGGGCGCTTCGCCCTGGTCATCGGGGACGTCCAGGGACACGACGTACGGGCGGCCGGGCTGATGGGGCAGTTGCGCATCGCCCTGCGCGCGTACGCCGCCGAGGGTCACCGCCCCGACGCCGTGCTCTCCCGTGCCTCCCACTTCTTCCACGGCCTCACCCAGGCGGACTGTGACGGGGACCCCGGCGACGTGCGCTTCGCGACCTGCTACTACGCCGAGGTGGACTCGGCGACCGGCACCGTGGAGAGCGCCCGGGCCGGGCACCTGGACCCGGTCGTCCGCATGGCGGACGGCACGGCGCTGATCCGCGCCACGGCGGGCGGGCTGCCCCTCGGCATCGACCCGGACTCCGACTACCCGACGACCCGGCACGCCCTGGAGCCCGGCGAGACGCTGATGCTCTGCACGGACGGCCTGGTCGAGACCGGCGGCCACGACCTGCGGACCGGCTGGGGGCGGCTGCGCACTGTGCTGGAGGACCGCTGGGACAGCATGGACGAGCTGGCGGACGCGCTGGTCCAGGCCGTTCTCGGACCGTCCTCCCACCACACGACCGGGCCGCTCCCCGACCGCCGCGAGGACGACATCGCGCTCCTGCTGCTGCGCCGGGAGAGCGGGGACTACGTCGGTGCCCGGCCGCCGGGGCGCCGCACGATGATGACGGTCGCGCAGGCCGAACCGGAGCGCATCTCCGAGGCCCGGCAGCAACTGCGCGGGCTGCTGCACGACTGGCCCGACGAGGACCAGAGGGACTCGGCGGTGCTCCTCCTCTCCGAGGTGCTGACGAACGTCCTGGTCCACACCGACACGGACGCCCTGCTGGTCACCGACGTCACCGGGGAGCCCGGCGAGCGGCGGATCCGCGTCGAGGTCACCGACACCGGCGAGGACCTGCCGCACAAGCGCCGGCCGGGCGAGATGGCGTCCTCCGGGCGTGGCCTGATGCTGATCGAGCTGCTCGCGGACGCCTGGGGGGTCGCCCCGCGCGGCGAGGGCAAGAGCATCTGGTTCGAGTTCTACGAGTCCGGCGGCTCGGGTGCGGGGGTCGCGGTGGCCCCTTCCGAGGAGCCGTAACGCGCCTGGAGCTCGTGGAAGACGCCGAAACCGGCGGCGGTGAGCGGCACCGCGAGCAGCATGCCGAGGATCCCGGCGACCGAGGCCCCCGCGGTGATCGCCAGCAGCACGGCCACGGGGTGCATGTGCACCGTACGGCTCTGGATCATGGGCTGCAGCACATGCCCCTCCAGCACCTGCACGGCCAGGACCACACCCAGCGCCCACAGCGCGATGGCGAACCCGCGGTCGGCGAGCGCGACCAGCACGGCCACGGCGCCGGAGATGAAGGCGCCCAGGTAGGGGATGTAGGCGCCGACGAAGACCAGCGCGCCGAGCCCGACGGCACCGGGCACGCGGAGCACGAGCAGTCCGATGGTGATGCACAGGGCGTCGATGAGGGCGATCAGGGTGGTGCCGCGCATGAAACCCTCGACGGCACCGTAGGCCCGCCGCGCGATCGCCTCGACGGTGTCGGCGCTGTCGCGGGGGGTGATCCCGCGCAGGGCGGCGGCGGCCCGGTCGGAGTCGCGCAGGAAGAAGAAGACCAGCAGCAGGGCGAGGACGGCCAGGGCCATGGTCTCGCCGACCACGCTGACCCCGCTGATGACGCCCGAGGCGGCGGTCCCGCCGAACTTGCCGAGCAGCTCGCGCGCGTTGGAGGCGAGGTCGTGCAGTGAGGTGCCGGCCGCCCCGAAGTGTTCGGCGATGTCCTGCGCCGCCCGCCTGAGCGAGGCGATGATCTGGTCACCGCTCTCGATGAGGGCGGCGACCACGATGTACACGGCGCCGCCGACCACGGCCACGACGGCGACGCAGGTCAGTCCGGCGGCCAGCGACCGCTGCACGCCGACCCGCACCAGCCGCCGGTGCAGCGGGCCCAGCAGGGCCGTGCCGAGCAGCGCGAGCAGCACCGGCGTCACCGCGGTGCGCAGCTCCACGCAGAGCCGGATCCCGACGTAGACGACGCCGGTGACGAGGAGGACGACGACGCACCAGGCGCCGAGACGGCGTACCGGACCGGGAAGCAGCTGCACGGCTCCAGCCGATCACGCGCCGGGCGGGCTGTCCTGCGCGGACGGCCCGCCCGGGTGATGCGCCGTCAGCTCGGCGGCTCCGGGCGGGTGACCGGTCCCTGGGGGACCGTCAGGCGTCCGGGCCCTCGGCCGACATGCCGTGCACCGCCGGAACGGTGCCCAGACGGCCCTTCTGGAAGTCCTCGAAGGCCTGCATCAGCTCGTCCTTGGTGTTCATGACGAACGGGCCGTAGTGGGCCATGGGCTCACGGATCGGGCGGCCGCCGAGCAGGACGACCTCCAGGTCCGGGGTCCGGGACTCCTGCGTCTCGTCCGCGCGGACGGTCAGCGAGGAACCCGCGCCGAAGACGGCGGCCTGCCCGAGACGGATCGGACGGCGCTCGGCGCCCACCGAGCCGCGCCCGGCCAGCACGTACGCGAGGCCGTTGAAGTCCTCCCGCCAGGGCAGGGTGACCTCGGCGCCCGGCGCGAGCGTCGCGTGGATCATCGTGATCGGCGTGTGCGTGCTGCCGGGGCCCTGGTGGCCGTCCAGCTCACCGGCGATGACGCGGATCAGCGCGCCCCCGTCGGGGGAGGTGAGCAGCTGGACGCTGCCGCCGCGGATGTCCTGGTACTTCGGGGCCATCATCTTGTCCTTGGCCGGGAGGTTCACCCACAGCTGGAGGCCGTGGAAGAGGCCGCCGGACATCACCAGCGACTCCGGCGGCGCCTCGATGTGCAGCAGGCCGCTGCCGGCGGTCATCCACTGGGTGTCGCCGTTGGTGATGGTACCGCCACCGCCGTGGCTGTCCTGGTGGTCGAAGGTCCCGTCGATGTACCTCCTCGGGTACGCCCACTTTAGTTGAGCGTTGAACTTCTTGCCACCCCTAACGGAGAAAGCCCGGAAGGCATTCCCTCCGGGCTCACGGGTTCGCCGGCATCGGCCGGCCGTCTGCGAGGCAAGCGCGTCTAGCCGTACATGCGGCGCATCGCGAAATCGACCATCTGCTCGACGGCCTTCGCGTCGAACACCATCCGGTGCTCGCCCTCCATGTCCAGCACGAAGCCGTAGCCGGTCGGCAGCAGGTCGATCACCTCGGCGCCGGTGATCACGAAGTACTTGGACTCCTTGCCCGCGTACCGGCGCAGCTCCTTGAGCGAGGTGAACATCGGGATCACCGGCTGCTGGGTGTTGTGCAGGGCGAGGAAGCCGGGGTTGTCGCCGCGCGGGCAGTAGACCTTCGAGGTCGCGAAGACCTGCTGGAAGTCCTCGGCGGACATCTGCCCGGTCGTGAAGGCACGGACCGCGTCCGCGAGCGAGGGCGGGGACGGCTCGGGGTACAGCGGCGGCTGCTGCCCGTATCCGCCGGACATCGGCTGCTGGGGCGGGGCGTACTGCTGCTGCTGGGGACCCGCGGTCTGGTCGTAGCCGTACATGCCGCAAAGAGTAACGAGTCACAGATGACCGGCTCGGGGTTGCTTCTTATTACCGACGGGTAGCATCATCTTAGCTACTAGTTGGTACGCGTAACAGGTGCGAGGAGCCAGTGCCTCGCCGATCTCTCAACGGAGCCGTCGCCATGGGGCACTACAAGTCGAATCTCCGGGACATCGAGTTCAACCTCTTCGAGGTGCTCGGCCGCGACAAGCTGTACGGCACCGGCCCGTTCGCGGAGATGGACGTCGACACCGCCAAGAGCATCCTCGAGGAGCTGACCCGCCTCTCCGAGAACGAGCTGGCCGAATCCTTCGCCGACGCCGACCGCAACCCCCCGGTCTTCGACCCGGAGACCAACACCGCGCCGGTCCCCGCCTCCTTCAAGAAGAGCTACCAGGCCTTCATGGACTCCGAGTACTGGCGCCTCGGCCTGCCCGAGGAGATCGGCGGCACCACCTCTCCCCGCTCCCTGATCTGGGCCTACGCGGAGCTGATCCTCGGCGCCAACCCGGCCGTGTGGATGTACTCCTCCGGCCCGGCCTTCGCGGGCATCCTCTTCGACGAGGGCAACGAGGTGCAGAAGCACATCGCGAAGATCGCCGTCGAGAAGCAGTGGGGCTCCACCATGGTCCTCACCGAGCCGGACGCCGGCTCGGACGTGGGCGCCGGCCGCACCAAGGCCGTGCAGCAGGAGGACGGCTCCTGGCACATCGAGGGCGTGAAGCGGTTCATCACCTCCGGTGAGCACGACATGTCGGAGAACATCCTCCACTACGTGCTCGCCCGTCCCGAGGGCGCCGGCCCCGGCACCAAGGGCCTGTCCCTCTTCCTCGTCCCGAAGTACCTCTTCGACTTCGAGACCGGCGAGCTGGGCGAGCGCAACGGCGTCTACGCCACCAACGTCGAGCACAAGATGGGCCTGAAGGCCTCCAACACCTGCGAGATGACCTTCGGCGACCAGCACCCCGCCAAGGGCTGGCTGATCGGCGACAAGCACGACGGCATCCGCCAGATGTTCCGCATCATCGAGTTCGCCCGCATGATGGTCGGCACGAAGGCGATCTCCACCCTCTCCACGGGCTACCTCAACGCCCTGGAGTACGCCAAGGAGCGCGTCCAGGGCCCGGACCTGGCGAACTTCATGGACAAGACCGCGCCCAAGGTCACCATCACGCACCACCCCGACGTGCGCCGCTCGCTGATGACGCAGAAGGCGTACGCGGAGGGCATGCGCGCGCTCGTCATGTACACCGCGTCCGTCCAGGACGAGATCCAGGTCAAGGAGGCGAACGGCGAGGACGCCTCCACCGAGCACGCCCTCAACGACCTGCTCCTGCCGATCGTGAAGGGCTACGGCTCGGAGAAGGCCTACGAGCAGCTCGCCCAGTCGCTGCAGACCTTCGGCGGCTCCGGCTTCCTGCAGGAGTACCCGATCGAGCAGTACATCCGCGACTCCAAGATCGACACCCTGTACGAGGGCACCACGGCGATCCAGGGCCAGGACTTCTTCTTCCGGAAGATCGTCCGCAACCAGGGTGCCGCGCTGAACTCGCTCGCCGAGGACATCAAGAAGTTCCTGGCCCTCGCGACCGGCGGCGACGAGCTGGCCGGCGCCCGCGAGCACCTCGCCAAGGCCGCCGTCGAGCTGGAGGCCATCGTCGGCCTGATGCTCACCGACCTCGCCGCCACCGAGCAGGACGTCAAGAACATCTACAAGGTGGGCCTCAACACCACCCGCCTGCTGCTCGCCTCCGGCGACGTCGTCGTCGGCTACCTGCTCCTCAAGGGCGCGGCAGTCGCCGCCGAGAAGCTGCCGACGGCCTCCGCCAAGGACAAGGCCTTCTACACCGGCAAGATCGCCGCCGCGAAGTTCTTCGCCGCCGAGGTCCTGCCCGGCGTCACCCTGGCCCGCAAGGTGGCCCAGGGCGTCGAACTGGACCTGATGGAGCTGGACGAGGCGGCCTTCTAGACACCGGGGCCAAAGCCCCGGGGGTCCCTCCACAGACCCCCCACACCCCTGCGAGGGCCCGCTTCCCGTCTGACGGGAAGCGGGCCCTCGTCCGTCGTTAAGGTGAACCCCATGAGCGAACCTCCTCGTTTCGACCGCGGCCACACCGACGACCTGATGTCCTTCCTGGCCGCGAGCCCCACGCCGTACCACGCCGTGGCGAACGCCGCCGACCGGCTGGAGAAGGCCGGCTTCCGGCAGGTCGCCGAAACGGAGGCCTGGGAGGGGACGAGCGGCGGCAAGTACGTCCTGCGCGGCGGCGCGATCATCGCGTGGTACGTCCCGGAGGGCGCCGCGCCGCACACCCCCTTCCGGATCGTCGGCGCGCACACCGACTCCCCCAACCTGCGCGTGAAGCCGCGCCCCGACAGCGGGGCGCACGGCTGGCGCCAGGTCGCCGTGGAGATCTACGGCGGGCCGCTGATGAACTCCTGGCTCGACCGCGACCTGGGCCTCGCCGGCCGCCTGAGCCTGCGCGACGGCTCGACGCGCCTGGTGAACGTCGACCGGCCCCTCCTGCGCGTTCCCCAGCTCGCCATCCACATGGACCGCAACGTGTCCGCGGAGGGCCTCAAGCTCGACAAGCAGCGCCACCTCCAGCCCGTCTGGGGCCTGGGCGAGACCGTGCGCGACGGCGACCTGATCGCCTTCCTGACGGAGGAGGCGGGACTCACGCCGGGCGAGGTGACCGGCTGGGACCTGATGACCCACTCCGTGGAGCCCCCGGCGTACCTGGGACGGGACCGGGATCTGGTCGCCGGGCCGCGCATGGACAACCTGCTGTCCGTGCACGCCGGTGTGGCCGCGCTCGCGGCGGTGGCGGCGACCGGGACGGAGCTGTCGTACATCCCCGTCCTCGCCGCCTTCGACCACGAGGAGACCGGCTCCCAGTCGGACACCGGCGCGGACGGACCGCTGCTCGGCAGCGTGCTGGAACGCTCGGTGTTCGCGCGGGGCGGCTCGTACGAGGACCGGGCGAGGGCGTTCGCGGGAACGGTGTGCCTGTCGTCGGACACCGGGCACGCCGTGCACCCCAACTACGCGGAGCGGCACGACCCGACGCACCACCCGCGCGTCAACGGCGGCCCCCTCCTCAAGGTCAACGTCAACAACCGCTACGCCACGGACGGTTCGGGCCGCGCGGTCTTCGCCGCCGCCTGCGAGAAGGCGGGCGTGCCCTTCCAGACCTTCGTCTCCAACAACTCCATGCCCTGCGGCACGACGATCGGTCCCATCACCGCGGCCCGGCACGGCATCCGCACCGTCGACATCGGCGCGGCCATCCTGTCGATGCACAGCGCCCGGGAGTTGTGCGGCGCCGACGACCCGCACCTGCTGGCGAACTCCCTGGTGGCGTTCCTGCAGGGGTAGGGCCCGTCCGGCGGACGAGGACCTGGAACGGCCCGCCGCGGCATGGGGGTTGACACCCGGGGTACCCGATCGGAACCGGATCGACCGGAAAGCCCGGACCGACCGGACCTACAGGGAGGCGACACTCATGGGCCTCGGCGGGTGCATCATCCTCATCGCCGTGGGAGCCATCCTCACGTTCGCGACCGACTGGGACATGCAGGGGGTCAACCTCGACCTGGTCGGCGTCATCTTCATGATCGTCGGCCTGATCGGAGTGGCGACCTTCAGCAGCATCGCCCGGCGCCGCCGCGTGGTGGTGCCGCCGACGACACCGGTCGTCGACGACCCGGCGACCCACCACCACCGCCGTGACGGTTACAGCGACGGCTACGGCGTCTGACGCCCGCGGACCCGCGGGTGTCAGCCGTCCAGGCCGGCCAGGACCAGCGGCAGACGGTCCGCCCCCGCCTCCGTGAGGCGGACGGGCACGCCCCAGTCCTGCTGGTGCACGTGGCAGGCGGGGTACTCGCCGGCAGGATCGTCGTCGCAGGACGCGGCCATCGCCGAGACGTGCAGGACGCCCTCCGGTACGGCCGGGTCGAGTTCGAGGTCGCGGGAGAGATCGGTCCCCGCGCCCTCGCCGGCGCGCAGCAGCTCCGGCGGGGTGGACGAGACCAGGAGGCGGGTCGAGGGGCCGTAGCGGGTGTCGAGTTTCTGGCCCGCGGGCGCATGGAAGATCACGTCCAGCCGCAGCGTGCCCGGGGCGACCTCCGTCGCCGTCCGCTGGGTGCGGTGGGCGACCGCCTCCACCCGCACCGCCTCCTCCGGCAGCCGCAGCCGGGTCAGCCGGTGCCGGGCCGACTCCACGACCACGATGTCGTCGCCGGCCAGGACCGCGTCGCTCGGTTCGCGCAGGTCCGTGGCCAGCGTGGTGACCTCGCCGCTCGCCGGGTCGTAGCGGCGCAGGGCGTGGTTGTAGGTGTCGCTGACGGCCACCGAGCCGTCGGGCAGCGCGGTGACGCCCAGCGGGTGCTGGAGCAGCGCCTGCTCGGCGGCGCCGTCCCGGTGCCCGAAGTCGAACAGGCCGGTGCCGACGGCCGTGTGCACGGCGCCGTCGGGGTCCACCCAGCGCAGGGCGGACGTCTCGGAGTCGGCGACCCAGAGCCGCTCGGGCGTGGCCGCGAGCCCGGACGGCTGCGCGAACCAGGCCTCGCCGCCGGGGCCGTCGACGAGCCCCTCGTTGGTCGTGCCCGCGGTGACGGCGACGGTCCCTCCCCCAGTGCCGGAAGCCTGGGAGGTGCCCCCAGCGGGGTCGTACGCCCAGAGCTGGTGCACGCCGGCCATGGCGATCCACACCTTGCCGTTCCACCACGCCACGTCCCAGGGCGAGGAGAGGCTGACCTCCCGCGCCGGTCCCGACGCGGGCTCGCCCTGCATCCACTGACGGCCGGTGCCGGCCAGGGTGGTGACCTCGCCCGAGGCCGGGTCGAGGCGGCGCAGGGCGTGGTTGACCGTGTCGGCGACGACCACCGAACCGTCCTCTAGGAGGGCGAGACCCTGCGGCTCGCTGAAGGCTGCGGACTCCGCGGAGCCGTCAACGAAGCCGCGCGCCCCGGACCCGATGCGCCGCACGACACTCTCCCCGTCCGCGGCCAGCTCCACCAGCTGATGCCGGGTGGTGTCGCTGACCAGGAAGTTCCCGGACGGCAGCAGCAGCGCCTTGCCGGGGAAGCGCAGGCTGGTCGGCTCCGGCTCCGGCGCCACGTACGGCCCGTCACCGCGCCGCAGGGTGCCCTTCGCCGCGTGCTCGGCCTCCAGCTCCTCCACCAGCCGCTCGATGGCGTGCGCGTGCCCCTCGCCGGCGTGCTGGGCGACGACGTACCCCTCCGGGTCGATGACGACCAGCGTCGGCCAGGCCCGCACCGCATACTGCTTCCAGGTGGCCAGCTCCGGGTCGTCCAGCACCGGGTGCTCCACCCCGTAGCGCTCGACGGCGTCGACGACCGCCTGGTGCTCGGCCTCGTGCACGAACTTCGGCGAGTGCACACCGACGATCACGACCGTGTCCCGGTGCTTCTCCTCCAGCTCACGGAGCTCGTCGAGGACGTGCAGGCAGTTGATGCAGCAGAAGGTCCAGAAATCAGCGACGACGATCTTGCCCCGCAGGTCGGCGAGGGTGAGCTCGGTGCCTCCGGTGTTCAGCCAGCCGCCCTTGCCGATCAGCTCGGGGGCACGGACACGGACACGTCGGGGAGCGGGCGCGGGCGCCGGGGCGGCATCGTTCATGGTTCCAAGGGTGCCATCCGGTCGTGACCGACCGGATCACGGTCCCGCGGCCGAAAAGCGCAGCGCGGCGGGCGGCCGGTGGGCACGGGGCCTCTCAGGAAGCACCCTGGGCCAGCGCGTGTCCGGTCGTCGCGTCCACATGGTCCGGCACCTCCTCGTGCCGGTCGCCGACGGTGAGGGTGCCGGTCGGTTCGAGCAGCAGGATGGCCGTGGGGACGGGGGCGTACGGCTTGTGTTCCGTGCCGCGCGGGACCGTGAAGACCGAGCCCTTCGGCAGGACGACCGAGCGCTCGCCGGCCGGCTCGCGCAGGGCGATGTGGAGCTCGCCGTCGAGGACGAGGAAGAACTCGTCGGTGTGGTCGTGCACGTGCCAGACATGGTCGCCCTCGACCTTGGCGATGCGGACGTCGTAGTCGTTGACGGCGGTGACGACACGGGGGCTCCACTGCTCCGTGAAGGAGGCGAGGGCGGAGGCGAGCGAGATCGGTTCCTGGGTCATGCGGTCATCGTCGGGGATGCCGCGCCACTCGTACGAGTGCTAGGAATCGCATATGCCGCAAGGATCCTCTCATCCCGTCCGCCCGCACCGCGTCGCCGTGATCGTCGACGAGGGCACCAACCCGTTCGAGGTCGGCTGCGCCACCGAGATGTTCGGGCTGCCACGCCCCGAGCTGGGGCTCCCGGGACCGTTGTACGAGGTGACGCTGTGCACGCCGACGCCGCGGGTGCGGATGAACCACGGGTTCTTCACGCTCACCGACGTGCCGGGACTGGACGCCGTGGACGACGCGGACACGCTCGTCGTGCCTGGCCGGCCGGACAACGTCGTGCCGCGCGGCCCCGCCGTGCTGGACGCGATCCGGCGCACGCACGCACGCGGCGCCCGTGTGATGAGCCTGTGCACCGGCAGCTTCGCACTCGCCGAGGCCGGGCTCCTGGACGGGCGGCGGGCCGCGACGCACTGGCTGTGGGCGGACTCCTTCCGCCGGCTGCACCCGCGCGTGTTGCTCGAACCCGACGTGCTGTTCGTGGACGACGGCGACGTCCTCACCGCCGCGGGCAGCGCGGCGGCACTGGACCTCGGGCTGCACATCTGGCGCCGGGACCACGGCGCCGAGATCGCGAACGCCGTCTCCCGGCGGCTGGTGTTCGCCGCGCACCGCGACGGCGGCCAGCGGCAGTTCGTGGAGCGGCCGGTGCCAAAGGTGCCGGACGAGTCGCTCGGGCCCCTGCTGGCGTGGGCGCAGGAGCGGCTGGGCGAGCCGCTGACCGTGGCGGATCTGGCGGCGCGCGCGGCGGTGTCCCCGGCGACGCTGCACCGGCGGTTCCGGGCGCAGCTGGGGACCACGCCCCTCGCCTGGCTGACCGCCGAGCGCGTGACCCTCGCGCGGCGGCTGATCGAGCGGGGGGAGGAGCGGCTGGACGTGGTGGCGGCCCGCAGTGGGCTGGGGACCGCCGCGAACCTCAGGGCGCGGCTGCGACGCGAGACCGGGCTCAGCCCGTCGGCCTACCGGCGGCGTTTCGGGGCGGGCACGGGGGAACCGGTCACGTCATGAGATTCCTCGTGTACGACCGGCTCCTGGGCTTCGGCGACGACTACTGGATCGAGGACGCCGAGGGCAACAAGGCGTACCTCGTCGACGGCAAGGCGATGCGGCTGCGGGACACCTGGGAGCTGAAGGACGCCCAGGGGCGGGTACTGATCGACATCCACCAGAAGATGTTCGCCCTGCGGGACACCATGGTGATCGAGCGGGGCGGTGAGCCGCTGGCGACGATCAGGCGGAAGCGGCTCTCCCTGCTGCGCAACCACTACCGGGTGCTGCTGGCCGACGGAACCGAGCTGGACGTCAGCGGCCGGATCCTCGACCGCGAGTTCGCCATCGAGTACGACGGTGAGCTGCTGGCCGTCGCCTCGCGGCGGTGGCTGACCGTCCGGGACACCTACGGCGTGGACGTCGTCCGGGACGACGCGGACCCGGCGCTGCTGATCGCCCTGACGGTGTGCGTGATCCACCTGTCGGAGAAGGAGCGGGAGAAGGAGGCTGAGGACGGCTGAGCCGGCGCCCTCACCGGCGCGGCGGCTCCAGGCCCAGCACCCGGTCCTTCAGCGCCGGGAACTGCTCCCGGGTCTTCGCCACCTTCGCCGGGTCGAACTCCACGGTGAGGACCTCCTCGTCCGGGCCGGCCTCCGCCAGCACCTCGCCCCAGGGGTCGACCACGATCGAGTGACCGGCCTGCGGAACCCCGGCGTGCGTCCCGGCCGTTCCGCAGGCGAGGACGAACGCCTGGTTCTCCACCGCCCGTGCCCGGGCCAGGAGTGTCCAGTGGGACCGGCGGCGCTCCGGCCAGCCCGCCGGGACGACGAGGGTCTCGGCACCGGCGTCGACGAGGCCGCGGAAGAGTTCGGGGAAGCGGAGGTCGTAACAGGTCGCGACGCCGAGGGTGGTCCGGGGCAGACGGACCGTCACCAGCTCGTGTCCCGCGCCCATCAGCACGGCCTCGCCCTTGTCGAAGCCGAACCGGTGGATCTTGCGGTAGGCGGCGGCGAGGTCGCCGGAGGGGGAGAAGAGGAGGGAGGTGTTGTAGAGCTGTCCGTCGGCGGCGCGCTCGGGGACGGACCCCGCGTGCAGCCACACGCCGGTGTCACTCGCGGCCTTGGCCATCGCCTCGAACGTCGGGCCCCGAAGCGCCTCGGCCTCGGCACCGAACTCCTCGAAGGCGAAGGCACCCGTGGTCCACAGCTCCGGCAGGACGACGAGATCGGCGCCCTCCTGCTGACGTACCAGCGACGCCACCCGTAGGCGGCGCGCTTCAACCGTTTCGTCCTCGTTCACGGCGATCTGGATCAAAGAGGCGCGCACACTACCACCGTCCTGGCATTCGAGCCGTCCACACGGGCCTACGATCGTCACACGAAAGCACTGCCGGGGTGCCGCACAGCAGCGTAACTTGGGGGTCCCGCCGGCTCGAGCACAGCCGAGAGCTGGGGGAGTCCCAAGACCGCGCCGACCGCAGCCACCTCCCACTGGCACCGCCGCCACAACCTGCCCGTGTACCGACCGCCGAGGGGTCCCGTTCCGTGAGTCTGCATCCCACCCTCCAGCCCTACGCCGACGCCTGGACTCACTCCATCGAGGCGATATCCGAGCTGGTCCAGCCCCTTGCGGAGGCGGAGTGGAACCGCCGCACTCCCTGCCCGGGCTGGTCGGTGCGGGACGTCGTCTCGCACGTCATGGGCCTGGACTCCGAGATGCTCGGCGACCCGCGCCCCATCCACACCCTCCCGCGCGACCTGTTCCACGTCACCAACGACCACCAGCGTTACATGGAGATGCAGGTCGACGTCCGCCGCCACCACACGGCGCCGGAGATGACGTCCGAGCTGGAGTACATGGTCATCCGGCGCAACCGGCAGCTGCGGAACGAGTCGCGGGACCCGGACACGAAGGTGCGCGGCCCGCTCGGCACCGAGCTGACCCTGGCGGAGTCCATGCGCCGTCACGCCTTCGACGTGTGGGTCCACGAACAGGACCTGCGCACGGCCCTCGGCCGCCCCGGCAACCTCGACTCCCCCGGCGCGCACGTCACCCGTGACGTGCTGCTCGCCGAGCTCCCGCACGTCGTCGCCGAGAAGGCGGACGCGCCGCGCAGCTCGGCCGTGGTCTTCGACGTCCACGGACCGGTCGAGTTCCTGCGCACGATCCGCGTCGACATCCAGGGCCGCGGCACCCTGGAGACGGCCCCCGCGCTCGGCCCGGCCGCCACCCTCACCCTCGACTGGGAGACCTACGTCCGCCTTGCCTGCGGACGGGTCACCCCGGAGGCGGCGGCCGACCGCATCAAGACGGAGGGCGACCCGGACCTGACGGCGGCGATCCTCAGGAACTTCACGGTGACGCCCTAGCTGCGGGCAGTCGTGCCTCCCCCAAGTGCCTGAACGGCCTGGGAGGTAACCCCAGGGGCGGCACGGGTGGGCGCAGCGGCACCCCGTGACGCCGGGCCGCGCGACCCACCCCCGCCCCGGGCGCCTACGCAGGGACGTGCACCGTCTCGACCCGGCTCGCAACCAACCGCTCCCGCTCCCGCCGAGCCGCCCGCTTCCGCAGCCGCAGTATCTGCGTGACGCCCAGCGCCTGGAGCACGAACACGGACGAGAAGGCGACGGTGTAGTCGTCCCCGGTGGCATCGAGCAGCACGCCGATCGCGAACAGGGTGGTCATCGACGCGACGAAGCCGCCCATGTTCGTGATCCCGGACGCGGTGCCCTGCCGCTCGGGCGGGTTGGCCGGCCGAGCGAAATCGAAGCCGATCATGGACGCGGGGCCACAGGCGCCCAGCACCACGCACAACACCACCAGCAGCCACATCGGCGCGTGCTCGGCCGGGTAGGCGAGCGTCGCCGCCCACAGGGCCGCCGTCGTGCCCACGGTCCCGAGGGCCAGCGGCAGCCGCGCCCCGTGGTGCCGGGCGATGATCTGCCCGTAGACCAGGCCGACGGCCATGTTGGACAGCACGACGAGCGTGAGCAGCCCGCCGGCCGTGCCGCGGGACAGGCCCTGGGCCTCGACCAGGAACGGCAGCCCCCACAGCAGCAGGAACACCATCGCGGGGAACTGAGTGGTGAAGTGCACCCACAGTCCGAGCCGCGTGCCCGGCTCCCGCCAGGAGGTGGCGATCTGGCGCCGCACGTAGGCGGCCCCCTGGTGCGGCACCGGCTCCGGCTCGTGGCCCTCGGGGTGGTCCTTCAGGAAGAGCAGCAGCAGGACGAGCACGACGACCCCGGCGAGCGCGCTGCCCGCGAACGCCGCCGTCCAGCCGATGCCGTGCAGCAGCCGGGCCAGGACGAGCGTGGAGACCAGGTTGCCCGCCATGCCGACCAGCCCGGCGAGCTGGGCGACCAGCGGCCCGCGCCGGGCCGGGAACCAGCGGGTGCCCAGCCGCAGCACGCTGATGAACGTCATCGCGTCACCGCAGCCCAGCAGCGCCCGCGACGCGAGCGCCATGCCGTACGACGGCGAGAACGCGAAGCCCAGTTGCCCCGCCGTGAACAGCACCACGCCGATGCCCAGCACTTTCTTGGTGCCGAGCCGGTCGACGAGCAGGCCGACGGGTATCTGCATGCCGGCGTAGACGAGCAGCTGGAGTATGGAGAAGGTGGACAGGGCCGAGGCGTTGACGTGGAAGCGGTCGGCGGCGTCGAGCCCGGCCACCCCGAGGGACGTACGGAAGATGACGGCGACGAAGTAGACGGCGACGCCGATGCTCCAGACGGCGATGGCGCGCCGGCCGCCCGGCGGGTCACCGGGCAGCGCGTTCCTGCCTGGCGCGGGCGAACTCATCGGACCTCCCCCCGGGCCAGGTTCGAGAACCAGCCCACGTGCCGGTTGACGACGCCGACCGCCGCCTCCGCGTTCCCCGAACGCAGCGCTTCGAGGATCTCCTCGTGTTCGGCGAGGGTCTTGGCGATGCGGTCCGGGTGGGAGTGCATGACGGCGACGCCCATGCGCAGTTGACGGTCCCGCAGCTGGTCGTAGAGGCGGGAGAGGATCTCGTTGCCGCCGCTGCGGACGATCTCGGCGTGGAAGCAGCGGTCGGTGACGGAGGCCGCGGTCAGGTCGCCGGCGGCGGCCTGCTCCTTCTGCCGGGCGAGCAGTTCCTCCAGCCGTTCGATGAGTCCGGCCGGGGCCGGTACGGCCTTGCGCGCCGCGTGCTCCTCGACCAGCAGCCGGGTCTCCACCACGTCCGCGATCTCCTGCGCGGAGACGGGCAGGACCAGCGCGCCCTTCTTCGGGTAGAGCCGGATCAGCCCCTCGGCCTCCAGCCGCAGCAGTGCCTCGCGCACCGGCGTGCGCGAGACCCCCACGGCGTCGGCGAGCTCGCCCTCGGTGAGCAGGGTCCCGCCCTCGTAACGGCGTTCTAGGACGCCCTGCTTGACGTGGGTGTAGACGCGGTCGGCGGCGGGAGGTTGCTTCACGGCCATGGTCATGCCCACAGGATAGATACAACAGGAACGCAAGGGGGACCCCGTCCAGCATGCGGACGCGCCCCGACCCGACACGGCCACCCATAAGAGGGACGCACCGCCCTCGCTCCCACCGACCGCACAACCATCCGTGCTACTTACGAGTCGCACAGACGCAGCCCCATGCCGTATCGACCACAACTCGGCCGCAGGATCGGGGCATTCAATACAATCGGGGTATCTCACTTGATAAACGGCATTCAGGGCATCCGCCTCCGCAGAGCCGTCGCCGTCGCCGTGACCACCGGCGCCGTGCTCACGACCGGAGCCCTCTCCACCGCGCCCGCGCAGGCCGCCGCCGCGCCCAAGATCGTGGCCAAGGGCGGCTACGCGATGAACGACGCGAACGGCAAGTCGCTGTACACCAAGGCCGCGGACACCAAGCTCTCCACCGGCTCCACCACCAAGATCATGACGGCCAAGGTGGTGCTCGCGCAGCCCAAGCTGAACCTGGACGCCAAGGTCACGATCCAGATGGCGTACAGCGACTACATCGTGTCGAAGAACGCCTCGTCGGCCCGCCTGATCGTCGGCGACAAGGTCACCGTCCGGCAGCTGCTCTACGGCCTGATGCTGCCGTCCGGCTGCGACGCCGCGTACGCGCTGGCCGACAAGTTCGGCACCGGCAAGACGCGGGCCGACCGGGTGAAGTCGTTCATCGGCAAGATGAACGCCACCGCCAAGAGCCTGGGCCTGAAGAACACCCATTTCGACTCGTTCGACGGCATCGGCAACGGCAAGAACTACTCGACGCCGCGCGACCTGACGAAGATCGCGAGCAGCGCGATGAAGAACTCGACGTTCCGCACGATCGTCAAGACCAAGTCGTACACCGCCAAGACGACGACCAAGTCCGGCGGCACCCGGACGATGGCGCCGTGGACGAACACCAACACGCTGCTGGGCAGTTACAGCGGCGCCATCGGCGTGAAGACAGGCTCCGGCCCGCAGGCCAAGTACTGCCTCGTCTTCGCCGCCACGCGGAAGGGCAAGACCGTCATCGGCACGGTCCTCGCCTCCTCGTCCGCCGCCCAGCGGGCGACGGACGCGAAGAAGCTCCTGGACCACGGCTTCGCCACGGCGGGCTGACGCCCGACGCGCGAGGGGGGCGGCCGGTCGGCGCCGGCCGGCCCCCTCGCAGGCCGCTCACGGCCGGTCAGGCCCAGGTGATGAGCCGCTTGGGCTGCTCCAGGATCGCCGCCACGTCGGCGAGGAACTTCGAACCCAGTTCCCCGTCGATCAGACGGTGGTCGAAGCTCAGCGCCAGCGTGGTCACCTGACGCGGCTTCACCTTGCCCTTGTGGACCCACGGCTGCGGCTTGATCGCGCCGACCGCGAGGATGGCGGACTCGCCCGGGTTGAGGATCGGCGTGCCCGTGTCGACGCCGAAGACGCCGACGTTGGTGATCGTCACCGTGCCGCCCTGCATGGCCGCCGGGGAGGTCTTGCCCTCCCGGGCCGTCGACACCAGCTCGCCCAGGGACTGGGCCAGCTGCGGCAGGGTCTTGGCGTGGGCGTCCTTGATGTTCGGCACGATCAGACCGCGCGGGGTCGCCGCGGCGATGCCCAGGTTGACGTAGTGCTTGACCACGATCTCCTGGTTCGCCTCGTCCCAGGACGCGTTGACGTCCGGGTTGCGCCTGATCGCGACCAGCAGGGCCTTGGCGATCAGCAGGAGCGGGTTCACCCGCAGACCCGCGAACTCCTTGTCCTGCTTGAGCTCCTCGACCAGCTTCATCGTGCGCGTCACGTCGACCGTCACGAACTCCGTGACGTGCGGCGCCGTGAACGCCGAGCCCACCATCGCCGCCGCCGTCGCCTTGCGGACGCCCTTGACCGGGATGCGGGTCTCGCGCGCCGTGTCGTACGACACCGCGGGCGCCGGGACCGTGGCCGCGGGGGCGACCGCGGCGGGTGCCTCCGCCGGCTCCGGGGCCTGCGGGGGCGCCACGGCCGCGTGGACGTCCTCGCGCGTGATGATGCCGTCCGGACCGGTCGGGGTGACCGTCGTCAGGTCGACGCCGAGGTCCTTGGCGAGCTTGCGCACCGGAGGCTTGGCCAGTGGACGCCCACGGGTGACCTGCCCGTGGCCGTTGAGCTCGGACTGGATCGCGGCCGCCACCTCCTGGGCCGGGCCCTCCGGACCCTTGCGGGGGCGGCGGCGGGTCGAGGAGGTGGCCACGCCGTAGCCCACCAGGACCGGCTGGCGGCCCTCCGGCTTCGGCTCCTGCGGCTGTGCGGGCACGTCCTCCACGGGCGCCTGCGCCGGCTCCTGCTCGCCGGCCGCCGCGTCGCCCACGGCGACCGCGATGATCGACGTGCCCACGTCGACCGTGGTGCCCTCGGGGAAGTGCAGCTCGCGCACCACTCCGTCGTAGGGGATGGGGAGTTCGACGGCGGCCTTCGCCGTCTCGACCTCGCACACCACCTGGCCGTCGGTGACCGTGTCACCGGGCTGGACGTACCACTTGAGGATCTCGGCCTCGGTGAGTCCCTCGCCCACGTCGGGCATCTTGAACTCGCGTACGGACCCTTCAGTCATCGTCGTCACGACCCTCTCCTCAGTACGCCAGCGAGCGGTCGACGGCGTCCAGCACCCGGTCCAGGTCGGGCAGGTACTCCTCCTCCAGGCGGGCCGGCGGGTACGGGGCGTGGTAGCCGCCGACCCGGAGCACCGGGGCCTCCAGGTGGTAGAAGCAGCGCTCGGTGATGCGGGCGGCGATCTCCGCGCCCGACCCGAAGAACACCGGCGCCTCGTGCACCACGACCAGGCGGCGGGTCTTCTCCACCGAGCTCTGGATCGCGTCGAAGTCGACCGGGGAGATGGAGCGCAGGTCCAGCACCTCCAGGGAGCGGCCCTCCTCGGCGGCCGCGTCGGCGACCTCCTGGCAGAGCTTCACCATCGGGCCGTACGCGGCCAGCGTGAGGTCGGTGCCCTCGCGCACCACGCGCGCGCCGTGCAGCGGGCCGGGGATGGCCTCGGTGTCGACCTCGGCCTTGTCCCAGTAGCGGCGCTTCGGTTCGAAGAAGATCACCGGGTCGTCGCTCTGGACGGCCTGCTGCATCATCCAGTAGGCGTCCGAGGAGTTCGAGGGGGAGACCACCTTCAGCCCCGCCACGTGCGCGAACAGCGCCTCGGGGGACTCGGAGTGGTGCTCCACCGCGCCGATGCCGCCGCCGTAGGGGATGCGGACGACGACCGGCAGTTTGACCTTGCCCAGCGAGCGGGCGTGCATCTTCGCCAGCTGCGTGACGATCTGGTCGTAGGCCGGGAAGACGAAGCCGTCGAACTGGATCTCCACCACCGGGCGGTAGCCGCGCAGGGCCAGGCCGATGGCGGTGCCGACGATGCCGGACTCGGCCAGCGGGGTGTCGATGACGCGGTCGTCGCCGAAGTCCTTCTGCAGGCCGTCGGTGACCCGGAAGACACCGCCGAGCTTGCCGACGTCCTCGCCCATGATCAGGACCTTGGGGTCGGCCTCCAGGGCGTGGCGCAGCGATTCGTTGATCGCCTTGGCCAGAGCCATCTTCTCCACTGCCATGTCAGACCCCCTCTGCGTCCGCGAACGACGCCTGGTAGGCGGCGAACTGGGCTCGCTCCTCGTCGACGAGCGCGTGCCCGTCCGCGTACACGTTCTCGAAGATGGCGAACCGGTCCGGGTCCGGCATGGCACGGACCACCTCGCGCACTCGTTTGCCCAACGCCTCGCTCTCCGCCTCCAGTTCCCCGAAGAATCCCTCGTCCGCGTGGTTTGCGGCCTCCAGATGGCGGCGCAGGCGCAGGATCGGGTCCTTCGCCTCCCAGGCGGCCCGCTCGTCGTCGTGGCGGTAGCGGGAGGGGTCGTCGGAGGTGGTGTGGGCGCCCATGCGGTAGGTGTACGCCTCGATCAGCGCGGGTCCTTCGCCGCGCCGGGCGCGCTCCAGGGCCCAGCGGGTCACCGCGAGGGATGCCAGCACGTCGTTGCCGTCGACGCGGACGCCGGGGAAGCCGAAGCCCTGGGCGCGCTGGTAGAGCGGCACGCGGGTCTGCTTCTCGTTGGACTCGGAGATCGCCCACTGGTTGTTCTGGCAGAAGAACACCACCGGGGCGTTGTACACCGCGGCGAAGTTGAACGCCTCGCTCACGTCGCCCTGGCTGGAGGCGCCGTCGCCGAAGTAGGCGATCACGGCCGAGTCCGCGCCGTCCTTGGCGACGCCCATCGCGTAGCCCGTGGCGTGCAGCGCCTGCGAGCCGATGACGATGGTGTAGAGGTGGAAGTTGTTGCCGTTGGGATCCCAACCGCCGTTGTTCACACCGCGGAACATGCCGAGGAGGTTGGTCGGGTCCACGCCGCGGCACCAGGCGACGCCGTGCTCTCGGTAGGTCGGGAAGACGTAGTCGTCCTCACGGGTGGCGCGGCCGGAGCCGATCTGGGCGGCCTCCTGGCCGAGCAGCGACGCCCACAGGCCCAGCTCGCCCTGGCGCTGCAGGGAGGTGGCCTCGGCGTCGAAGCGGCGGGTGAGCACCATGTCGCGGTACAGGCCGCGCAGCTCGTCGGCGGTGATGTCGGCGACGTAGCCGTCGTACTCGGCGTTCTCGACGCGCTCGCCCTCGGGCGTCAGCAGCTGCACGAGTTCCGGGTCGGTGCCCTGTGCCTTCTTGGTGGTGCGAGTGGTGCGCTTGGTGCCGGTGGTGCCGGCCTTGCTTCCGGCGCTGCGTCGCGGCTTGCGCGCGGCAGTGCTCTCCACGGTCACGTGTGCTCCTCCGTCGGTCCGGCCCCCGGGTTCGCCGGGTGCCAGTGCGGCTCACCTGTGGCCCTTGGGTCGCACAGGGTGGGTGCGGCCCGGTCGGGAACAGGCGTGACAGGTGCCCCGGCGAGCGTCCTGCAAAAGGCACGTTACCCAGTGCTCCACATTTCTGTGAAACCCCTCCTGACCTGCGTTTTTACTTGGGTTTCCAAGTAAATCGCGAAAGTAAGGAAGTCTTACTGGTCACAGCCTCGCAGGGGGCCGGAACAACGGCACGTTATCCCGGGCACCCCGGGCACGGGAAGAGTTCGTGTGTGAGACTGAGCGCGTGGGTGAAGACGGAAAAATCCGGGTATTTCTCCTCGACGACCATGAGGTCGTCCGCCGGGGCGTCCACGAGCTGCTGTCGGGCGAGGACGGCATCGAGGTGGTCGGCGAGGCCGGCACGGCGGCCGACGCGCTGGCCCGGATCCCCGCCACCCGTCCGGACGTCGCGGTGCTCGACGTCCGGCTCCCGGACGGCAGCGGTGTGGAGGTGTGCCGCGAGATCCGCTCCCAGGACGAGTCCGTGCGGTGCCTGATGCTGACGTCCTTCGCCGACGACGAGGCCCTCTTCGACGCGATCATGGCCGGCGCCTCCGGATACGTCCTGAAGGACATACGGGGCGCCGAGCTGCTGACCGCCGTACGGGACGTGGCCGCCGGGAAGTCGCTGCTCGACCCGATGGCCACCGCGCGCGTGCTGGAGCGGCTGCGCGACGGCGGGGCCAGGACCGACGACCGGCTCTCCCGCCTGACCGAACAGGAACGCCGGATCCTGGAGCTGATCGGCGAGGGCCTGACCAACCGCGCCATCGGCGAGCGGCTGCACCTCGCCGAGAAGACGATCAAGAATTACGTGTCGAGTGTGCTGGCGAAACTCGGCATGCAGCGCCGCTCCCAGGCCGCCGCCTACGTGGCGCGGCTGCAGGCCGGGAACCGCTGAGAAAACACCCTGTGTCCGCGCGGCGCGCTCATCGGGCCGCGCACATTTATTCGGGACTTACGTCCCGTCGAACCGGGGCGGGCGACTCTGTTCCCCCCTTTTTCCGCTCCCGCACAGTAAGGGCATGTCCACCGACGAAAAGCTCGCCGTCGGCCTCCTCGGCCGCACCGACCACGGCCGGGCGGCCACCAGCATGCGTGCCCTGCCCTTCCTGGCGTTCGCACGCCACATCGTGGTCGACGGCCGGGTCCTGCTGCGCATGCCCCGGAGCTCCGGGTACCACCGGGCGTGCGCCGGGAGCGTCGTCGCGTACGGGTCCGACAACCTCGACTCCGCCCGGCCGGGCGAGAGGCTGTGGGCCGTGCAGGTCGTCGGCACGTGCGAGGCCCACGACCCGACCGCCGCCGAGATCGAGCGGTTCGGTCCCGCACCGCGCGCCGTGGACGGGGTGCCGTTCGAGCCCGTCTACCTGCGCATCGAGCCGCGGTTCGGCACCGTGCACGCCATGGACGGCAGCCTCGGACGCCACTTCCAGGGCGCCGTGTGACGACCACGCGACCGAAAGCGACCACTGGCGACTGTCTGTGACAACGCCCAGCTCACAGCATCGTTCCGTGCCCTAGCATCTGCCGCGTGCCGCGCTTACGTGTACCACCCCCTGTACCTCACGCGCCCCCCTTGGGCGCCCTCCTCCGCCACTACCGCGCCGGTTCCGCGCTCACGTGCGAGCCCGTCGACCAGGGCCTGCTCAACCGCGGCTACCGCCTGTGCACGACCCGCGGCCGCTACTTCCTCAAGCACCACTTCGACCCCGAGACCGCCCACCCGGCCGCGATCGACCGGCAGCACCGGGCCACCCGGCGCCTCGCCGACCTGGGTGTCCCGGTCGCCCCGCCGCTGCCCGGCCGCGACGGACGCACGGTCGCCGTGGTCGGCGGGCACGCCTACGCCCTGCACCCGTGGATCGACGGCCGGCACCGCCATGGCGGCCAGCTCACCCCCACCCAGTGCGGACGGCTCGGCGCGCTGCTCGGGGCCGTGCACGCGGGCCTCGAACAGGTGATGCCGGCGCACGGCAGGGCGCCCGCGGCCCGTGCGGAGGGCACCTCGGGTGCCGACCCGGCCGAGAGCGCCGACCCCGCCGACACCTTCGCGCTGATCGACGACCTGCTCGCCCGGGTGCGCCGGCACCGCCCCGCCGACTCCTTCGACGAACTCGCCCGCCACCGGCTCCTGGAACGCCGCGCGCTGCTGGCCCGCCACGCGGACCGGCGTCCACCGCGCGGCGGCGCGGTCGGCTGGGTGCACGGGGACTTCCACCCCTTCAACCTGCTCTACAAGGGCGACGCGCCCGCCGCCATCGTCGACTGGGACCGGCTCGGCGTGCGCCCCCGCGCGGAAGAGGCCGTACGAGCCGCCGCGATCTTCTTCGTCCGGCCGGGCGGCCCGCTCGACCTGCCGAGGGTACGGGCCTACGCGCGCGCGTACCGGCGGACCGCCGGGGCGACGCCCTCCCAACTGGCGGCGGCCGTGCACCGCGTGTGGTGGGAACGGCTCAACGACTTCTGGATGCTGCGCTGGCACTACGAGCGCGGCGACACCCGCGCGGACCCCCAGTTCCCGGCCGCCTCCGCGCTGGCGGTGTGGTGGACACGGGAGTACGACGCGGTGCGCGACGCGTTCGTGGAGTGACCGCGGGCGGGCCCGGGTCCGGTCAGCCGCCCTGGCCCACCGTGCCGCTGGTCAGGCCGCCGTCCCCGGTGCTGCCGCCGTCGGTGCCGCCCGTCGGGTCCCCGGTGGCGCCGCCGTCGGTGCCGCCCGTCGGCTCGCCGGTCGGGTCGCCCGTCGGGTCGCCCGTCGGCGTCGTCGGGTCCGTCGTCGGGTCGCCCGTCGGGTCGCCGGTCGGCTCCTCCGTCACACTCTGCGAAGGCGTGTACGAGGGCGTGTACGGCGGCGACCAGTCGTCGTCGCCCGTGCCTCCGCCGCTGTTGTCCTCGTCCGTGCCCGGGTCGGTGGTCTCCTGCGTCGCCTCGTCGCTGGGCGACTCACTGGGGGAGTTGTCCTCGGTGCTCGGCGCGGTGGTGGGCGACTGGCTGGTGCCGGGGTCGCCGCCCTTGCCCTCCTCGCCGCCGTTCAGGGCCAGCGCCACGCCCGCGGCGACGGCGATGACCGCGAGCACGGCCAGGATCCACAACTTGCCCCGGCCGCTGCCCTTGTTGCCGTGGCCCTCGAAGCCGCCGTCGTCCCCACCGCCGTATCCGTTGGGCAGGATCGGCTGGGGGATCTGCTGGGTGCCCGAGGCGTGGTCCGGGTGCGGCAGCACGGTCGTGCCCGCCATCCCGGCCGCCGGGGTGTGCCGGCCGTCGTGCATGCCGACCGGGCCGGTGTTCCAGGTGCCGGTGTGGCCGCCCTGGTCGTACAGCATCTGCAGGGCGTACTGCACCAGACCGCGCATCTCCTCGGCGGTCTGGAAACGGTCGTCGGGCTCCTTGGCCAGCGAGCGCATCACGAGGCCGTCGAGCTCCGGCGGGGACGCGTCGGAGACCTCGGACGGGGGCGTCGGGATGTCCTGCACGTGCTGGTAGACCACCGACAGCGGTGTCTCGCCGGTGAACGGCGGACGCAGCGCGAGCAGTTCGTACAGCAGGCAGCCGGTCGCGTACAGGTCGGAGCGGTGGTCGACGGCCTTGCCGAGGGCCTGCTCCGGGGAGAGGTACTGCGGGGTGCCCATGACCATGCCGGTCTGCGTCATCGTGGTCGACGCCCCGTGCAGGGCGCGGGCGATGCCGAAGTCCATCACCTTCACCGCGCCGTTGTGCGTGATGATGACGTTCGCCGGCTTGATGTCGCGGTGCACGATGCCGTGCTGGTGCGAGTAGGCGAGCGCCTCCAGGACGCCCGAGACGATGATCAGCGCCTGTTCGGGGCCCGGTGCCTCGGCGTTGAGGAGGAGGTCGCGGATGGTGCGGCCCTCGACGATCTCCATCACGATGTACGGCACGGACTGGCCGCCGACGAAGTCCTCGCCGGAGTCGTACACGGCCACGATGGCGTGGTGGTTGAGCCCGGCCACCGACTGCGCCTCGCGCGTGAAGCGCGCCTTGGACACCGGGTCCTCGGCGAGATCCGCGCGCAGCAGCTTGACCGCCACGGTGCGTCCGAGCCGGACGTCCTCGGCCGCGAACACCTCGGCCATGCCGCCCCGCCCGAGCCTGCGGGTCAGCCGGTACCGGCCGTCGCCGACAAGCCCGCCGTTGCCCCAGGTCTCCGGCGCGTCCGACATACCGCCGCCAGTCGCCTCGGGGTCGGACGGGCCCTGAGCGCGCTGCTGCTGTGCCATCAGTCCTCGCCGTCGTTTCTGCCCGCGGTGCGCGCGGTGTTGTTACGGTCTCCGTCGGCCACGCTACAGCCTTGGCGCAAGCCTCCGGTCCGAGATGGGCGCCCCGACCGGCACGAGACGGACCGGTCATGAAACCCTGGTTCCGTACTGTCGTGCAAATTCTGTGTACCGGCCGTACGCCCGCTGTAACGCTTGCGCGACGCTTCTTTCGCGTACGGTCACGGAACGGGCACCGCGCTTGACGTGTCAGTGCCCTGGGGCAGACTTGGCCGGGAATAACACTTTGGATCAACGTGCGCTCGGGCCGCTGCCGCCGGCGCCTATGGGGGACGCAGAGACATGAGCCAGGACGGCGGACAGGGCCGGTACGCGGGGCGGGCACTGGCCGGCGGCCGTTATCAACTGCGCGACCTGCTCGGCGAGGGCGGCATGGCCTCGGTGCACCTGGCGTACGACTCCGTGCTGGACCGTCAGGTCGCCATCAAGACGCTCCACACCGAGCTGGGCCGGGAGCAGGCCTTCCGCGAGCGCTTCCGCCGCGAGGCCCAGGCCGTGGCCAAGCTCACGCACACCAACATCGTCTCCGTCTTCGACACCGGCGAGGACGACCTCAACGGCATGACGACGCCGTACATCGTCATGGAGTACGTCGAGGGCCGGCCGCTCGGCTCGGTGCTCGACGAGGACGTCCGGCAGTTCGGGGCGATGCCCGCCGACAAGGCCCTGAAGATCACCGCGGACGTGCTCGCGGCCCTGGAGATCAGCCACGAGATGGGCCTGGTCCACCGGGACATCAAGCCGGGCAACGTGATGATGACCAAGCGCGGCGTGGTCAAGGTCATGGACTTCGGCATCGCGCGCGCCATGCAGTCCGGTGTGACGTCGATGACACAGACCGGCATGGTCGTCGGCACCCCCCAGTACCTCTCGCCGGAACAGGCCCTCGGCCGCGGTGTGGACGCCCGCTCCGACCTGTACTCGGTCGGCATCATGCTCTTCCAGCTGGTCACCGGACGGCTGCCGTTCGACGCGGACTCGCCGCTGGCCATCGCGTACGCGCACGTGCAGGAGGAGCCGGTCGCCCCCTCCTCCGTCAACCGCTCCCTGCCGCCGGCCGTGGACGCGCTGGTGGCCCGCGCGCTGAAGAAGAACCCCAACGAGCGTTTCCCCAGCGCCGAGGCCATGCGCGACGAGTGCCTGCGCGTGGCGCAGTCCTTCCACGCGGCCCCGCCGAGTATCGTGCCCGGCGCCCACACGCCGAGCGGCGCGGGCGTCGGCTCCGCGGTGTTCCCGCCGGTCGACCAGTCCGCCCCGGCACCCACCGGCCCCGTCCAGACGCCGTACCAGCCGACTCCGGCCCCGAACCCGTACGGCACCCCGGCCCCGGCGGCGCCCTCCCCCGCGTACGGCTATCCGCAGCAGGGCGGTTACCAGACACCGGCCGCGTCGGCGTACGCGCCGCAGCAGGGCGCGTCGACGCCGCCGCCGTACAACATCACGCCCGCGTCCCAGGGTTCCGGCTCCGGCGGCGGTGGCAGGAGCAACAAGCCGGTGATCATCGGCTCGATCGTGGTCGCCGTCGTGGCGGTCGGGGGCCTGATCGGGGCCCTGCTGATGAACAACGGCGGCGGGGACGATCCCCAGGGCGGCGGCAGCACCGCCGGCACGTCCGCCTCGCCGTCGAAGGCCGCGGGCTATCGCGGGCCGGACACGACGAAGACGATCGAGAAGGAGGAGTGCACCGAGCCGGAGGAGTCGTACAACGACCCCGACAAGATCAAGGTGCCGGACTTCACCTTCAAGTACATCGGCTCGGTCAAGGAGTGCTTCCAGGCCGCCGGCTGGACGATGAAGGTCGTCGACGTCGACGAGAACACCTACGGCGAGGGCTCGATCCGGGACCAGTTCCCCGCGCCCGGTACGGACGTCGACCCCGAGGACATGCCCGAGATCCAGCTCAAGGTCTCGACGGGCAATCCCGCGTCGTCCTGACCCGTGCACGGCGAAGGGCCCGGCAGCCGGTGCTGCCGGGCCCTTCCGCTTCGACCGGGGTGGTTACAGGTACTTCGGCCGTGGTGGTTACAGGTACGGGCCGCCCGAGCGGCCGGCCGAGCGGCCACCCGCCTGGCCCTCGTCGCCGTCGTGGCCGATGCCCGGGGGCAGGGCGCGGCGCATCTGCTCCAGCTGGGCGCGTGCGGCCATCTGCTGGGCGAACAGCGTGGTCTGGATCCCGTGGAACAGGCCCTCCAGCCAGCCGACCAGCTGGGCCTGGGCGATCCGCAGTTCCGCGTCGGTCGGGGTCGCGTCGTCCGTGAAGGGCAGGGAGAGCCGCTCCAGTTCCTCGACCAGTTCGGGCGCCAGGCCGTCCTCGAGTTCCTTCACCGAACTGGCGTGGATCTCCTTGAGCCTGGCCCGGCTCGCCTCGTCCAGGGGAGCGACGCGCACCTCCTCCAGCAGCTGCTTGATCATGCTGCCGATCCGCATGACCTTGGCAGGCTGCTCCACCTGCTCGGTCACCGGGATCTCACGGGAGTCCTCGTCTGAGCCACTGCCGCCGCTGAGTGCCATTCCGTCCTGGCCGACGACCAGGATCTGGGGGTTCTCCGGTGACCTGTCGTTCCTCGGCTTCTCCATGTCGCCATTCTCTCGTACGCCTGCACCTCACCAGGGTGGTGCCCCCACAGAAGGCTGATCCACCGCATACGGCGGTATCCGGAATGCCGGAATGGCCGGCGGGTGTGAGGCTTGTTCCGTCGATCTTGCCGACTGGGACCGGGAGGGGGTCACCGACGTGACTCCATGGCTGCGCACAGTGAGGACGACGGGACTGGCGGGGATTCTCGTGGTGGGCGCGACGCTGACGCCGTGCACGCTGGGGACGGCGTACGCTGCCGGGTCCGCCTCCCCGGGGGCCGTCGCGTCCCCTTCTCCTTCGGTGCCGGACGACGCCTCGGCCTCGGAGCCGGAAGGTCCTGAGCGTGAACCCGCCGCCACGTCGGCCTCCATGTCGGCCTCCACGTCCAGAACCGCCGGCCGGCCGACGTCCGGCCCGGCCGGCAGTGCGGTGCGGGACTCCGCGTCGCCCTCCAGGTCCGCATCCCTCTCCGCGTCCCCGTCCGCCGTCTCCGTGCCGGACGACGAGTCGTCCCGGGCGGGCAGCCGGCCGGGCGAGGGACGGCAGCGGCCGGGCCGGCAGGAGCCGTGGGAGGCAGAGGAGGACGGCCATGCGTGGGACACCAGGGACACGGACGCCGACCGCGGCCGGGGCCTGACCGAGGGACCGGCTCCCGCCGTGTCGCCCGGGGAGGCCGGCCTCGTGCCCTCCGCTTCCCCGACGCGGTCCCAACCGCAGGCCGACACGCACGCCGAGGCAGCAGCCGAGCCCGTCATGAAGATCCTGCCGCTGGGCAGCGGGCTGGTCCTCATCGGCCTCGGCCTGGGCCTGGCGTTCGTCGCACTGCGCCTCCGGCGGGGCTAGGGCGCCGGAGACGGGCCACGTGGCTCAGGAGGCCGCGATCAGCAGCACCTTGCCGATGTGTCCGCTCTCCTCCACGACCCGGTGCGCGGCGGGCGCGTCGCTCATCGGCAGTTCGCGGTCGACGATCGGGCGGACGTGGCCCCCGTCGACCAGCGGCCACACGTGCTCGCGCACGGCTGCCACGATCGCCGCCTTCTCCTCCAGCGGACGGGCGCGCAGCGAGGTCGCGCTGACGGCGGCGCGCTTGGCGAGGAGCGTGCCGATGTTCAGCTCGCCCTTCCTGCCGCCCTGCATGCCGATGATCGCCAGCCGTCCGTTGACGGCGAGGGCCTGGACGTTGCGGTCCAGGTACTTGGCGCCCATGTTGTCGAGGATGACGTCGGCGCCCGCGCCGCCCGTGGCCTCCTTGATCTCGGCGACGAAGTCCTGCTCCCGGTAGTTGATCAGGATGTCGGCGCCCAGCTCGGCGCAGCGCTCGAGCTTCTCCTTGGTGCCCGCCGTCACGGCGACCTTCGCGCCGACGGCCTTGGCGAGCTGGATCGCCATGGTGCCGATGCCGCTGGAGCCGCCGTGCACCAGCAGCGTCTCACCGGGGCGGAGGTGGGCGACCATGAAGACGTTCGACCAGACCGTGCAGACCACCTCGGGCAGCGCCGCCGCCTGCGACAGGCCGACGCCCTCGGGGACCGGCAGCAGCTGACCGGCCGGAACGGCGACCTTCTCGGCGTAACCGCCGCCCGCGAGCAGTGCGCACACCTCGTCACCGACGGCCCAGCCGGACACTCCGGCACCGATCGCGGCGATGCGCCCGGAGCACTCCAGGCCGGGGTAGGGGGACGCACCGGGCGGGGGGTCGTAGTGCCCCTGCCGCTGCATGATGTCGGCCCGGTTGACGGCGCTGGCCGTCACCTCGACCAGGACCTCGCCCTCGCCGGGCACCGGGTCGGGGACCTCGGTCCAGACCAGCGCCTCGGGGCCTCCGGGTTCGGGAATCGTGATCGCATGCATGAGGGGGACGCTACTCCTCCGTCCCCCTTCCGGGCCCCTACTGCCTGCGTCCGAGGGCGGACCGTCCTCGGCCTTTGGACCCATCCGCCGGAAATCCCTGTGCGTGACCGATGAGTTTGCGCGACGGTAAAGGTCTCCCCATGCGTAGCCCAAGCACGCGGAAGGACCCAAGCATGAGCACGCAGACGTCCGGTCTCGCGATCGAGACCGCGGGCCTGGTGAAGACGTTCGGTGAGACACGGGCCGTGGACGGTGTGGACCTCGCGGTGCCGGCCGGCACGGTCTACGGCGTCCTCGGACCCAACGGCGCCGGCAAGACCACCACGGTGAAGATGCTCGCCACGCTGCTCAGGCCGGACGGCGGTGAGGCCCATGTCTTCGGCCACGACGTCGTGCGCGAGGCCGACGAGGTACGCGGCCGCGTCAGCCTCACCGGGCAGTACGCGTCCGTCGACGAGGACCTCACCGGCACCGAGAACCTGGTCCTGCTGGGCCGGCTCCTCGGCCACGGCAAGAAGGCCGCCCGGGAGCGTGGCGCACAGTTGCTGGAGGCGTTCGGGCTCACGGAGGCGGCCGGGAAGCAGGTCAAGCACTACTCCGGTGGCATGCGGCGGCGCATCGACATCGCCGCGTCCATCCTCAACACACCCGACCTGCTCTTCCTCGACGAACCGACGGCCGGCCTGGACCCGCGCAGCCGCAACCAGGTCTGGGACATCGTGCGCGCGGTCGTCGCCCAGGGCACGACCGTGCTGCTGACCACGCAGTACCTGGACGAGGCCGACCAGCTGGCGTCCCGGATCGCCGTCATCGACAAGGGCCGGGTGATCGCCGAGGGCACGAAGGGCGAGCTGAAGGCGTCCGTCGGCGCCGGCTCCGTACACCTGCGGCTGCGGGACGCGGACCAGCGGCCGGAGGCCGAGCGGGTGCTGCGGGACCTGCTGGCCGCCGAGGTGCAGCTGGAACCCGACCCGGTGGCGCTGACCGCCCTGCTCGGCGCGGCGGCGAGCGACACCGCGGCCGACCGGGCGGCCCGGGCACTCGCCGAACTGTCCCGGGCCGGAATCACCGTCGACAACTTCTCCCTCGGACAGCCCAGCCTCGACGAGGTGTTCCTGGCGCTGACCGGACACGACACCGGCCACGACACGAAGGACGAGGTGGCGGCATGAGCACGGCCACGGGCACCGAGAGCAAGGAACTCGCACCGGTCCGGGCCGACTCCCTGGCCGCCCTCCTGGTGGCGAGGGAACGGCCCCCGCGGCCCAGCTCCCTGTCGACCTCGCTGACGTTCGGCTGGCGCGCCGTCCTCAAGATCAAGCACGTGCCGGAGCAGCTCTTCGACGTCACCGCCTTTCCGATCATGAACCTGCTGATGTTCACGTACCTCTTCGGCGGTGCGCTGGCCGGTTCACCGAGCGACTACATCCAGTTCGTGCTGCCCGGCATCCTCGTGATGTCGGTCGTGATGATCACGATGTACACCGGGGTCTCGGTGAACATCGACATCGAGAAGGGCGTCTTCGACCGCTTCCGGTCGCTGCCGATCTGGCGGCCGTCGGCGATGGTCGGTTACCTGCTCGGCGACGCGCTGCGCTACACGATCGCGTCCGTGGTGATGCTCGTCGTCGGCCTCGTCCTCGGCTACCGCCCGGACGGCGGCTTCACCGGAGTGGTCGCCGGGATCGCGCTGCTGCTGGTGTTCTCGTTCGCCTTCTCGTGGGTCTGGACGATGTTCGGGCTGATGCTGCGCACCGAGAAGTCGGTGATGAGCGTCAGCATGCTGGTGATCTTCCCGCTCACCTTCCTGTCCAACGTCTTCGTCGATCCGAAGACCATGCCGGGCTGGCTGCAGGCGTTCGTCAACAACAGCCCGATCACGCATCTGGCGTCCGCCGTGCGCGAGCTGATGGCGGGCCACTGGCCGGCCGACGAGATCGGCTGGACGCTGGGCTGGGCGGCCCTGTTCCTGGTGGTCTTCGGACCGGTCACGATGCGGCTGTACAACCGCAAGTAGACGGTTGCACCCCGGTCCCGCGACCGGTCAGTCGCGGGGCAGCGGTCGGGCGTCGGGCGCCACGTGGGTGCCCGGCGTCGCCCGCGCGATCGTGATCAGGCGGTCCGTCAGTTCCAGCCCGCCGACGGCCGGATCGTCGTAGCCGAGGACCCGGTGGCCCCGCAGGACGCTCACCACCAGGTCGTCCGTCTCCCGTGGACTCTTGCCCACCTCGGCCTTTATGACCGGCCGTTCGACGAGGTCGAGCCCGGTGCCCTGGTGGATGAGGTCCTCCATGACCATGCCGGCGGCGGGACTGAGGACGGAGAGACCGAGCAGGCGGCCCGCGGCGCTGGCGCTGGTGATCACGCCATCGGCACCGGACTGCTTCAGCAGCGGCGCGTTCTCCTCCTCACGGACCGCGACCACGATCTTCGCGCCGCGGTTCATCTGCCGGGCCGTCAGGGTCACCAGCACGGCCGTGTCGTCGCGCTGGGTGGCGATGATGATCTGCCGCGCCCGCTGCACCTCAGCCCGTTTCAGCACATCGCTGCGCGTGGCGTCGCCTATCACCCCGGCGAAGCCGTCGGCCGTCGCTGCCTCGATCGCCTTTCCGCTGGGGTCGACCACGACGACCTGCTCCTTCCGCAGCCCCGTCGCACAGACCGTCTGGAGCGCGGAGCGCCCCTTTGTCCCGAAGCCGACGACGACGGTGTGATCGCGCAAGGTGGACCTCCAGCGGTTCAGTCGCCATTCCTCCCGGGTGCGCTCGGTGAGGGCTTCCAGCGTGGTGCCGACCAGGATGATCAGGAACAGCACACGCAGGGGCGTGATGACGAAGATGTTGGTCAGCCGGGCGGCGTCGCTGACGGGTGTGATGTCGCCGTAGCCGGTGGTGGAGAGGGTGACGGTGGCGTAGTAGAAGGCGTCGAGGAGGTCGACGGAGCCGTCGGAGTTGTCGTTGTAGCCCTCGTGGTCGGCATACACGATCACGGCGGTGACCAGGAGCACCACGAGGGCCATCGACAACCGTTTGCCGACCTGGCGGATCGGGTGCTCCACCATCTTCCTCGGGAGTTTCACCCGATGGGTCACGAGGTGTTCGTCGGCCTGACGGGCGATCGCGTCCTGGCCCGGAAGTTTCACGTGAAACACACTCCGATTCCGCCGGTGGCCCAGGGCAGGTCGAGGAGTTCCGTCTCCTGCCCCGACCGCGCACCGCCCGGGGGTACGACGGCCAGGGCGTCGGCCGCCGCGATGCCGCGCAGCATGGCCGGACCGTTGTAGTGCAGCGGGACCGCACCGTCACCGCGCAGGACGACGGGGACGAGCCGGGTGTCGTAGGGGTGCCCGTGCACCGCGTCCCGCAGCGGCAGCGTGTACGGCTCCGGCGCCGGGCGG
Organism: Streptomyces viridiviolaceus; assembly: GCF_014650995.1. Taxonomy (GTDB): domain Bacteria; phylum Actinomycetota; class Actinomycetes; order Streptomycetales; family Streptomycetaceae; genus Streptomyces; species Streptomyces viridiviolaceus. The sequence goes on from NZ_BMWA01000004.1 coordinate 120,782, forward strand.
GCCGCGAGGATGCGCAGCAGCGGCTCGGCGAGCGTGAGCAGCCCGGAGACGGCGGCGAGCGGGTTGCCGGGCAGGCCGACGAGGTGCTGGTTCTCCTTGGTGCGGGCCAGCAGCATCGGGTGGCCGGGGCGGACCTTGACGCCGTCCACGAGGAGCTCGGCGCCGATGCGCCGCAGGGTCGGGTGGACGTGGTCGACGGGGCCCGCGGCGGTGCCGCCGGTGGTGACGAGGACGTCGGCGTCGGACGTCGTGACGGCGCGGTGCAGTGCCTCGGCGTCGTCGCCGATCCGCTGGACCGCGGTGACCTCGGCGCCCAGCGCCCGCAGCCAGGGGGGCAGCATCGGTCCGAGCGCGTCCCTGATCAGACCGTCGTGCGGAAGGCCCCCGGTGAGCAGTTCGTCGCCGAGGACGAGGACGTCGACGCGGGGGCGGGGAACGGCGGTGAGCGTGTCGTACCCGGCGGCTGCCGCGAGTCCCAGAACGGCCGGGGTGACGACGGTCCCGACGGACAGGAGCTGGTCGCCGCTGCGGCACTCCTGGCCACGCGGACGGATGTCCTGACCGTGCACGACCTCCCTGGTCGAGTGCAGGCGGTCCTTGGCGTCGCTGCGGCCGTGCTCGGTGCGGAGCACGGCGGTGGTGTCCGGGGGGATGCGGGCGCCGGTGGCGATACGGACGGCCTCGCCGTCGGTGAGGGGTTCGGGCTCCGCGTGTCCGGCCAGGACGCCCTCGGCACGCACGGTCCACGGGCCGGGGCCGGCGACCGCCCAGCCGTCCATCGCGGAGGTGTCGAAGGAGGGCAGGTCGGTGAGGGCGGTGAGGGGCTCGGCCAGGGTGAGGCCGAGGGCCGTGTCGAGGGACACGGAGACCGGGGCCCGGCGGGCGGCGCGGACACCGGCCCGGGCGGCGCGCTCGGCGATCGTCCGGGCCTCCGGCCAGGGGGTGGCACGGTGGCGTGGCTCCCCGGGGTGGTGCGGGGCGGTCGCGTGACCGTGGTGCGGGGCGTGCGCGGGCAGGTGGTCGCCGGGGTTCTCCTTCACGAGAGCGAGAGCCTCCTCGACATCGAGGTCTTCCGCGTCCTCGTCGGTCCGGGTGCCGGGGGCGGTCATCCGGCGTCCGGGCGGGTGTCCGGGGTGGCGTCGGGCGCCACGTCGGGCCGGCCCTCGGCGGGGGCCGGGGTGGCGGCGTCCTCCTCCGCCCAACGCCGGGCGAGGGCCGCGGCCTTGCGGGCGGCCTCGGCGACGGCCTCGGGGCCTCCTCCGGCCCGGGCGGCGGCGTAGCCGACGAGGAAGGTGGTCAGCGGGGCCGCCGGCCTGGCCACGCCGTGGGCGGCGTCACGGGCGAGGTCGAGCAGGACGCCGGTGTCCACGTCGAGGTCGATGCCCAGCTCGTCCTTGGCTGCGGAAATCCATTCATCCAACACGTGCCCATGCTCCCTGATGCGTGCCCTTGCGGTGGCGATGTCGTCCCAGGTGTCGCAGTCGAAGGACGCGACGGGATCCGGGACGCGGGTGAGGCTGAGTCCGGCGGTCAGGCGCCGCAGGGGCAGGCCGGCCGGCTGTGCGCGGCCCTCGGTGAGCGCGGCCAGTTCGCGGCGGACCGCGGACGCGCGGTAGGCGGCGACGAGGGGCTGGTCGCGGCCGTCGGCGTCGGTGAGCAGCGCGCCGTCGGCGGGGCCGGCCGCGAGGGCCGTCAGCAGCCGCTCGACGGTCCGCCCGTCGAGGAACGGCAGGTCGGCCGAGACCACCACGACCCGCTCCTGCGTGGTGTGCCGCAGCCCCGCGGCGAGCGCGGCGAGCGGTCCGCCGCCGGGCGGATCCTCGCGCGCCCAGGTCACCGGCCGTGCGGTGGGCCGGGGGTCGGCGACGACGACGGTGGTCCGCGCCCCGGCGCAGGCGGCGAGCACCCGGTCGAGCAGGGGGCGCCCGCCCACGCGCACGCCGGGCTTGTCCGCGCCGCCGAGCCGCCGTGCGGCACCGCCGGCGAGCACGACGGCGTCGTACGCGGCAGGGGCCGTCCCCGGCGCGGGGTCGGTACCGGAGCCGGGGTCGCCCGGGGGCTCGTACGCGGTCACCCTCCGAGTATGCGTGTCCGGGCGATCACAGGGAATGCAGGGGGACGCGTGCGATCACAGTGTGCGCAGCAGCACCGCCGGCTGTTCCACGCAGTCCGCCACGTACCGCAGGAAACCGCCCGCCGTGCCGCCGTCGCACACCCGGTGGTCGAAGGTGAGCGACAACTGGACGACCTGCCGCACCGCCAGCTCGCCTTCGTGCACCCATGGCTTGGGCACGATGCGGCCGACGCCGAGCATGGCCGCCTCGGGGTGGTTGATGATCGGGGTGGAGCCGTCGACGCCGAACACGCCGTAGTTGTTCAGCGTGAAGGTCCCGCCGGTCAGTTCGGCCGGAGTCAGCCGTCCCTCCCGGGCCGCCTCGGTCAGCCGCGCGAACTCCGCGGTCAGCCCCTCGGTGTCCCGCGCGTGCGCGTCCCGGACGACCGGCACGACGAGTCCCCGGTCGGTCTGGGCCGCGAAGCCGAGGTGGACGTGGTCGAACCCGACGACCTCACGGGCCTCCGTGTCGACGGTGGAGTTCAGCTCGGGGAAGCGGGCGAGCGCGGCCGTGCAGATCCGGGCCAGCAGGGCGAGCACGGAGATCTTCGGCCCGCCGGCCGCGTTCATCGCGGCCCGCGCCCGCATCAGCTCCGTGGCGTCGGCGTCCACCCAGGTCGTCGCGTCCGGTATCTCGCGCCGGCTGCGGGAGAGCTTGTCGGCGACGGCGCCCCGGACACCCTTGAGCGGGGTGCGGAACCCGCCGGAGACCCGTGCCGCCGGCGCCGCGGAAGCCGGTGCCCGGACGGCCTCGGCCGGCTGTGTCTGTGCCTCCGCGGCGGCCGTACGGCCCTGCGCCGCGGCGGCACGCAGCGCGTACTCCACGTCCGCCCGCAGGATCAGCCCGTCCGGGCCGGAGCCGGTCAGCTCGCGCAGATCCAGGCCGTTCTGCCGGGCCAGCCTGCGGACCAGCGGCGAGATGACGGGGACGGGGCCGCTCTCCTCGTCGGGGGTGCGGATCCGGCCGTTCGTCCGACCGGACGCCGCCTGAGCGGCGGACGCCGTGGGCACCGGCCGCACCCTGCGCCGGCGCGCGGGGGCCTGAGAGGTGCCGTATCCCACGAGGACGTTGCCCGAGCCCTCGCTGGCCGTGCCGTCGTCGGTGCCCTGCTCGGCCGTCGCTCCGTCGCCGCCGGGCTCGCCGACGGCGACGGTCAGGAGCGGTGCCCCCACGGGCAGTTCCGTGCCCTCCTCGCCGAAGCGGGCGGTGACCACGCCGCCGTAGGGGCAGGGCACCTCGACCATCGCCTTGGCCGTCTCGACCTCGACGACCGGCTGGTCGACGGCGACGACGTCACCGACCTCCACCATCCAGCGCACGATCTCCGCCTCGGTGAGCCCCTCACCGAGGTCGGGGAGCTTGAACTCCAGCACCTGTGCCATCAGCTCTCGGCCTCCCACTGCAGACGCCCCACGGCATCCAGGATCCGGTCCACACCGGGCAGGTGGTGGCGCTCCAGCATCGGCGGCGGGTACGGCACGTCGAACCCGGCGACACGCAGCACCGGTGCCTCCAGGTGGTGGAAGCAGCGCTCCGTGACCCGGGCCGCGATCTCCCCGCCCGGGCCCGCGAAGGAGCCCGACTCGTGGACGACGACCGCGCGTCCCGTCCGCCGCACCGAGGCGCACACCGTCTCGTCGTCGAACGGCACCAGCGAGCGCAGATCGACGACTTCGAGCTCCCAGCCCTCGGCCCGGGCCGCCTCGGCCGCCTCCATGCAGACGACCACGGACGGCCCGTACGTGATGAGCGTGGCGCTCCGGCCCGAGCGCCGCACCACCGCGCGGCCTATCGGTTCAACGGGCGTCGGGTCCTCGGGGTTCCAGGAGTCCTTCGACCAGTACAGGCGCTTGGGTTCCAGGAAGACCACCGGGTCGTCGGAGGCGATGGCGGCGCGCAGCAGCCCGTAGGCGTCGGCGACGGTCGCGGGCGTGACGACATGGAGCCCCGGAGTCGCCATGTAGTACGCCTCGGAGGAGTCGCTGTGGTGCTCGACGCCGCCGATGCCGCCGCCGTAGGGGACGCGGATGGTCAGCGGCAGGGGCATCGCCCCGCGTGTGCGGTTGCGCATCCTGGCGACATGGCTGACGAGCTGCTCGAACGCCGGGTAGGCGAACGCGTCGAACTGCATCTCCACCACCGGGCGCAGCCCGTACATGGCCATGCCGACGGCCGTGCCGAGGATGCCGGCCTCGGCGAGCGGCGTGTCCGTGCAGCGCTCCTCGCCGAACTCCCTGGCGAGCCCGTCGGTGACCCGGAAGACCCCGCCGAGCGTGCCCACGTCCTCGCCCATGACGTGGACGCTCTCGTCGGCGGCCATGGCGTCGCGCAGCGCGCGCGTGAGGGCCTGCGCCATGGTGGCCGGCCTGACGGCGACGGTCGTCATCGGTGCGTCCCTTCCGACTCGGCCTCGGCCTCCAGCTCGGCCTGCAGCTGGGCCCGCTGCTCGCGCAGGTGGGGCGTGGGCTCGGCGTACACGTGGGCGAACAGGTCCATGGGGTCGAGGACCGGGTCCTGGTTCATACGGGCGCGCAGGTCGGCGGCCATGGTCTCGGCGTCCTCGCGGGCGGACCGGATGCCGTCCTCGTCGAGGAGGCCGCGTTCGGTCAGCTCCCGTTCCAGCAGCTCGATCGGGTCGTGCCGGCGCCAGGTCTCGACCTCGGCGTCACCGCGGTAGCGGGTCGCGTCGTCGGCGTTGGTGTGGGCGTCCACGCGGTACGTGATCGCCTCCACCAGGGTGGGGCCTCCGCCCGCGCGCGCGTGGCGAACGGCGTCGGAGAGGACCTCGTGGACGGCGGCGGCGTCGTTGCCGTCGACCAGGCGGCCGGGCATGCCGTAGCCGACGGCCTTGTGGGCCAGCGACGGGGCCGCGGTCTGCTTGTCGAGCGGGACGGAGATCGCGAAGCCGTTGTTCTGCACGAGGAAGACGACCGGGGCCTGCCAGACGGCGGCGAAGTTCAGCGCCTCGTGGAAGTCGCCCTCGCTGGTGCCGCCGTCGCCGACCATGGCCAGCGCGACCACGTCGTCGCCCTTGATGCGGGCGGCGTGCGCGAGGCCGACGGCGTGCGGCAGCTGGGTGGCGAGCGGCGTGGAGAGCGGGGCGACGCGGTGCTCGTGGGGGTCGTAGCCGGTGTGCCAGTCGCCGCGCAGCAGGGTGAGGGCCTCGACGGGGTCGACTCCGCGGGCGACGACGGCCAGCGTGTCGCGGTAGCTGGGAAAGAGCCAGTCCTGCTCCTGGAGGACCAGCGCGGCGGCGATCTCGCAGGCCTCCTGACCGGTGCTGGACGGGTAGACGGCGAGCCTGCCCTGCTTGGTCAGGGCCGTGGCCTGCGCGTTGTAGCGTCGGCCGTGGACCAGGCGGGCGTACAGCGTGCGCAGCAGTTCCGGGTCGGCCCGGTCGGCCGCCTTCGTGCCGAGGACGCGGTACGGCTCCGCGTCGGGCAGCAGCGGCGCGGGGTCGGTACGGGGCTGCCAGGCGGGCGGCGGTGTGGGCCGGTACGCGCCCCGCTGCTCCATGACCGTCATGACGGCACCTCCTCGTGGGAGCGGCTTGTCGGCACGTCACGGGTGTGACGGGCCTCACCTACCGATTGTTCGGTCGTCGGCACATTTTGGCTACAGGCACCCCCAGGCTGTGGACAAACGGTTCTCCACAACCTGAGATGGACGCAGTACGTCCATGGTAGGAAGGCGGGGGGACATGGCATCTGAACAAATGGCCGAGCGCCCGGAGGAAACCGGCACCCTGCCGCCCGCGCGCCCGCTCGACGCCATCGACCAGGACATCCTGCGCATGCTCCAGGCGGACGGCCGCGCCTCGATACGGTCGGTCGCCGAACGGGTCCACGTCTCGCGTGCGAACGCCTACGCGCGCATCAACCGGCTGGTCGAGGACGGCGTCATCCGCGGCTTCGGCGCCCGCGTCGACCACGAACGCGCGGGACAGGGCACCTCGGCGTACATCACCCTGAAGATCGTCCAGAACTCCTGGCGCACCGTGCGCGAGCAGCTCAGAGCACTTCCCGGCGCCTCCCACATCGCTCTGGTGGGCGGCGACTTCGACGTCCTGCTGCTGATCCACACGCCGGACAACCGCGCCCTGCGCGAGCTGGTGCTCACCCGCCTGCAGGCGATCCCGGAAGTGCTCAGCACCCGCACCCTGCTGGTGTTCGAGGAGGAGGACCTGGAGCCGCAGGGCTGAGCCGGCGGCGGTCACGAGGAGCGGCGCAGCCCCCCGAACACCAACCGCGTCACGGCGTCGGCCACTTCGCGTTCGCTCATGCCCCGCCCGTCGGGCCGGTACCACTCCACGATCGAGTTGATCATCCCGAAGACGAGCCGCGTCGCGAGCCGCACCTCCACGTCGCCGCGCACGTCCCCCTCGGCCGCCGCCGCCTTCAGCAGTTCGGCCACCCGGTGGTCGAACTCGCGCCGCCGCTCCAGCGCCCACCGCTCCGTGCCCGTGTTGCCGCGCACCCGCAGCAGCAGTGTCACGTAGGGCAGTTCGGATATGAGCACCTCGACCATGCGCCGCACGACGTACTCCAGCCGCTCGGCGGCGGACCCCACGCGCGCGTGCTCCTCGTCGAGGATGCCGAAGAGGCCGTCCAGCGCCCGGCTCACGGCCCGGCGCAGCAGCTCCTCCTTGCCCGTGACGTGGTGGTAGATCGACGACTTGGAGATGCCTGCCGCCTTGGAGAGGTGCTCCATGGAAGTGCCGTCGTAGCCGCGGTCGTTGAAGACCCGGACGGCGACGGACAGCAGTGTCTCCGGCGTGTAGGTGTCGCGCTTGGCGGTGGTCATGAGCTGCTGCCCTCCCGCTTGTCGGAGGCGTAGGCGTGGCGGTAGAGCGCGAGGGACGGCGCGTAGCGGCCCGAGGGCGTGCACTCGTGCAGGTTGTCGAGGACCGCGCAGGCCCAGTCACCGCCGAGCCTGCGGCTCCATTCGAGCGGTCCCAGCGGGTAGTTGACGCCCAGACGCATCGCGGTGTCGATGTCCTCTTCGGTGGCCACGCCCCTGGCGACCGCGTCGTGCGCCAGGTCGATGATCCGTGCGACCGTGCGTGCGACGATCATGCCGGGGACGTCGCCGATGACGCTGACCTTCTTGCCGAGCGCCTGGAACAGGCCGGTGGACTGGGCGAGCGTCCGGGGCGAGGTCTGCTGCGCGGCGGACAGGGCGATGCGGGTGGCCTTGCGGTAGTCCAGAGCGAGGTCGAAGTACACGACGTCCCGGAACTCCACGGAGGTCTGGCCGTCGGCGAGCACGAGCTGTCCGCCGCCGGGCAGCACCAGCCGCGTGCCCTTGTCCTCGTCCTCCTCGCGGACCTCGATGCCCGCCTCGCGGATCAGCGCGAGCAGTTCGGTGGCCGGCCCCAGGTCTCCCTCGGCGACCACGTACGCGGGCGGCTCGGCCGGCTCGGCGGTGTGCGGCTCGGGGCGCTCGGCGCCGTCCCGGTAGTCGTACCAGCCCTGCCCGCTCTTGCGGCCGAGCCGGCCGGACTCGACCAGGCGGCGCTGGGCGAGGGACGGCGTGAAGCGCACGTCCTGGAAGAAGGACTGCCACACCGAGTGCGTGACGGACTCGTTGACGTCCTGTCCGATGAGATCGGTCAGCTCGAAGGCGCCCATCCGGAAGCCGCCCGACTCGCGCAGCACGGCGTCGATGGTCGCGGGGTCGGCGCCCTGGTTCTCGTACACCTCGAAGGCCTCGGCGTAGAAGGGCCGGGCGATGCGGTTGACGATGAAGCCGGGGGTGTCGGCGCAGGCGACCGGGGTCTTGCCCCAGGCGCGGGCCGTCTCGTACGCGCGCGTGGCCGACGCCACGTCGGTGGCGAACCCCGAGACCACCTCCACCAGCGGCAGCAGCGGCGCGGGGTTGAAGAAGTGCAGGCCGAGGAAACGGCCGGGGCGGGCCAGGGCGCCGCCGATGGCGGTGACGGACAGGGAGGAGGTGTTGGTGGCGAGCAGGCAGTCGTCGCCGACGATGCCCTCCAGCTCGCGGAACAGCTCCTGCTTGACCTCCAGCCGCTCCAGGACCGCCTCGACGACCAGGACGCAGTCGGCCAGCTCGGCGAGGTCCTCGGCGGGCCTCAGACGGGCGCGTGCCGCGTCCCGGTCGACGGCGGTGAGCCGTTCCTTCTCCACCAGCCGGTCGAGCCGGGCACCGATCGCGTCGGCCGCCGCCCCGGCCCGCCCCGGGACGGCGTCGTACAGCCGTACGGGATGGCCCGCGACCAGCGCCACCTGGGCGATGCCCTGGCCCATGGTGCCGGTTCCGACGACGGCCACGGGGCTGCTGAGGTCGAGTGCTGTCATGTGCGCGATCCTCCCGCACGGGGTTTTCCACAGATGCGGCGGACCCCCTTGTCCCGACCGATCGTTCGGTTACTCTAACTCTGTCCGCCCGTTCACGCCCATGGTTCTTCCCAGGTCATGAACTCGACGAAGAGTTCTCCAGACGAGGAGTTGGTCCCGATGGCCGCCGAACTCACCGCGCACCAGCTGATCGCCCAGCACCGGCCCACCCTCGACCAGGCACTGGAAACGATCCGTACGCGCGCTTACTGGTCCCCGCACCCCGAGCACCCCAAGGCCTACGGGGAGAACGGCAGCCTGGACACGGCCGCGGGCAAGGCGGCCTTCGACGCCCTGCTCGGCACCCGCCTCGACCTGGACCAGCCCGGCACGGACGGCTGGGTGGGCGGCGAGGTCTCGCCCTACGGCATCGAGCTCGGGGTGGAGTACCCGCACGCGGACGTCGACGTGCTGCTGCCCGCCATGAAGGCCGGTCAGCGTGCGTGGCGGGACGCGGGCGCCGAGCTGCGCGCGATGGTCTGCCTGGAGATCCTCAAGCGGATCAGCGACCGGACGATGGAGTTCGCGCACGCGGTGATGCACACCTCCGGCCAGGCCTTCATGATGGCCTTCCAGGCGGGCGGCCCGCACGCGCAGGACCGCGGCCTGGAGGCCGTGGCGTACGCGTACGTGGAGCAGGTCCGCACGCCCGAGACGGCGGAGTGGACCAAGCCGCAGGGCAAGCGCGACCCGCTCGCGCTCACCAAGCAGTTCACGCCGGTACCGAGGGGCATCGGCCTCGTCATCGGCTGCAACACCTTCCCGACGTGGAACGGCTACCCGGGCCTGTTCGCCTCCCTCGCCACGGGCAACGCCGTCCTGGTCAAGCCGCACCCGCGCGCGGTGCTGCCGCTCGCGCTCACCGTGCAGGTCGCCCGCGAGGTGCTCACCGAGGCCGGCTTCGACCCGAACCTGGTCGCGCTGGCCGCCGAGCGCCCCGGCGAGGGCGTCGCCAAGACCCTGGCGACCCGCCCGGAGATCCGGATCGTCGACTACACGGGCTCCACCGCCTTCGGCGACTGGCTGGAGGCCAACGCCCGCCAGGCCCAGGTCTTCACGGAGAAGGCCGGCGTCAACACGGTGATCGTGGAGTCGGCCGACGACTACAAGGGCATGCTCGCCAACCTGGCCTTCTCCCTGTCGCTCTACAGCGGCCAGATGTGCACGACCCCGCAGAACCTGCTGATCCCCCGCGACGGCATCCGCACCGACCAGGGCCCGAAGTCCTACGACGAGGTGGTCGCCGACCTGGCACGCGCCGTGGACGGGCTCCTCGGCGACGACGCGCGTGCGAACGCCCTGCTCGGCGCCATCGTCAACCCGGACGTCAAGGCACGCCTGGAGGCCGCCGCCGGCCTCGGCGAGGTGGCCCTGGCCTCGCGGGAGGTGACCAACCCGGAGTTCCCGGACGCGGTCGTGCGCACCCCGGTGATCGTGAAGCTGGACGGCGCCAAGCCGGACGACCAGGCCGTGTACATGAGCGAGTGCTTCGGGCCCGTCTCCTTCGCCGTCGCGGTCGACTCGGCGACGGACGCGGTGGAGCTGCTGCGCCGCACCGTCCGGGAGAAGGGCGCGATGACGGTGGGCGCGTACACCACCGACGACGAGGTCGAACAGGCCGTGCAGGAGGCCTGTCTGGAGGAGGCCGCCCAGCTCTCCCTCAACCTCACCGGCGGGGTGTACGTCAACCAGACCGCCGCCTTCTCCGACTTCCACGGCTCGGGCGGCAACCCGGCGGCCAACGCGGCCCTGTGCGACGGTGCCTTCGTCGCCAACCGGTTCCGGGTGGTGGAGGTGCGCCGGGAGGCATAGGGCCCCGGTGTCCGCCGGGCTAGCGGAGGCGGGGCGCGCCCCCGGTGGCGCTCCAGTGGTACAGCGTCATGGCCACGCTGGTCGCGAGGTTGTAGCTGGAGACCTGGGGGCGCATCGGCAGCGCGAGCAGATGGTCGGCACGGGCGCGCAGCTCGCGCGACAGGCCGCTGCGCTCGGAGCCGAAGGCGAGCAGCGCGTCGTCCGGCAGCTCGACCCCGCGGATGTCGTCGCCCTCCGGGTCCAGCGCGAACAGCGGCCCCGGCGGCAGCTCCCCGACGGCCAGCCGCTCCACGGTGGTGGCGTAGTGCAGCCCCGCGCCGCCGCGCACCACCGTGGGGTGCCACGGGTCGAGGGTGCCCGTGGTGACCACACCGGTCGCGCCGAAACCGGCGGCCAGGCGGATCACGGCACCCGCGTTGCCGAGGTTGCGCGGGTTGTCGAGGACCACGACGGGCGCGCTGCGGGGCGTGTGCGCCAGCTTCCGCAGGCCGTCCGCGCGCGAGGGCCGTGCGGCCAGGGCGGCCACCGCGGTGGGGTGCGGACGCGGCACGAGGGACGCGTACGTCTCCTGCGGCACCTCGGCGAGCATGCCGGCCAGGGCGTCCCGTACGTCAGGGGCCAGCTCGTCGGCGAGGGCGAGCGCGGCCGCGCGGTCGCCGGTGACGGCCACCGGCACCTCGGCGCCGAAGCGCAGCGCGTGCTTCAGGGCGTGGAAGCCGTCGAGCAGCACGCACGCGTCGACGTGCCTGCGCCAGACGTCGAGGGCGTCGTCGGGGCCGGGAGCGGTCATGCCGAGAAGCCTACGTGCGTGTGCTCGTCGTCCTTCGGGCCGCGCGGGGCGGGCACCGCCGCCCTGCGGTCGCCCCCGCGCCGGACCAGCCGGCCACGCGCGCGTGCCGCCCGGTCGCCCAGGCGGCGCAGGAACGGCGTCGGCAGGAAGACCGCGTCCGCGGCGATCATCGCCAGCGAGAAGAACGGCAGTCCGAGCACCACGGCGATCACGGCGTGCTCGGTCATCATGACGGCCAGCAGGACGTTCTTCACCCGCCGGTTGAACAGCGTGAACGGGAAGGCGACCTGGACGGCGACCGTGCCGTAGGTGATGAGCAGCACGAGCGTGCCGCTGGCGGACAGCAGGTCGGCGAGGGCCGGCCAGGGCGAGAAGTAGTCCAGGTGCAGGGGGTAGTAGACCGCGGTCCCGTCCTGCCAGCGGGAGCCCTGGATCTTGTACCAGCCGGCGGTCGCGTAGATCAGACAGGCCTCGGCCATGATCACGAGCAGGGCACCGTTGTGCACGATGTTGGCGACGACGTCGAGCAGGATCCGCAGCTCGCCGCCCCTCGCGAGGCGCGCCACGCCCCACCACAGGGCCTGCGCGAGCCACACCGTCCACAGCAGCGCCGGGACGAACCAGTCGCCGTCGAGCCGGCCCGCCAGCGTCACGGTGAGGAGCAGCAGCCCGAACACACCCCACAGCGCGGGCCCGGTACGGTCCACGACGCGTTCCCCACGCGCGCGTGCCTCCCGTGCCCGCCCCGCCCGGCGGGCGTCGAGCGACCACACATGGCCGCAGCGCGTGAGGACGAGATAGATGCTCATCAGGTGCAGGACGTTGTCGCCGCCGTCCCCCATGAAGACGCTGCGGTTCTGCAGCGAGAGCACGCCGACCATGAAGAGCACCGACATCGTGCGGGTGCGCCAGCCCAGCAGCAGCAGTACGCAGGTCAGGACGGACAGCGCGTAGACGGCCTCGAACCAGAGCCCGCCGTCCCACCACATCAGCGCCGTGAAGGCGCCGTTGTCCGCGATCAGCTGCTCGGCGAGGTCACGGCTCCAGGGACCGTCGGGGCCGTACAGCTCGTGGCGGTGGGGGAACTCGCGCAGCAGGAAGAGCAGCCAGGTCGCGCTGAACCCGATGCGGATCACCGCGCTCTGGTACGGACCGAGGGCGGAGTCGGTGACGCGGGCGATGGCCCGGGAGACCGAGAGGGCGAGGCGGTTCACGCGGCGTCCCCTTCCGTCTCGCCGGCGGGCACCGTCCACCAGGGGACCACCCGGTGGACCGGCCGGTCGGAGACCTGCTCCCCGCTCCATTCGGGCGGCGGCACGTTCGTGGTCCGGGAGCGGAACTGGACGCGCTCGACGACCTCACCCGGCCCGGCCGCGTCGTTCCGCTCCAGGCGCAGGACCGCGATCCGGCGCAGATAGGTCTCGGAGAGCGCGCCGCGCAGGCCCACCGGGCGGTGGTCGGAGTCGTGGGTGGCGACGAAGAAGTCCCAGGCGCGGCGCAGCTCGTTCTGCTGGGTGTGGCTCGGCAGCGGATTGCCGTCGATGGCCCGGCCGTCCTCGGCGGACAGGTCGTACCAGCCGGTGGTCCGTATGCCGCCGTCGGCCGTGCTCACCTCGGCGCGGACCTGGACGGAGATGTTCTGCTGGAGCGGGTTCGGCGCGAAGAGCTTCCAGTTCTGCTCGAACTCGGGGTAGATCCACTCGTCGATCACCGCGCCGTGCTTCTTGGTGACGGTGTTGGCCGGGGCGACGTGCAGAAACGTCAGGGCGATGTGGGCGCAGGCGGCGACCGCCACGACCGCGAGCGCGAGAGCGGCACCGATCTGGTAGCGCGGGGAGAGCGCGGCGACTCCCGTACGGGGGCGGGCGCCCGCCCCTGGGGGATCGAGGGTCCCCGGGGAGCCGACGGCCCCGGAGCCGGGGCCGTCGGCTTCAGGCCGGGAGACGTCGGCATCGGGCCGGGAGTCCATGGCACCGGCACCGGCGCCGGCTGCGGCCTCGGCGGAACCGCCCGGCTCGTCCTGCCCCCGCCGGGCGTTCGAGCCTGTGTCGTACGCGTCCATTCCGCCCCGTTCCCCGGTCCCGGTCCGTCGTTCCGCCCGCCCGCCTGCCGCAGGACGCCGGGCCACCGCCCGTGTGCCTGCTCCACGGCGCTCGAACGGGAACGGTACTCAGGACCGTCCACCCGCACAGCCCCCGCCGGGCCGGCGGCACCGTGGCCGTCACCACACCCGGCGCCTCCACCCGCTCACTCCTGGGCGGCGTCACGGGCCGTGGCGCCCCCAGCGGGCGGAACGACCCGTTCCGCCCGGGACGGCCCCGGCAGGTCATCCACAGCGGTTGACACCTTACGGCCCCCGTCTCACCATGGAATCGCACGAACCGAACGATCGGTCGGGAGCAGACTCCGAGCAGTACCCAGGTCGAGGGGGACCCCATGGCGACAGCAGCCACGCGCGACACAGCCGGCACCACGGCGTACGGCACCCCGGACGCCACCGGCGACACCACCGCGTACCAGCGCGCCTTCGACGCCGCCGTGGCCGCCGACGACCGCATCGAGCCCCGCGACTGGATGCCCGACGCCTACCGCGCCACACTCGTCCGGCAGATCGCCCAGCACGCCCACTCCGAGATCATCGGCATGCAGCCGGAGGCCAACTGGATCACGCGCGCGCCCTCCCTGCGCCGCAAGGCCATCCTGATGGCCAAGGTCCAGGACGAGGCGGGCCACGGCCTGTACCTGTACAGCGCGGCCGAGACACTGGGCGTGAGCCGCGACGAGCTGCTCGACAAGCTCCACTCGGGCCGCCAGAAGTACTCCTCGATCTTCAACTACCCCACGCTGACCTGGGCCGACGTCGGGGCGATCGGATGGCTCGTGGACGGCGCCGCGATCACCAACCAGGTGCCCCTGTGCCGCTGCTCCTACGGCCCGTACGCGCGCGCGATGGTCCGCATCTGCAAGGAGGAGTCCTTCCACCAGCGCCAGGGCTACGAGCTGCTCCTCGCCCTCAGCCGCGGCACCCCCGAGCAGCACGCGATGGCGCAGGACGCGGTGGACCGCTGGTGGTGGCCGTCACTGATGATGTTCGGCCCGCCCGACGACGCCTCCCAGCACTCGGCGCAGTCGATGGCCTGGAAGATCAAGCGCCACTCGAACGACGAGCTGCGCCAGCGCTTCGTCGACATCTGCGTCCCGCAGGCCGAGTCCCTCGGCCTCACCCTCCCCGACCCCGACCTGAAGTGGAACGAGGAGCGGGGGCACCACGACTTCGGCCCGATCGACTGGACGGAGTTCTGGGACGTCCTCAAGGGCAACGGCCCGTGCAACGAGCAGCGGATCACCCAGCGCAGAAGGGCACACGACGAAGGTGCCTGGGTACGGGAGGCGGCCGCGGCCCACGCGGCCAAGCACCATGGTGAGGCCCGGCACACCGGGCAGACGGGAGCGGCACGAGCATGAGCACCACCGACTGGCCCCTGTGGGAGGTCTTCGTGCGCTCGCGCCGGGGCCTCGCCCACACCCATGCCGGCAGCCTGCACGCGCCGGACGCGGAGCTGGCGCTGCGCAACGCCCGGGACCTGTACACGCGGCGCGGCGAGGGCGTCTCCATCTGGGTCGTCCCGTCGTCCGCGATCACGGCGTCCTCCCCGGACGAGAAGGACCCCTTCTTCGAGCCGTCCGCCGACAAGCCCTACCGGCATCCGACCTTCTACGAAATCCCCGAGGGAGTGAAGCACCTGTGACAGTCACGGTCGACACGACGGCCGCAGCCGCCCTCGCCCTCGGCGACGACGCCCTGGTGCTCTCCCACCGCCTGGGCGAGTGGGCGGGCCACGCGCCCGTCCTGGAGGAGGAGGTCGCCCTCGCCAACATCGCGCTGGACCTGCTGGGCCAGGCCCGGGTCCTGCTGTCGATGGCCGGAGACGAGGACGAGCTGGCCTACCTGCGCGAGGAGCGCGCCTTCCGCAACCTCCAGCTGGTCGAGCAGCCCAACGGCGACTTCGCCCACACCATCGCCCGCCAGCTGTACTTCTCCGCCTACCAGCAGCTGCTGTACGCCGGGCTCGCCGCCGGCGACGGCCCGTTCGCGCCGCTGGCCGCCAAGGCCGTCAAGGAGGTCGCCTACCACCGCGACCACGCCGAGCAGTGGACCCTCCGGCTCGGCGACGGCACGGACGTCAGCCATGACCGGATGCAGCGGGCCTGCGACGCCCTGTGGCGGTTCACCGGCGAGATGTTCCAGCCGGTGAACGGCGTCGACGCCGACTGGGCGGGGATGGAGACGGCCTGGCTGGAATCGGTGGGTGAGGTGCTGCGCCGGGCCACGCTGACGGTCCCCGAGGGACCGCGGACGGGCGCCTGGGCGGCCGGAGCCGGCCGTCAGGGCCTGCACACCGAACCCTTCGGCCGAATGCTCGCGGAGATGCAGCACCTGCACCGCAGCCACCCGGGGGCGTCATGGTGACGACCACCCCGCTGGAGGCGGAGCTCCTCCGGGTCGCCGGCTCGGTCCCCGACCCCGAACTGCCGGTGCTCACCCTGCACGAACTCGGTGTGCTGCGCGCGGTGCACGTCCACGGCACGGACGCCGTCGAGGTCGAGCTGACCCCGACCTACACCGGCTGCCCCGCGATCGAGGCGATGTCCGTGGACATCGAGCGGGCGCTGCGCGAGCACGGCATGCGGGACATCACCGTCCGCACGGTGCTCACGCCCGCCTGGTCGACGGACGACATCACCGACGAAGGGCGGCGCAAGCTGCGCCGGTTCGGCATAGCCCCGCCGCGCGTGCGGGAGCCGGCCGGCCCCGTCCCCGTGACGCTGGGGCCGCTGCGGACCCGGGCGCCGGAACCGGACCCGGCCGACCCGGCCCCCGTCCGCTGCCCGCACTGCGGATCAGTCGACACCGAGCTGCTCAGCCGCTTCTCCTCCACCGCGTGCAAGGCGCTGCGGCGCTGCCTCGACTGCCGCGAACCGTTCGACCACTTCAAGGAGCTGTGATGGCCCGCTTCCACCGGCTCCGGGTGGCCGCGGTCGACCGGATCACCGACGACTCCGTGGCCCTCACCCTTACCGTGCCCCCGGCTCTGCGCGAGGAGTACCGGCACGCGCCGGGCCAGCACCTGGCCCTGCGCCACACGGCCGACGGGACGGAGATACGCCGCACCTACTCGATCTGCTCCCCGGCACCGGACGGCGAGGGCCCGCGCGAGCTGCGGGTCGGAGTGCGCCTGGTCGAGGGCGGGGCCTTCTCGACGTACGCGCTGAAGGAGATCGGCGTCGGCGACGAGCTGGTGGTGATGACCCCGGCCGGCCGTTTCACGCTCGACCCCGCACCGGGCCTGTACGCCGCGGTCGTCGGCGGCAGCGGCATCACCCCGGTGCTGTCGATCGTGTCGACGCTGCTGGCGCGGGAGCCGGAGGCCCGGTTCTGTCTGATTCGCAGCGACCGGACGTCCGCGTCGACGATGTTCCTGGAGGAGGTCGCCGACCTGAAGGACCGCCACCCCGAGCGGCTGCAGCTGGTGACGGTGCTCTCCCGGGAGGAACAGCAGGCCGGGCTGCCGTCCGGCCGGCTCGACCAGGAGCGGCTGACCGGACTGCTGCCGGCGCTGCTGCCGGTCGACCGGGTGGACGGCTGGTTCCTGTGCGGGCCGTTCGGGCTGGTGCAGGAGGCCGAACGGGCACTGCGCGGGCTCGGCGTGCCGCGCACCCGGATCCACGAGGAGATCTTCCACGTCGACGCGGGTGCGGCCCTTGCGGCGGCGTCCCCCGCCCCCGCGCACAGCACGGTGACCGCCCGGCTCGACGGCCGCGGCGGGACCTGGCCCGTCCGGGAGGGCGAGTCGCTGCTGGAGACGGTGCTGCGCAACCGGCCCGACGCGCCCTACGCCTGCAAGGGCGGGGTGTGCGGGACGTGCCGGGCCTTCCTGGTCGAGGGCGAGGTGCGGATGGACCGCAACTTCGCGCTGGAGCCGGAGGAGACGGAGGCCGGCTATGTCCTGGCCTGCCAGTCGCATCCGGTGACGGAGAAGGTGGAGCTGGACTTCGACCGCTGAGCCGGAGCCCGCCCCTCACCACCGCCCACCCGCACCCGCCGGGTCATGCCGGCCGCCGCACCCGGTGTTGGACAGATCTAGATGACGTGCCCCGGCTCGCCCTTCTCGTTCACCACGGGGCGACCAGCGGCGGCCCACACCTGCATGCCACCGTCGACGTTCACCGCGTCGATGCCCTGCTGGACCAGGTACATGGTGACCTGGGCCGAGCGGCCCCCGGAACGGCAGATCACATGGACCCGGCCGTCCTGCGGCGCGGCCTCGGTCAGCTCGCCGTACCGGGCCACGAACTCACTGATGGGAATGTGCAGCGCCCCGGCGACGTGACCCGCCTGCCACTCGTCGTCCTCGCGGACGTCCAGCAGGAAGTCGCCGTCCTCGAGGTCGGTGACCTGGGCCGTGGGCACACCAGCTCCAAAACTCATGCCCCCGACGCTACCCGAACCGCAAGCCGGCTCAGGTCTGCCCGAGCGCCGCCGCCAGTTCCGCCTCCCGCTCGCCGACCTGGGCGGCCAGCTGCTCGGCGATCTCCTCCAGCAGCCGGTCGGGATCGTCCGGGGCCAGCCGGAGCATCGAGCCGATCGCGCCCTCCTCCAGCTCCTTGGCGAGCACGGTGAGCAGCTCCTTGCGCTGGGCGAGCCATTCGAGGCGGACGTACAGCTCCTCGGCACGGCTCGGCCGCCGTTCGGGCGTCGGACCGGCGGCCCACTCCTCGGCCAGCTCCCGCAGCTCCTTCTCGTCGCCGCGGGCGTAGGCGGCGTTGACCCGGGTGATGAACTCCTCCCGCCGTACCCGCTCGTCCTCCTCCTGCGCCAGGTCGGGGTGGGCCTTGCGGGCCAGCTCGCGGTAGAGCCGTCGGGCCTCCTCGCTGGGCCGGACCCGCTGCGGGGGCCGTACCGCCTGGTCCGTGAGCATCGCGGAGGCCTCGGGGAACAGCCCGTCCCCGTCCATCCACCCGTGCAGCAGTTCCTCGACGCCGGGGATCGGCAGGAGCCGGGCCCGCGCCTCGTCGGCCCGGCGCCGGTCCTCGGGGTCCTGGGTGCGGGCCGCCCGGGCCTCGAGGATCTGCGCCTCCAGCTCCTCCAGCCGCGCGTACATGGGGCCGAGCCGCTGTTCGTGCAGCCGCGAGAAGTTCTCGACCTCCACACGGAAGGTCTCCACCGCGATCTCGTACTCGATCAGCGCCTGCTCGGCGGCCCGTACGGCCCGCTCCAGCCGCTCCTCGGGCCGCGGCGCACCACCCTGCTCTGGCTCAGCTTCCGGGGTCGTCACCCGACCAGCCTAGGCCACGCCCCGCCCGCCCCCGCCACACCGCCGGGGCCCGTCACACCCCCAGCTCGGCCGCGACCCGCCCCGCCCGCACGGCAGCCACCAGTTCGGCGTGGTCCGCCTCCGTGCGGTCGGCGTAGGCGACGGCGAAGGCGGCCACGGCCTCGTCCAGTTCCTCGTTCTTGCCGCAGTAACCGGCGACGACGCGCGGGTCGGCGCTGTGCGAGTGGGCGCGGGCCAGCAGGGCGCCGGTCATCCGGCCGTAGTCGTCCAGCTGATCGGCGGCCAGGGCCGCGGGGTCGACGCTGCCCTTGCGGTTGCGGAACTGCCGCACCTGGAAGGGCCGCCCGTCGACCGAGGTCCAGCCCAGCAGGATGTCGCTGACCACCTGCATGCGCTTCTGCCCCATGACCACCCGGCGTCCCTCGTGCTCCGGTGCGGGGGCGTCGAACCCGGCGGTCGCCAGATGGGGCACCAGCGCGGAGGGCCGGGCCTCCTTCACCTGGAGCACGAGCGGTTCGCCGCGGTGGTCCAGGAGGAGCACGACGTAGGACCGGGTTCCCACACTGCCGGTGCCGACGACGCGGAAGGCCACGTCGTGCACCGCGTACCGGGCCAGCAGCGGCAGCCGGTCCTCGGACAACGTGCCCAGGTACTGCTCCAGGGACGCCGCCACCGCCGCGGCCTCCCCGGCGGGCACCCGCCGCAGCACCGGCGGGGCGTCGACGAAACGCCGCCCGCCGTCCCCGGTGGCCTCGGTCGACCTGGCGGCGAAACGCCCGCTGGTGTTGGCCCGGGCCTTCTCGGAGACCCGTTCCAGGGTGCCGAGCAGGTCGTGGGCGTCGGTGTGGGAGACGAGCTCCTCGTCCGCGATGGCGTTCCAGGCGTCCAGCGCGGGCAGCCGGGCGAGCAACCGCATGGTGCGCCGGTAGGCGCCCACCGCGTCATGGGCAGCCTCGCGGCAGGTGTCCTCGTCCGCTCCGGCCTCCCGGCCCGCGAGCACCAGCGAGGCGGCGAGCCGCTTGAGGTCCCACTCCCACGGGCCGTGGACCGTCTCGTCGAAGTCGTTCAGATCGATGACCAGGCCGCCGCGGGCGTCACCGTAGAGCCCGAAGTTGGCCGCGTGCGCGTCGCCGCAGATCTGGGCACCGATCCCCGTCACCGGCGTACGCGCCAGGTCGTACGCCATGAGGCCCGCCGACCCGCGCAGGAACGCGAACGGCGTGGCCGCCATCCGCCCGGCCCGGATCGGGGTGAGCCCCGGTATCCGGCCGCGGTTGGACTCCTCGACCGCGCTCACCACGCCGGGCCGCGACCCGTCCGGGTCGAGGGCGGCGTGCGCGGACCGCGGAACCCGCGTGCGCAGCGCCTTGCCCTCCGCCTTCGCCGAACCGTCGCCGGGCCACCGGGCGAACCCCGGTACGTCAGGGACCCGCGCGGCCACCGCGCCGCCCGCCCCCACGTCCCTCCCGCCGTCCGTCCCGGTGCGCGTCCCCGTCCCCGCCTCGGTCATCCGGATCCCCTCCCCGATCGCACGTACCGGCCCGTACACCGACGTCGCCGCGCCACGACGGTACCGCCACGCGCACCGCGCGTACACGGACGGCGGCCCCGCCCGCATAACACCGGGGAGGGGGCGAAGCGGGAGGTCCCCGACGGCCCGCCGCCGCGATTACGTTCTCCGTGATCACACCGGACCGCGCCCCCGGAACACGACAGCCTGCCCCGCACCCGGGGGCGCGGTCCGTGTCATGCACGTCCCGTCCTTCTTCCCCCCACCGAGGAGACCGAGGAACCCGCCATGACACCCACCACCCCCGACGAATCCGGCAACGGCCCCGGCGCGGACACCGACCGCGGCATCAGCCGCAAGACCCTGCTCAGGGCCGCCGTGGCCGCCGGCGCCGCCGTACCGCTGCTCGCCACGGGCACGGTGGCGCTCGCCCGGGACGCCGGCTCCCAGGGCCGGTCCCTCACCCCGACGCCGTTCTGCGACGACGGCGACGACCCCACGCCCGACCAGATCGAGGGCCCCTATTTCAAGCCGAACTCGCCCCTGCGCACCAACCTGGTCACGCCGGGCACCGCCGGCACCCGGCTGACGGTGAGCGGGCACGTCTTCGGCCGGAACTGCGTCCCGCTCCCCGGCGTCCTGCTCGACTTCTGGCAGGCCGACAACGCCGGCGCCTACGACCTGGCGGGGTACGCCTTCCGCGGCCACCAGTTCACCGACACCACCGGCGCCTTCACCCTGCAGACGATCGTGCCCGGCCTGTACCCGGGCCGGACCCGGCACATCCACGTCAAGGCCCAGGCACCCGGCGAGCCCGTGCTCACCACCCAGCTGTACTTCCCCGGCGAGCCGCGCAACGGCACGGACGCCCTCTTCGACCCGGCGCTGCTGATGAACGTCCGCGACGCCGGCGGCGGCAAGCAGGCCACGTTCGACTTCGTGCTGGACGTGGACGGCGACCCGGGCACGGGCGGCCCCACCGATCCGCCGACCGACCCGCCGGGCGGCAGCTGGGCACCCGGCCGCCCGTACGCGGCGGGCGACCGCGTCACCCACGGCGGCGCCGGCTACCGCTGCCTGCAGGCCCACACCTCGATGCCGGGCTGGGAACCGCCCCACGTCCCCGCCCTCTGGCGGCGCGACTGACTCCCGCACCGAGGCGCCGTCCGACCTGAGACGTTCCTCACAGGCCAAGGCGCCCGACAACGCGGAAGCCCCGCAGGTCCGAGACCTGCGGGGCTTCCGTCTTGTGCGCGAGGGGGGAGTTGAACCCCCACGCCCTTGCGGGCACTGGAACCTGAATCCAGCGCGTCTGCCTATTCCGCCACCCGCGCATTGGGTGCGTCATCCGGCCCCGTTCCTTTCGGCCCGGCGCCTTCCGACACCCAGAACATTAGCACGCTGGACGGGGTGGATTCACATCCCTAATGTCAGGGCCCCCGGCCGCCCGGGCACTTGCCCCGAGGCGCGTCCGTTCACGTATCAACCTCGTACCGGTCCTGCCCGTCTCCCCGGGAGCCGGTAGGGGTCCACAGTCCGGTGCGGGACACTGGGACTGCGGCCGCCTCTACGATCCTGGGCAGAAGTCACGTCCAGGAGTGCTCCCCGAGGAGTTCCAACAGGACTCCGCAGGGGAACCAGTCGATCGACCGGCGCGTGGATACGATCAGTAAGCACTACCAGGTAAGCAGCACGCAGGGCAGTGAACAGGACGGCAGCATCGGAGGAGGTGCCCCATGGGAGTCCTGAAGAAGTTCGAGCAGCGTCTCGAAGGTCTGGTCAACGGCACCTTCGCCAAGGTGTTCAAGTCCGAGGTGCAGCCCGTGGAGATCGCGGGAGCACTGCAGCGCGAGTGCGACAACAACGCCACCATCTGGAACCGCGACCGCACCGTCGTACCCAATGACTTCATCGTGGAGCTGAGCGCGCCCGACTTCGAGCGCCTCAGCCCCTACTCCGGCCAGCTCGGCGACGAGCTCGCCGGGATGGTGCGCGACTACGCCAAGCAGCAGCGCTACACCTTCATGGGCCCGATCAAGGTCCACCTGGAGAAGGCGGACGACCTCGACACCGGCCTGTACCGGGTCCGCAGCCGTACGCTCGCCTCCTCCAGCAGCCAGCAGGGCGGCCAGGCTCCGGCCGCGCCCCCGGCCCCCTCCGGGCGGCCCGGCGGTCCCGGCGGTTACGGCTACCCGCCGGCCTCCCCCGCGGGCGCCCCGCCGATGCCGGCCGCGCCGCCGCCCGGCGCCCGGCCCGGCGGCTACGGCTACCCGCAGCCCGCCGGAGCCCAGCGGCCCCCGGCCGCGCCCGCGCCCGGCGGACGCACCCGCTACTGGATCGAGATCAACGGCACACGCCACCAGATCTCCCGCGCGACGCTGGTGCTGGGCCGCAGCACCGACGCCGACGTGCGGATCGACGACCCCGGCGTCTCCCGCCGGCACTGCGAGATCCGGACCGGAACGCCCTCGACGATCCAGGATCTCGGGTCCACCAACGGCATCGTGGTGGACGGGCAGCACACCACCCGCGCTACGCTCCGCGACGGCTCGCGGATCGTCGTGGGCAGCACCACCGTTATCTATAGGCAAGCCGAAGGGTGATCCGGGGGCAATGTCAGAGCTGACCCTCACGGTCATGCGGCTGGGTTTCCTGGCCGTACTGTGGCTGTTCGTGATCGTGGCCGTGCAGGTCATCCGCAGCGACCTGTTCGGTACGCGCGTCACCCAGCGCGGGTCGCGCCGGGACGCCGGCCGTGCACAGCAGCAGGCCACGCGCCAGGCGCCCCCGCAGCAGCGCCAGCAGCAGAGCGGCGGCCGGGGCCGTCGCAACGCCCCCACCAAGCTGGTCGTGACGGAGGGCACGCTCACCGGCACCACCGTCGCCCTCCAGGGCCAGACCATCACCCTGGGCCGGGCGCACGACAGCACCATCGTGCTGGACGACGACTACGCCTCCAGCCGCCATGCCAGGATCTACCCGGACCGCGACGGACAGTGGATCGTCGAGGACCTGGGCTCCACCAACGGCACGTACCTGGACCGGTCCCGGTTGACGTCCCCCACACCGATTTCGCTGGGTGCGCCGATCCGCATCGGCAAGACCGTCATCGAGCTGCGGAAGTAGTACGACAATGAGCGAGCGGAGCGAGCACGCAGCGGCGGCCGGCACCCCGGGCCCCGGCGCGCTCCCGACCGGAGGGTGGGCAGTGTGGCTCGACACGACCGGCTGTACCCGGAGCCGACGGGCGAGGTGCGCATGAGTCTGTCACTGCGCTTCGCCGCCGGATCGCACAAAGGCATGATCCGGGAGGGCAACGAGGACTCCGGTTACGCCGGTCCCCGCCTGCTCGCCATCGCCGACGGCATGGGCGGCCAGGCCGCCGGAGAGGTCGCCTCCTCCGAGGTGATCTCCACCATCGTCGCCCTCGACGACGACGTACCCGGCTCCGACATCCTCACCTCCCTCGGCACCGCCGTACAGCGCGCCAACGACCAGCTGCGGCAGATGGTCGAGGAGGACCCCGCCCTGGAGGGCATGGGCACCACCCTGACCGCCCTGCTGTGGACCGGTCAGCGGCTCGGCCTCGTCCACGTCGGGGACTCCCGCGCCTACCTCCTGCGCGACGGCGTCCTGACCCAGATCACCCAGGACCACACCTGGGTGCAGCGCCTCGTCGACGAGGGCCGCATCACCGAGGAAGAGGCGAACACCCACCCCCAGCGGTCCCTGCTGATGCGCGCGCTCGGCAGCGGCGACCACGTCGAACCCGACCTGTCCATCCGCGAGGTCCGGGCCGGCGACCGCTACCTCATCTGCTCCGACGGGCTCTCCGGCGTCGTCTCCCACCAGACGCTGGAGGACACCCTCGCCAGCTACCAGGGCCCCCAGGAGACCGTGCAGGAGCTGATCCAGCTCGCCCTGCGCGGCGGCGGCCCCGACAACATCACCGTCATCGTCGCCGACGTCCTCGACCTGGACACCGGCGACACCCTCGCCGGTCAGCTCTCCGACACCCCGGTCGTGGTCGGCGCCGTCGCCGAGAACCAGCACCAGATCGGCGACAACGGCATCATGCAGACCCCCGCCGGCCGCGCCTCCGGCCTCGGCCGCCAGGGCGGCGGACAGGGCGGCGGCGGCGAGTTCGGCCCGCCCGGCAGCGGCGACACCACCGGCTACGTCCCGGCGGCCGGCTTCGGCGACTACGGCGACGACGACTTCGTCAAACCCCGCAAGAACCGCAAGTGGCTCAAGCGGTCCTTCTACACGGTGCTCGCCCTCGCCGTCGTCGGCGGCGGCCTGTATGGCGGCTGGCGCTGGACACAGACCCAGTACTACGTCGGCACCAACGACGACCACGTCGCCCTCTACCGCGGGATCAGCCAGGACCTCGCCTGGGTGTCGCTGTCGAAGGTCCAGAAGGACCACCCCGAGATCGAACTGAAGTACCTGCCGCCCTACCAGCAGAAACTGGTCGAGGCGACCATCGCCGAGGGCGACCTGAACAACGCCCGGGCGAAGATCGAAGAGCTGTCGGTACAGGCCTCGGCCTGCAAGAAGCAGGCCGAACGGCGTGCCGCGGACAGCGAGAACGCGAAGACGGGCGAGGGCGAGGCCGGAGGCACCACGGGAACCACACCCGCCTCCTTCACGTCCAAGGCCTCGCCGACCCCGACCCCGTCGCAGTCCACGACGGCACCGGAATCGTCCCCGTCCACGACCGCACCCACTCCCAGCCCCGGCCCCAGCCTCTCGGAGGAAGAGCAGAAGGTCGTCTCGCTGTGCGGTAAGCAGTAGGCAAGCCGTGAGAGGCCCTGTCACACGATGAGCAGTACTACCAACTCGCCGACGCACCACACGTCCACGATCGGCGCCATCGGCGCGCCCAGCCGGCGCAACACCGAACTGGCGCTGCTGGTCTTCGCCGTCGTCATCCCGGTGTTCGCCTACGCCAACGTCGGGCTGGCCATCAACGACTCGGTGCCGCCGGGCCTGCTGAGCTACGGACTCGGCCTCGGCCTGATCGCGGGCGTCGGCCACCTCGTCGTACGGAAGTTCGCCCCCTACGCGGACCCGCTGCTGCTGCCGCTGGCCACGCTGCTCAACGGCGTCGGCCTGGTCGTCATCTGGCGCCTGGACCAGTCGAAGCGACTGCAGGCGAGCAGCACGTTCGTCGAGGCGGCGCCCCGCCAGCTGCTGTACTCCGCGCTCGGCGTCGGCCTGTTCGTAGCCGTACTGATCTTCCTCAAGGACCACCGCGTCCTGCAGCGCTACACCTACATCTCCATGGCCGGCGCGCTGATCCTGCTGATCCTGCCGCTGGTCCCGGGCCTCGGCCAGAACGTCTTCGGCGCCAGGATCTGGATCAAGATCCCCGGCCTCGGCACCATCCAGCCCGGCGAGTTCGCCAAGATCGTCCTAGCGGTCTTCTTCGCGGGCTACCTCATGGTCAAACGCGACGCCCTGGCCCTCGCCAGCCGCCGCTTCATGGGGCTCTACCTGCCCCGCGGACGCGACCTCGGCCCGATCATCGTCGTCTGGGCCATCTCCATCCTGATCCTGGTCTTCGAGACCGACCTCGGCACCTCGCTGCTGTTCTTCGGCATGTTCGTGATCATGCTGTACGTCGCCACCGAGCGGACCAGCTGGATCGTGTTCGGCCTGCTGATGTCCGGAGCCGGCGCCGTCGGCGTCGCCTCCTTCGAGCCCCACGTGCAGCAGCGCGTCCAGGCCTGGCTCGACCCGATGCGCGAGTACACGCTCAGCCGCCAGGGCGTCGTCGGCCACACCGAACAGTCCATGCAGGCCCTCTGGGCCTTCGGCTCCGGCGGCACCCTCGGTACCGGACTCGGCCAGGGCAACTCCGACCTCATCGGCTTCGCCGCCAACTCCGACTTCATCCTCGCCACCTTCGGCGAGGAACTCGGCCTGGCCGGCGTCATGGCCATCCTGCTGCTGTACGCGCTGATCGTCGAGCGCGGCGTACGCACCGCCCTCGCCGCCCGCGACCCGTTCGGCAAACTGCTCGCCATCGGCCTGTCCGGCGCCTTCGCGCTCCAGGTGTTCGTCGTCGCGGGCGGCGTCATGGGCCTCATCCCGCTCACCGGCATGACCATGCCCTTCCTGGCGTACGGCGGTTCCTCCGTCATCGCCAACTGGGCCCTGATCGGGATCCTGCTGCGCATCAGCGACACCGCACGCAGGCCCGCCCCCGCCCCCGCCGCCAACCCCGACGCCGAGATGACCCAGGTGGTCCGACCGTGAACAAGCCCCTGCGCCGCATCGCGATCTTCTGCGGCCTCCTGGTCCTCACCCTGCTCATCCGCGACAACTGGCTCCAGTACGTCAGGGCCGACACCCTCAAGGAAGACGAGCACAACCGCCGCGTCGCCATCGAGCGGTACGCCACCCCGCGCGGCGACATCATCGTCGACGGCAAGGCCATCACCGGCCACGCCACCACCGAGGGCGACTTCAAGTACAAGCGCACCTACAAGGACGGCGCCATGTGGGCGCCGGTGACCGGCTACGTCTCCCAGGCCTACGGCGCCACCCAGCTCGAGGCCATCGACGACGGCATCCTCACCGGCAACGACGACCGGCTCTTCTTCCGCAACACCCTCGACATGATCACGGGCGAGAAGAAGGAGGGCGGCAACGTCGTCACCACCCTCAACGCCGCCGCGCAGAAGGCCGCCTACGACGGCCTGAAGAAGCAGGGCGCCAAGGGTGCCGTCGCCGCCATCGAGCCGTCCACCGGCAAGATCCTCTCGCTGGCGTCCTACCCCTCGTACGACCCCTCGACGATCGCCGGCGGCTCCTCCGCGGACGAGAAGGCCTGGAACAAGCTCGACAAGAAGAACAACCCCGACGACCCGATGCTGAACCGGGCGCTGCGCGAGGTCTACCCGCCCGGCTCCACCTTCAAGGTCGTCACCGCGGCAGCGGCACTGGAGCACGGCAAGTACGGCTCGGCGGACGAGAAGACCGACTCGCCCCTGCCGTGGACCATGCCCGGCACCACGACCCCGCTGAAGAACGAGGGCGACCTCCCCTGCGAGAACGCCACCCTCCGCGAAGCGCTCCGCGTCTCCTGCAACACCGTCTTCGGCAAGATCGGCTCCGACCTCGGCAACGACAAGATGCTGGAGACGGCCAAGAAGTTCGGCTTCACCGAGGAGCAGTTCGTCCCGGTCCGCACCAGCGCCTCCGTCTTCTCCGACGACATGAACGAGTCGCAGACCGCGCTGTCCTCCATCGGCCAGTTCAACACCGCCGCGACCCCGCTGCAGATGGCCATGGTCGCCTCCGCCGTCGCCAACAACGGCAGCCTGATGAAGCCGTACATGGTCGACGAACTCCAGGCCCCGAACCTCGACACCATCGAGAAGACGGACCCCCAGGAGATGAGCAAGCCGCTCTCGCCGAAGAACGCGCAGATCCTGCAGTCGATGATGGAGACCGTCGTCAAGGACGGCACGGGAACCAACGCACAGATCCCCGGCGTCACAGTCGGCGGCAAGACCGGTACCGCACAGCACGGTGTGGACAACAGCGAGAACCCCTACGCCTGGTTCATCTCCTACGCCAAGGCGGAGGACGGCAGCTCGCCGGTCGCCGTGGCCGTGGTGATCGAGGACGAGAACGCCGTCCGTGACGACATCTCCGGCGGCGGCCTCGCGGCACCGATCGCCAAGAGCGTGATGGAGGCCGTCGTCAACAGCAAGAAGTGACCAAGAGCTGAACAGGACGTGACTCCGCTCACGTCCGCTTCACATCGGTGCACGTTGCGATACCGGTCCTGTATCGGGTGACGGGCTTGGCCAGGTCACGCAGAGCGAGGCGGGTACGGTAGGCCGGACGGCAGCCTCCGACCGTACAAGCATGCCGGTCGGGACCGACGGAGAGGGCTGGTAGGTAACCATGGAAGAGCCGCGTCGCCTAGGCGGCCGGTACGAGCTGGGCCCGGTGCTCGGCCGTGGTGGCATGGCGGAGGTTTACCACGCACATGACACCCGGCTCGGACGCCAGGTGGCGGTGAAGACGCTGCGCGCCGACCTCGCGCGCGACCCGTCCTTCCAGGCCCGGTTCCGCCGGGAGGCCCAGTCGGCCGCCTCGCTCAACCATCCCGCGATCGTCGCGGTCTACGACACGGGCGAGGACTACATCGACGGGGTCTCCATCCCGTACATCGTCATGGAGTACGTCGACGGTTCCACCCTCCGTGAGCTGCTGCACAGCGGGCGCAAGCTGCTGCCCGAGCGGGCCATGGAGATGACCATCGGCATCCTCCAGGGCCTGGAGTACGCCCACCGCAACGGCATCGTCCACCGCGACATCAAGCCGGCCAACGTCATGCTGACGCGCAACGGCCAGGTCAAGGTCATGGACTTCGGCATCGCCCGCGCCATGGGCGACGCCGGCATGACCATGACGCAGACCGCCGCCGTCATCGGCACCGCCCAGTACCTCTCCCCGGAGCAGGCCAAGGGCGAACAGGTCGACGCACGCTCCGACCTGTACTCCACCGGCTGCCTCCTCTACGAGCTGCTGACCGTCCGCCCGCCCTTCGTCGGCGACTCCCCGGTCGCGGTCGCCTACCAGCACGTACGGGAGGAACCGCAGGCGCCCAGCGTCTTCGACCCCGAGATCACGCCCGAGATGGACGCGATCGTCATGAAGGCGCTCGTCAAGGACCCCGACTACCGCTACCAGTCGGCCGACGAGATGCGCGCCGACATCGAGGCCTGCCTCGACGGCCAGCCGGTCGCCGCCACCGCCTCGATGGGCGCCATGGCCGCCGGCGGCTACGGCGCCTACCCGGACGACCAGCCGACCACGGCCCTGCGCTCCGACTCCGGCGCCGCCGGCGCCACCACCATGCTGCCGCCGATGAACCCGGACGACGGCGGCTACGGCTACGACGACCGCCCCGACCGGCGCCGCCAGTCACGCAAGTCGAACACCTCCACGATCCTGCTGGTCGTGGCCGGCATCCTCGTCCTCGTCGGCGCGATCCTCATCGGCAAGTGGGCGTTCAGCGGCAACGGAGGCGCGGGCAACGACACCGTCGCCGTACCCAACTTCGTCGGTCTGACGAAGGAGGACGCCCAGCAACAGGCGACCAACACCGACCTGGAACTGGCGTTCACGCAGAAGCCCTGCGAGAACCAGAGCAAGGGCAAGATCTGCTCGCAGGACCAGCAGCCGAAGACCGAGGTCAAGAAGAACTCCACCGTCAACCTGGTGGTCTCCACCGGCGCCCCCAAGGTGACGGTGCCCAGCGTGATCGGCCTGAGCCTGGAAGAGGCCCAGTCGAAGCTGGAGGGCGACGACTACCAGTTCAAGGTCAAGACGGAGGCCCGCGAGTCGTCGGAGGAGCCCAACACCGTCCTCGACCAGGACCCGAGGCTGGGCGAGGAGATCGAGAAGGGCTCGACGATCACCCTCACCATCGCCAAGGCGGCGGAGAAGGCCACGGTGCCGGACGTCGTCAACCAGACCTGTGACGCGGCGAAGGCCCAGATGACGGCCAACAACCTGGTGGGCAACTGCACCGAGCAGGAGACCGACGACCCGAACCAGGCCGGCAAGGTCATCTCCACCACGCCGCAGGCGGGCCAGCAGATCGACAAGGGCTCGCAGGTACAGATCGTCGTCGGCAAGGCCAAGCAGCAGAAGGTCAAGGTCCCGGAGGTCCGTGGCAAGACGCTGGCGGAGGCCCAGCAGATCCTCCAGCAGAGCGGCTTCACGAACGTCCAGGTCGCCGGCGCCAATGACGGCAACGCCACGGTGGTCATCATGGATCCGCAGCCCGGCACCGAGGTCGACAACCCGGCCGGCACCCAGATCACCCTCACCACCGCCGGCGGCGGAAACGGCGGAAACGGCAACGGCGGAATCATCGGCGGCCTCACCGGCCGCGACGACTGACGCCGACGCCTCCCACGCACGACAAGAGCCCCGGCCCCTCGACGGAGGGACCGGGGCTCTTGTCGTGTCCGCCGGCACAGAACCGAACGTGTCTTCATATGTCATTACTCGTTGATCGGGTGCCCACCACCCCCACTGGGAGGAGTCCGAGCACCACATGATCAACGAAACAGCCCTACTGGAATCACCGGCCCTACGCAACAGCGTCCTCGACCGCACGGACGTACTCGACCGAGTGAAGGCCCTGTCCCTGCTGCCGGACGGCATGCACGTGACGACGGCGATGGTGGCGGCGTACTTCGAGGTGGCCGTGAAGTCGCTCGAGTCCGTTGTGGAGGACCATCGGAAAGAACTCGAGGCCAGCGGCTACCAAGTTCTGACAGGTACGCGACTGGCCCTCTTTAAGAGGGCCAGTGGGATTCAGTCGCGCTCCAGGTCCCTCGCGCTGTACTCCCGCCGCGCCGTCCTCAACGTCGCCATGCTCCTCCGGGACAGCGAAGTCGCACGTCAGGTGCGTGTCTACCTCCTGGACATGGAGTACCTGGCCCGTACACAGCCTGTGGATAACCCGGCCCCCGCCGAAGCCGACACCCTCGACGCCCGCATCGACCAGCGCATCACCCACATCCTCGGCAAGACGGTCGTGCCGATGTTCAACGCCCTGATCGAAACCTCGGGCGAGCACCGGCGCGAGCTCATCGAGCTCCGCGCGGACATCGAGAACGTCGAACGCAAACTGTGCTGGCACCACCGGCGTCTCGCCGCCCTGGAAGGTGACGCCCCCGCGGACAACGTCAGGTCGACGCTCAAGGCCATGACCTGGCAGGCGTTCGAGCGGCATGTCGCCGACCTACTGCGCCGCGACGGCTGCACGGACGTCGTCGTACGACAGGCCCGCAGCGACAGGGGCATCGACATCACCGGCCGCACCGCCGACGGACGTACGGTGGCCGTCCAGTGCAAGAACCGGTCCGGCCGCTGGACCGTGCCCAGCGCCGACATGCAGAAGTTCGCGGGCGCGGCACGGGTCGTCGACCGCATGGACGTCGCCCTGTTCGTCGCCACCTGCAACTTCAGCCACGAAGCGGAGGCGATCGCCAAACTCAGCGGAGTCATCACCGTGAACCGGGACGAGCTGGAAGCCTGGAGCGCCGGCGTACGCCTCGAGGCCCTCCGATAGGTGCCGAGGCAAAAGGCCCGAAGTCGCAAGAGGAAGTTGCGGCTTCGGGCCTCCGTCATGCTAGGCGACTGAGGTCCCCTCAGGGCCTCAGTGTCACCGCAGTTCCTCCGGCGGAGTCCGCTCCCCGTCCACCTTCTCCGTACGCACCAGCTCCCCCCAGACCACGTACCGGTACTTGCTCGTGTAGACCGGCGTGCACGTCGTCAGCGTGATGTAGTGGCCCGCCTTCGTCTTCCCGGACTCCTTGGGCACGGCGCCGAGGACGTCGACGTTGTACTTCGAGGTCTCCGGGAGGATCCCGTAGACCTTGTACACGTACCACTTGTCCTTGGTCTCGAAGACGATCGGGTCGCCCTTCTCGATCTTGTGGATGTTGTGGAACTTCGCGCCGTGCCCGTCCCGGTGCGCCGCCAGCGAGAAGTTGCCCGCCTTGCCCGACGTCGGCAGCGTGGCCTTGACGGGGTCGGTGTAGTAGCCGGCGACGCCGTCGTTGAGGACCTTCATCGACGTCCCCTTCTCGACCAGGATGTCGCCGTCGCCCATCGCGGGCACGTGCAGGAAGCCGATGCCCGCCTTGGTGTCCAGCGTCCCGGGGCCGTCGGAACCGACCCTGTCCTGCGCCCAGTTGTCGCGGACCTTGTCACCCTGCTCGTCGGCCGCGCGGTCGGCCATGACGTTCGTCCACCACAACGAGTAGACGACGAACAGACCGAGCACCAGGCCCGCCGTGATGAGGAGTTCACCGAAGACGCTCACCGCCCGGGCGAGAACCCGCCCGGACCCGCGGCGGCGTGCGGCCGGCGGCCTTCCGGGCGCGCCGGTGTGCTCTTCGTGATCCGTGTCGGTGGTCGCTGCCACTGGTCATCTGCCCTTAACTGACGAGCGCATCCGGCTTGCCCTTGCTGCGCGGCCGTTCCTCGACCATCTTGCCCCAGACGATCATCCGGTACTTGCTCGTGAACTCCGGCGTGCACGTGGTGAGCGTGATGTAGCGGCCGGGCCCCGTGAAACCCGACTGCTCGGGCACCGGATCGAGCACGCTGACGTTGCTCGGCGACGTCACCGGCAGGATGGACGCCATCTTGTACACGAAGTACTCGTCCTGCGTCTCCACGACGATCGGATCGCCCGGCTGAAGCTTGTTGATGTACCGGAACGGTTCCCCATGCGTGTTGCGATGCCCCGCCAGCCCGAAGTTCCCGGTCTTCGCATCCGGCATCGCCGTCTTCAGGGCACCCTCCGCGTAGTGCCCGACCATGCCCCGGTCCAGCACCTTCTTGCTGTCGATGCCCTCCGCGATCGGCACCACGACGTCCAGCTTGGGGATGTGCAGCAACGCGAACCCCTGCCCCGGCTCGAACGTACCCGGATTGCGCTTGCCGTCCGCCCAGTCGTCCTGGAGGCTGCTCGCCGCCTTGTCGGCCTGCGCCTGCGCACGCACGTTCGTCCACCACAGCTGGTAGGTCACGAACAGCAGCATCAGCACACCGGTCGTGATGAAGACCTCGCCGATCGCACGACTCGCGATCACCGCGGCACCCGGCTTGCGCGCCCGCGCCTGCCGACGGGCCTCCACACGCGACAGAGGCGCTTTCGGAGCCTCCTCGGGCTCACCGGCCCCAGTGGCCCTCCGCGAGCCCCCACGACGCCCGTGACGCCGTTTCGCGGCCTTCCTGCGCGCCGCACGACCGCCGCCCGGGGGCGGAGAAGCAGACTGCGCTGTTTCACCGGCCGTCCGCCCCGGCGGATCCGCGATCCGCAGAGCCACCGTCTCGTCGTCCACCACCGGCGGCACGTACGACCCGGCGCCCGATCCGTACTCCTCACCGCCGACGGAGTACCCCTCGTACCAGCCGCCCCCGAACGCACCGGGATCCCCGTACGGCTGCCCGTACGAGCCCCCCTGGTCACCGGCCGCGCCGGATTCGCGCTCGGGGCGCAGCGCGGTCACGCCGTGGCCCTGCCCACCACCGGGGCGAGCCCCGCCGACCTCGCCACCGCGCCCTCGTCACCGCACTCCACCAGCCAGTTGGCCAGCATCCGGTGCCCGTGCTCCGTCAGCACCGACTCGGGATGGAACTGCACGCCCTCCACGGGCAGTTCCCGATGGCGCAGCCCCATGACGATGCCGTCGGACGTGCGGGCCGTCACCTCCAGCTCCGCCGGTACGGTGGCCGGCTCCGCGGCCAGCGAGTGGTACCGCGTCGCCGTGAACGGCGAGGGCAGGCCCGCGAAAACGCCCTTGCCCCCGTGCTCCACCGGCGAGGTCTTTCCGTGCAGCAGCTCCGGCGCCCGGTCCACCACACCGCCGTACGCCACCTGCATCGACTGCATGCCGAGACAGACACCGAAGACGGGCACACCGGTGGCCGCGCAATGCCGGACCATGTCGACGCATACACCCGCCTGCTCCGGCGCGCCCGGGCCCGGCGACAGCAGCACACCGTCGAAGCCGTCCTGCGCGTGCGCCGTCGACACCTCGTCGTTGCGCACGACCTCGCACTCGGCACCCAGCTGGTACAGGTACTGCACCAGGTTGAAGACGAAACTGTCGTAGTTGTCGACGACGAGAATGCGCGCACTCACTGGTTGTCCACCGTCACATCGTTGAAGGGAAGCAGCGGTTCGGCCCACGGGAAGACGTACTGGAAGAGGACGTAGACCACAGCCACGACCAGCACGAGCGAGAGCAGCGCCTTCACCCACGCGTTCCCCGGCAGATGCCGCCAGATCCAGCCGTACATGCCGTCCCTTCCGTCGCACCACGGCACCAGACTCACGCCGTACGGCACCAGACTAACGGCGCCGAGCCCTCCGGAACGGCGTCAATCCACAGGCTGGGCATAGTGCAGGTCCACGGCGCCCGAGTAGCCGGGCAACGTCACCCTGCCGTCGTCCTCGACCTTCCAGCCGAGGCCGTAGACGTTGACGTACACCATGTAGTTCTGGATCGTCGGCGACTCGGCGAGCGCCTGCTTCAACCGCTTCGGGTCACCGACCGCCGTGATCTTGTACGGCGGGGAGTAGACGCGTCCCTGCAGGATCAGCGTGTTGCCCACGCAGCGCACGGCGCTGGTGGAGATCAGCCGCTGGTCCATGACCTTGATCCCCTCGGCCCCGCCCTGCCACAGGGCGTTCACCACGGCCTGCAGGTCCTGCTGGTGGATGACCAGGTAGTCGGGCTGCGGCTCCGGGTATCCGGGCAGCTTGGCGGTGGCGTCCGGCGGGGCGTCGTCGAGCGTGACCGATATCGCCTCGCCCGTCAGCTTCTGCGTGCCCGCCTTCTCCTCCAGGGCGGCGAGCTTGTCGTCCTCCGCCTTCGTGCTGCCGTCGTCGCTCTCGGCGAGGGACTCGATGTCGCCGCGCAGGGCCCCGTTCGACTCCTCCATCTCGCCGTTCTTGCGACTGCGCTCCTGGATGAGATCGGACAACTTGAGCAAAGAGGTGTCCGTGCGGATATTGGTGCCCTTGGCGGTGTTGAAGCTGGTGAAGAAAATGAGACCCGCGAGAGCGAAGACCGCGGCCGTGAGTACCCGCACCGGCCGCAAACGGCGCCGGCGGGCAGGGCTGGAACCCGTCCCGGGGGAGTCGGCAGAATTGCTCAACGTACCCTTATCTCCTTCGGCGCCACGGAAGCACTACGCTAACGGACGCCCGGGGGAGCGCTAAGAGTCCCCTTGTACGTCTCGTACGTCGCCCCCGAGCCCGACCCGTTCCCTGCGCGGCCACGCAGCGCATCGACAGGAGAGACCCTCGTGCCGAAGTCACGTATCCGCAAGAAGGCCGACTACACGCCGCCGCCCGCGAAGCAGGCGACCGCCGTCAAGCTGGACAACCGGTCCTGGGTCGCGCCCGTGATGCTGGCGATGTTCGTCATCGGCCTCGCCTGGATCGTCGTCTTCTATGTCACCGACGGTTCACTTCCCATCGACCAGTTCGGCAACTGGAACATCGTGGTCGGCTTCGGCTTCATCGCCGCCGGATTCGGTGTCTCGACGCAATGGAAGTAGCTCTGCCCAGGGCTATCCACGGAGTTATCCACAGGTGCTGTCCACACCCTGAGGAAAAGAAAGACGATCTGTGGATAACTCACTGGGCATTGACGCCGGTGTGACAGAACCACCGGCACCCGAAAACGCGTTCGCCCCCTGCCTGACCTGCGGAAACACGGGTCGGTGACAGGGGGCACATCTGTTCTCGCACACTGTGCACAAGATCCGCCACCCGCTGTGGACAACTGAGCGCTCAGGTGAGCTGGGTGGTTCTCAACAGGGTCAGTCCGACGACCAGGGCGAGGACCAGTGCACAGGTGCCGTACTGCACGAGCGTCCGCCGGTCGCGGGGGGCGTGGACCATGGCGTAGCCGATCACGACGCCGGCGACGAGGCCGCCGATGTGCGCCTGCCAGGCGATGTTGAAGCCCGGGCTGAAGGTGAAGATCAGGTTGATCGCCAGCAGGGCGATGACCGGCCGCATGTCGTAGTTGAGCCGCCGCAGCAGGACGGCGGTGGCACCGAAGAGGCCGAAGACGGCGCCCGAGGCGCCGAGGGTGGCCTGGGTGGGTGCGGCCAGCAGGTAGGTGAGCGCGCTTCCGGCGAGGCCTGAGACGAGGTAGAGGGCGAGGTAGCGGGCTCGGCCGAGGGCGGCTTCGAGGGGGCCGCCGAGGAACCACAGGCTGAGCATGTTGAAGGCGATGTGCCAGATTTCCTCGTGAGTGAACATCGTGGTCACCAGCCGGTACCACTCGCCCGCGGCGACGCCTTCTGTCGGGACGTAGGGGGCGGGCGGCCACTGCCCGCGGAGTACGAGGTCGTACAGCAGTGTCGACGAGGCGTGGACGGCGATGAACACCGCGATGTTGACCCCGATGAGAATCTTGGTGATGAGGCGGGGGTCGGCGGTCACGGTGCCGCCTGCGAGGGTGCGGGGCCGGGACGCGTCGGGGGTGTGGCCGGTGCCGGAGCCGGTGCGGACGCAGTCGGGGCAGTGGAAGCCGACGGAGGCGTTGACCATGCACTCGGGGCAGATGGGGCGGTCGCACCGGGTGCAGCGGATGCCGGTCTCGCGGTCCGGGTGGCGGTAGCAGCCGGGCAGGCTCTGGGCGGGCCGGGCTCCTTGTTCTTCCGGGCCCTTCGGTCCGCCTGGTGCCTGGTCCATGGGGTTCCCCTCACTCGTCCGTCCGCAACGTGCAATCGCCCCGCCCATCCTTACGGACGAGCGGGGCGATTAGTTCCCTTCGGACACGCCGGGCATGGCGTGCGGGGAGGGGGTCAGCCCTCGCGGGTCTCGACGACGACGGACTCGATGACGACGTCGTTGACGGGACGGTCGGTGCGGGGGTTGGTCTGGATGCCGGCGATGGCGTCGACGACCTTCTGGCTGGCGGTGTCGGTCACCTCGCCGAAGATGGTGTGCTTGCGGTTCAGCCACGTCGTCGGGGCGACGGTGATGAAGAACTGCGAGCCGTTGGTGCCCGGACCGGCGTTGGCCATGGCCAGCAGGTAGGGCTTGTCGAAGGAGAGGTCCGGGTGGAACTCGTCCTCGAACTGGTAGCCGGGACCGCCGGTGCCGTTGCCCAGCGGGTCACCGCCCTGGATCATGAATCCGCTGATCACCCGGTGGAAGACCGTGCCGTCGTAGAGCTTGTCCGTGGACTTCTGCCCGGTGGCGGGGTTGGTCCACTCACGCTCGCCCTTGGCGAGCTCGACGAAGTTCTTGACCGTCTTGGGGGCGTGGTTCGGCAGGAGCCGGACGTCGATGTCGCCGTGGTTGGTCTTCAGGGTGGCGTAGAGCTGCTCAGCCACGATGTGCCTTCCGTCGTCTTGTTGTGCTCACCGATCCTCGCACGGTCCGCGCCGTACGTCGCCCAGCAGCCGGTTCCTGTCCCGCGTCGGCGGGTTTCGCTTGCGGAAATCGGGCCAAGTACTCCCGGGTCACGAGCGAGGCGCGGCGATCCGTGGCATTGTCGTCGACAAGCTCGCGTTGCTCCGTATTCATCCGCTATTGCAGTCGATGAACATCTTGACCGCTTCTTCATCACCATGTGTCCCACAGGGCCCGAAGTCACCGTCCGTGACCCGGATGCCCGCCCTCACATGCCTGGCAGTGCGTCGGCAGGCATGATCCGTAAAAGGGTGGAAAGTCGAATTACCGTACGCCACCGAGGAGGAGGAACCCGTGACCCGCATCGACAGCGTGCGCGCCGCGACCGGTTCGGCGAAGGACAGCGTGCTGCACGCCGCGGAAGTGGTGGCGCCCTACGCCGACACGGCCAAGGACAGGGCCGCTCACTACGCACACGAGGCGCGCGTACGGCTGGCGCCCAGGGTGTCGCAGGCCGCCGACCAGGCTCGCCTCCAGTACGGCGTGTATGTCGCGCCCCGTCTGGAGCAGGCCCGTACGCATGTGCCGCCGAAGATGGACCAGGCCGCGGTCCGTACGCGGCTGGCAGCCCGGCAGGCGGCCGACTACTCCCGGCCGAGGATCGAGCAGGCGGTCGCCGCGGCCGGTCCTGTCAGCCATGAGGCCGCCGCGCGTGGTGCCGCCGCGCTGGCGGCGCTGCGTGGGCAGGTGTCGGCGAAGGAGATCCAGCGGCTGGCCCGCAAGCATGAGCGGCGGGCGAAGGCCGGGCGCATCGCCAAGGCGCTGGCGGTGATCGGTGTGGTCGCCGGGGGTGCCTTCGCCGCGTGGAAGTGGTGGGACAAGCAGGCCAATCCGGACTGGCTGGTGGAGCCGCCCGCGGCGACGGAGGTGCCCGAGAACGGGCGGCTGTCGTCGGTGGACGGCAGTGGCGATGCGATCCTCGACCCCGAGGTCCAGGCCAAGCAGGCACAGGACGAGGCGGCCGAGGGTGACGAGCCGCGCTGACACCGGCGTATCCGTGTGACGCCGCGGGGCGGGAGACTTCGGAGTCTCCCGCCCCGCGGCGGTGTTTCACGTGGAACGGGCGTGGTGCCTGCCCCGGCTCTCAGCGGCCGTAGCGGCGTTCCCTCAGGGAGTACGAGCGCAGGGCGCGCAGGAAGTCGATCTCGCGGAAGTCCGGCCAGTAGGTCTCGCAGAAGTACATCTCGGCGTATGCGGACTGCCAGAGCAGGAAGCCGGACAGCCGCTGTTCGCCGGAGGTGCGGATGATGAGGTCGGACTCGGACCGCGTCTTGGAGTACAGGTGCTTGGAGATGTGCTCCATGGTGAAGGAGTCGATGAACTCGTCGATGTCGCCGCCCTGGGCGCTGTGTTCCATGAGGGCCGAGCGGACGGCGTCGACGATCTCGCGCCGGCCGCCGTAGCCCACGGCCACGTCGACCTTCGTGCCGCCCCGGCGGCCCTCGGTCGCGGCGGTGGCGGTCTTCAGGCGGCTCGCCGAGTCGGCGGGCAGGAGGTCCAGGGCGCCGACGACCTGGACGGGCCAGGGGTTGCCCGGGGCGGCCAGTCGCTCCACCACCTCGGCGATGATGTCGATGAGCGGGTTCAGCTCTTCCTCGGGGCGGTGCAGGTTGTCGTCGGAGAGCATGTACAGGGTGACGTGCTCGATCTCCGCGGAGTCGCACCAGCGGAGGAAGTCCAGCACTTTGGCCCCGCCCGCCCGGTAGCCCTCACGGGGGTCGTCGATGCCCGACATCTTGGCCCACCGGCGGTTGCCGTCCAGCATGATGCCGATGTGCTGGGGGCGTGGGCGTCCTTCCAGTTCCCTGACCAGCCGCTTCATGTAGATCGCGTCGAGAGCGGCCCGTACCTTCGCCCGCATGGTCTACCCCTTCCACCTCGTCGGCAGCGACCGAACGGCTCCGACGGCGATGAGCCACTTGGCACCGCCCCGCAGGGGTGTGGCGCTGGTGCCCTCTGGGGTGACGATATCAAGAGCAGACCGCCTCATCCCGGTGCTGAGTGGCGGCTCTCCGTGAGCCTGTTCACGCCCGGATCCCCGGGGGCGGCGGTTGTCCTGCATCGTCAACTGGCCTTTTCCGGAATGCGGTTGATGATCGTCCTGGTCGGTGCGCCCTGGGGCGGATGCGGGGCGTGCGTGAAGCCGGTCCCGAGCGCCCGGGTGGTCGGGTGACCCCTTGGGTATATCGGAGGCACCCCTCGGCCTGTACGCGCACGGCGCGTGACGGCGTGGACACGAAGAGCCCGTCCACCTGCGTGACCGCAGGTGGACGGGCTCTCGGGCTGTGGAGCCTAGGGGAGTCGAACCCCTGACATCTGCCATGCAAAGACAGCGCTCTACCAACTGAGCTAAGGCCCCGGAAGACGAAGCGTCCGGCCGGCGGAACAGCGTGCCGACAGGGCGCCGGGGACAAGAGTACCGGGTCGGCCCCCGTATCTCACAAATGATTGGGGGTCCCGATGAACGACCACGCTCCGTAAGATGCTCGGCGTGGTTCGCTGGAGCGAACTGCGGTTTTTGGGGAAGCGATGGGGAGACGCAATGGACGCCGCACAGCAGGAAGCCACCGCAAGAGCGCGGGAACTGCAGCGGAACTGGTACGGGGAGCCGTTGGGGGCGCTCTTCCGTAGGCTCATCGACGATCTTGGTCTCAACCAGGCTCGTCTCGCGGGGGTTCTGGGACTGTCCGCACCGATGCTGTCGCAGTTGATGAGCGGCCAGCGGGCGAAGATCGGCAATCCCGCGGTGGTCCAGCGGGTGCAGCTGCTGCAGGACCTGGCGGCGCAGGTCGCCGACGGCAGCGTGAGCGCGGCCGAGGCGTCCGAGCGCATGGACGAGATCAAGAAGTCACAGGGGGGCTCGGTGCTGAACAACACCACGCAGACGACGAGCAGTTCGGGAGCGCCGACGGTCAAGCGCGTCGTCCGCGAGATCCAGTCCCTGCTGCGCTCGGTGGCGGCCGCGGGCGACATCATCGATGCGGCGGACGCCCTCACTCAGAGCCACCCGGAACTGGCGGAGTTCCTCCGGGTGTACGGCGCCGGTCGCACCTCCGACGCGGTCGCGCACTACCAGTCCCACCAGAACTGACCCCGGAGTCCGGCCGCTGAAGGGGGGTTCGGCGGCCGGGCTCACCAGTGACGCGAGGGGGAGGAGCGGCACAGAGCCATGGGTGAGGTCTTCGCCGGCCGGTACGAGCTGGTCGATCCGATCGGCCGTGGAGGAGTCGGCGCCGTCTGGCGCGCCTGGGACCACCGCCGTCGGCGTTATGTGGCCGCCAAGGTGCTCCAGCAGAGCGACGCCCACTCGCTGCTGCGCTTCGTCCGTGAGCAGGCGCTGCGGATCGATCATCCCCATGTGCTCGCCCCCGCCAGCTGGGCCGCCGACGACGACAAGGTCCTGTTCACCATGGACCTGGTGACGGGCGGCTCGCTCGTCCACCTGGTCGGGGACTACGGGCCCCTGCCGCCGGCGTTCGTCTGCACTCTCCTCGACCAGTTGCTGGCCGGGCTGGCCGCAGTGCACGCGGAGGACGTCGTGCACCGTGACATCAAGCCCGCCAACGTGCTGCTCGAGGCCACCGGCACGGGCCGGCCCCGGCTGCGGCTGTCGGACTTCGGCATCGCGATGCGGCTGGGTGAGCCGCGGCTGACGGAGACCAACCTCGTGGTGGGGACGCCCGGTTATCTGGCGCCCGAGCAGATGATGGGCGCGGAACCGGACTTTCCCGCGGACCTGTTCGCCGTCGGTCTGGTGGCTCTGTATCTGCTGGAGGGTGCCAAACCGGACGCCAAGGCCCTCGTGCAGTACTTCTCCGAGCACGGGACACCGGGTGCTCCCCAGGGCGTTCCGGAGCCGCTGTGGCAGGTCGTGGCCACCCTGTTGCAGCCGGACCCGTCGGCCCGGTTCCGTACGGCCACGGGGGCGCGCAAGGCGTTGGCCGCGGCCGCTGAGCTGCTGCCGGAGCCGGGTCCCGACGACGAGCTGATCGAGATCTTCGACCAAGTGGGGCCACTGCCACCGGGGTTCGGCCCGGACGGGCCACTCGGACCGGCACCGGGCACGGCAGCGAGGGCGCGCACAGGCACGGGAGCGGGCACCGTCCCCACGGATCCGCGGCAGGGCCCGGGCCCGGCGGCAGCCCCGGGCAGCGCGCCACCGTCCGGCCCGGTCACCGCCGCCGGCGGGCCCACGGGGCGCCAGGGACCGCCTCCCCCGGCACAGCGGCAACCACCCGAGCGGCCCCCCGCGCCGTCCCGCGTGTCGGACACCGGCAGCTTCCTTCTGCCGCCCCCGCAGGCCACCGTCACCTCCTTCTCGGCGCCCGGTCCACCGCCGGACGCACCGCAGAACGGCCGGCCACAGGGCTTCCAGCACCCACCGCACCAACCCGCCCATGGACTGCCCTCCTCTCCGCCGCGCGCGCCGACGCACCCCGCCCAGGCCCTGACACCGCCGACGCACCAGCGCGCCGACGCCTCTACTGCTTCGTACACCGCCCAAGCCCCGCGGGTTCCGCCTTCCGCCCGGGCTTTTCCCCAGCACCGTGCGGAGCGACGGCGCCGCCCCGGTCCCCCGGCCAAGGTGGCGGTCCCGCTCCTGCTGCTGGCGCTGGTCTGCTACGCGGTGGGCTTCTGGGCCCTGGCCCGCATCTGAGCCGGTGGCGCTCTCCAGGCCGCGCCCTACAGGCCGGCGCGCGGGTCCGCGCCCCTGCGCCGCGCCAGAGCCGTCCACACGCCCAGCCCCACCAGCAGCGCGCTGCCCGTACCGATGCCGCCCACGGCGACCGCCTTCAGGGCGAGGTCGTCGCCCGTGGCTCCGCCCTCCGGCGCGGCTGGCCGGCCTGCGACCTCGAAGACACCCTGCGGGACCGGCTCCCCGTCGTACCCTGGGCCGCTCTCTCCGTCTCCCTCGACCCGTACGCGCAGCGTCAGCTCGAACGGGCCGTCGCCGAAGTCCTCGGCGACCTGCGCCGCGAGATGCACGACGAGGTAGTGGGCGCCGGCGAATCGCATCCCGCTGACCTGGTCGGCGGTGGCGTAGCGGTTGGCGTAGGCGACCGGGGGCACGGGAGCGAGGTCGGCCGTCGTCCGGCGGCCGGTGTAGCCGGTGGCGGAGTCCTCGACCTCGCCGCGCACGGGGTTGTGCAGGGCCAGGGCCAGGGCGCTGGTCGCGTAGCCGGAGCCGCTGCCCGAAGCGGCGAGTTCGGCTGTGGCGTGGAGCTGCTGGCCCCAGTCGACCGGGACCTTGTAGAAGAGGGTCTGCCCGGGCCGGACGTCATCGCGCCAGACGCCCTCGGCGACGGCGGTGGCGTCGGCGAATCCGCTGCCGCCGCGGCGCAGCTCCGGCTCGCCGGTGAGGGGTGTCGGCGAGGCCGAGTCCCAGGTCTCGGGCGCGTTCGTCGCTCCGGGTCGCGTCGGGCGCGGCTCGGTGGCGGTGGTGAGGTCCAGG
Source organism: Streptomyces viridiviolaceus (assembly GCF_014650995.1). Taxonomy (GTDB): domain Bacteria; phylum Actinomycetota; class Actinomycetes; order Streptomycetales; family Streptomycetaceae; genus Streptomyces; species Streptomyces viridiviolaceus. Next base: position 163,149 of record NZ_BMWA01000004.1, read on the forward strand.
TCCCAGGCGCCCGGCGGGGAGTCCTGCGGCCGGAGCCGTTCGACCGTCACGTAGTAGGTGCCGGGCTCCTTGCAGCGGGTCCCGGTGGGGGACGTCTCCCGCATGCCCCAGGCGGTGACCGGGCGGGGGCTGCGGGCGGCGCCGAAACCCGCGCTGTCCGAGGAACAGGCGCGGCCGTCGGCGTCCTGCACGGTCACCCGGATGCCGTCGACGGCCGTGACGGCGTCAGCGGCGGCCGGGACGGCGGTGACGGAGACGTACGCGTTCGAGGTGGCGTCGAGCTCGAGGCGGAAGTGCACCGTGCCGCTCCGGGGCAGGGAACTCCGGTACGCCATGCCCGGCTCCAGGAGCGCGGCGTCCGCCGGGCCGGCCGCCCCCTCGATCCGCCGGGCCCCCTCGGCGAAGGCGTACGCGTCGTCGGCGGGCCCGTCGGCCGCCAGGACCGTGCCGCCCGGCAGGAGGACCGTCGCACCGGCCACCGCGCTCACCACGGCCAGACGTACGGGCACCCACGGGCGCCGCCTCGCCGGCCGATCGCGCCATGCCCTGGCCCGCCGCCGAGCCCTACACCACCGTGCCGTCACCCGCCACTCCTCGCCGTCGCCCGGACCGGACCGTGGCCCATCCTGCCCCGCGACCCGGACCGCCATCCGGGCAACACAAAACCCCGACCGCGATGACGGCCGGGGTTTGCTCAGAACCGGATGTCGGTCGTACTCACGAACCCGTGGGCACGGAGTCAGTCGCCTCCGTCCACAGATCCTGCTCGGCGCGATCCGCCTGGATCTGGCGGTACACGAGGAGCCCGCCGATGGCGGCCAGTGCGACCAGGAGAAGCTTCTTCACCGCGCGACCTCGTCTTTCCTTGACGTAGGGGACCTCTGGCGCCCGACTATACACACCGACCGATATCGATCGGTGACCTGCGTCGGCTGTCAACTCCCGGTCATCGGAGCCCAATAGGAACGGGCCGTGCCGCTCCGGTCGGAGGGTGATCGCACCCGCACGGAGGGTGACTTTTGCCCGCCCTCCTCCCGTCTCCGATCCTTTTCGCCCTTCTTACGTCCATCCGAGTGGTGTTCATCCGAAGAGCGACGCGCCACGAGCGTCGGTCCACCACTTCGCGATCCACATACACATGATGAGCAAAGTACGCAAATCGCCCGACCCGAAAGTGAGGGGCCCATGGCCCGGAACAAGGTCATGAAGCTGTGGACCGCCATCGTCACCGCCTTCCTCGCGCTGTGCACGGCGCTCGGATTCATCACGACGACCGCCTCGGCGGCCGTACCCCAGACCGAGACTCAGCGCAACAGCGACAACACCAGTGACAGTGACAGCACCACGCGGGCGACGGCGCCGGCCTTGCCCCTCTCGTCCTGGCTACGCGCCGGGGCCCTGCCCCCCACGATGAAGCAGCGCATCCACGCCGAGGCCCACGGCAAGTCCCCCAGCTGCCGCCACCGCCCGCTGTCGGACGCCACCGCGACGAACGACTCGACCACGGCCACGAAGTCCGACCGCTCCTCCTGCGAGACCCCGGCAGAGTCCACCACCCCGGACGACACGCCCCTGCAGCGCTGACGCCCTGGCACGCACCGCCGTGCCACCACCCGGCCCCGCCCCTCTTGCCCCTCTGCCCCTGTCACCACGGCGAACTTGCGTACAGCAGCGCCACCCCCTGGGCCCGGCCGCTCGAACGAGCAGCCGGGCCTCACCGCGCGAACCCGGGCACGGAACCATGAAGGTGAAAGACCCCCAGGTGAATCACCGGGGGGTCTTCTCGCTGGTGGGCTCGACAGGATCGGATCCTGTGGCCGCATCCTCATCCGGTCGATCACCGGGCGTCGGCAGCGTCGGTCAACGGGCCGGTGTCCTTCGCCGGGCTATGGCAGCAGGTCATGTTCCATCCGGCACTCGTCATCTCGCAGATGCAGGCGTCTGAGATCCTGCAAGGCGGAGACGGGAAATGGGTGCTGCATCCACTTCTTCCGGTACCCCTCCTCTCCGTGCTGTCGCAAGACGGTCTGTGCCGCCTCCGTCACTGCATGCCCAACCACGCTGCGAGGCTGGATGGAGCTCCACGAGAGCTCGCCTTCGTCGTCGGGCAGCTCGAAGCTCGTGAACATGTCAGCGAAGAGATGGACAAGGATCTCGACGTCCTGGTGCCATGGCTGCGGAGAACCCATCGCATCTCGGCTGGTTCCAGGTCGAAGGAGAACCGCTGGACCGAGCTGGATCCGTACAGGCCTGCTACGCCATGCAATAGGTCAGCGAGAGCGTCCGTGCAGTAGCTGACATGATCTCGGCGTTCCGAAAATCCGTCCGCGATGCGGCACGTTGCCCAACCGGCTCCGCTCAGTTCCCAGCTGAACTGGAGATCACTCGGCATCTGTCCCCCCTTGATCCTCTACCGGTGCGCGAAGCGGTGGGCATGATCGCCGAGCTTCTGGGAGATCCACTCATCGGCTGATGTGGGCCGTGAACGTCAAAGACCCCCAGCCGGTATCGGCTGGGGGTCTTCTCGCTGGTGGGGCTAACAGGATTTGAACCTGTGGCCTCATCCTTATCAGGGATGCGCTCTAACCAACTGAGCTATAGCCCCGCCGCGCTCTGCGGTGTGTGTCCCGCGCGCTGACTCCTGAAGATTAGCGCACGAGGTGGGCAGTCCCAAAATCGGTTGTGGGTGGCGGGCCGGGGGACCGGCGTGGAGCCGTCGGTGAGCCCCTGGACCGACCGTGGAACTGCCCGTTCCAGCCGGACGTCAGCCGCTCGTCACTCGTCCTCGGCGAGCGTCAGCTCGACGCCGCCGACGAAGCCGGCGGAGAGGTTGTAGATGAACGCGCCGAGCGTCGCCAGGGCCGTCGCGAGGACGACGTCGATGACCGCGATGATCGTCGTGAACATCAGCACGTTGGGTAGCGACAGGAACGACTGCAGGTCGAAGCCGTTCGACTCGTTGGAGCCGGTCGCCTCGGAGATCGTGCCGCCGACCGTCGTGAAGACGCCCATGGCGTCCATGACCATCCACAGCACGGCCGACGCGACGATCGTGCAGACGCCCAGCGCGATGGAGAGCAGGAAGCTGACCTTCATCACCGACCACGGGTCGGCCTTCGCCACGCGCAGACGTGCCTTGCGGACACGGGGCGTGGTGCGTGCGCCGGTGCGCGGGCGGCGGACGGCGCCCGAGGGGCCCGCCGGGCCGTCGCCCTGGGGCTGGTACGCCTGCGGCGGGTGGTACGGCCCGCCGGGCTGCTGCGGTTGCCGCTCCCCGGGCAGCGGCGAGGCCGGCTGCTGGGCGGCTTCCTGGTGGTGCGCGGGTCGGCCCTGGGCGCCCGAAGCGGCCGGGCCCGCTCCAGCCGCGTACTGCTGGGTCTGCGGGCCTCGGGTGTCCGTCACAGTTCCCCCCTGGGATCCATGAGTGTCGTACGAGGGTGAGGACGAGTGGGCTTGCGAGTCCGTTCCGTGCGCGACGGAGCCACGGTCGCCGCCGTCCGTTTCCGTACCCCGTGAGGTACCGGCCGATCCGGCGCCCGTGGCTCCGTTCACGATGACTCTCCTCGTGCTACTCGGCCGAGGGCGCGTCACCCTCGTCCGTGCCGATGGCGGCGGCGCCTTCGGCGGTCTCGTCGACGACCACGTCGCCGTCGACCTCCTCCGCCTCGCGTCCCGCTTCGGCGTTGCGTGCGATGCCCACGACGGCATCGCGCTTGCCCAGGTTGATCAGTTGGACGCCCATGGTGTCACGGCCCGTCTCCCTGACTCCGCTGACTCGCGTGCGAATCACACCGCCCGAGAGTGTGATGGCGAGGATCTCGTCGTGCTCCTCGACCACCAGCGCTCCCACGAGCGATCCACGGTCCTCGACGATCTTGGCGGCCTTGATGCCGAGACCGCCGCGACCCTGGACGCGGTACTCGTCGACAGGGGTCCGCTTCGCGTACCCGCCGTCGGTGGCAGTGAACACGAACGTACCGGGTCGAACAACATTCATCGAGAGCAGTTCGTCTCCCTCGCGGAAACTCATGCCCTTGACGCCCGAGGTGGCACGGCCCATGGGACGGAGCGTGTCATCCGTCGCAGTGAACCTGATCGATTGCGCCTTCTTGCTGATCAGCAGCAGATCGTCATCGGCCGAGACGAGTTCGGCCCCGATCAGTTCGTCGTCGGATCCGTCCTCCCGCTCGCGCAGGTTGATGGCGATCACGCCGCCCGAACGCGGAGAGTCGTAATCCTTCAGAGACGTCTTCTTGACCAGACCGGCCTTGGTGGCCAGCACCAGGTACGGCGCCGCCTCGTAGTCGCGGATCGCGAGGATCTCGGCGATCGCCTCGTCCGGCTGGAAGGCCAGCAGGTTCGCCACGTGCTGGCCGCGGGCGTCCCGGCCGGCGTCGGGCAGCTCGTAGGCCTTGGCGCGGTAGACGCGGCCCTTGTTGGTGAAGAACAGCAGCCAGTGGTGGGTCGTGGACACGAAGAAGTGGTCGACGATGTCGTCTTCCTTCAGCTTCGTGCCGCGTACGCCCTTGCCGCCGCGCTTCTGGGCCCGGTAGTCGTCGGTCTTGGTGCGCTTGATGTACCCGCCACGCGTGACCGTGACGACGATGTCCTCCTCGGCGATCAGGTCCTCGATGGACATGTCGCCCTCGTACGGGATCAGCTTGGTCTTGCGGTCGTCGCCGTACTTCTCGACGATCGCCGCCAGCTCCTCGCTGACGATCCCCCGCTGGCGCAGCGGCGAGGCGAGGATCTCGTTGTACTCGTTGATCTTCGCCTGGAGCTCGTCGTGCTCCTGGACGATCTTCTGCCGCTCCAGGGCCGCCAGCCGGCGGAGCTGCATCTCCAGGATCGCGTTGGCCTGGATCTCGTCGATCTCCAGGAGGCCCATCAGGCCGCCGCGCGCGATCTCGACGGTGTCGCTGCGCCGGATCAGCGCGATGACCTCGTCGATGGCGTCCAGGGCCTTCAGCAGGCCGCGCAGGATGTGCGCGCGCTCCTCGGCCTTGCGCAGCCGGAAGCGCGTGCGGCGGACGATGACCTCGATCTGGTGGTTCACCCAGTGGCGGATGAACGCGTCGAGCGACAGCGTGCGCGGCACGCCGTCGACCAGCGCCAGCATGTTGGCGCCGAAGTTCGTCTGCAGGTCCGTGTGCTTGTAGAGGTTGTTGAGGACGACCTTGGCGACCGCGTCCCTCTTGAGCACGATGACCAGGCGCTGGCCGGTACGGGACGACGTCTCGTCACGCACGTCCGCGATGCCGCCGATCCTGCCGTCCTTGACCAGGTCGGCGATCTTCTGCGCGAGGTTGTCGGGGTTGACCTGGTACGGCAGCTCCGTGACCACCAGGCACTGGCGGTTCTGGATCTCCTCGACCTCGACGACCGCGCGCATGGTGATCGAGCCGCGGCCGGTGCGGTACGCCTCCTCGATGCCCTTGCGCCCGACGACCAGGGCGCCGGTCGGGAAGTCGGGGCCCTTGATGCGCTCGATCAGCGCGTCCAGGAGCTCCTCGTGCGACGCCTCCGGGTTCTCCAGGTACCACTGGGCGCCGGCCGCGACCTCGCGCAGGTTGTGCGGCGGGATGTTGGTCGCCATGCCGACCGCGATGCCGGCCGAGCCGTTGATCAGCAGGTTCGGGAAGCGGGCGGGCAGGACGGTCGGTTCCTGGGAGCGGCCGTCGTAGTTGTCCGTGAAGTCGACGGTCTCCTCGTCGATGTCGCGGACCATCTCCATCGACAGCGGCGCCATCTTGCACTCGGTGTACCGCATCGCCGCGGCCGGGTCGTTGCCCGGGGAGCCGAAGTTGCCGTTGGAGTCGACGAGCGGCATGCGCATCGCCCAGGGCTGGGCGAGGCGGACCAGGGCGTCGTAGATGGAGCTGTCGCCGTGGGGGTGGTAGTTGCCCATGACGTCGCCGACGACGCGGGCGCACTTGTAGAAGCCGCGCTCGGGGCGGTAGCCACCGTCGTACATGGCGTACAGCACGCGGCGGTGCACGGGCTTGAGGCCGTCACGGACGTCCGGCAGCGCACGCGAGACGATGACGGACATCGCGTAGTCGAGGTAGGAGCGCTGCATCTCCGTCTCGAGCCCGACGGGCTCGACGCGCAGCGCCAGGCCGTCCTCTTCAGGCGTGACGGGAGTGTTCTCGTCGGTCATTGCTGGTGAAGGTCCTTCCTGGTGCGGTCAGCTGAGACCGACTCAGATGTCGAGGAAGCGGACGTCCTTGGCGTTGCGCTGGATGAAGGCGCGCCGGGCCTCGACGTCCTCGCCCATCAGCACCGAGAACAGGTCGTCGGCCTGGGCGGCGTCGTCGAGCGTGACCTGGCCGAGGACGCGGTGCTCCTGGTCCATGGTCGTGATGCGCAGCTCCTCGGCGTTCATCTCGCCGAGGCCCTTGAAACGCTGGACCGAGTCCTCGCGGATGCGCTTGCCGGCCTGGCGGCCCATCTCGATCAGGGCGTCGCGCTCGCGGTCGGAGTACGCGTACTCGAAGTCGTCCCGGCCCCACTTGATCTTGTACAGCGGCGGGCGGGACAGGTACACGTGCCCGGCCTCGACCAGCGGCCGCATGAAGCGGAACAGGAAGGTCAGCAGCAGGGTGTTGATGTGCTGACCGTCGACATCGGCGTCCGCCATCAGGATGATCTTGTGGTAGCGGAGCTTCTCGATGTCGAAGTCCTCGTGCACGCCCGTGCCGAACGCGGAGATCATCGCCTGGATCTCCTGGTTCTGCAGGATCCGGTCGATGCGCGCCTTCTCGACGTTGAGGATCTTGCCGCGGATCGGGAGGATCGCCTGGTACTCCGGGTTCCGGCCGGACTTGGCCGAGCCGCCGGCGGAGTCGCCCTCGACGATGAAGATCTCGCACTTGGTCGGGTCGTTCGACTGGCAGTCGGACAGCTTGCCCGGCAGCGACGCCGACTCCAGCAGGCCCTTGCGACGGGTCAGGTCGCGGGCCTTGCGGGCCGCCACGCGCGCGGTGGCCGCCTGGATGCCCTTGCGGACGATGTCCGCGGCCTCGTTCGGGTTGCGGTCCAGCCAGTCGTTGAGGTGCTCGTAGACCGCCTTCTGCACGAAGGTCTTCGCCTCCGTGTTGCCCAGCTTGGTCTTGGTCTGGCCCTCGAACTGCGGCTCGCTCAGCTTGACCGAGATGATCGCGGTCAGACCCTCGCGGATGTCGTCGCCCGTGAGGTTGTCGTCCTTGTCGCGCAGCAGCTTCTTGTCGCGCGCGTACTTGTTGATGAGCGAGGTGAGCGCCGCGCGGAAGCCCTCTTCGTGCGTACCGCCCTCGTGGGTGTGGATGATGTTGGCGAAGGAGTACACGCCCTCGGTGTAGCCGCCGTTCCACTGCATGGCGACCTCGAGGGACAGGGCCTTCTCCTTGTCCTCCGCCTCCAGGTCGATCACGGTGGGGTGCACCACGTCTCCCTTGCGGGAGTTGAGGTACTTCACGAAGTCGACGATGCCGCCCTCGTAGTGGTACGTGACCGTCTTGGCCTTCTGCTCCTCGGCCAGCTCGTCCGCACCGGCCTCGTCCGCCCCCGCGGTGGCCTTCGCCGACTCCCGCTCGTCGGTGAGCCTGATCGTCAGGCCCTTGTTGAGGAACGCCATCTCCTGGAAACGCCGCGACAGCGTCTCGAAGGAGTACTCGGTGGACTCGAAGATGTCCGGGTCCGCCCAGAACGTGACCGAGGTGCCCGTCTCCTCGGTCGCCTCGTGCTGCGCGAGCGGGGCCGTCGGGACGCCCATCTTGTAGTCCTGCGTCCAGCGGAACCCGTCGGTCTTCACCTCGACGGACACCTTCGTCGACAGGGCGTTGACGACGGAGACGCCGACGCCGTGCAGACCACCGGAGACCGCGTAGCCGCCGCCGCCGAACTTGCCGCCCGCGTGCAGCACGGTCAGCACGACCTCGAGGGCCGGCTTGCCCTCCGAGGGCACGATGCCCACGGGGATGCCACGGCCGTTGTCGACGACGCGCACGCCGCCGTCGGCCAGGATCGTCACGTCGATGGTGTCCGCATGCCCGGCCAGCGCCTCGTCGACGGAGTTGTCGACCACCTCGTACACGAGGTGGTGCAGGCCGCGCTCACCGGTCGAGCCGATGTACATACCGGGTCGCTTGCGGACCGCGTCCAGACCCTCGAGGACGGTGATGGCGCTGGCGTCGTACGACGCGGCGGCTGAGCCCTCGGCGACTCCGGCCGGGGCCTCGGTGGACGGGATGTTCTCGTTGGGGTTGCCGGAATCGGCCACGAAGCGCCCTTTCTGGCACAGCACGAGCCGGGCTCGTCGGCGGGTTGCCGGAGCGGCTGCGGCATGTTGCGTTGGTAAGCCTTGATCAGCGTTGCTCAGCTTTTCCCGGACGGTCCCCACGTTCGGGGCGGGATTGTCTCCCAGTCTACCGGTAGCACTGACACTGATGGGTGTTTGCCGGTACCTGAGTCCCCATGTGCCGCCCTGAACCATCGTCGTCCGACTCCCGATATGCGGAAGGGGGCCTCAAGAGGCTCACGACGGCACTCAGCGCTTCGGGACGTCAACCCATGGCTACTTCGGAGTCAGATCGCGATTCGCAACCGTGTGCGGTTGTACGACAAGGGCCGCGGCGCCGGTACGCACCGACCATCAACGCGCGTGGATGTGATGTCAGTCACCCTGCGTCAAGGCGAGGGGACAGCTCACCCGTACGTGTCCCCGGGCCCCGTACTCCCCGGCGCCCGAAGCGGCCCATAGCGACGAGCCGAACCACCCGGACCACCGGGACCCTGCACCTTGATCACCCGCACCGAGCCGTGACCGAGGTCCTCGTTCAACCGGGCGACCAACGTCGGAGCCAGCAGCCGCAGGTTCGTCGCCCACGCCGTCGAGTCACAGCGCACGACCAGCACGCGCTCGTCCTCGTCGTACCGCTCCGGCACACAGTGCTTGGCCACGTCCGCACCCACGATCTGCGGCCAACGGCCCATCACACCGCCCACCGCCGCCGGGGTCTCCCAGCCCCGCTCCGTGATCAGCCGGTTGATCGCCGAACCGAGCGCCATCGGGTCACGGCCGTCCGCACGCGCGCCGGAGCGCAGGCCCCCGCGCCGGGCCTGCCGCTTCTGCTGCGCCGCATCGCCACGCGCGCGTGCCGCCTCCCGCGCCGCCCGCAACGCCACACGCGCGAGATCGACACCGGACGGCTCGGGTGACTTCCTCGGAGCCGGCTCGTCCGTGCTCATACGCGCTCCACCGTCCCCTCGGCCACCGCGAACCGCGCCCCCGCCAGCACATGCGGCACGTCGTCGTCGACCGCGGCGGTCACCAGAACCTGCTCACCGGGCGCCACCAGCTCGGCCAGCCGCTCGCGACGCCGGGCGTCCAGCTCGGCGAAGACGTCGTCGAGAACGAGCACTGGCTCGTTGCCCTCCGCCCGCAACAGGTCGTACGACGCGAGACGCAGCGCCAGCGCATACGACCACGACTCACCGTGAGAGGCGTACCCCTTGGCCGGCAGCTGACCGAGCTTGAGAAGCAGATCGTCCCGGTGCGGGCCGACCAGCGTGACGCCCCGCTCGATCTCCTGCTTGCGCACCTCGGCGAGCGCCGCCATCAGCTGCTCGAACAGATCGTCCCGCGTGTGCGCCTCACCCGGCGCCGACGGCTTGTACTCCAACGCGACCGGACCGCCGCCGGGGGCCAGCTGCTCATACGCCTTGTCGGCCAGCGGCTGAATCGCCGCGATCAGGTCCAGACGCTGCGCGAGGAGCTCGGCACCCGCACGCGACAGGTGCTGGTCCCAGACGTCGAGCGTGGACAGGTCCATCGTCCGGCCACCGTGCCGACGGGCGAGCGCGGCCGACTTCAGCAGCGTGTTCCGCTGCTTGAGGACCCGCTCGTAGTCGGATCGCACCCCGGCCATGCGCGGGGAACGGGCAGTGATCAGCTCGTCGAGGAAGCGGCGCCGCTCCCCAGGGTCGCCCTTGACCAGGGCCAGGTCCTCCGGCGCGAACAGCACGGTCCGCACGATGCCGAGCACGTCACGGGGCCTGACCTGCGAGGACCTGTTGATACGGGCACGGTTGGCGCGACCGGGGTTCAGCTCCAGCTCGACCAGCTGCTGCCGCTCGCCCTGGCGCACCTGAGCACGGATGACCGCCCGGTCGGCCCCCATGCGCACCAGCGGCGCGTCCGAGGAGACACGGTGACTGCCGAGCGTGGCGAGATAGCCGACCGCCTCGACGAGATTCGTCTTGCCCTGCCCGTTGGGACCGACGAACGCGGTCACGCCCGGATCGAGGGGGACCTCGACCCGGGCGTACGAGCGGAAGTCGGCCAGCGACAAATGCGTGACGTGCATGGTCGTTCGCCGACCTCCACCCATGTCCTTCGCGTACTGATTACTTCTTCTCGACCGCGTGACCGCCGAACTGGTTCCGCAGCGCGGCGATCATCTTCATCTGCGGCGAGTCGTCCTGGCGCGAGGCGAACCGCGCGAACAGCGACGCGGTGATCGCCGGCAGCGGCACCGCGTTGTCGATCGCGGCCTCCACAGTCCAGCGTCCCTCACCCGAGTCCTGTGCATAACCCCGGAGCCCGTCCAGGTGCTCGTCCTCGTCGAGGGCGTTCACCGCCAAGTCCAGCAGCCAGGAACGGATCACCGTGCCCTCCTGCCAGGAACGGAAGACCTCGCGGACGTTCTCCACGGAGTCGACCTTCTCCAGCAGCTCCCAGCCCTCGGCGTAGGCCTGCATCATCGCGTACTCGATGCCGTTGTGGACCATCTTCGCGAAGTGGCCCGCACCGACCTTGCCCGCGTGCACCGCGCCGAAGTCACCCTCCGGCTTCAGGGCGTCGAAGACCGGCTGCACCTTGGCGACGTTCTCCGCGTCACCGCCGTACATCAGCGCATAGCCGTTCTCCAGGCCCCAGACACCGCCCGAGACGCCGCAGTCGACGAAGCCTATGCCCTTGGCGGCCAGCTCCTCCGCGTGCTTCTCGTCGTCCGTCCACCGGGAGTTGCCGCCGTCCACGACGACGTCGCCGGGCTCCAGCAGCTCGGCGAGCCGGTCGATGGTGGCCTGGGTGGGTTCGCCGGCCGGGACCATCACCCAGACCACGCGCGGGCCCTTGAGCTTGCCCACAAGCTCTTCCAGGCTGTGGACATCGGCGAGGTCCGGGTTGCGGTCGTATCCGACGACGGTGTGGCCCGCGCGGCGAATCCGCTCGCGCATGTTGCCGCCCATCTTGCCGAGGCCGACGAGACCGAGCTCCATCAGTTGCGTTCCTTAGGGTCGCTGTGGCGTGAGTGGCACTTTCGCACCGACGTCCGAGCCTAAACCCGGACGGTCACGCACAGCTGTGGGCATACGCGCTCATCCGTACGCCCCCACCTGCGGCTTCGCCCCGTGGACCACCAGCGGCGCTCAGCCGCTCAGCCGCACCGGCATGATCAGGTACTTGTACGCCTCGTCCGCCTCGGCGTCCAGCGCCGGCTTGCCGCTGAGCAGCGCCGGCTTCGTGGACGTCGTGAAGGACAGCTGGGCCACCGGGGAGTCGATGGCGCTCAGACCGTCCAGCAGGAACGTCGGGTTGAAGGCGATCGAGATGTCGTCGCCCTCCAGCTGGGCGTCGACCCTTTCCACAGCCTGTGCATCATCGCTGGAGCCGGCCTCCAGGATCAGCACGCCCTGCTCGAAGCTGAGCCGCACCGGAGTGTTCCGCTCGGCGACCAGGGCGACGCGCTTGACGGCCTCCACGAAGGGGGCGGTCTCGATCACGGCGATGCTGTTGAACTCCGTCGGGAACAGCGTCTTGTACTTCGGGAGGTCGCCCTCCAGCAGACGGGTGGTCGTCCGGCGCCCAGCCCCCTCGAAGCCGATCAGGCCCTCGCCCGCGCCCGAGCCGGACAGCGCCAGGATCACCTGGTCGCCGCTGGTCAGGGCCTTGGCGGTGTCCAGGAGCGTCTTGGCGGGCACCAGGGCGACCGCCGAGGCGTCCGGGTTCTCGGGCTTCCACAGGAACTCGCGGACCGCGAAGCGGTAGCGGTCGGTGGACGCCAGCGTCACCGTGTCGCCCTCGATCTCGATGCGCACACCGGTGAGGACGGGCAGCGTGTCGTCGCGGCCGGCCGCGATGGCGACCTGCTGGACCGCGGACGAGAAGACCTCGCCCGGGACCGTGCCCGTGGCGTTCGGCATCTGCGGCAGGGCCGGGTACTCCTCCACAGGCAGGGTGTGGAGTGTGAACCGCGAGGAGCCGCAGACCACCGTCGCCCGTACACCGTCTGTGGAAATCTCCACCGGGCGGTTGGGCAGGGCGCGGGAGATGTCGGCGAGCAGACGGCCGGAGACCAGCACCGTGCCCTCTTCCTCGACCTCCGCCTCCACGGACACCCGCGCGGAGACCTCGTAGTCGAAGCTCGACAGGCTCAGCTGCCCGTCCTCGGCCTTCAGCAGCAGGCCCGCGAGGACCGGCGCCGGCGGACGGGCCGGGAGGCTGCGTGCCGCCCAGGCCACTGCCTCCGCGAGTACGTCGCGTTCCACCCGGATCTTCACCGTAAGCCGCCTCCTGCTGTTGCCGGCGCTTCTCGCCCTGCTTCGCCTTCGTCGTCTGACTCGGTGTCGCCGGTCCCTGTGACGGGAAGGACACCGGGGACCAGTCTGACGCACCGCACTGACAGTAGGTGCCCTTCGGGGTCAAGTCGCGACGAGGGGCGGTCGGGCTCGAGAGGGCGAGTTGTGCACAGGCCCCGCTTCGAAACGATTTCCCGGCTCTCTATGGTCGGGAGTAGTAGTAGGGCCTGTGGATACCGTGGATAACCACGTTTGCCCAGCTCAGCGCAGGAATTTTGTCCACGGTGCCTGTGGGCGGAGCCCGTGGACAACCAGGCGTCTCTGTGGAGAACGGAAAGTTCTGCACACCCCATGCACAGGCGGCGGCGACTTCTCCCCAGAGCCGTCCCCAGGTTTACCCAGCTTTCCCACAGCCCAACCCGGCAGCTTGGTGTGACGGCTTTCACTCGAGGCGGTGAGGACCCGCGCCGGGTTGCCGAACAGTGGACAGACATGTGGAGAAGCCAGGATCCGCTGGGGACAACCGGCCTCCGCCTGTGGGTTGCCCGTGGACAACTCGATGCACAGGCTGTGGATCACTTCGTCGTCCACAGTCTGTGGAGATCGTTCGTCCACGAATCCACAAGGCGCTGACCTGGCATGATCGCTACTCAGCCCCTTGGGCTGTGGACAGGATCGGGACAACTTCCCGGTCCCCAAGGTGTGGACGGAAAAAAGTCGCCGAATCTGTGGAGGGCGACCGTAACCCGGCAGGTATTCGAACAGCGGGTTGCGGGGGTACGACCGCGGGGTGCGTCGCCACGGGACCGGAGACGTGCCCCAGGGCATGGAAAAGGCGCCCCCGGGCTGTCTCCCGGGGGCGCCTCGGCGACGCGGGCCGGCTGCCGTCAGCCGTTCTTGATGCGGTTGGTCAGCTCGGTCACCTGGTTGTAGATGGAGCGGCGTTCGGCCATCAGATTGCGGATCTTGCGGTCGGCGTGCATCACCGTGGTGTGGTCCCGGCCGCCGAACAGCGCCCCGATCTTCGGCAGCGAGAGGTCCGTCAGCTCGCGGCAGAGGTACATGGCGATCTGGCGGGCCGTCACGAGCTGGCGGCCGCGCGAACTGCCGCACAGGTCCTCGACCGTGAGGCCGAAGTAGTCGGCGGTCGCGCTCATGATGGCCGTCGAGGTGATCTCCGGCGTCGAGTCCTCACCGCCGGGGATCAGGTCCTTCAGGACGATCTCCGTCAGGCCCAGGTCCACCGGCTGCCGGTTGAGGGAGGCGAACGCCGTCACCCGGATCAGCGCGCCCTCCAGTTCGCGGATGTTGCGCGAGATGCGGGAGGCGATGAACTCCAGCACCTCCGGCGGGGCGTTGAGCTGCTCCTGCACCGCTTTCTTGCGCAGGATCGCGATGCGCGTCTCCAGCTCCGGCGGCTGGACGTCGGTGATCAGTCCCCACTCGAAGCGGTTCCGCAGCCGGTCCTCGAGTGTGACCAGCTGCTTGGGCGGCCGGTCGCTGCTGAGGACGATCTGCTTGTTGGCGTTGTGCAGTGTGTTGAAGGTGTGGAAGAACTCCTCCTGCGTCGACTCCTTGTCCGCGAGGAACTGGATGTCGTCGACGAGCAGGATGTCCATCTCGCGGTAGCGCTTGCGGAAGCTGTCGCCCTTGCCGTCGCGGATGGAGTTGATGAACTCGTTGGTGAACTCCTCCGAGCTGACGTACCGCACGCGCGTGCCCGGGTAGAGGCTGCGCGCGTAGTGCCCGATCGCGTGCAGCAGGTGGGTCTTGCCGAGCCCTGACTCCCCGTAGATGAACAGGGGGTTGTACGCCTTCGCGGGTGCCTCGGCGACGGCGACCGCCGCCGCGTGCGCGAAGCGGTTGGAGGCGCCGATCACGAAGGTGTCGAAGAGGTACTTCGGGTTCAGTCGCGCCGTCGGCTCGCCGGGGCCGGTCGCCGGCGCGGGCTGCGCGGCCAGCGGGCCGGGGGCGCCGGTGGTGGGCAGGCCGGGGCCGGGCGGGCTGCCGCGGTGGACCTGGCCGGAGCCGGACGGCGGTTCGGTCAGGTCGCGCCGGGGGCCGCGCTGGTCGTAGTCGCCGCGTGGCTGCTCGTAGTCGGTGCGCTGGCCGTCGTACGGCGGGCGTTCCTGCGGCTGCGCTCGGTAGTCCTGCGGGTATGCGTCCTGCGGGTAGGTCTCCTGCTTGTAGGAGTCCTGGGGCGAGCCGTATGACTCCTGGGGCGACGAGCCGTAGGTGTCCGGCGGTGAGGCGTAGGGGTCCCGCTCGGGGAAGCCGAGGCGCTGCTGCTGCCAGCCGTAGTCGTCCTGTCCCGGGCGGGGCCAGGAGCCGGGTTCGGGGCGCTGGTACTCGGAGGGGTAGGCGGGGCGGGCCGTGGGGAGCTGGTCGCCGCGATGGCGGCCGTAGCCCTCGTAGTCGTCGCGGCCGCCCTGGCCGGGGGGCGGGAGCTCGGGCTCCTCGTAGCGCGGCTGGGGGCGGGCGGGGGGTGCCGGCGGGGCAGGGGGCTCGCCGGCGGAGTCGTCGACCGTGATGGCGATGCGGATCGGCCGGCCGCATTCGCGGCTCAGGGTCTCGCTGACGACCGGGGCGAGGCGGCCCTCCAGTACGCCCTTGGCGAATTCGTTCGGTACGGCGAGCAGGGCGGTGTCCGCCACCAGGGCTAGTGGCTGGCAGCGCCGGATCCAGTGTTCGTCCTTCGATTCGACGCCCTGGCCGCGTCCCTCCCCGAGCAGCTGCTCCAGTACGCGTGGCCACACTGCGGCAAGATCGGCAGGTACGTCAGCCACAGGGCACGCTCTCTCATGTGTCCCTCGAAGGTGTGATTCGGGGACGGGTCGGGATGAATATCGGGGCGGTCAGGGATAAGGGAACGAATCGGAGTTCAGCCACGGTAGTCAGCGCGGCGGGTAGGGTTCAAGTCGTTGTCCCCAGCCTGTGGACAAGTGTCCCCCACTGACCGTTGGTTTGACCGAATGGCGCAGTGCCGCGTACCGTGACCAGGTCGAGTTGTCGATGGCTGCTGCCGCCTGCCTCCGATGGGCACAGATCGCGTCAAGGTGATCGGACAGCGGTGCACTCGGGCGTAACGCGAGCTACTCGTGGGCGCACGGTGACAGCCAGGACGGCACCCCGCCAACCCCGATTTCTTTCTGGAGCCCCCGAGTGAGCAAGCGCACCTTCCAGCCGAACAACCGTCGTCGCGCGAAGACCCACGGCTTCCGGCTGCGTATGCGCACCCGTGCCGGCCGCGCGATTCTCGCGTCCCGCCGTAGCAAGGGTCGCGCCCGTCTGTCCGCCTGATTCAGATCAGGTCATGACGTCGTGCTGCCCACCGAGAACCGGCTGAGGCGGCGCGAGGACTTCGCGACCGCGGTTCGCCGAGGTCGTCGGGCAGGTCGCCCGAACCTCGTCGTCCATCTTCGTAGCGGTGCCACGGACCCGCACGCGCCTGGGGAGAGCGCTCCCCCGACGCGTGCGGGTTTCGTCGTGAGCAAAGCCGTCGGTGGTGCGGTCGTGCGCAACAAGGTGAAGCGCAGGCTTCGCCATCTGCTGCGCGACCGGGTCGACCTGTTTCCCCCCGGTAGCCTGGTAGTCGTACGAGCGCTGCCCGGCGCGGGTGACGCCGACCATGCACAGCTGGCCCGAGACCTGGATGCCGCCCTGGAGCGGCTGCTGGGAGGGGGCGCGCGATGAAGTACCCGCTGCTGGCTCTGATCAAGCTGTACCAGTGGACGATCAGTCCGCTGCTCGGGCCGGTCTGCAAGTACTACCCGTCGTGTTCCCACTACGGCTACACGGCCATCGACCGGCACGGTGCGGTCAAGGGCACGGCGCTCACCGCTTGGCGCATCCTGCGGTGCAATCCGTGGTCGCTGGGCGGGGTGGACCATGTTCCGCCGCGCAAGCGTCCGCGGTGGCACGAAATGTTGCGTGGCGCCTGGCGTGCACGCAGGGGCGGGACCTCCGCCGCCGAACCGGCCACCGAGGGACAGACTTCTCCCACGAGTCCGTCCAGTCCTTCGAGCCCGGCCGCAGAGACCCAGTCCCATGCCCAAGGAGCATGATTAGTGGACACGATTGCCAGCCTCTTCAGCTTCATCACGACACCTGTCTCCTGGGTCATCGTCCAGTTCCACAGCGTGTACGGCGCCATTTTCGGCCCTGACACCGGATGGGCCTGGGGCCTGTCCATCGTGTCCCTGGTGATTCTGATCCGTATCTGCCTGATCCCGCTCTTCGTGAAGCAGATCAAGGCGACGCGCGGGATGCAGACGCTCCAGCCGGAGATGAAGAAGATCCAGGAGCGCTACAAGAACGACCGGCAGCGCCAGTCCGAAGAGATGATGAAGCTGTACAAGGAGACGGGCACCAACCCGCTCTCCTCGTGCCTTCCCATCCTGGCGCAGTCGCCGTTCTTCTTCGCCCTCTACCACGTGCTCAACAGCATCGCGTCGAACGACACCATCGGCGTGATCAACCAGAGCCTGCTGGAGAGCGCGCAGAAGGCGCACATCTTCGGGGCTCCGCTGGCCTCGAAGTTCTTCAGCAGTGAGAGCGAGGTCGCGGCGCTCAACGCCTCGCTGACCGACGTCCGGGTCGTCACCGCGATCATGATCGTCCTGATGTCGGCCTCGCAGTTCTTCACGCAGCGCCAGCTGATGACGAAGAACGTCGACACCACGGTGAAGACGCCGTTCATGCAGCAGCAGAAGATGCTGATGTACGTCTTCCCCGTCATGTTCGCCGTCTTCGGTGTGAACTTCCCGGTCGGTGTCCTCGTCTACTGGCTGACCACCAACGTGTGGACCATGGGCCAGCAGATGTACGTCATCCACAACAACCCGACCCCGGGTTCCAAGGCCCAGGCCGCCTACCTGGAGCGCCTGCACAAGCGCGTCACCCACCACGGCAAGACCCGTGGCCGTGGGGAGAAGTCCATCGTGAAGGCCATCGTCGCCAAGGGCCGTGACCGCAACGAGTTCGAGCGCAAGTTCATCAACGGCCTCAACAAGGCGGGCCTGGCGGCCCAGCCCGACGGCACCGTGGTGAAGAGCGAGGCCGCTGTCGCCGCTCAGACCGAGGACGGAGCGCCCGCCGCGACCGGCGCGCCCAAGCGCCAGCAGCCCAAGCGGCAGAGCAAGGCTCAGCGGCAGTCCGCGAAGCCGGGCGGCGAGGCCGAGCCGAAGACGTCGCTCAGCAAGGCCGACGAGCCGGAGGATGCCAAGCCCGCCGGCGGCGCGAAGAAGTCGGCCCAGAAGCCCGGTGCGGGTGCCCGTAGCAAGGCCCAGTCCGGACAGCGCAAGGGTCCGCAGCGGCCCAAGTCCCCGTCGAAGAAGTAAGAAGGAGTCCATCCCGTGACGGAAGGCACCACCTCCGCCGCTGCCGAGGGCGCAGACACCCTGACCCGCCTGGAGCAGGAGGGTGAGATCGCGGCGGACTACCTGGAGGGTCTGCTCGACATCGCCGATCTCGACGGCGACATCGACATGGACGTCGAGGCCGACCGTGCCTCCGTCTCGATCATCAGCGACACGGGCAGCCGCGATCTGCAGAAGCTGGTCGGCCGGGACGGCGAGGTGCTGGAAGCCCTGCAGGAGCTCACGCGTCTGGCCG
Source organism: Streptomyces viridiviolaceus (assembly GCF_014650995.1). GTDB lineage: Bacteria > Actinomycetota > Actinomycetes > Streptomycetales > Streptomycetaceae > Streptomyces > Streptomyces viridiviolaceus. Next base: position 181,323 of record NZ_BMWA01000004.1, read on the forward strand.
TGCACCGGGAGACCGGGGACCGCAGTCGGCTGATGCTCGACATCGCGGGCTACCGCGCCAGGAAGCGCGCCGAGCTCTCCGAGCTCGGGGCCAAGGCCGCGGCCGACGTCAAGAGCACCGGCGAGTCCGTGCGGCTGAAGCCGATGACTCCCTTCGAGCGCAAGGTCGTGCACGACGCGGTCAAGGCCGCGGGACTGCGCAGCGAGTCCGAGGGCGAGGAGCCGCAGCGCTTCGTCGTCGTGCTTCCCGCCTGATCGGTCTCCGCGTTCTCCGGCCCCGTCTGTTGCGCAGGCGGGGCCGAATTTTGTCAGCCTGATAGTTCTGGTGGTTCTGGCATCGGCGCCCGGGGCACCGATGCGGTACGGAAGGACGGTCCCCCGTGACGGAGGCAGCGGAGCTTCCCCCTGCGCCTGAGCAGGCACGCAAGGTGTTCGGTGATCGCTATGCGGATGCGGTCCGCTATGCGGAGCTGCTCGCCGAGGCGGGAGTGCAGCGTGGCCTGATCGGCCCGCGTGAGGTTCCCCGCCTGTGGGAGCGGCACCTGCTGAACTGTGCGGTGCTCTCGGAGGTCGTGCCTGAGGGAGTCATGGTGTGCGATGTCGGCTCGGGCGCCGGCCTGCCCGGGATCCCGCTGGCACTCGTCCGGGACGATCTGAAGATCACGCTCCTGGAACCGTTGCTGCGGCGCACGAACTTCCTGACCGAGGTCGTCGAGCTGCTGGGGCTGGACCACGTGACCGTCGTGCGCGGCCGGGCCGAGGAGGTCATGGGCAAGCTCCCGCCGGTGCATGTGGTGACGGCCCGTGCCGTCGCCCCGCTGGACCGTCTGGCCACCTGGGGGATTCCGCTGCTGCGTCCGTACGGGGAGATGCTCGCGCTGAAGGGTGACACCGCTGAGGAGGAGCTCAAGAGCGCGGCCACGGCCCTGAGCAAGCTGGGAGCGGTCGAGACGTCCATCCTGCACGTCGGCGAGGGGATCGTGGACCCCATGTCCACCGTCGTGCGGGTCGAGGTCGGGGAGAGCCCCGGTGGTGTGCGCTTTGCCGCCAAGCGGGCGAAGGCCGCGCGCACGGGGCGGGCGCGTCGGCGTCGCTGACGACGAGACGTACTCCACCCAAGGCCCCAAACCTGCGCATGCCGGAGTGTCGCGACAGTTCGGCATGCGCCGCTGTGCATCGTGTTTCACGTGAAACGTCGCTCACTGCTGCACGGCATCATCAGTCGCGGCCGCGCTGCGGCCGAACCTCGCGACCGGAAGCCTCTCGGCTCCCTCGGAGAGGATTCCGCGGCTCAGGACACGGCCCCCGTGAGGGGAGCGGAGTTGTCCACAGAGGTGGATTTCTCCACAGAACGTCAGGCCTCACTGGTTCATGACCCCGAAGACATGGGAGGCTCTGTTCATTGCGAGCCTGAAGTCGAGGAGAGTGAATCCTTGCGGTCCGACGCCAACATCGCGGGACCGATGACCGATCCGGTCCCCGGTCCCCGTACCGAGTCGATGGGGGTGGATGTTTCACGTGAAACACCGCCTCCGATGGACGACACTCCGATCGGTCGTGCGGCCCAATTGGCGGTGGAGGCTCTGGGCCGCGCCGGCGAGGGCCTGCCGCGGCCCGAGCAGACCCGAGTCATCGTGGTCGCCAACCAGAAGGGTGGCGTGGGCAAGACGACGACGACCGTCAATCTCGCCGCGTCGCTGGCTCTGCATGGCGGCCGTGTTCTGGTGGTCGACCTCGATCCGCAGGGCAACGCGTCCACTGCCCTGGGCATCGATCACCACGCCGAGGTGCCATCCATCTACGACGTGTTGGTGGAGAGTCGGCCGCTCTCGGATGTCGTCCAGCCCGTCCCCGATGTCGAGGGACTCTTCTGCGCACCTGCCACGATCGATCTCGCCGGTGCGGAGATCGAGCTGGTCTCCCTGGTGGCGCGGGAGAGCCGACTGCAGCGCGCCATCCAGGCGTACGAGCAGCCGCTGGACTACATCCTCATCGACTGCCCGCCCTCCCTCGGTCTGCTGACGGTCAACGCACTCGTCGCGGGCCAGGAGGTGCTCATCCCGATCCAGTGCGAGTACTACGCGCTGGAGGGTCTGGGTCAGCTACTACGGAACGTCGACCTGGTGCGTGGGCACCTCAACCCGACGCTCCATGTGTCGACGATCCTGCTCACCATGTACGACGGCCGGACGCGGCTCGCGTCCCAGGTCGCGGACGAGGTGCGCAGCCACTTCGGCGACGAGGTGCTGCGGACGAGCATTCCCCGTTCCGTCCGGATCTCCGAGGCGCCTAGCTATGGGCAGACGGTGCTGACCTACGATCCAGGATCAAGCGGAGCCCTCTCCTATCTGGAGGCGGCACGAGAGATCGCGCTGAAGGGCGTCGGCGTCACCTACGACGCGACGCATGCCCACATCGGCGCCCAGAACGACCCGAGCATGGTGGAGGGGATCCAGTGAGCGAGCGACGGAGGGGGTTGGGTCGCGGTCTTGGGGCATTGATCCCAGCAGCCCCGACGGAGAAGACGGTGGCCTCGGCGGCGCTGGGGAATGCGGGCACCCCTTCCCCTGCGACCGTGCCCGTCCCGGCGGGCGACCGCGGGGTGGCCGCGGCGAAGGTGGCCACGCTGCCGTCTGTTTCACGTGAAACAGAGAGCGCGATCGCACCGGGTGCTGCGGGAGCCCCTGCGGCTCCCATGGGGGCGTACTTCGCGGAGATCCCCCTCGGCGACATCAAGCCGAACCCGCGGCAGCCGCGTGAGGTCTTCGACGAGGACGCCCTCGCCGAGCTCATCACCTCCATCAAGGAGGTCGGTCTCCTGCAGCCGGTCGTCGTTCGGCAGACGGGCCCGTCTCGCTACGAGCTCATCATGGGCGAGCGACGTTGGAGGGCCTGCCAAGAGGCGGGTCTGGAGGTCATCCCGGCGATCGTGCGGGCCACGGAGGACGAAAAGCTCCTCCTGGACGCCCTTCTGGAGAACCTGCACCGTGCTCAGCTGAACCCTCTGGAAGAGGCCGCCGCCTACGACCAGCTGCTGAAGGACTTCAACTGCACGCACGACCAGCTGGCGGACCGCATCGGGCGTTCCCGGCCGCAGGTGTCCAACACCCTGCGCCTGCTGAAGCTGTCCTCGGCGGTCAAGAAGCGCGTCGCCGCCGGGGTGCTCTCCGCAGGCCATGCTCGTGTACTGCTCTCCGTGGAGGACTCGGAGGAGCAGGACCGGCTGGCGCATCGGATCGTGGCCGAGGGGCTGTCGGTGCGGGCCGTCGAGGAGATCGTGACCCTGATGGGTTCCCGTCCGCAGAAGGCGGGGCGTGCCAAGGGTCCGCGGGCCGGGGCGCGGGTGTCCCCGGCTCTGTCCGACCTTGCCACCCGGCTCTCGGACCGTTTCGAGACGCGGGTGAAGGTCGACCTGGGGCAGAAGAAGGGCAAGATCACCGTCGAGTTCGCCTCCATGGAGGACCTCGAACGCATCCTCGGCACCCTTGCTCCCGGCGAGGGGCCCGTGATGCAGAAGAGCCTGTTGGAGGGTGACGCGGAAGAGGAATCCGACTCCTGAGCCCCGGGCAGGGCAGCGTTCGATGCTGCTCCAGCTGCCGGCGGGGGGCGGGTCGTGACCGGTGCGTACCGGAACACGGCCCGCCCTTTGCTTTCTGTCGGTATCGGGGTCGATCGCATTGTGGATACGATGCGATCGGGATGGCGCCATCACCTGGCAGTACCTCTGAGAGGAAGGCAGGGGCCATGCGAACCATGAGCCGCACCGGGCTGGTGAGCGCAGGTTTGGGGCTGGGTGCGGTCGGTGGGTTCATCGGCAGTCTGCTCAGGGAACGGAGTGCTCTGACCGCCGCACGCGGTGCGGCGGGCGAAGGAAGCGAGGAACAGCTTTCATGGGGCGTCGGCTCGTACCGCTCACGCTGGACAATCTTCAGGACCTTCCCCAGCGCTGTCGCTCGTGTGTCTTCTGGGAGCTGGACCCCGTCAGCGGTGAAGCAGCGGTAAGCGCGGGCACGGCCGCACTGGAGAAGGAATCCTGGATCTCGGCCGTCCTGCTGGACTGGGGATCGTGTGGACGGGTGGTCTACGTCGACGACGTTCCGGTGGGATTCGTGCTCTACGCGCCTCCCGCCTACGTTCCGCGCTCTACGGCGTTTCCCACCAGCCCTGTCTCACCCGATGCGGTGCAGCTGATGACCGCGTTCATCATGCCGGGCTACCAGGGCCAGGGGTTGGGCCGAGTGATGGTTCAGACGGTCGCCAAGGATCTGCTGCGGCGGGGCTTCAAGGCGATCGAGGCGTTCGGGGACGCCCGGTGGAAGGAACCCGCCTGCGTGCTGCCGGCGGATCATCTGCTGGCTGTGGGCTTCAAGACGGTCAGGCCGCATCCCAGCCATCCGCGGCTGCGGCTGGAGCTGCGTTCCACGCTCTCCTGGAAGGAAGACGTGGAGATGGCGCTCGACCGGCTCCTGGGGGCCGTGCAGAAGGAACCGGCGCTCAGGCCGCTGTGAAGGGTGCGTGCTGAGGTTGCTGTCATGCGAATGGGCCAGCCCGTCCGGGCTGGCCCATTCGTGTTTCACGTGAAACGTCAGTCGGCGATGAAGTCCTCGAGGTCGCGAACGATCGCGGCCTTCGGCTTCGCGCCGACGATCGTCTTGGCGACCTCGCCGCCCTGGTAGACGTTCAGGGTCGGGATCGACATGACGCCGTACTTGGCGGCCGTACCCGGGTTCTCGTCGATGTTCAGCTTGACGACCTCGATCTTGTCGCCGTACTCGGAGGCGATCGCTTCGAGGGACGGGGCGATCTGGCGGCACGGACCGCACCAGGCGGCCCAGAAGTCCACCAGGACGGGCTTGTCGCTCTTGAGGACGTCCTGCTCGAAGGAGTCGTCGGTCACATTCTTCAGGGTGCCGGCCACGGCGGGCTCCTTAACTGGTTGGTGCGTGGGGCGGATGGGGGTCAGACGGTGGTCTTCTCGGGCTCGGCCTTGTCCTCGTCGCTGAGCGCCGCGAGGAAGCGCTCGGCGTCGAGAGCGGCGGAGCAGCCGGTGCCGGCCGCGGTGATCGCCTGGCGGTAGGTGTGGTCGACCACGTCACCGGCGGCGAAGACGCCGGTCAGGTTGGTGCGGGTCGAGGGCGCGTCGACCTTCAGGTAGCCCTCCGCGTCCAGGTCGAGCTGACCCTTGAAGAGCTCCGTGCGCGGGTCGTGGCCGATGGCGATGAACAGACCGGTCACCGCGAGATCCGAGAGCTCACCCGTCTTGACGTTGCGCAGCTTCAGGCCCGAGAGCTTCTGGTCGCCCTGGACCTCGGCGACCTCGCTGTCCCAGACGAACGTGATCTTCGGGTCGGCGAAGGCACGCTCCTGCATCGCCTTGGAGGCGCGCAGGGTGTCGCGGCGGTGGACGATGGTCACCGACTTCGCGAAGCGCGACAGGAACGTCGCCTCCTCCATGGCGGTGTCACCGCCGCCGATCACGGCGATGTCCTGGTCCTTGAAGAAGAAGCCGTCGCAGGTCGCGCACCAGGAGACACCGCGGCCGGAGAGGAGGTCCTCGTTCGGCAGGCCGAGCTTGCGGTGCTGCGAACCGGTGGCGACGATGACGGCCTTCGCCCGGTGGACGGTCCCCGCGGTGTCCGTGACGGTCTTGATGTCACCGGCCAGGTCGACGGCGACGACATCGTCCGGGACGAGCTCGGCACCGAAGCGCTCGGCCTGGGCGCGCATGTTGTCCATGAGCTCGGGGCCCATGATGCCGTCCTGGAAGCCCGGGAAGTTCTCGACCTCGGTGGTGTTCATCAGCGCACCGCCCGCGGTGACGGCGCCCTCGAACACCAGCGGCTTCAGCGACGCGCGTGCGGTATAGAGCGCCGCCGTGTACCCGGCGGGCCCGGAGCCGATGATGATCACGTTTCGGACGTCGCTCACGGCTTCATTCCTCGTCTCTGGACTGCGTCTTCAGGACCGGTGGGAGCTTTCTCGGAGCTCTCACCCCACCCAACGGATCCTAAGGGGCACGCATTCCCGCGAAGAACAAGCGCCGGTGTCGCCCAGGTCAGGACCGGGCGTAGGTGTCCTTCAGGAGGACCTCGGCAGCGGTGGACGAGGCGTGGGACACACAGCTCGCCTCGACGATGTAGGCAGTGATCCTGCTGTCGTCGGAAGGATCGGGCAGCACCACGAGCAGCGCTTCCCTGCCCTTGTAGACGCCCTCCTCCGTGGCGAGCGCCGCATCGTTGCGGCCGATGCCCTTCTGGATGCACTCGGGCACCGTGGGCTGCGTGAAGACCCGGTTCTCGGCGCCCCCCTCGGACTCCACGCCGAAGCTGTGCGGCGTTCGGGGCGTGCCCTGCTCCTCGGAGAGGAGAGTGGTCACCTGTTCCCGCAGCTCGCCCTCGGAGAAGGTGTCGGCAAGCGTCTGCTGTCCCTGCGCGGTGTCGTCGGGCGTGTTGCCGCCGGTGACGGAGGCCACGATCACGGAGCCGAGCCCCAGCGCGGCTGCAGCGACGACGGCCCCGAGAGCGGCGATCTTGCGGCGTCCGCTCCTCCTGCGGTTCTTGCGGCCCGGGCCGGTGGTGGAGGAGCGAGCGTGGCCGGCAGGACGGTCTGCCGGTGCCGATGTTTCACGTGAAACATCGGCGCTGCTGTCCCCGCCGGAGGGGACGGGGGATGCGTCGGCAGACGCGGGAGCCGCGGACTCGGGGGGCGTCGCACTGAGCAGCGCCTCCGCTGCGAGTGCGGCATCGATACGGCCCGCTACGTCGTCCGGCATCCGTGCCGGCGCCGGCAGCGTGCCGAGCAGTCCGCGGATCTCCTCCAGCGACGCGTAGACGTCCGCGCACAGCTCGCAGGAGTCCAGATGGCGCCGTACGTCGGTGGTTCGCGACCGTGGCAGCAGGCCCTCGGCGAGGTCGGAGATCTCCGCGACGTCCGGGTGCCCGGCCATGTCTGTCGTCGACGACGTCACGCTCGTCCACCTCCGCCCTTCACTGCGGCTGAATCGCTCGGCCCCGCGTCCGGCGGACCCGCCCGGCGCGGACCCGCTGCGGGTGGGACGGATGTCCCCTGCGTCCGGTTCCGTTCCGCGCCCCGGTTCCTGCCGTCGCCGCTGCCTTCCGGGCGCAGATGAGTGAGCAGCGGCAGGAGTCTGGCTCTGCCACGGGCACACCGGCTCTTGATCGTGCCGGTCGGCACCTCGAGGATCCGAGCGGCCTCGGCGACGGGGTAGCCCTGCATGTCCACCAGGACGAGAGCCGCCCGCTGGTCGGGCGGCAGGGTCTCCAGCGCCTCCAGCAACTGGCGGTGCAGATCATTGCGCTCGGCCGGTGCGGATGCCGACTCGTGGGGTTCGAGGAGCTGCTCCAGTCGTTCGGTGTCGTCGACGGGAGACGTTTTCCGCGTGTCCGCCTTACGGGCGCGGTCCAGGCAGGCGTTCACCGTGATCCGGTGCAGCCAGGTCGTGACGGCCGACTGGCCGCGGAAGGTGTGGGCGGCCCGGTAGGCGGAGACGAGGGCGTCCTGGACCGCGTCAGCGGCTTCCTCGCGGTCGCCCAGGGTGCGCAGGGCCACGGCCCAGAGGCGGTCCCGGTGGCGGCGTACCAGTTCGCCGAAGGCGTCCGGGTCGCCTTCCACGTGGCGGGCCAGGAGGTCCTGATCGCTGGTGTCGCCGTATGCGGTGTCATCTGCCATCGGACCCCCTCCCCCTGTGTTCGGCGGCTCTCAGCCCTTGAACGTCACGTCGGTGACCGCCTGCTTGTATCCGGCGTTGCTGTACTCGTCACCGGACGCGTACGGCAGGGCCGTGAACCAGACCAGAACGTACTGGGTCTTCGCCGGCTTGTTGACCTTCACCGTGGCGGAGCTGCCGCTCGTGGTGGTGGTGCCGAGCTTCTGCATCGAGTCGACGGGCCCGGCAGGGCTCAGCGAATCCGTGGCGTACAGAGTGACCGTCGTGTGGTCCCCGCTGAACCGCAGCCCTATCGAGGCGGAGGAGACCGTCTGGGCCGAGCCCAGGTCGTAGACGATGCCGACACCGGGCTTGAAGGACGGCTTCATCTCCGGACCGTCGACGAAGCTCTTGGTACGCCAGTACGTCGAGCTGTCTCCGTCGTAGGTCTTGGCCACGTCCCCGGCGGCTTGGGCGTCGCCCTTGGCGACGTACTCCTGTGCGCCCTGGACGGCGATCGGCTTGGTCGGCCTGGTCTGCTTGTCGTTCTTGTCGTTGCCGTCCGTCGTCTGCGTCTGGTTCTGGTCGTCGGCCTTGCCGCCCCGTTCCATGAGAGCGTCCGCCAGCTGCCAACTGCCCAGACCGAGAGCGGCGATCAGCAGGGCGGAGACGCCCCACTTGAGTGCCTTGCCGGTGCGGCTCTGCAGCGGGGGCGGCGGGGCCGGCACCGGCTGGGCGGCGCCGGGGCGCGGTGCCGGCCGGCCGTACGTGCCCTGCTGGTACGTCGTGCGCTGGTACTCGGGCGGGGCGGTGAAGGCGGGCTCCGGCGGGCGGATGCGGGGCATCTCGCCGATCGCCTTCACCAGCTCCTCCGGCGTGGTGCACGCAGATTCGTGGCGGGATGCGGTGGCGCCGTCGTTGGCGAGCGCCCGCATCGCGAGCTCGGACAGACCGCGGTGGACACCGGCGCGCACCTGGTCGGGCGGAATGAGCCCGATGTCCTTGGGCAGGCCGGCCAGACCGTAGGCGTCGCTCTCGTAGGGCCAGCGCTGGGTGAGCGCGGCGTACAGCAGCGCGCCGATGGCCTCAGTGTCGGTGCGCTGAGGGGTGTCCGAACTGATACCCCGCAGCGCGGCGTTCACGGCGAGCCCGCGGATCCTCCACTGGCCGGTCGACGTGCGCAGCACGGCGTTGGGACTCAGGCGCAGATGGGCGAGGCCCTCGCGGTGGGCGGCGGCCATGGCGGACGCGACCTGACTGACCATCTGGTACGCCTCGTACACCTCCAGCGGGCCGGAGGCGAGGAGCGCGGTCAGTTCGGTGGCGTCCGGAAGCCACTCGTGGACGACGTAGACGAGGTCGTTGTCCTCCACGGCGTCCAGCACCTGCACGAAGCGGGGGTCGCCGAGGAGGGCGGAGGAGCGTGCCGCGGCCAGCACCGAGCGGGCCCGGGCGTGGTCGGCGGGGAGGACGTGGACCCCGACGGCTCGGCGGAGTTTCTCGTCGACGGCCCGCCAGCTGCTGAATCCGTCCAGACGGGTGACGCACTCCTCGAGGCGGTAGCGTCTGGCGAGCTTGTGCCCGCTGTGCAGTTCGGGAGGCGAGGCCTTGCCGGATTCCTCGCTCGTGGCGCTTCCCTGTCCCTCGTCGCTGTCCGTGTCCCGCTCCCGGTTGTTGGCCACCCCGTCGGCCGTGGACTGGTCCGCCTGTGCGGTCAGCGACTGCTCGCCGCTGTTGTCTGCCACGTCGACGGCAGCTGTGCTCCGTTCGGCCACCGTCGTTCCTGCCTCCCCATTCGATGCGCGCCGGACACCCGTTGCGCGCCGTCCGACGCCGAAACCAATTGTGCCCACAGTCCGCCGCTATGCACGACACACAGAGGCGGACGATGGTTGTGCGCCTACCCCCGGTCTCAACGTCCCAGGCGTCCGCGAACCATGCCGACCAGCGAGTTGACCTCCTCGATACGCATGCGGCGGGCGCCGATGTAGAAGACGCCGAGCAGGACCGCTCCGCCCGCCAGCAGCGCGGCGAACGAACCGACCACGCCCTGGCCGAGTGTCTGGCTGATCCCGTAGCAGGCCGCACCGCTGAGCAGCGCGGCCGGCACCGACGCGATGCACAGGCGGGCGTAGGTGCGCAGTACGCGGGCGCCGTCCAGGTCTCCGCCGAGCCGCTTGCGCAGCCGGCGCCAGGCGACGCCGACGCCGATCGCGTAGGCCAGACCGTAGGCGGCGGCCATGCCGACCACGGCCCAGCGCGGCGGGATCAGCAAGAAGCACAGGGCCGAGGCACTCGCGTTGACGACGGCCACGATGACGGTGTTGTAGAACGGCGTCCGGGTGTCCTCGTAGGCGTAAAAGGCGCGTAGGACGACGTACTGCACCGAGTACGGGATCAGGCCGAGGCCGAACGCCATCAGCATGTAGCCCATGTTGGTGGCCGCGCCGGTGCCCGAGGAGCCGAAGATCAGCGTGCACATCGGGATGCCCAGGGCGACGAACCCGAAGGAGACCGGCACGATCGCGACGGCCGTCGTGCGCAGGCCCTGCGAGATGTCGTCGCGGACCGCGCCGGCATCGTTCTCGGCTGCCGACCGTGAGATGCGGGGCAGCAGGGCGGCCATCAGGGAGACGGTGATGATGGCTTGCGGCAGGCCCCAGATCAGCTGTGCGTTGGCGTACGCGCTGAAACCGGTGCCCGGGATGTTGGTGTCCGTGACGGACGCGGTGGCGAGCTGGGTGACGACGAGGGCGCCTGCCTGGTTGGCGAGGACGAAGAGGATCGTCCACTTGGCGAGCATCGCCGCCTTGCCGAGGCCGTGGCCCTTCCAGTCGAACCGCAGCCGCAGCCTGAAGCCCGTCTCACGCAGGTAGGGAACCATCGCCAGCGCCTGGACCACGAGCCCGAGGAGGACGCCGACGCCGAGCAGCCGTTCGCCCTCCGGAGGGATGCTGGCGACCGTCATGCCGGAGTGTTCGGCCGTGCCGTACACCCAGATGAACGCACCGAGCGTGACGATGATGACGATGTTGTTCAGGACCGGTGTCCACATCATCGCGCCGAAGCGGCCGCGGGCGTTGAGGATCTGCCCCATCACCACATGGATGCCCATGAAGAAGATGGACGGCAGGAAGTACCGGGTGAAGGTGACGGCGACGTCATTGGCCTCCGGGTTCGAGGCCACCGGGTTGGACAGCGCGCGGACCAGCAGCGGCGCCGCGAGCATGGCGAGTGCCGTCAGGACGCCGAGGGCGACCATCACCAGGGTCAGCAGCCGGTTGGCGTATGCCTCGCCGCCGTCGTCGTCCTCCTTCATGGCGCGGACGAGCTGCGGGACGAACACCGAGTTGAGGCCGCCACCGACGGTCAGGATGTAGATCATCGTCGGCAGCTGGTAAGCGATCTGGAAGGACTCGCCCAACAGGGCGAGACCCAGAGCCGAGACGATCATCGCGGAGCGGATGAACCCGGTCAGGCGGGAGACCATCGTGCCCGCCGCCATCACGGCACTGGACTTCAGCAGACCGCCCGCCCGTCCGCCCTTCCTGGGCGCGGCAGCGGCCGGTGCGGCCTCCGGCTCCTGGAGCGGAGCCTCGGCGGCCTCCGGCGTCGGCGCCGTCGCGTACTGGCCCGGGGCGGGTGCCGCATGCCGGTCCGGCGCCGGAGCGGCACCGTACCCGCCGTGGGCCTGGACGTCACCGTAGGGGCCGGGGGCCTGGGCGCCTCCGTACTGGCCCGGCGAGGGTGCGTCTCCGTACTGGCCCGGGCCCGGTGCTCCGCCGTACTGCCCGGGCGCCGGGGAGGGGCCGGGGACCGACAGGGGGTCGTCGTACGCGGGGTGGCCGCCGCCCTGCTGCTGGTCCCGGAAGAGGTGCGCGAAGGCGTCCGGCTCATGACGTTGCTCACCGGCCTGGGTGACCAGGTCGTCCACGCCGACGAACTGGGTCGTCCGCGGGTCGTCGCCGTACGGCAGGTACTGCGTCGGCCCCTCCGGCTCGGGTGCAGGAGGCTGGGCCCAGACGCGGGGATCGGGAGCGTACGGCGACTGGGAAGGCCGACCGTACAGGGGCGGCTGCGGCGGGTAGGTGCCCGGGGGCGGCGGGGGATGCGAGGCCCGGTCGTAGAGGGCCTCGGAGACCGGGTCCTGGGCGGACAGGTCCTGCGCCCGGTAGGGGTCCTGGTCGTAGGCGTCCTGGAGGTACGTGTCCGCGGGCGGCTGCTGTGGCGCCTGGCCGTGCTCGGGCGGCGGGCCCTCGGGGTTCCCCGAGGCGCCCGCGGCCTGACCGCGGTCACCGTCGTACGGCGCGTTCATGGTTACCCCACCTCATCGTCCCGGGCCCACGGCCACGACATCCTCAACGGTCCACTCTCTCACCCGTGCCGGACGGGTCGGTGTCTTCCGCTGCGGTGTCCGGTGTCGGGTCACTCGGCTGCTCCGGGCCGTCTGCCCGGGCGTGTTCCTCGGACTCCTGCCCAAGACGTTCGCCGTGGTCTTCCCGGTTCTCCGGGCCGTCCGCGGCCTCGTCCGCCGCCGGATCGCCCTGCTCGGCCTCGCGGGCCGCGGCCCGCTTGCGCTGGGTGTACATCCGGAAGCCGGCGAGGACGAGCAGCAGGACACCACCGCCGATGACCAGCATCACGGTGGCCGTGATCTCGGTGACCTTCACGTCGAAGGTCACGGGGGCGCCGTACTTCCGGCCGTCCATCGTGTACAGCTGGGCGATCACCGTCGCCCGGCCGTTGGCGTTCGCCGACGTGGTGAACTTCACCGACTGGCTGTGGCCGCCGGAGACCGAGACCGGCTGCTCCTGGTAGGCGGCGCCGCCGATCTCCAGGCGGGTGGGGTTCGTCGAGGTGAGCCGCAGCACCAGGGGACCGACGTCCTGCACCAGGTTGTTCTGCACCGTCACGGGGATCGTGGCGCTGCGGCCGGAGAGCTTCGTCTCCGACTTGTCGATCAGCCTGACCCGGCTGGTCAGCCCGTCGAGGTACGACTCCACGCCGTCGCGGAAGGAACCCGCTTCCGTCGCCCGGCCGCGCCAGGACGTGGACATCCCCCGGTTCAGGGCCCGCCCGAAGGGGGTCACCACCCGGGACGGGTCCGACAGGACGACCTTGAAGTTGTCGAGCTTGTACTGGGTCTCGGCGACCTGCTGGAACGCGGAACGCGGAAGCTCCTGCTTGCGCAGGGAGGAGGGGTAGGAGGACGTTCCCGGGACCTTCGTGGTGGCGTCCGGGTCCGGCTTGGCCGCGGCGGCCGCCGTCAGCTTCTGGGACTCGGACCAGGTGCCGCCCTGCAGAGCGGTCAGTGCCTCTGCCATCGCCCGGGCCTGGCTGCCGGAGGGCATGCGCTGGGGGGCGACGACGACGCTGCGCTCCTTGCCGGTCTGCAGGCCGAGCGTCAGGCTCTGGGCCAGGAACCGCTGTACCGAGAGCGTGGACGCGGACGCCTTCGTCAGATCGCCCTCGAACGCCGTGGACAGCCGGGCGTCCGCGACGACCGCCGTGGTGCCGCCGCCGATGGGGCGGGCCGCGGAGGGCGTGTACGGCAGGCCGCTGGTCTCCCGGAGGCTGTCGCTGCGGGCGATCACCTTGTCGGCGCCGGCGGAGGTGGCGACCTTGACGATCGACCGGTCCACGGCACCGTCCACGGGCCACGCGAAGTCGGTGCTCGGCTTCACGTGGAGGATCGGCTCCACCGTGTTGGCGACGACGTCGGTGGCGTCCTTGAGCTGGCTGAGCGAGCCGGTGACGTCCGTGCCGTTGTGGGCCAGGGACGCAAGATCAGGGTCGGCGAAGGGCAGGGCGACGACCTCCTTGTCGGCCACCGCGTCCTGCAGGTCGGCGAGCCACTGCTTGGCGACCGCCTGGTGGGTGCCGTTGGTGGTCCTGTCGCCGTCCCGGACCTGATAGCTGCGCGTCATCGCGTCCACGGAGGCGAGCAGGTCGGGATCGATCACCCAGGTGACGTCGAGGTCCTTGCCCAGCATCACCATCTGGTTGAGGCGGCCTCCGGGAGAGATCTCCTTGGCCAGGTCGTCGTTGAGGAAGACGGGCGTCTGCTGTTCGTTCGGCCCCGTCTCGGCCGCCATGTGCGTCGTCGAGACGAGCGGCCACAGGTACGTCGTCCTGGTCTTCGAGCCGGCCGCGTCGGGCTGCCAGGGCAGGAAGGTCCGCTGGATGCCGAGGAGCTGCTCCCACGGTTGGGCGGACGTCTCTCCGGAGAGCGCGACGCTCAGCTGGTACACGCCGTCCTGGCCGAGGTCCAGCTCGTCGACCGGGACGGAGATGTTGAAGTGCTCGGCGACGCCGGGAGTGAGCTCGGAGAACTTCTCGACGTACTTGTCGTCGATCTGCGAGCCGATGGATCCCTGGAGGTCGTCGCTGTTCTTGGCGACCGTGTCGATCGCCGAGCGGGTGGTCAGAGGCGGGCCCACCCGCAGGCCCACGTGGGCGTCGGTGACCGTCTGCTTGCCCTGGTTCGTCACCGTGCCCGACACGGTCACCGTGTCCCCGTCCGTGGGGGCGGCGGGGCTAAGCGAGTCGATGGCGACGGCCACCGCGCCCGAGTCCGAGTCCGCCTTGGCGGAGGCCTGGCCGTCGGCGTGTGCGGATCCGGCCGCGGGCAGCTGGAGCAGGCCGGCCAGCAGGGGCGCACCGGCGACCAGCGCCGTGGTGCGCCGTAGCCACCGGCGGGCAGGTGAGGGACTGGTCACCTGGAAGTCTGCCGCCTCGGCCACGCGCTCGCCCGTCCCTCGTCGTCGTCAGTGGTCTCGGAATGTGCGTCCACGCATGGTAACGATGCGCGCCGAGGGGAAGTGCCGCGGAGTGCTCCACAAGATCCGGGACTCCCACGGTGCTGTCCCGTATATGCCCCTATAAAAGGGAGCGCGGGGTGTGCCATCAATGGGGGAGCCCGAGGTTGCTCGGGCCACGTACCCTGTTCTGTTGTGCCGAACGCCAACGAAGTCAACCCCAGTGCCCCGAGTCAGGCGCAGCACCGCGCGGTGAGTGAACTGCTGCGGGTCGCCCCTGTTGCCGACGACCTTGCCCGTCGATTCCAGGAGGCCGGGTTCTCTCTTGCCCTGGTCGGTGGGTCGGTTCGGGACGCGCTGCTCGGCCGCCTCGGCAACGACCTGGACTTCACGACCGATGCCCGTCCGCAGGACGTCCTGAAGATCGTCCGCCCGTGGGCGGACGCCGTCTGGGAGGTCGGGATCGCCTTCGGCACGGTCGGGGCGCAGAAGGACGGCTACCAGATCGAGGTCACCACCTACCGGTCGGAGGCGTACGACCGCACCTCACGCAAGCCCGAGGTCTCCTACGGCGACTCCATCGAGGAGGACCTCGTTCGCCGGGACTTCACCGTGAATGCCATGGCCGTCGCACTCCCGGAGAAGGAGTTCATCGACCCGCACGGCGGGCGGGAGGACCTCGCGAAGCGGGTGCTGCGTACCCCGGACACTCCTGAGGAGTCGTTCTCGGACGATCCGCTTCGGATGATGCGGGCCGCGCGTTTCGCCGCCCAGCTCGATTTCGAGGTGGCTCCGGAGGTCGTGGAGGCCATGAAGAACATGGCCGGGCGCATCGAGATCGTCTCGGCCGAACGAGTCCGGGACGAGCTGAACAAGCTGATCCTTTCTGCTCACCCGCGCAAGGGCCTGACCCTGCTGGTGGACAGCGGCATCGGCCGGCATGTCCTGCCCGAGCTGCCGGCCCTGCGCCTGGAGCGTGACGAGCACCACCGGCACAAGGACGTCTACGACCACACGCTCATCGTCCTGGAGCAGGCCATGGCTCTGGAGAGTGACGGTCCCGACCTGACCCTCCGCCTGGCCGCGCTGCTGCATGACATCGGCAAGCCGCGCACCCGCCGCTTCGAGTCGGACGGGCGGGTGTCGTTCCACCATCACGAGGTGGTGGGCGCGAAGATGACGAAGAAGCGCATGACCGCGCTCAAGTACTCCAACGACCTGGTGAAGGACGTCTCGCGCCTGGTCGAGCTCCATCTGCGCTTCCACGGTTACGGCACGGGTGAGTGGACGGACTCCGCGGTCCGCCGGTACGTCCGGGACGCCGGGCCCCTGCTCGACCGTCTCCACAAGCTGACCCGCTCGGACTGCACGACCCGTAACAAGCGCAAGGCTGCGGCGCTCTCCCGCGCGTACGACGGGCTCGAGGAGCGGATCGCAACGCTCCAGGAGCAGGAGGAGCTGGACGCGATCCGCCCGGACCTCGACGGCAACCAGATCATGGAGATCCTCGGCATCCGTCCCGGCCCGGCCGTCGGCCAGGCGTACAAGCACATGCTGGAGCTGCGCCTCGAGAACGGACCGATGGAGCACGACGAGGCGGTGGCCGCCCTCAAGTCCTGGTGGGCCGAGCAGGAGGGATGAGTCGTGAAACGGGTCATGTTTCACGTGAAACATGACCCCGCCGAACGTGCCGAGGGGCGGTGTTTCACGTGAAACACCGCCCCTTCGGGCATCCGAGGCTTCTGCCCTACTTCTTGTAGTCCTTCAGGCAGAGCAGGAAGTCCTTGCCGTCACCGCTCTCGCTGTACACGTACTGGAAGTCCTTGGCTTCCTTCTCGCACTGGCTCGAAGCTATGGCGTCGGTGGTGAAGGAGCTCTCGATCTTGGCCAGCACCTCGTACTGTGCCTTCGCGTCGCTGCAGTCGACGACCTCGAGGTCCGGGTTGCTGTCGTCGCTGCTGCCGCGGTGCATGCAGTCGCCGACCGCGGCGGTGTTGGCGTCGTCCCGGCTGGCGATGTAGCCGCCCACGGCCACGCTGACGACGATCACGGCGATGACGATGTTCTTGATCGTCTTGAAGCTGAGCTTGCGACGGGCCGGCTGCGGCGGAACCGGAGCGTAGGGAGCGCCCTGCTGAGGGAAGCCGGGCTGACCAGGCTGCTGCGGGAAGCCCGGCTGACCCTGGGCGAAGGGGTTCTGCCCGTGGGGCTGCTGCGGAGCCTGCGGCTGGCCCTGGGCGAACGGGTTGCCTTGGGGCGGCGGAGTGGTCACTGGGGGTCCCCCTCAAACATAGGTGCGTGACGCGAACATGGCGCGAGTAAGACGCACGTAAGCTATCGGTCCCCGCTGACATCTCTGTAGCCCACTGGGACTCTGTGGCATTGATGTGACACTTACTGACGAGCAAACCGTGTCATAGCGACGGCAATCGCTCCGTAGATCAGCGCTACCGCGACGACCAGCGCGACCGACCTTCCGTCCGGCGGCAGCATCAGCGCCGCTACTCCGGCGGCGCCGACGAAGGCGACATTGAACAGCACGTCGTAAACGGAGAAGATCCGGCCACGAAAGGCGTCGTCGACCGATGACTGCACGATGGTGTCGGTCGCGATCTTCGAGCCCTGGGTCGCCAACCCGAGGATGAACGCCGCGGCCAGCAGGGGCGCGGTGGCGAACGGCAGGCCGAGAGCCGGTTCCAGTACGGCGGCGATCCCTGCGCACACGGCCATCCAGCGGCCGGGGCCGAGTCTTCCCGCGGCCCAGGGCGTGATCACGGCCGCCGCGAAGAAGCCGGCACCGGAGATGCCCAGGGCCAGCCCCAGCAGAGCAAGGCCCTCGTCCGTGTCCGAGGTCAGGGCGTAGCGGCACAGCATCAGCAGCATGACCAGCAGGGCGCCGTAGCAGAACCGCATCAGCGTCATGGCGGCGAGCGCCCAGGCCGCTCCCCTGCGTGCGGGCGCGGTGAGATGACGTACACCGGCCACCAGGTCCCGGGCGGTGCCGGCGAGCGCCACGGCGACCTTCGGCCGTACCAACGCCTGGTCGGGTCCCAGCAGCCCCACCGCCATGCGCAGCGATGCCAGCGCACCGCACAGGTACAGGAGGGCACCGAGCAGCACCACGGCGGCGTCGGAGTCGGCGATCACCAGACGCACGACGAAGGCGAGGCCGCCGCCCGCCGTGGCGGCCAGGGTTCCGGCGGTCGGGGAGAGGGAGTTGGCGATCACCAGGCGCTCTGCGTCGACCACGCGCGGCAGCGCGGCGGACAGGCCCGCGAGGACGAAGCGGTTGACGGCGGTGACGCACAGGGCGGAGACGTAGAAGAGCCAGTCCGGGACCGCTGCGACCATCAGGACGGCCGTGACCGAGGCGAGCAGGGCGCGCAGCAGGTTGCCGTACAGAAAGACCTGGCGGCGGCGCCAGCGGTCGAGGAGGACGCCGGCGAAGGGGCCCACCAGGGAGTACGGCAGCAGCAGGACCGCCATGGCGGAGGCGATCGCGGCGGGCGAGGTCTGCTTCTCCGGCGAGAAGACCACGTAGGTGGCGAGTGCGACCTGGTAGACGCCGTCGGCGCCCTGGGAGAGAAGGCGTACGGCGAGCAGGCGCCGGAAGCCCTTCAGACGCAGCAGGACGCGCAGGTCACGGACGACGGCCATGGGGCACAGCCTCACATACGGCAAAGGTCCCCGGGTCACGTGACCCGGGGACCCTCAGCGGACTTCAGTCCGAGGCTTTCAGCGCTCGACCTCGCCCTTGATGAACTTCTCGACGTTCTCGCGGGCCTCGTCGTCGAAGTACTGGACCGGCGGGGACTTCATGAAGTAGCTCGACGCCGACAGGATCGGGCCGCCGATGCCCCGGTCCTTGGCGATCTTCGCGGCGCGCAGGGCGTCGATGATGACGCCGGCGGAGTTCGGGGAGTCCCAGACCTCGAGCTTGTACTCGAGGTTCAGCGGGACGTCACCGAACGCGCGGCCCTCCAGGCGGACGTAGGCCCACTTGCGGTCGTCCAGCCAGGCCACGTAGTCGGACGGGCCGATGTGGACGTTCTTCTCGCCGAGGTCCCGGTCGGGGATCTGGGAGGTGACGGCCTGCGTCTTGGAGATCTTCTTGGACTCCAGGCGCTCGCGCTCGAGCATGTTCTTGAAGTCCATGTTGCCGCCGACGTTCAGCTGCATCGTGCGGTCCAGGATGACGCCCCGGTCCTCGAACAGCTTCGCCATGACGCGGTGCGTGATCGTGGCACCGACCTGCGACTTGATGTCGTCACCGACGATCGGCACGCCCGCCTCGGTGAACTTGTCCGCCCACTCCTTGGTGCCGGCGATGAAGACCGGGAGGGCGTTGACGAAGGCGACCTTGGCGTCGATGGCGCACTGGGCGTAGTACTTCGCCGCGTCCTCGGAGCCGACGGGCAGGTAGCAGACGAGAACGTCGACCTGCTTGTCCTTGAGGACCTGGACGATGTCGACCGGCTCCTCGGCGGACTCCTCGATGGTCTCGCGGTAGTACTTGCCGAGACCGTCGAGGGTGTGGCCGCGCTGGACCTGGACGCCGCTGTTCGGCACGTCGCAGATCTTGATGGTGTTGTTCTCGGAGGCGCCGATGGCGTCCGCGAGGTCCAGGCCGACCTTCTTGGCGTCCACGTCGAACGCGGCGACGAACTCGATGTCACGAACGTGGTAGTCGCCGAACTGGACGTGCATCAGGCCCGGGACCTTGGACGCCGGGTCGGCGTCCTTGTAGTACTCGACGCCCTGCACCAGCGATGCGGCGCAGTTGCCCACGCCGACGATGGCTACGCGAACCGAACCCATTCCGGTTGCTCCCTGTGTGTACGAGTGAGGCCCTGACTGGGCGCTCACGTGGCGGTGTCGCCGGGCGTATCCGGCCGGGAGTCGTCCCCCGGCCGGGGCAGGCCGCCCGTCGTTCCTGATGTGGTGTCCTGTTGAGCGGTCCCCTCGGAGGCGGAACCCCGGAGGTCCCGCCCCGCCCGCTCGCTCTCGATGAGCTCGTTCAGCCAGCGCACTTCGCGCTCCACGGACTCCATTCCGTGGCGCTGGAGCTCGAGCGTGTAGTCGTCGAGGCGCTCCCGGGTGCGGGCCAGGGAGGCCCGCATCTTCTCCAGGCGCTCCTCCAGCCGGCTGCGTCGCCCTTCCAGTACGCGCATGCGTACGTCACGTGACGTCTGCCCGAAGAACGCGAAGCGAGCGGCGAAGGTCTCGTCCTCGTACGCGTCGGGCCCGGTCTGCGAGAGGAGCTGCTCGAAGTGCTCCTTACCCTCTGCCGTCAACCGGTAGACGATCTTGGCGCGGCGGCCTGTGAGGGGAGCGGCGGCCTCGTCGGTGTTCCCCGGCTCCTCGATCAACCAGCCGTTGGCGACCAGCGTCTTGAGGCAGGGATACAGCGTCCCGTAGCTGAACGCCCGGAACACACCCAGTGACGTGTTGAGTCGTTTGCGCAGCTCATAGCCGTGCATCGGGGATTCGCGGAGCAGGCCGAGTACGGCGAACTCGAGGATCCCGGAACGCCGGCTCATCGTCGCCTCCTCTCTGCCGCGGCCCGTGGCGGCGGGTGCCGTGACGGTGTCGTCGTGGTCTTTATGCCGCACTGATGTATCGACTCGATACATCACGACGATAGATCGGCCTTCCGTGTGCGACAAGAGGGGGGCTCGTGAACGGGATCACATCACCGATTCATCGGAAGCAAGTTGCCTGATTTGAGGTGAACTTCGGACCTCGGGGGTTTTGGCGGTGCGTAGTCTGTGCGCCATGCACACCACCGGGAACCGAGAGACGCCTGGGGGCGTCCTTGTCCCCGGTGCAGTACGGGGTGAATGCGGAAGGGACCGCATCCGTACTTCGGGGGGACCGGAAACCAGCCGCCGTTTCCAGGCGCGCAAAGGTGCGCCTGCCCGAGGAGTAGTCGTTCGATGAGCGAGCACCGTCGCAAACCGCCGCAGCCGCAGGGAGGCGGACGTGCCGCGGCCCGACGCGGCCAGTCCGGCTCGTCCTCCGGCCGCCGTGCGGCACCGCGAGGCGCCACAGGGTCTCCGTCCGGCTCCTATGAGTCGGGCGCGTACGGTCCGGGAGACGAGGACCGGCCGTACGGTGGTCGCGCCGAAGCCCGGCGCGCGGCACAGCGGAGCGGAGGCGGCCGCCGCAGAGCGGCCGAGCCCGGACGTGGGGGCCGGCGTGCCGCTCCCGGCGGCCCGAACGGACCCGGACGGGGCCGAGCGGCCGCGTCCGGCAGGAAGCGGATGATCGACTATCCGCGCCGGGACCGGGACGGATGGGGCCGCTGGGTGCCGTCCTGGAAGCTGGTGTCCGGTCTGTGTGTCGGGTTCTTCGGCAGTCTGCTGGTCGCCGCGGGCATCGCCTACGCCATGGTCGGCGTCCCCGTGGTCGCAGAGACCGCCAAGGCACAGAACAACGTGTACTACTGGTCCGACGGCAGCCAGATGGTCGCCACGGGCGGTGAGCGCAACCGCCAGATCATCAATCTCTCGCAGATCCCCAAGGCGATGCAGAACGCCGTCATCTCGCAGGAGAACAAGACCTTCTACGAGGACAGCGGCATCGACCCCAAGGGCATCGCCCGTGCCGTGTTCAACATGGCCCGGGGTGGCGACACGCAGGGTGGCTCCACCATCACCCAGCAGTACGTCAAGAACGCGATGCTGGACGACCAGTCCCAGACGATCTCCCGCAAGGTCAAGGAGATCCTCGTGTCGATCAAGGTCGGCGCCGAGGAACCCAAGGACGAGATCCTCGAGGGCTACCTCAACTCCGCGTACTACGGCCGCGGGGCCTACGGCATCCAGGCGGCGGCGCGGGCGTACTTCAACAAGGACGCCGTCGACCTGAACCCGGGCCAGTGTGCCTTCCTTGCGGCCGTGCTCAAGGGCGCCACCTACTACGACCCGGCGGGTGCGACCTCCATCGACACGGCCGCCACGCCGGAAGCCAACAAGAAGCGCGCCCGGAACCAGATGCAGGACACGCTGGACAAGATGGTCGAGTACGGCCACCTCAGCCAGGCCGAGCGGGCCAAGTACCCGGACCTCCCCAAGGTGCAGAACCCCCGGTCGAACA
This sequence comes from Streptomyces viridiviolaceus, assembly GCF_014650995.1. Lineage (GTDB taxonomy): Bacteria > Actinomycetota > Actinomycetes > Streptomycetales > Streptomycetaceae > Streptomyces > Streptomyces viridiviolaceus. The sequence continues at coordinate 202,844 of NZ_BMWA01000004.1, forward strand.
CCCAGCTGGGCGGGCAGATCGGCTACATGGTCGACCTCGCCAAGTCGTCGTTGATCAAGAACGACATCGTCACGCAGGACCAGCTGGAGCAGGGCGGGTACTCGATCTACACGACCTTCGACAAGAAGAAGGTGGAGGAGCTCGAGAGCGCGGTCACCAAGGTCTACAAGGCCAACATCAAGCCCGAGGAACGCCCGAAGACCGACACGCACGTCCAGTTCGGCGGGGCGTCCGTGGACCCCGCGACGGGTGCCATCAAGGCCATCTACGGCGGCGCGGACGCGACCAAGCACTTCACCAACAACGCCGATGTCACCGGTGCCCAGGTCGGTTCGACGTTCAAGCCGTACGTGCTCGCGGCGGCGATGAAGTGGGGCGTGCGCGACCCGGACCTCGGTGAGGTCCAGGCGCAGGACGAGCGCACCGTCGTCTCCCCCAAGAGCCTCTACAGCGGCAAGAACAACCTCAAGATCAAGAACTACGACGGGACGGTCTGGCAGAACGAGAAGGGTGAGGAGTGGCTGCAGGAGAATGACGGCAAGGCCTCGCTCGGCGATCCGCCGGACTACAAGATCGATCTCCGTGAGGCCATGCGGGAGTCGGTGAACTCCGCCTTCGTGCAACTCGGCATGGACGTCGGCCTGGACAAGGTGAAGGAGGCCGCCGTCGACTCCGGTCTGCTGGACTCCAGTCTGACGGGCACCACCTACCCCTCCTTCTCCATCGGCATCTCCGACCCCAGCGCGATCCGCATGGCGGGCTCGTACGCCACCTTCGCGGCCAGTGGCAAGCAGCGCGAGCCGTTCTCCGTCACCAAGGTGGCCAGCAAGGACGGCACGATCTACACGCACAAGGCCACGACCAAGCAGGCCTTCACCGCCAAGGTCGCCGACAACGTCACGGACGTCCTGAAGACCGTCGTCGACGAAGGTACGGGCTCCGCCGCCCAGCTGCCCGGGCGTGACGTGGCGGGCAAGACCGGTACCACGGACGGCAACAAGTCCGCCTGGTTCGTCGGCTACACCCCGCAGCTGTCGACCGCGGTCAGCATGTTCCGTTACCCGGACGACGAGTCCATCAAGAACCGCACGTTCCTGGAGATGTACGGAACGGGTGACCAGGACAAGATCCACGGCGCGTCGTTCCCGGCCGAGATCTGGCACGACTACATGGAAAACGCGCTGAAGGGCCAGCCGGCGAAGAAGTTCCCCACCCCGGAGCCCATCGGCGAGGTCATCAACGACACTCCGCCCCCGAGCCCGACTCCCTCGCCCTCCCAGACGCAGGAGACGACCCCGTCGCCGAGCCCGACGCCGAGCCAGACCCCGACCAGTCCCTCGCCCACACCGACCGACACGTGTGGCGTCTTCGAGTGGAACTGCGGCGAAGGGGAGAACGGCGGCAACGAGACGTCCGGCAACGACGTCGGAGGTGCCAACGGAGGCCAGTCGCCTTCTCCCTCGGCCAGTGAGTCCGGGGAAGACAGCGGCGGCGGCAACGGCAACGGGAATGGGCAAGGAGGCACCATCTGGGGAGCGAGCGGCTAGCCGTCAGTTCGCCCGGCATGCGCGTTTCACGTGAAACACCCGCATGTTTCACGTGAAACCGGGGCCGCCGCATCCACGAGGGTGCGGCGGCCCCGGTGTTTTCCCAGACTCGTACGGCAGGATGTGCCCCATGCCCAGTGCAGAATCGACGCAAGCGAGCGTGCGCGAGCCGGATCCGGTACGGCCGACCAAGGAGGACGAGGTCGCCGCGGCCGGCAGTGAGCTGTTCGGCGGCCCCATCGGGCGGCGCGCCTTGCTCGGGACGTCCTGGTGGACCCCTGTGCGGGTGATCGCGCTCGTGGCGATCGGTATGTTCGCCCTCGGCCTGGTCCAGAAGGCGCCCTGCTACAACGGCGCCTGGTTCTTCGGCGCCAGCTCGCAGTACACGCACGCCTGCTACTCGGACATCCCGCACCTCTACCAGGGGCGTGGGTTCATCGACGGGCTTGTGCCGTACTTCGACAAGCTCCCCGGCGACATGCAGTACCTCGAGTATCCGGTGCTGACCGGCGTGTTCATGGAGGTGGCGTCCTGGCTCACGCCGGGCGGCGGCAGCGTCCAGGACCAGCAGCAGTGGTACTGGATGGTCAACGCCGGAATGCTCATGGTGTGCGCGGCCGTCATCGCCGTCTGCGTGACCCGCACGCACGCCCGGCGCCCCTGGGACGGTCTGCTGGTCGCCCTGGCACCTGCGTTCGCCCTGACCGCGACCATCAACTGGGACCTTCTGGCGGTCGCTCTGACGGCCGCCGCGATGCTGATGTGGTCCAGGGGGCGGTCCCTCGCCTTCGGCGTCCTGCTGGGACTGGCCACAGCCGCCAAGCTCTATCCCTTCCTGTTGCTGGGCCCGTTGCTCGTGCTGTGCTGGCGCGCGGGCAAGTGGCGGGAGTACGGAACGGCTCTCGCGGGGGCGGCGGTCGCCTGGCTCGTGGTGAACGTGCCGGTGATGGTGTTCGCCTTCGACGGCTGGTCGAAGTTCTACACGTTCAGCCAGGAGCGGGGCGTGGACTTCGGCTCCTTCTGGCTGGTCCTGGCGCAGAACTCGGACAACCCGCTCAGCACCGACACCGTGAACACGCTCGCCCTGCTTCTGATGCTGCTCTGCAGCGGCGCCGTCGCGGCGCTCGCACTGGCCGCTCCACGGCGGCCGCGGTTCGCCCAGCTCGCCTTCCTGATCGTCGCCGCGTTCATCCTCACCAACAAGGTCTATTCGCCGCAGTACGTCCTGTGGCTGGTGCCGCTTGCCGCGCTGGCCCGGCCGAAGTGGCGGGACCTCCTGATCTGGCAGGCCTGCGAGGTCGCGTACTTCCTGGGCATCTGGATGTACCTGGCGTACACGACCAGCGGAGACGCCCACAAGGGCTTGCCGACGGACGGCTATCACTGGGTCATCGGCCTGCACCTGCTGGGAACGCTGTACCTGTGCGTCATGGTCGTGAGGGACATCCTCATGCCCGACCGGGATCCGGTCCGGCGTCACGGTGCCGACGACCCCTCAGGTGGTGTGCTCGACGGCGCGAAGGACGTGTTCGTCCTCGGCCCCGCCGCCCATCCCTCCCGGCACACGGCCCACTTCGCCGGGCCCCCTGTGGAATGGGGCACCGGACGGGAGACCGGGAGTTCGCTGTGAGCGAACGAGCGCGACCGGTCCGCCGCAGGGCGGCAGCCACCACCACAGGCTCATGAGTAAGGGCCGTGCACGGTTTCCCGTGCACGGCCCTTACCTGTCCTGCCGGCCCGTGCCGCTCTGTCGTCCTCAGCGGTCGACGATCCGGTCGAACTGCGTGGTGGTGTGCCGCAGATGGGCCACGAGTTCGTCGCCGACCGTCGGCTCCGGTGCGTCCGAAGGCACGAACAGGATCGAGACCTGCATGTGCGGCGGCTCCGCGAACCAGCGCTGCTTGCCGCCCCAGACGAACGGCGAAAGGTTCCGGTTGACCGTGGCGAGGCCGGCCCGGGCGACACCCTTGGCGCGCGGCATGACGCCGTGCAGCGCCTTCGGGGCCTCCAGGCCCACCCCGTGGGACGTACCGCCCGCCACGACGACCAGGAAGCCGTCCGAGGCCGCCTTCTGCTGCCGGTAACCGAAACGCTCGCCCTTGGCCACACGCGTGACGTCCAGGACCGCGCCGCGGTACTCGGTGGCCTCGTGGTCACCCAGCCACAGCCGGGTGCCGATGCGGGCACGGAACCGGGTCTGCGGGAACTGCTGCTGCAGGCGGGCGAGTTCATCGGCCTTGAGGTGGCTGACGAACATGGTGTGCAGCGGCAGGCGGGCCGCCCGCAGCCGGTCCATCCAGCCGATGACCTCCTCGACGGCGTCCGAGCCGTCGGTGCGGTCCAGGGGCAGGTGGATGGCGAAGCCCTCCAGCCGGACGTTCTCTATGGCGGCGTGCAGCTGCGGCAGGTCCTGCTCGCTGATGCCGTGCCGCTTCATCGAGGACATCACCTCGATGACCACACGGGCGCCCACGAGCCCGTACACGCCGTCGACGGACGACACGGAGCGCACGACCCGGTCGGGCAGCGGCACGGGCTCCTCGCCGCGCCGGTACGGCGTCAGCACCAGCAGGTCACCGCTGAAGAAGTCCTTGATCCGGGCCGCCTCGTACGTCGTGCCCACGGCCAGGACGTCCGAGCCCAGGCGCGTGGCCTCCTCCGCCAGCCGCTCGTGCCCGAAGCCGTAACCGTTGCCCTTGCAGACCGGCACGAGCCCGGGGAACTGCTCCTGGACGTGCTTGTGATGCGCCCGCCAGCGCGCGGTGTCGACGTAGAGCGTGAGCGCCATGGCCGGACCTGGAACCTTTCTCGTGGCTGCGGTGTATCAGAGGTATGGAAGCTATTGAAGCCGTTGCTGACGCTGCAGGCGCGCAGAACGTGGGGTCAGCGGCGCGACATGTAGATGTCGAGCGCCTTGTGGAGCAGCTTGTTCAGGGGGAAGTCCCACTCGCCGAGGTACTCGGCCGCCTGCCCGCCCGTTCCGACCTTGAACTGGATCAGGCCGAAGAGGTGGTCCGTCTCGTCCAGGGAGTCGGAGATGCCGCGCAGGTCGTAGACGGTGGCTCCGAGGGCGTAGGCGTCGCGCAGCATCGCCCACTGCATCGCGTTCGAGGGCCGGACCTCGCGGCCGATGTTGTCGGAGGCGCCGTAGGAGTACCAGACGTGCCCGCCGACGATCAGCATGGTCGCGGCCGACAGGTTCACGCCGTTGTGGCGGGCGAAGTACAGACGCATGCGGTTGGGGTCCTCGCTGTTGAGGGCGGCCCACATGCGCTGGAAGTACGACAACGGACGCGGCCGGAAATGGTCGCGCACAGCCGTGATCTCGTACAGACGCTGCCACTCCTCGAGGTCGTGGTAGCCGCCCTGGACGACCTCGACGCCGGCCTTCTCGGCCTTCTTGATGTTGCGGCGCCACAGCTGGTTGAAGTTCTTGTGGACCTCTTCCAGGGAGCGGTTGGCCAGCGGCACCTGGAAGACGTAGCGGGGCTGGACGTCGCCGAAGCCGGCACCGCCGTCCTCGCCCTGCTGCCAGCCCATGCGGCGCAGCTTGTCGGCCACCTCGAAGGCACGCGGCTCGATGTGGTCGGCCTCGATGTCCCGCAGGCGCTTGACGTCGGGGTCCTGGATGCCCTTCTTGATCGACGCCGCGTCCCAGCGCCTGATGATCACCGGCGGGCCCATCTTCACCGAGAAGGCACCCTGCTGCTTGAGGTGCGCCAGCATCGGCTCGATCCAGTCCTGCAGATTCGGCGCGAACCAGTTGATGACCGGGCCCTCGGGAAGGTAGGCCAGGTAGCGCTTGATCTTGGGCAGTTGCCGGTAGAGAACGAGACCCGCACCGACCAGCTCACCGGTCCGGTCGTCGAACCAGCCGAGGTTCTCCGAGCGCCACTCCGCCTTTACATCAGCCCAGGCCGGGACCTGCATGTGACTCGCCGCCGGCAGGCTCTGGATGTACGCCAGATGCTGCTCGCGACTGATGGTCCTCAGGGTCAGGCTCATTCGGGGCGCTCCTCGGGCTGGTGTGTCCCCATGGGTACAGGGGCTCCGGCTCTCGCGCCGAAGCCTACTGCGCCCGGAAGAGGCCCGATCGGGCGCCGGACACCTTCGCTCCGGCCGGAGGGCCGGCCGGAGCGGTCAGTGGTGTTCGGAAGACGGTGTCCGTGGCGTCAGTCGATGACCCCGCCGAAGAGGCCACCGTTCGCCATACCCAGGAGGAATCCGACTCCCGCGGCACCGAGACCGATGATCAGCCCGAAGCGTTCGCGGGTCGTGACGGAGACCCACTGGCCGTAGGCGCCGGTGAGGATGCCCACCAGGCCCGCCCAGGAACTGAGCAGGTGCAGGTGGGAGAACATCGCCGTGATGAAGGACGTGAGGCCCAGGACCAGGGTCACCACCATCAGGGTGTCCTGGAGGGGGTGGGGCTTGCCGTCCGTGGCGAAGAGGCCTCCGGCGGTGTTGGGTCGCAATGCCTGTGCCATAGGGCACCTCCTGCGAAAGGCGGCGCATCGTAGCGCTCTACACACCCGATGTGTACAGACTGACTGCCCTCGCGGCCGGATTTCAACCGGAAGCCGGTGTGCGGGTAGTCTGTACGGTCTGCACCGGTGTCTGCCCGGACAGAACCAGGAAGGGCCCGGGTCACCCGGGCCGACCTGGCAGGACCATCGGCCGTCCCCTGATTGTCAGTGGCGGCTGTTTTACTGACAGGCACTGTTGCTCACGCATCACGACCCTCCTGCCACGGAACGACCGTGGCCGCTGAGTCCAAAGGAGGTGGGTTCCACATGCGTCACTACGAGGTGATGGTCATCCTCGACCCCGATCTCGAGGAGCGTGCTGTCTCCCCGCTGATCGAGAACTTCCTTTCTGTCGTCCGTGACGGCGGCGGAAAGGTCGAGAAGGTCGACACCTGGGGCCGTCGTCGTCTCTCGTACGAGATCAAGAAGAAGCCCGAGGGCATCTACTCGGTCATCGACCTGCAGGCCGAGCCTGCGGTCGTCAAGGAGCTCGACCGCCAGATGAACCTGAACGAGTCGGTCCTCCGGACCAAGGTCCTCCGTCCCGAGACCCACTGAGCCTTCCGCTCAGCCGATCTCGGTATTCGAGTAGCAGCACAAGCAGCCAGCAGCAAACCCGCCGAGAGGTTCCCCCATGGCAGGCGAGACCGTCATCACGGTCATCGGCAATCTTGTCGACGACCCCGAGCTGCGCTTCACCCCGTCCGGTGCGGCCGTCGCGAAGTTCCGTGTCGCGTCCACTCCCCGCACCTTCGACCGCCAGACGAACGAGTGGAAGGACGGCGAGAGCCTGTTCCTGACGTGCTCGGTCTGGCGCCAGGCGGCGGAGAACGTCGCCGAGTCGCTCCAGCGAGGCATGCGCGTCATCGTGCAGGGCCGGCTGAAGCAGCGGTCCTACGAGGACCGTGAGGGCGTCAAGCGCACGGTCTACGAGCTGGACGTCGACGAGGTCGGCGCCAGCCTGCGCAACGCCACGGCCAAGGTCACCAAGACCTCGGGCCGCGGTGGTCAGGGCGGTTACGGCGGCGGTGGCGGCCAGCAGGGCGGCGGCTGGGGCGGCGGCCCCGGTGGCGGCCAGCAGGGCGGCGGCGCTCCTGCCGACGACCCGTGGGCGACCGGCGCTCCCGCCGGTGGCAACCAGGGCGGCGGCGGCTGGGGCGGCGGCTCCGGCGGCGGTGGCGGCTACTCGGACGAGCCCCCCTTCTAGTGCTGCGGGCCGGGCCGTGAGGCTTGGCCGGGCCAGGGGACGGGCCGTACCCAAACTTCTTGATCACACAGGAGAAACACCATGGCGAAGCCGCCTGTGCGCAAGCCTAAGAAGAAGGTCTGCGCGTTCTGCAAGGACAAGGTCACGTACGTGGACTACAAGGACACGAACATGCTGCGGAAGTTCATTTCCGACCGCGGCAAGATCCGTGCCCGCCGCGTGACCGGCAACTGCACGCAGCACCAGCGTGACGTCGCCACGGCCGTCAAGAACAGCCGTGAGATGGCGCTGCTGCCCTACACCTCCACCGCGCGATAAGGGAAGGGTGACCGACTCATGAAGATCATCCTCACCCACGAGGTTTCCGGCCTCGGCGCCGCGGGCGACGTCGTCGACGTCAAGGACGGTTACGCTCGCAACTACCTGATCCCGCGGAAGTTCGCGATCCGCTGGACCAAGGGTGGCGAGAAGGACGTCGAGCAGATCCGTCGTGCTCGCAAGATCCACGAGATCCAGACCATCGAGCAGGCCAACCAGGTGAAGGCCCAGCTCGAGGGTGTGAAGGTCCGCCTGGCCGTCCGCTCCGGCGACGCCGGTCGTCTCTTCGGCTCCGTCACCCCGGCCGACGTCGCCTCGGCGATCAAGGCTGCCGGTGGCCCCGAGGTCGACAAGCGCCGCATCGAGCTGGGCGCGCCGATCAAGACCCTGGGCGCCCACGAGACGTCCGTGCGTCTGCACCCCGAGGTTGCCGCGAAGGTCAACATCGAGGTTGTCGCTGCCTGAGCCTGGCTCTAGCTGAAGCGATGAGATGGGGCCGCCCCCCTGCCCGGGGGTGCGGCCCCATCTTCATGGCACCGTGCGTCGCCTGGGCCACGTTTCACGTGAAACGGTCAGCGCGTCGCACCCGTGACGACCCAACGACCCGATCGCGCGCGCAGCCACAGTGTCAGCATGCGCATCGTCATCATCAGCGTCATGGCCGCCCACACGGCGGTCAGACCGCCACCGAACGTCGGGATGAGAAGCGCTACGGGCGTGAAGACCGCGAGCGTGGCCAGCATCGCCCAGGCGAGGTAGGGACCGTCACCAGCGCCCATCAGAACACCGTCCAGGACGAACACCACACCGCAGATCGGCTGTGAGGCAGCCACGATCAGCAGAGCGGGCAGAGCGGTGTCCTTGACCGCGGAATCTCCTGTGAACAGGGGCAGGAAGGCGGGACGAGTGACTACCACCAGCAGACCGAGTACGACCCCGACCGCAACGCCCCACTCCACCATCCGCCGGCATGCCGCGCGTGCGCCCTGCGCATCACCCGCTCCCAGGTAGCGGCCGATGATCGCCTGGCCTGCGATGGCGATGGCATCGAGGGCGAAGGCGAGCAGGCTCCACAGGGACAGGATGATCTGGTGGGCCGCGATGTCGGCGTCTCCCAGGCGGGCCGCGACCGCGGTGGCGATCATCAGGATCGCCCGCAGGGAGAGCGTGCGTACCAGCAGCGGCACTCCGGCCTGGGCGGAGGCCCTGATACCGGCAGCGTCAGGTCGCAGGGAGGCGCCGTGCCTGCGGGCGCCGCGAATCACCACCAGGAGATACACCGCGGCCATGCCGCACTGGGCGATGACGGTGCCCCAGGCGGAGCCGGCGATGCCGAGGTCGGCACCGTAGACGAGCCCGACGTTGAGGACGGCATTGGCGACGAAGCCGGCGATGGCCACGTAGAGAGGGGTCCTGGTGTCCTGGAGTCCCCGCAGGACACCGGTCGAAGCGAGGACGACGAGCATGGCGGGGATGCCCAGCGCCGAGATGCGCAGATAGGTGGTCGCGTAGGGGGCGGCGGTGTCGGACGCACCGAAGAGTTCCACGAGGGACGGTGCGGTGGGCAGGACGACGGCTATGACGGCGGCGCCGAGCAGCAGAGCCAGCCAGATGCCGTCCATTCCCTGTCGGATCGCGGCTTGCAGGTCACCCGCGCCGACGCGCCTGGCGACCGCCGCCGTGGTGGCGTAGGCGAGGAAGACGAAGACGCTGACGGCGGTCGTCAGAAGGGCCGAGGCGACGCCGAGCCCGGCGAGTTGTGCCGTGCCGAGATGGCCGACGATCGCACTGTCGGCCATGACGAAAAGGGGCTCGGCGACGAGTGCGCCGAAGGCCGGGACGGCCAGCATGACGATCTCTCGGTCGTGCTGGCGCCGGGCGGTCCGGGGGCGCGCGGGGGCCTGTGTCATGAGCACCAATCTAATCGTCCACAGGTAAGAGATGCAAAGGTTTTGAGACCCTTACGGTCCGTCTCGTCACGTGCACTCGTGTGTACGATTCGAAGTGATCTTGATCTGCCTGGGAAAGTTTTTCTTCTGCACAGCCGGTGGACGGTATAGCTGCAGGTCAGAACGGTTTCTTGGAGTGTTGTGCGGGCTTGTTCACAGGGCTGTCCACCGGGTCGTGCACAGGTTTCGGGAAGTTCTCCACAGCATCTGGCCGGTCGTCCACAGGGCCTGTGGATAACCAGATTGGCTGACGGTGCCCGGGGGCCTACCGTGGTCCGGCGCTTGCTCCGTCCGTCGGCTTGTGAACCGTCACAAAACCGGCGCGTCAGAACCGGAGTTGGGCGTCTTATTTGTCAGTGCCGTGCCGTAGAAATGAGGGGCATGGCGAGGTCCGCTCGGCGGACGGGAGGAGGTGGCTCGGTGAGCATTTCCGAGCCCTTGGACGACCCGTGGGCCGACAGCGGTCCCAGTGATCGTCTGCCCGCCTCCCGCCGGCGTGAGGACAGCGTCCGAAGCCGCGAAGAGCAGCACGAGCGCGGCCGGGACAACGGAGCATGGGACGGGGCGGGATCCTCGTTCGAGAGGGTGCCGCCGCAGGACCTCGACGCGGAGCAGTCCGTCCTCGGCGGCATGCTCCTGTCCAAGGACGCCATCGCCGACGTCGTCGAGATCCTCAAGGGCCACGACTTCTACAAGCCCGCACACGAGACGGTCTATCAGGCGATCCTGGACGTCTACGCCAAGGGCGAGCCGGCCGACCCCATCACCATCGCCGCCGAACTCACCAAGCGCGGCGAGATCAACAAGGTCGGCGGGGCCTCGTACCTGCACACCCTCGTCCAGACCGTGCCGACGGCCGCCAACGCGGCGTACTACGCGGAGATCGTGCACGAACGTGCCGTCCTGCGCCGTCTGGTCGAGGCGGGCACGCGGATCACGCAGATGGGATACGCGGCCGACGACGACGTCGACGAGATCGTCAACCGGGCCCAGGCCGAGATCTATGCCGTCACCGAGCAGCGGACCAGCGAGGACTATCTGCCGCTCGGCGACATCATGGAGGGTGCGCTCGACGAGATCGAGGCGATCGGTTCGCGCAGTGGCGAGATGACCGGTGTCCCCACGGGCTTCACGGACTTCGATTCGCTGACCAACGGCCTGCACCCCGGTCAGATGATCGTCATCGCGGCTCGTCCGGCCATGGGTAAGTCGACGCTCGCGTTGGACTTCGCGCGAGCCGCCTCCATCAAGAACAACCTGCCGAGTGTCATCTTCTCGCTGGAAATGGGACGCAACGAGATCGCGATGCGTCTGCTGTCCGCCGAGGCACGTGTGGCGCTGCACCACATGCGGTCCGGCACGATGACGGACGACGACTGGACGCGACTGGCCCGCCGGATGCCGGACGTCTCCGCCGCCCCGCTCTACATCGACGACTCCCCGAACCTGTCGATGATGGAGATCCGCGCCAAGTGCCGCCGTCTGAAGCAGCGCAACGACCTCAAGCTGGTCGTCATCGACTACCTCCAGCTGATGCAGTCGGGCGGTTCCAAGCGGGCCGAGAGCCGTCAGCAGGAGGTGTCGGACATGTCCCGTAACCTCAAGCTGCTGGCGAAGGAGCTGGAGATCCCGGTCATCGCGCTGTCCCAGCTGAACCGTGGTCCCGAGCAGCGTACGGACAAGAAGCCGATGGTCTCCGACCTGCGTGAGTCCGGCTCCATCGAGCAGGACGCCGACATGGTCATCCTGCTGCACCGTGAGGACGCCTACGAGAAGGAGTCGCCGCGCGCGGGCGAGGCCGACCTGATCGTCGCCAAGCACCGTAACGGTCCGACCGCGACGATCACCGTCGCCTTCCAGGGCCACTACTCTCGGTTCGTGGACATGGCGCAGACCTGAGCCTCCTCGGGGAAATCGGCTCGACGCCGGATGCCGAGCCGGGTGGACTGGGGTCATGACGACACCTCAGGAAGAACTGCTTCCCGCCACCCGTCGATCCCTGCTGCACCGGATCGCGGTCGCCCAGGCGGAAGGACGCGCGCCGTCGCTCGTCGCGGCGGTCGTACGGGACGGGCGGACCGTGTGGCACGGTGCGCGGACATCGGTGGACGGGCACGGTCCGGACGAGAACACGCAGTACCGGATCGGCTCCATCACCAAGACCTTCACCGCCGTTCTCGTCCTGCGCCTGCGAGACGAGGGTGTGCTCGACCTCGGGGATCCGCTGGAGAAGCACCTGCCGGGCACCGGGGCGGGGGAGGCCACGATCGCCGAGCTGCTCGCGCACACGAGCGGCCTTGCCGCCGAGTCGCCGGCGCCGTGGTGGGAGCGGACTCCCGGCTCTCTGCGCCCGGAACTCGCCGATGTACTGGGCGAGCAGCCGTTCCTGCATCCGGCGGGCCGCCGGTTCCACTACTCGAATCCCGGCTACACGCTGCTCGGCGCGCTGGTCGAGAAGCTGCGCGGTGCTCCCTGGGAGGAGGTGCTGCGGCGAGAGGTACTCGAACCACTGGGCCTGAACCGTACGACCGGCCGGCCGCAGGCCCCCCATGCCGGTGGCTGGGCGGTGCATCCGTGGGCCGACGTGATGCTGGCGGAGCCCGCCGAGGACCTCGGACGGATGGCCCCGGCCGGTCAGCTCTGGTCAACGACGGGTGACCTGGCGCGTTTTGCCGCCTTTATGGCCAAGGGGGACGACAAGGTACTGAGCGCGGCGACCGTGCGGGAGATGCGGAAGCCCGCCGCGCCGGCCGAGACCACGGATGTCATGGACGGCATGACGTACGGCCTCGGGCTGCAGATCCAGTACTGGGGCGGGCGGTTGCTCGTCGGGCACTCCGGCTCGCTGCCGGGCTTCCTGGCGAACCTCACCATCGGTGTGGAGGACGATGTGGCGGCGGTGGTGCTGGCCAACTGCACCTCCGGCCCGATGCTGTCCGTGGTGGGCGCCGACCTGGTCCGTATCGTCGCCGAGGCCGAGCCGCGGATGCCCGAGCCGTGGCGCCCATTGCAGGAAGTCGACACCTCCGTACTGGAGTTGGCCGGGCAGTGGTACTGGGGGACGCATGCGTTCGCCCTGCGGCTGACCCCCGACGGGGGAGTCTCGCTGGAGCCACTGTCGGGCAACGGTCGGCGCTCGCGCTTCCGGGCGAACGGTGACGGCACCTGGACCGGGCTGGAGGCGTACTACGCCGGAGAGGTGCTCCGGGCGGTGCGACGTCCGGACGGGACCGTGAGTCATCTGGATCTCGGGTCGTTCGTGTTCACGCGTCAGCCGTACGACGAGGGGGCTCCGGTGCCGGGAGGCGTGGCTCCGGAGGGATGGCGGGGGATCGGTTAGGCAGTCCCTGCCCTGGTCATGCGCCCTGTTTCACGTGAAACAGGGCGCCGCCGCGGGAGGAGCCATCCGTCAGAGCTGGAGTTTGAAGCCCCTGTGTGAGGCCGAGAAGCCGAGTCGTTCGTAGAAGCGGTGCGCATCGGTGCGGGTGTTGTCGGACGTCAGCTGGACCAGTTGGCACCCCTGCCGACGGGATTCGTCGATCGCCCACTCGATCAGTCGGGTGCCCAGGCCGCTGCCGCGCTCGTCGGCATCGATGCGCACTCCTTCGATGATCGACCGCGTCGCGCCGCGCCGGGACAGCCCGGGAATGATCGTCAATTGGAGCGTGCCGACGACACGGCTCTCACGGACGGCGACCACCAGGTGCTGGTTCGGATCGGCGCCGAGCCGTTCGAACGCGGTCAGGTAGGGGCTCATGTCGTCCGGTGTCTCTCGCTGGGCGCCCAAGGGGTCGTCGGCGAGCAGGGCGACGATCGCGGGGACGTCCTCTTTGACGGCGGGCCGTATCTCAAGATCTTCCATGGCCGCACCCTAAGCAGGGAACGCCGAGGAAGGCACGGGAGCCTCCAGCGTCTCCACGACCGGTCGGGGTCGGCGGCGGGGTGTCGGAGCACGACCACGCCTTCGCCTCGGCCGCCGTGCAGGCCCTCGCCCGGGGGCAGCCCCACGTCTGCCTGAACGCGGGTCTTGCGAGAACACGAACGCCGGTCCCCGAGAAGCCTTCGGGGACCGGCGTCGTCGTATCGGAAGATGGTCAGCCCGCCGCCACGGTCAGTGGGGCGAACCGCCGGCTCCAGTCCCCCGGCAGCTCGGTGATGCCGTACGTCATGACCGCGTTGAAGGCGACAGAGACGAGACCTCGCTCCTTCACCCAGGTCAGGAGCTCCTCGTGGCGCACGTCGATGTCGGTGCGCAGTGGCCGGTCGGTTCGGGAGGCCAGGGACATGACCAGAGCCTTTGCTGTCTCGGTGTCACGGGCGACCAGCGGGCCCACGACGTGCGTGTCCATGTTGGGCCAGGCGGCGGCGTAACCGATCAGCCGGCCGCCGTCCTCGGCGACGCACAGATGGTCGGCGAATGCGGGCAGTCGCGTGATGACGTGCGTGCGGTCGGCACCGAAGACCTCCTCGTCGAGCCTGAGGATGGCGGCGATGTCCTCGGCTGTGGCAGCACGTGTGGCGATCCGGGGCGCGGGCCCGCCCGGTGTGAGGTGTCCCCGCACCATTTCCGCCCGGCCGGTGGTCTTGAAGCCGAGCTCCTCGTAGAGCGGCCGGCCGTACGGGGTGGCGTGCAGGGTCAGGGGGGTGGTGCCCATCGCCGAGACGACGTGGCGCATCAGGCGGCGTCCGACGCCCTGGCGGGCATGCCGCTCGGCGACCAGCACCATGCCGACGGCCGCGAGCGAGGGACGTTCCTGCGGCCCGTACTCCGTGACCGCGCAGGCGGTGACAAGGCCGCCGCCGGGGTCGTCGATCCCGTAGCCCTTCCCGGCTGTGAGGAGGAGGCCCCACTTGTGCTCTTCGCGTGGCCACCCCCGGTCCTCGGACAAGTCGGCGCAGGCGGTGAGATCGCGGAGCGTCAGACGGCGGATGGGCAGCGAGGCGAGGGAAGGAGTCGGCACGCAGGTCAGGCTGTCCGACAGGGGCCGCCCGCGTCCACCTCTTTCCGGAGGGTCATGCGACCTTTTGGCCATGTCGTGGCCGTATGCACAGCGCCCCGACACCTGCCGGACGTCAGGGGGCCGGCCGGCCGCTGCCGTCGGTGTCAGCCGAGGTCGGGGGCGTGCATGGCTCGCACCCCTTCGATGTTGCCGTCCAGGTAGTGCCGCAGCGACAGCGGTACCAGGTGGACGGAGGCGATGCCGACGCGGGTGAACGGTACCCGGACGATCTCGTACTCGCCCGCCGGCTCCTCGACCTCCGGGCCGTGCCGCAGGGACGGGTCCATGGACTCCAGACGGCAGACGAAGAAGTGCTGAACCTTCACTCCGGTGGCGCCGCCGTCTTCGCCGATGTGCTCCACCGTGTCCACGAAGCAGGGGACCACATCAGTGATCTTGGCGCCGAGTTCCTCGTACACCTCGCGGTGCAGGGCGTCGACGACGGTCGTGTCCCTTGGTTCGACCCCGCCTCCGGGGGTGACCCAGTAGGGATCGACGCCGGGCTTGGTGCGCTTGATCAGGATCAGGTCGTCACCGTCCAGGAGAACGGCGCGGGCGGTGCGCTTGACCACGGGTCGGACGGTCATGGGAGAAATGTGGCCCGGCTGGTTCCACGTGAAACATCGGGGACGGAACGTCCCTCAGGGCACTCCTCGTCGGCATCCCCGCGGCCGGTCACGCCCGGCCCGGCTCCGTTTCCTCAGTTCCAGTCGGCGGCCGCGCGCAGCAGCGATTCATGGGCCCGCCCGATGTGCGGCATCGCCAGGGTGCCGGTACGCACCACCAGGAAGTACGTCCGTAGCGGCGGCACCGCCGGCTCGTACAGGGCGACGACCTCACCACGTTCCAGAGCTGCCGCGCACAGATAGCGCGGCAGTACTGCGAGCCCGGCGCCCGTGACCACGCAGGCCAGCACCGCGCGTAGGTCGGGGACGACGACCGTGCCCGGAGCGGCAGGGCAGGAGTCGAAGACGGACGCCCAGTAGCGGGAGACGAGGGGCAGCGACTCGTGCACTTCGACCACGGGGACGTGTTTCAGCGCGAGGGCCGCGTCGTGCCGGAGTGCTCCGGTGTCGATCCGTTCCGTCCAGTGCGGCGACGCGACCAGGACATGCTCCTCGTCACAGAGCGGAGTCGCCGTGAGCAGAGCGCCGCGCGGCCGGGCCGTTCCGATGGCCAGATCATGATGTCCGGCGGCGAGCCCCTCCAGGGTCTCCTCGGCGTTTCCGAAGGAGGCCCGCAGGGTGAAGCCATGACCGTCTTCGCCGGTCAGCTCGGCGAGCGCGGGCAGCGCCCGCTCGGCGGTGAATTCCGGTGGCCCGGCGAGATGCAGTGTCCGCAGGGAGGAGCCGTCGTCCAGGCCGGTTTCGGTGATCTCGACCAGGGCGTCGAGATGCGGCGCGGCCTTGTGGGCGAGTTCGTCTCCGATGGTCGTCGGCGTGACACCACGGGCCTGCCGCAGGAACAGGGGGCGTCCGAGCTGCCGTTCCAGCGTGCGGATCTGGGAGGTGACGGCCGGCTGGGACAGGCCGAGCAGCGCGGCCGCGCGGGTGAAGGAACCGGCCCGGTGCACGGTCACGAAGGTGCGCAGCAAGGCCAGATCCACGGAAAACCCTTCCCCTCTTCTGCCCTTCTCCCGGCCTCCGACCGTGCCCAACTATAAATATGTCGATAGGTCGCTGTCGCTACGGTGATTGGACACTGACACTGAGTCAACTAGCCTTGGTCGCGCGGTTCTTCGCGCGCGGAACCGAGGACGGTCCGAGCCATGAGGGGGGAGGCTCGGACCGTCCGCCGTACCCGGCCGGACGTCCGCCGAGGACGCGCGGCGGCGGTCAGCCGGCCGATTCCTCCAGAGCCCGCAGCAGGTCGGCCACCAGGTCGTCGGGGTCTTCCGCGCCGACCGAGAGGCGGACGAAGCCTTCCGGCACCGCGTCGCCGCCCCAGCGTCCCCGCCGCTCGGCCGTGGACCGCACGCCGCCGAAGCTCGTCGCGTCGTCCACGAGCCGCAGGGCGTCGAGAAAACGATCGGCACGCGCGCGCGTGGGCAGCGTGAAGGAGACCACGCACCCGTAGCGCCGCATCTGCTGCGAGGCGATCTTGTGCGAGGGGTCGTCGGGCAGCCCCGGATACCGCAGCCCGTTGACCTCGGGCCGCGCCCGCAGCACCTCGGCGACCTTCAGCGCGGTGGCGTTCTGCCGGTCCACGCGCAGCTGGAGGGTGGAGATCGAGCGGTGCGCGAGCCACGCCTCCATGGGGCCCGCGATGGCCCCGACGATCTTGCGCCAACGCCGTACGGCGGCCATGGCCTCGGCGTCACGTCCGGCGACGTATCCCAGGAGGATGTCGCCGTGGCCGGTGAGCTGCTTGGTGCCGCTGGCCACGGAGAAGTCGGCGCCGAGCTCCAGCGGGCGCTGGCCGAGCGGTGTGGCCAGCGTGTTGTCGACGGCGACCAGGGCGCCACGTGCGTGTGCCGCCTCGACGAGCCGCCTGACGTCGCAGACGTCGAGCCCCGGGTTGGACGGCGTCTCGATCCACAGCAGCTTCGCCCCGTCCAGGACGTCGAGCTGGGCGTCGCCGCCGGTCGGTGCGGTGCGCACCTGAACGCCGTACGCCTCCAGCTGGGCGCGGACCAGTGGCAGCACCTGGTAGCCGTCGCTGGGCAGGACGACCGTGTCCCCTGCCTGCAGCTGCGAGAACAGCACCGACGAGATCGCGGCCATGCCGGAGGCGAACACGAGCGTCTGGACGTCTTCGCGCCCGGGCGCCTCCAGCTCGCCGATGGCCTGCTCGAGATGGGCCCAGGTCGGGTTCTCGTCCCGGCCGTAGGTGTACGGACCGGTGGGATCACCCGGGAGATGGAAGTGGGCGGCGAACACCGGACCGGGCAGGGTCGGCTCGTGCTTGACCGGCTCGGGGAGCCCGGCGCGCACCGCGCGCGTGCCGTCGCCGGTGTCGGCGGCGAACGCCTCCGCCCCCGTAGAGCCCCCGTTGTCTGTAGCGGAATCGCTCATGCCGCCCGTCCTTCCACGTGCTCGCGTACCGCGGCGAGCAGTCCGGTGCTCGCCGCCTCCACCATCTCAAGGCATTGCTCGAAGCCGTCCACGCCCCCGTAGTACGGGTCCGGAACGTCGAGGTCGCCGCTGTCGACGGCCGGGTCGTACGACCGCAGCAGGCGCACCTTGGCCGCGTCCTGCTCCGTGGGAGCGAGGCGGCGCAGGGCCCTGGCGTGGCCGGCGTCGAGGGCGACGACCAGGTCCAGGCGGGAGAACCAGGAGGGCTGGAACTGCCGGGCCGTGTGGTCGATGCCGTAGCCGTTCTCCTCCAGTACGGCCACGGTGCGCGGGTCGGCGCCCTCGCCCTCGTGCCAGCCACCCGTACCGGCGCTGTCGGCCTCGACCAGGTCCCCGAGCCCGGCCTCTTCCACGCGCGCGTGGAAGACGGCCTCGGCCATCGGCGAGCGGCAGATGTTGCCGGTGCACACGAAACAGACGCGGTAGGTCATGGGGCTCAGTCCTTGTCGGGCAGGAACGCGTTCAGGGCCCAGGAGACGATCGAGACGATCAGACCGCCCAGTACCGCGGTCCAGAATCCCTCCACGTGGAAGCTCAGGTCGAGCTTGTCGGCCACCCACGAGGTGAGCAGCAGCATGAGCGCGTTGACCACCAGCGTGAACAGGCCGAGCGTCAGGACGAACAGCGGGAAGGTGAGCACCCGCACGATCGGCTTGACCAGGAGGTTCACCAGGCCGAAGACCAGGGCGACGAGGATCAGCGTGACGGCCTTCTCGCCCGTGCTGCCTCCGGTCAGCGTGATCTTGTCGAGCAGCCACACGGCGACTGCCAGGGCCCCCGCGTTGGCGATCGTCTTGACTAGGAAATTCATCATGTGTCTGATCGTGGCAGACGTGATCGGAATCGAACGGTGAGGCAGGGGCGGACGAGGCGATGAAGGCATTCCGGCTGGACGAACTGGAGGCGGAGCGTGCCGCCAACGACGGTGCCTATCTGCAGTTCCTGCGGGAGAGGAACATGTCGGTCGGCCTGTACGCCCTCGACGCGGGCACGTCCGATCCCCAGAAGCCGCATGAACAGGACGAGGTCTACTTCGTGGTGAGCGGCCGCGCCGCGATCACCGTCGGCCTGGAGACCACCCAGGTGGCCCGGGGCAGCGTGGTGTACGTACCGGCGGGGGTCGCCCACAAGTTCCATCACATCAGCGAGGACCTGCGGGTGCTCGTGGTGTTCTCTCCGCCCGAGAGCTGAGCCGCCGCGTCGGGGTTCCCTAAGGGTTCGGTCAGGGGAGGACAAGGGATCCGAGGCCCCCGTCCGGACCTCTGCCGCCCTAGCATCGAGGCAGGACATCAGGCAGATGACCGGACTTCGAAGAACCCGGCGCTCGGACGGGTGGAGAGGCAAGGACGAGGGCGATGCGAGAGATCTTCACGGGACTGCCGTGGTGGGTGAAGTGGATTGCGGTGCCGGTCATCGCCCTGGTGGTGTTCGGCGGCCTGATCGCGAGCGTCGTCGGCTTCGTGATCGGGCTGCTCTTCAAGGTGCTGGTCTTCGTGGCACTCGTCGGCGGACTGATCTACGTCGTACGCAAGTTCACGTCGAGTTCGTCGTCGCGCAGCGACTGGTGAGAGCCGTGGGACACCGGTGGCGGTAACAGGAATCGCCGGTTCCCTCGCGCGAGGGAAGTTTCCGTGACGAGCTGCCTACGAGCGGTGACCGGCGGTTAGAGTCCGGAACTCCACGCGGGGGCCACCCCGCAACGGGCGTACACCCCCACCCGTGTTCCCCGCACGGGGCAGCCCCCTCGCGCTTCGGGAGTCACCCTTGGCCACGGCTGATACCGCACCTGCCCAGCTGCACCCGCTCCCTGTGCAGCCCCACCCCACACCCCCCGCCGCGGACCCGCCGACCGTGACCCTCATCGGGTCCGTGCAGCGCGCGATGCGCCTGCTGGAGTGCGTCGCCGAGCACGCGTACGGAGCGCCGGCCAAACAGCTGGCCCGTGAGACCGGGCTGGCCCTGCCGACGGCGTACCACCTGTTGCGCACCCTCGTGCACGAGAAATACCTACGCCGTGAGAAGGGCCTGTTCTTCCTCGGAGAGGCCGCAGAGCGGCTGGCCGGCAGCGGTGCCGCGCAGAAACGTCGCGGCACGGTCGTCGACGCGCTGGCGCGCTGGCGGGACGCGATCGGTGTCCCCGTGTACTACGCCATGTACCGCGACGGCGAGATCGAGATCATGTGCGTCTCCGACACCCCGGGCAACCCGGCGGTCGAGGAGTGGGCCGATTTCCGGGAGACCGGGCACGCACACGCCATCGGGCAGTGCCTGCTGTCGCAGCTCGACGAGGAAGCCCGCCGTGACCACCTCGACCGCTATCCCGTGCAGCCAGTCACTCCGTACACGGTGCGTGACGGCAGCATCCTGCTGAAACGGCTGGAGCGCATGCAGCGGATGGCACCGGTGACCGAGAGCCAGGAGTACGCCCTGGGGACGGTCTGTGCGGCGATCCCGATCACGCTCGGCACCACGGCCGCGACCATGGCCATCTCCCTGCCCTCGAATCAGGCCGACCGGCTGGTGCCGGCAGTGCAGCGTTTGCAGGAAGAAATGGGGCGTCTTCTGGGGTCGCTGGCGATCTCTATCAGTATCTGAAAACTCACTCCTTGTGATCTGGTGTGTACGTTCAGCAAGATGCCACCAGTGTAAGAGGTTTGATTCCCGGCCAGTCGACGGCGAATGACGGGGTAGGCGATGGGCGAGTCCGTACAGGCAGAGGTCATGATGAGCTTTCTCGTTTCCGAGGAGCTCTCCTTCCGCATCCCGGTGGAGCTGCGTTACGAGTCCTGTGATCCCTATGCCGTGCGGCTCACCTTCCATCTGCCCGGGGATGCACCGGTGACCTGGGCCTTCGGCCGTGAGTTGCTGGTCGACGGGGTGGGCCGGCCGTGTGGTGACGGTGATGTGCGTATCTCGCCCGTGGACCCGGAGCCGCTGGCGGAGGTGCTGATCCGCCTTCAGGTCGGCAGCGACCAGGCGCTGTTCCGTTCCTCGGCGGCCCCGCTGGTGGCCTTCCTGGACCGCACCGACAAGCTGGTGCCGCTGGGCCAGGAGGGTGCCCTCGCCGACTTCGACGCGCACCTCGACGAGGCGCTGGACCGCATCCTGGCGGAGGAACAGAGCGCCGGCTGAACCGTTACGGCGGCCGTGCGGCGGTGGCGTAACGCTTCGCCGGGGCTGCCGTAACTTGCAGAAACGATTCTTCCGTGGTTCCCGGGAGGGCCGGCCGCACCGGTCCCGGCCTCAGCGCTTGCGTCGGCGGCCCCGCCCACCGCGCGCCGGAACCGGTCCCGTGGCCGCCGCCGGGCCGGCCGGCCGGTCGGCGGAGACGACCAGCGCGGCGAGGGCGGTGGTGACCGGAACCGAGGCCACGAGCCCGATCGAGCCGACCAGCGTGCGGACGATCTCCTCGGCGACCAACTCGCTGTTGGCGACCGTCCCCACGCCGCTCTGCGCGATCGAGAACAGCAGCAGGAGTGGAAGAGCGGCGCCCGCATAGGCGAGCACCAGCGTGTTGACGACGGAGGCGATGTGGTCGCGGCCGATGCGGATGCCCGCGCGGTACAACCCGCGCCAGCCCATCGTCGGGTTGGCCTCGTGCAGTTCCCAGACCGCCGAGGTCTGGGTGACCGTCACGTCGTCGAGGACACCGAGCGAACCGATGATGACGCCGGCGAGCAGCAGACCGCTCATGTCGATCGACGGGTACAGGCCGTGGATCAGACCGGTGTTGTCGTCCGTGTTGCCGGTGAGCGCCGCCCAGCCGATGAACAACGAGCCCAGGACGCCGATCAGCAGCAGCGAGATCAGGGTGCCGATCACCGCCACGGACGTACGGGCCGACAGGCCGTGGCAGAGATACAGGGCGATCAGCATGATGGCGCTCGACCCGATCACCGCCACCAGCAGCGGGTTCGACCCCTGCAGGATCGCGGGAAGGATGAAGAAGTTCAGCACCAGGAAGCTGATGGCGAGCGAGACCAGGGCCATGACGCCCCGCAGCCGGCCGACGACCACGACGGCCAGCGCGAAGATGCCGGCCAGCAGGGCCAGGGGGAGCCGGCGGTTGATGTCGGTCACCGAGTACTGGAGGTCCTTCGGCGCGGAGGGCTCGTAGGCGACCACGACCTCCTGTCCCTCGTGCAATTGCCGTGACTGGTCCGGCTGCACGATCTCGGTGAACGTACGGCCCTTGTCCTTGCCGGTGTCCACGCGGATCGTGGCCCGCTTGCAGGTGCCGTTCGCCTGCTGCACCGCGGAGGAGCCCTCCGCGGTGGAGGTGTCGCCGGTCGGGGTGCTCCCCGAGGCGTTGACGGAGGCACAGCTCAGCTCGACCACTTTGGTGACCGTGGCCTGTTGCGTCTGCCGGTCGAAGCCGACGCCGGTGCGCTCGTGCGGCGGCGCGCCACCCGGCCAGAGGACCGCGAGACCGACCACGACCGCCGCGGCGAACGGGATGAGGACCGCCGCGATGATTTTCCGCAGGTGCCGGGAGACGGGCGCCGCCGGCCCGTGGCTGTGGCCGTGGGAGTGCCCGTGACCCTCACCCGGCCCGTGTCCGTCACCGGGCCCGTGTCCGCCACCGGACCCGCGCCCTCCACCCGGCCCTCGGCCTCCCCCCGAGCCACGGCCGCCACCACCCCAGCCACCACCGCCTCCGCCTCCGTGCGTGCCGCCGGAGGCATGGCCGTCGTGACGGCCGCTGCCGTCCTCGGCGTCCGGGCCGTAGTGGGGCTCGTGCGGCGGGTAGGGGGGATGCTGCGTCGTGGTCACCGACCGATCATCGCAAGAACGAGGGGGGCCCTCTGTTCACCGCGCCCGATTTGACGCTAGCGTGGAGGCACCTTTGTACACGCGGGAGCTCGGAGCACCGGGCTGAGAGGGCGCTGACCTCCGTCCCAGCGATGTTTCACGGGAAACATCACCGAAGCAGAGTGATGTTCCCCACGAAGCGTCGGCAGACGGAAACCGCTGCGTCGACCGCCGAACCTGTTACCGGGTAATGCCGGCGTAGGGAGTAGGTCTCATGACCATCAAGGACGCACGCACGCCTGCCTCCACGCACGACACGACGGAGACGTCGACGGACGAGGAGAGCGGGAAGTCCATCGGCTGGCACAAGGCGTACGTCGAGGGCTCACGCCCCGACCTGCGGGTGCCGGTCCGTCAGGTGCACCTCACCAACGGACAGTCGGTCACGCTCTACGACACCTCGGGCCCGTACACCGATCCGCTCGTCGACACCGATGTCCGCCGGGGCCTGCCGCCGCTGCGGGAGAACTGGATCATCGCCCGCGGCGACACCGAGGAGTACGCGGGGCGCCCCGTCCGTCCCGAGGACGACGGGATCAAGCACACCTCTCCACGCGGTGGACTGCGCAACCTCGACGCGGTCTTCCCCGGACGGCCGCGCCAGCCGCGCCGGGGCCGTGAGGGCACCGCGGTGACCCAACTCGCGTACGCGCGCCGAGGAGAGATCACGCCCGAGATGGAGTACGTGGCCATCCGGGAGAACGTGTCGCCGGAGGTCGTGCGCGAGGAGATCGCCGCGGGCCGCGCGGTGCTGCCCGCCAACGTCAACCACCCGGAGATCGAGCCGATGATCATCGGCAAGCGGTTCCTGGTGAAGGTCAACGCCAACATCGGCAACTCGGCGGTGACGTCCTCCATCGAGGAGGAGGTCGAGAAGATGACCTGGGCGACCCGTTGGGGCGCCGACACGGTCATGGACCTGTCCACCGGCCGCAACATCCACACCACTCGCGAGTGGGTGCTGCGCAACTCCCCCGTGCCCATCGGCACGGTCCCCCTCTACCAGGCCCTCGAAAAGGTCGACGGCAGGGCCGAGGAACTGACCTGGGAGATCTACAAGGACACGGTCATCGAGCAGGCCGAGCAAGGCGTGGACTACATGACGGTCCACGCGGGCGTGCGCCTGGCGTACGTACCGCTGACGGCGAACCGCAAGACCGGCATCGTCTCGCGCGGCGGCTCGATCATGGCGGCCTGGTGCCTGGCGCACCACAAGGAGTCGTTCCTGTACGAGAACTTCGAGGAGCTCTGCGAGATCCTCGCCGCGTACGACGTCACCTACTCCCTCGGCGACGGCCTCCGGCCGGGATCGATCGCGGACGCCAACGACGAGGCGCAGTTCGCGGAGTTGAGGACGCTCGGGGAACTCAACCGGATCGCGAAGCGTTTCCACGTTCAGACCATGATCGAGGGCCCGGGCCACGTCCCGATGCACAAGATCAAGGAGAACATCGACCTTCAGCAGGAGATCTGCGATGAAGCTCCGTTCTATACGCTCGGCCCGCTGACGACGGACGTCGCGCCCGCTTACGACCACATCACCTCCGGCATCGGTGCCGCGATGATCGCCTGGTGGGGTACGGCCATGCTCTGCTACGTCACACCCAAGGAGCACCTGGGCCTGCCCAACCGTGACGACGTCAAGACCGGCGTCATCACCTACAAGATCGCTGCCCATGCCGCCGACCTCGCCAAGGGTCACCCCGGTGCACAGGAGTGGGACGACGCGTTGTCGGACGCGCGCTTCGAGTTCCGGTGGGAGGACCAGTTCAATCTCGCCCTCGACCCGGACACGGCACGGGAGTTCCACGACGAGACGCTGCCGGCCGAGCCCGCCAAAACGGCCCACTTCTGTTCGATGTGCGGCCCGAAGTTCTGCTCGATGAAGATCTCGCAGGACATCCGGCGCGAGCACGGCGGTACCAAGGCCGAGATCGAGGAGGGCATGGCCCAGAAGTCGAAGGAGTTCGCGGCCGCGGGCAACCGCGTGTATCTGCCGATCGCGGACTGACGCGATGAGGGAGGAGGGGGCAGAACGGTCCGGCTTGCCCCCTCCCGCCCGGGGGTCTGTTCTCGGCAGACTGGCCCCCATGACAGCCAGATCGCTGAGCAAGGGCGCCAACCTCGCCGTCGACTCCCCCGCGGTCCGTGTCGAACTCGCCTGGTCCGCCGCGCCCGGTGTGCCCGAGGTCGACGCCTCGGCCCTGCTGGTGGGCGCGGCCGGCCGGGTACGGGACGACGGCGACTTCGTCTTCTACAACCAGCCGCGCCATGCGTCCGGGGCCGTGCGGCACCTGGGCAAGCGAAGTGACTCCGGTGCCCGTGTCGCGACCGACTCCGTCGAGGTGGACTTCCGTTCACTGGAGCCGGCCGTCGAACGCATCGTCCTGTGCGCGTCGGCCGACGGAGGGACGTTCGGGCAGGTGCCCGGGTTGTCGCTGCGGTTGCTGGACGCCGGGAGCGGGGCCGAGCTGGCCCGCTTCGACATGGCGGCCGAGACCGAGACGGCGTTCATCGGCGGCGAGCTGTACCTGCGCCAGGGGAAGTGGAAGTTCCGCGCGGTCGGCCAGGGGTACGCCTCCGGGCTCGCGGGGCTGGCCACCGACTTCGGCATCACCGTCGACGACGCTCCCCCGCCCGCCCCCGCCGTGTCGGCGCCGACCGTACCGCCACCGTCCGTACCGCCGTCACCGCCCGCGCACCCGGTGCAGCCCGCGCCCCACACGGCGCCACCGTCCGCCGCACCCACCGGCCCGCGTCTGACCAAGGGCGAGGAGCGGCTGCCCGTGGACATGCGTAAGCGGCTGTCCCTGCGCAAGGAGCAGGTGGCGGTCAGCCTGACCAAGCACGGGGCCGCCGGTGTCACGGCGCGCGTCGTCCTCGTCCTCGACGCCTCCGGCTCCATGTCCTTCCTCTACTCCAAGGGCGTGGTGACGGACGTCGTGGAGCGGATGGCCGCCGTCGCCGCGCAGTTGGACGACGACGGCGAGATGCAGGCATGGACCTTCGCCTCGAACCCGGCGCGCCTGCCCGATCTGCGCCTGGGCGAGCTGCCCGAATGGCTGCGACTGCACGTGCGTGTGGGGGAGATGGGCCTCTTCCGCCGTGGCAGGAAGAAGGGGCTCCACCCCGATCAGGTGGACATGCGCGACGTCGGCATCCAGAACGAGGAGCAGAAGGTGATCGCGGAGGTCCGCGCCTTCGTCCGGGGCAACCCCGCCGCCGTTCCGACCTTGGTGCTGTTCTTCTCCGACGGAGGCGTCTATCGCAACGCCGAGATCGAGCGGGAGCTGCGGGAGGCGGTGGAGGAGCCGATCTTCTGGCAGTTCGTGGGGCTGGGCCGGTCCGACTACGGGGTGCTGGAGCGATTCGACACCCTGCCCGGACGCCGCGTCGATAACGTCGGATTCTTCGCCGTGGACGACATCAGCACCGTCCCCGACCCGGAACTGTACGACCGTCTGCTGTCCGAGTTCCCGTCCTGGATCACCGCCGCCCGCGGTGCGGGCATTCTCTGAACGGCACGCGGACGGGATCGCGGGGCACACCGGCGTGCGCTCCCCGGAGGCACAGCCTCCCGAGAGGGGAGCGCAGGCCGGTGGCTACTTCGGACGGTGCTCCGGGCCACCGAAGTCCGGGCTGGTGTAGTCCGGGCTCGAGTAGCGCGGGCGCGGGCCCGCGGCGGGACCGTCGTCGGGGCTGGTGAACCCCGGGCGGTCGTAGCCGAGGTGCGGGATGCGGCTGGTGGTCGGGGCTGCCGGTGCCGTGGGGCGCAGGGAGGTCGCCGTGTTCGGGTCGGCGAGCGCCTCGCGCAGGAACGGCATGATGCCGCGCTCCAGCAGGGCTTCGAGCCAGGCTTCCCTGGCCCGGGCCAGCTCCCCGTCGAGTTCGCCGTGGGGCCCTGCCTTGGCCGAGGGGCGGTTGCGCAGCGCGGTGAGCAGCAGCCCCACGGCGGCCACGAGGATCGCGACCGCCGTCACGGCGCCGAACACCCAACCAGTGGTGAGCATGGTCCGGGCGAACGTCTGCTCGGGATCGAGCATCTTCAGGACGTAGCCGACGAGCAGGAAGATCGCCGCTGCCGTACCCGCCAGGACGGGTGCGAGGACGGCGACGACGGCGATCGCGCCGGCGCCGGCCGTCTCGGTGGCGACCTCACCCATGGTG
Source organism: Streptomyces viridiviolaceus (assembly GCF_014650995.1). Lineage (GTDB taxonomy): Bacteria > Actinomycetota > Actinomycetes > Streptomycetales > Streptomycetaceae > Streptomyces > Streptomyces viridiviolaceus. The sequence goes on from NZ_BMWA01000004.1 coordinate 229,444, forward strand.
GCGGCGAGCCCCACCCCGTTCGCGTCCGACTCGGCGGAGCCGGTTTCGCGCGCGGAGGGCGACGGACCGGCCGGCCGGCGCATTTCCTCGCGGACCTTCACGTAGTGCTGGTACTCGGTGGCCGCCGCCGCCGTGATGAGCGCGGAGGCGTTGAGTGCCATGGTGCGCAGTTGTTCCGAGTTGAGCCGCTGTCCGACAGCGGTCAGTTCCGGGCGGTGTGGTGCGGAGCGCAGCGCCTCATCGAGGATCCGCTCGTACTCTTGGCGGTCCTCGCTCGACAGGTGCTGCGGAACGCTGTTCATGTGCATCCCCCGATGCTCCGTAGGGCTTGGGGCTCGCATGCCAACGAGCCGTCGGGCAGAAACGGAGGGGAGCCTGCTACGGATAAGCCGATGGTAGAGCGGTGACGGCGTACGGTGACAGGGGGTTTCCAGAAATTGGGTGCCGGCCTGTACGGACGCCGTCGGGGAGAAGCTCGTTCGGTGAACGGTCAGTCGTCGAGCGGCAGTTGCTGGACCAGCAGCTTTCCGGCCATGGTCACGCCGCCGTCCATCGCGATGGCCAGCCCGTCGGCGTAGACGTGGGGTCCGTCGACAGCGGTGCGGTTGTCGTCCTCGCCGTCCTCGGAGCCGACCTCGCCCAGCAGATAGGGGATGGGGCTGTGGCCGTGAACGATGCGGGTGCCGCCGTACGTATCCAGCAGTGAGCGCACGGCGTCGGCGCCACCCTCGTCACGGAAGGAGAAGCGCTTGGTGAACTTGCGGAACAGGTCCCACACCTCGTCCGCGTCGTTGCGGGTGAGCGTTTCGCGGACGGTGTCGTTGACCTCCTCGATGGAGCGGCCGTAGTCGAGGTAGGCGGTGGTGTCGGAGTGGACGAGGAGGTGGCCGTCGACCTCTTCGAGGGCGTCGAGCCGGGCCATCCACTGCAGGTGGTGGTCCTGCAGGCGGTCCATGTCCGTCTTCTGCCCGCCGTTCAGCAGCCAGGCCGCCTGGAAGGTGGCGGTGCCCGCGCCGGAGTTGACGGGCGTGTCGCCGAACCGCTTGGCGCCGAGCAGCAGCAGTTCGTGGTTGCCCATGAGGGCCTTGCAGTAACCGCCCGCCGCGGCGGCCTCGGCGGACAGCCGCATCACCAGGTCGATGACGCCGATGCCGTCGGGTCCGCGGTCCGTGAAGTCGCCGAGGAACCACAGCCTGGTGGTGCCCGCGCACCACTGCCCTGCGGCGTCGATGAGGCCCTTCTCCCGCAGGGCGGTGGTCAGCTCGTCGAGGTAGCCGTGCACGTCGCCGACGACGTAGAGGGGGCCAGGGCCCGTGGCGGGCTGCGGGGCGGGGTCCGGGACCTGCACGGGGTCGACGGTCACCTGGACCGTGTCGCCCCGGTTGATGACGGGCAGGTCGCGCTGGGTGGGCGTGTATCCCTCGGGGTACGTGTCCTCGTACGGCTCCTCCGCGGGCGCGGCGGGATCGGCCGGAGGCGTCCCCGGGGCGTACGGACCGGCCTCGTGGACGTACGCGGGCACCCGGAAGTCGCGCAACGTCGCCGTCCGCTCCGCTTCGGGTCCCTGACCGGCCCCCTGAGTCATCGACCCCTCCACCATTGCGCCGCATCTGCACCGGTTCGGACTGCCTGGTCGCAGCGGCCCGCGGTGTCGTGGGCCCATCATAGGAATGCGGATCGCGCTGTGTGATGACCCAGGGGTGGTGAATCAGAGCAGGACTCCGGTTCACCGTGGCTTTCGCCCCGATTGGACGGGCTTCGCCCGTCCGCGACCGTGGCGTGATCGTCCCGGTGACGGCCGTGCGGCCCACGCGGACGACGGTCCCGCTCCCCGTGTCGTGCCGCCGCTGTGATGCCCGTCGCGGCTCCGGGCGCGTTCGGTGTCCGGAGCCGGCGTTCCACGTGTCCCGTGCCCTATTCGCCCTCGGGTGACCGCGGCGGGCTGACCGTCGTGCGCTGCGGGCGGCGCTGGGACGACGTCCGCACGATCAGCTCGGTCGATATCACCTGCTCGACCGGCTGGTCCGGCTGGACTCCTTCGATGGCGTCGATGAGCAGCTGGACCACGGCCGTGCCGATCCGGCGCGGTTTCAGGGAGAGCGTGGTGATGGGCGGCTCGGTGTTGGCGTACATGGTCGACTCGCTGCAGCAGACCAGCAGCAGGTCCTCCGGCACGCGCAGCCCGTAGCGGCGGGCGGCGGCGAGCAGATCGGTGCCGTTGGGGTCGAAGAGGCCGTAGACGGCGTCGGGGCGGTCGGGGCGGGCGAGCAGCCGGTCGGCGGCCACCGCGCCCGCGCACGGATCGTGCGCCGGGTAGGCCTCGTACACCGGATCCTGGCCGACCCGTTCGCACCAGTGCAGGTACGCGGTGGTCGACAGGTGGGTGTAGGTGTCGGTCGTGGTCCCGGTGAGCAGCCCGATGCGACGGGCGCCGGCGGCGGCCAGGTGGTCGAGGATGCCGAGTACGGCGGCCTCGTGGTCGTTGTCCACCCAGGCGGTGACGGGGAGCGAGCCGGCCGGGCGCCCGTCGGAGACGACGGGTAAACCCTGGCGGACCAGTTCGCTGACGACCGGATCGTGGTCGGAGGGGTCGATGACGACCGTGCCGTCCAGGGCCACGTTGGACCAGACGTCGTGGCGGGAGGTCGCGGGGAGGATGACGAGGGCGTAGCCGCGGGCGAGCGCGGCGGAGGTGGCGGCGCGCGCCATCTCGGCGAAGTACGCGAATTCGGTGAAGGTGAAAGGTTCATCCCCGTACGTCGTCACGGTCAGGCCGATGAGTCCCGACTTGCCGGTGCGGAGCGTACGGGCGGCGGCCGAGGGGCGGTAGCCCAGTCGGTCGGCGACCTCGCGGACATGGCGCCGGGTGGCATCCGGGAGCCGGCCCTTGCCGTTGAGGGCGTCGGAGACGGTTGTGATGGAGACTCCGGCGGCGGCGGCCACGTCCCTGATGCCCGCCCGGCCCGGCCGGCTGCCTCGACGTGAGGTTTCCGCGCGGCTCACCTGGTGCTTCCCTGCTGCTGTCATGGCGAGCCGATAGTAGGGCTCATGCGGTGGGGTAGGGCGGACGCATATGCACGCGTTGACAGGCACGTTTTTGCAAGATCATTTGATGTCAATGCCCTTGGAAACTAAGACGATTGGCCACGCGTACCCCAGTACGTGACGTGTCGGCGTGCGAGGGCCTGCCAAGTCGCCGATGTTGCGAAGAGGTCTCAACTCACCTTCACGGGGGATGCGCGCCACGGCGTGAGCTACCGGCGCATAGATATATGTGCGGCGCGCCCCCGAATCATGCGCCTTCGTACGGTGATGCCCGTGATGCCAGTGGGGCGCAGGAGGTCGTCCCTCACCTATACGCAGCGGCGCCGAATCCTCATAAGGTGAGAAGTATTCGATGCCGGTGGTGGTCACGAGGAGGACTGCGGTGAGCGAGACGAGCCCCAAGCTGCGCGCCGAGCTGGAGGGTATTCCCACCTACAAGCCGGGCAAGCCCGCCGCGGCCGACGGGCCGGTGGCCTACAAGCTGTCCTCCAACGAAAACCCCTATCCGCCGCTGCCGGGGGTGATGGAGACGGTGACGGCCGCGGCCTCATCGTTCAACCGTTACCCGGACATGGCCTGTACGGCCTTGATGAACGAGCTGTCGGATCGGTTCGGCGTCCCGCTCTCCCACCTGTCCACCGGAACCGGGTCGGTCGGCGTGGCCCAGCAGCTGATCCAGGCGACCTCCGGCCCCGGTGACGAGGTGATCTACGCCTGGCGCTCCTTCGAGGCGTACCCGATCATCACGCAGATCAGTGGTGCCACGTCGGTGCGGGTGCCGCTGACGCCGGGTGATGTGCACGACCTGGATGCGATGGCGGCCGCGATCACCGACCGGACCCGGCTGATCTTCGTCTGCAACCCCAACAACCCGACGGGCACCGTGGTGCGGCGGGCCGAGCTGGAGCGGTTCCTCGACCGGGTGCCCGACGACGTGCTCGTCGTTCTCGACGAGGCGTACCGCGAGTTCATCCGCGACCCCGAGGTGCCGGACGGTGTCGAGTTCTACCGCAACCGGCCCAACGTGTGTGTCCTGCGGACCTTCTCCAAGGCGTACGGACTCGCCGGCCTCCGCGTCGGTTTCGCGATCGCCCACGAGCCGGTGGCGGCGGCCCTGCGCAAGACGGCGGTGCCCTTCGGGGTGAGCCAGCTCGCGCAGGAGGCGGCGATCGCCTCGCTGCGTGCCGAGGACGAGCTGCTGGGCCGGGTCGGCTCGCTGGTGTGCGAGCGCAAGCGCGTGGTCGACGCGCTCCGTGCTCAGGGCTGGACGGTGCCGGAGACCCAGGCCAACTTCGTGTGGTTGCGGCTGGGGGAGCGCACGGTCGCGTTCGCGGAGGCGTGCGAGCAGGCCGGCGTGGTCGTCCGGCCGTTCCCGGGCGAGGGTGTGCGGGTCACGGTCGGGGAGAGCGAGGCGAACGACATCTTCGTGAAGGTGGCGGAGGAGTTCCGCAAGGAGTCGTAGGACTGTCGGGCGTCAGGTCGGCCCTTGGCGCTCAGGGGTCGATGAGTTCCACGCGCACCGGGTCGCCGTCGCGCACCGAGGCCAGCAGGCGGGGGTCGCCGTCGAGGCGGCCGAGGACGTTGCACGGGCTCGCGAGGCGGCACTCGTCGCCCCTGGAAATCGGCGTCGGCCCATAAGGGAGTGCCAGGGCGTCGCCGTCGGTCCAGAAGGCGACGGTGCCCGGGTCGACCACCTGCCGGGCGTCCGTTTCACGTGAAACAGACACGCCTGTGTCGAAGTACACCTCCTCGCCCCAAGTGCGGGCGGCGGAGGTGAGCGGCAGTGCCTTGAGGAGGGCCTGCGTGCTCGGGGTGTCGTCGAGGCCCGCGGTGAGGTGACCCGCGGGCCAGGAGATCCGTATCCGTGTCTGCCGTGTGATCGGCGCCTCTGTGGCCATGCGCGGATTCAACAAGATGTTGAAGTCCCTGCCAAGGGGTTGACGTCACAGGGGACCCCCCTTCCGGCGTCGAAAATCGGTACGTCATAATTGCTTGTGAATGTGAACGCGTTCACAAGCGTGTCTGGTTGCTCCCACATTAGGTGCTTCATACACGTACAAACTGCCGTTGGACCACGGCGATGTAAGGAGACCGACGACGTGGACATGGCTTTGGCGCCGGAGACGCTGGCGCGCTGGCAGTTCGGTATCACCACCGTCTACCACTTCCTGTTCGTCCCCCTGACGATCTCCCTGGCCGCCCTCACGGCCGGACTGCAGACCGCCTGGGTCCGAACAGGCAAGGAGAAGTACCTCAAGGCGACGAAGTTCTGGGGCAAGCTCTTCCTGATCAACATCGCCATGGGTGTGGTCACCGGCATCGTGCAGGAGTTCCAGTTCGGCATGAACTGGTCCGACTACTCCCGGTTCGTCGGTGACGTCTTCGGTGCGCCGCTCGCATTCGAGGCCCTGATCGCCTTCTTCTTCGAGTCCACCTTCATCGGTCTGTGGATCTTCGGCTGGGACAAGCTGCCGAAGAAGATCCACCTGGCCTGCATCTGGATGGTCTCGATCGGCACTCTCCTGTCGGCGTACTTCATCCTCGCGGCCAACTCCTGGATGCAGCACCCCGTCGGCTACCGGTTCAACGAGGAGAAGGGCCGCGCCGAACTCACCGACTTCTGGCAGGTCCTCACCCAGAACACCACGCTCAACCAGGTCTTCCACAGCTTCTCGGCGGCCTTCCTGACGGGTGGCGCCTTCATGGTGGGCATCGCCGCCTTCCACCTGATGCGCAAGAAGCACATCCCGGTGATGCGGACGTCGCTGCGGCTCGGCCTGGTCACCCTGGCGGTCGGTGGCATGCTCACCGCCGTCAGCGGAGACACCCTCGGCAAGGTCATGTACGAGCAGCAGCCGATGAAGATGGCCGCCGCCGAGGCGCTGTGGGACGGCGAGCAGCCGGCGCCGTTTTCCGTGTTCGCCTACGGGGACGTCGACAAGGGCCACAACAAGGTCGCCCTGGAGATACCCGGCCTGCTGTCCTTCCTCGCCCACAGCGACTTCGAGTCGTACGTGCCCGGCATCAACGACACCAACGAGGCCCTCCAGGAGAAGTTCGGGCCCGGGGACTACAAGCCCATCGTTCCCGTCGCCTACTGGGGCTTCCGCTGGATGATCGGCTTCGGCATGGCGTCCTTCTCCCTCGGCCTGCTGGGGCTGTGGCTCACACGGAAGAAGTTCCTGTTGCCGGCCGCCTTCCGGACCGGGGAGGACGAGGTGCCCCACCTGGTGCTGCTGAAGAAGCCGCTCGGGTCGAGGCTCACCCGGCTCTACTGGCTCGTGGCGCTGTGGACGATGGCGTTCCCGCTGATCGCCAACTCCTGGGGCTGGATCTTCACCGAGATGGGCCGGCAGCCGTGGGTCGTCTACGGCCTGTTCCAGACCCGCGACGCGGTCTCCCCCGGTGTCTCCACAGCCGAGGTCCTCACCTCGATGATCGCCTTCACCCTGCTCTACGCCGTCCTGGCCGTCATCGAGGTCAAGCTGCTGGTCAAGTACGTCAAGGCCGGGCCGCCCGAGCTCACCGAGGCCGACCTCAACCCGCCCACGAAGATCGGCGGCGACCCCCGTGACGCCGACAAGCCGATGGCCTTCTCGTACTAGGCCGAGGGAGCTGCACAGTCATGGAACTGCACGACGTCTGGTTCGTTCTGATCGCCGTCCTGTGGACCGGCTACTTCTTCCTGGAGGGCTTCGACTTCGGGGTCGGCGTGCTCACCAAGCTGCTCGCCCGGAACCGGGCCGAGAAGCGGGTGCTGATCAACACGATCGGTCCGGTCTGGGACGGCAACGAGGTGTGGCTGCTCACGGCCGGCGGTGCGACCTTCGCCGCCTTCCCCGAGTGGTACGCGACGCTCTTCTCCGGGTTCTACCTGCCGCTGCTGGCGATCCTGCTCTGCCTGATCGTCCGCGGTGTCGCCTTCGAGTACCGGGCGAAGCGGCCCGAGGAGCACTGGCAGCGCAACTGGGAGACCGCGATCTTCTGGACCTCGCTGATCCCGGCGTTCCTGTGGGGTGTCGCCTTCGGCAACATCGTGCGGGGCGTGAAGATCGACCAGGATCTGGAGTACGTCGGTACCGTCTGGGACCTGCTCAACCCGTACGCCCTCCTCGGCGGCCTGGTGACGCTGACGCTGTTCACCTTCCACGGAACGGTGTTCACGGCGCTCAAGACCGTCGGAGAGATCCGCGAACGGGCGCGGGCGCTGGCGCTCCGTCTCGGCATCCCCACGGCCGTGCTGGCCCTGGTCTTCCTGGGCTGGACCCAGGTCGACAACGGCGACGCCAAGAGCCTGGTCGCGCTGGTGGTGGCCGTCGCCGCACTGGTCGCCGCCCTGAGGGCGAACCAGGCCGGGCGTGAGGGATGGTCGTTCGCGCTGTCCGGCGTCACCATCGTGGCAGCCGTGGCGATGCTCTTCCTGACGCTCTTCCCGAACGTCATGCCGTCCACGCTGGACCCGGACTGGAGCCTTACCGTCACCAACGCCTCGTCCAGCGCCTACACCCTGAAGATCATGACCTGGCTGGCGGCGATCGCCACGCCGGTGGTCCTGCTCTACCAGGGCTGGACGTACTGGGTGTTCCGCAAGCGGATCGGTACCCAGCACATCGCGGAACCCGCGCACTGAGTCCGTCACGGCGAGTTGGTCATGGGGTGTGTTTCACGTGAAACGCACCCCTCGGGACCGAAGGGCATGTTTCACGTGAAACCCATCGACCCACGTCTTCTGCGGTATGCACGCGCCACCCGGCTCTTCCTGGCGGCGGTCGTCGTCCTGGGCGCCCTCGGTGCCGGGTTGGTCGTCGCTCAGGCGATGCTCATCGCCGAGATGGTGGTGGGCGCCTTCCAGCACGGCATGCCGATCGCCGAACTCCGCACTCCCCTCCTGCTGTTGGTGGCAGTTGCCTGCGGCCGCGGGGTGGTCGGCTGGCTCACGGAACTCGCCGCGCACCGGGCGAGCGCGGCCGTGAAGTCGGAGCTGCGGGGCCGGTTGCTGGAGCGGGCGGTGGCGCTCGGTCCCGGATGGCTGGACGGACAGCGGACCGGGTCGCTCGTTGCCCTGGCCACGCGGGGAGTCGACGCGCTCGACGACTACTTCTCGCGGTACCTCCCGCAGTTGGGGCTCGCGGTGGTCGTGCCGGTGGCGGTGCTGGCGCGGATCGTCACCGAGGACTGGGTCTCGGCGGCGATCATCGTCGCCACCCTGCCGCTCATTCCGATCTTCATGGTGCTGATCGGCTGGGCCACGCAGTCCCGCATGGACCGGCAGTGGCGGCTGCTGTCCCGGCTGTCCGGGCACTTCCTGGACGTCGTCGCGGGGCTGCCGACGCTGAAGGTGTTCGGACGGGCCAAGGCTCAGGCGGAGGCGATCAAGCGCATCACCGGCGAGTACCGGCAGGCGACCATGCGGACGCTGCGGATCGCCTTCCTGTCGTCCTTCGCGCTGGAGTTGCTGGCCACCCTCTCGGTGGCGCTGGTCGCCGTGACGATCGGCATGCGACTCGTCCACGGCGACATGGCCCTGTACGACGGCCTGGTCGTGCTCGTGCTCGCGCCCGAGGCGTATCTGCCGCTGCGGCAGGTGGGAGCCCAGTACCACGCGGCGGCCGAGGGACTCGCGGCCGCCGAGGAGATCTTCTCGGTGCTGGAGAGGCCCGCGCCGGCGTCGGGGACGGGGCCGGTATCGGCGGACGGCCCCCTGTCCTTCGAGGGCGTGACGGTCCGCTACCCCGGACGCTCCGCGGACGCCGTGTCGGACGTGAACCTCACCGTGGCGCCCGGGGAGACGGTCGCCCTCGTCGGGCCGAGCGGGGCGGGCAAGTCGACACTCCTCAATGTCCTTCTCGGCTTCGTGCGCCCGACCGGGGGGCGGGTGCGGATCGGAGGAGCCGACCTCACCGGCCTCGACCTGGCGCAGTGGCACGCCCGGGTCGCCTGGGTGCCGCAGCAGCCCCACCTGTACGCGGGGACCATCGCCGAGAACGTCCGACTGGCCCGGCCCGACGCGGACGACGCGGCCGTTCGGCGAGCACTGCGGGACGCCGGGGCACTGGAGTTCGTGGACGCGCTGGCCGCGGGAGCGGACACGGTGCTCGGGGAGGGAGGGGCCGGGCTGTCCGCCGGACAGCGGCAGCGGCTGGCGCTGGCCCGGGCGTTTCTCGCGGACCGGCCGGTGCTGCTGCTCGACGAGCCGACGGCCGCCCTGGACGGGGCCACCGAGGCCGAGGTCGTGGCGGCGGTGCGGCGGCTCGCGGCGGGACGGACCGTGCTGCTGGTGGTGCACCGGCCGGCGCTGCTGGAGATCGCGGACCGGGTGGTGCGGCTGGAGGAGCCGGTCTCCCCCGCCCTCACCGACGGGACACCGAAGGCGGTGGCGGCCCGGCCGTTCGACGAGGCCCTGGCAGTCGTCGCCCCGGACGTCGCCGACGACCCCATGGACACGGCGGTTGCGGCGGGAACACGCGGTGGCGTTCTCGGCCGGGTCCGGGCGATGTCCGGCGCCCGGCGCGGTCGGCTCGGTCTCGCACTGCTGCTCGGCAGCCTCGCGCTCGGCAGCGCCGTCGGCCTGATGGCGACCTCCGGGTGGCTCATCTCCCGGGCTTCGCAGCAGCCGCCGGTGCTGTACCTGATGGTGGCCGTGACGGCGACGCGGGCCTTCGGGATCGGCCGGGCCGTGTTCCGGTACGCCGAGCGGCTCGTGTCGCACGACGCCGTGCTGCGGATGCTGGCCGACACCAGGGTCGCCGTGTACCGGAGGCTGGAGCGGCTGGCGCCCGCCGGACTGCGCCGCAGCCGCCGGGGCGACCTGCTGTCCAGGCTCGTCTCCGACGTCGACGCGTTGCAGGACTACTGGCTGCGCTGGCTCCTGCCCACCGGTACCGCGGTGGCCGTGTCCGCCGTCTCCGTCGGGTTCACGGCCTGGCTGCTGCCCGAGGCCGGTGCCGTGCTCGCGGTCGGCCTGCTGGCGGCCGGAGCCGGGGTCCCGCTGGTGACCGGCCGCGTGGCGCGGTGGGCCGAGCACAGGCTGGCCCCCGCCCGTGGCGTGCTCGCCACCCGGGTGACCGACCTGCTCACCGGCACCGCCGAGCTGACCGTCGCCGGGGCCCTGCCCGAGCGGACCGCCGAGGTGCGGCAGGCCGACGGCACGCTCACCCGTATCGCCTCGCGCGCCGCCACCGCGACCGCGCTGGGCGACGGGTTCACCGCCCTGATCTCCGGTCTGACCGTGGCCGGAGCCGCCCTCGTCGGCGCCCAAGCCGTCGCCGACGGCCGACTGGCCGGCGTGGCCATGGCCGTCGTGGTCCTCACCCCGCTGGCCGCCTTCGAGGCGGTCCTGGGGCTGCCGCTCGCCGTGCAGTACCGGCAGCGGGTGCGCCGGAGCGCCGAGCGCGTGTACGAGGTGCTCGACGCGGCAGAGCCCGTGCGGGAGCCGGAGCGGCCCCGGCAGGCACCGGCCTCCCCGTTCCCGGTCGTCCTCAAGGGGCTGGCCGCGCGCCACGCCGGGCAGGACCGGGAGGCCGTCGCGGAACTGGATCTGACGCTGGCCGAGGGGCGCAGGGTCGCCGTGGTCGGCCCGTCCGGGTCCGGCAAGACGACCCTGGCCCAGGTGCTCCTGCGCTTCCTGGACGCCGACGCGGGCTCGTACACGCTGGCCGGTGTGGACGCCCACGCCCTGGACGGCGACGAGGTGAGGCGGCTCGTCGGGCTCTGCGCCCAGGACGCGCATCTCTTCGACAGTTCGGTGCGCGAGAACCTGCTCCTGGCCAGGAAGGACGCCACCGAGGCCGAGCTGCGCGACGCGCTGGCCAGGGCCCGCCTGCTGGAGTGGGCCGACGGCCTGCCCGAAGGCCTGGACACGCTGGTCGGCGAACACGGGGCCCGGCTGTCCGGCGGTCAGCGGCAGCGACTGGCGCTCGCCCGTGCGTTGCTCGCCGACTTCCCGGTCCTCGTCCTCGACGAGCCGGCCGAGCACCTCGACCTGCCGACCGCCGACGCACTCACCGCCGACCTGCTGGCGGCCACCGAGGGCCGGACCACGCTGCTCATCACGCACAGGCTGGCCGGCCTCGAAAGTGTGGACGAGGTGCTGGTGCTGGATGCGGGCAGGGTGGTCCAGCGCGGGCCGTTCGCGGAGCTGGCCGCCGTGCCGGGGCCGCTGCGGGCGATGGCCGAGCGGGAGGCGGCGGCGGAGCTGCTGGTGGACGCGCGGTAGCGGCGGCGCCGAGCGGTGCGCGGCGGCGTGGTGGCGCGGCGGCGTGGTGGCCGATCGTGCGGTGGCCGGCCACGGGTGACCGGATCCGGGACCGTGGGGGCCGGGCTGTGGTCGGCCGCTGGGGTGCCTGCGTCCCGTGTGGCTGTGCCGGGGCGGCCCCGTGGCTGTTCGGCCCCGCGCAGTGCGCCCGTGCCGTGGCCGGTCACCGGGCGCGCCGCCTTCAGGGGCCGCAGCGCCGTGCCGGCCACGGGTGCGCGGTCGGTCGCCGCACGGTCCCGGCCGGGGGCGTGTCTGCCCGGTCAGCGCCGTGTCCCGTTCCGGTGACCGAAAGTTCTCATGAAATCCGACTTTCCTGAATAAAACGGTCTCATTAGGCTCGGCGGCATGTCCCCCGCACCGTCTTCCGGCCCACCGCAGCCCCGGCAGGGCCCCCCGCCGCCTCGCCAGGAGGTCCCTGCCGAGCTTCTGGCGCGGGTGCCGAAGCTGCTGGACGCCATGCGGTCCGTCGGAAGTGGCCTGCACCTGCACTCCACGCTGAACCGGATCTGCGAGACTGCCGCCGACCTGGCGGACGCCCGCTACGCGGCCATCGGCGTCGTCTCCGAGGACGGGGAAGGCCTCGCCGACTTCGTCCAGTACGGCGTCGACGAGGCGACCGCGCGGCGGATCGGACGGCTGCCCGACGGGCGCAAGGGTTTGCTCGGCGCACTCATCCGCGATCCGCGGCCGGTCCGGCTCACGGACCTGACCGGGGACCCGCGCTCGTGCGGTTTTCCCGAGCACCACCCGCCGATGCACGGTTTCCTCGGAGTCCCCATCCGTGTACAGGGCGAGATCTTCGGGAACCTGTACCTGACCGACAAGCGCGGTGGTGAACCGTTCAACGACTACGACCTCGCCATGGTCCGGGTCCTCGCCACGGAGGCCGGCATCGCCATCGGCAACGCGAGGCTGTACGAGGCCGCCCAGCAGCGGGAGCGCTGGATCGACGGGTCGGTCGCCGTCACCACGGCGCTGCTGTCCGGCGGCGACACCGACGAGGCCCTCCAGACCGTCGCCGAACAGGCCCGCCGCCTGTCCGGGGCGGCCGCCGGCATCGTCCTGCTGCCGGCCGACGGCGGCGGCCTGGAGATCGCGGCCGTCGCCCCGCAGCGGCCGACGGAGGCACTGGGCTCGGTGATCCCTGCGGACAACGGCGTCGTCGCCGAACTCCTCGCCGGCAGGCCGGTGTTCGTGGACGATGCGGCCACCGACCCCCGCCTGGACGCGGGGCCGGTGCGTGCCTACGGGCCGATCATGCTGCTGCCGCTGGTCAGCGACGGGCGGGTCCTCGGGAGCCTGGTCATGCCTCGCGCACCGGGGGAGCGCCCGTTCACACGGGCGGAGCGGACCCTTGCCGACCAGTTCGCCTCGCAGGCGGCGCTCGCCCTGATGATGGCCGAAGCGCAGCGCGACCGGGAACGGCTCGCCGTGTACGAGGACCGCGACCGCATCGCGCGTGACCTGCACGACCTCGTCATCCAGCGGCTGTTCGCGACGGGGATGATGCTGGAGAGCGCGCAGCGGCGGGCGGTCGTGCCCGAGGTCCGGGAGGGTGTCGACAGGGCCGTCGACGAGCTCGACGTCACCATCCAGGAGATCCGCTCGGCGATCTTCGCGCTGCGGCAGCCCACCGAGGCGCCCGCGGGGCTGCGGACGCGTGTACTGCGAGAGATCACCATGGCGGCGGTGCCGCTGGGCTTCACACCCTCGCACCGCTTCGTGGGCCCGGTCGACAGCGCGGTCGGCGACCTCACCGGCAAGAACCTCATCGCCGCCCTGCGGGAGGCCCTGTCCAATGCTTTCCGGCACGCCCGGGCCACCCGGATCGACGTCCGTGTCGATGCCACGGTCACCCTGCCGGACGGCCGGCCCGGCGTACGGCTGACCGTCGCGGACGACGGCGTGGGCATCCCCGAGGGCGGTCGGCGCAGCGGCCTGGACAACCTGGAACGCCGTGCCGAGTCGCTCGGCGGAGCCAGCCGGCTCGGGCCGGGCATCGGGGCGGACGGCGGCGGTACGACGGTGCTGTGGGAGGCGCCGTACTGAGTGCCGGCCCGTGTTGCCCCATGTGCAGCAGTCGCACTGAGCCGTGTGCAGCAACACGTCCCCCGCGCGTACGACACGAACAGGACCGGACGCTGCCATCCGGGCCACGATCGCTGACATGCCCTCACTTCTGCCTCGTCGGCTGCTCGTTCCGGTGCTGCTGTGCGCACTCGCCGTCCTCGTGGCCCGCCCCACCGACGCCACGGACGGGGGCCACGGCTCCGGCGCCGGTCTGAGCGCACAGGTTGCGCGGCTGTACGAGGAAGCGGCCAAGGCCACGCAGGAGTACGAGGAGGGGCGGCGTGAGTCCGAAGCCCAGCGGTCGAAGGTGCGGCGTTACGAGGAACTGCTCGACCGGGAGCGGCAGCAGGTGGCCGCCCTGCACGAGGACCTGGGCAGGCTCGCCCGCGCCCAGTACCGCGGCGGTGGCGGGCTGCCGCTCAGCATGCAGATGGCCCTCGCGGACCCGGACGACCTGACACGCGGTCAGCGGTCCGTCTGGCAGGCGAACCTGGTCGTCGACAACGCCATCCGCAAGAGCCGGCGGGCCGAGGCCCGACTCGCCGCCGACCAGGCGAAGGCCAGGGCGGCGTGGCAGTCGCTGGAGGAACGGAACGCCGAGCTCGCCGGTCTGAGGACGGAGATCGAGGAGAAGCTCCAAGCGGCGCGGTCACGTCTGGAAGGGCAGGCGGAGGCCTCGGTAGCGGCCGGTTCGTGTCCCGACGCCGTCCGGCTGGACCAGCCGGAGGCGCGCGTCACGCGCCCCTGGGTCGCGCCGGTGGAGACGTACGAGCTGTCGGCGTCCTTCGGCAGCGGAGGCATGCGGTGGGCGGACCGGCACACCGGACAGGACTTCGCGGTCCCGGTCGGCACACCGGTGCGGGCGGTCGGCGCCGGCCGGGTGGTGGAGGTTTCCTGCGGGGGCGCCTTCGGCATGCAGATCGTGGTCCGGCACCCGGGCGGCTACTGCACGCAGTACGCCCATCTCGCCGCCGTCGCCGTCGACCAGGGAGACCGGGTCGTCCCCGGGCAGTGGATCGGCCAGTCGGGCAGCACCGGCAACTCCACGGGGCCGCATCTGCACTTCGAGGTGCGGGTCACCCCGGAGATGGGCTCGGCGCTGGACCCGGTGCCGTGGCTGGCACGGCACGGAGTGTCCCTCTGACGGAACCGGTACCGACCGGACCGGCTAGGGCTTCAGCGCCAGCATGCGCTCGATGACGACCGCCACCCCGTCGTCGTTGTTGGCGACGGTCCGTCCCGAAGCGGCGGCGATCACGTCCGGGTGCGCGTTGCCCATCGCGTAGGACTGTCCGGCCCAGGTGAGCATCTCCACGTCGTTCGGCATGTCGCCGAAGGCGGCGACCTCCTCGTGGGAGATCCCGCGCTCCGCGCAGCACAGGGCGAGCGTGCTGGCCTTGGAAACGCCCGGGCCGCTGATCTCCAGCAGGGCGCTGGGGCTGGAGCGGGTGACGTTGGCGCGGTCGCCGATGGCCAGGCGGGCCAGCGTGAGGAAGGCGTCCGGGTCGATGTCGGGGTGGAACGCGAGGATCTTGAGCACGGGTTCGCCGACGGTGGGACCGTCGGGCGCCAGGAGCTCCTCGGCGGGTGCGAGGAGGTCCGGAATCTCCAGGTGCATCTTCGGGTACGCCGGCTCCTGCCGGAACCCGTAGGTCTGCTCGACCGCGTACACGGTCCCGGGCGCCGCCTCGCGCAGCAGCCGTACGGCGTCCAGCGCGTTATCCCGGGCCAGCTCCCGGACCTTGACGAACCGGTGGGCGCCGGGGCCGCCGTGCAGGTCGACCACGGCGGCGCCGTTGCCGCAGATGGCGAGGCCGTGACCGTGCACGTGGTCGCTGACCACGTCCATCCAGCGCGCGGGGCGCCCGGTGACGAAGAAGACCTCGATGCCCGCCTTCTCGGCGGCGGCGAGCGCGGCGACCGTACGCGGGGACACCGACTTGTCGTCACGCAGCAGCGTGCCGTCGAGGTCGGTGGCGATGAGGCGTGGGCGGATGGTGGCGGCCGGGGTCTCGGGCTCTCGGGTCGCTGAGGTCACCCGGTCATTGTCACGCATATGCCCGCACGCCCGTGCAGGAGTCCGCACATCTGTGAGCTACGGCTCTCATCAGCTCTGCTCCGCCTGTTCCGCACGTCACCCCGGTCCTGCGCGTCACCGCAGTTGCGACAGGGCCTCCATGGCGATCCGCTCGAAGACCTTCTCGTCGGCCGCGAAGTCCGAGTCGGGGATCGGCCAGTGGATCACGATCTCCGTGAAGCCCAGTTCCTGGTGCCGGCCCGCGAAGTCCACGAACGCGTCCAGGGACTGCAGCGGCCGGTCGCGGTCAGGGGTGAAGCCGGTGAGAAGGACCTTGTCGAGCTCGTCCACGTCGCGGCCGATCCCTGCGCAGGCGTCGGCCAGCTTCTCGGCCTGTCCCCGCAGGGCCCGTACCGACTGTTCGGGGGTGCCGTTCTCGTACAGCTTCGGGTCCCCGGTGGTCACCCACGCCTGTCCGTACCGGGCCGCGAGCCGCAGCCCGCGCGGACCGGTGGCGGCCACCGCGAACGGCAGCCGGGGCCGCTGCACACAGCCCGGGATGTTGCGCGCCTCGTGCGCCGAGTAGTAGTCACCCTCGTACGACACGGCGTCCTCGGTCAGCAGCCGGTCGAGCAGCGGGAGGAACTCGCCGAACCGGTCGGCCCGCTCGCGGGGCGTCCACGGCTCCTGACCGAGCGCCGTGGCGTCGAACCCGGTGCCGCCCGCTCCTATGCCGAGGGTGATCCGTCCGCCGGAGATGTCGTCGAGGGAGATCAGCTCCTTGGCGAGCGTCACCGGGTGCCGGAAGTTGGGCGAGGTCACCAGCGTGCCCAGGCGCAGCCGCTCGGTGATGGCCGCGGCGGCGGTGAGCGTCGGCACGGCACCGAACCACGGGCCGTCCCGGAAGCTCCGCCAGGACAGGTGATCGTAGGTGTACGCGGTGTGGAAGCCCAGCTGCTCGGCGCGTGTCCAGGTCGAACGGCCGCCTTCGTGCCAGCGGCGGTAGGGGAGGATCACGGTGCTCAGGCGCAGACTCATGCCACCGAGCCTATGCGGCGGAACAGGTTTCACGTGAAACGTCCGAGGGTGGTTTCCCCGGGAAACGTGCATCCACGGGCCCTGGTGTCACCGTACGCGGCTGCTCAACCACGGAGTGAGGAGGATCATCGGGATGAGCTCCTTGTGCGCACGGTCGCCGGGCAGCGGCACGATCAGGCGGTAGCCGGGCGGGAAGCGGCGCGCCGTGACATGGGCGAGGCCGCCGAAGACGGAGCGGAGGAACGCGGGGACGTCGTCACGGGGAATGTCGGGGCACTCCACGCCCTCGACGGTGACCAGGGCGTCGTCCTCGGGGAAGAGCCGGACGCTCACCCGGGGAGATCCGCCGAACTCGACGAAGGCCTCGTGGGGGAGAGAGCCGTCCGGGTCGGTGGTCACACCCACGCCCGCGGCACTGCGGCGGGAGGTCTGGTCGGCGCCGACGTCATGGGTGACCTCGATCTCGAGCGCGTACTCCGCTGCGATCGCACGGAGGGCGATGACGGCGGCTTCGGTGGTGGGCACATGCTCCATGCCCTCGATCATGCGAGGCCGGCGCCGCCCGGGAAAAGCAGGTATCGCGGCGGCACGGCCTGCGTCAGCCAGACCCCGTTGGCGCTGACATGGAACACATGGCCGTCGCGGTGCATGGTGGCCGCGTCCACCGTCAGCACGACCGGTCGGCCACGGCGGGCGCCGACCCGGGTCGCGGTCTCCCGGTCGGGCGAGAGGTGGACGTCGTGCCGGTTCATGGGCCGGAGCCCCTCGGCACGGATCGCGCCCAGGTGACGGGCCACGGTCCCGTGGAAGAGGTGCGGCGGCGGGGTCGCCGCCGGCAGCCCGAGGTCCACGTCGATGCTGTGCCCCTGGCTCGCCCGGATCCGGGTGCCCTCGACGGCGAAGCGCCGCTTGTCGTTGGTGGCGACCACGTGGTCCAGTTCGTCCCGGGTGAAGCGGAAGCCGTGCGCCGCGGCCGCGGCGATCAGCGCGTCGATCTCGACCCAGCCGCCGTCGTCGAGCGTCAGCCCGATCCGGTCCGGCTGGTGCCGCAGATGCTTCGACAGGTACTTGGACACCGTCACCGTGCGTCTGTCGTCCCAGCCGTCCCTGTCGTCCTTGCGGTCCCTGTCATTCGTGTCGTTCTGGCGTTCGTGTCGCATACGACCAGGGTGCCGAGAGAGACGCGCATCACGCGATCGGTTTTGCCGCGGAGGTTTGATCCACAGGCAAAGAGGGTTGTCCACAGGCGATGGGGGGTTGCCTGTGGAAACTACAGCGGCGGCTCCACCCGCGCGATCGCCCGCAACGCTCCCGGAAGGAACCGGGACATCAGGTGGACGCCACGCGCCTCCGGTGTCACCGGGACGACGGCCCGGTCCTGCACGACCGCGTCGATAATCGCGTCGGCGACCTTCTCCGGCGGGTAGTTGCGCAGCCCGTACAGCCGGGCGGAACGCTGCCGGAGCCGCTTCTCCTCCTCGGCGTCGACGCCGGTGAAGCGCGCGGTCGAGGTGATGTTGGTGTTGACCAGGCCGGGGCAGATCGCCGTCACGCCGATCCCCTGTCCGGCCAGCTCGGCGCGCAGGCACTCGCTCAGCATCAGCACGGCCGCCTTGGAGGTGCTGTAGGCGGGCAGCACCTTGGAGGGCTGGAAGGCCGCCGCTGACGCGGTGTTGACGATGTGGCCGCCCTGCCCGCGCTCGGCCATCTGCCTGCCGAAGAGGCGGCAGCCGTGGATCACACCCCACAGGTTGACGTCGAGGACCTTCTTCCAGTCCTCCGGCGTGGTGTCGAGGAAGGAGCCCGACAGCCCGATCCCGGCGTTGTTGACCAGGACGTCGACCACGCCGTACTCGGTGGCGACCTTCTCGGCGAGCTTCTCCATGGCCTGTCCGTCGGACACGTCGACGGCCTCGGCCCAGGCGTCGGGCGCCCCGACCAGGCGGGCCAGCTCAGCGGTGCGGGCCGCCGACTCGGCGTCCCGGTCGACGGCCACCACGCGCGCGCCGGCCTCGGCGAACGCGAAGGCCGTCGCCCGCCCGATACCGCTGCCCGCCCCCGTGACCAGCACGAGCTGTCCGCCGAACCGGTCCGCGTGCTTCCCGCTCGCCGCCACCTCGGTCCGTCCGCCCTCGACGGTGGTGACGAACTCCGTGATCCAGCCGGCCAGCCGGTCGGGCCGGGTGCGCGGCACCCAGTGCCCCGCCGGCAGGGTGCGGCGGGTCAGCCGCGGCGCCCACAGTTCCAGTTCGTCGTAGAGCCGCTCGGACAGGAACGAGTCCCCGAGGGGCGTGATGAGCTGCACAGGGGCGTGGGCGTACGCGTCGTTGCGCGGGTGGCGCAGGCGTGGCCGTACGTTGTCCCGGTACAGCCAGGCCCCGTGCGCCGCGTCGGTGGGCAGCGAGGGCGTCGGGTAGTCGCCGCCGGGCACCTTCTCGACGCGCCGGAGAATCCCCGGCCAGCGCTTGCCCAGCGGACCGCGCCAGGCCAGTTCGGGCAGCACGGGCGTGTGCAGCAGGTAGACGTACCAGGACTTGGCGCCCTGGCCGAGGAGCTGGCCGACCCGGCGCGGGGTGGGGCGCTTCAGGCGCCGGCCGATCCAGTGCCCGAAGTGGTCGAGGGACGGTCCGGACATCGAGGTGAAGGAGGCGATCCGGCCCTCGGTGCGCCCCACCGTGACGAACTCCCAGGACTGCACCGAACCCCAGTCGTGGCCCACCAGGTGCACGGGACGGTCCGGGCTGACCGCGTCCGCCACGGCCAGGAAGTCGTCGGTCAGCTTCTCCAGCGTGAATCCGCCGCGCAGCGGTCGCGGAGCCGTGGACCGGCCGTGGCCCCGGACGTCGTAGAGGACCACGTGGAAGCGGTCGGCGAGGCGGACGGCCACCTCTGACCAGACCTCCTTGGTGTCCGGATATCCGTGCACGAGGACGACCGTCGGCTGCTTCGGGTCGCCCAGCTCGGCCACGCACAGCTCCACCTCGCCCGTCCGGACCCGGCGTTCGCGCGCACCATCGAGCACCGTCATTCCTCCTCCGCCCAGCGCCGCACGTGCGGCAGATCGTCGTCCAGCCAGAAGGCGCTCTCCTCGGGGTCCCGGGAATCGGTGACGACGAGGATCTCCTCGAACTTCGCGCCCGTACCCCGGAAGCCGAGGTGGGGTTCGACCGCCCACAGCCCCGGCTGCGGCGGGTGGTCGGAGAAGCGGTACGGCGACCACAGCGGGGACCAGCCCTCGCGGTGGCCGTGCAGCGCGTCGCTCGCCAGGCCCTTGAGGGACTGGGTGCCGAAGCCGAACAGGCGTGGGGAGAAGCGTCGTTCCCGTACCCGGTCGACCTTGTGCGCGATCACCCCGAAGGGGTAGGCGCGATGCCGGTTGGCGTAGCCCTGGCGGACCATGAGGCGGTCCACGTCCTCGTAGATCTCCCGCAGCGGCCGGCGCTCGCGCACCCCGCGCAGGATGAGCTCGCGGTGCGCCTGAAGATCGGCCATCAGCCGGGCCTGGACCGGGTTCGATCCGAGGGAGCCCGAGAAGCCGATGTCGGCGGTGAAACCGCCGTACACCGGGGCCATGTCCAGGATGAACGGCATGCCGGGCTCCAGCCGGCGCCCGGTGGGGAAGAACTGCAGCGGGATGCGGAAGTCCGTGAAGGCGGTGCGGTCGCCGAACCAGGCGAAGGGCAGGTGGAACCAGTCCCGTACGCCTCTCTCGCACAGCCACTCGCGCTGCATCCGGGCCGCCTCGCGCTCGGTCACCCCCGGCTCCAGCCGGGCCGCGACGGCCTCGGCGCACTCGTAGGCGAGGCGCTGCACCTCTCGGAATCCACGCAGTCCGGCGCGGAGTTCCCCTGCCACTGCCGTCGTCATGCCACCCCGTTCCACCCGATTCGTTACGGTCCGCTCCGACCGCACCGATCGCGCTACTCGCTCGTAACGTGACGCCGCCGAATCTCCCAGTTGTTAGACCCGGCGTCAATAGGCCGGCCCGCACGGCATCCCGCCGGCCCGCCGTAGCTCTCAGGCAGGGCATCCCCTACGGGCCCGTAATACTCGAGACTGACCCCAAGACGGCTCTCCGGTCTGACGACCGGAGTGGCGGGCGTCACTACCGTCATGGGTGTGACTGTGATCGTGACCGAAAGCCTGAGCAAGCGGTTCCCCCGGGTGACCGCGCTCGACCGGCTCTCCGTGGACATCGGACCCGGTGTGACCGGACTCGTCGGGGCCAACGGCGCCGGCAAATCCACCCTGATCAAGATCCTGCTGGGTCTGTCCCCCGCCACCGAGGGCCGCGCCGAAGTGCTCGGACTCGACGTCGCAACCAAGGGCGCCGACATCCGCGAACGGGTCGGCTACATGCCGGAGCACGACTGCCTGCCGCCCGACGTCTCGGCCACCGAGTTCGTCGTCCACATGGCGCGCATGTCCGGGCTGCCGCCGACGGCCGCCCGCGAGCGCACCGCGGACACACTGCGCCACGTGGGCCTGTACGAGGAGCGCTACCGCCCCATCGGCGGCTACTCGACCGGCATGAAGCAGCGCGTGAAGCTCGCGCAGGCCCTCGTCCACGACCCGCAGCTGGTCTTCCTGGACGAGCCGACCAACGGCCTCGACCCGGTCGGCCGAGACGAGATGCTCGGCCTCATCCGGCGCATCCACACCGACTTCGGCATCTCGGTCCTGGTCACCTCACACCTGCTGGGAGAACTGGAGCGCACCTGCGACCACGTCGTCGTGGTCGACGGCGGCAAGCTGCTGCGCTCCAGCTCCACCACCGACTTCACCCAGACCACGACGACCCTCGCGATCGAGGTCACCGACACCGACGAGCACCCCGACGGCACCCGCGCGGTGCGCGACGCGCTCCACGCGCGCGGGGTGACCGTCGAGGACGGCAGCGGCCTGCCCGGTGCCGGACACATCCTGCTGCTCACCGCGGCGGGCGACGAGACGTACGACCTGGTCCGGGACGTCATCGCGGACCTCGGCCTCGGCCTGGTGCGCATGGAACAGCGCAGGCACCACATCTCGGAGGTCTTCAAGGACAACGACGCAGCACGGAAGGAGGCGGTCGGCCATGGCAACTGAACACCCCACGGCCACGGTGCCCGGTGACCAGACCCGCATCCACAACATCGGCTACCGCAGCTACGACGGCCCCCGCCTCGGCCGCGCCTACGCCCGCCGCTCGCTGTACTCGCAGTCCCTGCGCGGCGCCTACGGCCTCGGCCGCTCGGCCAAGTCCAAGGTGCTGCCGATGCTGCTGTTCGTGGTGATGTGCCTGCCCGCCGGCATCATGGTCGCCGTCGCCGTCGCCACCAAGGCGAACGAACTGCCCCTGGACTACACGCGCTACGCCATCGTCCTGCAGGCCGTCATCAGCCTCTACGTCGCCTCCCAGGCACCCCAGTCCGTCTCGCGCGACCTGCGTTTCAAGACGGTGCCGCTGTACTTCTCGCGGCCCATCGAGACCGCCGACTACGTCCGCGCCAAGTACGCGGCACTGGCCTCGGCGCTGTTCATCCTCACCGCCGCACCGCTGCTGGTGCTCTACGTGGGCGCGCTGCTCGCCGAACTCGACTTCGCGGACCAGACAGAAGGATTCGCACAGGGACTCGTCTCCGTGGCACTGCTCTCGCTGCTCTTCGCCGGCCTCGGCCTGGTCGTCGCCTCGGTCACCCCGCGCCGCGGCTTCGGCATCGCGGCCGTCATCGCGGTCCTGACCATCACCTACGGCGCGGTCTCCACCCTCCAGGCCATCGCGGACGTCCAGGACAGCTCCGGAGCCGTCGCCTGGATCGGCCTCTTCTCGCCGATCACCCTCATCGACGGCGTGCAGTCCGCCTTCCTCGGCGCCACCTCGGCCTTCCCCGGCGGGGCCGGCCCGAGCAACGCGGAGGGCGTGGTCTACGTCCTCGTCACCCTGGGCCTGATCGCCGGCACCTACGGCCTGCTGATGCGCCGCTACAAGAAGGTGGGACTGTGACCACGCTGAACATCGACCACGTCTCCCGCTGGTTCGGCAACGTGGTCGCCGTCAACGACATCACCATGACCATCGGCCCCGGCGTCACCGGCCTGCTCGGCCCCAACGGCGCCGGGAAGTCCACCCTCATCAACATGATGGGCGGCTTCCTCGCCCCCTCCACCGGCGCCGTCACCCTCGACGGACAGCCGGTCTGGCGCAACGAGGCCATCTACCGGCACATCGGCATCGTCCCCGAGCGGGAGGCGATGTACGACTTCCTCACCGGCCGCGAGTTCGTCCTCGCCAACGCCGAACTGCACGGCCTCGGCGCCAAGGCGGCCCAGCGGGCGCTCGCCACCGTCGAGATGGAGTACGCGCAGGACCGCAAGATCGCCACGTACTCCAAGGGCATGCGGCAGCGCGTGAAGATGGCGAGCGCCCTCGTCCACGACCCCTCCCTCCTCCTGCTCGACGAGCCGTTCAACGGCATGGACCCGCGCCAGCGCATGCAGCTCATGGACCTGCTGCGACGCATGGGCGACGAAGGCCGCACGGTGCTGTTCTCCTCGCACATCCTCGAAGAGGTGGAGCAGCTCGCCTGGCACATCGAGGTCGTCGTCGCCGGACGGCACGCGGCCAGCGGAGACTTCCGCAGGATCCGCCGCCTGATGACCGACCGACCGCACCGCTACCTGGTCCGCTCCAGCGACGACCGGACGCTGGCGGCGGCGCTGATCGCCGACCCGTCGACCTCCGGCATCGAGGTCGACGTGACGGAGGGCGCCCTGCGCATCCAGGCCGTCGACTTCGGCCGGTTCACGGCCCTGCTGCCCAAGGTCGCCCGCGACCACGGCATCCGGCTGCTCACGGTCTCGCCGTCCGACGAGTCCCTCGAGTCCGTCTTCTCGTACCTCGTCGCGGCGTAGGAGGCCGAAGAATGTACGACCCCACAGTCGCCCGGCTCACCTACCGGGCCCTGCTCGGCCGCCGCCGGGCCCTCATCCTGGGCGCGCTGCCCCTGCTGCTGCTCGTCATCACCGTGGCGGTGCGCGCCCTCGCCGGAGCCGACGACCAGACGACGGCCGACGTACTGGGCGGGTTCGCGCTCGCCACCATGGTGCCGATCATCGGCGTCATCGCCGGAACCGGAGCCATCGGCCCCGAAATCGACGACGGCTCGGTGGTGTACCTGCTGTCCAAGCCCATCAAGCGCCCGACGATCATCTTCACCAAGCTGATCGTGGCCATCGCCGTGACGATGGTCTTCTCCGCCGTGCCCACGCTGATCGCCGGCCTGATCCTCAACGGCAACGGCCAGCAGATCGCCGTCGCCTACACGATCGCCGCGCTGGTCGCCTCCATCGCCTACGCCGCGCTGTTCCTGCTGCTGGGCACGGTGTCCCGGCACGCGGTGGTGTTCGGACTGGTCTACGCGCTCGTCTGGGAGGCCCTGTTCGGCTCCCTCGTGCCCGGCGCCCGCACCCTGAGCGTCCAGCAGTGGTCGCTCGCCGTGGCCCAGAAGGTCGCCGACGGGAACCTGGTGACCTCCGACGTCGGTCTGCCGACGGCCACGGTGCTGCTGGTCGCGGTCACCGTGCTGGCGACCTGGTACGCCGGACAGAAGCTGCGCACGCTGACGCTCGCCGGGGAGGAGTGACGGGTCCCGGTCCTTGACCGGGGCTTCACCCCGAGACCGGCACACTGACCGGACGGACGCACACACGGCTGGGAGGACCGCCATGGCAGGGGATGCGCCTCAGCAGGACGGACCCGGACGGCCCGAGGACGACTCCTGGGGCGACCTGGTCCTGGACGAGGACTTCGTCCGCGGCGCGCAGACCTCCGAGCCCTCCGCCCGCGCCCGGATGCTCGCCGCCCGCTGGCGCCGCGAGGCGCCCGAACCCCAGCCGTGGCGCGCCGACGAGCCGCCCGCCGGCTGGTTCTTCAGCAAGATACGTCGCCGCAGGTGGCGCGGGCGGTGACGGAGCCCGGCCGCCCATAATCAGTGGCGCCCGGCGCCCTGCAACGGCACTGTGGAGGACGCACAAGGCCGGACGGCGCCGGCGTCACGGGCGGCCGCTTCGAGCACGCGAGAAGCCCGGGGCCCTCGCGTGGGCCGCCCGACGGGGATCGTCGGCGCCGGACCGGCTGGTCAGCCGAGCAATCGCTCCAGCACCAGCGCGATACCGTCCTCGTCGTTCGAGGACGTCACCTCGTCGGCCACCGCCTTCAGCTCCGCGTGGGCGTTGGCCATCGCCACGCCCCGGGCGGCCCAGCCGAACATCGGGACGTCGTTGGGCATGTCCCCGAAGGCGATCGTCTCCGCGGCCTTCAGACCGAGGCGGCGTGCCGCCAGCGACAGACCCGTGGCCTTCGACAGGCCGAGGGGAAGGAGCTCGACGACGCCTGCGCCGGCCATGGTGACCGTGACGAAGCCGCCCGCGGTCTGCCGGGCCGTCTCGGCCAGCTCGTCGTCCGACAGGGTCGGGTGCTGTATGTAGATCTTGTTCAGCGGCGCGGACCACAGGTCCGAGGCGTCGGTGAAGGGCACCGCCGGAAGCTCGCCCCCGACCTCGTAACCGGGTCCCACCAGGACGTCGCCGTCCAGGCCGTCGCGGCTGGCCGCCAGGTACAGCGGGCCGGTCTCCGCCTCGATCTTGGCCAGCGCCACCCCGGCCAGCTGGCGGTCCAGGGTGACCGAGGTCAGCAGGCGGTGTTCCCCGGCGTGGTACACCTGCGCGCCCTGGCCGCACACGGCCAGCCCCTCGTAGCCCAGGTCGTCCAGGACGTGCCGGGTCCACGGGACCGCGCGGCCGGTGACGACGATGTGGGCGGCGCCCGCCGCGGTGGCCGCGGCGAGCGCCTCACGGGTGCGCTGCGAGACCGTGTCGTCAGTGCGCAGCAGCGTGCCGTCGAGATCGGTCGCGATCAGGCCGTACGGGAACCGGGCGGATCCCGCAGCGGAGGCGGCGTCGGTCACTTGGCCACCGGCTCCAGGACCTCCCGGCCGCCCAGGTACGGGCGAAGCACCTCGGGCACGCGCACCGAACCGTCGGCCTGCTGGTGGTTCTCCAGGATCGCCACGATCGTGCGCGGCACGGCGCACAGCGTGCCGTTGAGCGTGGCCAGCGGACGCACCTTCTTGTCCTCGCGGACACGGATCGACAGGCGCCGCGACTGGAACTCGGTGCAGTCCGACGTCGAGGTCAGCTCGCGGTACTTGCCCTGGGTCGGGATCCACGCCTCGCAGTCGAACTTGCGGGACGCCGAGGCGCCCAGGTCCGCCGAGGCGACGTCGATGACCCGGAACGGCAGCTCCAGCGACGTCAGCCACTGCTTCTCCCACTCCAGCAGGCGCTGGTGCTCGGCCTGCGAGTCCTCGGGGAGGACGTAGGAGAACATCTCGACCTTGTCGAACTGGTGCACGCGGAAGATGCCCCGCGTGTCCTTGCCGTGCGATCCGGCCTCGCGGCGGAAGCAGGGCGAGAAGCCGGCGTAGCGCAGCGGCAGGCGCTCGGCGTCGAGGATCTCGTCCATGTGGTAGCCGGCGAGCGCCACCTCGGAGGTGCCGACCAGGTACAGGTCGTCCTTGTCCAGGTGGTAGACGTCCTGGGACGCCTGGCCGAGGAAGCCCGTGCCGCCCATGGCCTGCGGGCGCACCAGCGCCGGGGTCAGCATGGCCGTGAAGCCGGCCGCCGTGGCCTGGGCGAGCGCGGCGTTCACCAGGGCGAGCTCCAGAAGCGCGCCGACGCCCGTGAGGAAGTAGAAGCGCGAGCCGGAGACCTTGGCGCCGCGCTCGACGTCGATGGCGCCGAGCATCTGGCCGAGCTCCAGGTGGTCCTTGGGCTCGAAGCCCTCGGCACCGAAGTCGCGGATCGTGCCGTGCGTCTCCAGCGTGACGAAGTCCTCCTCACCGCCGACGGGGACGTCGGGGTGGACGAGGTTGCCGAGGCGCTGGAGCAGCTCCTGGGTCTCGGCGTCGGCCGCGTCGCGCTCGGCGTCGGCCGCCTTGACGTCGGCGGCGAGCTGGCTCGCCCGCTTCAGCAGCTCGGCCTTCTCGTCCCCGGTGGCCTTGCCGATGAGCTTGCCGAGGCTCTTCTGCTCGGCGCGCAGCTCGTCGAAGCGGACGCCGGACGACCTGCGCCGTTCGTCGGCGGACAGGAGGGAGTCGACGAGCGCGACGTCCTCTCCACGGGCGCGCTGCGACGCGCGCACACGGTCGGGGTCCTCACGGAGCAGGCGAAGGTCAATCACGCGGTCAAGGCTACCGGTGCCCGGTGACGGCTCACGACTCACTATTGCCGATCGCACGCCTCACGTTCCGTTATGCGGGAATTGCACCATGTGCTCCCGCCTGTCAATAAAAGACGTCTCATTCCCTGTACGAGGCAGGGACCGGAGGGCGGTTGACCGGACTGCCTTGCGTGGAAGGGGACTTGGGGATACGGCCGTCCACGGGAATCCACAGCTCGGAAAAGTTATCCACAGGCTGTGCGAAAGATCTGTGGACTCCGGAAGTGATCATTCCTAATCGGGCAAGCGGGTGCATGCGGGGCGAAGAATTCCTGATCCAAACCCCGCGCACGCCCACTTTCGAGTGGAAACGGTTCACTCCGGAGGATGGAGGGCAAGAAACAGGTGGACGAAGGGTGACCTGGACCCCTGTGCACGAAGAAGGGGTCTGTAGGGGGATTTGTCGACCGATTGGTGCTTGGTTGTCGACTTGTCCCCAGGTCGAGAAGCAGACCTGTGGATAACTTCTGTGGATAACCAAAATCAGGAGGTACGACCGGATCGAGCCGTCAGAACCGGCCGTCCTGGCAGCGCGCCACCCAGTCCGCCGCCGCCACGAACTCCTCGTCCGAGGTCCCCGGTCGCGGCGTCCCCACATCCGCCGGGCCGACCTCCGCGCGGGGATACGAGCCGAGGTACCGCACCTGGAGGCAGATCCTCTTGAGCCCCATCAGGGCCTCGGCGACCCGGCGGTCCGAGATGTGTCCCTCGGCGTCGATGCAGAAGCAGTAGTTGCCGATGCCGGCGCCCGTGGGCCGGGACTGGAGCAGCATCAGGTTGATGCCCCGGGTCGCGAACTCGCCGAGCAGGTCGCGCAGACCGCCGGGGTGGTCGTCGCGCTGCCAGAGCACGACGGACGTCTTGTCCGCGCCGGTCGGCGCCGCCGGACGGGCGGGGCGGCCCACCAGGACGAAGCGCGTCTGGGCGTTCTCCGCGTCGTGGATCCCGGTCTCCAGGGCCTCCAAGCCGTACCTGGCGGCGGCGAACTCACCGGCGAAGGCCGCGTCGTACCGGCCTTCCTGCACCAGCCGGGCGCCGTCCGCGTTGGAGGCGGCCGATTCCCAGGCGACGTCCGGGAGGTGGGCCTTGATCCAGTTGCGGACCTGCGGCTGGGCGGCGGGGTGGGCGGTGACCGTCTTGATGTCCGACAGTTTCGTGCCGGGGCGGACCAGCAGCGCGAAGGTGATCGACAGCAGCACTTCGCGGTAGATCATCAGCGGCTGGCCGGCGACCAGTTCGTCGAGGGTGGTGGTGATGCCGCCCTCGACGGAGTTCTCGATCGGCACGAAGGCGGCCTCTGCCTCGCCGGCGCGCACCGCGTCGAGCGCGGACTGGACGGACACGTACGGGACCAGCTCCCTGGTCGCCGTCTCCGGAAGCGTGCGCAGGGCGACTTCGGTGAAGGTGCCTTCGGGGCCGAGATACGCGTAACTGGCGGGCATGTCCTCACCTTAATGGGCCTCGCACGAACCCGGCCCACGCGTTGCGCACCGCCGCTCCCGTGGGTTAACAGAGGTGGTGCTCTAGCCCTCCAGCAACCGCTGCCCCACGTACTCTCCCTCCGCCGCCCCGCCCGGCACGGCGAACAGGCCACTGGCCTCGTGCCGGATGAACTGCGACAGCGCGTCCCCGCGGTCCAGCTTGCGCTGCACCGGCACGAAGCCGCGCAGTGGATCGGCCTGCCAGCAGATGAAGAGGAGCCCCGCGTCGGGGACACCGTCGGCGTCGAAGCCGTCGTGGTACGAGAAGGGGCGGCGGACCATGGCGGCTCCGCCGTTCTGGTCGGGGCGGGTGATCCGGGCGTGGGCATTGATCGGGACGACCAGGTTCCCGGCCGCGTCCGTCTTCTCCAGGTCCATCTCGGTCGTCTCGGTGCCGCCGGACAGCGGCGCCCCGTCGGACTTGCGGCGCCCGATGACGGCCTCCTGGGCCTTGACCGACAGCTGCTCCCAGTCGTCGAGGAGCATGCGGATCCGGCGCACGACGACGTAGGAACCGTTCGCCATCCACGCCGGGTCCTTCGAGCCGGAGGACGGCACGAAGATCCGCTCGTCGAAGTCGGCGTCGCCGGGCTTCGGATTGCGGGTGCCGTCGACCTGTCCCATCAGGTTGCGGGCCGTCATCGGGTGGGCGGTGGCCCCCGGCGAGCGGTTGAAGCCGTTCATCTGCCAGCGGACGCGGGCGGCCGACCCGGCGTCCTTCTGAATCGCGCGCAGCGCGTGGAAGGCCACGAGGGCGTCGTCGGCGCCGATCTGGACCCACAGGTCGCCGTTGCTGCGGGCCTTGTCGAGGTGGTCGGAGGAGAAGTCGGGCAGGGGATCGAGGGCGACCGGGCGCTGCTTCTCCAGTCCGGTCCGGACGAAGAAGCTGTGGCCGAACCCGAAGGTGACGGTCAGGGAGGACGGTCCGGCGTCCCGGGCCACGTCCGTGTCACCGGACCCGGTGGGCTCGCCCGCCATCAGCCGGCGAGCGGTGTCGGACCAGCGGCGCAGCAGTGCGGCGGCCTCCTTGCGGCCGGCTCCTGCCGCCAGGTCGAAGGCGACGAGGTGGCCGCGGGCCTGCATCGGGGTGGTGATGCCGGGCTGATGTTTCCCGTGAAACATCACCTGCCCGTCGCCGAGCGCGGTGAGCGGTGTGGCCGCGGAGGGTGCGGCGGCGTACCCCACGGCGCCGCCCGCCGCGCCGAGCACGAGCCCGGTGGCACCGGCGGTGCCGAGCAGCCGTCGCCGTGAGATGCCCTCGCGCGCGGAGGCGCCCTCGGAGTCGAGTGGCCCAGGGGGCGCCTCGGGGGTACGGGCCTGCGGGATGGACGGGTCAGCCATGGTGCGGTTCAGCCGATCTGCGCGTTCTTGGAGACGGTCACCTGGTCGATGTCGGAGGTCCGTACGGTCACGGCGACCTCCCAGTCGCCGGCCATCGGGATCTGCACTCCGCTCGCGGACCAGTGTCCGGTGGTGATGTGGTCGGGGACGACGGGGAGCGGCCCGATGTCCTTGGATTCCAGGGTGAGGGCGACCTTCACCTCGGGGATGTCGAGGGGGCGGCCGTCCCGGTTCTCGACGTAGACGTGCAGGTCGTTGCCGCCGACGCGGGCGGGGTCGAGGTCGATCCGTACGACGCCCTTGCCGTTCCGGCCGCCGGTGTCGAACGGCATGTCCAGGGTGAGCGTCCCGGACTGCGCGGCGGTCGAGGAGGCCGAGGACGGGTTGGCGGCCTTGGCCTCCTCCTCGGTACGCCCCGGTTCGGTCTGGGTCAGGACGGTGGTGACGGCGAGCAGCACGACGGCGACGCCCGCCTCGGCGAGCACCGAGCGGCGCAGCCCGAAGCGTTGGGGATCGGCGTCCCGCAGCCGCTTCTGCCGGGCGGCGTCCATCGCGGCCCGCTGCCGGGCGAGCTGGGCGGCTCGCTGTGAGTTGCCGGCCGCCTGGGCATCTCCTCCGGCGGAGGCGGCGACCTGCTGCTTCTCCCGTTGACGGGGTACGGCGGGCGCCGTCTGCGCCAGCTGGGCCGTCCACCGGCGGGACAGGTAGGCGATGCCGACGAGGACCGCCACGAGCCCGATCTTGACGAGCAGCAGTTGTCCGTAGCGGGTGTCGGTGAAGGCCGTCCAGGAGCCGAGCTGGCGCCAGGACTGGTAGGTGCCGGTCAGCACCAGGGCGACGACGCTGCCGAAGGCGACGCGGGAGAACCGGCGGACGGCGGAGGCCTCGACCGGTGTGTCCGCGGGCGCCCGGTACAGGCTGACGAGCAGGGTGGTGAGTCCGCCGAGCCAGGCGGCGACGGCCAGCAGGTGCAGGACGTCGACGGGCATGGCGAGGCCCGCCTGGAGTCCGACCGAGGCGTGTTCGGACATCGCCCAGGTGGCGGCGAGTCCGGCCGCCACGACGGTGCCGCCGACGGCGAGTCCGAAGGTGAGGTCCCGCTTCTCCTCCTTCTCCCGCTTGTCGTACGCACCGAAGAGCACGGCGATGAACAGCGCGGCCGCGGCGAGCAGCAGCAGCCGGGAGACCAGTGCCGCGCCCGACTTCGTCTGCAGCACCTGTCCGAGCAGGCTCAGGTCGAAGACGTCGCCGAGCCTGTTGGAGCCGGTGTAGGAGCCGCGCAGCAGGAGCAGCAGGAGGGTGGCGGCGGTGAGCGCGAGCCAGCCGGAGACGACGAGGCGCTGCACCGCGCGTACGCCGGAGCCGCGCGGCCAGCAGGCGAGCACGAAGGCCGCGCCGCCGGCCAGTACGACGAAGCCGGCGTACGACACGTACCGTCCGAGGCCGTAGAGCCAGCCGACGATTCCGTCGCCGGTCTCCTGGCCGGAGACGGAGACGGAGGTCTCGGAGGGCGCGCCGACGGAGAAGGTGTAGGCACCGGAGACGGGGTGGCTGTCGGCGGACACGACCTGGTAGCTCACGGTGTAGGTGCCGTCGGGCAGGCCGGCGTGGAGTTTCACGGAGTAGGTGGTGCCGCCGGTGCCCTTCGGGCTGCCGCTGTCGACGCGCTTGCCGTTGGGGTCGAGGACGCGGAGGGAGTCGTCGTCCAGGGAGACCGATTCGGAGAAGGTGAGCGACACCTGGGCCGGGGCCTTGTCGACCACCGCCCCCTGCCGGGGGTCGCTGCCGGTCAGCGCGGCGTGTGCGGAGGCCGGGCCGGCGCCGGCGAGCAGGGCGCAGGCCGCGGCCAGGAGCAGCAGCACCAGGGTCCGGACGCGCGGGGCGGTGGTCTGCGTCAACGTGGTGTCCTCCCTCAGTGTCCGGAGTGTTCGGCGGTCGGGCGGTAGGTGGCCGCCTTCACCGGTATCTCGACGGTGACGGGGTCGGAGTGGGCGAAATGCAGCTCGACGGAGACCGTCTCGCCCTGCTTCGGCCGGTGCTTCAGCTTCTCGAACATCAGGTGGTTGCCGCCGCTTTCGAGCACGAGCCGACCGTGCGCGGGGACCGGGAGCGAGTCGGTCTCCTTCATCGTCCCGTCCGCGGTCTCGTGCATGCTGACCTGTCCCGCGTCGCTGGTGACGGAGGTCAGCTCGTCCTCGGCGTCGCCGTCGTTGGTGACGGTGAGGAAACCGGCCGCCATCGAGTCGGAGACCGGCTGCGGCATGTAGGCGGAGCCGACGGAGAGGTCGGCCCCGGCGTCCGGGCCGGAGTCCTCCGAGCCGCAGCCCGCCAGGAGCAGGGCGCCGGCCAGGGCCGCGGCGGCTACCGCCGGCCCCCTCACGGGTTCTCTCCCTCGACCAGCTTGGGCAGGTCCTCGGTGTAGTCGTCGACGGTGGCGTCCTCGCCGTAGAGGACGTATCCCGCGTCGGTCTTCGGGGAGAAGGCGACGACCTGGGTGCCGTGTGTCGAGACCACCTTGCCGTCCTTGTCCTTGGTCGGCGGGTCGATGGAGATGCCGAGGGTTCGGGCGCCGGCCTGGATGGTGGCGAAGTCGCCGGTCAGCCCGACGATCTGGGAGTCGATGCCCTTGAGCCACGTGCCGAGCGTGGCCGGGGTGTCCCGCTCCGGGTCGGTGGTGACGAACACGATGCGCAGCTTGTCCTGTTCGGCCTTGGGCAGCTGCTTCTTGGCCACGGCGATGTTGTTCATCGTCAGCGGGCAGACGTCGGGGCAGTGGGTGTAGCCGAAGTAGATCAGGGTCGGGCTGCCCGCGGTCTGCTCGCGGAGGTCGTACTTCTTGCCCTGGGTGTCGGTGAGGACCAGGTCCGGCTTCTCGAACGGCTTGTCGAGGACGGTGGCGGCCTGCTGGGAGGTGTCCTCGGAGACCACGGTGGCGGGCGGCTTGTCGCTGTCGGTACCGCTGCCGCAGGCGGTCAGGGTGAGGGAGGTGGCGGCGAGCAGGGCGGCCGTCGCCGCGAACGTCTTCTTGCGCATAGAAAAATGTCCCAGATGTGAGGTGCTCCGGTGCGCACCGGGGTGCCCCGCAGTGGGCGGGGCCCCGGTGCGCACCGGACGTGAGGGTGTCTCAGGCGTCGTTACGCCGAGGCCCCGGTGCCGCGCCGGCGGCCGGCGAGCACGCCGTAGGCGACGCCCGCGGCGCCGACGACGATGCCGACGACGCCGAGGACCCGGGCCGTGGTGTCGGTGCTGTCGGAGGAGTCGGCGGAGGAGTCGGCCGCGGTGTTCTGGGCGGCCGCCTCGGTGTCGTCACCGGCCTTGGCGTCCGACGCGCCGTGTCCGTCGCCCTCGGCGGCGGACAGCTGGAGCACGGGCGCCGGGCTCTCGGGCTCCTCCTGGCCCTCCTGCGGCACCTCGATCCAGCGCACGACGTCCTTGTTGGAGTACGTCTGGATCGCCTTGAACACCAGCTGGTCGGTGTCCTCGGGGAGCGCCCCGACGGAGACCGGGAACTTCTGGAAGTAGCCGGGCTCGATGCCCTTGCCGTCGGCGGTCCAGGTCACCTTGGTGACGGCCTCGGTGATCTGCTCACCGTGCATCTCGAGCGGCTTGTCGAGCTTGGACTTGGTGACCTTGGCGGTCCAGCCGGGGACCGGCTGCGGCATCACGGACGCGAGCGGGTGGTCGGTGGGGAAGTTGACCTCCAGCTTGGTGGTGGAGGCGTCGTCGCGTTCGTTGGGGACCTTGAAGCCGACGACCGCGTAGCCGCCCTTGGCGGCCGTGCCCTCCGGCTGCACGGTGACGTGTGCGAGGGCGGGGGCGGACAGGGCGAGGACGGCGGTGCCGGCGAGGGCGCCGACGACGGCGATTCGGGAAGCCTTCATGGGCAGGAGCACTCCGCTTCGAGTGAGTTCCGGTGATGAGAGGGATGCGCGCACGCGCGCGTGCCGCACGACGGCGGCCCCTCTGCGGACTCCGGCCGGAGGCGGAAGTACGGGGTGGTCGCGTCGTGTCAGGCGGCGAGGGCGAACGCGGCGCTCGGCGGGCCGCGCCTGATCACCGTGTGCTGGAGTGCGGTGGTGCGCAGCCGCGGCGGCACGAGGAACGCGGTGCACGGCAGCCGCGGCCCCGTCCCGGGTGCCCCCGGCAGCCCCGCCCGCAGGGCGCGGACCAGCGCGAGCGCCCCGCGCAGGGCGCGTACGAGTGCCCCTTCGGTCACCGACTGGGCCGAGTGCGCCGACAGTTCGACGAGCCGCGCCAGGGCCAGGTCGCCGCGGCGCAGCAGCCAGCCGGCGGCCAGGGCCGCGAGGACGTGGCCGAGGAGCATCGGCAGCGACGGCAGCAGGGAGGCCGAGGAGCCGGCCGTGGTGGACAGGGCGTCCGCCGGGTGGTGCGTGGCGCCGGCGTGGGCGGCGGTGTCGGGGACGACCCGGGCGTCGGTGAGGATCCGCTGGGCCTGGGCGGGGCTGATCGCCGCCGCGGTGGTCCCGCACACCAGTCGCGCGGCCTGCTGGATCAGCGAGGCGTCGGACAGGGATCCGGTGCCGCCCGGGGTCGTCGTGCCGGAGGCCGCGGCCGCCGTGGCGCCGTGCTGGCCCAGTCCGAAGAGCGTGTGCAGCGCGGTCTGACCGGCCATGAGCAGTGCCGCGATGCCGGGCAGCGAGCGTTCGCGTCCGGCGAGCGGGACGGCGACCAGGACCGCGCCGAGGAATCCGGCGCCCAGCGACCACAGGGGAACGCCGGCGCACGAGGCGAGGCTGTGCCCGGCCGCGGCCAGCACGACGCAGACCGCGGCGAACACCGCGGCCCGCAGTATCCGGAGGTCGGCTCCGGAGCGCGCCGTGCGCTGGTGGGGGGCACTCATGGCGGGCTCATCATCGCACTGGCACCGCCACCGCCGTACGGCAGGTCCGCAAGATGCCGTACGACCGGAAGGTGTCCC
Source organism: Streptomyces viridiviolaceus (assembly GCF_014650995.1). Lineage (GTDB taxonomy): Bacteria > Actinomycetota > Actinomycetes > Streptomycetales > Streptomycetaceae > Streptomyces > Streptomyces viridiviolaceus. The sequence continues at coordinate 263,890 of NZ_BMWA01000004.1, forward strand.
TCTGGTACGTCCCGCCCCACATACACCGATCGGCGGCAGGGCGCATCGGCCGTATGGGCGGTCTCACGCCGACTGTGTGCTTACGCCCGCGCACAGGGGGCAATACGTAACGGTATGTCGAGCCGCGGCCGGGAGGCTGGAGCATGAGCATCTGGTGGTCACTCCATCTGCGGCGCGAGGCTGCGAGCGTGCCCCTGGCCCGGCGCCTGCTGCTCGGCACGATGGAGACCGCGGGCGTCGACCCCGAGATCTCCTACGACCTGTCCGTCGCCCTGAGCGAGGCCTGTGCCAACGCCGTCGAGCACGGCGGGGAGGAAGCGGCCGGCACGACCTCGCAGGCGTACCGCGTCACGGCCTACCTCGACGGCGAGCGGTGCCGCATCGAGGTCTCCGACGAGGGCCCCGGCTTCCCCGCCGGCGCCTTCGGCCGCACGGGCGGGCCGTTCCGCTCCGCTCCGGCCGACGCCGAGCACGGCCGCGGCCTGTGTCTCATCCGGGAACTCGCCGATCACGTCCACATCGGCAGCGCGCCGGGCCGGGCCGGGGCCGTCGTGAGCTTCGACAAGATCCTCAAGTGGCGGAAGGACGCTCCGCTCGTGGCCGTGTAGGCGTGCGCCGTGGGACGGCACCTCTGACACACCGATGGCCGGGCACCGCACGGTGCCCGGCCATCGCGCGCGGTGTCAGCCCTTCAGGGCCGCCATCCACTCCTCGACCTCGTCCGACCGGCGCGGCAGCCCGGCGGACAGGTTCCGGTTGCCGTCCGCGGTGACGAGGATGTCGTCCTCGATGCGGACGCCGATGCCCCGGTACTCCTCGGGCACGGTCAGGTCGTCGGCCTGGAAGTACAGGCCCGGCTCGACGGTGAGCACCATGCCGGGCTCCAGCGTGCCGTCCACGTACGTCTCCACCCGGGCGGCGGCGCAGTCGTGGACGTCCATGCCGAGCATGTGACCCGTGCCGTGCAGCGTCCAGCGGCGCTGCAGGCCCAGCTCGAGCACCCGCTCGACCGGGCCCTCGACGAGGCCCCACTCGACCAGCTTCTCGGCCAGCACGCGCTGCGCGGCGTCGTGGAAGTCGCGGTACTTGGCGCCGGGCTTCACGGCCGCGATGCCGGCCTCCTGGGCCTCGTACACGGCGTCGTAGATCTTCTTCTGCAGCTCGCTGTAGCGGCCGTTGACGGGCAGCGTGCGGGTGACGTCCGCGGTGTAGTACGTGTGCGTCTCCACGCCCGCGTCGAGCAGCAGCAGGTCGCCGGAGCGGACCGGGCCGTCGTTGCGCACCCAGTGCAGGGTGCAGGCGTGCGGGCCGGCGGCGCAGATGGAGCCGTAGCCGACGTCGTTGCCCTCCACGCGCGCGCGGAGGAAGAACGTGCCCTCGATGTAGCGCTCGCTCGTCGCCTCGGCCTTGTCGAGGACCTTCACGACGTCCTCGAAGCCGCGCACGGTGGAGTCGACGGCCTTCTGCAGCTCGCCGATCTCGAACTCGTCCTTGACCAGGCGGGCTTCGGAGAGGAAGACGCGCAGTTCCTCGTCGCGCTCGGCGGTGACCTTGTCGGTCAGTGCCGCCTCGATGCCGGCGTCGTAGCCGCGTACGACGCGCACCGGGCCGGTGGCCTCGCGCAGGCTGTCGGCCAGCTCGCGCACGTCGGAGGCGGGGATGCCGTACAGCTTCTCCGCCTCGGTGAGGGAGTGGCGGCGGCCGACCCACAGCTCGCCCTGGCCGTCCAGCCAGAACTCGCCGTTCTCGCGGTTGGAGCGCGGCAGGAGGTAGATCGTCGCGGTGTGGCCCTCTCCCTCGGGCTCCAGCACCAGGACGCCGTCCTCGGTCTGGTTGCCGGTGAGGTAGGCGTACTCGACCGAGGCGCGGAAGGAGTACTCCGTGTCGTTCGACCGGGTCTTCAGGTTGCCCGCGGGGATCACCAGGCGCTCGCCGGGGAAGCGGGCGGAGAGGGCGGCGCGGCGGGCGGCGGTCTCGGCGGCCTGGGGGATCGGCTGCAGATCGTGCAGCTCGGTGTCGGCCCAGCCGGACTTCATGTTCTCGGCCAGCTCGTCGGACACGCCCGGGTACAGGCCGTTCTTGCGCTGCTTGATCGGCTCTTCGGACTCGGTCTCCGGGGTCTCCGGGGTGAGCTCCTCCGCCACGGTCATCCTCCTTGATACGGCACTGGACCACCCCCCATCGTACGGTCGTGCGGAAGGGGGCCCGGGGCCGGAGGACCTGTTACACCGCGCGTCACTCTCCGCGCTGCGGAGCTGACGGTGTCCGTACCGGACTTACGCGAACCGGACTCACGCGAACCGGACCTATTCGAACCGGACCGCCAGCAGGACGACGTCCTCCTCGGAGTCCTCCTCGGCCAGTCCGCCGGGCAGCATGGTGCGCAGCACGTGCTCGGCGACGGCGTCCGGGTCGTGGCGCGCGGCCCGGGGCAGGCCGGCCGCCGCCGCGTGCAGCCGGGCGAAGGCGCGGTCGGCCGAGTCGCCGGTGCGGTGCAGCAGCCCGTCGGTGTACAGCAGAACCGTCTCTCCGGGGACGGCGTGGACCTCCACGCTGGGCGCCTCCCAGCAGGAGAGCATGCCCAGCGGCGCGGAGACGGAGGTCTCCACGAACTCCGTGCGCCGCTCGCCGATCAGCAGCGGCGGACTGTGCCCGGCGCCGGCCAGGGTGATGCGGCGCAGCGCGGGTTCGCAGTAGCCGAACAGGGCGGTGGCCGAGCGGGCGGGCTCGGTGAGCCGCAGCAGCAGCTCCAGGTCGGACAGGACCGCGACCGGGTCCTCGCCCTCCATCACGGCGTACGCCCTCAGGGACGCGCGCAGCCGTCCGGTCGCGGCGACCGCGCTGGGCCCGGAGCCGGTCACGGACCCGACGGCGAGGCCGAGGGCCGCGTCCGGCAGCGCCAGCGCGTCGTACCAGTCGCCGCCGCCCCGCGGACCGGCGCGGCGCCGGGCGGCGAGCTGGACCCCGGGGATCCGCGGCAGCCGTGAGGGCAGCAGCTCCTCGGTCATCGTCGCCATGCACGCGCGCGTGCGCTCGACCTCCAGGAGCCGGGCCAGATGCTCGGTCGCGAACCGGGCGTACAGCCCGACGAGGTGCCGACGGCGTTCGTCCGGCTCGGCGGGCTCGTCGTAGAGCCACACGGCGGCGCCGAGGCGGCCCGCGCCCTCGGTGGACAGGGGGTGCGCGTAGCTGGCGGCGTAGCCGAGGCGGGCGGCGACCTCGCGGTGGCGGGGGTCGAGGCCCTTCGCGGCGAACAGGTCGGGCTCGGCGATGCCGTGTTCGGCGCCGGACCGTCCGGGCGGGGTCTCGAGGAGCCGCCCGTACGGCATCGAACTGCGCGGCACGGTCTCGATGTGGCCGAGGTCGGCGCGGGCCAGCCCCAGTCCGACGGTGGTGTCGGGGCCGAAGCCGTCGGTGGGTTCCAGTACGACGAGACCGCGCCGGGCGCCCACCAGGGCGGCCCCGGCGCGCAGGAGTTCCTGGAGTCCTTCGGCGAGGGAGCTGGTGCGGGCGAGGCGCTCGGTCAGCTCGTGCAGTGTCGTCAGGTCCGAGACCCAGCCGGCGAGCCGGTCCTGGAGCAGGGCGCCCGGGGCGTTTTGCGGCGCGACCGGGGAGGTACCCGCAGCGGCGGACGCGACAGTGTGTGCGGGTGACGGAACCGTTGAATCGATTCCGGCCACTTTCGCAGGGTGCGGGGCGTTCATGGCGTCCGGCCTTCCGACCGGTGCGTACTGCTCAAAAGCATCGCAAACCCCCATGTCATTCTGCGCCGCTAGCAGTGTCTCCACATGTACACGCACTCGTAAGGAGATGTCCAGCATTGTCCTGCCGGGATTCCTGGTGTCTATGAGGCCCAAGTGACCTCCTTCTCGACCCCTTGCGGAATAGCGAAGTTGGCTTGAAACTGCCCCAGAGGACGTCTTGTTGCGGTCTTCTGGGGGTGCTCCACGGAGCGTCACAGCGGTCGTGATGGGTACGTACTCGGTGAAGGCCAGGGGTGGTTGGGAGCCATCCGGAACCTGGTGACGGACCCGGGCGTCCTATCCACCGACGACCGTGCCCCATCCTCCCGTGGCGGAGGCGGAGAGAAATACCGCGGGACGGCAAACGCCAGACTTCGCCACCCCCGCGCCACGCCCATGCTCTTGATGGACGCAGTATGGACGGGACCGCCGCGGACGCAGTCAATGCTCGGCCCATAGGGGTTGCCCTTGCCTTCGGCAGGGATGTGATGCGCCAACAGCTACGCACAGCGAAGTGATCGACACATGGTGTGATGTGACCACGGTGTTGCCAGGCGTGCAACGGAAAGGAACGAGCGCTCATGCGCGAGATCCTCGGAAGGCGACGCAGGCTCCTGTCCCAGCGCGGCGACGGGAGGCCTGACCCGATCGGCGCGGCCCTGACCTACGCGACGCAGTGGCAGTGGCCCGTACTCCCGGGCGTGGCGGCCGACCCGCAGGCGCGGTCGCGCTGCGGATGTCCCGACCCCGAGTGCACGGTGCCCGGTGCCCACCCCTTCGACCCGGGCCTGCTCGCGGCCACCACCGACGCCCGCATGGTGCGCTGGTGGTGGGCCAACCGGCCCACGGCGCCGATCGTCCTGGCCACCGGGGGCAAGGCCCCGTGCGCGGTGTCGCTGCCCGCCCTGCCGGCCGCCCGCGCCCTCGCCGCGCTGGACCGGGCCGGTCTGCGGCTCGGACCCGTCGTCGCCGCGCCCACCCGCTGGTCGCTGCTGGTGAAGCCGTACTCCATGGAACAGCTGGGCGAACTGCTCTACGCCAAGGACTTCGTCCCCGGCTCCCTCCGCTTCCACGGGGAGGGCGGTTATCTCGCGCTGCCCCCGTCCGGCACCGGCCGGGGTGCCGTCCGCTGGGAACGGGCGCCGCTGCCCGGCTCGGCCACGCCCTGGGTGCCCGACGTCGAGGCCGTGGTGGACGCGGTGGTCGACGCCCTCACTCGTACGGGTGTGAGCGCGCCCGAGTTGTAGGGGTGTCGGGCGCGCACGCAAGTCGGCGCCCGTCCGCGCTCGTTATCGTCCGGTCCATGCCGCTTCATGCTCGGAAGCACAGCGCCGCGGGGCCGCACCGCGGCAGCCCGGACCACCACAGGTTCCGGCTGTTCGCCCTCGTGGGCGTGGTGGTGTGCGCGGTCGTGCTGCCGTTCGCCGTGGCATCGGCGGGTCCCCCGGGCGGCGGGGAGGGCGAGGGCCTGCGGGCCGTCCGCCTGCTGCCGCAGGGTGACGAGCGTGCCGACGGCGCGCCGGGCGACGGTGGGGGCGGCCCGGTGCCGGGCCGGATCGACGGCAAGCCCGCCGACCGGATCGCGGGCGGTCCGCTCCCCGCCGAGCCCGCCCGCTCGCCTCTGGGACTCGGTTCGGCCACCGCCGTGCGCTGCGGTCCCGAACTCACCTCGCCCGGGGGCATCGAGGCGCAGACCTGTGTCGTGACGCAGGCAGCTCGGACCTGGGCGCGGACCTACTACCGCAACGCGACCGGCGAACCGCTGGAATCGGTCCTGAGCCTCATGGCGCCCGACGGCCGCAGCGTGCGGATGCGCTGTGCGGTCGGCGCCGAGGACGAGCCGGGGACCTGCGAGACACCCCGGGAACGCACCACGGGCGAGCCGGCGGCGTACGACGCGGTGGCGGAGTTCGCGAGCCGGGCCGGGTACGGGCCGCTGCTGTTGCGGGCCGGGAGCAACTTGCCTGCGGAAGCGGACAGTTGACGGGCGGCTGCGTTCCGTGAGCGGCCGGGGGCATGGAAAGACCCGGTTGCTGGCGACGGGGGATGCACCAGCAACCGGGCTACTCGAACGGTAACAAGAGATCGCCGGTTAGCAAATTCGATCTCCTTGTTTCCGGTCACCGACTTGCTTGTTTCCGCCGGGAGTTGCGATCTGCTGTGACGGGAGTCACTGTTCGTCGCCCGGTGGCCCGGCTGATCGGTCGGTCAGCCGGACCGGTGCCACGGGCCGTGCCTCAGCTGAGCGTGACCTGCCGGTTGGTCAGTCCGCCGCGGGCCCGGCGCTCCTCGCCCGTGAGCGGCGCGTCCGAGGCCAGGGCCTCGGCGAGGCGCTCGGCGAACTCGGCGGCCGGCTTCTCCACGTCCTGCGCGGTGACCCCGCTCGGCAGGTCCCAGACGGGGACGGTGAGGCCGTGAGCGCGGAAGGAGCCGACGAGACGGGTGCCCTCGCCGAGGTTCGACCGGCCCGCCGCGTGCAGCCGGGCGAGAGCGTCCAGAAGCCGCTCCTCCTCGTGGGGCATGACCCAGCGCAGGTGGTTCTTCTCCGGCGTCTCGCACCAGTAGGCGGCGTCCAGGCCCTGCAGCCGGACGGTCGGGATCGCCGCGGCGTTGGCCCGCTCCAGGGAGGCGGCCACCTCCGGCGTGGCGTTCTCCGGGTCCGGGACCCAGAACTCGAAGCCCGCGTGCACCTCCGGCACGAACGCCCCCTCGGGCGCCAGCAGATCCTGCAGTCGCGGGCCGTCGGCCGGCGCCCGGCGGCCCTGCACCGGCGTGCCCGGCGCGGCGGTCAGGGCCCGCTGCAGGGTGTCGGCGAGGTCGCGGCTGATGTCGCCCGACGCGGTGTCGTTCTGCAGGCCGAGGAGCACCGAGCCGTCGTCGCGGCGCAGGGCCGGCCAGGCCATCGGCAGCACCGTGGCCAGAGTGACCGACGGGACGCCCTCGGGGAGGCCGTCCTTCAGGGTCAGCTCGACTGTGGCCGCCGGCACGAGCTCGCGCAGCGCGACCCAGTCGCACTCGCCGGGCAGCCCCTCGAACGGGCGCTGCACCAGCTCGGTCGCGGCCTGGGCGGCGGCCCGGCCGTGGCAGGCCTTGTAGCGGCGGCCGCTGCCGCAGGGGCAGGGCTCGCGGGCGCCGACAACCGGGATCTCTCCGTCGAGCTGAGGGCGCTTGGCCTTCGTCTGGGGTCGCTTCTTGGCCATCGTGGGTGTCTCCCGGTTACGGCTCTTCTCGTACGGGCGCGAGCCTAGCCGTTCACACCCTGGCCGACGGGATCCTGTGGACAACGGGCGGCCCGTGGCGTCCGTGTCCCCGCCGGCCTCGCTCGACGCGTCGACGCGGGCGGCGATCGAGGAACTGCGCGGCATCCCGCAGGAGGGGGTCGACTGCGATGCCGCCGTCGCGGCGTGGGAGTACGCGCTGCGGGCTCCGGACCGGGACGGGCCGCCGGTGTGGCTGGACGCCGATCTCATGCCGGGCGATCTGCGGGCCGACGGCGGCCGGCTGTCCTCGGCGATCGACTCCGGGAGCCTGGTTGCCGTGGTGCGGGCGCCGGGTCAGCCCAGGTCGTCGAAGGCGTCGGCGAAGTCGAGACCGGGAATCTCGGACACCGGCGGTGCCGCGACCCGCGTGGCGAAGTCGTCGCGGCGGTGCCCGGCGTCCGGGTCGTGCACGTCGTCGTGGACGACGACCCACACCGTGACCTCACCGCGTGCGTCGTCCCGTACGCCCCAGTCTTCGGCCAGCGCGGTGATGATGTTCAGCCCCCGGCCGCCGTGCGCGGTCACCGAAGGGGTCGCGGGGGCCGGGCGGGTCGGGCCGCCGCCGTCCGTGACCTCGACGACGAGCCGGCCGCCCGAGTCCACCTGCCACGCGGCGCGGACGTCGCCGTCCCCGGCCAGGGCGTCGCCCAGTGGCCGGCCGTGTTTGCACGCGTTGCTCAAGAGTTCGGAAAGGATCAGTACGGCGTCGTCGATGACCGATTCCGCTACGCCGCCCTTGCGCAACTGATCACGCATGCGGTGTCGTGCTTTCCCCACGCCCGCAGGGCCATGGGGTACGGCCATGCTCGACGACGTGGGCACCTCCTGTGCCACCACCAACGCCACCCCCGAGACCTCCTTCGCCCCACGCCACGGTGTGGATGCCCCATCGGCCTGAGCCGGAAACCGGCCGGTCCCCGTACGGTGACGCATTCGACACGGTCGAACACGGACCGAACGCGCCGGAGCACTCCCTGTAGTCGCGTGGCTGGATTTCGACGGTGCGGCCGCGGCGGAGAACCCGGCGGACGTGCCGCCGGGTCGGGGCTTCGGGGCCGGTCAGCGGCCGAGCCGTTCCCGCACCGCCCGCGGCCGGTTGGTGATGATGGCGTCGACGCCCAGACCGACGCAGAGATCGACGTCCTCGGGTTCGTTCACGGTCCACACGTGCACCTGGTGGCCCGCGGCCTTCAGGCGCTCGATGTACGCCGGGTGGTTCCGCACGATCCGGATCGAGGGACCCGCGACCCGGACACCGGCCGGCAGCCGCCCGTCACGCAGCCGGGGCGAGACGAACTGCATCAGGTACACCGTCGGGAGGTTCGGTGACGCGGCCCGTACCCGGTGCAGTGAACGGGCCGAGAAGCTCATCACCCGCACCGGGGAGTCGGCCGCGGACGCCGGGGCGTCGAGGGCGAACCTCTTCAGGAGCAGCAGCAGCCGCTCCTCCACCTGGCCCGCCCAGCGCGTGGGGTGCTTGGTCTCGATGGCCAGCTCCACCCGCCGGCCCGCGTCGGACACGAGTTCCAGCAGTCGCTCCAGGGTGAGGACGGAGGTCTCCTCCCGGTCCTCGGGGCGGTGCTCCCAGTCGGGCTCCTCGTCGCGCGTGCGCCAGAACTCCCGGGTCTTGCGGGCCCCGAAGTCCAGGGCGGCCAGCTCGGCGAGCTCCAGCGCCGAAACCGCGCCGCGGCCGTTGGACGTGCGGTTCACCCGGCGGTCGTGGACGCAGACGAGATGCCCGTCGGCGGTCAGCCGCACGTCGCACTCGAGGGCGTCCGCACCCTCCTCGATCGCCTTCTTGTACGCGGCCAGAGTGTGCTCGGGAGCCTCTTCCGAGGCCCCTCGGTGGGCGACGACCTGGATCCGGTGCTGTCGTGCGTGGGTCACCGCGTCATGGTGCCACCGCGCGGGGGCATACGTCCGCTCGGGAGGCGTCCGAAGCCCGCCCGTTTAGTCTTGGATGGCCGGTATAAGGAACCGCCGCGGGTCCACAGGGACCGCTTATGGTGCTCTGACGGCCCGTGGGAAAAGCTGGCGGCATACAAAAAGGCATGCACAGCCCGACAGCCGTGGATCGAGGAGAGAAGCCGTGAACACCGAGAACGAGGGCACCGCGGTACCCCCGGCCCCGTCTGCACCCCCCGTGCCGGTGGAATCTCCCACAGCCTCCCCCGAGCCGCCGGCACCGGCCACCGGCGCGGCGACGACACCGGCGCACGCCCCCGGAACGGCGGACCGGCCGCCGGCGCCTGCCGCCGGGCCGCCGAGCGGTGCGCCCCAGGCACACGCCTCCCACGGGCACCCGGGACACACGCCCCACGGACCCGCCGCCCAGGGCTCGGCGCCCGACGCCTCCTGGCCACCGCCCCCGCCGCCGGCCGGCCCGTCCTACGGCGGCGGTGGCGACGGCTCCAGCGGCGGATGGGGAGCCTCGTACCAGCCGCCCGCCCCGAAGTCCGGCCGCGGCCGCGGGGGCATCGCGGCGATCCTGGTCGCCGCGCTGGTCGCGGGGGGAGTCGGCGGCGGACTCGGCTACACCCTCGCGAGGAACAACGACGAGACCGGTTCCACGACGGTCTCCGCCCCCGACTCCGGCGGCTCCTTCAAGCGGGATGCGGGCACGATCGCGGGTGTGGCCGCCAAGGCGCTGCCCAGCACGGTCACCATCGAGGCCGAGGGCAGCAACGGCGAGGGCGGCACCGGCACCGGCTTCGTCTTCGACAAGCAGGGCCACATCGTCACCAACAACCACGTGGTGGCGGAGGCCGTCGACGGCGGGAAGCTGAGCGCGACCTTCCCCGACGGCAGGAAGTACGACGCCGAAGTGGTCGGCAACGCCCAGGGCTACGACGTGGCGGTCATCAAGCTCGAGGACACCCCGTCGAACGTGCAGCCGCTCACCCTCGGCAACTCCGACAAGGTCGCGATCGGCGACAGCACCATCGCGATCGGCGCTCCCTTCGGCCTGTCCAACACGGTGACCACGGGCATCATCAGCGCCAAGAACCGTCCCGTGGCCTCCAGCGACGGCAGCGCCAGCAGCAAGGCGTCCTACATGAGCGCCCTGCAGACCGACGCCTCGATCAACCCGGGCAACTCCGGTGGCCCGCTGCTGGACGCGCAGGGCAACGTGATCGGCATCAACTCCGCGATCCAGTCCACGAGCAACGGCGGCTTGGGCGGCACCGGCCAGGCCGGCTCGATCGGCCTGGGCTTCGCCATCCCGATCAACCAGGCCAAGTACGTCGCCCAGCAGCTCATCAAGACGGGCAAGCCGGTGTACGCCAAGATCGGCGCCTCCGTCTCCCTGGAGGAGACGACGAACGGCGCCCAGATCACCGACCAGGGCGCAGGCGGCTCCGAGGCCGTCGAGGCCGGCGGTCCCGCCGCCGACGCGGGCCTCAAGCCCGGCGACGTCATCACCAAGCTCGACGACCGGGTGATCGACAGCGGCCCGACCCTGATCGGTGAGATCTGGACCCACAAGCCGGGCGACAAGGTCACGGTCACCTACGAACGCGACGGCAAGGAGCGCACGGTCGAACTCACCCTGGGCTCCCGGGTCGGCGACAGCTGACCCACCCGCGGGCGCACCGACCCGCTACCCTGGTCCCGCGCCGCCGATCACGGGCGGCGCGGGGAGGTGTGCCCGAGCGGCCTAAGGGAACGGTCTTGAAAACCGTCGTGGCAGCGATGTCACCGTGGGTTCAAATCCCACCGCCTCCGCTTGTTGAGCCGAGAGAATGGTCCCTGACCTGGGTAGTTGGTCGGGGGCCTTTCGCATGCGTGGACCCTGTGACTGCCCTGTGTCCCCCGTGGTCTCCCGTTCGATCGGGCACGGCTGGGGCACGACGACGTCCTGCGGGCCCGAGGTTTCGGCTCAGGCCCCCGTAGACGGGATCGACCTCCGCGTACGTCGTCGGACTGCGTAGCCTCCGATGCCGACCAGGGTCAGCACGATCCCGAGGCTCCCGAGCGTCGCCAACACCGTCGGCACGGTGGAGTCCTCCAGCACCCGTCCCTGCACTCCAGAGGCCGCGACACTGCCTGACCGCTCGCCGAGGTGGAAGCGCGAGTCGTTGGAGTTGTCCCGGTGGTCGCCCAGCAAGAACAAACGTCCGTCCGGCACCGTCACGTCGTACGGCTTGACCGTCGGGTTGTCTTCGTTGTCCGTCGCGTACGGCTCGTCGACCGGCTTTCCGTTCACCGAGACCCGGTTCCCCTCACCCGCCACGTGATCGCCACCCATCCCGATGACCCGCCGCAGCAGCGGTCCGAGCGGAGTGTGCTCGGGTGCCTCGATGAGCAGGACATCGCCCCGGTGTATTTCGCTCGCGTCGATCCGCTCCAGGAACAGTCGATCGCCCTGGCGGTACGTGGGTGTCATCGAGTCACCCATGACCGTGGCCATCCTGTAGTTCGCGAGCGTGTACGCGATGGTCCCCACCAGGAGGGTCAACCCGAGTGGTGCCAACATCCAGGCCGCATCTCTCCACCTGCCGACTGCTCTTCGCTGCCGCATGATCTTCCCTCTTCGTGAACCGCCCGACGGCTGTGCGGGCCAGCAGAGGCTATGCGGGACAAGCCGCAAGCGTCGTACCGGTCGCTGACCAACTCGCGGATCGATCCGGCGCTCGGCGACCGCGAGTTGTCGAGCCGGCGGCCGATCACGGTCGCTGAGCGGGTGGCAGCGATGTCACCGTGGGTTCGAATCCCATCGCCGCCGCAGTGAGAGAAGGGGGTGTCCCGCCGGGGCACCCTTTCGGCATGTCCGGGGCTGTGACAGGGATGTGACCGGAGGTGTGGCTTCCGCCACGGTCGTGGGGTGTCCGTCCTGGTGGGGTGGGGTGATGAGAACCTCCCTGCCCCGCGCGGCCCTTGGGGCGCTGGCCCTCGCCGTCCTGCTCGGTGGCTGCGGCACGCCGACCGCCGCGCCGGGAGCCAAGGGGGCGGGACCGTGCGGAGCGGAGACTGCTTCCGGTGTGCCGGGTCCCGCTGCGGGCGCCGGGGGGCCGGCGCAGGACGGAGTGCGGGTCGTCGGGACGGTCGAGCAGGCCCGTGACGGCGCCTCGTCGTGTGTCGTGGCGTACTCGGTGACCAATCGGGAGGCCGAGCCCTTCACGTACACCATCACCTTCACCCTGACCGACGCGCAGGGCGGGGCGATGTCGAACACCGAGGAGACGGTGGCCGCCGTGGGTGCGGGCCGGACGGTGGGGCGCACCCTGGAGCCGGTGTCCGGCCGTGTCGAGGCCGGGCAGGTGCGGATCACGGACGTGAAGCGGGTGCCCTCGGACGAGGCGCCGGCGCCCGCGGGTACCTGCCCGCCGTCCGGGGTGCGCCTGACCGCCGACGACGGGGACGCGGCCATGGGGCTGCGGGTCGTGGGACTGCGACTGGAGAACTGCGGCACCCGTCCGTACTCCCTCGACGGCTACCCGGTGCTCGGGCTGCTCGACGAGGACCACGAGCCGGTGGACGGGATCGGGATCGTGCGCGGCGGTGAGGGCGTCGCCCTGGTGGACGGGTTCGACGACCCGCCCCGGCCGGTGACGCTGCGCCCGGGCGAGGCCGCCTCGTCGGGTCTGATGTGGCGCAACACCACCGGTTCCGGCGAGGCGGTGAACGTGCCGTACGTCAGGGTCGGGGCCCGGCCCGGCGCCGACCCGGTGATGGTCGCGCCGGACCTCGACCTCGGCACCACGGGGAAGCTCGGCGTCAGCGCGTGGCGGAAGGACGCGGCGAGCAGCCCGCCCGCCCGGCCCCGGCCCTGAGGCGCCCTGCACGGCTCCACGTCCCGCGCGGTCTCTCGGGTCCCGATGCGCACGGCGTCGACCGATCCGCACGGGTGGGCCGACGCGGCGCCCGGTGACGGCCCGGGGCAGCGGCGCGGCCGGCGCTCCGGGCCGCTCGTGCGTGTGCCGTGGGCTCAGGGGCGGTGGCCCGTCATCCGGGCCGCCGAGGCGATCGTCGCGCGGGCCTCGCGTTCGGACAGGCCGGTGCCCCGCGCCGCGTCGACCAGCGGGTCCACGAGCGCCGGACCGATGCCGTCCTCGTAGGCGCGGCAGGCCGCCCAGAACAGGCGGGTGTTGCGCTGGCCCTCGTGGGCGGCCAGGACGAACTGCACGAGGCCCTGGCCGTGTCCTCCGGTCACCGGCGGGGCCGGCCGGTGCGGGCGGGGCGGCGGGAGGAGGAGCCGGAGCAGGGCGGGCGGGCAGGGCGCCGGGCCGAGGTGCGCCGTGCCCGGGGCGGTGGCGTACGCGCCGTGCCCGGTGCGTGAGCCGGGGCCGACGAGGTAGCCGCCGGCGCCCCGGATGTCGATGCCGGGGGCGAGACGGCCGGCCGAGTTGGGGACGACGACGTCGGGCGGGCCGCTCAGCCACAGGTGGCGGCCGCCGCTGGGGGTGAGGACGACCACCGTGGGCGGGATCGTGAACAGGTGCCGCAGGGCCAGTTCGCGCAGGGCGGCCGAGGAGTCGGTGCTCGACTTCGTGTCCAGGTCGACGCCGATCAGGTGGTGCGGGGGCAGTCCGCAGGCGATGCCGTAGCCGGTCGCCCAGGGCGCCGCGGCGAACAGCGCGCGGATGCGCGCCGGGTCGGTGGAGGCGTCGTAGACACCGTGGCCGAAGCGGCCGCACTCGCCGTGGCAGGGGGCGGCGTCGGGATCGTCGCGGTGGGGGGAGCGCAGGGCCGGGAGCTTCGTCCGGGACAGGGGGATGACGGCCAGCCCGCGTTCGGCGGCTGACAGGGCGTGCGCGAGGGCCAGCGTCGTGGCCTGCCGGTCTGTGGTGGCCATGCTCCCATTTTCGTACGTATGTTCGAGAAAGGGAAGGGGGTCTCGCGCGACGCGCCGAGGGCGGGCGTACGGGCGGCACGTGTGCCGGAACGCTTCACCCCTTGCGGCACTTGGTGAGGAGCTGTCCGTACTGTCCTGAGCTGGGGCGCAAGGGAAGCAAAGGGGTTTATCGACTTGTCCTCACGCTTGAGGGCGAATCAGGGCTTCCGGGGTGGTTCGCCGGGGATCCGGTGGGCAACTCTGATCACGCGACGTCGTGCACAGCGTCGAGGCGGTCGGCCAACTGCCTTGGCATGAGCCCTAGTTCACGTACTTCACGCGTTGTCGGCCGCAAGCCGGTGCGCACTTGTTCTGGAGGAACAACATGGCAAGCATCCGTACCGCCCGCGTCATCGCCGCCGTCGCCGCCCTCCCGCTCGCCGCCGCGCTCTTCAGCGGCGTCGCGACGGCGGACAACGGCGCCTTCGCGGACGACGGATCGAACGCGACCGCTGCCGAGGCCTCCGCGGGCATCATCGGCAGCGGCGTAGGCGACGACAACAACGGCAACTCGTCCACCACGCAGCAGCAGGCGGTCGGCTCGGGCGCGTCGAACCAGAGCAACACCGCGCAGGTCGACGGTTCGGCGTTCACGGCCATCAACCAGGGCAACGACAACACGGCCGTCACCTTCTCGCCGCTGTGGTGGTGAGCTGAGGACCGGTGCGGGTGCTCCGGCACCGGTCCTCACCTTCTGCGCGGGTGTGCTTCATGGGGTCGTACGACGCCTGGGCGGCGGTGCTTCTGCACCGCCGCCCAGGCGTTCGTGGGCGTCCGGGTCCACCCGGCGGCCGGCCGGCCCACCGGCCCCGGCGGTGAAGACCCGCGGCCCCCAGGGGTGAACCCGCACTCCACCTCCTCCGCTCGTCCACCTACAGGAGGTGCAGCAGGCCCCACCCCTACAACCTGAGGGGGACTCCGCTTCGGGACCTGCGGCCGATCCGCGGGCGGGCCCTGCGCTCATAGCGTTGAGCCATGACCACACCCGTCTGCACCAGCGCTTCGAACGCCGCTACAGCAGTGACGCAGACCTTCCCGTACGCGTCGTTCTCGTCGTACGTGAAGGCCCGCCAGCCGGTGCTGCTGCGTACCGCCCGGTCGCTGACCGCGAACCCGAGCGACGCGGAGGACCTCCTGCAGACCGCGCTCACCAAGACGTACGTCGCCTGGGAGCGCATAGAGGACCATCGCGCGCTCGACGGCTATGTGCGCCGGGCGCTGCTGAACACCCGGACGTCGCAGTGGCGCAAGCGCAAGGTCGACGAGTTCGCGTGCGACGAGCTGCCCGAGCCGGAGCCCGTGCCCGGCGGGGACGATCCGGCGGAGCGTCAGGCGCTGCACGACGCGATGTGGCGGGCAATCACCAAGCTGCCGGCCCGGCAGCGGGCGATGGTGGTCCTGAGGTACTACGAGGACCTCAGCGAGGCCCAGACGGCCGAAGTGCTCGGAGTGTCCGTGGGCACGGTCAAGTCCGCGGTGTCCCGGGCGCTGGGCAAGCTCCGCGAAGACCCTGAGCTGGTGCTTGTTCGGTAATGGGGCCCTTTGTGGGCGTCCGGCGGGGGGCACTGTCGGGCACCGTGCGCTGATCGATCACCCGGGAGTAGTGACATACCGCGCGGTATGTGCGCAGAATCAGCGCAACCCTTACCGCCGCGTAGGCAATGTCGCCCCGGGAGGACACCGTGCTGAGCACGATGCAGGACGTACCGCTGCTGATCTCGAGGATCCTGACCCACGGGTCGACGATCCACGGCACCTCCCAGGTGACCACCTGGACCGGTGACGGCGAGCCGCACCGCCGTACCTTCGCCGAGATCGGCGCCCGCGCCGCACAGCTGGCGCACGCCCTGCGCGAAGACCTGGGCGTCGGCGACGACGAGCGCGTCGCGACCCTCATGTGGAACAACGCCGAGCACGTCGAGGCGTACTTCGCGATCCCCGCCATGGGTTCGATCCTCCACACCCTCAATCTCCGCCTTCCGCCCGAGCAGCTCGTCTGGATCGTGAACCACGCGGCCGACCGGGTCGTGATCGCCAACGGTTCACTGCTCCCCCTGCTCGCCCCGCTGCTGCCGCACCTGAAGACGGTCGAGCACGTCGTCGTCTCGGGCCCGGGCGACCGCTCCCTGCTGGACGGAGCCACCGCCCAGGTGCACGAGTACGAGGAGCTGATCGCCGGGAAGCCGGTCTCGTACGACTGGCCCGAGCTGGACGAGCGGTCGGCCGCCGCCATGTGCTACACCTCCGGCACCACCGGCGACCCCAAGGGCGTGGTCTACAGCCACCGCTCCGTCTACCTGCACTCCATGCAGGTCAACATGACCCAGTCGATGGGTCTGACCGACGAGGACACCTCGCTCGTCGTCGTCCCCCAGTTCCACGTCAACGCCTGGGGCCTGCCCCACGCCACCTTCATGACCGGCGTGAACATGCTGATGCCGGACCGCTTCCTCCAGCCGGCCCCCCTCGCCGAGATGATCGAGGGCGAGAAGCCGACCCACGCCGCCGCCGTGCCCACCATCTGGCAGGGACTGCTCGCCGAGCTGACCGCCCGGCCCCGGGACGTCACGTCCCTCACCCAGGTCACCATCGGCGGCTCCGCCTGTCCGCGCTCCCTGATGGAGGCGTTCGACAAGCTGGGCATGCGGGTCTGCCACGCCTGGGGCATGACCGAGACGTCCCCGCTCGGCACGGTCGCCCGGCCGCCGGCCCACGCGGTCGGCACGGACGAGGAGTTCGCCTACCGCCTCACCCAGGGCCGCTTCCCGGCCGGCGTCGAGGCCCGCCTCACCGGCCCCGGCGGCGAACGCCTCCCGTGGGACGGCGAGTCGGCGGGCGAGCTGGAGGTGCGCGGCGCGTGGATCGCCGGCGCCTACTACAACGGTCCCGACGCCGAGCCGCTGCGCCCCGCCGACAAGTTCAGCGAGGACGGCTGGCTGAAGACCGGAGACGTCGGGACCATCTCCCCCGACGGCTTCCTCACCCTCACCGACCGCGCCAAGGACGTCATCAAGTCCGGCGGCGAGTGGATCTCCTCGGTCGAGCTGGAGAACGCGCTGATGTCCCACCCGGACGTCGCCGAGGCCGCCGTCGTCGCCGTCCCCGACGACAAGTGGGGCGAGCGGCCCCTGGCCACGGTCGTCCTGCGTGAAGGCGCCTCCGCCGACTTCACCTCGCTGCGCACCTTCCTCGCGGAGGAGGGCGGGATCGCGAAGTGGCAGCTCCCGGAGCGCTGGACGATCGTCGAGACGGTGCCGAAGACGAGCGTCGGCAAGTTCGACAAGAAGGTGCTGCGCAGGCAGTACGCCGACGGCGAGCTGGACGTCACCCGGCTCTGACCCCCGCGGACGTGCGCCGGCCGGGCGCCTCGGCCCGGCGCACGTGCCCGTTCACCGCTTCCGCACGGCCGTCGTGGCCCACCCCAGCAGCAGCCACGCCCCCGCCACCGCGCACACGCCCGCCCAGCCCCAGTGGCTGAAGGCGGGTCCGGCCAGCGCCGAGGCCAGGGCGCCGCCCGCGAAGCCGGCCACGACGTAGGCCGTGTTGGCGGTGGCGGGAGCGGAGGTGGTGGTCAGCGCGAGGGTCTGGTTGGCGACGTGGGAGGCGACCAGAGCCGCGTGCACCAGGACGGCCGCCGCGCACAGGGCCGCCATCACCTGCCCGCCCAGCCAGAACAGCGGCACCGACACGGCGGCGAGCAGATAGGCGGAGCGCACGACCTTGGCGGCGCCGAACCGGTCGACCAGTCCGCCGGCGAGCGGCGCGACGACACTCGCCGCGAGCCCGAACAGGCCGAACAGCCCTGCCGCGGCGGTGGACATGCCGTAACCGTCACCGCCCTCGGTCAGCAGCAGCGCGAGCGAGGTCCACAGGGCGCTCCAGGCGCCGTACATGCCCGCCTGGCGCACGCACGCGCGCCACAGATCGGGCGAGCGCCGCACGACGGACGGCAGCGCGGCGAGGCCCGAGAGGAGCGGCCCGGTGCGCCGCGGCCGCTCGACGGGGAGCACGGACGCGGTCGCCAGGCCCAGGACGGCGGTCAGTACGGCCGCGCCGACGAACACCACGCGCCAGCCGAAGGCCTGGCCGATCAGCCCGCCGAGCACCCGGGCCGCGACGACGCCGGTGAACAGGCCGGCGATGACGCCGGCGACGTGACGGGCGCGGCGGTCGGCGGGGGCGCGCGCGGCGACCAGCGGGACGAGCACCTGCGGGACGACGGTCGCGGCCGAGGCGATCAGCACGGCGCCGGCGAGCGCACCGGTCCCGGCGGCCGCCGCGCCGACGACCAGGGCCGCGGCGGCGATCAGGGAGAGGACGGCGACCAGGCGCCGCCGGTTCACGCTGTCGCCGAGCGGGGCGAAGAAGAGCAGGCCGGCCGCGTAACCGAACTGGGCGACCGAGGCGAGCCAGGCGACGGCCGACGGCGCGGAGCCGAAGTCGTGGGCGATGAGGGGGAGCAGCGGGGCCGCGAGGTAGATGTTGGCGGCCGTCACGGCGGTGCAGACCGCGATCAGGGGGAGGAAGAGGCGGGAACGGGCGGACGGCTTCTCCCGGCCGGGGGCGTCGTGAGCGCCGGGCGTGGTCCGAGTGGCTGCTGACGGTGACGACATGGGCGGGGCGACTCCTTCGAGCGCGCACTAGCAACTAACTGGTTGGTTGGGACCAACCCCGGGAGTCGGCTCGGCATTCCCCGCACTGTCAACCAAACAGTTGGTTGCTCCGTACGGCTACCCTGTCCCCATGGCAGCCAGGGACCCCGAGGCCACCAAGGCCCGGATCTTCGAGGCGGCGGTCGCCGAGTTCGCCGCGCACGGCATCGCGGGTGCCCGCATCGACCGCATCGCGGCCGAGGCGAAGGCCAACAAGCAGCTGATCTACGCCTACTACGGCAACAAGGGCGAGCTGTTCGCGTCCGTCCTCGAGAAGAAGATGCTCGACCTCGCGATCTCCGTGCCCGTCGACCCGGACGACATCGAGGGCTGGATCGACCGGCTGATGGACTATCACGCCGCCCACCCCGAACTGCTGCGCCTGCTCTTCTGGGAGGGCCTGGAGTACGGCAGCGCGGAGCTGCCCCACGAGACCGAACGACAGGAGCACTACGCCCGCAAGGTCGCCGCCGTGCGGGACGGGCAGGCACGCGGCGTGATCACCGATGCCATCCCGGCGCCCGACCTGCTCTTCCTGCTGGTCGCGATGACCAACTGGGCGACGGTCGTCCCCCAGATGAAGCGCATACTCGTCGGCGGCGACGAGCCGGACGCCGACCGCCTGCGCGCGTCGATCAAGGCGGCGGCACGCAGGGTCGTCGCCCGGCCCTGAGGCCGGGCCTTCGAGGAGCGGGCGTCAGTTGGTCCCGATCCGGGCCAGCAGCTCCACGATCCGGGACTGCACCTCGCCACTGGTGGACCGCTCCGCCAGGAACAGCACGGTCTCGCCGGAGGCCAGCCGCGGCAGGTCCGCCTGGTCGACGGCGGCGGTGTAGACGACCAGCGGGGTGCGGTTGAGCTGCCCGTTCGCGCGCAGCCAGTCCACGATCCCCGCCTGGTGCCGGTGCACCTGCAGCAGGTCCATCACGACCAGGTTCGGGCGGAACTGCCCCGCCAGCGCCACCGCGTCCGTGTCGCTCGCGGCCCGCGCCACCTGCATACCGCGCCGCTCCAGCGTCGCGGTCAGCGCCAGCGCGATTTCCGCGTGCTCCTCGATCAGCAGCACCCGCGGCGGATGCTGCTCGCTGTCACGCGGCGCGAGCGCCTTCAGCAGGACGGCGGGATCGGCGCCGTACGCGGCGTCGCACGAGGCCTGCCCGAGCCCGGCCGTGACGAGGACCGGCACCTCGGCCGCGACCGCCGCCTGCCGCAGCGACTGCAGCGCCGTACGGGTGATCGGCCCGGTCAGCGGGTCCACGAACAGGGCGGCGGGGAACGCCGCGATCTGCGCGTCGACCTCCTCGCGCGAGTGCACGATCACCGGCCGGTAGCCGCGGTCGCTGAGCGCCTGCTGGGTGGAGACGTCCGGCGCGGGCCACACCAGCAGCCGGCGCGGGTTGTCCAGCGGCTCCGGCGGCAGCTCGTCGTCCATCGGCTGCGGACGCGGCGGATCCGCCACCTCCACGGCCCCGCCCGGACCGTCCAGCGGCTCGGGCCCCTCGGCGGCGTTCTCGTCCGGCGCGCCTATGGCGTACGACCGGCCGGCGCCCTCGGTCGCCGGTACGCGCCGGGGCTGGCCGCCGGCCAGGGACTGCTGGGGCTGAGGTTGCGGCTGTGCCTGGGCCTGCCCCGGCCCCGGAGGCTGCTTGGGCACGGGCGGCTGCTCGGCCGGCGGATGCGGACGGGCCCCCTGTTCCGGGCGGGCGCCCGCCGGGTCGGGCGGCGTACCCAGCTTGCGGCGCCGTCCGGAGCCGCCCGGCTGGTGCGGCGCGGGCGTGGCCGACGGCTGCTGCACCTGGACCGCCTGCCGGTTGAACGGCACGCCCTGGCCCAGCGTCCGCACGCTGATCGCCCGGCCCTGGGTCGAGTTCGGGTCCACCGGGGCCCCGGCCTCGGCGGGCAGGGGCTGCGCGGCCCGCGGAGCGTTCTCCGGCGGCAGCGGGGTGCCCCGCCCCGGGGTGGAGGCGTCGGCTGCCGCCGGAACGGCCTGCGGGGGCATCGGGGCCGGTGCGGCCGGGGCGTCGGGGCCGGGCGTCGCAGCGGGGGCCGGGGTGCCGTGCGCGGGCTCGGCGCTCGCGGCGCCGTCCGGCGGTACGGGGGTGCCTGCTCCCGGCGTGTTTCCGGCCGCACCGGCGGCGGGCCACGGCTGCGGCACCGGAGCGCCCTGCTGCGGCAGGGGCCGGCCGGCGGGGGCGGGATGGGGCGCCTGCATCTGCTGCGCCGGCTGGGGCAGGGGCGACGCCGGAGGCCGAGCCGGGCCGGCCTGGACCGGCTGCCCGGCGGCGACCGGCTGAGCCCCGGTGCCCTGCGGCGGCACGGCGGCGGTCTGCGCGGGCACCGCGGTTGCCGGCAGCGGACCGGCCTGGGCGGGGATCTGCGGGCCGGGCACCGGGGCCGTCTCCGCGGGAGCCGGCTGGGCGACGGCCCGGCGACGGCGCCCCGTCGGCGCGCTCGCGGGGTGCGGCTGCGGCGGAGTGTGGTCGTCGGACTGGTCGTGCGGCACGGCGTCGTGCCGGCCCTCGTCGACCAGCCCGTCGCCCGAAGCGGCGGGGCCGGGAACCTGGAGCTGCCCCGCGGGCGCTTCCTGCACCACGGGACCCTCGGGGCCGGGCAGCGTCCCGTCCGCGTCGCCGGCCGCTCGCCCGGCGTCGGCGGAGGGCCGGTCCGCGTCGGCGGGCGGCAGGGCGAACACCTGACGCGGCGCCGCCTCCTGCGCGGCGGCACGCTCGTTCGCGGAGGCCAGGGCACGCCGCCGGCGTCCGGTCGGCTGTGAGCCCTCCGCCGGGTCCGCCTCGGTGGACTGCGCGGGCAGCGCCGGGGGCAGCGCGTGCTGTTCCCCCACGGCCCGCCGGGCACGCCGTCCGGTGGGCGTCGGCACGCCCTGCGGAGGCACGGTCCCGCCCAGAGCGGTGTTGGAGGCCGCGGCACCCGCGGCGTGCTCGGCGGCCGTGACGACGGCGCCCTCGGCCACGGCCGCGGAAGCGTCCTCGACCGCGCCCCCGGCCGCGTCGGCGCCCGCGGCCTCCGCGGGCCGCCCGCGCCGGCGCCCGGTGCCGCCGGACGCCTCGGCCGGCGCCTGTGCCGGAACCGGTGCCGGCTCCTGCGCCGCACGCCGCCTGCGCCGCCCGGTCGGGACGGCGCCCTCGGACGCGTCGGCCCCGTCGTCCGCCGCCCCGGCCGCGCCCGCGACCTCGCTCTCCAGGAAGGCGTCGGTGGAGCCCCGCCGGGCCCGGCGCCGGCCGCCGCCCGGCGCCGGCTCGATGGCCACCGCACCGCCGGCCGCGGGATCCGGGGCGGCCGGCGGTGCGGTCTCCTCGGCATCGACGGCCTGGACCTCGGCGGCGACGGTCCCCGCCCCGCCGCCGATCGGCACCTCCAGGACGTACGCGCTGCCGCTCATGCCCGGCACCTCGTGCGTCTGCAGCACACCGCCGTGCGCCCGCACGATCCCGCGCACGATCGGCTCGTGCACCGGGTCGCCCCCGGCGTAGGGCCCGCGCACCTCGATCCGCACGACCTCGCCGCGCTGCGCGGCCGCCACCACGACGGTGTTGTCCAGGTAACCGCCCGCCGAC
Source organism: Streptomyces viridiviolaceus (assembly GCF_014650995.1). GTDB lineage: Bacteria > Actinomycetota > Actinomycetes > Streptomycetales > Streptomycetaceae > Streptomyces > Streptomyces viridiviolaceus. The sequence continues at coordinate 285,955 of NZ_BMWA01000004.1, forward strand.
AGGGGCGTGTTGCCGGTGGCGTCGACGCCGGCCACGTCCGCGACGAGATGCGCGAGCGCGGTCGCGAGCAGCCGGGGGTCGACCTCGGCCTCGATGGGCGGCGCGTGCACGGCGAACTGCACCCGCCCCGGCCCGACCAGCTCGACGGCCCCGTCGACTCCGGAGGCGACGACGGCGTCGAGCATCACCTTCGTACGGGAGACGGCCTCGGTACCGACGTCGAGGCGCTGGTAGCCGAGGACGTTGTCGATGAGGGTGGTGATGCGCGAGTAACCGGCCGACAGATGGTGCAGCACCTGATTGGCCTCGGGCCACAGCTGCCCGGCGTCGTCCGCGGCCAGCGCGGACAGCTCGCGCCGCAGCTCCTCCAGCGGCCCGCGCAGCGAGGTCTCGAGCAGCGTGAGCAGCTGCTCGTGCCGGGCGGCGAGCGCCTCGTACCGGTCCTTCTCCCGCTCGCCGAGCGCGGCGTAGCGGTCCTCGTGGGCGGCGAGTTCCTCGGCGTGCTTCTCGCTCAGCTCCTCCAGGTCGGTCACGTGCTGCTGGCGCAGCGCGGTGAGCTCGGAGGCGTGCTCCTCGGCGAGCCGCTCGACCTCCTCGGCGTGCCGCTTCTCCGCCTCCTCCTGCTCCTTGACGAGCGCGTCGTACGGCCGCCGGTCGGTGAAGGTCATCACGGCGCCGACGAGCTGGTCGCCGTCGCGCACGGGCGCGGTCGTCAGATCGACCGGCACCTTGTCGCCGCTCTTGGAGAACAGCACCTGCCCGCGCACCCGGTGCTTGCGCCCGGAGCGGAGCGTGTCGGCGAGCGGGGACTCGTCGTACGGGAAGGGCGAGCCGTCGGCGCGCGAGTGCAGGACGAGGGTGTGCAGCTCACGGCCGCCGAGGTCGCTGGCGCGGTAGCCCAGTATCTGGGCGGCGGCCGGGTTGACGAGGACGATCCGCCCGTCGGTGTCGGTGCCCACGACGCCCTCGGAGGCGGCCCGCAGGATCATCTCGGTCTGCCGCTGCGAACGCGCGAGCTCGGCCTCGGTGTCGACGGTGCCGGACAGATCGCGGACGACGAGCATCAGCAGCTCGTCGCCGGTGTAGCCGTAACTGTCGTAGGCCTGCTGCCCGTTCTCCAGGTTGGCGCTGGTGACCTCGACGGGGAACTCGGTGCCGTCCGTGCGCCGGGCGACCATCCGCGTCGGCTTGGTGCGCGCCCGCGGGTCGATGTGGTCCGGCCGGCGCATGGACCCGGGGATGAGCCGCGAGTCGAACTGCGGCAGCAGGTCCAGCAGCCCTCGCCCGACCAGCGCCGTGCCCGGCGCCTCGAACGCCTCCAGCGCGATCGTGTTCGCGTTGACGACGGTGCCGTTGGCGTTGACCAGGACCAACGCGTCGGGCAGGGCGTCCAGTATGGCTGCGAGGCGAGCAGCGCCTCGGGATGGCCTGCTGCTCACGAGACGCTTCCCTCCTGATTACCGCACTTGCCGACCGCCTGAGCCATCTTGCCAACCGGCTCGCGGCGTGTCACGCGAGGGAGTCTAAGGGCTGGGGGTGTCCGCGCGGCGTCGGATGGCCGGGAGGTCGCACGAGGAAGTGACGCAGAACGTGTGACCGAGTGCCGCCTACGGGCGTCCCGGCGACCGAAGATCGGGCAGCAGCGGCACGAGACGGTCCCACCGGGCGATCCGGCAGCCGTCGCGTCGGTCGTACGTCGCGTCCACCGGGCGCCCGGCCCAGGTGCCGGTGACGTGCGCGGTGGCCGGTCCGCCGTACTGCATGGTGCAGACGCTGCCCTCGGGGACCGGCGCGAAGGCGTCCTCCCCCCACCGCGTGTTCCGCTCGACCGCGGCACAGGCGCGGGCCGGGTCGGGGTGGCTGCCGCCGGCGGGCCGGCAGAACAGCTCGTACGTCCCGTCCACGCCCTCGCCGGCGTCGCGGACGGTGACGGTCAGGTGATCACCGTCCCGGTCCGCGTCCCGGACCGGCGGTGGCATGAGGGGCCCGGCGGCGGTGCCGGTACCGGCGGGCGCGGGCGCGGCCGCGGCCGGGGGTGCGGCGGACAGCGGGGCGAGGGCGGCGAGGGCCACGGCGGTGGCGCCGAGGAGGCGGGTGAGCTGCAACATGACCTGACCAACGCGCCGGCCCGCCCGACGTTGCGCCGCCACGCGACAAGGGCTTTGCTCTGCGGGCCGCCCGCCTAGTACCGTAGGGGGCGATTGGTGACACCGCGCTCGGCTGTGTCATCATCGGCACGCACCGCCCGCGCTCGCCCGCGAGAGGTGATGTTGTCTGGAGGCGTCGCCTAGTCCGGTCTATGGCGCCGCACTGCTAATGCGGTTTGGGCCTTAAAGCCCATCGAGGGTTCAAATCCCTCCGCCTCCGCACTGATCATCGAAGCCCCGGTCCTCTCGGCCGGGGCTTCGCTGTTGCCCGGACCCCGCAGTCACGGGCCCCGCCCCCGGGCTGTGAGGCGTTTTCGCAGGTCACAAGGGGTGTGGCAATCGGATTTCACATGTCGGCGGCAGTCATGTAATGTTCTTCCTGTCGCCGCGAGCGGGCCGAAAGGGCCGGGAGCGGCGGGAAAACAGAACAAACAAGCACTCGTAGCTTAACGGATAGAGCATCTGACTACGGATCAGAAGGTTGCAGGTTCGAATCCTGCCGAGTGCGCACGGAACAGAGGCACCGGAGTGATCCGGGGCCTCTGTCGTTGTGCGCGTCAGTCGTTCCGGCAGTGTTCTTCCAGATATTCCGCCGCCAGCGCGCTCGCTCGGCCGAACCAGTCGTGCAGGACGGCGATTTCCTCGGCGGAGTAGTCGGCGAAGAGGGCGTCCATGCGGGTGTAGTACGGCGCGTAGACGTCCTGCATGCGGGCGAGCGCGGCCGGCTCGGCCGCCACGCGGACACGGCGGCGGTCCGCCGGGTCGGGGCGGCGGGTGAGGTAGCCGGCGCGTTCGAGACGGTTGAGGATGCCGGTCATCGCGCCCGTGGTGACGTGGGCGCGCTCCGCCAGTTCGCCGGCGGTGAGCAGCTCGTCGCCCGCCTCGATGACGAAGGCGAAGCAGGTGAGGTCGGTGACGTTGAGGCCGACCTGCTGGGCCATCTCCTGCTGGCCCACCAGATGGGTCGCGATCAGGTGGTTCATCGCCGTCAGTGCCTGCTCCGGGGTGGCCGCAGGGCGCGGCTTGGCTCGCACTTTCCCAGTTTCCTTAACTCTAAGAAGTTATGGCGCTAAATTGCTCACGTCGTGAGAGATTCTCGGGCGAGGGGGGAGTGACGTGAGCGCACATCAGTATGACCACGGGCACACGGTCGCGGGGTGGACCGGAGTCGGGATCGCGGCCGTCGGGTCGGCCCTGGTGGGGGTCGGGGTGTGTACGGCGTCGGCCGGGGCAGTGGCGGGCGGACTCGCCGTCGACGTGGTGGCCCTGCTGGTCACCTGGGCCCTGCACCTCGTCGGCTGGGGCAAGCCGCCGGGGCGGCGGCCCCGGGAGCAGTGGCCGATGCGCGCGCGGGACACGGGCGCGCGGGAGGGGCACGGCGGATGTCTCGGGTGCCGGCTGGCCGGGCGGGGGAGGCGGAAGGCGCGGACCGGCGCCGGGGTGGAGGCCGTCGCGGGCCCCGGGGCGACGGAACCGGCACCGCCGGCGCCCGTCGGCTGAGCGTCCTGCCCGTGGGCGTTGTCAGTGGCCGCGTCTACGCTCGGCGGTGATGGCACAGGTATGGAGGTGCTCGGGACTGCGGTGGTCGGCGGACGGTCCCGTGCTGGCATGGGTCGGGGGACGGCACAGCGCGCTGACCTGGGGGAAACGCGTGGCGTTCCAGGTCGCGGACGGGGGTGTGCGGACGTGCGTGGGAGCGCGGGGGCACGCGTGTCCGCTGCGGGCGGCCGTACCGGGGCGGAGCACGGGGGCGCGGTGCGAGGAGTGTGCGCGGCTGGACCGGGCGCACTCCGTCGCCGCCGACACCATCGCGGACGATCCCCGGCCGTACCACGTGTACCTGGCGTGGTTCGGGCCCGGCATGGTCAAGGTCGGGATCACCGCTGTCGAACGGGGGCCGGCCCGGCTGCTGGAGCAGGGCGCGATCTGCTTCAGCCGGCTGGGGAGCGGTCCGCTGATGGCCGCGCGGCGCACGGAGGAACTGCTGCGTGCCGCGCTCGGTGTGCCCGACCGGATTCCGTACGCGCACAAGCGCGCGGTGCGGGCGGTGCTGCCCGGGACGGAGGCGGAGCGGGCCGCCGAGCTGGCGGAGCTGCACGCGCGTGCGGTGACGCTCGGCGGTTGGCCGGAGTCGCTGGCACCGGAGCCGTACCGGGCCGTGGACCACGTCCGTGTCTTCGGGGGGCTCGGGCTCGCGGGCGGGCCCGGTGGGCCGGCCACCGTGGGGCAGGTGGCCGAGTTGGTGGCGGGCGGTGCGATCGGTGGTGAGCTGGTGGCGGCCGTCGGGCCGGACCTCCATCTGGCGACGGAGCGAGGGGTCGTCGTGCTCGACACCCGGCTGATGACCGGGTGGGGGCTGCTGCCCGTCGGCGGTGACCGGTGTGACGTGCCGGTGCGGGAGTTCAGGGAGGCCGCCGGAGTCCAGGACGGGCTGTTCTGAGGGAGAGGGGATCTGTTCGGGCCAGGCGGTGGACCCGGCGCGGGCGCGGGGCCGATGGTGGGTGCCATGAGTGATCACCACATGGCTCCGGCCGGCCCCGACGCGGTCGGCCGGTCCGTCGAGGCCGCGGAGGTCCGCCGTTTCTGGCAGGGACTCGGGCTGCCCGGGCTCGTCGACGTGCACACGCACTTCATGCCCGAGCGCGTGCTGCGCAAGGTCTGGGACTACTTCGACGCGCTCGGGCCGCTGACCGGCGGCGTCGAATGGCCGATCACCTACCGTGCGGAGGAGGACGAACGCACCGTTCTGCTGCGCGAGTTCGGGGTGCGCGCCTTCACGGCCATGCTCTACCCGCACAAACCGGGCATGGCCCAGTGGCTGAACGGCTGGGCGGTGGACTTCGCCCGCCGGACGCCCGACTGCCTGCACACCTCGACGCTCTTCCCGGAACCGGGGGCCGAGGCGTACGTCCGCAGGGCCGTGGAGGAGGGAGCCCGGGTCTTCAAGGCGCACGTGCAGGTGGGGGCGTACGACCCGGCCGACGAGCTGCTGGACGGGGTGTGGGGGCTGCTCGCCGAGGCGCAGGTTCCGGTGGTGATCCACTGCGGCTCCGGACCGGCGCCGGGCAAGCACACCGGCCCCGGGCCGATCGCACGGGTGCTGGCGCGCCACCCCCGGCTGCGGCTGGTCGTCGCGCACATGGGGATGCCCGAGTACGAGGACTTCCTCGATCTCGCCGAGCGGTACGACGAGGTGCGGCTGGACACGACCATGGCGTTCACCGACTTCAGCGAGCGCCTCGCTCCGTTCCCCCGACGGGCCCTGCCCCGGCTGGCCGGCCTCGGCGACCGGATCCTGCTCGGCTCGGACTTCCCCAACATCCCGTACCCGTACGTCCACCAGCTCCGTGCCCTGGAGCGGCTGGAGCTGGGCGACGGGTGGCTGCGGGGCGTGTGCCACGACAACGCGGCGCGGCTGTTCGCGGCGGCCTGACAGGGCCGGCCGGGCGGTCGGTTTCTCCCCGTCCGGCGCCCCGGCGCAGCGGGGGTCGCCGCGCTCGCCGGGTTCTGCGGCGGGCAAGACCGCGGGGCGACCGGCCCGGCGAGGAGGCGTTCCGGGGCGGCTGTCGGCTTCCTGAGCGCCGCCTGTGCGTTTCTCAGAGAAATCACAGCTCGGGGAAAGGGCTCTCTCAGAGCGTCCCGACATCGTCTCCGGTATGACCACGACCTCGCCCCAGGGGCGCACCGAACTGCTGAGGCCGGACGGGAGCCCCGTCCGGGTGCTTGTGGTGGACGACGAGCTGTCGATCACCGAGCTGCTGTCCATGGCCCTGCGTTACGAGGGCTGGCAGATCCGCAGCGCGGGCGACGGCCACGGCGCCGTCCGGACCGCGCGCGAGTTCCGGCCCGACGCCGTCGTACTGGACATGATGCTGCCCGACATGGACGGGCTGAGCGTGCTCGGGCGGCTGCGCCGCGAGCTGCCCGACGTGCCGGTGCTGTTCCTGACCGCCAAGGACGCGGTCGAGGACCGGATCGCCGGGCTGACCGCCGGCGGCGACGACTACGTCACCAAGCCGTTCAGCCTGGAGGAGGTCGTCGCCCGGCTGCGCGGACTGATCCGCCGGTCCGGCGCCGCCGACCGCCGCTCCGACTCCGTGCTGGTCGTGGGCGACCTCACCCTCGACGAGGACAGCCACGAGGTCACCAGGGGCGGCGACAGCATCCACCTGACCGCCACCGAGTTCGAACTGCTGCGCTTCCTGATGCGCAACCCGCGCCGGGTGCTCAGCAAGGCGCAGATCCTGGACCGGGTGTGGTCCTACGACTTCGGCGGACAGGCCAACGTGGTCGAGCTGTACATCTCGTATCTGCGCCGAAAGATCGACGCCGGGCGGGAGCCGATGATCCACACCCGGCGCGGTGCCGGCTATCTGATCAAGCCCGCGGCGTCATGACCGGCCGACGACGGCCGCGGCCGCGGACCCTGCGGACGCGGCTCGTCGTCGCGTCCGTCGCACTGATCGCCGTGGTGTGCGCGGTGATCGGCACGGTGACGACGCTGGCGCTGCGGTCGCATCTGTACGAGCAGTTGGACGGGCAGTTGCGGGAGGTCGCCGCCCGCGCTTCGGGCCTCTTCGCTCCCCCCGGCGGGCCGAAGGCCCGGGACCAGCAGGAGCCCGAGCCGGTCGACCTCACGGAGTTCGTCACCCACGGCCCACAGCCGAGCTACACCATCGCGGCGAAGGTGGAGAACGGCGTCGTCATAGAGGCCACCTATGGCGAGAAGTCCGAGGACGACTACTCGGTGAGCGCGAAGTCGCTCGACCGGGCACAGACCGCCGCGCTCGGTTCCGTGGCCCGGGACGAGGGCAAGCACACCGTGGACATACCCGGCCTCGGCGGATACCGCGTCACCTACCAGCAGGGCCCCAACGGCGCCTTCTACGTGGCCATCCCGACCACCGAGGTCGACAACACGGTCAACACCCTGATCCTCGTCGAGGTCAGCGTCACCGCCGCCGGCCTCATCGCCGCCTCCCTCGCCGGGACCGTCATCGTCGGCGTCGCGACCCGGCCCCTGCGCAGGGTCGCCGCCACCGCCACCAGGGTCTCCGAACTCCCGCTGCACAGCGGCGAGGTGAACCTCAACGAGCGGGTCCCGGAGTCCGAGTGCGACCCGCACACCGAGGTCGGCCGGGTCGGAGCCGCGCTCAACCGGATGCTGGACCACGTGCACGGCGCGCTGCACGCCCGGCAGCGGAGCGAGACGCGGGTACGGCAGTTCGTCGCGGACGCCAGCCACGAGCTGCGCACGCCGCTGGCCTCCATCCGCGGGTACGCCGAACTGACCAGGCGCGGCCGGGAACAGGTCGGCCCCGACACCCGGCACGCGCTGGGCCGGATCGAGTCCGAGGCCGGGCGCATGACGCTGCTCGTCGAGGACCTGCTCCTGCTCGCCCGCCTGGACGCGGGGCGGCCCCTGCAGTTCGAGCGGACCGACCTCGTACCGCTGGTCGTGGACACGATCAGCGACGCCCGGGCGGCCGGCCTCGACCACAGCTGGCGGCTCGACCTGCCCGACGAACCGGCGCTCGTGTCGGCGGACGCGGCGCGGCTCCAGCAGGTCCTCGTCAACCTGCTCGGCAACGCCCGCAACCACACCCCGCCCGGTACGACCGTCACCGCGCGCGTGCGGCGGAGCGGATCCTGGGTGTGCGTGGACGTCGAGGACAACGGGCAGGGCATTCCGCCCGAGCTGCTCCCGCACGTCTTCGAACGGTTCGCGCGCGGCGACTCCGCGCGCTCGCGCGCCACCGGCTCCACCGGGCTGGGGCTCGCCATCGTGCAGGCCGTGGCGGCCGCGCACGGCGGCGCCGTGACCGTCGACAGCGTGCCCGGGCGGACGGTGTTCACCCTGCACCTGCCCGCCCTGGCGGCCGAGGACGGCCATCAGGTCCGCTCACAGGCACAGCACAGCGTCACCACACGGGCGCGACAGGGGGTTTGAGAAGAGTCGGTCCCATGCGAACCGACTCTTCTCCCGGCACCCTGCCGGCCCGGGAGCACCTCCCGGCCGCAGGAGCCGGTGCGCCCGTCCTGGACGTAGTGATCCCCGTCTACAACGAGGAGAAGGACCTCCGGCCGTGCGTCCTCAGACTGCACGAGCACCTCACGCGCACCTTCCCGTACGGGTTCCGCATCACGATCGCGGACAACGCCTCCACGGACGCCACCCCGCACGTGGCCGCTCGACTGGCGGACCGGCTCGCGGAGGTCAGGTCCTTCCGGCTGGAGCAGAAGGGCCGCGGCCGGGCCCTGAGGACCGTCTGGTCGGCCTCCGACGCCCCGGTCCTCGCCTACATGGACGTGGACCTGTCCACCGACCTCAACGCGCTGCTGCCCCTGGTGGCCCCGCTGATCTCCGGACACTCCGACCTCGCGATCGGCTCCCGGCTGGCGCGCAGCTCCCGTGTCGTGCGCGGCGCCAAGCGGGAGTTCATCTCCCGCTCGTACAACCTCATCCTGCGCGGCTCCCTCCAGGCGCGCTTCTCCGACGCCCAGTGCGGTTTCAAGGCGATACGCGGGGACGTGGCCCGGGTGCTGCTGCCGCTGGTGGAGGACACCGGCTGGTTCTTCGACACCGAGATGCTGGTCCTCGCCGAGCGCGCGGGCCTGAGGATCCACGAGGTGCCGGTCGACTGGGTCGACGACCCGGACTCCACCGTGCACATCGTGAAGACGGCGACCGACGACCTCAAGGGCGTGTGGCGGGTCGGCAAGGCCCTGGCCACCGGTTCGCTGCCGCTGGACCGGCTGGCCCGGCCGTTCGGCGACGACCCGCGGGACCGGGACATCGCGGACGTTCCGCAGGGCCTGGCCCGTCAGCTCGTCGGCTTCTGCGTCGTCGGCGTCCTGTCCACCCTCTTCTACCTGCTGCTCTACAGCGGCTTCCGCCTCTTCGCCGGCTCGCAGCTCGCCAACGCCCTCGCCCTGCTGGTCTCGGCGGTCGCCAACACCGCCGCCAACCGGCGGCTGACCTTCGGGGTGCGCGGCCGGGGCGGCGCCGTACGGCACCAGGCGCAGGGCCTGGTGGTCTTCGGCATCGGGCTCGTCCTCACCAGCGGCTCGCTCGCCGCCCTGAACGCGGCGACGGCCGACCCCGCCCACTCCACCGAACTGGCGGTGCTGATCGCCGCCAACCTCGCGGCCACCGTGCTGCGTTTCCTGCTCTTCCGGGCCTGGGTGTTCCCGGACGCGCCGCGAGCCCCGCACCGGGCGACCGCGGCCGGCACCACGGTCCCCATCCCCTGCCGCGCCGGTGACGTCGTCGACGCGGACCGCACCCGGGGCGAGCCGACCCTGCGGCTGCAGCCGGTGCGCCCCGCCGACACCGACCCGAGGGACGGACGATGACGACGCACCACGCCCCGGCGGCCCGTCCGGGGGACGCGCCCGCCGCGGACCGGTACCCGCCCCCAAAGGCCCCTCCCGGGCCCCGGCGGCCCCTCGGCCGGAGACTGTGGCGGGGCCGCCCCGAGGACCCCCGCTGGGTGCGCCCAGCCCTCCTCGGCCTGCTGCTGGCCACCTGTGTGCTCTACCTCTGGAACCTGAGCGCCTCCGGCTACGCCAACTCCTTCTACTCGGCGGCCGTCCAGGCCGGCAGCCAGTCCTGGAAGGCGTTCTTCTTCGGCTCGCTCGACGCCGGGAACGCCATCACCGTCGACAAGCCGCCGGCGGCGCTGTGGCCGATGGCGCTGGCGGTGCGGATCTTCGGTCTCTCGTCCTGGGCGATCCTCGTCCCCGAGGTGCTGATGGGCGTCGCGACGGTCGCCGTCGTGTACGCGGCGGTGCGCCGCCGGTCCGGTCCGGCGGCCGGGCTGATCTCCGGTGCCGTGCTGGCGCTGACGCCCGTCGCGGCGCTGATGTTCCGGTTCAACAACCCGGACGCCCTGCTGGCGCTGCTGATGTCCCTGGCCTGCTACCTCGTCGTCCGCGCCCTGGAGGACGGCCGGACCAAGTGGCTGGTGTGGGCGGGCGTCGCGATCGGCCTCGCGTTCCTGGCGAAGACGCTCCAGGCGTTCCTGATCCTGCCCGTCCTGGCCCTCGCCTACGGCGTCTGCGCCCCGGTGCGCCCGGGGAAGCGGCTGGGTCAACTCGCCCTCGCCACCCTGGCACTGCTCGTCTCCGGCGGCTGGTGGGTCGCGGTCGTGGAGCTGTGGCCGGAGTCCTCCCGCCCGTACATCGGAGGCTCGCAGAACAACAGCTTCCTGGAACTGACCTTCGGCTACAACGGCCTCGGGCGGCTCAACGGCGAGGAGACCGGCAGCGTCGGCGGCGGTGGCGGCACGGGCGGCGGCGGACAGTGGGGCGAGACCGGCTGGGACCGGATGTTCAACTCCGAGATCGGCGGCCAGATCTCCTGGCTGCTCCCGGCGGCTCTGATCCTGCTGGCCGGGGGGCTGATCGCCACGCGCGGCCGCGGTCGTACCGACGCCGCCCGCGCGTCCCTCCTGGTCTGGGGCGGTTCGCTGCTGATGACCACGGCCGTCTTCAGCTACATGGCGGGCATCTTCCACCAGTACTACACGGTCGCCCTCGCCCCCAGTCTGGCCGCGGTGGTCGGCATGGGCGCGGCGGCCCTGTGGGAGCGGCGCGAGCGGATCTGGGCCTCGCTGACCCTCGCCGCCGCCGTCACGGCGACCGCGGTCTGGGGGTACGTCCTGCTGGGTCGCACGCCCGACTACCTGCCCTGGCTGAAGTGGCTCGTCCTCGTCGGCGGCCTGGTCGCGGCGCTCGGCCTGATCTTCGTGGGCCGGGTGGGGCGGCGGGTCGCGTTCGCGGCGGCGGGGCTGGGCGTGGTGGCCGCGCTGGCGGGTCCCACGGCCTACACGCTCAGCACCGTCCAGGAGGGGCACACCGGTTCCATCGTGACGGCCGGTCCGTCCGGCGCGAGCACGATGGGCGGCGGTGGCCGCGGCGGCGGGCCCGGGGGCGGCGGCTTTCCGGGCGGCGGGAACCCACAGGGGCAGGGGCCGGGTCAGAACCAGGGTCAGGGCCAGGGCCAGGGAGGGCCCGGTGCCGGTGGCTTCCCCGGTGGCGGTGGCCTCCCCGGCGGCGCGCCCGGCGGGAGCCGGCAGGGCAACGCCCTCCCCGGCGGCGGCGCGTCCGGCGAGGGCGGCCGGACGGGCGGCGGTGGCGGCATCGGCGGCCTGCTGAACGGCTCCGAGGTCGGCTCCGAGGCCAGGAAGCTGCTGGAGGCCGACGCGGACCGCTACACGTGGGTCGCGGCGGCGATCGGCTCCCAGAACGCCGCGAGTTACCAGCTGAGCACCGGCGACCCGGTGATGGCGATCGGCGGCTTCAACGGCACGGACCCGTCACCCACACTGGAGCGGTTCAAGAAGTACGTGGAGGACGGCAGGATCCACTACTTCATCGCCGGCGGCGGCATGGGCGGCGGCGACTCCGGCACCGCGGCGCAGATCACGTCCTGGGTGGAGGCCAACTTCACCGCGGTCACCGTCGGTTCGGCCACCTTCTACGACCTCACCCGGCCCTCGGGCGACAGCTGACGAGTCGGCAGGGGGAGGGCGGTGGCTCCGGCCGCCGCCCTCCTTCCGCGTCGTACGGAAACCTTCTTGTACAGCGTATGGGGACCGCTATACAGTGTATGGCATGACGACGACCCCGCAGGACCAGGCGCAGGCCGAACCCGCGCCCCAGGGCCACCCGCAGCGCTGGCTGATCCTCGGTGTCATCTGCCTCGCCCAGCTCACCGTCCTGCTGGACAACACCGTGCTGAACGTGGCGATCCCCTCCCTCACGAGCGAGCTGGGCGCGGCCACGTCCGACATCCAGTGGATGATCAACGCCTACTCGCTCGTGCAGTCCGGGCTGCTGCTCACCGCGGGCAGCGCCGCCGACCGTTACGGCCGCAAGAAGATGCTGCTCGCGGGCCTCGTGCTGTTCGGCGCGGGCTCGCTGGTGGCCGGCCTCGCGGACTCCTCCGGCCAGCTGATCGCGGCACGCGCCGGGATGGGCGTCGGCGGCGCGCTGCTGCTGACCACCACCCTGGCCGTGGCCATGCAGATCTTCGCGCCCGAGGAGCACGTGAAGGCGATCGGCATCTGGAGCGCGGTCAACGCGCTGGGCTTCGCCTGCGGGCCGCTGATCGGCGGCTTCATGCTGAACCACTTCTGGTGGGGCGCGATCTTCCTGATCAACCTGCCGGTGGTGGCGCTGGGCCTGGTGGCGGTCGCCGCCCTGGTCCCCGAGTCGAAGAACCCGCAGGGCGACCGCCCCGACCTGCTCGGCGCCGTGCTCTCCACCATCGGCATGGCCTCCCTGGTCTACGCGATCATCTCCGGACCCGAGCACGGCTGGACGTCGGCCCGGGTGCTGGTCACGGCGGCCGTCGCGGTCGTGGTCCTGGCAGTGTTCGCGTACTGGGAGAGCCGCGTCCCGTACCCCATGCTGGACCTGCACTTCTTCCGCCGCCGGTTCACGGGCGCGGTCGCCGGCGCGGTCCTGATCACTTTCGGCATGGGCGGCGCGCTGTTCCTGCTCACCCAGCACCTGCAGTTCGTGCTCGGCTACGGCCCCCTGGAGGCGGGCCTGCGGACCGCTCCGCTGGCCCTGTCGGTGGTGCTGCTGAACTTCTCCGGGCTGTCCGCGAAGTGGACCGCGAAGCTGGGCACGCCGGTGTCGATCCTGCTGGGCATGGTGCTGATGTCGGCGGGCCTGGTGTCGATCGCCACGCTGGCCGAGCACGGCTACGGCGGCACGCTGCTGGGCCTGCTGCTGATCGGCGCCGGGACCGCGGTCGCCAACCCGGCCATGGCACACGCGATCATGAGCGCGATCCCGCCGGCGAGGGCGGGGGTGGGCGCCGGCATCAACGGCACGCTGGCGGAGTTCGGCAACGGGCTGGGCGTGGCCGTGCTGGGCGCGGTACTCAACTCCCGCTTCGCGGCGCTGGTCCCGGTGGCGGCGTCGTCGTTGCCGGCGGCGCTGGCCTCGGCGGACGGGGAGGCCGAGGAGGCGCGGATCGTGGACGCGTTCTCCTCCGGGCTGGAGACCAGTCAGCTGGTGGGGGCGGTTGCCGTGTTGCTGGGCGGGGTGCTGGCGGCCGCGTTGCTGCGGAGGGCGGAGCGGGCAGACTCGGAGGTCGGGAGCGACTAGAGCTCCTGTGACGTGCGTTGTCGCGCGGTCGACGAGTCGAGGAGAGGTGCGTATGGCGAAGGCAGGCCAGCAGGGGCCGCGGTCCAGCGTCTGGCTGCAGGACCGGACCCGTCGGAGCAGGCGGGGCGGTGGGCAGCCGTCCGGGCTGGACCGTGAGCGGATCACCGAGGCCACGGTGCGGCTGCTGGACGCCGAGGGCCTGGCCAAGTTCTCCATGCGCCGCCTGGCCGCCGAGCTGAGCGTCACGGCGATGTCCGTCTACTGGTACGTCGACACCAAGGACGAGCTGCTCGAACTCGCCCTGGACGCGGCCTTCGGCGAGCTGCGCCGGCCGGATCCGGAGGCCGACGAGGACTGGCGCGAGCAGCTGCGCGCGCTGGCCCGGGAGTACCGCGCGCTGCTGGTGCGGCACCCCTGGATGTCCCGGCTGGCCGGCACCTACCTCAACATCGGGCCGAACTCGCTGTCCTTCTCCCGGTCGGTGCAGCGGATCATGCGCCGGACCGGCCTGCCCGCGCACGGTGTGACCGGCGCCATCTCGGCCGTCTTCCAGTTCGTCTACGGCTACGGCACCATCGAGGGCCACTTCATCGCCCGCGCCGCCGCCACCGGCCTGTCCCCGGACGAGTACTTCCAGCACGCCATGAGCGCGGTGGCCGAGGCGCCGGACACCGCAGGCGTGATCCGGGAGTCCCAGGACATCATGGCGGCCCGCGGCGGCGGTACGTTGACGGAGATGCTGGGGCGGGACTTCGACTTCGCGCTGGAGCTGCTGATCGCGGGGATCGAGGCGATGGTGGAGCGCGGGCGCCGCTGACGGCGCCTGCCGTGCGTCAGTCGTCGTCGGCCAGCCGCGCCGGGAAGCCGCCCGTCGCCACCGGCCCCCACCGCTCCGGTGTGACGCGGATGATCGACTTGCCCTGCTTGATCATGGCCTGCCGGTACTCGTCCCAGTCGGGGTGCTCACCGGCGATGTTGCGGTAGTACTCCACGAGCGGCTCGACGGAGTCCGGCAGGTCGAGGACCTCCGCCGTGCCGTCGACCTGCACCCAGGGGCCGTTCCACTCGTCGCTCAGCACGATGAGGCTGACGCGGGGATCGCGCCGGGCGTTGCGCGTCTTGGCCCGCTCCGGGTAGGTGGAGACCACGATCCGGCCCGAGTCGTCGACACCGCAGGTCAGCGGCGAGCCCTGCGGGCTGCCGTCGGCCCGCCGGGTCAGCAGGATCGCGCGGTGCCGGGGTCGTACGAAGTCCAGCAGTTCGTCCAGGGACACACGGGTGTTGGTCGCGATGTTCGGTGCCATGCCGTCAGCCTAGGCCGGTCACCGGTGCCGCGCGCTCAGGCCCGGGCTTCCGGTGCGAGTGCCTCCGTCAGGTTGTCGTACACCGGTACGTCGCGGCGCAGGCCGGAGAGTTCCAGCACGCGGCTCGGTGCGCCCTCCGGGGCCGCGACGACCCTGAGCCGCGCCCGGCCGTCCAGTCGGCTGCGCACCTCGTCGAGGAGACGGACGCCCTGGGAGTCCATGAAGACCGTCGCGGTCAGGTCCAGCACGAGGAGCGGCGGCAGGTCGGGCCGGCTGTCGACGGCCGCCATGATCAGGGGCAAGAGCCCGGAGGCGTTGCAGAAGTCGATCTCGCAGGGGAGCGCGAGCAGGATGCAGCCGGGCGGGTCGCACGGCTCGCACGGACTCGGGAGGAAGGTCATGTCACTCACCTGGCAGACGTTCGTCCGGATTCCGGCAAGGCCGCTTCCTGACCCGTTCGTCCATTCCACCATGCCGACGCACCGGTGCGGAAGGCGTCCCCCGGTGCGTCGGCCGGGCGTCATCCCGGCGCAACCGAGCAGCTAAAGTGCTGTCTGTCCTGTGCTCGCAGTCGGGAATGTGCTGCGGAGCTCTCCTGCGCACGGCCACTCGCCGTGCATGCCGAAGAGGTTCGTGGTGACTGCGTCCGAATTTACTGATTTGCCGCGTTTTCCGGTGGGTTTCGAGCTGGCCGAGGCCCTCACGGCGGCGGCTCGGCAGCTGCACGAGACGGCCACCCCGCACAGCACCCTGAACACCGCGGTCGAGCTGGCGGTGCGCCTTCTGCCCGGCGCCGAACACGCCGGTATCTCGGTGATCGAGCGCGGCAACCGGCACCGCGCGCTCGCCTGGACCGACGAGGTCGTGCGCTCCGCCGAGTCCGGGCACGACGGCCGTGTGCCGCATCCGGACCGGGAGCACCTGTGGACCACGCCCGTGGTGCGCATAGAGGACAGCGAGGCCGGCGGCGGCAACGCCCTGTCCGACCTCGGCCTGCGCTCGGCACTGTCCCTGCGGCTGCGCGCCGACCGGCGCCGGCTGACCGTGCTGACGGCGTACGCCCGCAAGCCGCGTGCCTTCGGTGAGGACGCCACGCACGTGGGCCGCCTGTTCACCGCGCACGTCGGCCTCGCCCTGGACTCGGCGACCGTGCGCGAGCAGCTCACCGAGGCCATGCGCACCCGGGACCTGATCGGCCAGGCCACCGGCATCCTCATGGAACGCATGAACATCGACGCGGCCGGGGCCTTCGAGAGCCTGGTGAAGGCGTCGCAGCGGGAGAACGTCAAACTGCGCGACCTCGCCCGCCGCATCGTCGACGCGCACGGCGCCCCGGGAGGGCGGGGCGTGAGCGAGCGCTGAGGGGATATCCGTACGGTCATGCGACCCGAGACTCCCGACACGCTCGACCAGGCGATGGCGCGCAGCCAGGGTCTCGACACCCTGCTGCGTGATCTGACCGACCGCGCCGTGCAGGAGGTGCCCGGCGCCGTCGCGTGCTCCGTGACGGTGCGCCGCGCCGACCGCCTGATGACCCTGGCGGGCAGCTCGGGCCTGCCCAGCGGCCTGGACCTGCGCCAGTACGAGAACGGTTCGGGCCCCTGCGTGGACGCCGCCGAGACCGGGAGCCCCCGGTACGCGCCCGACCTGGCCACGGAGACCCGCTGGCCCGCGTACACGCAGTACGCGCTCGCCACCGGCGTCCGCTGTGTGCTGGCGCTGCCGCTGTTCGTCGAGGGCGCGACGGGCGCCGCGATCAACTACTACGGCGTCGAACCCGGTTCCCTGGACGGGGGACGCCGAGCGGCCCGCTCCTTCGCGGAGCGGGCCGCGGACGCCGTGCACGCGGCGCTGCGCATCGAGCGGCAGCGGGCCTCGGCGGCCGACGTGCGCACCGCCCTGCTCTCCCGCAGCGTCATCGACCAGGCGGTCGGCATCCTCATGGCCCGGGAGCGACTCGACGCCCGGGCCGCGCTGGACCGGCTGCGCCGGGTCTCGCAGGACCGGAACGTCAAGCTGCGGGACCTGTGCGGCGACGTGGTCGCCCGGGCGTCCGGCGGTGCCTCACGCGGCCGGCAGTGACTCCCCCTGCACCGCCTGGATGTCCAGCTCCACCCTGAGCGTCGTGCCGATGGCGGCGATGCCGGCCTGCAGGACCTGGTTGTAGTTCATGGCGAAGTCCTCGCGCCGCAGTTCGGTCGTCGCGCGGAACGCGGCCCGGGTGCCGCCCCACGGGTCGGCGCCGGTGCCGAGGTAGGCCAGGTCCAGGTCGACCGGCCGGACGACCCCGTGCAGACCCAGCTCGCCGTGGACCGTCCAGCGGTCGGACCCCGCCTGGGACAGCCCGGTGGAGCGGTAGGTGATCTCCGGGAAACGCTCGACGTCCAGGAAGTCAGCGGAGCGCAGGTGCGTGTCGCGCATGCCGTTGCCGGTGTCGATGGAGGCGGCCTGGATCACCGCTTCCACGCGGGACTTGGTGACGTCGTCCGGGGCGATCTCGACCGTGCCGGCGAACTGCGTGAACCGGCCGTGCACGCTGGAGATGCCCAGGTGCTGCGCGACCGCGGCCACGCTGGAGTGCGCCGGGTCGACGGTCCACGGTCCCGGCGGCGGCAGTTCGGTGCCGCCCTGGCGGGCCAGCGTCACCGTGCCGACCTCGGCCCGCCCGCCGGCGGTCACGATCGCGCTGGACGCGGCGGGCGCGTAGCCGACGGCCGTGACGATGACGGTGTACGCGCCCGGCGCCAGCGGCGTCGTGTCCCGCACCGCGCCCTCGGCGTCCGCCTCGGCGCGCAGCACCTGCGTGCCGGTCATGTCGGTCACCGTGACGACCGCGTGCGACACGGCCCATCCGTCCCGCGTACGGATCCTCGCGGTCAGTCCCATCCCGTTTTCTCCCCTGGAAGAAGGTCCGTGGGTCAGAAGGCCCTTTAGACCTGAGAAGCCTTATATATCGGTCACAAAGAGACCGGCCCGTGGCAGCGGCGCGCCTCCGCTCGGAGCGCGCGGGCCGCCACGGGCCAGGGTTTCGCTACTCGCCGGGGTGGGCGAGCTCGATGTCGTGGTCGCCGACGCCCCGGCCGGCGACCGTGAGGGCCGT
This sequence comes from Streptomyces viridiviolaceus, assembly GCF_014650995.1. GTDB lineage: Bacteria > Actinomycetota > Actinomycetes > Streptomycetales > Streptomycetaceae > Streptomyces > Streptomyces viridiviolaceus. The sequence continues at coordinate 303,630 of NZ_BMWA01000004.1, forward strand.
CGCCACCGGCGGGTAACCGGTCGCGATGACCGTGTACTCACCGGAGTCCAGGTCGGTGAAGGCGTACGCCCCGTCAGCGCCGGTGGTGGCCGTGCCGACCACGTTGCCCGCCGCGTCGACCAGCGTCACGCGGGCGTCGGCCAGCGGACCGTGCGGGGCCCGCACGACGCCCTGGACATGCGCCCCCGCCTCCAGGTCGACCTCGACCCGGGTGACCCCGGCGCCGCCCACCTCGACGGGCAGGGCGCGCGGCCGGTAGCCGGCGGCGTTCACCGCGACGGTCACCGTGCCCGGCACCAGCTCGGCGAGGGAGAACTCGCCCTGGTCACCGGTGGCGGCGGTGGCCAGCAGGTCCCCGCGCACATCGGTCACGATCACCATCGCGTCCTTGACCGGCAGTCCGCTCTCCACGGCACGGACCAGGCCGTTGAGGCCGCTGGTGCCGCTGAGCAGGATGTCGTACGCGACCGGCTCGTCGTTCACGACGATCGTCGACGCCTGCGGCTGGAAACCGTCGGCGGAGGCGATCAGGACGTAGCTGCCCGCGCCCGGCGCGTCCACCGCGTAGGAACCGTCGGCCTGGGCGACCGACCGGCCCAGCTGCCGGCCCGCCAGCGAGATCAGCGTGACGGCGGCCTGCGGGACCGGGGCGGACTCGGCGCCGCGGACGAAGCCGCGGACGGGGATGCCACCCGGGGCGGGGGCCTCGGAGCCGGCCACCGTGGCGACGGCGGCGAGCGGCTGGGGGGCTGTCCGCGCGCCGGAGTCGGCGACCGACGTGCGGGAGAGCGCACCGGCCGGCACCGGCTCGGCGACCGCGGTGGCCTCGGCCGGGACCGGGGCCGCCGGGGAGGAGGCCTCGGCGGTGGCCTCCGCCGCCTGGGCGAGGGCGCCCGAGGTCCGCAGCGGGACCTCCTTGATGAACAGGGTCACCAGGAAGGCGAGGAAGGCGATCGGCGCGACGTACAGGAAGATGTCGGCGATGCCGTGCCCGTAGGCGCTCTCCAGCCACTCGCGGATGCCCGGGGGCAGCAGGTCCATGTCGGGGATCGAGCCGCCGCCGGAGGCCTTGGCGGCCGCCGCCTGCTCCTGCGGGCTGAGTGAGCCGATGGTGTCCGCGGCGTAGTGGCTGATCCGGGACGACATGATGGAGCCGAGCACCGAGACGCCCACCGCACCGCCGAGCGACCGGAAGAAGGTCACGACGGAGGACGCGGCACCCAGGTCGCTCGGGGCCACCTGGTTCTGCGTGCAGAGCACCAGGTTCTGCATCATCATGCCGACGCCGAGACCCATCAGCGCCATGTAGATCGCGATGTGCCAGTACGGGGTGTCGTACCGCATGGTGCTCAGCAGGCCGAGGCCCGCCGTCAGCAGCACACCGCCGGCCAGCAGCCAGCCCTTCCACTTGCCGGTCTTGGTGATGATCTGGCCGGAGACCGTGGACGACACGAACAGGCCGCCGATCATCGGGATGGTCATGACGCCCGACATGGTCGGGGACTTGTCCCGGGCCAGCTGGAAGTACTGGCTGAAGTAGACGGTGCCCGCGAACATCGCGATACCGACGAACATCGACGCGAGCGACGCCAGGGTGATGGTGCGGTTGCGGAACAGCCGCATCGGGATGATCGGCTCGCTGGCCTTCAGCTCGACGAAGACGAAGATCAGCGCCAGCACGATCGCGCCGCCGACCATGGCGCCCGTCTGCCAGGACATCCAGTCGTACTTGTCGTCGGCGAAGGTAACCCAGACGAGCAGCAGGCAGACGGCCGCGGTGACGAAGAAGGCACCGGCCCAGTCGACCTTGACCTTGCGCTTGACCACGGGCAGGTTCAGCGTCTTCTGCAGCACCAGCAGCGCGATCACGGCGAACGGCACGCCGACGTAGAGGCACCAGCGCCAGCCGAGCCAGCTGGTGTCGGTGATGACGCCACCGAGCAGCGGGCCGCCGACGGTCGCGACGGCGAAGGTCGCGCCGAGGTAGCCGGAGTAACGCCCGCGCTCACGCGGGGAGATCATCGCGGCCATGATGATCTGCGCCAGGGCGGACAGACCGCCGGCGCCCAGGCCCTGGATGACACGGGCGGCGATCAGCATGCCCGGGTTCTGCGCCAGACCGGCGACGACCGATCCGATGACGTAGACGATCAGGGCTATCTGGACCAGGGCCTTCTTGCTGACCAGGTCCGCGAGCTTGCCCCACAGGGGAGTGGAGGCCGTCATCGCCAGCAGCGAGGCGGTGACGACCCAGGTGTAGGCGCTCTGGCCGCCGCCGAGGTCCGAGACGATCTCGGGCAGGGCGTTGGTGACGATGGTGGACGACAGGATGGCGGCGAACATGCCGAGCAACAGCCCGGAGAGCGCCTCCATGATCTGCCGGTGCGTCATCGGAGCGTCTCCGGAGGAGCCTCCCCCGTGCTTGGCATGAGCCCGCACACCGGCTGGTGTGGTCGTTGCCATGGACTTCCTTTGCTTACGTGGTGATCGCGGGTGTACGGGTGGTCTGTTCGACCGCGGGCGGTGCGGCGGTCCGCGCGTGGGCGGAACGGCAGTCGTCGAAACTCGCCCTGAGCCGGGCCATGAGCCGGGTGAGCTGGCCGACCTCGTCGTCGGTCCAGTCGCTCAGGCGGTGGGCGAGCAGCTGTGTGGTGCGCTCGGACAGCTCGTCGAGCTGCGCCTGGCCCTCGGGCGTCAGGCGCAGGATGCGCGAGCGCTTGTCCGCCGGGTCGGGGGATCGTTCGATCCAGCCCCGGTCGGCTATGTGCGCGACATGGCGACTGGTCACCGACATGTCCACCGCGAGCAGCTCCGCGAGCTTGCTCATGCGCATGTCCCCGTGCCGGCCGAGCAGCGTCAGTACGGCGGCGGATCCGGCGGGGCACTCGGCCGGCAGGATGCGACCCAGCTCCCGTTTCACGGCGCCGAAGGCGCTGAACTGGCGGATCAGCTCCTCGTACTGCGCCTTCTCGGCCATGCGCACCTCCCGCATTCGTTGCTTAGGGCAACCATAGGAGCTGTTAGTTGCTGCAGGCAAATAAAAAAGGCCATCCCGGCATAAAAAGTTGGCAAAGGCAAGTATTGCGAAAGTAAACGTGCAGGTGGCGGCGGACGGGCGGGTCCGGACGCTGTCGTCCCACCCCCGCTTGGGCCGCACCGGCGGATTCGCTAGTGTCTCGGGCCATGGCTAACAACCAGGGCCCCCAGGGCAATTACGACCCCGCTGGCAGCACCCAGATGTTCCGCGCGTTCGTCGACGAGGGCGCCCCCCAGTCCCGGCAGGCGACCCCCGCCGCGTCCGCCGGCCCCCGCATCGGCCTGATCGTCGGCGTCGTGGCCGCCGTGGTGATCGTCGCGGCCGTGGCCTGGCTGGCGCTGAAGTAGGCGGGCAGCCGGACACGACGGTGAACGACGGCCGCCGCGGCACCCCTGGGGGCACCGCGGCGGCCGTCGTCCGTCGTGCGGACCTCAGTCGGAGATGAGCCCTTCCCGCAGCTGTGCCAGCGTGCGGGTGAGCAGCCGGGAGACGTGCATCTGCGAGATGCCGACCTCCTCGCCGATCTGGGACTGGGTCATGTTGGCGAAGAAGCGCAGCATGATGATCCGCCGCTCCCGGGGCGGCAGCTTGGCGAGCAGCGGCTTGAGGGACTCGCGGTACTCCACGCCCTCCAGCGCCGTGTCCTCGTAGCCGAGGCGGTCCGCGAGCGAGCCCTCGCCGCCGTCGTCCTCCGGGGCCGGGGAGTCCAGCGAGGAGGCGGTGTAGGCGTTGCCCACCGCGAGGCCGTCGACGACGTCCTCCTCGGACACGCCCAGCACGGCGGCCAGTTCGCCGACCGTGGGCGAGCGGTCGAGCTTCTGGGACAGCTCGTCGCTGGCCTTCGTCAGGGCCAGGCGCAGCTCCTGGAGCCGGCGCGGGACGCGCACCGACCACGAGGTGTCGCGGAAGAACCGCTTGATCTCTCCGACCACCGTCGGCATCGCGAAGGTCGGGAACTCCACGCCCCGCTCGCAGTCGAAGCGGTCGATCGCCTTGATCAGGCCGATGGTGCCGACCTGGACGATGTCCTCCATCGGCTCGTTGCGGGAGCGGAAACGCGCAGCCGCGTAGCGCACCAGCGGGAGGTTGAGCTCGATCAGGGTGTCCCGGACGTAGACGCGCTCCGGGCTGTCCTCGTCGAGTGCGGCGAGCCGCAGGAACAGGGAGCGGGACAGGGTGCGGGTGTCGATGGCTTCCGTTGTCGGGAGGGCCTGGGCCGGAACGGCTTCGAGGGCCGGGACGTCATCGATGGGGCCGAGCGCGTCGAGCGCGTCCGGCGCGGTCTCGCTCTCCGCGAGCGCGAGCACCTTCGAGCTGCCCTGGTCTGCGGACATGCCACCCCCTTTGGGTCGCGGGACGGTCGCGGCTCACGCTCCCACGTCGGGAACGCAGCCTTCACCTGAATACCGGAGCCGAGGCCCCGGCAAACGCGTCTCCCGCAGAATGTCACATGTCGGCAACGCGCTGTAGTGACATGTCGACATGCGAGACACGAATCGGCCCTGGAAAGACGGGGTCTGACGGTGTTTCGGCGCGAATCTGTCGGCAACAGCCCTGGTGGGCGATTCGCTCTCGCCGGTGACCGGTCGATCGTGCTTGCGGTTATGTGTCGATCCGGTTCGCGGACCTCAACCGCTGGAAGCTACGCGCCAGTAGCCGCGAGACGTGCATCTGGGAGACGCCGAGCTCCGCACTGATCTGCGACTGGGTGAGATTGCTGTAGTAGCGCAGCAGCAGAATGCGCTGCTCCCGCTCCGGGAGCTGGACGAGGAGGTGGCGGACGAGATCGCGGTGCTCGACGCCGTCCAGCGCGGGATCCTCGTAGCCGAGCCGGTCCAGCAGCCCCGGCAGCCCGTCGCCCTCCTGGGCGGCCTCCAGCGAGGTGGCGTGGTACGACCGCCCCGCCTCGATGCAGGCCAGCACCTCGTCCTCCGAGATGCGCAGCCGCTCGGCGATCTCGGCGGTCGTCGGGGAGCGCCCGAAGGCGGTCGTCAGGTCCTCGGTGGCACTGTTGACCTGCACCCACAGCTCGTGCAGCCGGCGCGGTACGTGGACCGTGCGGACGTTGTCGCGGAAGTACCGCTTGATCTCGCCGACCACCGTGGGCATCGCGAACGTCGGGAACTGCACGCCCCGGTCCGGGTCGAAGCGGTCGATGGCGTTGATGAGCCCGATGGTGCCGACCTGGACCACGTCCTCCATCGGCTCGTTGCGGGAGCGGAAGCGCGCGGCGGCGTAACGCACCAGCGGCAGGTTGGCCTCGATGAGCGCCGCCCGTACCCTGTCGTGCTCCGGCGTGCCGGGCCGGAGCTCCTTGAGCTCGGCGAAGAGGACCTGGGTCAGGGCCCTGGTGTCCGCGCCTCGGCTGCGCCGCGGAGCGGCTTCCCCGGCCGGTGCTTCCTGGGGTGGTGCTTGAGGCGCAGTACTGGCCGGCACGGTCAACTCCACCTCATGATCCGTCAGCGTCCGTCAAATGCGGTCATAGCATCACAAGACAGGTGCTCCAGGCGCAAGCACCACATAACGCCGTGTTGAGGATGTATAAGGATGAATTGGACATGCAGGTCACATGGGTGGCCCGCACCGCTTCGATGCGGGCCGGTCGTGCGCTCGTCCTAGAACTCGTAGTCGGCGATCACCCAGGTGGCGAACTCCCGCCACAGGGCGACACCCGCCTGGTGCGCCGGATGCTCCAGGTAGCGCTTGAGCGCGGCGGCGTCCTCCACCGCCGAGTTGATCGCGAAGTCGTGGGCGATGGGCCGGTCGCTGATGTTCCAGCCACACTCCCAGAAGCGCAGCTCCTCGATCTGGCCGCCGAGCGCCCGGAACGCCTCGACGCCCTCCACGACGCGCGGGTCGTCGCGCTCGACGCCCTCGTCGAGCTTGAACAGCACCAGGTGGCGGATCATCACTTTCCTCCGTTGGCGGCCCAGGTCATGAAGTCGCCGATGGCGCCGGCGGCGTCGGATATGCCCTCGAACCCTATCTGGACGTAGTCGGCGGCCTTGGCCGGGTCCGTGATGATCACGTACAGCACGAAGACCACGAGTACGTAGACGGCGATCTTCTTCGCGTTCACCGCCACCGCGGCCTCCCCTGTCCCACTGATGCACGCCTGCCGCTCATGATCGCACGAAGGGCCCCGTCTTTCGACGGGGCCCTTCACAAGCGGTAGCGGAGGGATTTGAACCCTCGGTGACTTGCGCCACACTCGCTTTCGAGGCGAGCTCCTTCGGCCGCTCGGACACGCTACCGAGGGAGACCTTACAGCACAGTGCGGCATGGTCCGAAATCCGTATTCAGCGCGTGCGGAAGAAGTCCGTGAGCAGCCGGGCGCACTCCCCGGCCAGCACGCCCTCGATCACCTCGGGACGGTGGTTGAGCCGCCGGTCGCGCACGACGTCCCAGAGCGAACCGGCCGCGCCCGCCTTCTCGTCCCGGGCGCCGTAGACGACCCGGTCCACCCGGGACTGCTGAAGCGCGCCCGCGCACATCGTGCAGGGCTCCAGCGTGACCACGAGCGTGCAGCCGGCCAGCCGCCACTCACCCAGCTCGGTGGCGGCCCGCCGGATCGCGAGGACCTCCGCGTGCGCCGTCGGGTCACCCGTGGCCTCGCGTTCGTTGTGCCCGGCCGCGAGCACGGTGCGGCCGTCCGGGGCCAGCACGACGGCGCCGACGGGGACGTCCCCGCCCCGGACGGCCGCGCGGGCCTCGTCCAGGGCGAGCCGCATCGCCGGACGCCAGCGGTCGCGCACCGGGTCCGGTGTTGTTCCCTCGTCGGTCCGTGCGGTCAGCGGACGGTCTCCAGGACTTCCGAGGCGCCCAGGGCCTCGGCGATCTCACCGAGCGCGTCGTTCGACATCGAGCGCAGCTCCTTCTCGCTCACACCGAGGTCCTGGAGGATCTCGGTGTCGCCGACCGGGCCGTGCGGCACGGCGGCCTCGGCGGAGCCCGCCTCCCCGTCGGCATCGTCGTCGTCGGCGTCGTCGGACTCGCCGTCCTCCGTGCCGTCGAGGTCGAGGGCGTCGAGGTCGTCGCCGTCGTCACCCGGCTCTCGGCCGAGCAGCTCGTCGGTGAGCAGGATCTCGCCGTAGCTGCTGCGGGCGGCCGCGGCGGCGTCCGAGACGTAGATACGAGGGTCCTCCTCGCCGTCCACGCGGACGACACCGAACCACGCGTCCTCCTGCTCGATCAGCACGAGCACCGTGTCCTCGTCGGGAGAGGCTTCCCGGGCCAGGTCGGCCAGATCCGACAGGGTCTCCACATCGTCGAGCTCCGTGTCGCTCGCTTCCCACCCGTCTTCGGTGCGCGCGAGCAGTGCGGCGAAGTACACCGTGACTCTCCCACTGGTCATAGGCGTGCCGGTTGGGGATCCCCCCGGCGGAGGTTGCGGGCGGGGAAGCGGTGCTCCGAGCCCCACCCACTCGGAATCGTGGCAGAAACAAGGGCGTCAGGGGACGTCTTCGGCTCCCTGTGTCCGGCCGTTTTGCCGCGGCTCCGGGCACGCGTCGTGAGGGACTCACCAGCGCACTCGTTGCCGTCACTTGCGGATCGTACGCGGGTTTTCCCGGCACCCGCGCACCCCCGTTCACGCAACGTCGGCGCGGCGTGCGATCTTCCCCATCCGGCCGCCTACCAGCGGAACGTTCGCATCCGCATCGCGTGGCGCAGCCGGGCGGCCTTGGCGCGGCGCGGCTGCACGCGGTCCCGCAGCGCCCGGGCCTCCGCCAGCTCGCGCAGGAACTGGGCCCTGCGCCGACGCCGTTCGGCGTCCGTGTCCGTCCCCGCGCCCGGCTCCTCGTGCGGCTGCGGGGACGGCGTGTCGTGGAAGTCCCGGTCAGGCACAGTCTCACCACCCAGCGTGCGTCCTCCCCTCCCCTTCCCCCGGACGGGCGGTTTGACGCCGCCGTGCGGGTGACGCCGCCGACCGGAGCTTGCCCGGCGGCGGGGACGCCGGGCCCACGGGGCCCGGTTACTGTGGTGGACATGCGTCTCCACGTCGTCGACCACCCCCTGGTCGCCCACAAGCTCACCACGCTGCGCGACCAGCGCACCGACTCCGCGACCTTCCGCCGTCTCGCCGACGAGCTGGTCACCCTCCTCGCCTACGAGGCCACGCGCGACGTGCGCACCGAACAGGTCGACATCGACACGCCGGTCGCACGGACCACCGGCGTCAAGCTCTCCCACCCGCGCCCGCTGGTGGTGCCGATCCTGCGGGCCGGCCTCGGCATGCTCGACGGCATGGTGCGGCTGCTGCCGACCGCCGAGGTCGGCTTCCTCGGCATGATCCGCAACGAGGAGACGCTGCAGGCCTCCACGTACGCCACCCGCATGCCGGAGGACCTCTCCGGGCGCCAGGTGTACGTCCTGGACCCGATGCTGGCCACGGGCGGCACGCTGGTCGCGTCGATCCAGGAGCTGATCAAGCGCGGCGCCGACGACGTGACGGCCGTGGTCCTGCTCGCCGCCCCCGAGGGCGTCGAGCTCATGGAGCGCGAGCTGGCCGGCACCCCGGTGACCGTCGTGACGGCCTCGGTCGACGAGCGCCTCAACGAGCACGGCTACATCGTGCCGGGCCTCGGGGACGCGGGCGACCGCATGTACGGGGCTGCCGAGTAGCGCGGCTGCCGTCCGGCGCTCAGCAGTCCTTCTTCTCCGCGGTGGCTGTCGGCCGCGGCGCGGCCAGCGCGGCCGTCGCCCGGTCGGCCTCCGCCTTCACCGCCAGGCCCTTGAAGCCGTTGCCGATGATGAGGTCGACGGTGGTGTCCTTGCGGGCTGCGTCGGCACGGCGTTCGGCTGCGGGCAGCTGGGCGCCGAGCACGGGCAGCGAGGTCTTCAGGGCGGCGGCGGGGCCGAGCAGGATGCCGGTGCCCTCCACCTTCTTGTCGAACTCCTTCGGCGCGTTGGTCACGTCGCCGATGCGGAAGCCGCGCTTCTTGAGCTCGTCGGCCGTCTTCTGGGCGAGTCCGGAGCGGGTGGTGGCGTTGAGCACGTTGACGGTGATGCGCCCCGGCGCGGGCAGGGACGCGGCGTCGGCCGTGGTGCCGGGCGAGGCGGTCGCCTCGGCGGGGCAGTCCGCCGCGCCGCCGGCCGCCGAAGCCTTGTCGCCGCCGGTGAAGACGTCGACCAGCTGCAGCGTGCCCCAGCCGAGCACCCCGAGGACGGCGGCGCAGGCGCCCACGAGGAGCGCGAGCCTGCCGCGCCGCCGGGACGGCCGCATCCGCGGGTACTTGTCCCCCGTGACCCGGTACTGGCCGCCCATCCCGGGGGGAGTCAGCATGCTCATGGGCGCAGCGTAATGCGCCCGGACGGCGATGCCTACTAGATGATCATTCGATGAGCCGTGGTTCCGGCCAAGACAACCCGAAAGGTCCAAGGCCCCCGGGAGCCGGGGCTCGTCAGTCGAGTTCGAGGACCCTCGCGTGCAGCACCTGGCGCTGCTGGAGCGCCGCGCGCACCGCGCGGTGGAGGCCGTCCTCCAGGTACAGGTCGCCCTGCCACTTCACGACGTGGGCGAAGAGGTCGCCGTAGAAGGTCGAGTCCTCGGCGAGCAGGGTCTCCAGGTCGAGCTGGCCCTTGGTCGTCACGAGCTGATCGAGGCGGACCGGGCGCGGCGCGACGTCCGCCCACTGCCGGGTGCTTTCCCGGCCGTGGTCGGGGTACGGCCGGCCGTTTCCGATGCGCTTGAAGATCACACGGAAAGCCTACCGGCCCAGACGTTCCGGGCGCAGCCATGGCGGCGGAGTGCGCCGCTGCAAAAGATGCACCAAACGGGGGCAAACGGGAACGGGGTGCCGGGACGAGCGGCCGTGAGGGCGTCCCGCCGGCCACCGTCGCCGAGCCGTCCGGAGGCGCTCCGGACCTGTCGTCCGGGCCCGAAACATCGCCGCCGGCCACGCCTTCACCGGTCCGGCGCCCCGCTGCGGGACGGCGTCCGCCCGCCGGGTGCCCGGGACCGTGTCCCGCTGTCCGTGCCGGACCGCCACGGGCGGGGAGCCGGCGCCACCGGCGCCCGCACGGGACGGCGGAGACGGTGGACCCGCCTCCGCCGTTCGGGCCTGCCCGGTCAGTCACGCCTCCCTTCCCGCGCGGGCCGCTGCCGATCCCGCGGGTCTTCCGACTTCGAGTCGGGCTTGGGCGTGCGGCGGGCGGCCTCGGCGCGCAGCAGGGCGCGCAGGACGGCGTAGGGGTCGTTGAGCATGGCCTGTACCTCGTTCCGTGTCGTGGTGGTCGCGTGTTCGTGCGCGGGCCGATGAACCGGTGGCCGGTCCGGTCAGCAGCGCAGGACCACGGAACGCGGGGCACGCGGGGAGGGCGGCGACCCGGACGGAAGGGGTACGGAGGGCAGGGCGGCGTGCGCGGGCGCGGCGGGCGTGAGGACCGGGGCCCGGCGGGGTACGACGGCACGCCGGCCGTCGCGGACCGGGAGCCGCGGGGCGGTGTCGAGGTGGTCGTACTCCGCGACCGCAGCGCCACCACCGCCGCCGCCCAGTCCGTTGCCGCCGCCGGATCCGCCGCTCTCCGCGGCCACCACCGGGGCGGGCGCCGCCTGCGCGGCCTGTGTGTGCATGCCCGGCACGAGCAGGGCGAGCAGCAGCACCAGCGCCCGCAGCCAGGCGCTGCGGCGGCCGGTCGGCGGGGGGCCCACGCCGCGTCGTGTCCCCGCCCGGCGTACGCGGCTCATCGCGCCGGGCGCGGCAACCGCTCGCTCGGCGTGGGCCCTGCGCGGCCGGGACACGGGACGGGCGCCGCTCACAGTGTGCGCGGGACCTTCCGGGCACGGCCCCGGATCCCCAGGGACGTGACGATCTCGACCACCCCGACGACGACGAGCCACCAGCCGCCGATCACCGTCAGGACGGCGACCGACTCGACGGGTGAGGCGATCAGGACGATGCCGGCGATCACGGTGACGATCCCGAGGAAGATCTGCCGGCCGCGGGCGGGCATCGCCGGGTCGTGGGCGGCGGCGACGGTCTGGGTGATGCCGCGGAACAGCCAGCCGATGCCGATCCACAGCCCGAGCAGCAGGACCGACTGCAGGGGGCCGCGGAAGCAGAACAGGCCCAGCAGGATCGAGACGGTGCCGCTGATGAAGGCCATCACCCGCAGCGACGTCGTCCGGTGCGTGCCGAAGGCGGACGCGAGCTGCAGGACGCCGCTGACGAGGAGGTAGAGACCGAAGAGCACGCCGGCGGCGCGCACGGACGCGCTGGGCCAGACCAGGACGAGCACCCCCAGGACCAGGGAGGCGATGCCGGTCAGCAGGACCGACTGCCACGCGGCCCGGGACAGCAGGTGCAGCGGTCCCTCGAAGGGCGGCTCGGGTTCGTGGCCCCCGCCGGGTGGGCCGGCGGTGGGCGCGTGCCAGGCGTGGACCCTGCGGTCGTCGTACTCCTGTCCCCGGGGGGACCCGCTCGGTGGCTCGGTCATGGTCCATGCTGGGAGCGCCCGAGCCCGCCCCGCCACCTGAGACGGTCCACCGGGCTGACCCACCCCTCCGCCGGACCCGACACGGCCGACCCCGCCCGGCCCGCCCCGAGCGGGACCGCGTGACCGGGTTCGTTGAGGGAGTCTTGTTCGGTTGGACCGGGCGCGGCCCCGGTTCGGCGGGCCGGCGGGGCTTGACGGCCGGGTCGGGCGCGATGTGGCGGGTGTGGGTCGAGGGGGTCTGGTCGGTTGGACTGGGCGCGGCCCCGGTTCGGCGGGCCGGCGGGGCGTGACGGCCGGGTCGGGCGCGATGTGGCGGGCGTGGGTCGAGGGGGACTGGTCGGTTGGACTGGGCGCGGCCCCGGTTCGGCGGGCCGGCGGGGCGTGACGGCCGGGTCGGGCGCGATGTGGCGG
>NZ_BMWA01000004.1:315611-385315 GCF_014650995.1 Streptomyces viridiviolaceus
GGGCGTGGGTCGAGGGGGACTGGTCGGTTGGACTGGGCGCGGCCTTGGTTCGCCGGATCGGTGCGGCTTGGAGCGGCCGGGTCGGGTTCGAGGGTGGCGGGTGTGGACTGGGCGCGGCCCCGGTTCGGCGGTCCGGGCGGGCTTGGGGCTGCCGAGTGGGATGTGGCGGGCGTGGGCTGAGCGGGGCTGGTTCCGGCCGGGCGCGGCCCTGGTTCGGCGGGCCGGCGAGGCTTGGGACGCCAGGGTCGGGTTCCATTCGGCGGACGGGGCCGAGGGGGCTGGTGCGGTTCGGCCGGGCGCGGCCCGGTCCGGCGGACCGGCGCGACTCGGACCGCGCCGGCCGGGCCCGGACCGACCCGGGCGGCCGGCAGGGCCGGGGCAGGGGCGGACCCGGCGGGACCTGACCGGAACGGGTGTCCTCGGGGCGGCGGGGCCCGACCGGGCCGGGCTCCGCCGGCCCGCGTCTCCTCCGCCCGCCCCGGCCGGACGCGGACGGAGCCGGGACGCCCCGGTGTCAGGTCGCCCGCGGACGGAGCCGGGACGCCCCGGTGTCAGGTCGCCCCGGGCGAACGCCGACCGGGGCGGCCGGCCGAGGCCGGGGCGTGGCAGGGGCGTGGGCGGGCCGTGTGCGGTTACTTGTCCGTCGGCTTCGCCGCCTTCGCGGCCTTGGCCGCGGCCTTCATCTCCTGCTTGTGCGCCCGCACCTTGGCCAGCGACTCGGGCCCGGTGATGTCGGCGACGGAGCGGAAGGCCTTGGGCGCGCCGTAGTCACCGGCCGCCTCCCGCCAGCCCTCCGGGCGGACGCCGAGCTGCTTGCCCAGCAGGGCGAGGAAGATCTGCGCCTTCTGCTTGCCGAAGCCCGGCAGTTCCTGGAGCCGGCGCAGCAGTTCCCTGCCGTCGCCGACGCCCCGCCAGACGGCCTCGGCGTCACCGTCGTACGTCTCGACGAGGTACCGGCACAGCTGCTGGACGCGTCCGGCCATCGAGCCCGGGTAACGGTGCACGGCGGGCTTCTCGGCCAGCAGCGCGGCGAACGCCTCCGGGTCGTGGGCGGCGATGTCGTGCGCGTCCAGGTCCTCCGCGCCCATGCGCCGGGCGATGGTCGACGGTCCCTTGAACGCCCACTCCATCGGGATCTGCTGGTCCAGCAGCATGCCGACCAGGGCGGCGAGCGGACTGCGGCCGAGGAGTTCGTCGGCCTCGGGGTCCTGGGCGAGGTGAAGAGTGACGTCCATGCCCCGATGATCGCGCGTGGGCGCTCAGGCCGCGCGCCAGTACCCCAGCGCGTTCACCCGCTGCTTGGGCAGGCCCAGCTCCTTGCGGACGTACGAGGCGAGGGCCCGGGTCGTGGCCGTGTCGCAGGCGATCCAGACGTACGGGTCAGGGGTGGACCCCAGCAGCTCGGGCAGGGCTTCCTTCACCTGCGCGACCAGGTGGGCACCCGCGTCACGGCGCTCGACCGTGCGGATCTCGTGCCGGGCGGGGTCGGTGCGGAAGGGCAGGCCGTCGTCGGCGCCGCCCTCGAACCAGACCGTCGCCGGGGCCTCGTCCAGCGCCCCGAGGAGGGAGTTGAGGGCGGGCAGGGACGCCGGGTCGGCGACGGCGAACACGTGGGAGGGAGCCGGCTCGGGGGGCTGGAAGCCGGTGCCCTGGACGGTCGCCTCGATGGTGTCGCCGGGCTTCGCGGCCCGGGCCCAGTCGCTGGCGCACCCCTCGTGCAGCGCGAACTCCATACTGAAGGTGCCGGCCGCCGGGTCGGGGTCGACCAGCGTGTAGGCCCGCTGGTGGGGCTTGCCCGCGTTCTCGAACCACAGCCGCACCCACATCGTGGGATGCACGCCGGTGGCGGCCAGCATGCCGCCGTCGGTGAGGTGGAGCCGCCGGAAGGTGGGGGTGACGTCCTCGCCGCCCGTCACGGTGAACTCGAAGTCCTTCGCGCGCATCAGCTTGAGGACCGCGCCTTCCCAACCCCGCCCCTGCCCCATCGTTTCTTCACCCTTCACGTACTATTCGGCCACGTAGTTCGACTTAGGTGAGCCTAACCTAAAGGAAAGTAGAGGCACAGGGGTGAGCGCCGAGATATACCGCGACGCCTGGGGAATCCCGCACCTGCGCGCGGACAGCGTGGGTGAACTCGCGCGCGCCCAGGGCCGCGTCACCGCCCGCGACCGGGCCTGGCAGCTGGAGGTCGAGCGGCACCGCGCCCAGGGCACCTCGGCCGCCTTCCTCGGCCACGAGGCCCTGCCCTGGGACCGTTTCGCCCGCCGGGCCCGCCTCGCCGACACCGCCCGCCGCTGCTTCGCCGCCCTGGAGGAACAGGACCCGGAGACCGCCGACTGGGTCCGGGCCTACGTCGACGGCGTGAACGAGGGCCTCGCGGAGTGCGCCGCCCCGGAGTTCGCGCGCGTCGGCCTCGCCCCCGGCCGCTGGGAGCCCTGGACCCCGCTCGGCATCTGGCTGGCCACCCACATCCTCTTCGCCGGCTTCCCGGCCAAGCTCTGGCGCGACCACGTCACCGAACACCTCGGCCCGGACGCCGTCGCCCTGTTCGCCACCGACGGGCCCGGCACCGCCGGCAGCAACGGCTGGCTGGTGAGCGGCGCGCGGACCGTGACCGGCCGGGCGGTCATCGCGGGCGACCCGCACCGCTTCATCGAGGACCCCGGCGTCTACCAGCAGATCCACCTGTCCTGCCCCGAGTTCGACGTCGTCGGCCTCGCCGTGCCCGGCGTCCCCGGCATCGCCCACTTCGGCCACACCGGCACGGTCGCCTGGGCCATCACCAACGCCATGGCCGACTACCAGGACCTCTACCGGGAACGACTGCGCCGCACCGGCGCCGGCGTGGAGGCCCTCGGCCCCGACGGCACCTGGCACCGTGCCGCCCGGCACACCGAGCTGGTCCGCGTCGCGGGGGAGGAGGCCGTCGAGGTCGAGGTCATCGAGACCGACCGGGGCCCGGTGATCGCCGGCGGCCCCGAGGGCCTGGACGACGGCACCCCGACCGCGCTCAGCCTGCGCTACCCGCCCCGTGTCACCGCCGACCTCGGGTTCGGCGCCCTGCTGCCGCTGCTGCGGGCCCGCCGGGTCGCCGACGTGGACCGCGCCCTGGACGCCTGGGCCGAGCCGGTCAACGTGGTGCAGGCCGCCGACACCGAGGGCGGGCTGCTGCACCGGGTCGCGGGACGGGTGCCGGTGCGCGCCGACGCCAACGGCACCCGGCTGGTGCCCGCGTGGGAGCCCGGCCACGACTGGACGGGCCGGCACGAGACGCCCCGCGCCGCACTGACCGACGGGATCGCCGTGATGGCCAACCAGCGCGGCCCGGCCACCCCGCTCGGCGTCGAGTTCGCCCCGCCGCACCGCGCCGACCGCATCGCCGCCCTGCTGGCCCGGAAGGACCGCTGGTCGGCCGCCGACATGCCCGCGATCCACATGGACACCCACCTGGCCTCCGCCGCCCCCCTGCTGGACCGCCTCGCCGGCCTGGCGGACCTGACCCCCGAGGCCGCCGCGCTCCGCGACCGGCTCCTCGCCTGGGACCGCCGGATGGACGCCGACAGCGCGGACGCGGCGGCGTACGCGGCGGTGCGCAGCGCGCTCGTACGCGGGCTGACGGCCCACCCGGCGTTCGCCGCGCTGCGCGTACCGCCCGCGTATCCCGAGGTCTTCCTGCCCTGGCTCGCGCTCGCGCCGCGCATCGGCTACGCCCTCGAACACCTGCTCAAGGCACCGGACCTGTACGGCATCGACCGCGCGGAGGCCGTCCGCACGGCGTTGGAGGAGGTGGCCGCGTCCGGGCCCACCGGCACCTGGGGCGACACCCACCGCCTCGCACCGTGGCGGGCGCTCCCGGACGCCTCCCACGACGAGCCCGCACTGGCCGGCGACCACGACTGCGTGCTGTGCACCTCCGCCGTGCCCGGACTCACCGACCTCGCGGCGCGCGGGCCGGCCGCCCGGTACGTCTGGGACCTCGCCGACCGCGAGGACAGCGGCTGGGTCGTCCCCTTCGGCGCCTCGGGCGTCCCCGGCTCCGCCCACCACCGCGACCAGCTCCCCCTGTGGCACCGGGGCGAACTCGTCCCCGTCGTCACCGACTTCGCCCGTCTGCAGAAGGAGACCGATGTCTGACCCGTACGCCACCCGCGAGTCCGTCCACGAGCAGGCGCTCGACGGCTTCGGCACCGTGCGCGTCCTGCCCCTCGACGCCGCCGCGGACGCCGAGGTCGTCCACCGCTGGGTGAGCGAGGACAGGGCCTCCTTCTGGGGCATGAACGGCCTCACGCAGGATCAGGTCGCCGGGATCTACGCCCACATGGACACGCTCGACACCCACCACGCCTTCCTGCTGGTCATGGACGGCGTACCGGTCGCCCTGCTGCAGACCTACGAACCCGAAGCCGACCGGGTGAGCGAGTGCTACGCGGCACAGCCCGGCGACATCGGCGTCCACCTGCTGCTCGCTCCCGCCGGAGCGCAGGGCGCGCGATCCGGCTGGACCTCCGGACTGGCGGCCGTCATCACGACGTACGTCCTGATCGGCCTGGACCGCAGGCGGATCGT
The DNA here is from genome assembly GCF_014650995.1 of Streptomyces viridiviolaceus. Lineage (GTDB taxonomy): Bacteria > Actinomycetota > Actinomycetes > Streptomycetales > Streptomycetaceae > Streptomyces > Streptomyces viridiviolaceus. The sequence continues at coordinate 320,178 of NZ_BMWA01000004.1, forward strand.
GGTCGACCCGGACGTCCGCAACGACAAGGCCGTCGCCCGCTTCCTGAAGCAGGGCTTCACCGCGGGCCCGGCGGTCGTCCTGCCGGAGGTCGACCTGCCCGACGTGTACCTGCCCGAGAAGAAGGCCCAACTGGCCTTCCTCACCCGGGAGGTAGCCTTCCCCGGGTGACTTCGGTGACCCCAGAGGACCTCGTCGCGCACTACGGGCTGGAGCCCATCCCCCGCGAGGGCGGCCTGTTCCGGCGCACCTGGGCCGGTCCGGAGCGCCCCGACGGGCGCCCGGAGGGCTCGGCCATCGTCGCCCTGCTGACCGCCCGGCCGGGCGACTTCTCCGCGCTGCACCGCCTGCCCGCCGACGAGATCTGGCACCACTACCTCGGCGACCCGCTGGAGCTGCTGCTCCTCGCCCCCGACGGCACCGCCCGCACGGCCGTGCTGGGACCGGACGTGCTGGGCGGCCAGCACGTCCAGCTCACCGTCCCGGCCGGCACCTGGATGGGCGGACGGGTCGCGGCGGGCGGCGCGTGGACCTTCTTCGGCTGCACGATGGCGCCCGGCTTCACCTACGAGGACTACGAGCACGGCGACGCGGCCGGCCTCACGGCTCGCTATCCGGACCAGGCCCGGCGGATCGTGGCACTGTGCCGTCCATGAATCGGTACACCGGGCTGCTGGACGGCCAGGTCGCCCTGGTCACCGGCGCGGGCGGCGGCATCGGCCGGGGCATCGCCCTGCGCTTCGCCGAAGAGGGCGCGGCGGTCGCGGTGCACTGCCGTACGGCGGTGGAGGCGGCACGCGACGTGGCGGCGCGAGTGCGCGAGCGGGGCGGACGGGCCGTCGTGCTGCGCGCCGACCTCACCGACGAGGACGCCTGCCGGCGCCTGGCCGAGGAGGCCGCCGACTGGGGCGGGGGACGGCTGACGGCGCTGGTGAACAACGCGGGCGTGCAGCCGGTGCGGGAACTGGCCGCGATGACGGCCGCCGAGTGGCGGGCGGTGGTGGACACCAACCTGTCGAGCGTCTTCGCCTGCACCCAGGCAGCGGCCGGGATCATGCGGTCGCAGGACGGCGGCGGCACGATCACCCACATCGCCTCGATCGAGGCGAGCGCGCCCGCCCCCGCCCACGCCCACTACTCCGCCTCGAAGGCGGCGGTCGTGATGCACGCCCGTGCCGCGGCGCTGGAGTACGGCCCGTGGGGCGTCCGCGTCAACACCGTCTCGCCCGGGCTGATCGACCGGGAGGGACTGACCGGGGCGTGGCCGGAGGGCGTGCGGCGCTGGGAGGCGGCGGCACCCACGGGCCGGCTGGGCCGCCCGGAGGACGTGGGCGACGCGTGCGTGTTCCTGGCGTCGCGGCTGGCGTCCTGGATCACGGGCCACGACCTGGTGGTGGACGGCGGGGTGTCGGCGCGGCCGTCGTGGTGAGCGGTGCGGCGCTGCGGCTGTCCTGAGCGCGGTCGCCGTCCTGGTGAGCGCCACGGCGCTCGCGTCCGTACGTACCCGTCGAGGCGGTGGGTCCCGACGACGGAGAAGCGACGTGAGGCGTGACGGTGCGCGCGGTGGAGCCCCGGTGCGACCGGGGCGGCGGGGAGTCCAGCGGCTGGTGCTGCTGGGAGTCGTGCTGGTCCTGCTCCTCCTCGGCGGCGTGGGACCGGCCTCGGCGCACGCCGCCCTCACCGCCACCGACCCCGGGGACGGCACCGTCCTCCGGCAGGCCCCGCGCAGCGTCACCCTGACCTTCACCGAGACCGTCGGCCTGCGCGACGACTCCTTCCGCGTCCTGGACCCGGGCGGTCACCGGGTGGAGACCGGAGAGGCCGGGCGGGCCGACGGCCGCTCCGACACGGCCCGCGTCACCCTGCGGGGAAAGCTCGGCGAGGGCACCTACACCGTGGCCTGGCGGGTGATCTCGGCCGACAGCCACCCGGTCTCCGGTGCCTTCACCTTTTCCGTGGGCAGGCCCTCCGCGACGACCGCGGTGGTGGACCCCGGCCCCACCGAGGACCCGCTCACCGGCAGCCTCCACAAGCTCGCCCGGTACCTCGCCCACCTCGCCGCCGCCCTGCTCATCGGCACGGCGTCCTTCGTCGCCCTGTGCCGCCCGCCGGAACCCGCCCCGCTGCGCCGCCTCCTGGTGGCGGGCTGGTGGACCCTGCTGGCGGCCACCCTCGCGCTGCTGGTGCTGCGCGCCCCGTACGAGGCGGGGAGCGGACCGGCGGCGGCGCTCGACCCGGAGGCGTTCGGCGGCACGCTCACCTCCCGGCCGGGTGCGCTGCTGCTGGTCAGGCTGGGACTGCTCATGGTGACCCGGGTCTTCCTGGCCCGCGCGGCCCGCCTGCCGCGCCGTGACGGCCTCACCCCGTACGCCGCCGCGCCGGGTCTCGCCCTGGCCGTCGGTCTGGCCCTGACCTGGGCCGCGGCCGAGCACGCCTCCGCCGGGATCCAGGTGCCCCTCGCCATGGCGTCCACCGCACTGCACCTGCTGGCGACGGCGGTCTGGCTCGGCGGACTCGCCGCCCTCCTCGTGACCCTGCGCCGGCCCACGCCCGCCGCCGTGGTCGCCCGCTTCTCGCGCCTCGCCTTCACCTCCGTGACCGTCCTGGTGGTCACGGGCGTCTACCAGTCCTGGCGCGGCCTCGGCTCCTGGTCCGCGCTCACCGGCACGACGTACGGCAGGCTGCTGCTCGCCAAACTGGCCGCGGTGGTTCTGCTGCTGGCGGCGGCCGCCCTCTCACGGCGGTGGACGGCGCGCCTGGTGACGGCGGACGCGGAAACGGTCGTACGCGAACACGAGCGGGTGCCCGAACCGGTGGGCGCCGGCCCCCCGCCGCTCCCGGAGCCCTCCCCGCAGACCCCCGTCCCCGAACCGGTGGGCGCCGGCCCGCCACCGCTCGCGGACCCGTCCCCGCAGACCCCCGTCCCCGAGCCCGCGCCGGAAGACGCCCACCGCCGGGCCCTGCGCCGTTCGGTACTGGCCGAGGCCGTCATCGCGGCCGCCGTCCTCGTGATCACGACCGTGCTCACCGGCACGCCGCCGGCCCGGGCGGCGGCCGAGGCGGCCGGGCCCGCCCCGGCGGGCGGTGTGCTGCCCGCGTCCGTCACCACGATCCCCTTCGACGTCGGCACCCCCGGCGGCCGGGGCACGGTCCAGATCACCCTCGACCCCGGCCGCACCGGCGACAACGCCGTGCAGGCCGTGGTCTTCGGCGCCGACGGCGGCCTGGCCGCCGTTCCCGAACTGCGTCTCTCCTTCACCCTCCCCGACCGCGGCATCGGCCCCATCGGGGCGGAACTCGTCGACCGGGGCGGCTACTGGAGCGCCAACTCCGTCACCCTCCCCCTCCCCGGAACCTGGACGATGAAGGCGACGGTCCGGGTCTCGGAGGTGGACCAGGTGAGCGAGTCGAGAAAAGTGCGGATCGCTCCCTAGCCGAGGCCCGGTCCGGCGGACCGGGGCCGGAAACGCCAGAGGGCCGACCCTTTCGGGTCGGCCCTCTGAACCGGCGGAGGATACGAGATTCGAACTCGTGAGGGGTTGCCCCCAACACGCTTTCCAAGCGTGCGCCCTAGGCCTCTAGGCGAATCCTCCGCCGGAAACATTACATGACGGCAGAGGGTGCTCGCGAACTCGTTCCGAGCTCCCGGAATCGGGTACGCTGAGCGCAGCCCCTCACGCGGCGCTATCTGACTGAACTCCCCCAGGGCCGGAAGGCAGCAAGGGTAGGTTGGCTCTGGCGGGTGCGTGGGGGGCGTTTGCGTGCCCGGGGCTGTGAGGAGCGCCCCGTTCGACGCGGGCCGGTTTGTCAGTGGGCGCCTATAACCTCGTATGCGTGTCGTCTCTCGCGTTGTACCGCCGTTACCGCCCGGAGTCCTTCGCCGAGGTCATCGGGCAGGGGCATGTCACCGACCCGCTGCAGCAGGCGCTGCGGAACAACCGGGTCAATCACGCGTACCTGTTCAGCGGTCCGCGCGGGTGCGGGAAGACGACGAGCGCCCGGATCCTGGCCCGGTGCCTGAACTGTGAGCAGGGTCCCACCCCGACGCCGTGCGGCGAGTGCCAGTCCTGCCGGGACCTCGCCAGGAACGGGCCGGGTTCGATCGACGTCATCGAGATCGACGCGGCCTCGCACGGTGGTGTGGACGACGCCCGTGACCTGCGCGAGAAGGCGTTCTTCGGCCCGGCGCACAGCCGGTACAAGATCTACATCATCGACGAGGCCCACATGGTCACCCCGCAGGGATTCAACGCCCTGCTCAAGGTGGTCGAGGAGCCTCCGGAGCATCTGAAGTTCATCTTCGCGACCACCGAACCCGAGAAGGTCATCGGGACCATCCGGTCGCGCACCCACCACTACCCCTTCCGGCTCGTGCCGCCCGGCACCCTGCGGGACTACCTCGGCGAGGTGTGCCAGAAGGAGGACATCCCGGTCGAGGACGGCGTGCTGCCGCTGGTGGTGCGGGCCGGCGCCGGGTCCGTCCGTGACTCCATGTCCGTCATGGACCAGCTGCTTGCGGGCGCGGGCGCCGACGGTGTGACGTACGCCATGGCGACCGCCCTGCTCGGCTACACCGACGGCTCGCTGCTCGACTCCGTGGTCGAGTCGTTCGCGTCGGGCGACGGTTCCGCGGCCTTCGAGGTCGTCGACCGGGTGATCGAGGGCGGCAACGACCCGCGGCGCTTCGTCGCCGACCTGCTGGAGCGGCTCCGCGACCTGGTCATCCTCGCCGCCGTGCCCGACGCGGCGGAGAAGGGGCTCATCGACGCCCCGGCCGACGTCGTGGAGCGGATGCAGGAACAGGCGCGGTCCTTCGGCGCCGCCGAGCTGAGCCGCGCCGCCGACCTGGTCAACGAGGGGCTCACCGAGATGCGCGGCGCCACCTCGCCCCGCCTCCAGCTGGAGCTGATCTGCGCGCGCGTGCTGCTGCCCGCCGCGTACGGCGACGAGCGCTCGGTGATGGCCCGTCTGGACCGGATCGAGCGCGGCGTGCAGTTCTCCCCGGGCGCGGGCGCCCCCGCGATGGCGTACGTTCCCGGGCCCGACGCCCACGCGGGTGCCTCCGGTGCGGCCGCCGCTCCGGTTCCGCCGGGGGGCGGGCCGGCCGCGGCACGTGCGGCGGTACGGACGGCGCCGGGTGCCGGGGGTCCGGCTGCCGGTGCCCCGGCGGCCGGGGCGGGCGTGCCTTCCGGGGGGCCCTCGAGCGCGTCCCCCGGTGCTCCCGCCGGTCCTGCCGCGCCCGCCCCGCAGCCCGGCACCGATGCCCCTGCACCTGCCCCCGCGCCCGCACCGGCTCCCGCGCCCGCACCCACCTCCGCGCCCGCACCCACCTCCGCGCCCGCGCCGGGTGCCTGGCCCACCGCCGCCTCCGCGGGTGGCGGGCGGCGTCCCGGAGGGTGGCCCACTGCGGCTCCCGCGGGCGGCGGGCAGTCCCAGGCGCCGGCCCCCGCCGCCTCCCCTCCGGCTGCTCCGGCCGCGCCCGGACCCGCCGCTGCCCCCGCGCCCGCGAGCGGCGGCCTGGACCCCCGCTCGATCTGGCCCAACATCCTGGAGGCGGTCAAGAACCGCCGCAGGTTCACCTGGATCCTGCTCAGCCAGAACGCCCAGGTGACCGGCTTCGACGGCACGTCGCTCCAGCTCGGCTTCGTCAACGCCGGCGCTCGTGACAACTTCCTGAGCAGCGGCAGCGAGGACGTACTGCGGCAGGCCCTGACCGAGCAGTTCAACGTGCAGTGGAAGATCGAGGCGGTCGTCGACCCCTCCGGCGGTTCGGCACCGCCCCCCGCCGGCCCCTCCGGCGGCTACGGCGGTTCCGGCAGCGGCGGTTACGCGAACAACGCCGGTGGCGGTTTCGGCGGCCCCGGCAACGGGGGCGGTACGCCCGCCCCGCGCCCGGCGTCGCCCGCGCCCGCGGCGCCCACGCCCTCGGCCCCGCCCGCGGCCCCGTCGGCCGTCGCCCCCGCGCCGGCCGCCGCCCCCGCACCCGCGTCCCCGGCACCCGAGCCGCCGCCCCCGGTCTCCCCGGAGGACGACATCCCCGAGGACGACGACCCCGACCTCGACGAGTCGGCCCTGTCCGGCCAGGAACTGCTGGTGCGGGAGCTCGGAGCGACCGTGGTCGAGGAGATCGCGCACGAGTAGCCCGGACAGGCGGGGCCGCGCCTCCCGCCCGCCCTTCGGCACCGCTCCCGGGCCCGGCTGGAGGAAGCCACAAACCCCCGGCGCCCCTCGGCTCGGAAGCCCGCACAAACCAGACGGCCGCGCTCCCGTTAGGCTGACCCCCGTGAAGGTCCTCGTCATCGGCGGCGGCGCCCGCGAACACGCCCTGTGCCGTTCCCTGTCCCTCGACCCCGACGTCACCGCGCTGCACTGCGCCCCCGGCAACGCCGGCATCGCCGAGGTCGCCGAGCTGCACCCGGTCGACGCCCTCGACGGCGCGGCCGTGTCCGCGCTGGCCACGGAGCTGGGCGCCGACCTGGTCGTCGTCGGGCCGGAGGCACCCCTCGTCGCCGGGGTCGCCGACGCCGTGCGCGAGGCGGGCATCCCGGTCTTCGGCCCCTCCGGGAAGGCCGCGCAGCTCGAGGGCTCCAAGGCCTTCGCCAAGGACGTCATGGCACACGCCGGGGTGCCCACGGCACGCTCGTACGTCTGCACGACTGCCGAGGAGGTCGACGCGGCACTCGACGCCTTCGGCGCCCCCTACGTCGTCAAGGACGACGGGCTGGCCGCCGGCAAGGGTGTCGTCGTCACCGGTGACATCGAGGCCGCCCGGGCGCACGCGCGTGCCTGTGAGCGGGTCGTCATCGAGGAGTACCTCGACGGCCCCGAGGTCTCCCTCTTCGCCATCACCGACGGCGAGAACGTCCGTCCACTCCAGCCCGCCCAGGACTTCAAGCGTGCCCTCGACGGCGACGAGGGCCCGAACACCGGCGGCATGGGCGCCTACTCGCCGCTGCCGTGGGCCGACCCCAAGCTCGTCGACGAGGTCGTGGAGACCGTGCTCCAGCCGACCGTCGACGAGATGCGCCGCCGCGGCACCCCGTTCTCCGGCCTCCTCTACGCCGGTCTCGCGATCACGTCCCGCGGCGTCCGCGTGATCGAGTTCAACGCCCGTTTCGGCGACCCCGAGACCCAGGTGGTGCTGGCCCGGCTGCGGACCCCGCTGGCCGGCCTGCTGATGGCCGCCGCCACCGGCAACCTCGCCCCCCTGGAGCCCCTGCGCTGGAGCGAGGACGCGGCCGTCACCGTGGTCGTCGCCTCGCACAACTACCCCGGCACCCCCCGCACCGGCGATCCGATCACCGGCCTCGACGAGGTGGCCGCCGAGGACGCCCCGCACGCCTACGTCCTGCACGCCGGCACCCGGCGCGAGGGCGACGCCGTGGTCAGCGCCGGCGGCCGCGTGCTGTCCGTCACGGCCACCGGCAAGGACCTCACCGAGGCCCGCGAACGCGCCTACCGGGCCGTCGGCCGCATCGGCCTCGACGGCTCCCAGCACCGTACGGACATCGCGGCGAAGGCGGCGGCGGGCGCGTAGCCCGAGCCAGGAGAAGGTCCCCTCCGCAGCGAACCCGACAGGCCCCGGCTCCGTCTCAGGAACCGGGGCCTGACCCTTGCTGTCCGTCATCCACCTTTCCCCAAAGCCATTCCATCGAGTGACCAATGCGCCATACGGCTGACGGGTGCGCGGGCCCCAACTAGGGTGCCGCGCAAGCGTTCCGGCACTTGGCCCACCGATATTGCGATGTCAGTGGCGGGTGCCACAGTGGGGGAGTGAGCACCGCCAGGAGAGCACCAGGACAGCCAAGGACAGCCAGGAGGGGGTGAGGTCCGGTCGTGACCGGTATGGGTGTGGAGGTGGGCGCGCAGGCCGCGCGTTCCCGGGCGTTGGCCGTGCTGCGGATCCGCAGCCGGGCGCTGGCCGTCGCGCTGCTGCCCGCTGCCGCCGCCGTGGTCCTGCTCGTGGGCGGCTCCACCGGCCATCTCGTGGGCGGCGGCTGGGACGCCGCCCGCTGGTCCGTGTCGGTCGTCGGTCTGCTCGTCCTGCTCGCCGCCGTCGGTGTGGCCCTCGTCGTCGTCCGCGCCCGCCCGGCCATGACCCCGACGGTCCCGATCGCCGAGGAGTCGGCGCCGGATCTGTACCGGATGGTGCGCGACCTGGCCGACCGGCTGGACGTCCCCGCACCCTCGGCGATAGCACTCACGCCGGACTGCGACAGCTGGCTGGAGGACCGCACCCACCGGGCGCACGCGCCCCCGCCGCCGGAGCGGCACGACGACGTGGCGGGCGTGGGCGGATCGCCGCACCGCCGGTCCGAGGCCGCGCCGGTCCTCGTCATCGGCTCACCCTTCCTGTGGTGGATGCGCGTGGGCGAACTGCGCGCGGTCCTCGCCCCGGTCGTCGCCGGTACGGGACCGTCGGCGCACCCCGACATAGCCTCCGCCCGGCGCTTCGTGCAGGGCCTGGACGCCGCGGTGGCCGTGGCCTCGGCGGGCGGCCGCTGCCCGCTGTCCCGCGCGGTGTGCGTGGGCCTGGGCTGGGTGTCCCGGCTCCTGCTGCGCAGCTGCCGGGGTCATGCCGCCGAGATGGAGCGGGGTGTCGCGGCGGCGGCCGCCGAGCGTGCACAGGCTGTGGACTACGGTCTGCGGATCGTCGCCCAGGAACAGGTCGGCCTGGCGTACGCGGGCTGGGACCGGTTGCTGACCCGGGTGGCGCTGCCCGCCTGGCGGATGGGCCGCTGGCCCTCCCGGCTGGACGTCGGCGTCGTCGCGGCGCTCACGGAGCTGTCCCGCCGGGACCGGCTGGCCGAGGGTTTCGCCTCCCGTCTGGGCGAGCGCCCCGCCTGCGACCTGCTGGAGGAGCCCGGCCTCGTGGACGGGGCGGTCTCCCTGCTCGCCGCCCGCCTCTTCCACGGAGGGCCGGCCGAGTCCGGCCCGGACTGGTCGCCGGTGGAGTGGGACGAGTACCCGGAGGAGGTCGTCGACCGGACCTGGCGCACGAACGCGGCACGCCTCCACCGCGTCCTGGACACCCTGGGCGTCCGCCGCACCGCCGAAACGGCCGCGCCGGGATCCGACGGCCCCACCCTGGCCCGCGTCCTGGACCACCTCACGGACCTGTCCGCTTCCACCACCGACCCGCGCCCGGCAGCGCACGGCACGACCGGTGCGGCCGAGCAGGGTACCCGCGAGGACGGTCCGATTCCCGACGGCGACCACGGGCACCCCGGACAGCACCACGCCGATCACGACGACGATCTCGCCGGCACCACCCCCCGCGGCGCCGCCCTCGCCGCCGGGCTCAGCGCCCAGCTGGCCCGCGAGGAGGCCGAGACCGCCGGGCCCTCCACCCCTGCCGCGGCCCCCGCCGTGTCCCCCGTCGCAGCGGCCGGCCCGGACACCGCCCTGTGGGACGACCGGGTGCTCCCCCTGTTCCCCCTGCAGTCCCCGCGCACCGGCCGCGAGATCCTCACCGACCACATCACGGCGATGGTGTGCTGCGCGGCGATGGACACGGCAGGCGCGTCCCCCGGCCTGGACTGGCTCGACGGCCCCTCGCTCCTGGTCAACGGCGAACGGGCGGCGGATCTGGGCCCCCGCGTCCGCAGCCTCGTCGAGAGCGGCGACCCGGCCCCCTTGCGCGCCTGGCTGACCGAGCTCGGCATACGCCCGGAGAAGCCGGTACGCCTGGTCTGAGAAGCCCCCGACCCCGGAGGTCGCACGGACACCGACTGCGTGGACCCCCGAGCCCACGACCTCCGAGATCCCTGAATCGGATCCTCCGCTTCCTCTTTCGGTCACTTCGCAACGAACAGTGACAGCTCGCGCGCGAAATGTGATGTGCTGGGACCGATCGCGCACATGGCAAAGGCGTACGTCATACGCACGACCACGGGGGCACGAGGGAGGGGATGTCCCATGGCGTCCGAGCAGATCCGCCGCTGGGAGTCCGGAGCACTCGCGCACGCCGTGACGGACCCCTTCGGACAGGGACCCGTCCCCTGGCTGCGAGGCGGCGAGACGTACTTCGGGGACACCGGCCAGGTCGTCCCCTGGTACGTGGACCCGGACCCGGCGCACGACCCCGCCCGCGACCCGCGGGCTAAGCCCCGCACGAACCCCGAGCGGCGCTCCGGCGGAGGCCCGCGCGCCGCCGACGACGTGCACCGCCAGATCAAGGGCTTCACCGCCACCGGAGCCGCCGCACCCGGCGAGGCCATCGACTTCCACATCACCGTCGACCCGCCCCAGGAGTTCGCCGTCGACGTGTACCGGATCGGCCATTACGGCGGTGACGGCGCCACGAAGATCACCACCAGTCCCCGCCTGTCCGGCATCGTCCAGCCCCCGCCGCTCACCGCAGACCGCACGGTCTCCTGCCACCACTGGTGGCTGTCCTGGCGGCTGCAGATCCCGTCGTACTGGAACATCGGCGCGTACGTCGCCGTGCTCACCACCGCCGACGGCTACCGGTCCCACGTCCCCTTCACCGTCCGCGACAGCCACCCGGCCGACCTGCTCCTCCTCCTGCCGGACATCACCTGGCAGGCGTACAACCTCTACCCGGAGGACGGCCGCACCGGCGCCAGCCTCTACCACGCCTGGGACGAGGAGGGCCGGCTGCTGGGCGAGGCCGACGCCGCGACGACCGTCTCCTTCGACCGGCCGTACGCGGGAGCCGGCCTCCCCCTCCACGTCGGCCACGCCTACGACTTCATCCGCTTCGCCGAGCGCTACGGCTACGACCTCGCCTACGCCGACGCCCGCGACCTGCACTCCGGCCGCGTCGACCCGAGCCGCTACCGCGGCCTGGTCTTCCCCGGCCACGACGAGTACTGGTCCGCCGCCATGCGCCGCACCACCGAACTCGCCCGCGAGCACGGGACGTCCCTGGTCTTCCTCTCCGCCAACACCATGTACTGGCAGGTGGAACTGGGCCCCTCCCCGTCCGGTGTCCCCGACCGCCTGCTGACCTGCCGCAAGCGCCAGGGGCCGGGCCGGCCGGTGCTGTGGCGGGAGATCGACCGGGCCGAGCAGCAGCTGATCGGCATCCAGTACGCGGGCCGCGTCCCGGAACCGCACCCGCTGATCGTCCGCAACGCCGACCACTGGCTGTGGGAGGCCACCGGGGCGCACGAGGGCGACGGGATCGAGGACATGGTCGCGGGCGAGGCCGACCGCTACTTCCCGCGCACGCCGCTCCCGGAGCACGACGAGCGCGTCCTGCTGGCCCACTCCCCGTACACCGACGCCGACGGCGTCCGGCGCCACCAGGAGACGTCCCTGTACCGGGCCTCGTCGGGCGCCTGGGTCTTCGCATCCGGAACGTTCGCCTGGTCCCCGGCCCTGGACCGCCCCGGCCACGTCGACCCGCGCATCCAGCGCGCCACCGCCAACCTCCTGGACCGCATCTGCAAACGCGACTGACCGGACCGGCCGCCACCGACCCCCTGTCCCTCGACCGACCGGGCATACGGGAGAATCGAGCCATTGGACAGAACCACGGGGAGGAACCGTGTCCGGATTCGTCGAAAAGCCCGAGCCGATCCAGGTTCCGGGCCTGGTGCATCTGCACACCGGCAAGGTGCGCGAGCTGTACCGGAACGAGGCGGGCGACCTCGTGATGGTCGCCAGCGACCGCATCTCCGCCTACGACTGGGTGCTGCCGACCGAGATCCCCGACAAGGGCCGGATCCTCACCCAGCTCTCCCTGTGGTGGTTCGAGCAGCTCGCCGACCTGGCCCCCAACCACGTCCTGAGCACCGAGCTGCCCGCCGGCGCCCCCGCCGACTGGCAGGGCCGGGCGCTGGTCTGCAAGTCCCTGCGGATGGTCCCCGTGGAGTGCGTGGCCCGCGGCTACCTCACCGGCTCGGGGCTGGCCGAGTACCAGGAGTCCCGCACCGTCTGCGGTCTCGCCCTCCCCGAGGGCCTCGTCGACGGCTCCGAGCTGCCCGCCCCGATCTTCACCCCGGCCACCAAGGCCGAGGTCGGCGAGCACGACGAGAACGTCTCCTACGAAGAGGTCGCCCGCCAGGTCGGCGCGGACACCGCGGCCCGGCTGCGCCAGGCCACCCTCGCCGTCTACTCCCGCGCCCGGGACATCGCCCGCGACCGCGGGATCATCCTCGCGGACACCAAGTTCGAGTTCGGCTTCGAGGGCGAGCAGAACGAGAACCTGGTACTCGCCGACGAGGTCCTCACCCCCGACTCCTCCCGCTTCTGGCCGGCCGACCAGTGGCAGCCGGGCCGCGCGCAGCCGTCGTACGACAAGCAGTTCGTCCGGGACTGGCTGACCTCGGCGGAGTCCGGCTGGGACCGCAAGAGCGAGCAGCCCCCGCCGCCGCTGCCCCCGCAGGTCGTGGAGGCCACCCGCGCCAAGTACGTGGAGGCGTACGAGCGGCTGACCGGCCTGAGCTGGTCCTAGGAAGCCTGATCCGGACACGAAAAAGCCCCCGGCCGAGACCGGGGGCTTCTTCACACGGAGCGGACGACGAGGCTCGAACTCGCGACCTCAACCTTGGCAAGGTTGCGCTCTACCAACTGAGCTACGTCCGCAGTGCGCCGTTGCGCGAAAGCAACTATACCCAACCCCGCTCCCGAGCGAGACGCACCGCCGCATGCCGGTTCTCCGCCCCGAGCTTGGTCGCGGCCGACGACAGGTAGTTGCGTACCGTGCCCTCCGCGAGCGCGGCACGCTCGGCGATCTCCGCGACGGGCGCCCCGTCGGCGGCGAGTTCCAGCACCTCCGCCTCCCGCGCGGTCAGCGGCGAGTCCCCGGCGGAGATCGCGTCGGCGGCCAACTCGGGGTCGACGTAGCGGTTTCCGGCGTGCACCGTGCGGATGAGCTCGGCGAGCCGCTGTGCGCTGACCGTCTTGGGCACGAACCCCCGCACCCCCGCCGCGAGCGCCCGCTTCAGATGTCCGGGCCGTCCGTGACTCGTCACGATCAGCACCCGGCAACCGGGCAGTTCGGCCCGCAGGGATGTGGCGACCTTCACACCGTCGGCGCCGGGCATCTGCAGATCCAGTACGGCGACGTCGGGGGCGTGCGCCCGCGCCATCGCCAGCGCCTCCGGCCCGGTGGCCGCCTCGGCGACCACGACCAGGTCGTCCTCCAGGGACAGCAGGGCGGCCAGCGCCCCACGGATCAGGTGCTCGTCGTCGGCGAGCAGGACACGGACGACCTCCGTCACGAGGCCACCTCCAGCACCGGCTCGGCGGTCAGCGGCACCTCCGCGACCAGCCGGAACACGCCCTTGCCGACGCAGCCGGCCTCCAGCGTCCCGCCCACCGCGGACAGCCGCTCCCGCAGCCCGGCCAGACCCGAGCCACCCGCACCGGAGGCGCTGCCCGTCCCGACCGCCCCGGACGTGCCGGCCACCCCGTCGTTCTCCACCGTCAGCACCACACGCCCCTTCGACATCCGCACCACCACGGCACACTTCCCCGCGTCCCCGTGCCGCAGCACGTTCGTGGTCGCCTCCCGCACGACCCAGCCGAGCGCCGACTGGACCTCGGCGGGCAGCCCGGACGTCTCGCCGGTCACCTCGCACTCGATCCCCGCCGCCGTCAGCACTCCCTGAGCACCGGCGAGTTCTACCTCCAGGTCGGCCTCCCGGTAGCCGCGCACCACATCGCGCACCTCCCGCTGGGACTCCTGGGCGATGCGCTGCACCTCGATCATCTGCTCCACAGCCTCGGGCCGCCCGCGCCGCGCCAGCTGCACGGCCAGCTCGCTCTTGAGCGCGATCACGGCCAGGTTCCGGCCCATCACGTCGTGCAGGTCCCGCCCGAACCGCAGCCGCTCCTCGGCGACGGCGAGCCGGGTCCGGGTCTCGCGGGCCTCGTCGAGTTCGTAGACGGCGTTGAGCAGCCAGACGGAGAAGACGGAGGTGAAGGCGAGGAAGCCGGAACCGATCAGGACGAAGCCCGCCGTGGCCAGCGCGGCGAGCCCGGGCCGACCCAGCGGGAAGGACACCGCGCCCGCTCCCACCGCGAAGCCGCCGACCAGCGCGATCACCCGCCGCCGGTTGCGCACGCCCAGCGCCACGGTCCCGGCGCCGAAGGTCAGCGCGCCCCCGAAGACCGCGCCGGCCGCGCTGTCGACCCCCTCGCCCGCCGGGCCCCGCTCCATGAGGGCGACGGCGCCGACGGCGACGACCGCGGTGACGGCGCCCAGCACCCACAGCATCCGCAGGGGCTGCTCCCGCCGGCCCCGCGTCCAGTCCAGCGCCCGGGAGGCGGTCACCATGCACAGGGCCGCGTGCACGCCGACCAGCAGGCACAGCACGCTCGCGAGACGCGCGTCCACCTGGCCGTACGCGGTTAATCCACTCACGGCGAACTCGATCAGCCCGAAGAAGTGGAACGACCACCGTGTGTACGTCTCCACCTTCTCCGGCGTGCTCTTCCGCCGCCACCATCCGCCCGGCCTGCGCATCTGCCCGCCTGCCCCGTTCTCCTCGTACGTCAGCGCCGCGGCTCCCAGCGGAACCACCGCCGTACAGCAAACACGGCGACCGCGGTCCAGGCCACCGCCGTCGCGACGGCGCCCAGTGCCTCGTACGCCGACAGGTCGCCGGTCCAGCCGCCGCGCACCAGGGTGACGACGGGCGTCAGCGGCAGCAGCTCGCAGACGGAGGCCACCTTGTCGGGCAGCAGCTCCAGCGGGACGAACATGCCGGAGCCGATCATCGAGACCAGCAGCAGTGGCATGGGCGTGACCTGCGCGCTCTCGCCGGTCCGGGTGAAGCCCGAGGTGGCCGCGGCGAGGGCGGCGCACATCACGAGCCCCAACAGCAGGCCGAGGACGGCCAGATGGGGCGCCGACGGCGCGGACAGGTCGAGCAGGACGGCACACCCGGCCGTCAGCAGCAGGCACTGCAGCAGTCCGGTGGCGGCTGCCGGCATCGCCGAGCCGGCCAGGATCTCGGTGTCCCGCAGCTCGCCGGTGCGCAGCCGCTTGAGGACGAGTTCCTCGCGCCGGACGACGAAGACGCCCACGAGGGTGGAGTAGACGGCGAACAGCAGGGAGAAGCCGATCGCCGCGGGCAGTACGAGGGTGCCGATGGTCAGTCCGGCCTCGGCGAGGTCCATCTCCTCGGCCGCCGACCGCACGCTGACGGGCAGCACCAGCGGCACGAACAGTCCGGCGACGAGCGCGCCCTTGCTCCGTCCGAGCAGGGTCAGCTCGGCACGGGCGAGGGCCGCCATCCGGCTCACCGGCGTGGTCGCCGCCGCCTTCGGGGCGCGCGCCGCGGGCGCCTCGGTGTTCGTGGCGCTCATGCCGCGTACTCCTTCGTCGTCTGCGCGGTCTTCCCGCCGGAGACCGCCTTCGCGATCCCGAGGAACGCCTCCTCCAGGGACGCCGACCGCACGTCCAGGCGGCGCAGTTCCACCCCGGTCCGCTCGGCCCACACCAGCAGCCCGGTGGCCGCCCGCTGCAGTTCACGGGTGCGGAGCCGGATGATCCGGCCGTCGGTCTCGTGCCCGGTCACGCCCAGCTCGGCGAGCGGCGGCAGATCGCCCACGAAGTAGCCCTCGGGCAGCTCGAAGGTGATCCGCGACGGCTGCGTGGCGGTCACCTCGGCCGGGGTCCCGGTGGCGGCGATGCGGCCGTCGTGCATGATCGCGAGCCGGTCCGCGAGCTGCTCGGCCTCTTCCAGGTAGTGCGTGGTCAGCAGCACCGTCGTACCGGCGGCACGCAGAGCACTCACCAACTCCCAGGTGTCCCGGCGGCCTTCGGCGTCCAGTCCGGTGGTGGGCTCGTCCAGGAAGAGCACCTCGGGATCGCCGAGCAGCGCGAGTGCCAGGTCCAGCCGGCGCCGCTGGCCCCCGGACAGCTGCTTCACCCGGACGTCGCCCTTCGACTCCAGCCCGACCAGCGCCAGCACCTCGGCCGGCGGGCGGGCCCCGCTCACACACCCCGCCCACATCCGCGCCGTCTCCGCGACGGTCAGCTCGGACGGGAAGCCCCCCTCCTGCAGCATCACGCCGGTGCGGGGGCGTACGGCGGCCCGGTCGGTGTACGGGTCGTGCCCGAGGACGCGCACCCGCCCACCGGCCGGGGCGGCCAGGCCCTCCAGCAGTTCCACGGTGGACGTCTTGCCGGCGCCGTTGGTGCCGAGCAGCGCGAAGATCTCTCCGCGGCGCACGGAGAAGCTGATGCCGCGCACAGCCTCGAACCCGCCCCCGTACACACGTCGCAGGTCAGTGACCTCAATCACGTGTTCGTGTCCGTTCGCTTCCATGTCCCAAGCGTCCCGGCACGACGGGCCCGTCAGCAGTGCGCGCTGTCATCGCTCGGCATGACAAATGTCAGACGCGGCTCGACGGGAACACGAAAAGACCCCGGTCCATCAGGACCGGGGTCTTTTTCCCGAGCGGACGACGAGGCTCGAACTCGCGACCTCAACCTTGGCAAGGTTGCGCTCTACCAACTGAGCTACGTCCGCATTGCCGCCGACCGGCCTTCACCGATCGGTGCGAGCACCAGCCTACCTGATCCACTTCCATGGTCAGTACGGCGATGCAGAGCGGGTGACAGGAATCGCACACTGCGCCTTCCCCCTGGAAGGGGGATGTTCTACTACTGAACTACACCCGCACGGTCCGTGAGCTGGGCCTTTCGGCCTCGCCCCTCGGCGTGCTCCAGACTTTAGCTGATCACCGGGGGTGCTGCGCAAGTCGGCTGCCGCGAGGGGCGGCTGAGCGGCCGTCGGCCGCTCCCCGCGGATCCGCACGCTTCCCGCAGGCCTTCCGCTCACTGCGCCTCGGCGAACGCCTCGTACACCTTCTTGGGGATCCGGCCCCGTGCGGGCACGTCCATCTTGTTCGCCTGGGCCCACGCGCGGACCGCCGCGGGATCGGGGGCGACCTCCGTCTGCCGGTACGCCCGGCCCGACCGCGACCGCTTGCGGCCGGCCGACACGTAGGGCTCGAGAGCCTTGCGCAGTTTCCTGGCATTGGCTTCGTTCAGGTCGATCTCGTACATCTTGCCGTCGACTCCGAAGGCGATCGTCTCCGCCGCTTCCGAGCCGTCGATGTCGTCAAAGAGAGTGACCACGACACGCTGCGCCACGAATATCGGTCCCTTCGTGCGGCATCTCCGCGATGACGTGCCAGGACGCCCTGAAGATGCCGACTGTTCGCCTGTAATTGGGCAAAGTATCGGCTAATGACATTTCATTTGTACAGTGCCCGGCAATGCAATGGGAAGCCCGACTAAATCTCTTGGCGTGTCCGTCGCGCAATAGCCATCCGCGTACGGCCCGGGATCTTTCCCGAAGCTTTTCGTACGGGCCTCCCCCCGATGCCGAATCGTGACAGGGCTCACGTACTTTCCTACAACGCTACACGCGTAGAATTTTTGTGCGGGTAGTCTGAAGGAACCTGCTCAGCACCACACACCGGGAGTGCCAGTGGCACGCGTCGTAGTCGACGTCATGCTCAAGCCGGAGATCCTCGACCCCCAGGGCCAGGCGGTGCAGCGCGCACTGCCGCGGCTGGGTTTCGAGGGGATCTCGGACGTACGTCAGGGAAAGCGATTCGAACTCGAAGTGGACGGACCGGTCGACGACGCCGTCCTGGCCCGCATCCACGATCTTGCGGAATCCTTCCTCGCCAACACCGTGATCGAGGACTTCACCGTCAAGGTGGAGGAAGTCGCGGAGGCCGCGAAGTGACCGCTCGTATTGGCGTCGTCACTTTCCCCGGCAGCCTCGACGACCGGGACTCGCAGCGCGCGATCCGCGTCGCCGGTGCCGAACCCGTGGCGCTCTGGCACAAGGACAAGGACCTCAAGCAGGTCGACGCCGTCGTGCTGTGCGGCGGTTTCAGTTACGGCGACTATCTGCGGGCCGGCGCCATCGCGCGCTTCTCGCCGGTGATGGACGCCGTCATCGACCAGGCGAAGGCCGGTCTGCCGGTGCTCGGGATCTGCAACGGCTTCCAGATCCTCACCGAGGCCCACCTGCTGCCCGGCGCGATGCTCGGCAACGACCACCTGCACTTCATCTGCCGCGACCAGAAGCTGCGGGTGGAGAACGCGGACACCGCCTGGACCAGCGACTACAACGCCGGCCAGGAGATCCACATCCCGCTGAAGAACATGGACGGCCGGTACGTCGCCGACCGGCGGACGCTGGACGAGCTGGAGGCCGAGGGCCGGGTCGCGTTCCGCTACCTCGACGTCAACCCGAACGGCTCGCTCAACGACATCGCCGGCATCACCAACGCGGCGGGCAACGTCGTCGGCCTGATGCCGCACCCCGAGCACGCCGTCGAGCCGCTGATCGGCACCGGCCGCACCGACGGCCTCCCGTTCTTCACCTCGATCCTCAAGAAGCTGGTCAACGCATGAGCCGGACGCCTCTGGACACGGTCGAGCACGCGGCCGCGACCCCCGACGTCGAGCTGCCCTGGGCCGAACTCGGTCTGAAGAAGGACGAGTACGAGAGGATCGTGGAGATCCTCGGCCGCCGGCCCACCGGGGCCGAGCTCGCCATGTACTCGGTGATGTGGTCCGAGCACTGCTCGTACAAGTCCTCCAAGGTCCACCTCCGCCAGTTCGGCGAGAAGGCACCCGAGTCGGACGCGATGCTCGTCGGCATCGGCGAGAACGCCGGTGTCGTCGACGTCGGCCAGGGCTACGCGGTCACCTTCAAGGTGGAGTCCCACAACCACCCGTCGTACGTGGAGCCCTACCAGGGCGCCGCGACCGGCGTCGGCGGCATCGTCCGCGACATCATCGCGATGGGCGCCCGCCCGGTCGCCGTCGTGGACCCGCTGCGCTTCGGCGCCGCCGACCACCCCGACACCAAGCGCGTCCTGCCCGGTGTCGTCGCCGGCATCGGCGGCTACGGCAACTGCCTGGGCCTGCCCAACATCGGCGGCGAGGTCGTCTTCGACGCCTGCTACCAGGGCAACCCGCTGGTCAACGCCGGTGCCATCGGCGTCATGCGGCACGAGGACATCCACCTGGCCAAGGCGTCCGGCGCCGGCAACAAGGTCATCCTGTACGGGGCCCGCACCGGCGGCGACGGCATCGGCGGCGCCTCCATCCTGGCCTCGGAGACCTTCGACGACGCCAAGCCGTCCAAGCGCCCCGCCGTCCAGGTCGGCGACCCCTTCCAGGAGAAGCTCCTCATCGAGTGCACCCTGGAGGCGTTCAAGGAGAAGCTGGTCGTCGGCATCCAGGACCTCGGCGCGGCGGGCCTGTCCTGCGCCACGTCCGAGCTGGCCTCCAACGGCTCCGGCGGCATGCGCGTCACCCTGGACGACGTACCCCTGCGCGACTCCACGCTCTCGCCCGAGGAGATCCTCATGAGCGAGTCGCAGGAGCGCATGTGCGCGGTGGTCGAGCCGGGCAAGGTCGACCGCTTCCTGGAGATCTGCGAGAAGTGGGACGTCATCGCCACCGTCATCGGTGAGGTGACCGACGGCGACCGCCTGGAGATCTACTGGCACGGCGGCAAGATCGTCGACGTGGACCCGCGCACGGTCGCGCACGAGGGCCCGGTCTACGAGCGCCCGTACGCCCGCCCGGAGTGGCAGGACGCCCTTCAGGCCGACGACGCGAACAAGCTGCCCCGCCCGGAGACCTCCGAGGAGCTGAAGGACCAGGTCCTGAAGCTGGTCGCGTCCCCGAACCAGGCGTCCAAGAAGTGGATCACGCAGCAGTACGACCACTTCGTGCAGGGCAACACCGTCCTCGCCCAGCCCGAGGACTCCGGCATGATCCGCGTCGACGAGGAGACCGGCCTCGGCGTCGCCATCGCCACGGACGGCAACGGCCGGTACGCCAAGCTCGACCCGTACACGGGCGCGCAGCTCGCCCTCGCGGAGGCGTACCGCAACGTCGCCACGACCGGTGCCAAGCCGCTCGCGGTCTCCGACTGCCTGAACTTCGGCTCGCCCGAGGACCCGGCGGTGATGTGGCAGTTCGCCGAGGCCGTGCGCGGTCTGGCGGACGGCTGCCGGCAGCTCGGCACCCCGGTGACCGGCGGCAACGTCTCGCTGTACAACCAGACCGGCGAGGCCGCCATCCACCCGACCCCGGTCGTGGCGGTGCTCGGCGTCATCGACGACGTGGCCCGCCGTACGCCGGTCGCCTTCCAGGAGGAGGGCCAGCTGCTCTACCTCCTCGGCGACACCCGCGAGGAGTTCGGCGGCTCGGCCTGGTCCCAGGTCGTCCACGACCACCTCGGCGGACTGCCCCCGAAGGTCGACCTGGAGCGCGAGCGCCTGCTCGGCGAGATCCTGATCTCCGCCTCCCGCGACGGCATGATCGACTCCGCGCACGACCTGTCCGACGGTGGTCTGGTCCAGGCGGTCGTGGAGTCGGCGCTGCTCGGGCAGAAGGGCGCGCGCCTGGTCGTTCCCGACGGCCTCGACGCCTTCACCTTCCTGTTCTCGGAGTCGGCGGGCCGCGCGGTCGTCGCCGTCCCGCGTTCGGAGGAGGTCCGCTTCAACGACATGTGCGGTGCGCGGGGCCTGCCCGCCACCCGCATCGGTGTCGTGGACGGGGACGCGGTGGAGGTCCAGGGCGAGTTCGCGCTCACCCTGGCCGAACTGCGCGAGGCCCACGAGGCCACCATCCCGGCGCTGCTGGCCTGACGGCACGGGCGTACGGACGACGGAGGTCCCGCACGGTGACGTGCGGGACCTCCACCGTGCGGGGCTGTTGACTTCGTCGGGCTACCGGAGGGGAACGGGGGAGCGGTGAAGATACCGGACCGTTTGCGTACGTCCGTGAACGTCCTGTTGTGCCTGGCCGCCGTCGTGGCGATCGGCT
Source organism: Streptomyces viridiviolaceus (assembly GCF_014650995.1). Lineage (GTDB taxonomy): Bacteria > Actinomycetota > Actinomycetes > Streptomycetales > Streptomycetaceae > Streptomyces > Streptomyces viridiviolaceus. Next base: position 340,970 of record NZ_BMWA01000004.1, read on the forward strand.
GGAGCGGACGGGAGATCTGGCAGGTCGTCGACGGCCGGCGGCAGATCGACGAGGCGTGCGACGGCCTCGTCCCGGCCGGCCGGGTGCTGGCCCTCTCCCCGGCGGGCGGCACCATCACCCACCGCACCTCCGACGAGGGCATGATCGACCTCGCCGACGGACCGTCGCAGGACTGCGAGATCTTCAGCAGCGAGGCCGGCGAGAAGTACGGCACGGACAGCGGGGAACGCTGGTTCTTCACCGGCGCGGTCGGCGTCCTGCCCTCCGGCACCCCCCAGGTCGCGGACGACCCGCTGGAAGACCTCCTCGACCCGTACGGCGGCCCCACCTACCCGAACCAGCCGCTCGGCGGCGGCATCGCGGGCGTCGTCACGGACTCCGGCGTCGTCGTCCAGCTGCCGTGCGCGGGGGGCGAGGCGGACGGGCGGCCCGTCAAAGCCCTGTGGGCGCGGGCCGAACTGTACGACCCGGGAGCGCCGTTCACGGAGAACGGCCAGCTCAGCGACCACGACCGGAACACGCTCGCCGAGACCGCAGTGATCACCGCCAACAACCTCGCCGGCCGGCTGGGCTGCGCCGGCCGGCTGCCCGACCCGCCCCCGGACGTCCCCGCCCTGCCCGAGGGACCCGTCCCCGCTTCCCGCGCCGAGGGCACCTGCGCCTGGTACCGCGAGGCCGGCTTCGCCCGCGACGACCGGTACCCGGACCAGGTCCTCGAGAGCCGCACGGACGACCGCGCGTGGGACGAGCGGTGCGGACTCGTGCTCAGCGAGGGCCGGGCGACCGGCCTCTACCTGTCCGAGGCCGACGACCGCGACCTGCCCGTCACCCCCGACCGCCCCGGCGAGTGGTTCGTCTCCCTGCACACCTACTCCGGCGAGGACGCGAAGAACGTCCAGCTCACCAGCACCAGCCTCGACGAGGTGCCGGAACCCGCGACCCCGGGGAGGGCCGGCCGCAGCACCGAGGACCCGATCTGGTGGGCGTCCTCCGTCTGCGCCGGACAGCCGCAGGTCCACACCATGACCCTCGGCCTCGGCTACGACCGGGTGGCCGCCCCGCAGATGGAAAAGGTCTTCCGCGCCTACGTCACCGACGTCACCGACCGCCGCCACTGCACCGGCGTCGTATTTCCGAAGACCTCGGACTTCCGCGCCCTCTAGGCTCGCCCCCATGTCCCCGGCCAAGAAGCGCACCCGCAGCTACGACCCCGCCCGTACCCGCACCGCCGTCCTCGCACAGTTCGGCCACGTACGGGCCGCCGTCCGCACGCTCACCCCCGAGCAGCTCGCGCTGCCGACCCGCCTGGGCGACTGGACGGTACGGGAACTGGTCGCGCACATCGGCATGGCGCTCACCGCAGTGCACCGCGCCCTGGACCGCCCGGCCCCGCCGAAGCAGGACGCACAGCTGGTCGAGTGGCCGTTCGCCACCGCCGGCAACGCGGCAGCGATCGCCGACTTCACCCGCGGGCTCGCCGCCGACCACCCCGACCTCGACGCCTACCTCGCCGACATCGACCAGAGCCTGCGCGCCCTGCTCGCCGAGCACCCCGGCGGCCGGCTGCTGGAGACCAACGCCGGCGCCCTGCCCCTGGACGACTACCTGGTCACCCGCACCGTCGAACTCGTCGTCCACACCGACGACCTCAACGCCGCCGTTCCCGGCCTCGACGTGCCCGTCGACCGGCAGGCCCTGGCCGCCGCCACCCGGCTGCTCGCCGACGCGCTCGCCGCGAAGGCGCCCGGCGGTACCACGGAGGTGCGGATCCCGCCGTACGCCGTCGTGCAGTGCGTCGAGGGGCCCCGGCACACCCGCGGCACCCCGCCCAACGTCGTCGAGACCGACCCGCTGACCTGGGTGCGGCTGGCGGCCGGGCGGATCGGATGGAAGGACGCGCTCGGCGAGGCCGCGGTCAGCGCGAGCGGGGAGCGGGCCGACCTCGGGGGACTGCTGCCGCTGATGTCCTGAGACGGGGCGCGCAACCGGAGCCCGCCGAGGGGAACCGATCCTTCCCCGGGCCCGTCGAATCGGCATGTACAGGCAGAAGCAGCGCATGACCCTGACCGTGGCGGCCGTCGCCGCGCTCGTGCCGCTCGCGGCGGCCTGCGGCAACGAGAGGGCGGACGGAAGCAGCGGCTCCGTCGGCGCGGCCGGGACGAGCGTCACCGGTGTCCACTGGAGCGTCGACAGCGTCACCGTCGACGGCACGACCCACCGGGCGCCGGAGGGCGCGCACGTCCGCATCGACGGAGGCCGGGCCGAGGGCAGCTTCGGCTGCAACGGCTTCAGCGCCCGGGCCGACGTCGACGGCGACCGCATCCGGCTCAGCGACACCGCGGCGACCGAGATGGCCTGCGAGAAGGTGCCCGTGGACTTCGAGGAGAACCTCGCCCGCACCCTCACCGACGGCACCCTGACCACGCAGGGCAAGGGAGACCGTCTGACGCTCACCGCCGCCGACGGCGACACCGTCCGGCTCAGCAGGCAGCGGGACACGGACCTGTACGGCACGAAGTGGACCGTCACGGCCCCCGACACGGCAGGCCGCGCGCACCTCACCTTCGACCGGGACAAGGGCACAGTCTCCGGCCGCCTCGGCTGCAACCACGTCACCGCCGAGGCCACGGTCCGCGACGGCCATATCACCCTCGGCGCTCCGGCCACCACCCGAATGATGTGCGAAGACTCACTCATGGACACGGAGAAGCGGCTGCTGCGTCTCTTCGAGGGCCGGACCGACTATCGAATCGATCAGCGAACCCTCACGCTGACCAGCGCAAACGGCACCGTGGTCCGAGCCGTCGCCAACCGGTGATCCCCACGTGACCCGCTGTACCCAATTCGGACCAGTGGTCGACCTCGCCTACACTCGGAGGCGTGCCACGTGGTGACGGTCGACTCAATCACGATCTGCTTCCCGGCGAGAAGGGCCCCCAGGACGCTTGCGGCGTCTTCGGTGTCTGGGCTCCGGGCGAAGAGGTCGCAAAGCTCACGTACTTCGGGCTCTACGCCCTCCAGCATCGGGGTCAGGAATCCGCGGGAATCGCGGTCAGCAACGGCTCCCAGATCCTCGTCTTCAAGGACATGGGCCTGGTCTCCCAGGTCTTCGACGAAACCTCGCTCGGTTCGCTCCAGGGTCACATCGCGGTCGGACACGCCCGCTACTCGACCACCGGTGCCTCCGTGTGGGAGAACGCCCAGCCGACGTTCCGTGCGACCGCGCAGGGTTCCATCGCGCTCGGCCACAACGGCAACCTCGTCAACACCGCCCAGCTCGCGGAGATGGTCGCCGACCTGCCCAAGCAGGACGGCCGCTCCACCCGCGTCGCGGCGACCAACGACACCGACCTCGTCACGGCCCTGCTCGCCGGGCAGGTCGACGACGACGGCAAGCCGCTGACCATCGAGGAGGCGGCCGGCAAGGTGCTGCCCCAGGTGCGCGGCGCCTTCTCCCTCGTCTTCATGGACGAGCACACCCTGTACGCCGCCCGTGACCCGCAGGGCATCCGCCCGCTGGTGCTCGGCCGGCTGGAGCGCGGCTGGGTCGTCGCCTCCGAGTCCGCCGCGCTGGACATCTGCGGCGCCAGCTTCGTCCGCGAGATCGAGCCGGGCGAGTTCGTCGCCATCGACGAGAACGGCCTGCGTACTTCGCGATTCGCTGAAGCGAAGCCCAAGGGCTGTGTCTTCGAGTACGTGTACCTGGCCCGCCCGGACACCGACATCGCCGGCCGCAACGTCTACCTCTCCCGGGTCGAGATGGGCCGCCGGCTCGCCAAGGAGGCCCCCGCCGAGGCCGACCTGGTCATAGCGACCCCGGAATCCGGCACCCCGGCCGCCATCGGTTACGCCGAGGCCAGCGGCATCCCCTTCGGCAACGGCCTGGTGAAGAACGCCTACGTCGGCCGCACCTTCATCCAGCCCTCGCAGACCATCCGCCAGCTCGGCATCCGCCTGAAGCTGAACCCCCTGAAGGAAGTCATCAAGGGCAAGCGGCTGGTCGTCGTGGACGACTCCATCGTCCGCGGCAACACCCAGCGGGCCCTGGTCCGCATGCTCCGCGAGGCCGGCGCCGCCGAGGTCCACATCCGGATCTCGTCCCCGCCCGTGAAGTGGCCCTGCTTCTTCGGCATCGACTTCGCCACCCGCGCCGAGCTCATCGCCAACGGCATGAGCATCGACGAGATCGGCACGTCCCTCGGCGCCGACTCCCTGGCGTACATCTCCATCGACGGCATGATCGAGGCGACCACCATCGCCAAGCCGAACCTGTGCCGCGCCTGCTTCGACGGCGAGTACCCGATGGAGCTCCCCGACCCCGAGCTGCTCGGCAAGCAGCTCCTGGAGACCGAGCTGGCCGCCGGGCCCGCCTCCACGGCCGCCGCCGACGCCATCCGTCGCCCGTAGCCGTCCGCAATACCTGCCGTACGACACAAAGGTTCTCATCGTCATGCCTGACACAACTGGTGCCAGCTACGCAGCCGCGGGCGTCGACATCGAGGCGGGCGACCGCGCCGTCGAACTGATGAAGGAGTGGGTGAAGAAGACCCAGCGCCCCGAGGTCCTCGGCGGCCTCGGCGGCTTCGCCGGTCTCTTCGACGCCTCCGCCCTGAAGAACTACGAGCGTCCCCTGCTCGCCTCCGCCACGGACGGCGTCGGCACCAAGGTCGACATCGCCCGCCGGCTCGGCGTCTACGACACCATCGGCCACGACCTGGTCGCCATGGTCATGGACGACATCGTGGTGTGCGGCGCCGAGCCGCTGTTCATGACCGACTACATCTGCGTCGGCAAGGTCCACCCCGAGCGCGTCGCCGCGATCGTCAAGGGCATCGCCGAGGGCTGTGTACTGGCCGGCTGCGCCCTGGTGGGCGGTGAGACGGCCGAGCACCCGGGCCTGCTCGGCGAGGACGACTTCGACGTCGCCGGGGCCGGTACGGGCGTCGTGGAGGCCGACCGGCTGCTCGGCGCGGATCGCATCCGCAAGGGTGACGCGGTCGTCGCCATGGCCGCCTCCGGCCTTCACTCGAACGGGTACTCGCTCGTCCGCCACGTGCTGCTGAACGAGGGCGGTCTCGCCCTGGACGCGCACATCGACGACCTCGGCCGCACCCTCGGCGAGGAGCTGCTGGAGCCGACGAAGATCTACTCGCTGGACTGCCTGGCCCTCACCCGCACCACCGAGGTCCACGCCTTCAGCCACGTCACCGGCGGCGGGCTCGCCGCCAACCTCGCCCGCGTGATCCCCGACGGGCTGCACGCGGTCGTGGACCGCTCCACCTGGACGCCCGCCCCGATCTTCGACCTCGTCGGAAGGACCGGGCAGGTCGAGCGCCTGGAGCTGGAGAAGACCCTCAACATGGGCGTCGGCATGATCGCGATCCTGCCCGAGGAGTCGACGGACGTGGCCCTGGCGACCCTGGCCGACCGCGGCGTGGACGCCTGGGTGGCCGGCGAGATCACCGACCGCGGCGACCACGAGACCGGCGCCGCCCTCGTCGGCGACTACGCCGGCTGAGACGAAGCGGGTAGCACAAGACCCGGTCGGTGACGTGAGTCACCGACCGGGCAAGTGATCAGTGCAAGGTCAAGCGCCGCGACGCTGCTGCGAGGACTGGTCGTCCTCGTCCTCGTCGTCGTCCTCGTAGAGGTCGGCGTACTTTGCGTACAGGTCGTCGTCCTGCTCATCGTCCTCGAAACGGTCGCCGTTAGGCGACGGATTCGACGTCGATGCGCCCAGCTCCTCGGCCAGGCGTGAGAGGTCCGTCCCACCGCTGTTGTACTTCAGCTGGCGGGCGACCTTCGTCTGCTTGGCCTTGGCCCGGCCGCGCCCCATGGCTCGACCCCCTCAACGACGGGGCTCGACGGCCCCAGAGTCTTGACACGCGTTCATGGTCCGGAACGGGCTCTCCGTGGAGAGACCGGTCCGTAGGGCTTCCACGGTACCTGAGCCCACGCCCATACGGTACGTCGCCCGCAGGACGTGGCCACGCCCAGGACCTTCGAGGCGCCCCGTCCTCGCTGGTCAACGGCGATTTTAACCACCTTTCGACGGTCGACCCGCCGGTGGAAGTGAGAGTTCTCTCTAACTGCCCACCGGCGGGTACCGGTCAAACATTCGAGAACGGGTCCCGGATCACCGCCTCGCGCGCGCGTCCGCCATCCGCTGCTCGGCGATCCGGTCGGCCGCGGCGGCCGGCGGAATACCGTCCTCCTTCGCACGTGCGAATATGGCGAGCGTGGTGTCGTAGATCTTCGACGCCTTCGCCTTGCACCGCTCGAAGTCGAAGCCGTGCAGCTCGTCGGCGACCTGGATGACGCCGCCGGCGTTCACCACGTAGTCCGGGGCGTAGAGGATCCCGCGGTCGGCGAGGTCCTTCTCGACGCCGGGGTGGGCGAGCTGGTTGTTGGCCGCCCCGCAGACCACCTTGGCGGTCAGCACCGGCACGGTGTCGTCGTCCAGCGCGCCGCCGAGCGCGCACGGCGCGTAGACGTCCAGCCCGTCGACGCGGATCAGCTCGTCGGTGTCCCGGACCGCCAGGACGTTCGGGTGGCGCTCGGTGATGCGCCGTACGGCGTCCTCGCGCACGTCGGTGACGAAGACCTCGGCGCCCTCCGCCACCAGGTGGTCCACCAGGTGGTGGCCGACCTTGCCGACACCGGCGACGCCGACGCGGCGGGCCCGCAGCGTCGGGTCGCCCCACAGGTGCTGGGCGGAGGCCCGCATGCCCTGGTAGACGCCGTAGGCGGTGAGGACGGAGGAGTCGCCGGCGCCGCCGTTCTCGGGGGAGCGCCCGGTCGTCCAGCGGCACTCGCGCGCCACGACGTCCATGTCGGCGACGTACGTGCCGACGTCGCAGGCGGTGACGTACCGGCCGCCGAGCGAGGCGACGAACCGGCCGTAGGCGAGCAGCAGCTCCTCGGTCTTGATCTGCTCCGGGTCGCCGATGATCACAGCCTTGCCGCCGCCGTGCTCGAGGCCGGCCATGGCGTTCTTGTACGACATTCCGCGGGCGAGGTTCAGCGCGTCGGCCACGGCCTCCGCCTCGTTCGCGTACGGGTAGAAGCGCGTCCCGCCGAGCGCGGGGCCCAGCGCGGTGGAGTGGATGGCGATGACGGCCTTCAGACCGCTGGCACGGTCCTGGCAGAGCACGACTTGCTCATGACCCCCCTGATCCGAGTGGAACAGGGTGTGCAGTACATCAGCAGGCGCGCCGGTTACATCGGTCACGGTGGTGACTCCTGAGTAAGTAGCGGCGGGTGGTGGGGGCTCCCGTGTGGGTGGCGGGAGCCGTGGCATGAGATTAGAGCCTGGTGCCGCCCGAGCGCCGCACAGTGCCGAGGATCACCTCCGCACGGAGTACGGCCGTGCGACGATTTGCTGAGATTCCCGCGCGTTCGAGAACGGGCCGCGCAGGTTTTCGCGGCGGTGCGCGGGGGAGGGAGCAGGCGTGCCCAAGGTGTCCTCGGTGATCGTCCCCTACGCGGCGTACCTGCGCGTGTACGAGCCGCTGGCCGCCTTCCCGGAGCCGGAGCGGAGCCACTGGACGCGCTACGCGCGCCGCACCGACCTGCCGTCGTACCAGGACGAACTCCGCCGCTCCCTGGCCGACCTGCTGCCCACCCCGCCCGTCCCGGTCCCCGTGCACGAGAGCGGCGACGCCTTCGTGACGGAGGTGGACGGCGTGGTGTGCGTGTGCCCGTGGCGCACCCGGCTGCGCGGCTGGCAGGCCCTCGGGGAGCTGGCCGAGGACTTCCCGGAACCGGTCCTGGACGCGCTGCTGCCCCCGGTGGTCCGGCGCCAGTCCGCGCAGGACTACGAACGCTGGCTGGAGCGCAACCCCGACGCCCGTCCGTGGATCCGCACGGCCACCTGGCAGGTGCCGATCAACTGGTTCGTCCTCGTCTCCGACGAGGAGCGGGAGTACGACAAGGGCGGCGACGGCGCCGGGACGGGGGCGCCGGTACTGCGCTACCGGACGCCGATGGTCCAGGCCCGGCGCCGGGTGGCCCGGGGCCTGCGGGCCCTGAAGGAGGCCATGGACGAGGGGCCGCTGATCGACGGCCTGGTGGACGTGGGGCGCTGGCTGGAGGAGTTCCACCCCCGGTCGCTGGTGGAGCTGGACTACGGCGGGCTGGTGCACGCCCTGCCGGCCGGCGAACTGGAGGACGACCACTCCGCGGCGGACGTCGCCGAGGGGATCGAGGCGCTGCGCCAGGGCGACGGGGAGTCGGCCGGGGCGGCCTACGGGCGGCTCGTCGAGCGGTGGCGCTCGGTGCGGGACCGCCGGTCGGCGAACTGACGTTTGACGCGACGCCCGTTTTGGGGTTTCGTCTCTCGCTCCGGGACTCGCCCGGTGTGCGCTGACACTTCGTCAACAGAGGACGTAAGTCCCGATCCGGGCGTATGTGTCAAGCGTGACGGACCGCACGTACTCCACTCTTGCGTCCCTTCCCCCTCCTCATGCCAAAATAGGACAAGGAGTCCGGGGAGGGCTCCTTCCGTCCTGCTGTGGTGCACTGTGGGCGGAATCTCAGCATTGCACGCTTTGGGGGGTCTGGTGACTCCTGATCGCTCTGTGACTGATCGTCACAGTGGCGTGACTGTCCGCTATGGCATGGTCCATCGGCTTCCGTCGCTGATGAACACCTGGGAGGGCAATTCCATCGGTTTGGCCGACGCGGCTGGACAGATGGTGTAGTTGTAGTGCCGAGGACAAGCCGTTCGTCCTATAACCGACTCGACTCGCGTCCGCCATTTCGGGCAACGCGGGTCAAGGTGCAGAATTTAGAGGAAAGAACCGAGAAGGTTCGGTTCTCCCGAGGAGGCCGCTCATGACCGCTCGCACCCCTGATGCCGAGCCGCTGCTGACCCCGGCTGAGGTCGCCACCATGTTCCGCGTCGACCCCAAGACGGTCACGCGCTGGGCGAAGGCCGGCAAGCTCACGTCGATCCGTACGCTCGGCGGGCACCGCCGCTACCGCGAGGCCGAGGTCCGCGCTCTGCTCGCGGGCATTCCGCAGCAGCGCAGCGAGGCCTGAACAACCGCATAACCGGGCAGAACGGCAGGTCCCCCAACCTGCCGAGACGTCTGGAACCACAGCTCCAAGCGACGCGGGCCCTGCCCCAACAGGTCCCACGCCCAAGCCGTTCGAACACGTCGGGCAACCGACAGGGTGCGTCGTCGATCGCGCTGGACTCCGCCGGGTCCAGCGCGATCTTTTTTGTGCCTGATGGCGGCCGGTCGGGCGGCTCTGTGAGCGGCCTTGTCGGAGTCTGGGGAGGGCTGTCGGATCCGCTGTGGGGCGGCCGTGGGGAAGGCGTGACGACACCCTCCCGGCAGGTGCAATTGCACATATTAAATTGACCTGTTGTAGGGGAGGGGTAAGTGCCACGGTTTCAAAAACTCATGCGGTGACACCCGTCACATGCCCTGGTGCTTGTTGGCTCTGGCATATGTGCGCTAGTGGAGGTGGAGATTCCAGCACCCCACGCCTGTACGGGTGTTGGGGCCGCCGGTGGTCACGCGGGGGACGGGCTCTCGTCCTCGGTGACCTCCTGGCAGTCCTCGGGGGCCGGCGGGGCGGAGTCCAGCGCGAGCCGCAGCAGGCGGTGGCAGATCGGACAGTGACGCGTCACGTGGCGGTACGACGACGCGGCCGACAGATGCGCGCGGAGCAGGGCCCGCGTCTCGTGCCTGACCGATGCCGCCATACGCCACCTCCTGAGGCCGCAGGGGGAGCGGGCCCTGCTTCCGGAGTACCGAGCGAATGTGACGCCGTCAAGACCGCGAGAAGCGCGCTGACGGCTTCGAGGGGGGAACGCGAGGGTGCCGGCCGCCGGGCCCCGAGGCCGCGGGACGCGAGGAAGGGCCCCTTCGCCTCGCCGGCGAAAGAGCCCTTCACGTGCGGCCCTGACGGGATGTGCCGTGCCCGATGGCGGCTGCGCCGCGGGTGGGGCCTCCGCCTCGTCGCGGCGGAGGTGACACAACGCTGAAGGGCCCGCTGCGAACATCGCTGCGGGCCCTTCATGATGCGGTCCTGACGGGATTTGAACCCGCGGCCTCCACCTTGACAGGGTGGCGAGCACTCCAAACTGCTCCACAGGACCAGGTTTTGCGGCGCTTTCCGTGCGGTGCGCTGCGAGAAGAGACTGTACAGGAGGGCGGGCCCCGGGTCGAACTCACCCTCCGTACAGGAACCGTCACGGCGCCAGCGCGTCGATCGCCTTCACGATCCGCTTGTCCGACACGGGGTACGCCGTGCCCAGCGCGTGGGCGAAGTAGCTGACCCGCAGCTCCTCGATCATCCAGCGGACGTCCAGGACCTGCTGGGGCACCGGCCGGCCCTGCGGCATCTGCTCCAGCAGCCACGCGTACTCGTCCCGCATCTCGTGGACCTTCTCCATCCGGGTCGTGTCCCGCTGGACGTTGGTCGGCATCTGCTGCAGGCGGCGGTCCGCGGCGACCAGATAGCGCATCAGGTCGGGCAGCCGCTTGATGCCCGCCGCCGTCACGAAGCCGGGCTTCACCAGGCCGTCCAGCTGCGCCCGTACGTCCTGGAGGTTCGGGAGCAGCGCGGGGCTGCGGACGGCCTTCAGACGGCGCTCACACGCCTGCCAGGCGGCCAGCACCTGCTGCACCTGGCCCACCGTGCGGACCGTCGTGTCGACGATCTCGGCGCGCACCTTGTCGTACAGCTTCCGGTACGACTCCTCGTCCCACGCCGGGCCGCCGAAGTCCGCGATCAGCTTGTCCGCCGCCGCCATCGCGCAGTCGTCGAAGAGGGCCTGCACGGAACCGTGCGGGTTCGCGGACAGGCCGAGCTTCTGCTGGTTGGACAGCTTTTCGGACGCGAACTTCGCGGGATTGACCGGGATGTTGCGCAGGATCAGCCGGCGCGTGCCCTTCCACATCGCCTCCGCCTGCTCGGCCTCGGTGTCGAAGAGGCGCACCGAGACCGTGTTCTTCGCCGGCCCGTCGTCGACCAGTGCCGGGTACGCCTTCACCGGCTGGCCGGCCCGGCGGGTCTCGAAGACGCGGGTGAGCGTGCCGATCGTCCAGTCGGTCAGGCCGGTGCGCTCCAGGGACTCGCCGCCGCTGCGCTCGGCGGTGGCCGCGGCGGCCTGGGAGAGGGCCTTGCGCGCCTTCGGCTTGAGCTTGAGCTTCAGGGCCTCCAGGTCCTTGTCCTCGGCCAGCTTGCGGCGCCGCTCGTCGATGATCCGGAAGGTGATCTTCAGATGGTCGGGGACCTTGGACCAGTCGAAGTCCTCGGCCTCGAACGGCACCCCCACCATGCGCTTCAGCTCCCGCGCCATGGTGACCGTCAGCGGCTCCTGGAGCGGGACGGCCCGGTCCAGGAACGCCTTCGCGTAGTTCGGGGCGGGGACGTAGTTGCGGCGGATCGGCTTGGGCAGGGAGCGGATCAGCTCCGTGACGACCTCCTCCCTCAGACCCGGGATCTGCCAGTCGAAGCCCTCGTCCGTGACCTGGTTGAGCACCTGCAGCGGGATGTGGACGGTGACGCCGTCCGCGTCCGCACCCGGCTCGAACTGGTACGTGACACGGAACTTCAGCCGTCCCTGGCGCCAGGAGTCGGGATAGTCGTCCTTGGTGACCGCGCCCGCCTTCTCGTTGATGAGCATCTCGCGCTCGAAGTCGAGGAAGTCGGGCTGCTCGTGGCGCTTGCGCTTCCACCACGAGTCGAAATGGGCGCCCGAGACGACGTGTTCGGGGACCCGCTGGTCGTAGAAGTCGAAGAGCGTCTCGTCGTCGACGAGGATGTCCCGGCGCCGCGCGCGGTGCTCCAGCTCCTCGACCTCGGTCAGGAGCCGGCGGTTGTCCGCGAAGAACTTGTGGTGCGTGCGCCAGTCGCCCTCGACGAGGGCGTTGCGGATGAACAGGTCACGGCTGGTCTCCGGATCGATCCGACCGTAGTTGACCTTGCGCTGGGCGACGATCGGTACGCCGTACAGCGTGACCTTCTCGTACGCCATCACGGCCGCCTGGTCCTTCTCCCAGTGCGGTTCGCTGTAGGTGCGCTTGAGGAGGTGCCCCGCGAGCGGCTCGACCCATTCGGGCTCGATCTTCGCGTTGACGCGTGCCCAGAGGCGGGAGGTCTCGACGAGTTCTGCGGACATCACGAAGCGCGGGGGCTTCTTGAAGAGCGCGGAGCCGGGGAAGATCGCGAACTTGGCGTTGCGGGCACCCAGGTACTCGTTCTTCGCGCCCTCCTTGACGTCCTTCATGCCCACGTGGGACAGCAGGCCGGCCAGGAGCGAGATGTGGATGCGGTCGCCGGGGGCGTCCTGGTCGTTGAGGTGGATTCCCATCTGCTTCGCGACCGTGCGGAGCTGGAGGTAGATGTCCTGCCATTCGCGGATGCGCAGGAAGTTGAGGTACTCCTGCTTGCACATGCGGCGGAAGGACGACGAACCGCGTTCCTTCTGCTGCTCGCGGACGTACCGCCAGAGGTTGAGGTAGGCGAGGAAGTCGCTGGTCTCGTCCTTGAAGCGGGCGTGCTGCTGGTCCGCCTGGGCCTGCTTCTCCGACGGGCGTTCGCGCGGGTCCTGGATGGACAGCGCGGCGGCTATCACCATGACCTCGCGGACGCAGCCGTTCCTGTCGGCCTCCAGGACCATGCGGGCCAGGCGGGGGTCGACCGGGAGCTGGGCGAGCTTCCGGCCCGTCTCCGTGAGCCGCTTGCGGGGGTCCTTCTGGGCGGGGTCGAGGGCGCCGAGCTCCTGGAGGAGCTGGACGCCGTCGCGGATGTTGCGGTGGTCCGGCGGGTCGATGAACGGGAACTTCTCGATGTCGCCGAGGCCGGCCGCGGTCATCTGCAGGATGACGGAGGCGAGGTTCGTCCGCAGGATCTCGGCGTCGGTGAACTCCGGCCGGGCGTTGAAGTCGTCCTCGGAGTACAGCCGGATGCAGATGCCGTCCGATGTACGTCCGCAGCGGCCCTTGCGCTGGTTGGCGCTGGCCTGGGAGATCGGCTCGATCGGCAGGCGCTGGACCTTGGTGCGGTGGCTGTACCGGGAGATCCGGGCGAAGCCGGGGTCGATGACGTACTTGATGCCCGGGACGGTCAGGGAGGTCTCGGCGACGTTGGTCGCCAGAACGATCCTGCGGCCGGTGTGCTGCTGGAAGACGCGGTGCTGTTCCGCGTGGGACAGCCGGGCGTAGAGGGGAAGGATCTCCGTGAACCGGTACTTCTTCTTCTCCAGTGCGTCTGCCGTGTCGCGGATCTCCCGCTCACCGGAGAGGAAGACGAGGATGTCGCCCTTGCCCTCGCCCATCAGCTCCTCGACGGCATCCGTGATCGCGGTGATCTGGTCCCGGTCGGCGTCGTCGCCGTCCTCTTCGAGGAGCGGGCGGTAGCGGACCTCGACGGGGTACGTGCGCCCGCTGACCTCGATGATCGGGGCGTCGCCGAAGTGCCGGGAGAAGCGCTCGGGGTCGATGGTCGCCGAGGTAATGACGACCTTGAGGTCCGGACGCTTCGGCAGCAGCTGGGCGAGGTAGCCCAGCAGGAAGTCGATGTTGAGGGACCGTTCGTGCGCCTCGTCGATGATGATCGTGTCGTAGGCGCGCAGCTCGCGGTCGGTCTGGATCTCGGCGAGCAGGATGCCGTCGGTCATCAGCTTGATGAACGTGGCGTCCGGGTCGACCTGGTCGGTGAAGCGCACCTTCCAGCCGACGGTCTCGCCGAGCGGGGTGTTCAGCTCCTCCGCCACGCGCTCGGCGACGGTGCGGGCGGCGATCCTCCGTGGCTGCGTGTGCCCGATCATGCCGCGGACGCCACGGCCGAGCTCGACGCAGATCTTCGGGATCTGGGTGGTCTTTCCGGAGCCCGTCTCACCGGCGACGATGACGACCTGGTGATCACGGATGGCCTCCGCGATCGCGTCCTTCTTCTGGCTGACGGGCAGCTGCTCGGGGTAGGTGACGGCGGGCACACGGGCCCGGCGCGCGTCGAGGCGCTGCTCGGCCTTGGCGACCTCCGCCTCGATCTCGGCGAGGACGGCGGCACGGGCCTCCGGCTTGCGGATCTTGCGCGCACCTTCGAGCCGGCGCCCGAGCCGGTGCGCGTCGCGCAGGGACAGCTCGGTCAGCCGGGGGGCGAGGGTGCCGAGGGCGGGGGCGGGGTGCGTAGACATACGGGACCCAGGATCTCATCCCCGCGAAATTCGTGGCGAACGATTTGTGCCCGGTGGCCGCGAAGTGACCCGGACGCGTGCCCGCCGACGCGATCGCCGGTCCATCTGCCCGAGCTCGCGAGCACCCGGGGCGCGGGCGGCCCGGCAACACAGAACCCCCGCCGATGATCTCGACGGGGGTTGTTGTGGCTGGGGCCGGGGTCGAACCGGCGACCTTCCGCTTTTCAGGCGGACGCTCGTACCAACTGAGCTACCCAGCCACGAGGTTTCACGTGAAACCTCAGCGGTCCTGACGGGATTTGAACCCGCGGCCTCCACCTTGACAGGGTGGCGAGCACTCCAAACTGCTCCACAGGACCATGTGGATGTGTGCGAACCGGCGAACCAAGTGTCGCACACCGTACTGCGTGCCCCCAACGGGATTCGAACCCGTGCTACCGCCTTGAAAGGGCGGCGTCCTAGGCCGCTAGACGATGAGGGCTATCGGCCCGCCTGGGCGCTTCTCAGCGCGTCGGGGACGTGAGAAGCATATGGGATGGCGGGAGGTATCGCCAAAACGGTTTACGGAGTGGTCGGTGCCGGACTGGGAGACGGGCTGCCCGGAGACGGGGTGCCGTCCGCCGGTGAGGGGCTCCCGCTCGTGGGCGACGGGGTCGCGCCCGGCTGGTTCTCCCTGGGCAGATGGCGGCTGACCTCGGCCGTCGTCAGGCCCAGGCCGCCGAGCTCGATCTGGTCCCAGGCCTGCAGCCGGCGGGTGTCCCGGTCGAAGTAGAGGATCGACGCCTGGATCGGGTCGGGGTACTTGCCCTCGACGGCGCGCAGGCCGCTGCCGCCCGTGGAGCCCTCGATGCGCAGGCGCGTGCCGTACTTCATGACCTTCATGTCCTCGTGATGGACGTGCCCGGCCAGCACCAGCGGCACCTCGCCGTCCACCTCGCGGGCCGCCGACGGCTCGTGGGCGATGGCGACGTCCACCGGAGTGCCGGCCGCGCGCTGGTCGCGCAGGGCCGAGGCGAGGCGGGCGCCGGCCAGTTCCTGGGACGCCTCCGCCCCGGGCTTCCTGGCGCGGTCCGGGGTGAACTGAGGGTCGCCGATGCCCGCGAACCGCAGGCCGGCGACCGTGCGGGCCCGGCCGTCGTCCAGGACGTGCACGTTCTTCAGCCCTCCCAGATAGCGCTGGGTGATCAGCGAGTCGTGGTTGCCCCGCACCCAGACGTACGGCGCGCCGAGGTCCTCGATCGGGTCCAGGAAGCCGTTCTCGGCGGCCGTGCCGTGGTCCATGGTGTCGCCGGAGTCGACGATCACGTTCACCTTGTACTGCTCCACCAGCGAGGCGATGATCTTCCAGCTCGCGGGGTTGAGGTGGATGTCCGACACGTGCAGGACGCGGATCGTGGTCGGGTCCGGCTGGTAGGCGGGGAGCGTGGAGGTGACGTCGTACAGCTTGGTCACGTTCGTCACCAGGCGGGCCAGCTCCTTCTGGTAGACGTCGAACTCGGTGACGATGCTGCGCGCGTCGCCCACCAGGGAGGGCGCGGAGGAGAGCAGGCCGGAGAACCTCGGCTCCAGGACCGAGTCCGGGTTCCAGGTGGCGTACGCGGTTCCCCCGGAGGCGACCAGAAGGGTGAAGGCCAGCCCGCCGGCCGCGAGGGCGCGGCGCGGGCGGCGGTAGACGGCGAGGCCCAGGGCGGTGGCACCGGCGACGACGGCGACGCAGGAGCGGACGGCGAGGTCGAGCGTGCCGTGCTCGACGTCCCGCGCGACCTCGTCCTGAAGGCCGGACAGCCGCTCCGGGTGATCGACCAGGGCCTGTGCGCGGTCCGGGTCGAGCTGGTCGACGTTGACGTCCAGGCGGACCGGGGCGACGTGGCTGTCGAGCTGGAGGGCGCCCAGTGGGGAGATGTTGATCTTCGTGCCGCCGGTGAAGGACGGACGCAGGGTCATCGTGGTGTTCATCGGCCCGACCGGGACCCGTACGTTGCCCACGATCAGCAGCCCCAGCCAGGCCCCGACCAGGACGACGGCCACGAGACCGAGGGCGCGGGTCCACGGGCGGGGCCGGCGGCCGAGTTCCACGGCCGTGGGTGCCGGGCGGGTGCGTCGGCGGCGGACGAGGGCGCGGGGAGCGCTCCGGGCTCGGTGGAGGGCGTGCAGGACTGCGGCGGGGACGCGGGCCATTGGTCCCGTATGCCCAAGTCCCCGGCTGGATATGCGGCGGGTGTACGGCTCTCGTCCGGCTGTGTCGTACCCGACAATGGGCCTGTGCTGGAGATGACGCGCGAGGAGTTCGAGGAACTGGTCGCCGAGGCGCTCGACCGGATCCCGCCGGAGCTGACGCGGCTGATGGACAACGTCGCGGTGTTCGTCGAGGACGAACCGCCGACGGACGATCCCGAGCTGCTCGGGCTGTACGAGGGGACTCCGCTGACGGAGCGCGGCGAGTGGTACGCGGGCGTGCTGCCGGACCGGATCACCATCTACCGGGGGCCGACGCTGCGGTTCTGCGAGACCCGCGAGGACGTGGTCGCGGAGACCGAGGTGACCGTGGTGCACGAGATCGCGCACCACTTCGGCATCGACGACGCCCGCCTGCACGCCCTCGGGTACGGGTGACGCGCCGGCGGAACGGGCGACGGCGCGCAGGCACGGGCGGCGGGTGTCGCGGCGGCCGGCGCTCCGTGAGAACGGGGCGCGTGTCCTCTTGTGGGTGACGGGAGTTGGGCACGTCGACTCCCTCCCCTCCCCAGGATGCCGAGGCGCTCGACGCGCGCGGCCGGCCGGGCAGGGGAGACCCCGATCGGAGAGGTGGCTTCCCGTGCGCCCCTTGTACGTACCCGTCCGCCTGGCCGCCACGGTCATGGCCGTGGCGGCCGCCGCCGGCTGCATGAGCGTGGGCGACGACGAGTCCGGCCGGGACGCGAAGCCGTCGCACTCCGCCGGGGAGCGGGGCGGCAAGGAGGCCGGTGGAGGGTCGGCGGTGTCGGGCGACGGCGCCGGGCGCGGCGAGGTGGCCGACGGCGAGCGCCGGGACGGCAAGGGGAAGAAGGGCGAGAGGGACCGGAAGGGCGGGGGCAAGGGCAAGAAGGAACGGGACGAGTCGCCGTCCCAGGTCCCGCCGGGAAAGGCGACCGGATCCACCCCGGCGGAGGGCGGGGACGGCGAGCCGACTCCCACCCGGACGGCGGATCCGGAGCCCACCCGGACGGCGGATCCCGAGCCGACGCCGACCGAGGAGCCCCCCGCCTCCCCGACGCCGGAGCCGACGGTGGCGGAGCCGTCCTCGTCGGCGCACGAGCCGCCCGGCCCGCAGCTGGCGCAGCGGGAACCGGCCCCGGAGGCGGGTGTGCCGGTGTAGGGCCGGGGGCCGCTGAGCTGGGCTTGGAGATCCGGTTTGCCTTTGGGGGTGGTGGGTGCGTATGGTGGTAGATCGTTTGATCCCATTTGCCCGGCGCCACCGCAGAGCGCGCCGTGTGGCGCGTACTCTCCCTTGCCGTGGTGGACCGCATCGAGGCGGTCGTATTGCGAATCGCGAATCACGGAGTTGACGGGCGCGTGCCGACGAGACTCCGGAAGGTTTCGCTTACGCATGTCCATCGCCAGTACTGATCACGTCGTCGTGCCCGAGAACGCCGACAACCCCGAGAACCCCGAGACCGTGGAGAACACCGGGAACGAGGCCGCCGAGGCCGCTCCCGAGATCACCTTCGCGGACCTCGGTCTCCCCGAGGGCGTCGTGCGCAAGCTCGCGCAGAACGGTGTGACCACCCCCTTCCCGATCCAGGCCGCGACCATCCCGGACGCCCTGGCCGGCAAGGACATCCTCGGCCGGGGCCGCACCGGCTCCGGCAAGACCCTCTCCTTCGGTCTGCCGACCCTGGCCACGCTGGCCGGCGGCCGCACCGAGAAGAAGAAGCCCCGTGCCGTCATCCTGACGCCCACCCGTGAGCTGGCCATGCAGGTCGCCGACGCGCTGCAGCCGTACGGCGACGTCGTGGGCCTGCGGATGAAGGTCGTGTGCGGCGGCACCTCCATGGGCAACCAGATCTACGCCCTGGAGAAGGGCGTCGACATCCTGGTCGCCACGCCGGGCCGGCTGCGCGACATCATCAACCGCGGCGCCTGCTCCCTGGAGAACGTCGAGATCGCCGTTCTCGACGAGGCCGACCAGATGTCGGA
Source organism: Streptomyces viridiviolaceus (assembly GCF_014650995.1). Taxonomy (GTDB): domain Bacteria; phylum Actinomycetota; class Actinomycetes; order Streptomycetales; family Streptomycetaceae; genus Streptomyces; species Streptomyces viridiviolaceus. The sequence continues at coordinate 359,304 of NZ_BMWA01000004.1, forward strand.
CCTGGGCTTCCTGCCCGAGGTCACCGAACTGCTCGACCAGGTCCCGGCGGGCGGTCAGCGGATGCTGTTCTCCGCGACGATGGAGAACGAGATCAAGACCCTCGTCGACCGCTACCTGAACGACCCGGTCAGCCACGAGGTCGACGCCGCCCAGGGCGCGGTGACGACCATGTCGCACCACATCCTGGTCGTGAAGCCCAAGGACAAGGCGCCGGTCACCGCGGCCATCGCCTCCCGCAAGGGCCGCACCATCATCTTCGTCCGCACCCAGCTGGGCGCCGACCGCGTCGCCGACCAGCTGCGCGAGGCCGGCGTGAAGGCCGACGCGCTGCACGGCGGCATGACCCAGGGCGCTCGGACCCGGACGCTGGCCGACTTCAAGGACGGGTACGTCAACGTCCTGGTCGCCACCGACGTCGCCGCCCGCGGCATCCACGTCGACGGCATCGACCTGGTCCTGAACGTCGACCCGGCCGGCGACCACAAGGACTACCTGCACCGCGCCGGCCGCACGGCGCGCGCGGGCCGCACCGGCACCGTGGTGTCCCTGTCCCTGCCGCACCAGCGGCGCCAGATCTTCCGGCTGATGGAGGACGCGGGCGTCGACGCCACGCGCCACATCATCCAGGGCGGCGCGGCCTTCGACCCCGAGGTCGCCGAGATCACCGGCGCCCGGTCGATGACCGAGGTCCAGGCCGAGTCCGCGGGCAACGCGGCCCAGCAGGCCGAGCGTGAGGTCGCCCAGCTCACCAAAGAGCTGGAGCGGGCCCAGCGGCGTGCGACCGAGCTGCGCGAGGAGGCGGACCGGCTGGTCGCCCGGGTCGCGCGGGAGCGGGGTGAGGACCCGGAGGCGGTGGCCGCCGAGGTGGCCGCGGCCGAGGTCGAGATCTCGCTGCCGGAGCAGCCGGGTGCGCGGGATGTGGAGAGGGCCGAGCGGAACGGCCGCGACCGTTCGTTCGACCGCCGCGACGACCGTGGCGGCCGCTCCTTCGACCGGCGCGACGACCGTGGCGACCGGGGCGGGTTCAACCGTGACCGCGACCGTGACCGTGGCTACGACCGCCGGGACGGCGACCGTGGCGGCTTCCGCCGTGATGACCGGGGCGAGCGCGGTGACCGCGGCGGCCGTTCCTTCGACCGCCGTGACGACCGCCGTGACGACCGCGGTGGGCGTTCCTTCGACCGGCGCGACGACCGCGGCGGCCGTTCCTTCGACCGTGACCGCGGTGGCCGTTCGTTCGACCGCCGTGACGACCGTGGCGGCCGCTCCTTCGAGCGCCGTGACGACCGGGGCGACCGCGGCGGGCGTTCCTTCGACCGCCGGGACGGCGACCGTGGCGGCTTCCGCCGTGACGACCGCGGCGGCCACCGTGGCAGCGACCGCCCGTTCAACCGCGACCGCCAGGGCGACCGCCCCGGCTTCCGCACCGGCGGCCACGACCGTCCGTACGGCCGCCGTGACGACCACCGCGGTTCGTCCTTCGGCCGCCGTGAGGACAAGCCGCGCTGGAAGCGCAACGGCTGACGCCGACGAGCTGCACTGAGCGCCGTGGCCCCCGCCCTGAAGGGTGGGGGCCACGGCGCTCTCCTGTGTGCCGAGCGTCGGCGGCACGTCACGGACACGGCCCTTTTTCGGCCACGGAGTGACGCATGTCACGCCCCCGGCAAGGGAATTGCTGGGGGCATGACAGATGACGCCAAGGCGAGTGGGCTGTCGGACGAGGAACGGCTGGCCCAGCTCGGCTACACCCAGGTTCTGGCCCGCCGTATGTCGGCGTTCTCCAACTACGCGGTCTCCTTCACCATCATCTCGGTGCTGTCGGGCTGCCTGACCCTGTACCTGTTCGGCATGAACACGGGCGGTCCCGCCGTGATCACGTGGGGCTGGGTCGCCGTCGGCCTGATGACCCTCTTCGTCGGCCTGTCGATGGCCGAGATCTGCTCGGCGTACCCGACGTCCGCGGGACTGTACTTCTGGGCGCACCGCCTGGCGCCGGCCCGTACGGCCGCCGCCTGGGCGTGGTTCACCGGCTGGTTCAACGTGCTGGGCCAGGTCGCGGTGACCGCCGGCATCGACTTCGGCGCGGCGTCCTTCCTGGGCGCCTACCTGAACCTGCAGTTCGGCTTCGAGGTCACCGAGGGCCGCACGATCCTCCTCTTCGCCGGCATCCTGATCCTGCACGGCCTGCTGAACACCTTCGGCGTCCGGATCGTCGGCCTGCTGAACAGCGTCAGCGTCTGGTGGCACGTCCTCGGCGTCGCGCTCATCGTCGGCGCGCTGACCTTCGCCCCCGACCACCACCAGTCGGCGTCCTTCGTCTTCGGCGAGTTCGTCAACAACACCGGCTGGGGCAGCAGCGCGTACGTCGTCCTGATCGGCCTGCTGATGGCCCAGTACACCTTCACCGGCTACGACGCATCCGCGCACATGACCGAGGAGACGCGCGACGCCTCCACGGCCGGCCCCAAGGGCATCGTCCGCTCGATCTGGACCTCCTGGATCGCGGGTTTCGTCCTGCTCCTGGGCTTCACCTTCGCCATCCAGTCCTACGAGGGCGCCCTCACCTCCCCGACCGGCGCGCCGCCGGCCCAGATCCTTCTCGACGCGCTGGGCGCGACGGCCGGCAAGCTCCTCCTGCTCGTCGTCATCGGCGCACAGCTGTTCTGCGGGATGGCGTCGGTGACGGCCAACAGCCGCATGATCTACGCCTTCTCCCGCGACGGGGCCCTGCCCTTCAGCCACGTCTGGCACACGGTGAGCCCGCGCACCCGCACGCCTGTCGCCGCGGTGTGGCTGGCCGCACTGGGCGCGCTGGTCCTCGGACTGCCGTACCTGATCAATGTGACGGCCTACGCCGCGGTGACGTCCATCGCGGTCATCGGCCTCTACATCGCCTACGTCATCCCGACCCTGCTGCGGGTGCGCAAGGGGACCGCCTTCGAACGCGGGCCGTGGCATCTGGGCCGCTGGTCGCAGGCGGTGGGCGTGGTCGCGGTGACGTGGGTCGGCGTGATCACGGTCCTGTTCATGCTGCCCCAGGTCTCCCCGGTCACCTGGGAGACCTTCAACTACGCCCCCGTCGCCGTCCTGGTCGTCCTGGGCTTCGCCGCGACCTGGTGGCTGGCCTCGGCCCGGCACTGGTTCCTCAACCCCGACCACGAACGCACCAGGGCCCGCGCCGCGGCCCGCGCGAACGCACCCGAGCCGGTCGACCCGTAGTCCGCACCCGGACCGCGGACCGCGACCGGCCGGCCCGGCGCGGCCGTGTACCCGATACCCGATCGGCGACACGGCCGCGTCCGGCTATGCTCGGGGTGGCAACATCGAGCAACATCGCCGAGCGACAACACCTGGGCCCTTAGCTCAATTGGCAGAGCAGTGGACTTTTAATCCATTGGTTGTGGGTTCGAGTCCCACAGGGCCTACCGGCAGAGCCCTCAGCGCGGAACGTCCCGCGCTGAGGGCTCCGTTGCGCTCTGCGGACGGGTCGGAGGCGAGGTCGTCGTGATCTACCACGTGGTGACGCCCGAGGAGTGGAGCGCCCGTCCGGACCGCCCCTACGCCCCCGCCTCCCTGGCGACGGACGGCTTCGTCCACTGCTCCCCCGACGAGGCCGCCACCGTAGCCGTCGTCAACGCCTTCTACCGGACCGCGCCGAGGCCCCTGCTGGTGCTGTGCCTCGACGAGGACCGGCTCACCGCCCCTGTGGAGTGGGAGGAGGCGGTGCCCGCGCCGCCGCCCGGAGTCGCCGCCGGGACCGCGTTCCCGCACGTGCTCGGGCCCGTCGACCGCGAGGCCGTCGAACGGATCATGGAAATCGACTGGGACGGGGAAGGCCGGGCACGCGGCTGGAAGCCGCACCGTACGCCCTGACGTCCCCGCCCGCCCCTCTGGCCCCCGGAGTGCGCCGATGCCCCTCCCGTACGTCCTGCTGTCCGCCGCCGTCTCCCTCGACGGCTACCTCGACGACACCGGCCCCGAACGCCTGCTGCTCTCCAGCCCCGCCGACTTCGACCGGGTCGACGAGGTGCGGGCCTCCGTGGACGCGATCCTGGTCGGCGCGGGCACGATCCGCGCCGACAACCCCCGGCTGCTGGTCAACTCGCCCGAGCGGCGGGCCGCCCGGGTCGCCGCCGGGCGGCCGGAGTTCCCGCTGAAGGTGACGGTCAGCGGATCGGGCGAGCTGGACCCGGCGGCCCGGTTCTGGCACACCGGCGGCGACAAGCTGGTCCTGACCACGGACAGGGGCGCTCGGCGGGCCCGCGCCCTCGGTCTCGCGGCCGACGTCGCCCCGCTCGGCGCCGAGCTCGACTGGCGCACGGCGCTGGAGCACCTGCACGTCGAGCGCGGCGTACGGCGGCTCATGGTCGAGGGCGGCGGAACCGTCCACACCCAGCTGCTGCAGCAGGGCCTCGCCGACGAACTGCAGCTCGTCCTCGCCCCGTTGCTCGTCGGGGACCCGAAGGCGCCCCGGTTGTTCGGCCCCGGCGCCTACCAGGGCGGACGTCTGCGCCTGGTGGAGACGCGGCGCATCGAGGACGTCGTCCTCACGCGCTACCTGCCGACGGCTCCCGGCACCGGAAGCCGCGTCACCGCCGCCGACCGGCACTGGCTGGCGCTCGCCTGCGAGCTGGCGGAGCTGTGCCCGCCGTCCGGAACGGCGTTCAGCGTGGGGGCGGTCGTGGTGGCCGCCGACGGCACCGAGCTCGCGCGGGGGTACTCGCGGGAGGGGGGCGACGCGGTGGCGCACGCCGAGGAGGCCGCGCTGGCGAAGGCCGACCCGACCGACCCGAGGCTCGCGACGGCCACGGTGTACAGCAGCCTGGAGCCGTGCGCACGCCGAGCCTCCCGGCCGGCGCCCTGTGCCCGGCTGATCCTGGACGCGGGGGTACGGCGCGTCGTCACGGCCTGGCGGGAACCCGACACCTTCGTGCCGGGGGCCGACGGCAGCGGGGTGCTCGCCGCCGGGGGCGCCGTCGTCGTCGTACTGCCGGAGTACGAGGAGCGGGCCAAGGCCCCGAACCGGCACCTGCCGGGCTGAGACCGGGACGATCCGGGTGCCGGATCATGCGTGTGCGTTCCGTCCCCGACATGGCGTACACTGGTGAACACAACGACGCGGGGTGGAGCAGCTCGGTAGCTCGCTGGGCTCATAACCCAGAGGTCGCAGGTTCAAATCCTGTCCCCGCTACTGAAGGCCGACGGCCGGAATCCATGAGGATTCCGGCCGTCGGTGCGTTCGGCCCCCCTCCACGTGTGATCACTCGTCCGTGGCCCCACAGTGTCACCCGGTAGGCCCCTCACCGCTCGCCCCCCGTCCCCGCTGCGGGAAGCCTGGACGGACGGGACGGCAAGCGGCGTGGACGTGCGTGGTGGCGGGAGACGAGTGGTGCGGCCAGGTGACGTGGACGACGACGGACCGTACGCCCGGGTCGGCGGCCGGCTGCCCGGCGATCCCGTGCCCGACCCCGGCCTCGGCGACGTCCCGGGGGCGGTGCCGCGGGAGGTACGGCGCACCCCGTACTCCCGGACCTTCCTGCACCTGCTCCCCGTCCTGCTGATCGTCGTCGCCATCGTCTACGACTTCCTCACCCCGCGGTACTTCACCGCCGGGCCCCTCTACACGGCCGCGCCCCTGGTCGCCGCCCCGATCTACTCGCGGCGCGGCACGGCACTCACCGGCGCCGCCGTGGTCGTCGTCGTGATCGTGCTCCAGTACACCAAGGGCGTCGCCCACTACATCGACTCGATGACGGAACTGGTCACCATCGCGACGGTCGCGGGGCTCGCCGTCCTCGTCAACAGCTTCGTGCGCCGCACGGACGAGCGCCTCGCCACGGCCCGCGAGATCGCCGAGGCCGCCCAGCGGGCCGTACTGCCCGAACCCGCCGAGCGGATCGGCGGCTTCGAGATCGCGGCCCGCTACGAGGCCGCGCAGGCCGGCGCCTTCATCGGCGGCGATCTGTACGCGGTGCAGGACAGCTCGCGCGGGGTCCGGCTCATCGTCGGGGACGTGCGCGGCAAGGGCATGGGCGCGGTCGCGGCCGTCGCCGTCGTGATCGGGGCCTTCCGGGAGGCCGCCGAGCAGGAGGCGACGCTGGAGGCGGTCGCGCAGCGGCTGGAGCGGGCGCTGGCGCGCGAGGGCACCCGACGCGAAGGGCTGGACGCCTTCGAGGGCTTCACCACCGCCGTCCTCGCGGAACTCCCGCACGGCGACGGGGTGCTCCGCGTCCTCAACCGCGGGCATCCACCGCCCCTGCTGCTGCACGCCGACGGCACCCTGGACCACGTGTCCGCCCGGGAGTACGCGCTGCCGCTCGGCATGGGCGAGCTGGGCGTCTGGCCCGACCGGGCGGAGGAGATCCGCTTCCCCGGCGGGTCGACGCTGTTGCTGTACACCGACGGCCTGACGGAGGCCCGCGACGCCCACGGCGAGTTCTACGAACCCCGGACGCGGCTCGCCGGCCGCGTCTTCCGGCATCCCGTCGAACTGCTCGACACCCTCGCGGAGGACGTGCGCCGGCACTCCGGGGGCGGCATGGCCGACGACATGGCGCTGCTCGCCGTACGGCGGCCTTGATCATTCTCACGAGGCGTGACGGAGTGACCGCCCTCCGCATAACAACTGATACACCGTCAGAAAACTCGTTGGCGAAAAGCTGCCCTGAAGAGCGGTCAACTCGCCCGGTTTTCACCGGTCGTGAGGAGAACGTCCGGGCCGGAATCGTTAACGATCAATCGGAACGGCTTGGAATCCGCGCCCCGCGTCTATTAACGTTCGATAACGCAGCGCGGTCGTCCCAGCCGTCACAGAAGGCGGCTCCGTGCGCACGCGCCGAATCCCGTCAGGGAACCGGGGAACCACCACTTTGGGGTGAATCGGGCGTATGCCGCCGTGGAGACACGGTTGATATACGCGCGTAGGAGACCTTCCTGCTCCGAACCCGTCAGCTAACCCGGTAGGCGGAGAAGGAAGGAAAGGAGTACGCCCACGTGGCGTCCAACCGGCCTGCCCCCGAGGCCCCGTTCGTGCCGGACCGGCACGACACCGAAACCTTCGGCTACGACGGCTACCGCACCGAAGAGGGCCCCTGGGAGGAGTGGAACCCCACCGCGGAGTCCATTCGCCCCGTACGCGGCCGGCACCGCGTCGCCAAGCAGCGCGGCGGACTCGCCCGCAGCTCCACCGTCCTCGGCGTCGGTGTCATAGCCGCGGTCGGAGCGGGCGGCATGGCCAGCGCGCAGACCGGCAAGCCGCCGGTGTCGATCTCGATGCCCGATCTTCCCTCCGTGGGCTCGCTGATCTCCGACGACGAGGAACCGGCCCCCGAGGGCTCCGCCACTCCGCTCAGCAGCATCGGCGTGAGCTCCACCGACACCGAGCAGGGCACCACCGACGCCGGCGAGGCGCTGCGGGCCCGGATCATGGCGCAGGCCGAGCAGCAGCAGGACCAGGTCGACACCAAGGCCGCCGCCGAAGCCGCGGCCGCCGCCGAGAAGCAGGCCGCGGAAGCGGCCGCCAAGGCGGAGAAGGAGGCAGAGGCCAAGGCCGCCGCCGCCAAGCAGAAGGCGGAGGAGGAAGCGAGGAAGAAGGCCGAGGCCGAGCGGCTCGCCGCGCTGGCCAAGCAGTACGCGCTCCCCACCTCCTCGTACACGATCACGTCCGTCTTCGGCCAGGCCGGCTCCATGTGGTCCTCCGGCCACCACACCGGGCTGGACTTCGCCGCCCCCACGGGCACCCTCATCAAGGCCGTCCACACGGGCACGATCACCGAGGCGGGCTGGGCCGGCTCCTACGGCTACCGCACGATCCTGACCCTCGAGGACGGCACCGAGCTGTGGTACTGCCACCAGTCCTCGATCAACGTCAGCGTGGGCCAGAAGGTCAACACCGGTGACGTCATCGGCCGCGTGGGCGCCACCGGCAACGTCACCGGGCCGCACCTCCACTTCGAGGTCCACGTGGGCGGTGCCGACAGCGGGGTCGACCCGATGGCCTGGCTGCGGGACAAGGGCCTGAACCTCTGACGTCGGCCTGACGCCTCTGAAACCCCGGCGGTCCTGACGGCAACCCCCCGACGTCAGGGCTGCCGGTCTGCCGGCATGCCCAGGGGTGCTGCCCGCGCCGGGGTGCTATGACCGGTACGGGTTGTGAGCGGGGTACGGCGCCGACACCGGGTTGCCGTACCAGCCCCCGTGCCATCCCGGGAAGCCGTACGACCCGTACGACCCGTGCAACCCGTAGGCTCCGTGAGCCCCTTGGGCCCAAGCCCCTTGGAGCCCGTAGGCCCCGTGGGAGCCGTGCCCCGGCCAAGGGTGTGCGGGGCGCACGGGTGCCGGGGGTGCCGTGGCCCGTGCCGCGTGGTCCAGGGCCGGGCGCGCGACGCCCCGCCTGCGCCACAGCTCGTCCAGCAGCTCCCGCTCCCGTACGACGAAGTCGGCACCCGCCCGGCCGCGGCTGCCCCGCCGGCGCAGGAAGGCCAGCGAGGTGGCGTACGCCTCGTACTCCGCCACCGCCCGCGCCGCCGCCCTGCCTGCGTGGTCGCGCGCGTACTGCCGGGCGACGCGCCGCGCCCGCATCGAGGCGAGCGCGAACGGCTCGGCCGGTCCCAGCCAGCCCGCGACGGCGTAGGCGGGCAGTTCCGCCCGCACGGTCCCCAGCTCGCGTTGCCGGGTCCAGATCACCAGCCACGTCAGCAGGCCGAACGCCGGCACCATGAACGCGGCGTAGACGGCGAAGAAGCCGTACTCGCCGAGTGCCGAGGAGCCGTTCCACAGCGCGTGCATGCCCATCGCGAGCAGCAGTCCGGACAGCGGCAGCAGGGTCCGCCGCAGCCGCTGCCGGTCGGCGGACAGGGCGGCGATGCCGAAGCCGATGCCGGTGAGCACGGTGAAGAGCGGGTGGGCGAACGGCGACATCACGATGCGGACGAAGAAGGTCGCCGCCGTGACCGAGGCGATGCCGCGGTCGCCGGTGAGCTGGTCGGTGCCGAAGGCGGTGCCCAGGTACAGGATGTTCTCGGTGAACGCGAAGCCGGTGGCGGTGACGCCGGCCACCACCACGCCGTCGACGATGCCGGTGAAGTCGCGTCTGCGGAAGAGGAAGACCAGGAGGACGGCGGCGGCCTTCGCGGACTCCTCCACGATCGGCGCTATGACCGTGGCACCAAGGGTGTCGGCGCTCGACGGGTCCGCTGTCGCGGTCGCTATCCACTGCGTGGCGAAGCTGTTGGCGACGATCGCTATGAGCGCCGCCGCGCAGGCGCCCCACGCGAAGGAGAACAGCAGGTTCCGCCAGGGGCCGGGTTCGACCCGGTCCAGCCAGCGGAAGGCGGCTATGAGCAGGGGCACGGGCAGAACAGCGAGCCCGAGCCCCACCAGGAACCCTTCGGTGCCGGTCTGTTCGCGCACCAGGGCCAGGATGACCAGGCCGGAGAGCGCGAGCAGGGTGGTCAGCGCGCCGTAGCGCACCCAGGTGCGCTGCCACCAGTGCGGACGCCTCGGATACGTCGGGTGCGGGGGACAGGTGGCCACGGCATGGACCCTAACCGGTGGGGGGCTGCTCCTTGTGCGGTTCGCGGTGCGGTACGCGACGGAAGAGCAAGTCGTTCACCACATGACCCTTGTCCAGTCCCTGGCCCTCGAAACGGGTCAGCGGCCGCTCGGCGGGGCGCGGCGCGAAACCGCCGTCGGGCACGGCGTTCTCGAAGTCGGGGTGTGCGGTGAGGACCTCGAGCATCTGCTCCGCGTACGGCTCCCAGTCGGTGGCGCAGTGCACCACGGCCCCCGGCCTGAGCCGGGACGCGGCCAGGGTCAGGAACTCCGGCTGGATCAGCCGGCGCTTGTGGTGCCGCTTCTTGGGCCAGGGGTCGGGGAAGTAGACGCGCAGTCCGTCGAGGGAGTCCGGGGCGAGCATCTCGCGCAGGAGGATGATCGCGTCGCCGTTGCCGACGCGGATGTTGGACAGCCCTTCCCGGTCCGCGAGGCCGAGCAGGTTGCCCTGGCCGGGGGTGTGCACGTCCACCGCGAGGATGTTGGTGTCCGGGGCCGCGGCGGCCATCTGCGCGGTGGCCTCGCCCATGCCGAAGCCGATCTCCAGGACGACGGGGTTGTCGTTCCCGAACAGCTCGGTGAGGTCGAGGACCCGCTGTCCGTCGATGTCCAGTCCCCACTTGGGCCACAGCCGCTGCAGCGCGTCCGCCTGGCCGGCGGTCACCCTGCTGCGCCTGGGCTGGAAGCTCCGGATCCGCCGCTCGAAGTGCGACCCGGCGGGGTCGGCCTTCGGGCCGTCGGGGAACCGGGGCTCGCCCTTGGCACGGGTGTGCCGGAGGGAGAGGCCGATGCCGGGGGTGGTGGGGTGGGGGCCTTCGGAGGCGTTACGGAGATCAGACACAGTGACCCAATTTTACGGGGAGGGCGGGCTTCTGCGGGGTCGTCGTGATGGCGGTGGTGTCTGTGGGTGCCTGCGGCGGCCTGTGCGGGTGCGGTGGGGGTGCGTGTGGCGCCATCGGTTGGGTTGTGGGTCGGGGCCGTGCCGGGGGGTGTCCGTCCTCGGAACGGCGCGGAATCGGTGGGTGACCATCTGACTGGCGTTGACGCGCCAACCGCTGCGGGCGGACACCCCCCGACACGTCCCCTTCTCGCCGTACGCGACTGCGGCGCCGTCGCGGTGCCCGCGGGGCGCCGTGCCGTCGCAACCGCGGGCAGTCGTGCCTCCCCCAGTGCCTGAACGGCCTGGGAGGTCCCCCCAGGGGCGGCACGGGCGGCGCGGCGGCACCCCGCGAGCGCCGGGGCGCGCGGCCCCACCCCCGGCAGGAACCCGTCAGCAGTGGGCCAGCGCCGTCAGTGTCCTGCGGGCCACTTCCCGCCCGATGGGCAGTGCCGCGGTCGCCGCAGGTGAAGGCGCGTTCAGTACGTGTACCGCACGCTCCCCCTCACGGATCAGGAAGTCGTCGACCAGCGTCCCGTCCGCCAGTACCGCCTGCGCCCGTACTCCCGCGGCCGCCGCCACCAGGTCGCCCTCCGTCACCGAGGGCAGCAGTCTGCGCACCGCCGCCGTGAACGCCCCCTTGGACAGCGACCGCCGCAGCTCCCCAGCCCCGTATCTCCAGTGCCGCCGGGCGATCCGCCACGAGCCCGGCCACGCCAGCGTCGCCCCCAGTTCACGGGGCCGTACGACGCCCCACCCGTACCCCTCGCGGGCCAGGGCCGGCACCGCGTTGGGTCCGATGTGGACGCTCCCGTCGATCCCGCGCGTCAGATGCACCCCGAGGAACGGGAACGCCGGATCCGGCACCGGATACACCAGCCCCCGTACCAGCTCCGGCCGCGCCAGCTCGTAGTACTCGCCCCGGAACGGCACGATCCGCATGCCCGGCTCGTCGCCCGTCATCCGGGCGATCTCGTCGCAGTGCAGCCCGGCGCAGTTGACCAGGACCCGGGCGCGGACCACGTCCCCCGACCTGGTGCGGACGGCGACTCCGCGTTCCGGCCGGCGGTCGATGCGGAGCACCTCCGCGCCGTAGCGGATCTCCGCGCCGGACGCGGCGGCCAGCTGCCGGGCCACGGCGACGTAGTCGCAGACGCCGGTGGTGCCGACGTGTATGGCCGCCAGGCCCCGGACCTCCGGTTCGTACTCCGGGATCTGTGCGGCGCCCAGCTCGCGCACCGGAATGCCGTTCTCCCGGCCGCGCTGCACGAGCGCGTGCAGCCGGGGCAGCTCCGCCCGGTCGGTGGCGACGATCAGCTTGCCGGTGACGGCGTGGGCGATGCCGTACTCGGCGCAGAACTTGACCATCTCGGCGGCGCCCCGGACCGCGTAGCGCGCCTTCAGCGAGCCGGGGCGGTAGTAGATGCCGCTGTGGATGACACCGCTGTTGCGGCCCGTCTGGTGCCGGGCCGGGCCGGGCTCCTTCTCCAGCACCGTCACCCGGGTGCCGGGCGCGGCGCGTGTGATCGCGTGCGCGGTCGACAGGCCGACGATCCCGCCGCCGATCACCAGCACGTCGCAGTCGTGTGCGGTCCGCACTCGTTCCATCTCCCGGTCCACCTCCCGGCTTCGATAGTGCACTGCGCCACTGACAATGCCTTCAAACCCGGGGCCGGCGTCTCAGGCCGTGGTCATCAGCAGCGGGCGGGCGCGCTCGCGCAGCTCGACCACGCGCGGCTCGTCGCCGTACGGCTCCAGCCGGTGCAGGAGGTCCCTGACGTACTCGGTGGTACGGGCGGAGGAGATGCGCCCGGCGACCTCGACCGCCCGCACACCCTGCTCGCAGGCCGCGTCCAGGTTGCCCGACTCCAGTTCGGCCACCGCTGAGACGACGAGCCTGAGCCCGTGCGAGCGTACGAACTCCTCCGTCGGTTTCGACAGGGCCTGCTCGGTGAAGCGGCGGACCTGGCGTGGTGCCTTCAGGTCGCGGTAGCACTCGGCCGCGTCGGCGGCGAACCGGTCGTAGGAGTAGAAACCCAGCCACGTCGGGTCGCTGTCGCCGGGGCGGGCGCGCTCCAGCCAGCTCTCGGCGGCCTTCAGGGCCGCGCCGGCCGCCACCGCGTCGTTCGCGCGCGCGTGGGCGCGGGCCTCGACCAGGCGGAAGAAGCTCATGGTGCGAGCCGTGGCCAGGCCCCGGTTGCGTTCCAGCGCGGCCTGGGCGAGGTCCACCCCCTCGTCGCCGAAGCCGCGGTAGGTGGCCTGCAGGGACATCGAGGCGAGTACGTAGCCGCCCAGGGGGACGTCGGCTGCCGCGCGGGCCAGGCGCAGGGCCTGGATGTAGTACCGCTGGGCGGCCTCCTGCTGGCCGGTGTCGAAGGCCATCCAGCCGGCCAGACGGGTCAGTTCGGCCGAGGCGCCGAACAGGGCGCGGCCGACCTCGTCGGAGTAGGAGCCGAGGAGCAGCGGGGCCGCCTCGACACGTAAGCACTCGGGGACCATCGACGAACGCCAGTCGCCGCCGCCGTACTTGGAGTCCCAGCGGCGGGCGTCCTCGGCGGCCTCCCGCAGTTTCTGCACATCGCTGTGGCCGACTTTGAGCGGTGCGCCGGAGCCCTCGGCCGGGCTCGCGTCACGCGCGACCGAGCTGTCGGCCGGGGTTATCAGCCACCGCGATGCGGGCGTTGCGTATGCGCTCACTGCGAACGAGCCGGCCAGCGACTGCCAGATGCCACCGGAGCCGGCCCGGCGGCCGGCGAGGTCGAGACGGTACAACTCGGTCGCCGTCCGGACCGCTTGGCCCACGTCTCTGGGGAAGGCGAGGCCCACCTCGGGCGCGGGATCCGCGTCCGCCAGGCCGATCTCGTGGAGCGGCACCGGGCGGCCGAGCTTCTGGCCGATGGCGGCGGCGATGAGGTGCGGCGCCGCACCCTGCGGCACCATGCCCTTCGACACCCAGCGCGCCACCGACGTCTTGTCGTAGCGCAGAGTCAACCCGCGTTGGGCGCCGAGGTCGTTGACGCGCCGGGCGAGTCCTGCGTTGCTGATTCCCGCGAGGGCGAGAACGGCGCCGAGCTTTTCGTTCGGCCCGCGTTGCTCCCTGGACATGCGCCACCCCTCGACACAGACGGCTGCCGCGCTGGCATAACCACGCGGCATTCGTAAACCCAGCGTAGTTCGCCGGATCCCAAGCGTTAAGAGGCATTGTTCCGGATGGCGGGATTGTGGTCCGTACTGAAGTGCGGTGTCTGTACGGACTGTTGCCGTGTGCTCCCGGTGTGTGGCCGTGCGCCCGTCCGTGCGCTCTTCTCCGGCCACGGGGGGAGCGGTTCCATGGGTGATGCGTGGGTCGGCCCGCTGTACTGGATCCAGTGGGCTGGGGGACACCGCCGCCTCCATCCCCGCGGGCGGCGGACCGGTCCGGGAGGCGTGTCCCGTCTCCCGGACTGCGCACCGCCCGGCGGTGCGCAGAACCTGTACGGAGCGTGTTCGAACCTGTTCGCGTGAGGCCGATTAGGCTGAAAATCGACCCCGGTGGTTTCGGGCCGGCAGCGCTCTCACCATGGGACTTGAGGGCGCGTTGGGGGTCCAAAGGGCGCGTAGCGGGGGCGCATTCGCGTCGCTGTCGTGGCCCGGTCGGACGGCCGCCGGAGTACGGGAACGGGAAGTCGGCGTCATCGCGTGGGTCTCCGCGGGGGCGCATTCATGGGAGCGCTTGCGGCTCCGCCGACACTCCGTGGCGTGCCCTTCATGGCAGCATGGGGAACCAGTTCGTACGGTGCACTGGTTGTCCCCAGCCTGTGGAGGCGTCGATGCGGTGGTTGGTGGGGTGGAGCAGCGCCGCCGCGGGAGTCGCGGGGATCGCCGGAGCCGGCTCCGCAGGGGCCACCGGGTACGACGGTGAGACCGTGCAGCCCGTGGGTTCGCAGCTCCTGTGGGGCGATCCCGACCCCCTGTGGGCGGTCGGTGACTGGCGCCCCGACGAGGTACGCGTCGTCACGGCCGACGCCCAGACCCGGATCGCGGTCCTCGGCATCTGCGGGGCGTCGGACGAGCAACTGCGGGTCGGTCTCCTCGCCGCGCGCGGCGGTGCGCTGCGGCACCTGACGGCCTGGCCCGGCAGTTACACGGCCGTCGTCCAGGTGGGCCGGCGGATCACGGTCTGCGGTGACCTCGCGGGGGTACGCCCCGTGTTCCACACCCCGTGGGCGGGTGGCACGGCGTACGCCACGGCCGCGCTGCCGCTGGCCGACCTCGTGGAGGCCAATCTCGACTTCGGGCACCTCGCCGCGCTGCTCGCCGCGCCCGACGCGCCCGCCGCGCTGAGCGACTCCACCCCGTACGACGGCGTGAAGCGCATTCCGCCGGGGCATGCGCTGATCCTGCGCGCCGGGGCGCGGGAGATCGCCGGATACGAGCAGGTGGCCTCGCTGGCCGTGGCGGCGCCCCCGGCCGACCCCGACAGCGCGGTGGACGGTGTGCGGGACGCCCTGGTGGAAGCCGTGCGCACCCGGCTCGCCGCGCCACGGCACGTCCCCGGCGACGGCATCGACCCCGGGCCGGTGCCCGGCATGGGGCCCGCCGAACGGCGCGCCGCGCGCGGGATGCCGGTGCCGGGGATCGGGGCGGACCTGTCCGGCGGGCCGGCCTCCGGGACGCTGGCGCTGCTCGCGGCGGGGCTGCCGGGGATGCCGGGGACCGTCCTCGGGCACGGGACGGGGGCCGGGGAGCGGCTGCTCGCCGTCACCTTCAACGACCTGACCGTCGGTGGGCAGGAGACCGAGCTGGAGCGGGCCGGGGCGCTGGCCGCCAACCCGCGGCTGCACCACGTGGTGGTGACGGGCGGCGAGGAGGTGCTGCCGTACGCCGCTCTGGACGGGCCGCTGACCGACGAACCGGGGCCGAGTCTGGTCACGGCGGCGCGGCACCGGGCGCGGCTGGCCGCCGGCAGCGCGGACCACTTCACCGGGTACGGCGCCCGGCAGGTGCTGGACGCGCACCCGGCGCGGCTGGCCGACCTGCTGATGGACCGCCGGCGGCGCCATCTCGTGCGCCCGGTCGCCGCGCTGGCCAGGGCGGACGGTTCCGTGATGGTCCCCGCGCGCGTGTACGCCGCGGCGCGGCGGCTGGCGCGGACGCCGTACCGGACCGGGCTGGAGGTGCTCGCCGACCGGCTCAGACAGCGGCGCTTCGACGAGCCCGGCGGGGCGGTGGATGCGTCGATCGCCGCGCTGACCTGGGGCGGGCCCGGGCCGGCGGCGCGATGGCTGACCGGGGAGGCGCTGGCAGAAGTATCGGTTCGCCTGCAGGGGTCGACGCAGCGTTCCGGGATGGGACCGGGGCAGCGGCCGGGTGACTTCCGCGCGCGTGCCTCGTTGGCCCGGCAGGCGGCGGACGTGCGGGTGCTGGAGCAGGCCGCCGAGATCCGTTTCCAGCGGCTGCACGCGCCGTTCCTCGACAACCAGGTCGTCCGCGCCTGCCGTGCGCTGCCCGAGGCGCTGCGGGTGCGGCCGGGGGCGCGGGCGGCGATCCTGCGCACGGTGCTGGAGGGTGCCGGGGTGCGGGACCTGCCGAGCGGGTGGGGGGCGCCGACGCAGGCGCAGACGGCTGCCGCCGCGCGGACGGGGCTGCGGGTGGCCGCGGACTCGTTGATCGCGCTGTTCGACACGCCGTTGCTCGCCGAGGCGGGGCTGGTGGAGGCGCGGGTGGTGCGCAAGGCGCTGCGGGGGGCGGCGGCGGGGGAGAGGCTGCCGTTGGACGGGCTGGCCGACCTCGTCTCGCTGGAACTGTGGCTCGGGCGCCTGCTCGCTCGCAGGGGGACCTGCTGGACCGGGACGCCTGGGCGGCAGCGGGCGGTACCGGCGGGGATCGCGCCGCAGCGGGGGGCGCTGGGGGGTGCGGGGGCGGTTGTGCGGCGGGTTTGACGGTGCCTCGGGTGGTTTCGTGGTGGTGCCTGCGGCGGCCTGTGCGGGTGGTCGGGGGTGCGGGTAGCGCTTTCGGTTGTGGGTGGGTCGGGGCCGTGCCGGGGGGTGTCCGTCCTCGGAACGGCGCGGAATCGGTGGGTGACCGGCTCGCCCGGCGTTGACGCGCCAACCGCTGCGGGCGGACACCCCCCGACACGTCCCCTTCTCGCCGTACGCGACCGCGGGTCCGTCGCGGTGCCCGCGCAGCGCCGCGTCACCGCGCGCAGTCACGCGCCGTGCCGCCACGACCGCCAGGCGCCGTGCCGCCGTGACCGAGGGCGCCCGCGCCGCCGTGTCGCGTCACCGCGGGCAGTCGTGCCTCCCCCAGTGCCTGAAGGGCCTGGGAGGTACCCCTGCCCCCAGGGGCGGCACGGGTGGGCGCGGGCGGCAACCCGTCAGCGCCGGGCCGCGTGACCCACCCTGGCCCGTGCCCGTGCCGGGCGCCGGGTGAGCGGCGGACCAGGAGTGTCCGTGCCTGTGCCGGGCGCCGGGTGAGCGCCCGACCAGGAGTGTCCGTGCCTGTGCCGGGCGCCGGGTGAGCGCCCGACCAGGAGTGCCCGTGCCCACGCCGGGCGACAGAGCGAACGCCGGACCACTGTGCCCAGGCCGGGCACGTCACCGGCGGTCGCCCCTACGCGCAGGTGAACCGCGACTCCGCCCAGTCGGCGACAGCCACGGTGTCGACGGGGCTGTGCGGCTCGACCACCAGCCGCAGGGTCTCGCGCCCCGCGATGTCCACATGGACGGGGACCGCCTCGTCCCCGCCCTTGACCATCCCCGAGTTCCACAGCTGGACGCCGTCGCCGTGGACCGAGAAGTGGACCTTGCCCAGCTTCACCGTCAGGTCGTCGACGCCGACCAGCGCGTCGTAGGACGAGCAGGAGCGGTTGAGGTCGATGGTGACGGAGGAGCGTCCGTGCACCGTGACGCCGTGCGCGTACCGCTCACCGGCGATCGAGAGCGCGGACCGCTGCCACACCCAGCTGCTCTCGCCGATCCGCATCTCGGGCCCGGTGCCGTCACCGCTGACGTCGTACTCCAGCTCGCTCCACCGGTAGACGGTCGGAGCGGGCGGCGGCGTCGGTGTCGGTGTCGGGGCGGGTGTCGGCGTGGGGGTAGCTGTCGGTGTCGGTGTCGGTGTCGGTGTCGGTGTCGGAGTGGGCGTGGCGGTCGGGGTGGGTGTCGGAGTGGGTGTGGGGCTCGGTGCCGGGGCCGGGCGGTGCGCGATCACCGAGGGCTTCGGGCGCGGGTCCGGCGTCGGCGGTGCGGGCGTGTCCGGCGCGGGCTGGGCCACCGGCGAGGACGCGGGCGGTGCCGCCTCCGGCTCCTCGGGCGGGCTGTCGTCGCCGGCCAGTGCGAACACCAGCGCCGCGGCGACGCCCACGGTGACCACACCGGCCGCGATACCGGCCTTCACCGGCGCGCCCAGCCCCTCGGAGACCGCCGCGCCGCCCCCGGCGCCCGCCCCGCCGGAGGAGCCGCCGCCCGCCGCGGCGGCCGCGCCCGCTGCTCCTGCCGCACCCGCGCCGCCGGCGACGAGCCCGGCCGCCTTGGCGTACCCGGCGACGCCGAACCAGCCGATGACCGCGACCGGCACCACGGCGGGAATGCCGCTCGCGACCTCCTCGATCTGGCTGGCGGCCAGCCGGCACCTCGCGCACTCCTCCAGGTGCTTGCGCAGTCCCCGTTCGGCTCGCGTGCGCAGCCTGCCGCGGGCGTAGGTGCCGAGCTGGTCGGCATAGCGGGCGCACCTCTCGTCCTCGGTGAGGGCGGCGCTGACATGGGCCTGGAGGTAGGCCTGCTTCAGGCCCTCACGGGCACGGCTGGCCAGCACGCGGGTGCCGTTGGCGTCCAGCCCGAAGAGCGTGGCCACCTCGCTCGGCGACTCGTCCTCGACCTCGGTGTGCCACAGCACGGCCTGCCACCGCTCCGGCAGCGACCGGAAGGCCTGCATGGCCATCGACTGCTCGGCCTCGTGCATGGCGCGGACGTCGGCGCCCAGTTCCAGGGTGTCGTCGTCCGACACCTTGGAGGTGTGTGAGGACTGCGCGGCGAACACCGCGAAGTCGTCGACCAGTTGCTCCCGCTTGGCCGACTGCGTCCAGCCGGCGGCGACCCTCCGGACCGTGGTGAGCAGGTAGGCGCGTACGGCGTACTCGGGTCCGGATCCGCCCCGCACCGCCTGGAGCACGCGGGCGAACACCTCGGCGGTCAGGTCGTCCGCGGTGTGGGTGTCGCGGCAGCAAGTACGCGCGTACCGGCGGACTGCTTCCGCGTGGCGCCGGTACAGCTCCTCGTAGGCCGCGTCGTCACCCGCGCGCATCCGTCCGATCAGCTCGGCGTCGGACGCCGGCAGCTCGCGCGGCGGCGGCAGCACGCTGTCCTCGTGCCGTTCGCGCTGGGCCGGGACACTGCTGCTCTCCGCCGGGCCGACGCCCGGTGGGACCCGCGCCGGCCCCCCTTGACCGGGCACCTGCGGCGGACCGCCGGGCTCTGCACCGCCGTCACCGAGTGAACCGCCCCGCCCGTCAACGCTCATCGCGGAAAGCCCCCGCCACCTGCCCGACCAGTCCCGAACACCGGGTCAGCGTGCCATATCGGCTTTTGGTCAGACCTGCGCTGTGCGCACCATCACTCGTCCGTGGGGAGCTGCCGCAAGGCAGTACCAGAGGTCACCCGGTGAGGGACGGATCAACTGCCGTCCTGCCCGGCCGGGCAGGACCGGGCCGTCCCGGACGGTCCCGGGCGCAGTCGTCCCGTCATGGTGACCGCGGCGGCGCGGACCGGATCCCCGCCCGCCGCGGGCACCGCCGTCTCACGCGGGCCGCGACCGCAGCCCCTCCAGCAGGATGTCCAGCAGCCGGGAAGAGGCCGCCGCCTGCTGCGCCGCGTCCGGCAGCGAGGGCGCCGCCGTGGCTATCACCAGCAGCACGTCCGCCACCGACACGTCCGGCCGCAGCTCGCCCGCCGTGCGCGCCCGCTCCACGAGCCGGCCGACGACGTCCAGCAGCGCCGCCGCCCCGGCGTCGTCCTCCGCGGAACCCGGCGCACCGGCGGACGCACCGACGGGCACCGGCTCCTCCGGCACCAGCCGCAGCTCACCGGAGCCCGGCTGCACGCGCTGCTGCGGCACCCGGGGCTCGCCGGCACCGTCGTCCGCCACCCCCACCCGCAGTACCTGCGGAGGCAGCAGCCGGCCGGCACCCGAGGCCACCGACGTCCGCAGGAAGCGCGACAGCGCCGACCACGGCTCGTCCTCCTGGCCGAGAGCCGCGCGGGCCTGCTCGGTCAGCCGCGCCGTCTCCTCCTCGGCTATCCGCCGCACCAGGACGTCCTTGCTCGGGAAGCGCCGGTACACCGTGCCGACACCGACCCGTGCGCGCCGGGCCACGTCCTCCATCGGCGCGCCGTATCCCAGCTCGCCGAACACCTCGCGCGCGGCGCGCAGCACGTGCTCCAGATTGCGCTGGGCGTCGACGCGCAACGGTGCCGTCCGCGCTCCGTCCCCGCGCCCGCCGCCCGCCGCCGCGCTCACCGCGCCGCCGGTCGCCACAGCGGATGCGGACGACCAATGAGAGTCCTGAACATGCATAGACAATCCCCCGGTAATGACGTCTCCCCCCGGAGACTCTCCCCGCCATTGAAAGCCGGAGCGCGTGGAACAGGCCCGGTTCGGCGGCCCGCCCGTCGCGGACCCGATGAGCGCATCCCCCTCCACCCCGTCGACACGAACATAGTTGAGCGGGAGTCAATTCAGAAGGGGCAGGTTCCGCACGGAGCGCCCCCCGATCGGAGTACGGATCGCATACGCCCCTAATGTGCCCTCTTCCGCCTCCCGGCCCACCCCCACTGACCTGCACGGCTGCTCCGCTCCCCGGCGATCTGGCCGACGCGGCACGCGCTCGGCCTCCGGTCACACAAATTGCCGGGCCTGTGGACAAACGCAAGCGCCGGGTGCGTCATGGGATGGTGAAGGAACGTGCGCGCATTCTCGTTGTCGGTGGCGGCTACGTCGGGATGTACACGGCCCTGCGTCTGCAGCGGCAGCTGAAGGGCGAACTGAAGCGGGGCGAGGCCGAGATCACGGTCGTGACGCCCGACCCGTACATGACGTATCAGCCGTTCCTCCCCGAGGCCGCGGCCGGCTCCATCTCCCCGCGCCACGTCGTCGTGCCCCTGCGCCGCGTCCTCGACCGGTGCCGGGTCGTCGTCGGCGAGGCCAGGTCCATCGACCACAGCGCCCGCACCGCGACCATCACCACCCTCGCCACCGAGGAGGAGGGCACGGGCGCACGCCGGCTGGCCTACGACGAACTCGTCCTCGCGCCCGGATCCGTCTCGCGCACCCTCCCCGTCCCCGGCCTCGCCGACCACGGCATCGGCTTCAAGACCGTCGAGGAGGCCATCGGCCTGCGCAATCACGTCATCGAACAGATGGACATCGCCTCCTCCACCCGCGACCCAGCCCTCCGGGACGCCGCCCTCACCTTCGTCTTCGTCGGCGGCGGCTACGCCGGCGTCGAGGCCCTCGGCGAACTGGAGGACATGGCCCGCTACGCCGCCCGCCACTACCACAACGTCCGTCCCGAGGACATGAAGTGGATCCTCGTCGAGGCCACGGCCCGCATCCTGCCCGAGGTCGGCGAGGACATGGGCCGCTACGCGGTCGCCGAACTGCGCCGCCGCAACATCGACGTACGCCTCGAAACCCGCCTGGAGTCCTGCGCGGACCGCGTCGCCGTCCTCAGCGACGGCGCCCGCTTCCCCACCCGTACGGTCGTCTGGACGGCCGGCGTCAAACCCCACCCGGTCCTCGCCGCCACCGACCTGCCCCTCGACGAACGCGGCCGGCTGAAGTGCACTCCCCAGCTGGCCGTCGAGGGCGCGCCGCACGCGTGGGCCGCGGGCGACGCCGCCGCAGTCCCCGACGTCACCGCCGCCGAACCCGGCCGTGAGTGCGCACCCAACGCCCAGCACGCCCTCCGCCAGGCCAGGGTCCTCGGCGACAACGTCGTACACGCCCTGCGCGGCGAGCCTCTCGACACGTACGCGCACAAGTACGCGGGCTCCGTCGCCTCCCTCGGTTTCCACAAGGGCGTCGCCCACGTCTACGGACGAAAGCTCAAGGGCTACCCCGCGTGGTTCATGCACCGCGCCTACCACCTCAGCAGGGTTCCCACCGTCAACCGCAAGGCGCGCGTCCTGGCCGAATGGGCGCTCTCCGGGCTCTTCAAACGGGAGATCGTCTCCCTGGGCTCACTCGAACATCCCCGTGCGGAGTTCGAACTCGCGGCCGGTGGAAAGCCTTCTCAGGAGCCGCCGGGAGACCCGAAGGGGTCGTCCTGAGCGGACTCAGGAACTCCCCTGGCCGGCCCGGCGTCTGACGGATGTCGGCCCGGTCGGCACCCTGCCAGACTGGTCCACGAGCGCGGACGGGCCACCGCTCGCCCCGCGCGGCCCCCCGGGACCCGTCCGGTTCCGGTGCCGGCCGCCGACAACTACACGAGGCAAGGATTCGTGAACTTCACGCGCTGGAGCGCCCGACTCCCCGGAACGCAGCGCCGCGCCGCAGCGCGGACCGACACGACGGTCTCCCAGGACCGGCGGGGAGACGGCTCCGTGCCCGCCGCCCGCACCGAACAACTGACCGATGAGGCGCCGCCCGTACCCGCCGTCGACGACCTGCCCGTGAGAGACGTCCTCGACCGCGTTCCCGCCCTCGTCGCCCTGGTCCACGGACCCGACCACCGCATCGCCTACGTCAACGACGCCTACACGGCGGCCTTCGGCGCACGCACCCCGGGCGCCCGCGCGCGCGAGGCCCTCCCCGAGCTCGACGAACTGGGCCTCTTCCCGCTCCTGGACCAGGTCCAGCGCAGCCGCAGACCCCGCACGCTCAAGTCAAGGAAGGCCCCCGACGGGCGCTCCTACACCTTCACCTGCACCCCGGTGACCGAGGGCGACGCCGGCGGGGTCCTCGTCTTCGCCACCGACGTCACCGACCACGCCGAAGCCGCCGAACGCCTGCGCACGAGCGAACGCCGCCAGCGCGAAACGGCCGTCACCCTCCAGCGCTCCCTGCTCCCGCAGGAACTCGAAGAACCCGACGACCTGCGCATCGCCGCCACCTACCACCCCGGCGGCACCGAGGCCGCGGTCGGCGGGGACTGGTACGACGTGATCACCCTCGGCGGGGGCCGCACCGCCCTGGTCATCGGCGACGTCATGGGCCGGGGCGTGCGCGCGGCGGCCGTCATGGGCCAGCTCCGCACGGCGGTCAGGGCCTACGCCCGTCTCGACCTCCCCCCGCACGAGGTCCTCCAGCTGCTCGACGGCCTCGCCACCGAGATCGACGCCAACCAGATCGCCACCTGCGTGTACGCCATCCACGACCCGAACGAGGGACGGCTGGTGTACGCCTCCGCGGGCCACCTGCCCATCCTGGTCCGGGACGAGAACGGCACCGTCCGACGCGCCGACGAACCCACCGGCCCCCCGCTCGGCACGGGCGGCTGGATGCACACCTCGGGCTCGGTCTCCCTGACCCCCGGCTCCACCGCCGTCCTCTACACGGACGGCCTGGTGGAACGCAGGAACGAGGACCTGGACGAGGGCATCGCCGCCCTGGAACGCGCCCTCGCCGGAGCGACCGGCAGCCCGCAGGTGGTCTGCGACCGCCTGGTCCGCTCCGCAGGGGTCACGGCCGACCACGACGACGACGTGGCCGTCCTGGTCCTCCAGCATCCCGCCCGCACCGGCCCCGACGCCGAGCTCTTCCGCAACGCCGCCCTGGAACTGCTCGGCGGTGTGGAGGCGGCCCCCCGCGCGCGTGCCTTCGCCTCCGGCGTCCTGACCAGCTGGCGCTTCCCCGCCGAACTGCACGACCTGGGCGTACTGGCCACCAGCGAGCTGGTGGCCAACTCCCTCCAGCACGGCACGCCCCCCATGCGGCTGCGCCTGCGCCGCACCGACCGCCGCCTGATCATCGAGGTCACCGACGGCGACGACCACCTGCCCAGACGGCGCCGTGCGGAACCGGCGGACGAGTCCGGCCGGGGCATCGCCATCGTGGCGACGATCGCCTCCAACTGGGGGTGCAGGCGCACCCCCGGCGGCGGAAAGGCGGTCTGGTGCGAATTCGTCCTGCCGAAGCCGTGACGGGCGGCAGCTCCGTCACGGCTGCGCTCACGACCTTGCTCAGGCCTCCGCGGCGGCCACGGCGTCGGCGGGCGCTCCGCCCTTCGTGACCACCCGGCTCCGTGCGAGCGCCGGCTGGTTCTGGACGTCCGTGAGCTGCCGCCCAAGGCGCACCGCCAGCACCGTGATCCCCAGCGAGAACAGCAGGAACACCACGATGTACGGCGCGTGCAGCGAGGCACCGAGCGGTCCGCCCACCGCCGGCCCGATCGCCAGTGCGAGCTGCTTGACCAGGGCGAACGCCGAGTTGTACTGCCCGGCCATCCCGGTCGGCGCCAGGTCGGCCACCAGTGGCGCCAGGGTCGGCGACAGCATCGCCTCACCCAGCCCGAACAGCGCGTACGTCGAGATGAACGCGGCCGTCGCCATCGCCTGGCTGCCGTGCCCCAGCCCGGCGTACCCGGCCACGGCCCACGCCACGGCCCAGATCAGCCCGACCGCGGCGATGACGCGCGAGCGCTTCCGCCGCTCCACGAACTTCAGCACCGCGAACTGCGCGACGACGATCATCAGCGTGTTCGCCGCCAGCGCCGTGCCCAGCGCGGACGTGGAGATCCCGGCGGCCTCGACGCCGTACGCGCTCAGTCCGGACTCGAACTGTCCGTAGCAGGCGAAGAACAGCACGAAGCCCAGCACACACAGCTGCACCATGGCCCGGTTGCCCAGCAGCTGCTTCCAGCTGCCCCCGGCCGACTGCCCCGGCACCTCGGCCACGCGGGGTGCGTGCGGCGTCCGCACCGTAGCCATCACGGCGACCAGCACCAGGAACATGGCCGCCTCGATCGCGAACAGCAGCGTGAAGGACGCGGCGCTGGAGGTGTCGACGAGATGCCCGCCGATGAGCCCGCCGACGCCGAGTCCCAGGTTCTGCAGGAAGAACTGCATCGCGAACGCCCGCGACCGCGTCTCCGCTGTCGAGCAATCCACGATCATCGTGGCGAGCGCCGGCTGCATCACGGCTTGGCCGGCCCCCAGCGCGGCGGCGGACAGCAGCACGGTCGCCGCCGACGCCGACAGCCCGAGGCTCAGCGCGCCGAGCGCGGCGGTGACCAGGGCGACGAGCAGCACCGGCAGCGGGCCCCGCCGGACGATCGCCCGCCCGGCGAACGGCAGCACGATGAGCGCGGCCACGGCGAAGACGGCGAGTACGAGACCCGCCGTCACGGAACCCAGTCCCCGCACCTGCGCCACATAGACGTACAGGTAGGGAACGGTGAAACCGAGCCCGAACGCGCTGAGTGCGTTGCCCACGTGGATCCGGCGCATCGCTGCGCCCATCGCCCTGGTCACGTTCACCTCTCTCAGGTAGCCAGTCCCAGCAGTTATGACTGAAGACTTCAAAGCTAAAGTTCGATACTAAAGAGTATACAGTGAAGGACTTCGATGCAAAGGAGTCGCGTGCCATACTGCGGACCATGGGCGACACCTCCGGCGCCGGCGAGCCGACACTCGAAGAACAGATCGCCGCCTACCAGCGCGAGTTCCAGGACCTCGACCCCCAGGTGGAGAAGATCGTTTCGGCGCTCTCCCGGCTGAACCGCCGTATGAACGTCGCGTACGGCCGCCAGACCGCCGAGCTCGGCATCAGCAACGCCGAGTGGGAGGTGCTCAAGGCGCTCGTCCTCTCCGGCGCCCCCTACCGTCTGGGCCCCAGCGACCTTGCCAAGCGCCTCGGCCTCACCCCGGCAGCGATGACCCACCGCATCGACCGCATGGTCGCCGAGGGCCTTGTGACCCGGGAGCGCGACGAGAACAACCGCGTCCGCGTCATCGTGGAGCTGACGGGCGAGGGCCGCGAGAAGTGGCTGGCGGCCATGCGCCTCGCCTCCGTCTTCGAGGAGGACCTCCTCCAGGACCTGTCCCAGGAGGAGCGCTCGGCCCTCGGGGAGGTCCTCACCCGCCTCCTGCGCAGGGTGGAGCACGCCCAGCCCGACGCGGGCGGCCGGCTCACCGACCTCGACTGAAAAGATCTTGACAGGGGGTGCTTGACACCCCCCGACCCGATCCGTAAGGTTCTCCGGGTTGCCACGGGGCCGTAACGGTTCTGCGGCAGCACCTCCGCCGCAGCAGCGGCACCTCAAACCACCAGCACGACCTCCCAGCGGGAACGATTTCGGCATGCCCGAATTCAATTCCGGCCGCGATTTGAGAATCGCGGAGAGAGTCCGCTAAAGTTTGAGACGTCGGAACGGCCCAACGGCCGCGAAGACAACCCCCTCTGACGGGGAATCAGAGCCCGAAAGGATCTGATAGAGTCGGAACCGCCGGAAAGGGAAACGCGAGAGCGAGAACCTGGAAAGCACCGAGGAAATCGGATCGGAAAGATCTGATAGAGTCGGAAACGCAAGACCGAAGGGAAGCGCCCGGAGGAAAGCCCGAGAGGGTGAGTACAAAGGAAGCGTCCGTTCCTTGAGAACTCAACAGC
>NZ_BMWA01000005.1:0-33564 GCF_014650995.1 Streptomyces viridiviolaceus
CCCGGAAGCTAAGCCTTACAGCGCCGATGGTACTGCAGGGGGGACCCTGTGGGAGAGTAGGACGCCGCCGAACAATTATTGGAGCTCTGGCTCTCGGGTATGCAGCCCGAGAGCCAGAGCTTTTTTGCGTTGAGGTAAGGTCAGTGAGCATCATTGGCTCGTTTCCCCCAGGAGGCCCCCGGGTGGAGGTCCAGGAGACCCGCGTCCAGACTGACCGGGTCCTCACCATCCCGAACATCCTCAGCATGGCTCGTCTCGTCGGCGTGCCCCTCTTTCTCTGGCTGATCCTCAGGCCCGAGTTCGGCGGCCCGAAGAGCGACGGCTGGGCTCTGCTGGTGCTCGCCCTGAGCGGGGTCAGCGACTACCTGGACGGCAAGCTGGCCCGGCGTTGGAACCAGATCAGCAGCCTCGGCCGGCTCCTGGACCCCGCGGCCGACCGGCTCTACATCCTGTCGACCCTGGTAGGACTCACCTGGCGCGAGATCCTGCCCCTCTGGTTGACCGCTGTACTGCTTGCGCGGGAACTGGTCCTGCTGGTGATGGTCGGCATCCTCCGCCGGCACGGCTATCCGCCGCCGCAGGTGAACTTCCTGGGGAAGGCCGCCACGTTCAACCTCATGTACGCGTTCCCCCTGCTCCTGCTCAGTGACGGAAGTGGATGGATCGCGTCACTCGCTGCTATTTTCGGATGGGCGTTCGCCGGATGGGGTACAACCCTGTACTGGTGGGCAGGAGTTCTCTACGTGGTGCAGGTCCGCCGCTTGGTTCGTGCGGACGCCATGGCCGATTGAACTCGCTGATTGTGCGGCCCGTAGCCGCCGAATGGCCCGCGCTGGAAAAGTGCGGGAGAATCTGTGCGGGTGAAGTCGGCTAGACCGTCGTCTCTTAGAGGAGGACGCTTCCGACATGAAGGCCGTCGTGATGGCTGGTGGCGAAGGCACACGCCTTCGTCCCATGACCTCGAGCATGCCCAAGCCGCTTCTGCCGGTCGTCAACCGGCCGATCATGGAGCACGTTCTGCGGCTGCTCAAAAGGCATGGGCTCAACGAGACCGTCGTTACCGTCCAGTTCCTGGCTTCGCTGGTCAAGAACTACTTCGGTGACGGCGAAGAGCTCGGAATGGAGCTCACCTATGCCAATGAGGAGAAGCCACTCGGTACCGCCGGAAGCGTCAAGAACGCCGAGGAGGCGTTGAAGGACGATGCCTTCCTTGTGATCTCCGGCGATGCTCTCACCGACTTCGACCTCACTGAGCTGATCAATTTCCACAAGGAAAAGGGCGCGCTCGTCACCGTGTGTCTGACGCGCGTGCCCAACCCACTGGAATTCGGCATCACCATCGTCGACGAGGAAGGCAAGGTCGAGCGCTTCCTGGAGAAGCCGACCTGGGGGCAGGTCTTCTCGGACACCGTGAACACCGGTATCTACGTCATGGAGCCCGAGGTCTTCGACTACGTCGACCCCGATGTGCCCGTCGACTGGTCCGGTGACGTCTTTCCGCAGCTGATGAAGGAAGGCAAGCCCATCTACGGCTATGTGGCCGAGGGCTACTGGGAGGACGTCGGCACGCACGAGAGCTACGTGAAGGCCCAGGCCGACGTACTGGAAGGCAAGGTCGACGTCGACATCGACGGCTTCGAGATCTCTCCCGGAGTCTGGGTGGCCGAGGGAGCCGAGGTGCACCCCGACGCCGTGCTGCGCGGGCCCCTCTACATCGGGGACTACGCCAAGGTGGAGGCCGGCGCCGAGATCAGGGAGCACACGGTCGTGGGCTCCAACGTCGTCGTCAAGAGCGGCGCCTTCATGCACAAGGCCGTCGTCCACGACAACGTGTACGTCGGGCCGCACAGCAACCTGCGGGGCTGTGTCGTCGGCAAGAACACCGACATCATGCGTGCGGCACGGATCGAGGACGGCGCGGTCATCGGTGACGAATGCCTGGTCGGTGAAGAATCGATCGTCCAGGGCAATGTTCGGGTCTATCCGTTCAAGACCATCGAGGCCGGTGCCTTCGTCAACACCTCGGTCATCTGGGAATCCCGGGGGCAGGCGCATCTCTTCGGTGCCCGAGGGGTGTCGGGCATCCTGAACGTGGAGATCACGCCGGAATTGGCCGTGCGGCTCGCCGGTGCCTACGCGACGACCCTGAAGAAGGGCTCGACGGTCACCACCGCCCGTGACCACTCCCGTGGTGCCCGCGCGCTGAAACGAGCCGTGATCTCCGCGTTGCAGGCGAGCGCCATCGACGTACGGGACCTGGAGAACGTACCGCTGCCCGTGGCGCGGCAGCAGACCGCGCGGGGCAGCGCCGGCGGGATCATGATCCGGACCACGCCCGGTGTGCCGGACTCCGTCGACATCATGTTCTTCGACGGGCAGGGAGCCGACCTGTCGCAGGGCAGTCAGCGGAAGCTCGACCGGGTGTTCGCGCGGCAGGAGTACCGGCGAGCGTTCCCCGGGGAGATCGGTGACCTGCACTTCCCGGCCAGCGTGTACGACTCGTACACCGGGTCGCTGCTGCGGAACGTCGACACGACCGGGATCGCGGAGTCGGGACTCAAGGTGGTCGTGGACGCGTCCAACGGCAGTGCGGGACTCGTGCTGCCCAGTCTGCTCGGGAAGCTCGGTGTCGACTCGCTGACCGTCAACCCGGGCCTCGACGAGTCCAGGCCTACGGAGTCGGCCGACATGCGACGGTCGGGGCTGGTGCGCCTCGGTGAGATCGTGGCGTCCTCGCGGGCCGCGTTCGGTGTGCGGTTCGACCCGGTCGGTGAGCGGCTCTCGCTCGTCGACGAGAAGGGCCGCATCATCGAGGACGACCGGGCTCTGCTGGTGATGCTGGACCTGGTCGCCGCCGAACGGCGCAGCGGCCGGGTCGCGCTGCCGGTGACGACCACCAGGATCGCCGAGCAGGTGGCGGCCTATCACGGCACCCAGGTCGAGTGGACGACGACCTCTCCGGACGACCTGACGCGTGTCGGTGGTGAGGAAGGGACGATCTTCGGAGGCGACGGCAAGGGCGGATTCATCGTCCCGGAGTTCAGCAGCGTCTACGACGGTACGGCGGCCTTCGTGCGGCTGATCGGGTTGGTGGCGCGGACACAGCTCACGCTCAGCCAGATCGACGCGCGGATCCCGAGGGCGCACGTCCTCAAGCGGGATCTGGCGACTCCGTGGGCCGTCAAGGGGCTGGTGATGCGGCGGGTCGTCGAGGAGGCCGGAGACCGCTTCGTGGACACCACGGACGGCGTGCGTGTGGTGGAGACCGACGGGCGCTGGGTGATGGTGCTGCCGGACCCGGCCGAGGCGGTCACCCACCTGTGGGCCGAGGGGCCGGACGACGCCTCGGCGCAGGCGCTCCTCGACGAGTGGTCGGCGGTCGTGGACAGCGCGGGCCGCTGAAAACACACCGCACGCGTGCGTGCCGGACAAGTGTCCCCAAGGGGGCCTGTCCGGCACGCCGGTGGGGCCGTGCGGAGGTGGTCGTCGTGGCGTGCGACGATGTGCGGCATGCCGCAGCAATCCCCCGTTCGGAGCACATCCACGCGGCCCGCACGCCCGGACGCGTCCATGTCGTTGCTCACCAACGTCATGGACCACAGCCTCGACGACGGGTACGCCGAGGCCGCCGCGAGGAAGAAGGCCGAGGGCACCGGCGGTATGCCCAAGACCCTGCGTGCCAAGCTCGGCCTGGCAGCGGGTCTCGTGCTCGCCGCCCTGGTCGTGACGGTCGGGGCGGCACAGGCACGGGTCGCGGCTCCCGTCGTCGCCAAGGAGCGCGAGGAGCTCATCGACCGCATCGAGGGGGAGACCGCGGCGGCGGACGAGCTGGAGGACAGTGTCGACAAGCTGCGCGACGACGTCAGCGCGCGGCAGCGCGAGGCGCTGGAGAAGAGCGGCGGCAGTGGTCGGTCCGACCTGGTGGGCATCCTGTCCGGGGCCGTGGAGGTGCGGGGGCCCGGGGTCAAGCTCGTGGTGAACGACGCCAAGGACGTCGGTACCGGCGGCGACGGTGAGCCGCGCGGCACCTCCGGGTTCTCCGACACCGGGCGGGTGCGTGACCGGGACATGCAGCGCGTGGTCAACGGCCTGTGGGCCTCGGGGGCCGAGGCGATCTCCATCAACGGGCAGCGGCTGACCGCGCTGTCCGCCATCAGGGCCGCGGGGGACGCGATACTGGTCGACAACAGGCCGCTGGTGCCGCCGTACACGGTGCTCGCGGTGGGGGACGGCAAGGGGCTCAGCACCCGGTTCCAGGACGGTGTCGACGGGCTGTACCTGCACGCCCTGCAGGAGAACTACGGCATCCGGACCGCCCTCTCCGTGGCGGACGATTTGAAGCTGCCCGCCGCACCGAGCGTGATCGTACGAACTGCACAGCCGATAACCGAGAAGGGCACATCGTGATCGCCGTACTGGGCCTCGTCGTGGGAGTCGTGGCCGGCCTGTTGGTCCGGCCCGAGGTTCCGGCCGCCGTCGAGCCTTATCTGCCGATCGCCGTCGTGGCGGCGCTCGACGCCGTCTTCGGTGGTCTGCGGGCCATGCTCGACGGCATCTTCGACGACAAGGTCTTCGTGGTGTCGTTCCTGTCGAACGTGGTCGTGGCCGCGCTGATCGTGTTCCTGGGCGACAAGCTGGGCGTGGGCGCCCAGCTGTCCACCGGTGTCGTGGTCGTCCTCGGCATCCGCATCTTCTCCAACGCCGCGGCGATCCGCCGGCACGTGTTCCGGGCGTGAGGCCGATGAGCGACCACGAGCAGAAACCCGGGAACCGCCTGCGCGAGGAGCTGCCCGCGGAGGTGCCGCCGGCCGAGGCCCCGGCCGCGGACGCCCCGGCGGGGCAGCAGCCCGGGCTGACGGGCCGGCAGCGACTGGTGAAGGGACTGTGGCCGCCGCGTGTCACGCGGGCCCAACTCATCGTCGCTCTGCTGCTGTTCGGACTGGGCTTCGGCCTGGCGGTCCAGGTGGCGTCGAACAGCGACGGCGACAGCGCGCTGCGCGGCGCCCGCCAGGAGGATCTCGTCCGGATCCTCGATGAACTGGACGACCGTACTCAGCGTCTTGAGGACGAGAAGCAGGGTCTCGAGAAGCAGCGCGACGAGCTGGAGAACAGCTCCGACCAGGCCGAGGAGGCCCGCAGGCAGACGGTCGAGAAGGAGCGGCAACTCGGCATCCTGGCGGGCACGGTGGCCGCGCGGGGGCCCGGTATCACGATGACGATCGAGGACACGAAGGGGACGGTCGAGGCGAACATGCTGCTCGACGCGATCCAGGAGCTGCGCGCCGCCGGCGCGGAGGCGATCCAGGTGAACGGCGTACGGGTCGTCGCGGGCACGTACCTGGAGGACTCCGGCAAGAGCGTGGGCGTCGACGGGAACAAGATCAACGCGCCCTATCGTTTCAAGGTCATCGGCAAGCCGCAGGACCTCGAACCGGCGCTCAACATCCCTGGAGGCGTGGTGCAGACTCTGGAAAAGGAACACGCCACCGTTACTGTTGAGAGGTCGAGCAAGATCGTCGTGGACGCCTTGCGAGCGGTGAAGCGGCCTGACTACGCTCGGTCGTCCTCCCAGTGAACCGGGGGTGCATGCGGGACGTCCGGCAGGGGCATGAGGTTGCGGGGGGTCGGCGCACCGATTGGGTGGTGCGTGGTGGAAACTGTCTGGTGGAGACGGACGTTGTGAAGATGTCCGGGTCGACCAGTACGGTCAGTCAGGGTTCGTCCTGCCCCACGGGCGGGTCTGTTTCGGTCAAGGGGAATCGCCCGTGAAGTTGTTTGCGAAGTTGTTCGGCAAGAGCGCGCGAGAGGGCCGCGACAACGCGACCGCTCGCCACCGCGCGCAGCCTGACGCAGAGGGCCAGCGCCCGCTGTTCCGAGACCAGGTGGCTGGGCCGGGCGGTGACATTTCCGGAGGTCAGGGCGCGCCGTCTGTTGACCCTGCGCAGTCCTCCGGCATAGGTTTCGGCCAACCGTCAACCTCAGGTACGGGTGGAGGGTTTGCCCCCGGTCCGTACGCGTCGAACGCCCCGGCGGGGCAGCCGCGGCAGGAGGATCCGTCCATGTCGGCCCTGGTGTGTACGAGGTGCGGTAACCGCAACGCGGAGAGCAGCCGCTTCTGCTCCAACTGCGGCGCGCCGCTGCGGCCGGGAGTGGTCCCGGAGCGTTCGTCCGAGACGACCTCCACGATCTCCATCTCCGGGCTGGAGGCGTACGACGCCGAGGCCACCGGCCAGACGGCGATCCCGGCGCTCTCTCCCGAGGCGCAGGCGGCCGTCGACGCGCTGCCACTGGGCTCCGCGCTCCTGGTCGTGCGCCGGGGGCCGAACTCCGGCAGCCGGTTCCTGCTGGACGGCGAGCTGACCACCGCCGGGCGTCATCCGCAGAGCGACATCTTCCTGGACGACGTGACGGTCTCCCGTCGGCACGTGGAGTTCCGGCGCAGCCCCGACGGCTCGTTCACCGTGGCCGACGTGGGCAGTCTGAACGGCACGTACGTCAACCGTGAGCGGATCGACCAGGTCGCTCTGTCGAACGGTGACGAGGTGCAGATCGGCAAGTACCGGCTGGTCTTCTACGCGAGCCAGCGGGGCTACTGACCCTCTCCCCATGCCGTACGGGGGTACCCCCAGGGAAGGTCCATGCTTCAAACACCGAGCGGCGGCGCCGGACACGGCGCCGCCGCCACGGACAGTGGGCTGATGAGCATCGGCACGGTGCTGAACGTGCTGCGGGACGAGTTCCCCGACATCACCATCTCCAAGATCCGCTTCCTGGAGTCGGAGGGCCTCGTCGAGCCGCAGCGGACCCCCGCCGGGTACCGGAAGTTCAGCGCGCACGATGTCGAGCGCCTCGGTCATGTACTGCGTATGCAACGGGACCACTACCTGCCGCTCAAGGTGATCCGCGAGCACCTGGACGCCATGGAGCGCGGTGAGGCGGTGCGGCTGCCCACGGTGGGCCGGCAGCGGGGCGCGGAGCCCGTGGCCGAGCCCCCGGGGGGACCCACGGCGGCCCGGATCGGGCGGGACGAGCTGCTGGTCGCCGCCGGGATCGGCGAGCAGGAGCTGAAGGAGTGGGAGTCCTACGGGCTCATCGCTCCGCTGGCCGACGGGGCGTACGACGCGGAGGCGGTGACGGTGGCCTCGCTCGTGGTCCAGCTGGGGCGGTTCGGGATCGAACCGCGGCACCTTCGGGTGATGAAGGCCGCGGCCGATCGGGAGGCCGGTCTGGTGGACCAGGTGGTCGCCCCGCTGAAGCGCCACCGGAACCCGCAGACCAGGGCCCATGCGGAGGCCCGGACCAAGGAGCTGGCGGGGCTCGCGGTGAAACTGCACGCGGCGCTGGTGCAGAGCGCCCTCGGGGTGCGCCTGCCCTGAAACGGGTGGACTCGGGGACCCGGATCGCCCACCCGATCCCGGCCCGACTACCCAAACGTCCCGGGCACGGCCTAGGGTTGCTGTGTGAACGAGCTCGATGTCGTAGGTGTCCGGGTCGAGATGCCCTCCAACCAACCGATCGTGCTGCTGCGTGAAGTGGGAGGCGACCGTTACCTCCCCATCTGGATCGGTCCGGGGGAGGCGACGGCGATCGCCTTCGCCCAGCAGGGCATGGCTCCCGCACGGCCGCTGACCCACGATCTGTTCAAGGACGTGCTGGAAGCCGTCGGCCAGGAGCTCAGCGAAGTACGCATCACGGACCTGCGTGAGGGGGTCTTCTACGCGGAGCTGGTCTTCGCCAGCGGTGTCGAGGTCAGCGCCAGGCCGTCCGACGCCATAGCGCTGGCGCTGCGCACCGGGACGCCGATCTACGGCAGCGACACGGTGCTCGACGACGCCGGCATCGCCATCCCGGACGAGCAGGAGGACGAGGTGGAGAAGTTCCGCGAGTTCCTGGACCAGATCTCGCCGGAGGACTTCGGCTCCAGCAACCAATGAGGCGCACGTGCCGAGGGCGGGGCGCGAGCGCCCAGAGGCCGGCTCCGGACACATTCGGCTAGCCTTTCCCCGCGGTGGGGCACGGGAAACCACTCGTAGGGTGATTATCACTCGGCGTGCCGAGTGTGGCGATCGTTGACGCACCCTTGGTGACTGCCTACCGTCGAGGAGGCAGGTCAAGGACGGAGGTCGGCGTGAGAATCAGCGGCGACGGTACGGCTGGGGGTGGCCCCGGGAGCAGCCTCGGGGCGAGCGGTCCGTACCCGCTTCACGGCAGCGCGACCGATCACGCTCCGCAGCGACCGACGGCCGTGCCGAGCAGCGGAGGGGCGACGTCCATGGCGTCCGAGCAGATCGGCTACCGCGGCCCGACGGCCTGCGCGGCCGCGGGCATCACCTACCGGCAGCTGGACTACTGGGCCCGTACGGGGCTCGTGGAGCCCAGTGTGCGGCCCGCCCACGGGTCGGGCACCCAGCGCCTCTACAGCTTCCGCGACGTCGTCGTGCTGAAGATCGTCAAACGGTTCCTCGACACGGGCGTGTCGCTGCAGAACATCCGCACCGCCGTCCAGCACCTGCGGGAGCGCGGCTTCCGCGACCTGGAGCGGATGACGCTGATGAGCGACGGCGCCACGGTCTACGAGTGCACCTCGCCCGACGAGGTGCACGCGCTGCTCCAGGGCGGCCAGGGCATCTTCGGGATCGCCGTCGGCGTGGTGTGGCGGGACGTGGAGAGCGCGTTGTCGCAGTTGCACGGGGAACGCATCGACACGGGCGAGACCCTGGTCGGCCACAACCCGGCGGACGAGCTGGCGCGGCGGCGGAACCGGGCGGTCTAGGACCCCGGCACGCGAACGGGGCATTGTCAGTGGCGTAGGGCAGCATCGGAGATGTGAGAACCGCGCCCACGATCCTGCATCTCGACATGGATGCCTTCTTCGCCTCGGTGGAGCAGGCGTCCAAGCCGAGTCTGCGCGGGAAAGCCGTCGTGGTAGGCGGGCTCGGACCGCGCGGAGTGGTGGCCACGGCCTCGTACGAGGCGCGGGTCTTCGGCGTCCACTCGGCGATGCCGATGGGGCAGGCCCGGCGGCTCGTGCCCAACGCCGCGTATCTCGTCCCGCGCTTCGCGTTCTACCGGTCGATCAGCGAGCAGGTGATGCGGCTGTTGGGGGAGCTGTCGCCGCTGGTGGAGCCGCTCAGCCTGGACGAGGCCTTCGTGGACCTGGAGGCCGGTGGGGCGGCCTGGGACGCGGAGTCGGCCCGCCTGGCCGGCACGAAGCTGCGCGCGGACATCCGGGCCGTCACCGGCCTGACCGGCTCGGTGGGGCTGGCCGCATCCAAGATGCTCGCCAAGATCGCCTCGGAGGAGGCCAAGCCCGACGGGCTGGTGCTGATCCGGCCGGGGACGGAGCGGGACATGCTCGCGCCGATGCCGGTCAGGACGCTGCCCGGGGTCGGCCCGGCGACGGGGGACCATCTGCGGCGGGCCGGCATCACCACCGTCGGTGAGCTCGCCGAGGCGGGCGAGGACGAGCTCGTACGGCTGCTGGGCAAGGCCCACGGGCACGCGCTGTACGCGATGGCGCTGGCCCATGACGAGCGGCCCGTGGTGGCGGAGCGGGAAGCCAAGTCGGTGTCGGTCGAGGACACCTACGACGTGGACATCCACGACCGGGTGCGGGTGGGCGTGGAGGTGCGGCGGCTGGCCGACCGGTGCGTGCGGCGGCTGCGCGGCTCCGGGCTGTCGGGGCGGACCATCGTGCTCAAGGTGCGGCGGTACGACTTCTCCACGCTGACGCGTTCCGAGACGCTGCGCGGGCCCACGGACGATCCGGCGGTGGTGCGGGAGGCGGCGGCCCGGCTGCTGGACTCGGTGGACACCACGGGCGGGGTTCGGCTGCTGGGTGTGGGCGTCAGCGGGCTCGCGGACTACACGCAGGAGGACCTGTTCGCGCAGGCGGCGGGGGAGCGGGCCGACGAGCACGTCGAGGAGCAGGACACCGAGCCCGTGGAGGAGCGGCAGCAGCCGCCCGCCGAGCGCCGGTGGCCGTCGGGGCACGACGTGCGGCACACGGAGTACGGACACGGATGGGTGCAGGGCAGCGGCCTGGGCCGGGTCACCGTGCGGTTCGAGACCCCCGACTCCGCGCCGGGCAGGGTACGGACCTTCCCGGTCGACGACCCGGACCTCGAGCCGGCGGATCCCCTGCCACTGGTGTCGCCGGAGCCGCGAAGACCCGGCGACGCCGGGCCCGTGGCTCCGGACGCCGCAGCGCAGTCCGGTCCGGCGCGGGCGACGCACGCGGGACCGGGGTAGCGCCGCCGTCGTGGCGGGCCGAGGCGGTCCGCCGAGCGCCGCCCGGTGGCAGGTGTGCCCCGGGGTCGGACGGTCAGCTCTCCTCCTTGCCCGCCAGCTTGCCGAAGTCGCGGTCGGGGAGCGGGGGAGGGGCGGCCACGTCGAGACCGTAGTGGTGGTAGAGCTGCAGTTCCTGTTCCGGTGAGAGGTGACGGCCGACGCCGAAGTCGGGAGCCTCCTTGATCAGCGCCCGGTCGAAGGGCACCCGCAGGGCGCCGTCGACCAGCTCGCTGGGCTCCAGCGGCACGAAGGCGTCCCTGCTGAACAGTCCGGTGCGTATCGCCGCCCACTCGGGCACGCCGGTGGCGTCGTCGAGGTAGACCTCGTCGATGGTGCCGATCCTGGTGCCGTTGCGGTCGAACGCCTTGCGGCCGATCAGGTTGCGCGGATCGATGTCGGAACGCACGGGCCCTCCACTTGGTCGCAAACCATCCGTAAGCACTACAAAAGAGCACAATCGTGCGCGCGGCCACTCGAAGGCCGGGGCGTTGACCTCGCTGGTACGCTGGCAAGCGGCTGCTGACCCCGTGCGGGAGAGTCCTCCGGGCAACATCCGGAGGCGCCGAAGGAGCAAATCCTCCCCGGAATCTCTCAGGCCCACGTACCGCACGGACGAGGTCACTCTGGAAAGCAGGGCGGGTGTCGACGGCTTCCGCTCTCACCGACGGTGAAAGCCGGAAGCCTTATGGGCGCTCCGGTGAAGCTCTCAGGTCGAGATGACAGAGGGGGAGGCCGTCCGGGTACCCGTGCCGTGGTGCCCCTCGCAGGTCGCGTCAGACCAGGAGGCCTCCGCAATGACCGCCCCTCGCATTCCGCTCTCCGAGCTCGAACAGGGCATCCCGTTCGAGCAGCGCCACATCGGCCCCGACCACGAGGCCCGGGCCAAGATGCTCGCGCAGGCCGGTTACGGCTCGCTGGACGAGCTGACCGCCGCCGCGGTGCCGGATGTGATCAAGAACGCCGACGCGCTGGATCTGCCGGGCGCGCGCTCCGAGGCCGAGGTGCTGGCCGAGCTCCGCTCGCTGGCCGACCGCAACCAGGTCCTCGACTCCATGATCGGCCTCGGCTACTACGGGACCTTCACCCCGCCGGTCATCCTGCGCAACGTCATGGAGAACCCGTCCTGGTACACGGCGTACACGCCGTACCAGCCGGAGATCTCCCAGGGTCGCCTGGAGGCCCTGCTGAACTTCCAGACCATGGTCGCCGACCTCACCGGCCTGCCGACCTCCGGCGCCTCCCTGCTCGACGAGGGCACCGCCGCCGCCGAGGCGATGGCCCTCTCGCGGCGCATGGGCAAGAACAAGAAGGGCCTGTTCCTGGTCGACGCGGACGCGCTGCCGCAGACCATCGCCGTGATCCAGACCCGTGCCGAGCCGACCGGGGTCGAGGTCGTCGTCGCCGACCTCACCGACGGCATCCCGGCCGAGGTCGCCGAGCGGGAGATCAACGGCGTCCTGATCCAGTACCCCGGCGCCTCCGGTGCCGTACGCGACATCAAGCCGGTGATCGACCGGGCGCACGAGCTCGGCGCGCTCGTCACCGTCGCCGCCGACCTGCTCGCGCTCACCCTGCTGAAGTCGCCGGGCGAGCTGGGCGCCGACATCGCCGTCGGCACCACCCAGCGCTTCGGCGTGCCGATGGGCTTCGGCGGCCCCCACGCCGGCTACATGGCCGTGCACGAGAAGTTCGCGCGCAGCCTGCCCGGCCGCCTGGTGGGCGTCTCCGTGGACGCCGACGGCAACAAGGCGTACCGGCTGGCCCTCCAGACCCGCGAGCAGCACATCCGCCGGGAGAAGGCGACCAGCAACATCTGCACCGCTCAGGTGCTGCTCGCCGTGATGGCCGGTATGTACGCCGTCTACCACGGGCCGGATGGCCTCAAGGGGATCGCGCGGCGCACGCACCGGTACGCCTCCGTCCTCGCCGCGGGTCTCGCCGCCGGGGGCGTCGAGACCGTCCACGGCGCCTACTTCGACACGGTCACCGCGCACGTGCCGGGCCGGGCCGCCGAGGTCGTCGCGGCCGCCCGCCACAACGGCATCAACGTGCGGCTCGTCGACGCCGACCACGTCTCCGTCGCCTGCGACGAGACCACCACGCGCGCGCAGGTGGCGGGTGTGTGGAACGCCTTCGGTCTCGAGGCGGACATCGAGGCGCTGGACGCGGCCACCGAGGACGCGCTCCCCGAGGCGCTGCTGCGCACCGACGACTACCTGACGCACCCGGTCTTCCACCAGCACCGGTCCGAGACCGCGATGCTGCGCTACCTGCGCCGCCTCGCCGACCGCGACTACGCGCTGGACCGCGGCATGATCCCGCTGGGCTCCTGCACCATGAAGCTCAACGCCACCACCGAGATGGAGCCGGTGACCTGGCCCGAGTTCGGGCAGCTGCACCCCTTCGCGCCGGCCGAGCAGGCCCAGGGCTACCTGACCCTCATCCGGGAGCTGGAGGAGCGGCTCGCCGAGGTCACCGGGTACGACAAGGTGTCGCTCCAGCCGAACGCCGGGTCGCAGGGCGAGTTCGCCGGCCTCCTCGCCGTACGCGGCTACCACCGGGCCAACGGCGACGACCAGCGCACCGTCTGCCTGATCCCGTCCTCCGCGCACGGCACCAACGCCGCCAGCGCCGTCATGGCCGGCATGAAGGTCGTCGTCGTCAAGACCGCCGAGGACGGCGAGATCGACGTCGAGGACCTGCGGGCCAAGATCGAGCAGCACCGCGACGAGCTGGCCGTGCTGATGATCACCTACCCGTCCACGCACGGCGTGTTCGAGGAGCACGTGGCCGACATCTGCGCCCAGGTGCACGAGGCCGGCGGCCAGGTCTACGTGGACGGCGCCAACCTCAACGCCCTGGTGGGTCTCGCCAAGCCCGGTCACTTCGGCGGCGACGTCTCGCACCTGAACCTGCACAAGACGTTCTGCATCCCGCACGGCGGCGGCGGTCCGGGCGTCGGACCGGTGGCCGTACGGTCGCACCTGGCGCCGTACCTGCCCAACCACCCGCTCCAGCCCGCGGCCGGTCCGCAGACGGGCGTGGGCCCGATCTCGGCGGCCCCGTGGGGCTCGGCCGGCATCCTGCCGATCTCGTGGACGTACGTCCGGCTCATGGGCGGTGAGGGGCTCAAGCGCGCCACGCAGGTGGCCGTGCTGTCCGCCAACTACATCGCCAAGCGGCTGGAGCCCCACTACCCGGTCCTGTACACGGGCCCGGGCGGGCTCGTCGCCCACGAGTGCATCATCGACCTGCGCCCGCTGACCAAGGCGACCGGCGTGAGCGTCGACGACGTCGCCAAGCGGCTGATCGACTACGGCTTCCACGCACCGACGATGTCGTTCCCGGTGGCCGGGACGCTGATGATCGAGCCGACCGAGTCGGAGGACCTGACCGAGCTCGACCGGTTCTGCGACGCGATGATCGCGATCCGCGCGGAGATCGAGAAGGTCGGCTCCGGCGAGTGGCCCGCGGACGACAACCCGCTGCGCAACGCCCCG
The DNA here is from genome assembly GCF_014650995.1 of Streptomyces viridiviolaceus. Taxonomy (GTDB): domain Bacteria; phylum Actinomycetota; class Actinomycetes; order Streptomycetales; family Streptomycetaceae; genus Streptomyces; species Streptomyces viridiviolaceus. Next base: position 13,791 of record NZ_BMWA01000005.1, read on the forward strand.
CACACCGCCGGAGCGCTGGGCGGCGCGTGGGACCACGCGTACTCGCGCGAGGAGGCCGTGTTCCCGGCCGGCGTGTCGGCGGCCGACAAGTACTGGCCCCCGGTGCGCCGGATCGACCAGGCCTTCGGTGACCGCAACCTCGTCTGCTCCTGCCCGCCGCTGGACGCGTACGAGGACTGAGCGAGCCGATGTCGAACGCCCCGCCCGGGTTCCGGGCGGGGCTTCGGCTATGGCAGATCCGTGGCCAGCGCGACCTCGGTCGCCTTGATCAGCACGACGACATCGGAGCCCACGAAGATGCCCAGGTCGCCGGCCGCGTCCTTCGTGATCGCGGCGGTGAGTTCGCCGCCGTCCACGGTGACCTTGACGATCACCATGGCTTCGCCGAGCGCGAGCCGGGTGACCGTGCCGGGCAGCTGGTTGCGGATCGACAGGCCCTCGATGCGGCCGGTGGCGAGGGAGACCTCCGTCGACTTCACCAGTGCGCTCACCGGGGAGCCCGGGGCGAGGCCGAGTTGTTCGACGGCCTCCAGGGTGATGGCCGCCGTGAGGTCCTGGCCGCCGGTCAGCCGGACTTTCACGGTCGCCATGACTTCGCCGCGGTGCACCTCGGTGACGGTGCCGGGAAGCTGATTGCGGATGCTCAGGGTCATGGCCCCTCACCGTAGTGCGGGAGGCGGTTCAGGCCGGGTATGCGTGTGTTTGCGTCGCTTTCACCGTCGCCCAAACCGGTGCACCGGGGTGCAGGTCGAGCTCGGCGGCCGCGACCGTGGTGAGGTCGGCGGCGAGGGGCAGTTCGCCCGTGAGGCCGGCGCGGATCTGGTCGCCGTGCGTCTCGAGCCCTGCGACCTCGCAGCGCCACAGGTTGCGGGCGCTGGCGCCCGTGGGGCGGTCCCGGAAGAGGGTGACCGCGGCGGGCGGGAATGCCACGAACACCGGCCCCGACAACTCCTCCGTCGTGGCGATCGTGGGCCCGGCCTCGAGCCGTACCGTGTGCCCGTCGGCGTGCCCCCGGTAGAGGTTCAGTCCGACCAGTTGGGCGATGTAGTCCGTGCGGGGGCGGCGGGCGATGTCGGCGGGGCCGCCCTCCTGGACGACCCGGCCGTGTTCGACGACGACCAGCCGGTCGGCCAGCACCATGGCGTCCAGCGGGTCGTGCGTGACCAGTACGGCGACGGCCTCGAACTCGGCCAGGTGGCGACGGAGCTGGGCGCGTACCTCCAGCCGCGTGCGGGCGTCCAGCGCGGCCAGGGGCTCGTCCAGGAGCAGCAGCCGGGGCCTGGTGGCCAGGGCGCGGGCGAGGGCGACGCGCTGGGCCTGACCGCCGGACAGGCGGCGCGGCTTGGCGCCGGTGTGCTCGGCCAGGCCCATGCGGTCCAGCCACTCGGCGGCCTGGGCCCGGGCCTCCGCCTTGGACACGCCCCGGCAGCGCGGTCCGAAGGCCACGTTGTCGAGCGCGGTCAGGTGCGGGAAGAGGAGGTAGTCCTGGAAGACCACGCCGACCGGGCGGGACTCGGGCGGCGTACGGTCCAGGCGGACGCCGTCCAGGCGCAGCCGGCCGTCCGTGAGCGGGAGGAGACCGGCGAGTGCGCGCAGGGCGGTGGTCTTGCCGGCGCCGTTGGGACCGAGCAGGGCGACGACGTCACCGGGCGCGGCGGTCAGCGCGACGTCCAGCCGGAAGCTGCCGCGGTCCACGACGAGACGGGCGTCGAGACCTTCGTCGCGCGTCTCGGGCGCGGTGCGGCCGGGTGCGGTGTCGTCGAGGTCGGTCATGAAGGGATCGTCCACCATCGGGGGTCGGCGCGTCGGGGCGTCGGGGAGTGTCGGGGGCCGGGGAGGCAGGGCTGGGAGCGTCGTGTGTCGGCGGGGCCCGGAGGTCTGGGCCATGGTGTCCCGGGGCGCCGGCGGTCTAGGAGGCCGTCATCCAGCGGTCCCGCAGACCGGCCAGGACGGCGATGGAGACGGCCAGCAGGACCAGGCTGAGGGCGATGGCCGCCGCGGGGTCGTTCTGCAGGGCCAGGTAGACCGCGAGCGGCATGGTCTGCGTACGGCCCGGGAAGTTGCCCGCGAACGTGATGGTCGCCCCGAACTCGCCCAGCGCCCGTGCCCAGGCCAGGACCGCGCCCGCCGCGATGCCCGGCGCGATCAGCGGCAGGGTGACGCGACGGAACGCGGTGAACCGCGAGGCGCCCAACGTCGTGGCGGCCTCCTCGTAGCGCGGGTCGGCGGCCCGCAGCGTGCCCTCCACGCTGATCACGAGGAACGGCATCGCCACGAACGTCTCCGCGAGGACGACGCCCGTCGTGGTGAACGGCAGTGTGATCCCGAACCAGGAGTCCAGCCACTGCCCGACGACCCCGTTGCGGCCGAACGCGAGCAGGAGCGCGACGCCGCCCACCACCGGCGGCAGGACGAGCGGCAGCGTCACCAGGGCGCGCACCAGGCCCCGGCCGGGGAACTCGGTACGGGCCAGCAGCCAGGCCAGCGGAACGCCGACGAGCAGGCTCAGCAAGGTCGCCGACGTGGCGCACACCAGCGACAGTCTGAGGGCCTGCCACACCTCGGCGCTGGTCAGCTGTTCGGGCAGGTCGCGCCACGGGGCCCGCACCAGCAGGGCGATCAGCGGCAGCAGCAGGAAGGCCAGGCCGACCAGGGCGGGGAGCAGCAGCGGCACCGGTACCGTGCGGGTGCCCCCGCGGAGGCGGGCGCGCCGCGGCCCGCCGTCCACGGTGCCGGTCGGGGTCCGGGTGGACTTCGTCACGGCTTGCGGAATCCGGCCTCGGTGAGCACCTTCTGGCCCTCGGCGGACTTCACCAGGTCGATGAAGGCCTTCGCCCCGTCGGCGTTGGGCGCGTCCCTGAGCAGGGCGATCGGGTAGTCGTTGACGGCCTCGGCCGCTTCGGGGAAGTCCACGCCCTCGACCTTGTCACCGGCGGCCCTGACGTCGGTCTGGTAGACGACGGCGGCGTCGGCCTCCTTCAGTTCGACCTTCGTCAGGGCGCTCTTGACGTCCTGCTCGTACGACACCGGGGTGAGCTTCAGGCCGCTGCTCTGCAGGGCCTTCTGGGCGGCGGCGCCGCACGGCACGGTCTTGTCGCACAGGACGACCTTCAGACCGGACCTGGTGAGGTCCTTCAACGAGGAGATCCTGTCCGGGTTGCCCGGCAGCGTGGCGATCTCCAACTGGTTGCGGACGAAGGTGGCAGGCGTCCCGGCCGTGTCGCCGGCGTCCGTGACGATCTTCATGGTCTTGCCGCTGGCGGCGGCGAAGACGTCCGCCGGGGCGCCGCTGGTGATGCTGGCGGCGAGGGTGTCGCTGCCGCTGAAGTTGAAGGCGACCTCTGTGCCCGGGTGCCGCTCCTCGAACTCCTTGCCGAGCGCGGTGAAGCTCTCCTTGAGCGAGGCGGCGGCGAAGACGGTCACCGTGCCGGAGAGCTTGCCGGACGAAGAGGCCGAGGAACCGGCGTCACCGGTGCCCGAACCGGAGTCCGCGTCGGGCGAGGAGCAGGCGCTGAGGGCCAGCAGGGCGGCGGCTCCCGTGCCGGCCACCCGCAGGGCACGGCGGGCACGGCGGGTCCCTCGCACGGAACGGGTCGTCACGGGCCAACTCCCTCTGTGGTCTGGTGGGAGCCCGACAGGTCCGCCCCCCGTCCGTTCCGGGCCTGGCGGACGGTTCCGTCCGGCTCCTCCGATGCGCCGATCATACTTCCGCATCTGCGAGGCGTAAGTCTCCTGTCGTATCGCATGAGCGAGCCTCAGGGCGGATAGAGGGCGCATGTGCGTTCGCACAGAAGCCCGCTCAGGTGCGGTCGATATGGACGTTCGTCGACTTCACGCGGGCGGTGGCCTCCATGCCGACCTCCAGACCGAGGTCCTCGACGGCCTCCCGGGTCAGCAGGGAGACGAGGCGGTGGGGGCCGGCCTGGATCTCGACCTGGGCGGCGACGTCGCCGAGCTTGATCGCGGTCACGATCCCGGGGAAGGCGTTGCGCACCGAGGTGTACGGGGCATCCTCGTCGCCGGCGCCGGACCGGGCCAGCTCGACCGAGAACGCCGCCAGGTCCCGCCCGTGGATGAGCCGGCGTCCGCCCTCGTCGCGGTGGGTGGTGATCCGGCCCGCGTCCGCCCAGCGGCGCGCGGTGTCGGGGCTGACGCCGAGCAGCCGCGCCGCCTGGCCGATGGTGTAGGACTGCATGCCGGTCACGATAGGGGGCGGCCGGGGGGTGGCGGACGCGGGGCCGCGCGGACGCGCGGAGGGCACGACACGGGCCCCGGGCAGGGCGGTGTCCGACCTGGCGCCGGAGGTGGCATTTCCCCGCTGGCGGTCGGTTGACGGCGGAACGTTCGCAAGCGTGGCCGAAACTTTCGCCCCTCCGGAGTGCCGGGAACGGGAGGGCCCCCTCGTCCAGTGCGGCCGGGCGAAGATTCATCGTGCGCAAAGGGTTGCCACCGTTTGGGGCCTGTCTCTAGGGTGCGGCAGCAACGCAGCTTTCTGGATTCTGTCCGAAACTTTCGGATCGTTCGCTGGACAGGCGTGCACACGCCGTCCCGTACTCAAGGAGCGCATGATGGGCGACCCGGCACTGTCCCGCCGCGGCTTTCTGGCGGCCTCCGCCGCAACCGGTCTGGGGATGACCGCGCTGAGCGGCTGTGGCGGTGACTCGGACGGAGGAGGGTCGTCGGGGACGACCACCGTCGAGTGGTGGAACATCTCCACCACTCAGCCGACGAAGGACGTGTGGGCAGCCCTCGCCAAGCAGTTCGAGGCGGAGAACCCCAAGGTCAAGATAAAGATCGTCCAGCTCGAGAACGACGCCTACAAGTCGAAGATGACGGCGCTGACCGCCTCGGGGAAGCTCCCGGACATCTTCCACACCTGGGGCGGCGGCGTCCTGAAGCAGCAGGTCGACGCGGGCCTGGTCGAGGACCTCACGGACCGGACGAAGGAGTGGTCGGGCGGCCTGCTGCCCGTCGCCAAGGAGCCCTACCTGATCGACGAGAAGCCGTACGGCATCCCGTTCGACATCGGCATGGTCGGCTTCTGGTACAACAAGGCCCACTTCAAGAAGGCGGGCATCGCCGCGCCCCCCACCACCTGGAGCGGATTCCTCGACGCCGTACAGGCGCTGAAGTCGGAGAACATCACCCCCATCGCCCTGGCCGGCAAGGAGAAGTGGCCCGGGATGTACTACTGGGCGTACCTGGCGATGCGCACCGCCGGTGCCGACGCCCTGGGGAAGGCCAACGACGCCAAGGACTTCACCGGAGACGAGTTCGTCCAGGCCGGGCGGCACCTGGAGGAACTCGTGGACCTCCAGCCGTTCCAGAAGGGCTTCCTGGGCGCGGCGTACTCCACCCCCACCGGCCAGGCCGCGACCGTCGGCAACGGCAGGGCGGCGATGGAGCTCATGGGCCAGTGGGCCCCGGTCGTGGAGGCCGACGCCGGCAAGGGGCTCGGCGACGACCTCGGCTTCTTCCCGTTCCCCGCGGTGGAGGGCGGCAAGGGCGCGATCACCGAGGTGTTCGGCGGGGGCGGCGGACACGCGCTGCGCCGGGACGCCCCGCAGGCCGCCGTCGACTTCCTGAAGTTCTTCGCCTCGGCCGCCACCGACCGCCGACTGGTCGAGAAGACCGGTGTCCTCCCGGTCGTCCCGGCCGCCGAGGACGTCCTCACCGACCCCAACCTCCAGGCCGTGCAGAAGCAGCTGAAGAGCAGCACCGGCTTCCAGCTCTACCTCGACCAGGCCTACGCGCCCGCCGTCGGCCAGGAGGTCAACGACAGCGTCGCCGCGCTCATCGCCGGCTCCAAGTCCCCTCAGCAGGTCGCCGAGTCGATCACGAAGACCGCGAAGGAAGAGCAGTAGCCCCCGATGACCTCCACGTTCCTGCCGGACGAGCGGACCGGCCCCGACGTCGACCGCCCGCCCCCGTCCGCCACCGCGGCCCGGGGGCGGGGACGGCGCCGCGCGTACCACTGGCTCACCGCGGTCGGCTTCCAGCTTCCCGCCCTGGTGCTGTTCGTCGTGCTGGTGCTGCTGCCGATCCTGTTCGCCCTGTACGCCGCCTTCTTCCGCTGGGGCGGCTTCGGCATGCCCTCCGACTACATCGGCACGGAGAACTTCACCCGGGCCTTCGACGACCCCGTCCTCCTCGGCGACCTGTGGCGCTGCCTGGTCCTGGTCGTGCTCTCCGTCGCCCTGCAACTGCCGTTCGCGCTGGCCACGGCCGTACTGCTGAACCAGCGGATGCGCGGCCGGGCGGTGTACCGGATGCTGTTCTTCGCGCCGTACGTGCTGTCCGAGGCCATCACCGGCGTGCTCTTCAGCATGATCTTCGCACCGGGTGACGGGCTCGCCGACCAGATCCTGGGCGGCGTCGGCCTGGACGGGCTCGGCGGGGAGTGGTTCGCCGATCCGTCGATGGTGATGGCGACGCTCTTCCTCGTCATGACGTGGAAGTACTTCGGCTTCCACATGATGCTCTACCTGGCGGGACTCCAGTCCATCCCCAAGGAGCTGACCGAGGCCGCGCTCATCGACGGCGCGAACGCCTGGCAGCGCTTCCGCAGCGTCACCCTGCCGCTGCTCGCGCCCACCCTGCGCATCAGCGTCTTCCTTTCGGTGATCGGCGCGATCCAGCTGTTCGACCTGGTGTGGGTGGTCACCCAGGGCGGCCCCGACCACCACTCCGAGACCATGGCCGTGACCATGTTCCAGTTCGGCTTCAAGCGCTACCAGGTCGGCTACGCCAGCGCGATCAGCGTGGTCATGTTCGGCATCAGCCTCGTCTTCGCCCTCGCCTACCAGCGCTTCGTGCTCCGGCGCGACCTGGAAGGGGCCACCACGACCATGCGAGGAGGCGGGAAGTGACCGTCCGTTCCAAGTCCCGTGCGCGGCGGACCCTGCCCCTGCACGTCGTCCTGATCGCGGTCGGTGCGGTGATGGCCGTACCGCTGCTGTACGCGGTGCTGTCCGGGTTCAAGTCCACCGACCAGCTCTCCGGCAACCCCGTCGGGCTGCCCGATCCGTGGGTGGTCTCCAACTACACCGACATCCTGGGTTCCGGCTCCTTCTGGCGGCTGGTCGGCAACAGCACGCTCATCGCGGTGGCGACCACCGTCGTCGTGGTCGCGGTGTCCGCGCTGGCCGCCTTCTCCTTCGCCCGGTTCGCCTTCCGCGGCCGTGAGCTGCTGTTCACGCTGTTCACCATGGGGCTGATGTTCCCCTTCGCGGTCGCGGCCCTGCCGCTGTTCCTGCTGCTGCGCTCGCTCGGCCTGCTGGACAACCCGCTCGGCGTGATCCTGCCGCAGGCGGCGTTCGGGCTGCCCATGACGATCATCATCCTGCGCGGCTTCTTCCGGGAGATCCCCGGCGAGCTGGAGGAGGCGGCCACGCTCGACGGCTGTGGTCCGTTCGGCTTCTTCTGGCGGGTGCTGCTGCCGATGGCCCGCCCCGCGCTCGGCACCGTCTCGGTGCTGGCCGTCGTGACCAGCTGGAACAACTTCTTCCTGCCCCTGCTGGTGTTCACCGACTCCACGTGGTGGACGATCCCGATCGGTGTCCAGCAGTTCCAGGGGCAGTACTCCGCGGACACCGCGCGGGTCTTCGCCTACCTGGTCCTGGCCATGGTCCCGGCCCTCGCCTTCTACTCCGTCGCCGAGAGGCAGCTCGTCGGCGGTCTCGCCGCCGGTGCCACGAAGGGGTGACGGGCTGCCGCGTCCGCACGGTCCCGGCTACGGTGAGTGACCGTCCTCGGACACGCGTCGGGGCCGGTGCGCAGCGGTGCCTGCGCGCCGGCCCCTTCCGTGCGTCGGACGGATGGTGCGGCACCGCCCGCCCGGCGCTCAGGCGGCTGTCATCAGCCCCGCACCCAGCGGGCGGTGCGGGGCGATGATCCGGCCGTCCGGCAGGAGCTCACCGGTGTCCTCGAAGAGCACGACGCCGTTGCACAGCAGGCTCCAGCCCTGCTCCGGGTGGTGCGCCACGAGGCGGGCGGATTCCCGGTCGGCGGAGTCGGCTGAGGGGCACGGTGGCTGGTGCTGGCACATGGGTGGGATCTTTCGCTCTGTCGTGATGGGTGAGTTCGCTGTCGTGGCTGTCCCGCGGCGTGAAGCGTCGTTCATGGCCGCCCCCCGTTGTTCAAGTCGGTCGGAACCCAGTGTTGCCCTACGGGCGTCAATCCGCAGGGATTTCGCGGCACCGCTTCTCACAGGTTGATGACGCATCACCCACGCGGACGGTTCATCTCAACTGCACTGTCACTTCGGGTGGTTCGCCATGGCCGGATGGGGCTAGTCCAGCCGGGGCGGCGGCCCCGTCCGGCTCGTAGGAGCGATTGATTGCTCCTACGAGCACTACGGCGTTCGAGTGGTGCTCGGAGATCAGGCGGGGGAGCGCAGCAGCCGTGTCGGGACCGGGGTCACCCGATGTGTCAGCACCGGGAGCAGTTCGGCCACCCGGTGCGGCCGGTGGGCCGCGATGCCGGGCGGGGCGGGTGCCAGCGGCACCAGCAGATCGGTGGCGGCGGGGTGGCCGGCGGCGGCGTCCGCGGTGCAGTCGCCGTGCAGCCACAGGGTGAGCATGTACAGGCCGGGCAGGGACAGCAGGCGCGGCTGGTAGGGCTGGGCCACCGTCTCGGCCTGGCGCAGCGCGCGCTCGGTCGAGGCGACGTAGGGGCCCTCGAAGAAGTGCGAGAACGCCCAGCCGTCGGGGGTCAGCATGGTCTCGGCCGCGGCCACCGCGCGGTCACCGGAGCGGATCAGGAACCGCCAGCCGGTCAGCCGCGTCGCCGTCACGCCCTCGGCGGTGATCCGGTCCAGGACGTGCACGGGCAGCGGCAGCTCGGGCGTGGTGGGCCCCGGGGCGCCGAGCAGGGAGGGGGTGCGGGCCTCGCGGACCGCGGTGGGCGAGGAGAGCGCGGCGAGGACGGAGCGAAGTGCGGGCGCGGGAGCCGGGGGGACATGCAGCGGCATGGTGGGTCGCCTCTCATTCGAAGGCACGGTGGCGCGAGGGCGGTGCAGGGTGGGGCGGACGACGCTGTCAGCTCACGGGGTCGACAAGGCAGGGGCCGGGGCCCGAGAACCTGGAAGTGGGGGGTGAGGCCTGCCGAACGCCATCCCGACGGCAGGAACCTTCGATGCGGCCGCCAACCATCTGCCTTGTTCGCGGAGTTTATACGACACGTGTTCAGACTGTGTTTCGTCTAGCCGTCTCCGGCAAGCAGAACAAGGGTGTAATCAGTCGTCGATATGCGGGAAACATCCGGATTCCGGACCGGGTGTACGGCGGTGACCTCGGGGAATGTTCACCGAGCGGTCGGCCAATTGTCGTCGGCGTTTTTCACGAGTTGCCTGACGGTGAAACTGCGCCCTGTGCCATGCCCGGTGAATGTGCCACCGGTCACATCGGCTCAGCGTAGCGGCTGACGCGCCGCCGCGGAGACGTTATCGATCGCTTCGGCGGGGCATCATCCCACCTGACCCGCACACCGGCGGCCGGATCTTCGGTCCGCTGATCCGAGAAGGGACGCTTCCATGGGGGAGAAGGTCGTGGCAGGTCAGTTCGACCTGTCCGATCGCCAGCGCTACCGCGACAAGCTCCGGCGGTGCCTGACGGGCCTGGAGCGACTCCTGGCGGAGCGGCGGTTCGACCGTCCCAAGAACCTGATGGGGCTGGAGATCGAATTGAATCTCGTCGGTACGGACGGGTTGCCGAAAATGTTGAATGCGCAAGTCCTCGAACGGATCGCGAGCCGTGACTTCCAAACAGAACTCGCCATGTTCAACCTGGAAGTGAACATCGCTCCACACCGCTTGGGCGGCCGGGTTTTCGACCGACTCGCGGAGGAGATCCGTACGTCGCTGGCATATGCGGACCGGAAAGCCGGCGAGCTGGACGCGGGAATCGCCATGATCGGCATTCTGCCGACCCTGGACCGAGACGACCTGGTCTCCTCCAACCTCTCCGACGTCGACCGCTACGCCCTGCTCAACGAGCAGATCGTGGCCGCCCGCGGCGAGGACTTCACCCTCGACATCGACGGCGTCGAACATCTCACCTGCACCTCCAAGTCCATCGCCCCGGAGGCGGCCTGCACCTCCGTGCAGCTGCACCTCCAGGTCACCCCGGAGCGCTTCGCCGACGTGTGGAACGCGGCCCAGGCGGTCGCCGCCGCGCAGATCGCCGTGGGCGCCAACGCGCCCTTCCTGTTCGGCCGCGAGCTGTGGCGCGAGTCGCGGCCCCCGCTGTTCCAGCAGTCCACCGACACCCGCCCGCCCGAGCTCCAGGCCCAGGGGGTACGCCCGCGCACCTGGTTCGGCGAGCGGTGGGTGACCTCGGCGTTCGACCTGTTCGAGGAGAACCTGCGCTACTTCCCCGCCCTCCTGCCGATCTGCGACGACGAGGACCCACTGGAGGTGCTGGACGCGGGCGGGGTGCCCAGGCTCGCCGAACTCGTCCTGCACAACGGCACGGTCTACCGCTGGAACCGCCCCGTCTACGACATCGCGGACGGTGTCCCCCACCTGCGCGTGGAGAACCGCGTGCTGCCGGCCGGCCCCACCGTCACCGACGTCATCGCCAACGCGGCCTTCTACTACGGCGTCATCCGGGCGCTCGCCGAGGAGCCCCGGCCGGTGTGGAGCCGGCTGCCCTTCGAAGCCGCCGCCGCCAACTTCGACGCCGCGTGCCGGCACGGCATCGAGGCCCGCTTCGAGTGGCCCCGGCGCGGTCGGCTGGGCGGCACCGCCCAGGTCGACGCCGCCGTCCTCGTACGCGATGAACTGCTGCCGCTGGCCGAGGCCGGGCTGGACGCGTGGGGCGTGGAGCCCGCCGACCGGGATCTGTACCTCGGAGTGATCGAGGAACGGTGCCGGCGCCGGGTCAACGGCGCGTCCTGGCAGGCGGCCACGTTCCACCGGGCGCTGGAGGCCGGCCTGTCCCGGGAGGCCGCGCTGGCCGCCACGACCCGGCGCTACCGCGAACTCATGAACAAGGGCGACCCCGTGCACCGGTGGCCGGTGGGTCTGCCGGAGCCGGTGACGCAGGCCTGACGGCGGGCATGCCACCGGGTCCGCCCCCGCCGCGGGCCGCCCCATGGTGATCGGGCAAGCTGTGACGTCCCAGCTGTAGGCAGGTGCGCATGGCGGAGGCGGGCCCGGTGGTCGAATCATTTCCTCAGGAGCGGCTCTCGCGACGGGTCTTCCGTGACGAGACGTTGCTCGTCCTGGCCCTCTCGCTCGGTGCGAGCGGTGTCTCCGCGCTGATCAGCTTCATCGGCTCGGTCACCAGGCCGGGCGGCCTCAAGGACCAGGCGGCCACCCTCAACGCCTCCGCCGCGCCCGGCCGCCCCTGGCTGGACCTGGCCTGGCAGCTCTTCGGGATCGCCACGGCGCTCGTCCCCGTCGCCCTGGTGGCCCACTTCCTGCTGCGCGAGGGGCAGAGCCTGCGCACCCTCGGCTTCGACCGCACCCGCCCCTGGTCGGACCTGGGCCGAGGGGCCGCGATCGCGGCCGTCATCGGCAGCACCGGCATCGCCTTCTACCTGGCCGCCCGGGGGCTCGGCTTCAACCTCACCGTGGTCCCCGAGGCGCTGCCCGACGTGTGGTGGAAGTACCCGGTGCTCATCCTGTCGGCCGTGCAGAACTCCGTGCTGGAGGAGGTCATCGTCGTCGGCTACCTGCTGCGCCGGCTCGACCAGCTCGGCTGGACGCCGGGCGCGTCACTGGCGGCCAGTTCGGTGCTGCGCGGGTCGTACCACCTCTACCAGGGCATCGGCGGCTTCGTCGGCAACATGGTCATGGGCGTGGTGTTCGTGTACCTGTACCGCCGATGGGGACGGGTGGGTCCGCTGGTGGTGGCCCACTCGCTCCTCGACATCGGCGCCTTCGTCGGCTACGCGCTGCTGGCCGGGAAGGTGAGCTGGCTGCCGACGGCGTGAAGGGGGATGCGGGAAGCTCCTCCGCGCCCCCAGGCGGCTAGGCGAGCAGTTCGCCCTCGATCACCGTCACCGCGCGCCCGCTGAGCAGCGTGCGGTCGCCGCGCAGCTCCGTGCGGACGCGGCCGGAGCGGGGCGACGCCTGGAGCCCGGTGAGGTCGGGGCGGCCCAGACGCCCGGACCAGAAGGGGGCGAGGGCCGTGTGGGCGCTGCCGGTGACCGGGTCCTCGTCGATGCCGACGTTCGGGAAGAAGCAGCGGGATACGTAGTCGTAGCCGAGGGCGGGGTTCTCGGCGCGCGCGGTGGCGATGACGCCGCGCTTGGAGTGGCCGGCCAGCGCCTTGTGGTCCGGTGCCAGCGCGTGGACCGTCCTCTCGTCGGCGACCTCGACCAGCAGGTCCCCGACGTTCGGACCGGTGTCGAGGACCGACACGGGCTCGGCGCCCAGCGCCTCGGCCATCCCGGTCGGCGCCTCGACCGGCGTGAGGGGGGCGGTGGGGAAGTCCAGGGTGATCGAGCCGTCCTCGCGGGGCGTGGCGACCAGGACGCCACTGCGGGTGGCGAAGCGCACCGGGCCCTCGTGGGCGCCGGTGGTGTGCAGTACGTGGGCCGTGGCCAGGGTCGCGTGGCCGCACATCGCGACCTCGGTGAGGGGCGTGAACCAGCGCAGCGCCCAGTCGGCCTCGCCTCCCTCGGGGAGCCGGTGGGCGAAGGCGGTCTCGGCGTGGTTGACCTCCAGCGCGACCTGCTGGAGCCAGTTGTCGTCGGGGAAGGTGTCCAGGAGCAGGACCCCGGCGGGGTTGCCGGCGAAGGGCCGGTCGGTGAAGGCGTCGACGATTCGGATGCGCATGCCCTGACGTTAGGGGTTCGGCGGAGCCGCGGACCAAGGCCAATTCGCAAGGATTGGACCGGGTTTCCGGAGCCCGGCCTTTCCTCACGGTCCGCGCGTGGATGCAGACTCCGACGAGGTGCCGGCTCCGCCGCGCGGGCAGCCCGAACTGCGAGGGGCTTGTCATGCGAGCAGTACCGATATATCGTTGAAGCATCGCGACAGATCAACGATGGAATGGAGTGGTGGCGATGCGTACCCACGGATACGAGCGTGGACACGGCGGACGCGGACAGGGCGGCCCCTTCGGCCGCGGCGGTTTCGACGGGGGGCGCGCGGCGTTCGGTCCCTTCGGGCCGGGCGGTCCCGGTGGCCCGGGCGGTCCCGGCGGACCCTTCGGGCCGGGCTTCGGGCACGGATGGGGCGGACGAGGGCGCGGCGGTCCGAGGGGCAGGGCGCGGCGCGGCGACGTACGGGCGTCGATCCTGGCCCTGCTGAGGGACCGTCCGATGCACGGCTACGAGATGATCCAGGAGATCGCCGAGCGCAGCGGCGGAGCGTGGAAGCCCAGCCCCGGCTCGGTGTACCCCACCCTCCAACTGCTGGAGGACGAGGGCCTGATCGCCAGTGAGAGCGAGGGCGGCAAGAAGCTCTTCTCGCTCACCGACGACGGCCGGACGGCCGCCGAGGCGGATCCCGAGGCGCCCTGGGAAGAGGCTTCGCGAGGGGTCGATTGGGAGGCGCTGAACGACATCCGGCAGGCCGGCTTCGGACTGATGGAGGCCTTCGGCCAGGTCTGGAAGACGGGCAGCAAGGAACAGCGCGAGAAGGCGCTCACCGTCATCAACGACGCCCGCAAGAAGCTGTACCTGATCCTCGCCGACGAGGACTGACCCCCCCAGTGACAGGCGCCCCGCGGAGCGGTCCGCGGGGCGCCTTCCGCATGCCGCGGGACCGCCGGGTTCAGCCGAGCCGCCGTATCGCCGCCGCGTCGAACAGGTCCCACGCGCGAGGCAAGGCGCTCTCGTCATGGCAGTGCCACGCCTCCCAGAACAGGTCGGCAGGCAGCGCGTCCTCCGGGGCGTACACCCGGTAGACGTACTGCCTGCCGTCGACCGCCGGCAGGGACACCAGCCAGCACCCGCTCCTCATGCCCCTGTTGGACCCACGATCATGCGTTCCGGTTGCCCTGGGGGGCGTGGGGCGGGGCGGCGTGCGCCGGGTGGGAGGAACGGCCTGATCTCATCCGTAAGGAGGAGATTCCGGCATCGCGGGTCCACTCTGCGTGGGACGCGAAGATGCTCCCCCTCGGGGATGACCCGGGCCGGAGGGACTGATGGGGTAGGGGGTGTGCAACCCCGTATCCCCCGGCAGTCGGCCGGTGAGCAAGGCGGTCGGCGCCCGGACGGCGCCGACGGCGATGCCCGGTTCAGCGCAGAGCTGGCATCGGTGGTCTCCGGCGCACGCCGCCGGGCGGTCCGGGACGGGGACCGCCAGGTCGACACGGCCCATCTGCTGCACTCCCTCCTGGAGTACGACCCCGAGGCGCGCTCCGTCCTCGGTGACGGGCCGCAGCTCGCCCGGCTGCTCGGCTACCTCGTGCAACGCAGCATCGGCTACGGCCTGCGCTGGCAGAGCACCGTCGAGGACTCCGGAGCCGTACCCGTCGTGACCGAGGCCGCGGGGTTCTCCCCGCTGGCCGCCGCGGCCATGGAGTACGCCGGCGCCCGCGCCGCCCGGCGCGGCGCCGTGCGGGCCTGCGGCGTCGACCTGCTCGCCGCCCTCGTCGTGGATCCCCAGGCCCGGGCCGTCGAGGTGCTCGCCCGCGCCGCCGTCGATCCGCGTACGGTGCTCGCCCGCGTCGAGAACCACTTCGAACCGACGTCCTGACCGCCGCCCGCCGCACGGCCCGGACGTCCAGCCGGTGAGACAGGTGTCATCGGGGGTGACGGTCATGTCGTCCCCTGTCATCATGTGCCGGTGCATACGTATGACAGCGCTCACGGCAGCCGCGGAAAGGGCGTCGGGCTCGGCCTCGCGCTCGTGTCCGCGGTCGCCTTCGGCGGATCCGGGGTGGCGGCCAAGCCGCTGATCGAGGCGGGTCTCGACCCGCTCCACGTGGTGTGGCTGCGCGTGGCGGGCGCGGCCCTGGTGATGCTGCCGCTCGCCGTGCGCCACCGCGCGCTGCTGCGCCGCCGCCCGGGACTGCTCGCCGGGTTCGGGCTGCTCGCCGTGGCCGGTGTCCAGGCCTGCTACTTCGCCGCGATCTCCCGAATCCCCGTCGGCGTCGCCCTGTTGGTCGAGTACCTGGCGCCGGCCCTCGTCCTCGGCTGGGTGCGCTTCGTGCAGCGGCGGCCGGTGACGCGTGCCGCCGCGCTCGGCGTGGTCCTCGCGGTGGGCGGGCTGGCCTGCGTCGTGGAGGTCTGGTCGGGGCTGGGCTTCGACGCCCTCGGACTGCTGCTCGCGCTCGGCGCGGCCTGCTGCCAGGTCGGCTACTTCGTCCTGTCCGATCAGGGCAGCGACGCCGGCGACGAGGCACCCGACCCGCTCGGAGTGATCGCCTACGGGCTCCTCGTCGGGGCCGCCGTGCTCACCGTCGTCGCCCGCCCCTGGTCCATGGACTGGTCCGTGCTCGCCCACTCCGCGCCCATGAACGGCACGCCCGTCGCCGCGGGACTGCTGCTGGCGTGGATCGTGCTCGTCGCCACGGTCCTCGCCTACGTCACCGGCGTCCTCTCCGTACGCCGTCTCTCGCCGCAGGTCGCGGGAGTCGTGGCCTGCCTCGAAGCGGTCATCGCGACCGTCCTGGCCTGGGTGCTGCTGGGCGAGCACCTCTCGGCTCCGCAGATCATCGGCGGTGCGGTGGTCCTGGTGGGCGCGTTCATCGCCCAGTCGTCGGCACCGGCGAAGGGCGCGGCGGACCCCGTGGCGAGCGGTGGCCCGGAAAGGGAGTTGTCCAGCCGGGGAACCGCCGCCTAGGCTGCGGATCATGCATTCGGACGCACTCGTTCTCCCGCCTCCGGCCGCCTGAGGCGGGCCCCCTCGACGAGCCCGGCGCGTGGTCGCCGGGCCGGGCGGTGCTGCCCGCGGACGAAGTCCTCGCGCCCCGAAGTGCCGGGGTGCTCCGAACTTCCGCGCCGTGTGCGCGTCTGCGGAGAGAACTCGTGTCGAATGCCGTCTCCGGCCTGCCCGTCGGGCGTGGCCTCCTCTGTCTGATCGTCGCCGGTGCCGCCTGGGGCACCGCGGGTGCCGCCGCGTCGCTGGTCTACCGGGCCAGTGACATGGGCCCGGTCGCCCTGTCGTTCTGGCGCTGCGCGGCCGGGCTGGTGCTGCTGTGCGCCGCCCGTCGGTTGCGTCCGCGCGTGACCGCAGCCGTACGCGAACCGTTCGGCCGCAAGGCGTTGCGGGCCACCGTCACCGGCATCGGGCTCGCGGTGTTCCAGACCGCCTACTTCGCCGCGGTGCGGTCCACCGGACTCGCCGTGGCCACGGTCGTCACGCTCGGCGCCGGGCCGGTGCTCATCGCGCTCGGCGCGCGGGCGGCCCTGGGGGAGCGCCTGGGCAGGGGCGGAGCCGCCGCCGTCGTCGGAGCGCTCGCCGGGCTCGCCGTGCTCGTGCTCGGCGGCGGTGGTGCCACGGTGCGCCCCTGGGGCGTCCTGCTCGCGCTGCTGTCCGCGGCCGGGTACTCGGTGATGACCTTGCTCACCCGCAAGTGGGGGCGGGACGGCGGGACGGACGCCGCCGCCACGTCCGTCGGGGCGTTCGCCGTCACCAGCCTGTGCCTGCTGCCCCTGGCCCTGGCCGAGGGCCTGGTGCCGCACACCGCCGAGCCCGGGCGGCTCCTGTGGCTGCTGGCGTACGTCGCCGCCGTGCCCACCGCCCTCGCCTACGGCCTGTACTTCGCGGGCGCGGCCGTCGTGCGGTCCGCCACCGTGTCCGTGATCATGCTCCTGGAGCCGGTCAGCGCGGCCGTGCTGGCGGTCGTCGTGCTCGGTGAGCACCTCACGGCCGCGACCGTGGCCGGCACCCTGCTGATGCTCGGCTCGGTGGCAGGGCTCGCCGTGGCGGAGGCGCGGGAGGCCCGGACGCGGACGAAACGGCCCGTGCTCGTGTGACTGCGCGCAGGGCCTGACCGGCCGTGGAGAGGCCCGTGGTCAGGCGTCCCGGCGGCGCAGCAGGTGCTCCAGCGCCTCCGCGTCACCGGGGCCGCCACGGCCGGCCAGCCCGGTGGCGATCCTGTCCCGGACCTCGTCCGACCGCTTGCCCGCGTACTTGAACCTCGCCCGTACGCCGGTCACCTGCAGCCGCAGGCCGCGGATGCCGGACAGCATCCGTCCGGTACGGCGCCTCGCCCGCCGCCGCCCGCGCGGAGCCGCCCTCCGGCTGGAAGTGGCCGACCTGGCGGTTGAGGAGGTCGGCCTTCTCGTCCGGATCGTCCACCACACGGGCGCGGCAGCGGAGCTGGACGGCCGCGTAGAAGCTGGTCGGCACGCCGTGTTCGGGCCGGGTGTCCGGCGCGGCCTGCCAGGGGCCGGGGACGTACACGTAGTCGTCGACCACGCTCAGCAGGACGTTCGGATTCGCCTCCAGCGCACGCCACACCGGGTCGGGACGCGCCAGGTGGGTGACCGCCACGCCCCGCCCGGCGTCATAGGCGAAGTGCAGCGGTTGTACCTCGGGCGGCTCGCCGGGCGGGCCGCTCACGGCGAGCCGGCCGAAGTCGTGGCCGGCCAGCCAGCGCTGTCACTCGGCGTCGTCGTGGGGGCGCGTCCCAGGGGTGGATCAGCATCACAGCACCGCGAGGTAGTCGGGCAGCGCGGTGCCGGGGGCCAGGGACGGGTCGGCGACCGGGACGTCGTAGCCCTTGCGGAGCGGCACGAGGCCGGCCCAGTGGGGGAGACCGTAGTCCTCGGGCTCGTCGTTCACCCCGCCGGTGCGGACCTTGGCGGAGACCTCGTCCAGGTGGAGGCGGATGACGGCGGTGGCGGCCAGCTCCTTCTTGTTGGCCGGCCGGGAGTCGTGGGAGCGGCCGGGTACGACGTGGTCGACCAGGGCGTCCAGGGCCTCACGCTTCTCGTCGGGGTCCGTCACGTCGTGGGCGGTGCCGTGCACCACCACCGAGCGGTAGTTGATCGAGTGGTGGAAGGCCGAGCGGGCCAGCACCAGCGCGTCGACGTGGGTGACGGTCAGGCACACCGGCAGGCCCGGGTCGGCTCCGCCCGTCATCCGCAGGGGGCGCGAGCCCGTCGAACCGTGGACGTAGAGCCGCTCGCCGACCCGGCCGTACAGCGTCGGCAGCACCACCGGGGCGCCGTCGCGGACGAAGCCGAGGTGGCAGACGTAACCCTCGTCGAGTATCGCGTGCACCAGCTCCTTGTCGTACGACGCGCGGCCGGGGGAGCGGGTGGGGACCGTGCGGTCGGTGGGCGTGTAGGCGGTGGCGGGCTGCGACGGCGGCTGCGAGGTCCCCTGCATGGCGCTCTCCATTGCACTAGTGCATAATCGACTTTGTGCTAGGAGAGTATCTGATCACGGGGCGCCGCGCAGCGGAGATTTCCGCGAGCATCGAGCGCGCGGTGGGTTCGGGGCAGCTGGAGCCGGGCCAACCGCTGCCGCCGATGCGGGAGTTGGCCGACCGGCTGGGGGTGAATCCCAACACCGTCGCGGCCGCCTACCGCACGCTGCGGGAGCGCGGGGTCATCGAGACCGCCGGGCGCCGGGGCAGCCGGGTGCGGTCCAAGCCGGCCACCACGGGGCGCGAGTTCATCCGGGTGGAGGTGCCGGAGGGGGTGCGTGACGTCTCCGACGGGAACCCGGACCCGGCGCTGCTGCCCGCACTGGGCCCGGTGTTCGCCGCGGCGGCCGAGCAGGGCGACCGTGAGCCGATGCTGTACGGGCACGCGCCCGTGGAGCCGGAGCTGGTCCGCCTGGCACGCGCCGATCTGGACGCCGACGGGGTGCCCGACGGCCCCCTGGCGGTCACGTCCGGATCGCTGGACGCCATGGAACGGGTGCTGGTGGCACACCTCAAACCGGGTGACGCCGTCGCCGTGGAGGACCCGGGGTGGGGCAGCCTCCTCGACCTCGTCGCGGCCCTCGGGCTGCGCACGGTCGCCGTCGGGGTGGACGACGAGGGGCCGCTGCCCGACGACGTGCGCCGGGCCCTGGCGGCCGGAGCGCGCGCCCTGGTCGTCACGGACCGGGCGCAGAACCCCACGGGCGCGGCGGTGAGCGCCACGCGCGCGCGTGCCCTGCGTTCCGTGCTGGGCGACCATCCCGGGACGCTGCTGATCGAGGACGACCACGGCCACCGGATCGTCGACCTGCCCCTGCACCCTTTGGCCGGTACGACGCACAGCTGGGCCTTCGTCCGGTCGGCCGCCAAGGCCTACGGGCCCGACCTGCGGCTCGCCGTGCTGACCGGGGACGAGGTCACGCTCGACCGGGTGCGCGGGCGGCAGCGGCTGGGGCCCGGCTGGGTCAGCCGCATCACCCAGCGGGCCGTGGCCGGGCTGTGGGCCGACGGCTCGGTCGACGCGGGTGCGGTGGCGGCGGCGTACGGGCGGCGCCGGGACGCGCTGCTCGGCGCGCTCGCGGAGCGCGGCATCGAGGCGCACGGGCGCAGCGGCATGAACGTGTGGATTCCCGTCCCGGACGAGACCGGCGCCGTCGCCCGACTGCTGCACGCCGGCTGGGCCGTGGCTCCCGGCGCCCGCTTCCGGGTGAACGCGCCGCCCGGCATCCGGATCACCGTCTCGACGCTGGCCGAGGGCGAAACCGGCCCGCTGGCGGACGCGGTGGCCTCGGCGCTGGTGCCGGGGGCGGTGCGGAGTTACGTCTAGTCGTGGTGCGGGGGGTCCGGTGGCCCGGTGGTCGCAACCGGCGGAGGGGAAGGTCGGCGTGTCGGTGGTGACTGGTGGACGGGGGTCCGGGGGGCCGGTGGCCCGGTGGTGACGATCGGCGGGCTGGAGGATCGGCGCGTCGGCGGTGACCGATGGACGGGGTCCGGTG
>NZ_BMWA01000005.1:33657-363599 GCF_014650995.1 Streptomyces viridiviolaceus
TCCGGTGGCCCGGTGGTGACGATCGGCGGGCTGGAGGATCGGCGTGTCGGCGGTGACCGATGGACGGGGGCCGGTGGCCCGGTGGTGACGATCGGCGGGCTGGAGGATCGGCGTGTCGGCGGTGACCGATGGACGGGGGCCGGTGGCCCGATGGCCCGGTGGTGACGACCGGCGGACCGGGAGATCGGCGCGTCGGTGACCAGTGGTCCGGTGGTCTGGTGGCCGTGGTCCGGTCGTCGCCGTCCGGCCGTCCACCTGCGGGGCCGCGGGCCGGATGACGACCGGCGGATGGTGGCCGTGGTCCGGCCGTCGCGGTCCGGCCGTCCACCTGCGGATGCCGCGGGCCGACGGCCCGGTCGTGCCCGTGCTTGCCCGGTGCGCCGCCGTCCGTGGGCGCCCGTCATCGCCATGCATGCTCTCGCCTGGCCCGCCCGGCATCGACGAGGCGTCGCTGCCAGGGCGTCGGAGCGGTGTCGGACGCGTCTAGGCGGCCGTGGCCTTCCGGCGGGCGGCCGGTGCGGGCCGGTCCGGCCCGGCGGCGGGGGCCTGCTCGGACGCGGTGGCCTTCGGCCGGGCCTGTGTCAGTGCCGCTCCCGCGAGCACGATCAGCGCGCCGACCGGAGTGGACCAGGTCAGCGACTCGCCCAGGATCGCGACGCCCGCCGCCGTGGCGATGACCGGGATGAAGTACGTGACCATCTGGGCCGTCGTCGGGCCGACCTCGGCGACCAGCCCGTACTGGATGAGGACGGCGAGCCCGGTGCCGAGGACGCCCAGGGCGGCGACCGCGAGCAGGGGCACGAGGGGGAAGCCGGACGGAAGGGAGGTGAACAGCGGGGTGACGAAGGCCAGTTGCAGCGTCGCCAGCAGCAACTGGGCGCCGGTCAGCGAGAGGTGGGAGTGGCCGGAGCCGGCCAGCGTGCGGCGCACGTAGATCCAGCCGATGGGATAGCTGAGCGAGGCCAGCAGGGCCAGCGCGGTGCCCGTGACGTCCAGGCCGTGGAAGCCCTGCCAGGCGCCGAGCACCGTCAGGACGCCCAGGAAGCCGATGCCCAGCCCGGCGACCCGCAGCCGCGTCGGCCGGTCCTCGGAGAGGGCGACCAGCGACAGGGCCATGCCCCACAGCGGCGAGGTCGCGTTGCAGATCCCCGCGAGCGTCGAGGGGATCGTCAGTTCCGCGTACGCGAACAGCGAGAACGGCAGCGCGTTGAGCAGGAACCCGGCGACCGCCAGATGTACCCACGTCCGGGCCCCGCGCGGCAACCGCTCCCGCTTGACGGCCATCGCCACCGCCAGCACCGCCGTGCCGAACACCAGCCGGCCCAGTGTGACCTGGAACGGGGCGTAGCCCTCGGTGCCCACCTTGATGAGGAGGAAACTGAAACCCCAGACCAGGGAGAGGAGACCGAAGCGCAGCCGCCAGTCGAGGGCGCGGCGGGGCGGGGAAGGTACGGGAACGCTGCTCATGCAGGCAACGATGGGGCAATCGATCTCGTAGCACAATCGAGAATTCGCACGCGGTATCTCGTAGTATCGCTTACATGTTGAACCTGGAGCGCCTGCGCACCCTCGACGCCCTGGCCCGGCACGGATCGGTCAGCGGAGCCGCCGAGGGGCTGCACATCACCACGTCGGCGGTCTCCCAGCAGATGGCGAAGCTGGAGCGCGAGGTCGGCCAGCAACTGCTGGCCAAGAACGGCCGGGGCGTACGGCTCACCGACGCGGGCCGGCTGCTCGCCGAGCACGCGGCGCGCATCCTCTCCCAGGTCGAGCTGGCCCGCTCCGACCTGGAGGCCCAGCGCGGACAGGTGGTGGGGGAACTCAGGCTGTCGGCGTTCCCGACCGCCGCGCGCGGGCTGTTCCCGGCCGCGCTGGCGGCGCTGCGCGCCGAGCACCCCGCCCTGCGGATCCGCTCGTGCGAGCTGGAGCCGGAACGGGGCATCGCCGGGGTGGTGCGCGGAGACCTCGACCTGGCCGTCGTGCTCGACTGGTACAACAAGCCGATGCCGCTGCCCGACGGCCTGGTCAAGGCGCCGCTCCTGGACGACCCGGCCGATGTGGCGATGCCGGAGAGCCACCGGCTGGCCGGCCGGGACGAGGTGGACCTCGCCGAGTTCGCCGAGGACGAGTGGATCACCTGGGGGGAGGGCGAGTTCTGCCACGAGTGGCTGATGTTCACCCTGCGCTCGAAGGGCATCGAGCCGATCATCGGACACCGCGCCGCCGAGACCCACACCCAGCTCGGACTGGTCGCCGCCGGGCTCGGCGTGTGCATCGCCCCGCTGCTCGGGCGCCGTCCGATGCCCGCCGGCGTCGTCACCGTGCCGCTGCGGCAGCGGGTGCGCCGGCACGTGTACGTCGTCTGGCGCGCGGACGCCGACCGCCGCCCGTCGATCCGGGCGGCGGTGCGGGCGCTGCACACATCGGCGTCCGAGGTGGGCTGACCCGGCCGGGCTCCGGCGTCATCCAGCCCGCGGGGGACCGTGCCTACGGCGACGCCAGCTTGCGGAAGTCCCAGGAGACGACCTTCTCGGGGACGAGCCGCAGCCAGGCGTGCCGGCCGTCGTGCGGCATCTCCTCCAGGCCGAAGTTCTTGCGGGCGAACAGCGTCTCGGGCACGTCGAGCTCCGCGCACAGCTCGCCGGTGCGCGGAACCTCGCCCACGATCTCCGCCCTCCCGGACAGCTCGACGCCCCGCAGCTCGTCGTACTCCTCGCCGGTGTCTACCACCACCGCCACCCTGGGATCGCGGCGCAGGTCGGCCCAGCGCCTGCTGCGCACGACCGAGTACAGCCACATCGCGGCGCCGTCCCAGGCGAACCACAGCGTGCTCACGTGCGGGGCGCCGTCGGCCGAGACCGTGGCGACCCGGCAGGTGCGCTGGGTGGTGAGGAACGCCTCCAGCTCGCCGGGTGTCATCATGATCTTCCGGCCCCGGCGCTGAGTGACGGTCATACGGCCCCTTCCTCTCCCGCTGCCCGGGTGATCTCGTGGGGGTGTCGCCCGTGACCGTACCCCCGGTCACGCCAGTCGGATCGAGTCGCCGCTGACGGTGATCTGCACGGCGGGCAGCGGCTGGGTCGCGGGACCGCTCTGCACGCTGCCGTCGGTGATCGAGAAGTTGCTGTTGTGGCAGGGGCAGTTGATGACGCCGTCGGCGACGCTCTTCACCGCGCAGCCCTGGTGGGTGCAGGAGGCCGAGAATGCCTTGAACTCACCGGCGGCCGGCTGGGTGACCACGACCTTCTGATCGGCGAAGACCTTCCCACCGCCCTGGGGGATGTCGGCGGTCGCCGCCAGCGCCGGCCCGGCAGCGGCGCTCTCGCCTCCGCCGGAGGTGCCGCTGTCGGTCTCGCCGTTGTTCTGGGCGCCGTCGGCGGCGCCGGCGGAGGCCGTCGATCCGGTGCCGCCGGACGCGTCGTCGTCCGAGCCTCCGCACGCGGTCAGCGCGACGGTGAGCCCCGCCGCTCCGGCCGCCGCCACGACGGTACGACGAGCCGGTCCCGCTGCGGGCTGAAACGGTGCGCTGGTCATGCTGACGTTTCCTTCCGGGTGGATGCGTGATCTGCCGACAGGTACGGCCGACGGGCAAGTGCTGTTCAGACCGTCACCAGATGCTGTCCCGTGCCGGGTCGGGCGGGCGTAAGACACGCCTGTCGTTTCGCTGTCGGCCGAGCGCCGGCCTGCCGCCGACCGGGGGTCCGCCTGCCGCCCGTACGCCGGTAACCTGGGGCGATGCTCAAGGAAGTCGTCGCGACCCGCTACATCACGCCCCTGCGTGAGGGCGGCTCGCTGCCGGGACTCGTCGAGGCCGACGACTTCGGGACGTACGTCCTGAAGTTCACCGGCGCCGGGCAGGGCCGCAAGACCCTCGTCGCCGAGGTGGTCTGCGGCGAACTCGCACGCAGGCTGGGCTTCCGGGTGCCACGGCTGGTGACCGTCGGCCTCGACCCGGTGCTGGGCCTCGGCGAGCCCGACCAGGAGGTGCAGGAGCTGCTCAAGTCCAGCGGTGGCACCAACCTCGGCATGGACTTCCTCTCCGGGGCGCTCGGCTTCGACCCGCTCGCCTTCGAGGTGAGCCCCGAGGAGGCCGGGCGGATCGTCTGGTTCGACGCGCTGGTGAACAACGTCGACCGGTCCTGGCGGAACCCCAACCTGCTCCGCTGGCGGGGCGAGGTGTGGCTCATCGACCACGGCGCGACCATGATCTGGCACCACAACTGGCCCGGCGCCGAGACCTCCGCCGCCCGCCCCTACGACGCCTCCGACCACGCCCTCGCGCCGTTCGCGCCGGACGTCCGCGCGGCAGCCGCGGCCCTCGCGCCCCTGGTCACCGAGGAACTCCTCGCCGAGGTCACCGCCGAGATCCCGGACGTCTGGCTCGCCGGCGAGCCCGGATTCGCCACACCCGACGACCTCCGGCGCGCCTACGCCCGCCCGCTGCTGGCCCGTGCCGCGGTCGTCCACGAGCACATCAAGGGCACCGACCGCACGGAGGGGCACCGGTGAGCGAACGGCACGTCTTCGAGTACGCGCTGCTGCGCGTCGTGCCCCGCGTCGAGCGCGGCGAGTGCGTCAACGCCGGCGTGCTGGTGTACTGCCGCGCCAAGGCGTACGTCGGCGCGCGCACCCACCTGGACGAGGCGCGGCTGCTGGCCCTGGACCCGGACGTGGACCTGGCCGGCGTGCGGGCCGCGTTGCGGGCCGTGGAGGGGGTCTGCACCGGCGGGGCCGCCGCCGGCCAGGCGTCCGGCGACGATCCCGGCCGCCGCTTCCGGTGGCTGATCGCCCCCCGCTCCACCATCGTCCAGCCGGGCCCCGTCCACACCGGTCTCACGGCCGATCCGGCGGCCGAGACCGAGCGGCTCCTGGACCTGTTGGTGCGGTAGGCCGGCTCTCGCCGTCGGTGCGGCGGCGCCTCCTCAGCACGTAGCCGACGGCCAGCGTGGCGCCCGCGACGCAGGCCAGTCCGACGCCGATGTCCCAGCCGCTCGGCCCGGTGCTCGACGCGCCACCCACCCCGGCCCGCACGCCGTGCGCCGGGGCCACAACGACGGGAGCGGAGCCCTCCGGCAGCGGCGCGGGTGCGGCCGGGAGCGGCGCGGACGCGGGGGGCCGGGGCCGGGACGAGGCGGAGATGGCGGGGGGCCGGGGCCCGGACGAGGCGGAGATCGGGGCGCCGTCGTGCGGGCTCCGGCCCCCGACGAAGCGACGCGGACCGCTCGGGCCGCCGGCCGGCACGGCCCGGGCCGCCTCCCGGTGAGCCAGGCCGGACCGGTCCAGGTCCCGCGCCTGCGCCTGCGCGGGGAGGACCGGCGGCACGAGCGCCGTGATCGCGAACACCAGGCCGGCGACACCGCTGCGACGGCGCATGGACGACTCCTTTCGGCCACGAGTGGCTCGCGCTCCGACGCTATGGGCGGGGCGCCGCCGTGGCGCGCAGCGCTGGGCCGAACGGGGGATTCGGGGACGGATACAGGGCCGTGGGGCCAGGTAATGGATCACACCCGGCAGATGTCCCGTTGACACCGGGTGCCAGGGCTTCTAGCGTCACGTCTGCTGAAGGTACTAAGCGGTCGCTCACCGCAGGGCGCTCCGCATGAGCCGCACCCCTAGGTCGAGGAGAAGCAGCAATGTCCACCACTGAGCAGCGGGTCGCCGTCGTCACCGGTGCCGCGCGCGGCATCGGGGCCGCCACCGCCGTACGACTGGCCGCCGAGGGCCGCGCCGTCGCCGTGATCGACCTGGACGAGGCAGCCTGCAAGGACACCGTGGAGAAGATCACCGCGGCCGGCGGCAAGGCGATCGCGGTCGGCTGCGACGTCTCCGACGAGGCGCAGGTCGAGGCGGCCGTCGCGCGGATCGCCGAGGAGCTGGGCGCGCCGACGATCCTCGTCAACAACGCGGGCGTGCTGCGCGACAACCTGCTGTTCAAGATGAGCGTCTCCGACTGGGACACCGTCATGAACGTGCACCTGCGCGGCGCCTTCCTGATGTCGAAGGCCTGCCAGAAGCACATGGTGGACGCCGGCTTCGGCCGCATCGTCAACCTCTCCTCCTCCTCGGCGCTCGGCAACCGCGGGCAGGTCAACTACTCGGCCGCCAAGGCCGGCCTCCAGGGCTTCACCAAGACCCTCGCCAAGGAACTCGGCAAGTTCGGCATCACCGCCAACGCCGTCGCCCCCGGCTTCATCGCCACCGACATGACCGCCGCGACCGCCGAGCGCGTCGGCATGGGCTTCGAGGACTTCAAGGCCGCCGCCGCCACCCAGATCCCGGTGCAGCGCGTCGGCGAGCCCGACGACATCGCCAAC
Source organism: Streptomyces viridiviolaceus (assembly GCF_014650995.1). Taxonomy (GTDB): domain Bacteria; phylum Actinomycetota; class Actinomycetes; order Streptomycetales; family Streptomycetaceae; genus Streptomyces; species Streptomyces viridiviolaceus. Next base: position 39,972 of record NZ_BMWA01000005.1, read on the forward strand.
GCCATCGCCTTCTTCACCGGCGAGGCGGCCGGATTCGTCTCCGGCCAGGTGCTGTACGTGGCCGGCGGCCCGCTCGACTAGGGAACACTGACATGACTGAACTCTCCGGCAAGGTCGCGCTCGTCACGGGCGCCAGCCGCGGCATCGGCTACGGCGTCGCCGAGGCACTGATCGCACGTGGCGACCGGGTGTGCATCACCGGCCGCAACGAGGAGGCCCTGAAGGAGGCCGTCGAGAAGCTGGGCGCCGACCGGGTCATCGGCGTCGCGGGCAAGGCGCACGACGAGGAGCACCAGGCCGTCGCCGTCGAGCGCACGATGGAGGCCTTCGGCCGCGTCGACTTCCTGGTCAACAACGCCGGTACGAACCCCGTGTTCGGGCCGATCGCCGACCTGGACCTGAACGTCGCGCGGAAGGTCTTCGAGACCAACGTGATCTCGGCGCTCGGATTCGCCCAGCGCACCTGGCACGCCTGGCAGAAGGACAACGGCGGAGCGATCGTCAACATCGCCTCCGTCGCGGGCCTGGCGCCCTCGCCCTTCATCGCCGCCTACGGCGTCAGCAAGGCCGCCCTGATCAACCTGACCGCGCAGCTGGCGCACGAGTTCGCGCCCAAGGTGCGGGTCAACGCGATCGCCCCGGCCGTCGTGAAGACCAAGTTCGCCGCCGCCCTGTACGAGGGACGGGAGGAGGAGGCCGCCGCGGGCTACCCGCTGGGCCGGCTCGGCGTGCCCTCCGACATCGGCGGTGCCGCCGCCTTCCTCACCTCCGACCAGTCCGACTGGATCACCGGTCAGACGCTGGTGGTCGACGGTGGCGTCTTCCTGAACGCCGGCGTGGGCTGACAGCCGCGAGGAGGATACGGGCGTCGTCGCGACGACGGCGCCCGTGTCCGCGTTTCGAGACTCCAGGGGGCATGACAACGTAGTCATCACCCAAATGATCAAAACCCCTGTTCAGAAGGGGGTTCAGGGGGCGTGGCGCTGCGGTATGGTCTGCCGACCCTTGGTAAGGCAGATCGAGGAGCGTGCGCGTGTTCTACCGGAACCGATGCCTGCGGCGGGTGGCGGCCATCGCGTCCATGTCTTCGCTGGTGACCGGATGCGGCATCCTGTCGTCCGACTCCTCCGACGACGAGAAGCCGATCGTCGTGGGGACGACCAGCGCCCCCAGCACGCTGGACCCCGCCGCGTCCTGGGACGGCTCCTGGGAGCTGTTCCGCAACGTCTACCAGACGCTGCTCAGTTATCCGAGCGGTGCGACCGCGCCCGAGCCCGACGCGGCCAAGGAATGCGCGTTCACCGACAGCACCAACCAGGTGTACCGCTGCGAGCTGCGCGAGGGTCTGACCTTCTCCGACGGGGACGCGCTGGACGCCAAGGCGGTCAAGCACTCGATCGACCGGATCAAGAAGATCAAGGTCAACGGCGGTCCCGCCGGGCTGCTGGGCAGCCTCGACCGGGTACAGGCGCCGAGCGCGCACGAGGTCGTCTTCCACCTCAACAAGCCCGACGCCACCTTCCCCTTCGTGCTCGCCACGCCCGCGATGTCGATCGTCGACCCCGACACCTACCCGGCGGACTCCCTGCGCGAGGACGGCGGCGTCGTCGGCTCGGGCCCGTACGCCCTGCGGTCCTACGAGGACGGCAAGCGGGCCGAACTCGTCCGCAACGACCGCTACAAGGGTTTCGCGGAACTCCGGAACGACGCGGTGACGATCCGCTACTTCAAGGACTCGGCCACCATGGTGAAGGCGCTGCGCGACAAGCAGATCCAGGTGACCTACCGGGGCCTCGCGGCCGACGACATCATCACGCTCCAGGGCAGGGCCAGCAAGGAGGAGGACCTCCAGCTGGTCGAGGGCACCGGTACGGAGATCAGCTACCTGGTCTTCAACCCCGAGGACCCCTGGGCGGGCCGGAAGGCCGTGCGCCAGGCCGTCGCCCAGGTGATCGACCGGGCAGCGATAGCCCACACGATCTACCAGGACACCGTCGACCCGCTGTACTCGATGGTCCCCAAGGGGCTGACCGGCCACACCACGGGCTTCTTCGACGACTACGGCGACCCCAGCGTCCCCAAGGCCCGCGAGATCCTCACCGACGCGGGCATCACCGAGCCGGTCCCGCTCACCTTCTGGTACACCACCGACCGCTACGGTTCCGAGACGGCCGCGGAGTTCAAGGAGCTCAAGCGTCAGCTGGAGGCCTCCGGGCTGTTCACGGTGACCCTCAAGAGCCGCCCGTGGAAGACGTACGTGACGGGTTACCAGAAGGGCGAGTACCCGGTGTTCGGGCGCGGCTGGTCGCCCGACTTCCCGGACGCCGAGAACTTCATCGCGCCCTTCGTCGGCGACCAGAACGCGCTCGGCACGCCCTACCCGGCGCCCGAGATCACCGGTGACCTGCTGCCCCGGTCCCGCCGCGAGGGCGACCGCGCCAACGTGGTGAAGGAGTTCGAGGAGGCGCAGCAGATCCTCGTGGACGACGTGCGGCTGCTGCCGCTGTGGCAGGGCAAGCAGTACGTGGCCGCGAGCGAGGACATCTCGGGTGCCGAGCGGGCCCTGGACCCCTCGACGATCATGATGATGTGGCAGCTCTATCGGAAGACCAGCTGGTAAGGGCCGCCCCCGCCCCCGCCGAACCACCCCGGGGGCCGGTTGTCAGTGGTCGCCTGTAGGTTCTGTGGCCTGGAAGCGACCGCACAGCGTAAGGAAGTTGACGTGACCGACATCGCCATGCTGCCCGAGTCCTGGCGCGGGGTGCTGGGCGGCGAGCTGCAGCAGCCCTACTTCAAGGAGCTGATGGAGTTCGTCGAGGAGGAGCGGGCGAACGGACCCGTCTACCCTCCGCGCGAGGAGGTCTTCGCCGCTCTGGAGGCCACGCCGTACGACCGGGTGAAGGTGCTGGTCCTCGGGCAGGACCCGTACCACGGCGAGGGCCAGGGGCACGGCCTGTGCTTCTCGGTCCGGCCGGGCGTGAAGGTCCCGCCGTCCCTGCGGAACATCTACAAGGAGATGCACGCGGAGCTGGACATCCCGATCCCGGACAACGGCTATCTCATGCCGTGGGCGCAGCAGGGCGTCCTGCTGCTCAACGCCGTGCTCACGGTCCGGGCCGGTGAGGCCAACTCGCACAAGAGCCGGGGCTGGGAGCTGTTCACCGACGCGGTGATCCGTGCGGTGGCCGGCCGGCAGGACCCGGCGGTGTTCGTGCTGTGGGGCAACTACGCGCAGAAGAAGCTCCCCTTGATCGACGAGACGCGGCACGTCGTGGTCAAGGGCGCGCACCCCTCGCCGCTGTCGGCGAAGAAGTTCTTCGGCTCCCGCCCGTTCACGCAGATCAACGAGGCGGTCGCCCGGCAGGGCCACGAGCCGATCGACTGGCGCATCCCCAACCTGGGCTGATCCGGGCCGTGCGGACCGGCTCCACGCCGGTCCGCAGCGGACCCACGGAGCCGCCTGACCGGGTTTGCCGGTGCGTGCCGTTAGCGTTCGTCGGGACAGCCGACGAGTGGTACGGAGGACGTGGTGGCCAAGGGACAGGAGCAGGCGGCGCCGGACGCCGTGCCGACGCGGATCGGGCAGGTCGTCATGCTGCATCACGCGGGCGACCGGGAGGAGGCCCGGCGCCGCTTCCTCGACCTGTGGGCCGAGATCGGCGAGCACGGCGATCCGCTGCACCGATGCACCCTGGCGCACTACCTGGCCGACACCCAGGACGACCCGGGGGACGAACTGGCGTGGGACCTGAGGGCCTTGTCGGCCGCCGAGGAGCTCACCTCCGACCGGCTCGGCGAGCACCCGGGCGCGCTCGCCGCCCGGGCCCTCTACCCCACACTGCACCTGAACCTGGCCGCCGACTACGACAGGCTCGGCCACCGTGAGGCCGCCCGCGCGCATCTGCGGTGGGCCCGGGGCGCGGCCGAGTCACTGGGCGACGACCGCTACGGCGAGGGTGTGCGCACGGCGATCGGCCGACTGGAGCTGCGGCTCGGGGACGACGGACCCTCCGCGGACGGGCCCGGCTTCTGGGGACCGCCCCGGCAGCGGCCCTAGCGTGACCGCGAGTCCCGCCTGGCACACGACGCCCGGCGCGCTCCCGCGGGGAACGTGGCAGCGGGGCGGCACGTGGCTCCTCACGGGACCGCATCGGGTGCAGCTCGTCCGCCGGGCTGCCCGGTGCCCTCGCCGCCACGCAGGGCGAACACCCGCATGCGACCGGTACGTGGGCGTCCGCCCGGCAACCCCTGGCTCCGTCCGGGGGACGCGCAGAACACGCACCGGACGTCGCAGGACCACCGGGCGGACGAGGCGACTTCGCGGCCACCCCCCTGGGCGGACTCAGCCGCCGTACGCCTGCTCGCAGATGACCGCCTCGGGGCTGTCCGGTCGCCAGCCGCCGTACCTCTTCCCCAGCGAGCACAGGTCCGCGTCCGCGCCGGTCCGCCCGTCGACGGGCCCCGAGCGGCCGGGTGCGCCGGCGCGGGGTCCCCGCGCGGGATCGTGCTGCGGTCTGCGCGGTTCGGGGCGGGCGGGCCGCGGGTGCGGTTCCGGCCGGGCCGCCGGTGCCGTCCGCTGCGACGGCGCGGCCGGGGGCGCCGCGCGCCGTGGCTCGCCGGAGGGGCGCTCCGGGGCCCGGGAGGGGGCGATCATCTCCAGTGCCTCGCGGGCCGGGGCCTGCACGGCCCGCGGCGTCGTCGGGCCGTCCGGTCGCGGCGCCGAGGAGCGGGCGCCGGCCGCCGCCGGGTCGGACGCGGACGGACGCTGGACCGTCACACAGCCGGTCAGGGCGGAGACAGCCACGGACACCAGGAGTGCTGCGGTGGTGGTCGTTCGATGCACGCGCGCCACTCTGGTGGTTCCGGCGCCGGGCGCGGCGCCGGAACAGGCGGAGGATGCCCCGCACGGGTGATCTCCGGCCCCGTACGGAGGTCCCCGGGGCCGCTGCGGCTGACGCCGTCAGTCGCCGGTGGCGCCGTCGATGCACTCGCGGATCAGGTCGGCGTGTCCGTTGTGGCGCGCGTACTCCTCGACCATGTGCGTGTAGATCCAGCGCAGGCTGAACCGCTCGCCGGTGCGCCGGTGCTTCCCGCGGGACATCTCGTCGAGACGGAAGCCGGCCGCGTTGCGCCGCGCGACCTCGATCTCGGCCTGCCAGGTGGCGTACGCCTCCTGCCAGGTGTCCGCCTCGGTGGTACGGAAGTCGCCGTCGCGGTCCTCCTCGGTGTAGTAGATCGGTCCCGGGTCGTCGTCCACGAGCACCTTGCGGAACCAGCCGCGCTCCACCTCGGCCATGTGCCGGACCAGTCCCATCAGGGACAGTGCGGAGGGCGCCACGGGGGCGGTCCTGAGCTGGGCGTCGGTGAGGCCCTCGCACTTCCACGCGAGGGTTCGGCGGTGGTAGTCCAGCCAGCCCTCCAGCATGGTGCGTTCGTCGGCGTCGCTCGCGGGTTCACGGCGTTCGGAAGTCATGTCGGCATCCTGACCCACGTCGGCCCGGTCCGCACCAACGGATTTCAGACTCCCAGCATGCCGTGGAGCAACTCGCGCAGGCCCGCCCGCACTTCCCCGAGACCCGGGACCTCGGCGTGGAAGGACCCGGCCACGCAGGAGAACATCAGCCCGTCCGCCCAGGCCACCAGCGACAGCACGTGCCGGCCGGGGTCGGTCGAGCCCATGGCCGTGACGAGGGCGCCGAGCTGGTCGCGGAAGCGGGCGCCCGCCGCGTCGAAGTGGGCCCGCAGCTCCGGGCGGCGGGTGGCCTCCAGGGCCAGTTCGTAGCGGGCCAGCGTCAGTTCGCGGTTACGTGTCAGTGCCCGGTGCGTGGCCAGCGCGAGCGCGTCCACCAGGGCGTCGAGGCCGCCGCTCGGGTCCGGCATCTCGTGCAGGGCGAGCACCCGCGCCTCCCGTTCGGCCAGCCGCCGCACGGCCAGTTCCAGGAGCGCCTGCCGGGTCCGCGCCAGGTTGGACGTGGACCCCTGGGGGAGGCCCGCCGCCTCGTCGACCGCCCGGTGCGTGAGCCCGCGCATCCCGCGCTCGGCGAGCAGGGAGAGAGCGGCGTCGGCGACGAGATCGGTGCGCGGGGCACCCGCGGTGTGTACGGGCATGGACGTCAACCTACCTGCCGCCCTGTCCGTCCCACTACAGCCGTAGTAAGGTCGGAGCAGCGCTTCACTACACCTGTAGTGAGGCTTCGGTGAGCGCGAGGAGGAGCCATGAGCCGGGCGAAGCGGGCCGTCGTGATCGGCGGCGGAATCGGCGGGCTGACCGCGGCGGCGGCCCTGCACCGCGGCGGACTGCAGGTCACCGTCCTGGAGCGGGCCGGCTCGCTCCAGCCGATCGGCGCGGCCATCTCGCTGTCGCCCAACGCCCTGCGCGCCCTGGACGTCATCGGCATCGGCGACGAGATCCGCGACCTCGCCGCCTGGCAGGGCGACGGCGGACTGCGCACCCCCGGCGGCCGCTGGCTCTCCCGCTCCGACGCCGACGCCGCGGCCGAACGGTTCGGCGGCCCGCTCGTGCTGCTGCACCGGGCCACCCTCATCGACAGCCTGGCCGCCCTGCTGCCGCCGGACGCCGTCCGCACCGCCGTCACCGCGAGCGTCGCCGACCCCGGCGACGCCGACCGGCCGGCCCGGGTGCGCACGCCCGACGGCGAACTGGAAGCCGACCTGGTCGTGGCCGCCGACGGCATCCACTCCGCCGTCCGCCGGGTGCTGTTCCCGCGGCACCCCGGCCCCGTCTACTCCGGCTTCACCACCTGGCGGGTGGTGATCCCGGTGCCCGGCGTCCGGTTCGCCTCGCACGAGAGCTGGGGGCCGGGCCGCATCTGGGGCACGCATCCGCTCAAGGACGGGCGGGTCTACGCGTACGCCGCCGCGGTCACCCCCGCCGAAGGCCACGCCCCCGACGACGAGAGGGCGGAGCTGCTGCGCCGGTACGGCGACTGGCACGACCCGATCCCGGCCGTCCTCGCCGCCGCCCGCCCCGAGGACGTGCTGCGCCACGACGTGCACCACATCGCCGAACCGCTGCCCGCCTACCACCGCGGCCGGGTCGCCCTCCTCGGCGACGCCGCGCACGCCATGCCACCGACCCTCGGACAGGGCGGCAACCAGGCCGTCGAGGACGCCATCGTGCTCGCCCACCACCACGCCGACCTCGCCGCCTACACCGCCGCCCGGCTGCCCCGTACGACGGCCGTCGCCCGCCAGGCCGTCAAGGTCGCCCGGCTCAACATGATGAGCAACCGCGCCGGGATCGCCGTACGCAACGCCGCGATCACCGCGCTGTCGAAGACCGGACCCGCGCTCTTCCTGCGCAGCTTCGACGGCATCGCCGACTGGCGGCCCCCGCAGTCGCCGTATGCTTCGCAGCGGACACGGCTCGGCGAGCGCTAGAGGAGAACACCCCGTGAAGGTCGGCTGCATCGGACTCGGCGACATCGCGCAGAAGGCGTACCTTCCGGTGCTCGCCGGTCTGCCCGGGGTCGAGCTGCACCTGCAGACCCGCACCCCGGCGACGCTCACCCGGGTCGCTGACGGCCTCCACCTCCCGCCGGCCCAGCGGCACGCCGACCTCGACGCACTCCTCGCCCAGGACCTCGACGCCGCCTTCGTGCACGCGCCGACGGCCGTCCACCCCGAGATCGTGACCCGGCTGCTCGGGGCGGGCGTCCCCACCTACGTCGACAAGCCGCTCGCCTACGAACTCGCCGACTCCGAGCGGCTGGTGGCGCTCGCCGAAGAGCGGAGCACGAGCCTCGCCGTCGGCTTCAACCGGCGTTACGCCCCCGGCTACGCGCAGTGCGCCGAGCATCCGCGCGAGCTGATCATCATGCAGAAGAACCGCATAGGGCTGCCCGAGGAACCGCGCACGATGATCCTCGACGACTTCATCCATGTCGTCGACACGCTGCGCTTCCTGGTGCCCGGACAGATCGACGACGTGAGCGTCCGCGCCCGCGTCGAGGGCGGTCTGCTCCACCACGTCGTGCTCCAGCTCGCCGGGGACGGCTTCACCGCGCTCGGCGTGATGAACCGCCTCAGCGGCTCGACGGAGGAGATCCTGGAGGTCTCCGGCCAGGACACCAAGCGGCAGGTCGTCAACCTCGCCGAGGTGATCGACCACCGGGGCCAGCCCACCGTGCGGCGGCGCGGCGACTGGGTGCCGGTGGCCCGGCAGCGCGGCATCGAGCAGGCGGTGCTGGCCTTCCTCGACGCCGTGCGCGCGGGCAAGGTGCTCAGCGCCCGGGACGCGCTGGAGACCCATGAGCTGTGCGAGCGGGTGGTACGCGCGGTGCGCGAGCGGTACGCCTGAGCCGCACCGTCCGTACGCCCTCGGCGGCGCCCCAGACGACGAGGATCACCAGCGCCGCGTGCACCGGCCAGTCGCCGAGGCGGACGTAGGGCGTGCTCCCGTGGGTGAGCGGGACCTCGTACACCTGGGCCGTGATCGCATCCGTGCCGAGCCACGGCCCGATGCGCGCTCCTTCGGCGTCGTAGACCGCGGAGACCCCGGTCAGCGTCGCGTGCACCATCGGACGGCCGGTCTCGGCGGCCCGCAGCGCGGCCAGCGAGGCATGCTGCTCCGGCGCCCAGGAGTGCTGGAACGTCGACGTCGACGACTGGGCGAGCAGCACCTCGGCGCCGTCCGCGGCGAGACGACGGCTCATGTCGGGGAACGCGCTTTCGAAGCACACCATCGGCCCGATCCGCAGTCCGTCCCCGACGTCCATCACCACCTGACGTGAGCCGCGCCTGCGGTCCTCGCCCGCCGCCTCGCCGACGGACGTCGCCCAGCCCAGCAGCGACCGGGCCGGGACGTACTCACCGAAGGGCACGAGGCGCATCTTGTCGTACCGGTCACCGGTCGGACCGTCCGGGCCGACGAGCACCGAACTCTTGTAGATGCCGGGCCTGTCCGAGCGCCGCGCGTCCACGTTGACCAGGATCCGCGCGCCGGTCTCCCGCGACAGCGCCGCGAGCCGGCGCGCCAGGTCCGGCCGGTCGTCCAGGTCGAAGCCGACGCTGCTCTCGCCCCAGACGACCAGGTCGACGTCCCGGCCGGCCAGCCGGCGGGTCAGCTGCTCCTCGCGGTCGAACCGGCGGTCGGCGCTGTCCCGCCCGGCGACGACGCCCGGCTGCACCACGGCCACCGCCGCCCGTTCGCCGGCGTCGGGGCGCGGTGACCACACCCAGACCGCCGAGCCGGCCGCGGCGGTGGCGACGAGCCCGGCCACGGCCGGCACCCGGGCCCGGCGGACGGCGACCAGGACCGCCACGGCCACATTGACGGCGACCACCAGGAAGCTGAGCAGCCACACCCCGCCGACCGAGGCGAGCCGCAGCGCCGGTGCGACCTGCCACTGGCTCGCGCCGAGCATGCCCCAGGGACCGCCGAGCCCCTGCCAGGAGCGGACCAGCTCCACCGCCAGCCAGCCCGACGGCAGCACCAGCAGCGCCGCCGCGGCCCGGCCGCCCGAGGGCGCTCCACCCAGCAGACGGCGCACCAGCCAGCCCCACGGGGCCCACAGAGCGCCCAGCAGCGCGGCGATGACGAACGTGAACACGTGCAGATTGGGCAGCAGCCAGTGGTGCATGGCCAGCATGAACCCGAACCCGCCCCACCAGCCGTCGTACACCGCGCGCCGCCCGCTGGGCGCGGTCCGGGCGAGCAGCAGCCACGGGACCAGGGCGACCCAGGCCCACCACCACAGGGACGGGGCCGGGAAGGCGAGAACGGGCAGCGCCCCGGCGACCGCGGCGACGGCCGAACGGCGCCACGGGGAGGCGAGCCAGTGGCCGAGCGTCTTCATAGGCGCCTCCCTACCCCGTGGGGCCTTCAGTGTGCGCCCCGGCGGGGGATCGGGAACAAAAGATCCGGCGGGGCCGCCGGCACCGGCTCAGTCGATCACAGGCGCCGCCACTTCTCCCGGGCCACCACCTCGCCGATCCGCCAGCCGTCATCCGTCCGCAGCAGCGCGAAGGCGTACCGGCCACCGGAGACGAAGTCGGGCGCGCCCGGGCCGGCGTCCCCGCCCGCCGCGCCCATCGGGCTGACGTAGTCGGCCTGGACGTGGGCCGTGTCGCCGGTGTCCTGATCCCAGACGCCGAAGCGCACCCTGCGGTTGACGATCAGATGCTGCCGAGCCGGAAACGGCCGCAGACTCTCGGCGAGCCACTCGGCGACCTGCCGGGCGTCACCCGCGATGCCGCCGGCCGCCCGGTAGTCGGCCCGGCCGCCCGGTGCGAACAGCTCCCGGTACGTCGTCCAGTCCCCGTCGTCCCGCGCCACCGCGTAGTCGGTCACCAGGTGGTCGACGGCCAGCCGGTCCCTCACCGTCGCGAGCTCCACACGCTGCGTCATCGGCTCAGTGTTGGGCATGGGAGGTGCCCAGCCAAGGGGCGCGGCGACATTCGGTGGCACTTCTCGGCGGTGGCGCGATGATCTCGATACCGGACCGGCTGATCATATGGCCGACGCACGAGGTGCCCTCGGTCGAGCTCGGTTGACCGCCCTGGCCGCCGCTCTCGCCCTCGCCACGGGCGTGTCCGACGTGAGACAGGGCTTGCCTGACGTGAGAGAGGACGGGATCGGTGTGAGACTGGGCACGGAAGGGGTGATCCCAGTGTCGGACCCACCGCCCGTGTCCTCCGGCCCCGACACTGCCGTTGACGAGAATCGGCTGGAAGAGCTGATCATCCAGGCGCAGACCGCTCTGCCGGTCGAACTGCCCGCCCTGGCGAACCAGTGCGCCTCGGCCCTCGGTCTGGACACCGCGCTGATCTACCTCGTCGACCTGCAACAACGGCTGCTCATCCCACTCGACGAGGCCTTGGAGCCGCTGCCGGTGGACCGCTCGTCGGCCGGCTGGGCGTACCGCACGGTCTCCCCGCGGGTGGCCGAGGGCGACGACGGCTTGATCCTCTGGATGCCTCTGGTCGACGGTGCGGAGCGGCTGGGCGTTCTGGCGGTGCGGACCGCCTCGCTCGACGCGGTGCGGATGCGCCGCAGCCGGATGCTGGCCCATCTGTTCGCCATGCTGGTCACCTCCAAGCGCGCCTACAGCGACTGGCTCGCCGCCCGCACCCGCACCGCGACCATGCGGTTGCCCACGGAGATGCTGCGGGCCTTCCTGCCACCCCGCACCATCGGCAGCAGCAGGTGCGTATCGACCGCGGTCGTGGAACCGGCTTACGACATCGCCGGCGACGCCTTCGACCACTCGGTGGTCAAGAACGTGCTGCACACCATGATCCTCGACGCCATGGGTCACGATCTGACAGCCGGCCTGACCACGTCGGTTGCCATGGCGGCGGCGCGCAACGCCCGCCGGGGTGGTGGCGACACGGTCGACGTCGTCGCCTCCGTCGACCAGGCCCTCGCCCAATGGCTGCCCGACCATTTCTGCACCGGCGTGCTGTGTCGGCTCGACGCCGAGACCGGGGTGCTGCACTGGGTCAATTGCGGTCACCCCCCACCGCTGCTGATCCGTGCCGAACGTGTGCTCGCCGGGGCGCTGGACAGACCCCCGCAGCCGCCGATCGGCCTGGCTGGTCCACTCGCTCCCGCAGCCCGGCAGGTCCATGAGACGACGCTGGAACCAGGTGATTGCGTCCTGCTCTACACCGACGGTGTCGTGGAGGCTCGTGACGCGGACGGTGCGGAGTTCGGCCTCGACCGGTTCACTGACTTCATCATCCGCTCCTCCGCCGCCGGGCAGCGCCCGGCTGAGACGCTGCGACTGCTCATCCACGCCATTCTCGACTACCAGCGCAACCAACTGCGGGACGACGTGACCATCCTGCTCTTCGAATGGCACCCGCAGCGCCGGTGACGTGGTCTTGCGCCGGGCCTCGCCGTGCTCGTGCGCCTGCGTCGTTGTGCGGCGGCCCGGGGACGACGCTGTTGGCCAACAACGTCAAGCGAGGCCGGTGCCGCGCCGGGCCGCACCGTCAGACGGTCGCCGACCCGGCGTCGACCCCCGCCGCACGCGCTAGTCGCAGAAGGGGCTGTGAGCGAGGTCGGCGAGCCCGTCCTGCCGAACCGTTCGTGGCGGCGGGGACGGCCGGGTGCCGTCCTCGGCGACCGGCTGGAAGTAGTGGTCCAGCGCCCAGGCAGCCACCTGGGTGCCGGTCCGGCAGCCGGCCACGTCCGCCGCGCGGGAGTGGACGCCGCCCCACACACGGGCGTCGACGACGTCCCGGTTGAGTTCGTCGGCGGACCCGTAGAACCGTGTGGTGCCGGTGACCTCGGAGGGGACGTGGAGGTCGATGTGCGAGGTGCCGAGGACGCCGGTCAGGGCGCGCACCACGGCGGCGGTGACGGTCGTGTGGCCGGCGAGGTGGTCCGGGTGCGGTGGGGTGATGAGCAGCGGCTCCCAGGCCGGGTCTGCCGTCGTCGCGGGGTTGCCGTCGGTGTCGGCGAGGCGGATGGCGGTGATCGGCCGCCAGGAGCCGTAGTGCAGCTTGGAGTCCCATGCCGTGACGACGGCGTCGGTCGCCGACGCGTTCACCGCGGCGAACAGCCGGGCCGTCTCGGCGATGTCGAGCCCGTGCCGGGCGGCGTGGTCCCGTAGGGCTGTCTGGACCTGGTCGACCAGGTTGCCGCTGAAGAAGAGAGCGGTCTCGGTCTGCTGCGCGCTCCTGCCCGAGCCGGTCTTCGCGCCCATGACCTTCAGTTCCTGGATGTCCTCGGCGTATGCGGCCGAGGAGATGGAGGGTGGTCCGCCGGGGCGGAACTGTTGCGGGGAGGTGAGCAGGAGGGGGCGGAGCCTGGCGAGCCAGGTGTCGATGAAGGGCTGGAACGCGGGCGGGGTGGGCCGCCAGACACCCGGTGCCGGGGAAGCGGTGAAAGGAACGTCCGCGAACCTTCCGTCCCCTTCCCGGAGTTCGATGATGCGGGCGGCGGCGCGCTTTCCGTAGTCGACGCCCCGGTCTCTGGCCCGACCGGCCGGGAGAGCGGCGAGCGAGTCCGCGTAGGCGGTGTCGAGCCGCTCCTTGAAGGCAGGGAAGTAGGTGAGCAGCACGTCGTGGGCCGCAGTGGCGGCGGCCGCCGCGGAGGATGCCTTGGCCGGACCGCGCTCGCGCCATTTGTACAGGGCGTAGCCGCCTTCGATGCCCACCACCGCGTTGTACACGGCGACGGAGACGAAGCCCTCCCAGATCGCCACCTGCCCGGAGGGGCGTGGGCCGAGGCTGGTCTTGATCGTGTCGGTGGCGATGGCGTTCCACTCGCGGACCACGGCTGCCGGGTCCGCCGCGGTCCGGGTGTCCGCGTCGGGGGGACGGGTCGCGGCGGTGAGCGTCACGAGGGCGATGGCTGCGACGGCGCAGACGAATCCCCGGACACGTGAACGCGGAGGAACGGGCAGAAGGGGCTCTCGATGCACAGCCTGCTCCCTGGAGTCGAGTGTCCAAGGCTTAGCAACAGCCCACTGGGCGAGCAAGACAACTCGCCGCGAACCGGGTAGGGCTGGGCGCTCTCGAACACCTCACCGCCCGGTGAGGGGAGATCACCGCCGGACGTCCCCTGCACCCGCCCCGGGCCCCGGCGAACCGCTCTGCGATGGGGCAGGGTCGCGAATGCGACCAGGTGTTTCCGTGCGCCTTCGACTGGCGGTGCCCTTCGACGACAACAGCGAAAGGCCGTCCGGATGGCCAAGAACGGGGGAAGGTCGCTCGGCGGCATCCGGGCAAGCGAGCACGCTTGGTCGGGCAGCTGGAGCGCGTGGTCGTGGAACCCGGCCGTGTCGAGGATTCAGCAGTGCCGGGTTCACGGGTTGACACACCGTCACACGTCAACGCGCCCCCGGGCGGGACGGGGCTCAGGGGCCACGTTCCTGTGGATGATGCGCCGCTGCGGCTGGGGCACGAAGGAGGGCCAGGAGACGGTCCCGGCCGTCGAGATCAGCCGGGAGGTCTTCGTCTGGGCGCTGCGCAAGGCGTGCCTGTCCCACCACGTCCCCGAGCTGCACGGCGACCCGGCCACGTGGAAGCGGCAGCTGCGGCAGGCGCCCGCGGACGTCACCCCGCCGGCCTCGGAGATCCACGGGCTCGCGCGCGTCGGAGACACGGGGCGTGCCACGGCTCTGCTGCCGCACGGGCGGCCGTCTCCGCTGGAGGAGGGGATGACAGCGCATCTGTTCTCCCTAAGATGATCGATGATCGATCAGACATCGTCGTCTTCAGGAGGTCCTCATGTCGCGTCCCATCACGGTGGTCACCGGCGGCAGCCGGGGGGTCGGCGCGGCGACCTGTCTGCGCCTCGCGGCGGACGGGCACGACGTGGCCGTGGGGTACGTCCGTGACGCGGCGGCCGCGGAGGCGGTGGCGGCCGGAGTGCGCGAGGCGGGCGGCCGCGCTGTCACGGTCCGGGTGGACACGTCGTCCGAGGCCGATGTCGACAGGCTCTTCGACGTGGCCGAGAGCGGCCTCGGACCGGTGACCGGGCTGGTGAACAACGCGGCGGTGACCGGTCCGCTGGGCCGGCTCGCGGACAGCGACACCGCGAACCTGCGCCGCGTCCTCGACGTCAACCTGCTGGGGACGCTGCTGTGCGCCCGCCGTGCGGCGCAGCTCATGACTGCCCGGGGGAGCGGCGTGATCGTGAACGTCTCGTCGGGCGCGGCGACCCTCGGCAGCCCGGGGGAGTACGTCCACTACGCGGCGACCAAGGCCGGCGTCGACGCCCTGACGCTGGGGCTCGCCAAGGAGCTGGGCCCGGACGGCGTCCGCGTCAACGGGGTCGCGCCGGGCCTCGTCGACACGGAGATGCACGCCGCGATGGGGGATCCGGACCGGGCCCGCCGGATGGCTCCGGGAATCCCGCTGCGCCGGGCGGGCCGGGCCGAGGAGATCGCCGCCGCCATCGCCTGGCTGATGTCACCGGACGCGTCGTACACGACGGGGGCGGTGCTGAGGGTGGCGGGCGGTCGCTGAGGGGCGCGCTTCCGGTGGGGCTCGGGGGCGGTGGTGCGGGCCGGTCGTCCGGGAGCCGTGCCCTCCGCTCCGGCCCCCCGCGGGTCAGGCGGCCTCGATGACCTCGCCCCGGATCGCGGCCGCCCACTCGACCACCAGCAGTTCGTACTCCGCGCGCTCCTGGGACGACAGGGTTCCGCCCGCGCGCCGCCACAGGGCGCGGATCTGCTCGTTCAGCTCCGCGGCGGACCGCACGGAACCAGGGGTAACCAAATCGGGGGACATGCGGACAAGCCTAGGGGCAAGCACTGACAGTGCGCTACCGGACGGCTACAGGACCGCGTGCGTCAGCCCGCCGACTCCGCGGCGTGCGGGCTCAGCACGCCCATCGCGACGAGGGCGATGATGACCACGCCGAGCGCGACCCGGTACCAGACGAACGGCATGAAGCTCTTGGTCGAGATGAACTTCATGAACCAGGCGATGACCACGTAGCCGGTGGCGAAGGCGATGACCGTCGCGAAGATCGTCGGCCCCCAGGTGACGTGGTCGCTCTCCATCGCGTCCTTGAGCTCGAACAGGCCGGAGGCGAGCACCGCCGGGATCGCGAGCAGGAAGGAGTACCGGGCCGCGGCCTCGCGGCGGTACCCCATGAACAGGCCACCGCTGATCGTCGCACCGGAGCGGGAGACGCCGGGGATGAGGGCCATGGCCTGGCAGAGGCCGTAGATCAGGCCGTCGCGGACGCCGAGGTCCTGCAGTTCCTTGCGGCGCCTGGGCGCGCGGTGCCGGCCGCCGGTCTCGTCCCGCGCGGCCATCCGGTCCGCGACGCCGATGATCACACCGACGACGATCAGCATGGTCGCCGTGACCCGCAGGTCGCGGAACGGCCCCTCGATCTGGTCCTTCAGGGTCAGGCCGAGCACGCCGATCGGGATCGAGCCGACGATCACCAGCCAGCCCATGCGCGCGTCGGGGTCCTTGCGCATGGTCTTGTCCCGGAGCGAACGGGTCCAGGCCGAGATGATCCGCCCGATGTCCTTGCGGAAGTAGATCAGTACGGCGGCCTCCGTGCCGATCTGGGTGATCGCCGTGAAGGCCGCTCCGGGGTCGTGCCAGCCGGAGAACGCCGCGGTCAGCCGCAGGTGCGCGCTCGAGGAGACGGGGAGGAACTCGGTCAGCCCCTGGACGAGTCCGAGGATGAGGGATTCAAACCAAGACATGAAGTTACGGAGTCCAAGTGCCGATCGTGGAACGGACGGTGGACACACCGAGCCGCCGCGTGCGGTGATCAGGGTCGAGCGTGTCGAGGGGCAGCGTAGCGCCCCCGGGTGAATGGAACGGCACAGGGGTTGGGCGGGTCAGGCCGCCGTCGGCCCCGTCACCGTCCAGCCCGGGGCCTGCGGGCGGGCGGTCAGGTCCTCGTGGCGGACGGTGTCGCCGCACGACCGACAGGTGACCTGCGGGACCAGCTCGCTGCCGCAGGCGTGCTCGATCACCATGGGCCGGTCGCCGTCCGCGCGCAGGTGCCGGTCGCCCCATGCCATGAGGGTCATCAGGACGGGCTCCAGTTCCAGCCCCGCCCGGGTCGGCCGGTACTCGAAGCGCTGCGGGCGCTCGCTGTAGGGCCGCTTCGCCAGGATCCCGGCGTCCACCAGGCGGCGCAGCCGGGTGGCCAGGACGTCGCGGGGCGCGCCGGTGTTGCGCACCAGCTGGTCGAAGCGGCCGTTGCCCAGGCAGACCTCCCGCAGGACGAGCAGGGAGTACTTCTCGCCGACCAGGGCCAGCGCGTCGGCGATCGAGCAGGGGCGGGGGTTCTTGGCGGCGGCGGGCATGGCGCCAGTCTAGGTGAGGGTCCGGATTTCCAACTCGCCCCCGTCAGTGGGTTTGTTTTTCCAACTCGACTGGTTATGGTGAGTCCAGATTTCCTACTCACCGGTAATCGCCGCGGTGGACCGGTCACCGTCCCGGCGGCCAAGGAGGCCCGCACCATGCGTGACGCAGTCATCGTCGAAGCCGTACGCACCCCCATCGGCAAGGGCAGGCCGAACGGCGCCCTCGCGCACGTCCATCCCGTGGAGCTCCTCGCGCACACCCTGCGCGCCCTCGTCGAGCGCTCCGGCGTCGACCCGGCGCTGATCGACGACGTCATCGGCGGCACCGTCGACCAGGTCGGCGAGCAGGCCATGAACACCACCCGCTACGCCCTGCTGTCGGCGGGCTTCCCCGAGTCGGTGCCCGCGACCACCGTCGACCGCCAGTGCGGTTCCTCACAGCAGGCCGTGCACTTCGCCGCCCAGGGCGTGCTCTCCGGCGCGTACGACCTCGTCGTCGCGTGCGGGGTCGAGTCGATGAGCCGGGTACCGATGTGGTCGAACGTGCCGGCCGGCAAGGACCCCTTCGGCCCCGGGATCGCCGAGCGCTACCCGGAGGGGCTCGTCCCGCAGGGCATCAGCGCCGAGCTGATCGCCGCCAAGTGGTCGATCACGCGGGAGCGGATGGACGCCTTCGCCCTCTCCTCGCACCGCAGGGCCGCCGACGCCTGGGGCGCCGGCCTGTTCGACGCCGAGGTGGCACCCCTCGAGGGCGTCACGCGGGACGAGTGCGTACGCCCCTCCAGCACGCCCGAGGTCCTCGCCGGCCTCAAGCCCGCCTACTACGACCCGGGCTTCGCCGAACGCTTCCCGCAGATCGAGTGGAACATCACCGCGGGCAACGCCAGCCCGGTCAACGACGGTGCCTCGGCCGTGCTGATCACGTCGAGCGACACCGCCGCCCGCCTCGGCCTGCGCCCGCTCGCCCGGCTGCACAGCTTCGCCGTGACCGGCTCCGATCCGCTGCTGATGCTGACGGGAGTCGTCCCGGCCACCGAGAAGGTGCTGCGCAGGGCGTCGCTCTCCCTCGGCGACATCGACCTGTTCGAGGTCAACGAGGCGTTCGCGAGCGTGGTCCTGGCCTGGCAGCAGGAGACCGGCGCCAACCTCGCCAAGGTGAACGTGCACGGCGGGGCGATCGCGCTGGGCCACCCCCTCGGCGCCAGCGGCACCCGGCTGACGACGACACTCGTCCACGCCATGCGCGAGCGCGGCGCCCGCTACGCCCTGCAGACGATGTGCGAGGCGGGCGGGCTCGCCAACGCCATGGTCCTGGAAGCCGTACGGCCCCGGTGACGCCCCGTCAGCGCCCGCGCAGCCGGTGGCGCTTGCGCCAGGCCACCACCACGCCCGCAAGGCCCGGCAGGGCGATGCAGGCCAGCGCGATCAGGAAGGCCGGCGACGTGGGGGCGGAGGCGCGGGCGCCGGCCACCACGTAGGCGGCGGTGTTCGGGATCGACCCGAGGGCCGTCGCGCACAGGAACGGCAGCAGGCCCATGCGGGAGACGGCCGCGCAGTAGTTGGCGGCGGCGAACGGCACACCGGGGAACAGCCGCGCCGCCAGCATCGAGCGGAATCCGTGCCGGCTGAGCTGCCCGTCCGCGGCCTTCAGCCACTTGCCCCGCAGCAGCGGACGCAGCGCCTCCTGCCCCAGCATCCGGCCGAGGCAGAAGGCGATCCCGGCGCCGAGCACCGTGCCCGCCAGGGCCGAGGCGAGGCCGAACTGCGAACCGAACAGGGCTCCGGCCGCGAGGTTCAGCAGCGGGCGGGGCACGAACGCGACGGTGCACAGGCCGTAGGCCACCGCGTACGCCACCGCCGCCGCGGCTCCGCCGAGCTGCGGCGGCCAGCCGTGCACGAGCAGCTTCTGCGGTTCGAACAGCAGCACCGTCCCCGCGGCCGAGGCCAGCAGGGCGACGAGCAGCGACAGCCGGGACCACGGCGAGAGCAGCACTCTCGTCACGCGGGCGGCGAAGCCGGCCGGGGCGGCCGGAGCGGCGGTGACCGCGGCGACGGCGAGTTCCGTCGCGGTGGCCCGGGGAGAGGCCGTGGCGGTGCCCCCAGAGCGGGTGGTGGCATCGAGCATCCGGTGACACTAACCGACAAATGTGTGTGATCGCCGTATGGTGCGTCTCATGAGCGTCACAACGGCGCGAACTCCGGACGCGCCACGCAGCCCCCTCGCCGACACCGTCCTGGAGCGGCTCACCGCCCACTACGCGGCCGCGGCGGACCCCGAGCGGGCCCTCGCCATGCGCGCCTACATGAAGGACGTCGCCCCCTTCCTCGGCCTGGCCACCCCCGAGCGCCGCGCCCTGTCCCGCGCCGTTCTGAAGGGCACGCCGGCTCCGGACGAGGCGGACTGCACCGCGATCGCGCTGCGCTGCTGGCGGTTGCCCGAGCGCGAGTACCACTACTTCGCCGTCGACCTCCTGTGCCGCCACGCGCGGCACTGCTCCTCCGGCCTGCTGCCCGTGGTCCGGCACCTGCTGACCACCGTGCCCTGGTGGGACACCGTCGACCCGCTCGCCGCGCACGTGGTCGGCACGCTGGTCGCCGCCGACCGGCGGCTCACGGCCGACATGGACGCGTGGATCGCCGGCGACGACCTGTGGCTCGCCCGCGCCGCCCTGCTCCACCAACTGCGCTACAAGGAGCGCACCGACACCGGCCGCCTCTTCGACTACTGCCTGCGCCGGTCCCAGGACGGCGGCTTCTTCGTCCGCAAGGCCGTCGGCTGGTGCCTGCGCGAGTACGCCAAGACCGACCCGGACGCCGTACGCGGCTTCGTCGCCGAACACGGGCACGCCCTCGCCCCGCTGTCCGTGCGGGAGGCGCTGCGGAACATCGGGCCGTGACGGCTCGGACTCCGGTGCGCTGAAAACCATTCGACGCGGGACCAGGCGTCGGCAATGATCGGCGTCATGTTCCGGTACGCCTTCCTCCTCGCCGCATCCGCCGCAGCGGATGCCCCGAAGGCTGCCGTTCCCCACTTCCTGACCGCCGTCGACGGCGCCCGAAGCTGACTCTCCCCGGATCGTCCGGCGGACCCCGCAGGGGGAGGGTCGGCGAGTTCCCGGGGTCCCCATCACCACCACGAGGCTTCGAGGTATCGCCATGCCCAAGACGGCGTACGTCCGCACCAAACCGCATCTCAACATCGGCACGATGGGTCACGTCGACCACGGCAAGACCACACTGACGGCCGCCATCACCAAGGTCCTCGCCGAGCGCGGCGCCGGCACGTTCGTCCCGTTCGACCGCATCGACCGGGCGCCGGAGGAGGCGGCGCGCGGCATCACCATCAACATCGCGCACGTCGAGTACGAGACCGACACCCGGCACTACGCGCACGTCGACATGCCCGGCCACGCCGACTACGTCAAGAACATGGTCACCGGCGCCGCCCAGCTCGACGGGGCCATCCTCGTCGTCTCCGCGCTCGACGGGATCATGCCGCAGACCGCCGAACACGTCCTGCTCGCCCGGCAGGTGGGCGTCGACCACATCGTCGTCGCCCTCAACAAGGCCGACGCCGGGGACGAGGAGCTGAGCGACCTCGTCGAACTGGAGGTCCGCGAACTGCTCACCGCCCACGGGTACGGCGGGGACACGGTACCCGTCGTACGGGTCTCGGGGCTGAAGGCCCTGGAGGGCGACCCGCGGTGGACGGCGTCCGTCGAGGCGCTGCTCGACGCCGTGGACACCTACGTGCCGATGCCGGAGCGGTATCTGGACGCGCCGTTCCTGCTGTCGGTCGAGAACGTGCTCACCATCACCGGCCGGGGCACCGTCGTGACCGGCGCGGTCGAGCGGGGCACAGTCCGCGTCGGCGACCGGGTCGAGGTGCTCGGGGCGTCCGTGGAGACGGTGGTCACCGGCCTGGAGACCTTCGGCAAGCCCATGGAGGAGGCGCAGGCCGGGGACAACGTGGCGCTGCTGCTGCGCGGCGTCGCCCGCGACACGGTGCGCCGCGGGCACGTGGTCGCCGCGCCGGGCAGCGTCGTGCCCGCCAGGCGCTTCTCGGCGCAGGTGTACGTGCTCTCGGCGCGCGAGGGCGGGCGTGCGACGGCGGTGACCACCGGGTACCGGCCGCAGTTCTACATCCGTACGGCGGACGTGGTCGGTGACATCGACCTCGGCGAGACGGCCGTCGCCCGGCCGGGCGACACGGTCACCATGACGGTCGAACTCGGACGTGACGTGCCCCTGGAGCCGGGGCTCGGCTTCGCGATCCGCGAGGGCGGTCGGACCGTCGGGGCGGGCACCGTCACGTCCGTGGCCTGAGCGTGGTCCGTGCGCGGGGACTGCGGACGCGTCGTGGCCGGTCGCGCCCGCGCGGCGGAGCCGCATGCCGACGCAGTCCCGCGCCTCTTCGGGGGCTGGACACAGGCACAATGAGGAGGTGAACGAAGCGATACCCGTCACCCGGGTCACCGACCAGGGGACCGCCAAGCTCATGCCGGACGTCGACCGGAAGCGGGCGTGGCTGCTCACGGTCGACGGGGCGCCGCAGTCCTACGTCGACCTGGACGAGCCGGCGCATCTGGAGTTCGAGTACGCGCGGCGGCTCGGGCACGTGCTGGACACCGTGGCCGAGCCGGGGCGTCCGCTGGACGTGGTGCACCTCGGCGGGGGTGCGCTCACCCTGCCCCGCTACCTGGCCGTGACCCGGCCCGGCTCCCGGCAGGACGTGGTGGAGGCCGACCGGGGTCTGCTGGAGCTGGTAGCCGAGCACCTCCCGCTGCCGGCGGGCGCGGGCATCGAGGCGCACGCCGCCGACGCCCGGGCCTGGCTGGCGGACGCGCCCTCGGACTCGGCCGACGTCGTCGTCGCCGACGTCTTCGGCGGCTCCCGCGTGCCCGCCGGGTTGGCCTCGGTCGGCTACGCACGAGAGGCCGAGCGCGTCCTGCGGGCGGACGGCGTCCACCTGGCCAACCTGGCCGACGCGGCGCCGTTCGCCTTCCTGCGCTCGCAGCTCGCCGGGTTCGCCACGCTCTTCGAGGAGCTGGTGCTGATCGCCGAGCCGGGGGTGCTGCGCGGGCGCCGCTTCGGCAACGCGGTCGTCGTCGCCTCGCACCGGCCCCTCGACACGGCGGCGCTGGCCCGGCGCGCGGCCGCCGACGCCTTCCCGGCGCGGGTCGAACACGGGCCGGCCCTGCGGGACTTCATCGGCGCCGCCCGGCCGGTGCGGGACGAGGACGCCGTACCGTCACCCGAGCCCCCCGACGGGTCGTTCGGCATCGGCTGAGCCGTCGGCGCCGTCAGGGACGCCCCGCGCCACGGGCGTCGTCCGGCGGCGCAGGTTCCGCACGTCCGGCACGCACAGCACCGCCGCCGTGACCAGGACCACCAGCGCGGCGCAGCCCCACAGGGACGCCGTCCGCCCGAAGGCGACCTCCGCCGGTCCGGCCAGTGCCGTCGCCAGCGGCACCAGCGCGACGGAGCCGAACCAGTCGTAGGCCGAGACCCGCGAGAGCTTGTCCTCCGGTATCTCCTGGTGCAGCGCGGTCATCCAGGAGACGCCGAAGATCTCCAGCGTCACCCCGGTCAGGAACATCACCGCGCACAGCGCCGCGGCCGGCACCGGCACGGCGAGCGCGGCGGACGGCAGGGCCAGCGGGAAGACGCACAGGGTGCCGGCGAGCAGCAGGCGGCGCGGCTTCCACCGGGTCATCAGCAGGGCGCCGACGACCGTGCCCGCCCCGAAGAAGCCCAGGGCGAGTCCCCAGGGCCCCGCCCCGCCCAGGTGATCGCGGGCGACGAGCGGACCGTAGACCGCGTCGGCGGCGCCGACGACCGCGTTGGCGACGGAGAACTGCACGACGATGCCCCACAGCCACGGCCGGCCGGCGAACTCCCGCCAGCCGTCCCGCAGGTCGGCGAGCAGGCCGCCGCCCGGCGCCCGTGGCGGGATGTGACCCACGTCGAGGAAGGCACGCAGGGCCCCGGCGACCGCGAACGCCGCCGCGTCCGCCGCGAGCACCCAGCCCGGTCCGGCCGCGGCGACCATCGCGCCGCCGAGGGCCGCGCCGCCCAGTCCGGCGCCCTGCATCGCCATCCGGAACACCGCGAAGGCACGGCCGGCCTGTTCGCCCTGGACCGAGGACATCAGCATGCCCTCGGCCGCCGGACTGAAGAACGCCTGGCCGGTGCCGCCGAGCGCGGTCAGCAGCATCATCTGCCACAGCTGCGGCTCGCCGGCGAGCACGAGCACGGCGAACGCGCCCTGCGAGAGGCAGTTGAGGGCGTTGGCCGCGACCATCACCCGATGCCGCGGGAGCCGGTCCGCCACGGCGCCGCCGATCAGCAGGAACAGCACCAGCGGCAGCGTGCGGGCGGCGGCCACCAGACCGACGTCGCCGCCGTCGCCGCCGGCCTCCAGCACGGCGAACGCGGCGGCGATCAGCGCACCGTTGCTGCCGAGGCTCGTGATCACGGCGGCGGCGGTCAGCAGGGAGTAGTTGCGGCCCGCCCAGGCGGGGCGCCGGCGGGACATGGGCGAAGACAGCACCTCGAGACTATCGCCGCGGCGGGACCGACTTGCCAAATGCGATGGGGTGCCCGCCCGCGCCTCCCGGCCTCAGGACTCCGTCGGAGGGGCTTCCGTGAGGCGCACGGTGCTCAGGATCTTCTGGACCGTCGCCTCCGGGATCTCGTCGTCGACGCCCTTGGCGCCGTACAGGTTCCAGGTGACGAAGTCGCCGGCGCCGTTCTTGAACGCGAAGGTGATGGCCTTGCCCTCGCTGTCGCACTTGCCCTTCTGGGGTGTGCCCTGGGAGTACGCCGTGGCGACGCTGCCCTCGATGCCGGAGGCCGTCTTGTAGGGCTTGGGCTTGCCGTACTTCACGCTCTTCTTGTCCGGCTGCGTGTAGCCGCCGAAGATCCACCACGGCACGCGGGTCTCGGCCGCCATGTCCGCGTCCTTGGCGCCGCTCTCACCGCGGGTGCCGGCCGTGGCGAGGGCGGTGTCCTCCTCGCGGCCGTCCTTGTTCTCGTCGCTCGTGCACCACTTGGACTTGAGGTAGGCCGGAGCGGTGACGGTCGTGCGGTCCATCTTGCCGTCCTTCTCCTCCCACTCGAAGCCGACGCTGGTGTCGGTGTTCTCGATCTCCCACTCGGGAGGTACGTCGAACATGGTGCCGAAGCGCGGGTTGGCGACGACCTTCCAGCCAGGGACGGTCGCCTTCAACTCGCCGTCGCCCCGGGGATTGTCCCCGGAACCGGACTCGCTCGGGTCGGTGGTCGGCGCGTCGGACTTGTCGTCCGTGGAAGCGGTCGCCGTCGGCTTCTTGCTCTTGCCGTCGTCCGCCGTGTCGTCCTTGTCGCCGCCGAGCACCAGGAACCCGGTGACACCGGCGGCCACGACCACGGCGAGCGCCGCCACGACGGCGACCAGCTTCGTCCGGTTGCCGCCGCCCCCGCCGCCCTGGGGCGGTGCGGGCGCGCCCGCGGGCTGGGGAGCCCCCCACTGCGGCTGCTGTCCGTAGGGGCCCGTCTGCTGGTATCCGGGCTGCTGGTACGGATTCGGCTGCTGGTACCCCGGCTGCTGGTACGGGTTGTTCGTCTGCGGGTTCTGCTCGCCCCCGGGCGGCTGCTGTCCTGGCCACATGGGCAGCAACCCTAGTGCCGCCCAGGACACGATTCGGTCACCGGGCCTTGTCAGGGACGTACCGAAGTCAGGGCACGGAAGTCGGAACGCACGTTCCCTCAGGAGTCCGCCGGCACGTACTCCCTGACGGTGCCGAGGATTTTCCGGACCGTCGCGTCCGGGACCTCGTCGTCGACGCCCGCGGCGCCGAAGAACGACCAGGAGACGAGGTCGCCGTCGGCGGACTCGAAGGCGAACGTCGTGGCCTTGCCGTCCCCGTCGCACGTGCCCTTCTTCACGACACCGGAGGACCGCGAGGTGGCCAGGCTGCCCGTCACCCCGGACGCGGTGGTGAAGGAGGTCACCGGGCCCGTCGAGACCTTGTCGCGGGCAGGCTGGGCATAGGCCCCGTAGGCCCACTGCGCCGAGTCCGACCGGGCGATCTCCTCGGTGTCGTGCGCACCGTCGTTGCCGCGCGTGCCCACGGACGCCAGTGGTGTGTGGTCGACCGAGCCGTCCCGGTCGTCGTCCGAGCCGCACCACCGCTCCTCCAGGACGGCAGGGGCCTTCATGGCGACCAGGGGCTTCTCCTCGGGGTCGTCGTCCTCGGCGACGTAGGTGACCCAGTCCGGCGACTGCCGCGTCCAGGCGGCCGGTACGTCGAAGGCGATGCCGAGGTCCGGGTTGGCCACCACGTTCCAGCCGTCGACGGTCGGCTTCAGGTCGTCGTCCCCGTTGCGCGGGTCGTCGGCAGGGGACGCGGAGGTGGAGCCGGAGGCCGGGGCGGGGCCGGGTTCGGCCCGGTCGGCCTCGCCGCCGCCCAGCAGGACGACACCGGTGACGGCGGCGGCGACCACGACGGCCGCGGCGGCGACGATCGCCACCGCCTTCGTGCGGCGGGGCCCCGGGCCGCCGCCGGCCGGCGGCGGCCCGGTGACCGTGGGGGCGTTCCAGGGGGCGGGCTGCTGCTGCCCGGCGTACGGGCCGGGCTGCCGGTACGGGTCGGTCTGTCCCGGGTTCGGACCCCCGGTGGGTGACTGCTCTCCTGGCCGCATGGGCGGCAAGCATACGGAGATCGTCGCGGGCACCTGGCCCTCGGATGCTACTCATGGGTAACCTTCCGCCATGAGCGCAGACCAGATGTCGATCGGCGAGATGCTCGCCGCCACGGTGCCGATGGTGCGGACCCTGAACCTCGAGTACCGGGAGACCACCCCGGAGAAGGCCGTCCTGGCCCTCCCGGACCAGAGCGAGTACCGCAACCACGTCGGCGGACCGCACGCCGGAGCCATGTTCACGCTGGGCGAGTCGGCCAGCGGCGCGATCGTCCTGGCCGCCTTCGGCGACCAGCTCTCCCGTGCCGTGCCGCTGCCGGTCACCGCCGAGATCGCGTTCAAGAAGATCGCGCTGGGTCCCGTCACGGCCACCGCGACCCTCGGCCGCCCGATCGCCGAGGTCGTCGCCGAGCTGGACGAGGGCAAGCGGCCGGAGTTCCCGGTGAGCGTCGCCATCCAGCGGGAGGACGGCGCGGTCACGGGGGAGATGACCGTCATGTGGACCCTGCGCCCCAACGGCTGAGCCGCGCCGTCCCCGTGCCCGCGACGGCGCGACCCGGGGGACGCGGGCGCGCTTCCCCGACCGGGTAGGCTTCCCGGGTGCGCCACGCGCGCACCCGGGAAGCGAATGCGGAGGGTCTGGCGTTGCACGTCCAGGAGTGGCTCGACACGGTGCCCGCGGTGGCCGTCTACGTCGTGGTCGGACTGGTCATCGGTCTGGAGAGCCTGGGCATCCCGTTGCCCGGCGAGATCATCCTGGTCTCGGCGGCGCTGCTGTCGTCCCAGCACGGCGGCATCGACCCGGTGATCCTGGGCGCCACCGCCAGCGCGGGCGCGGTGATCGGCGACTCCATCGGATACGCCATCGGACGCAAGGGCGGACGGCCCCTGCTGGCCTGGCTGGGGCGGAAGTTCCCCAAGCACTTCAGCGAGGGGCACATCGCCACCGCCGAGCGGTCCTTCCAGAAGTGGGGCATGTGGGCCGTGTTCTTCGGCCGCTTCGTCGCGTTGCTGCGCATCTTCGCGGGTCCGCTCGCCGGCGTGCTGCGGATGCCGTACTGGAAGTTCCTGATCGCCAACGTCCTCGGCGGCATCGTCTGGGCGGGCGGCACCACCGCCGTCATCTACTACGTCGGTGTCGTCGCCGAGTCCTGGCTGAAGCGGTTCTCCTGGCTGGGGCTGGTGGCGGCGGTCGGCATCGGCGTCGCCTCGATGGTGATCGTCAAGCGCAGGGCGTCGAGGGCACGGCCGGAGACGGAACCGGTCCCTGCCGGCGACTAGAGGCGTCCCCGGCGGGGGCGCGACCAGCCGCGGCCGGGGTAGCGCCCGCAGCCCCCGACCGTTCGACCGCGGAGCTACCCGTGCACCTCGCGGTGCGCCCTCGCCAGCTCCGCGTACATCGTCCCGTTGAGCGTGACCCCCTGACGCTCCTCCTCCGTCAGTTCCCGCCTGACCTTGGCCGGCACACCCGCGACCAGCGAGCCGGGCGGCACCCGCATGCCCTGGGGGACGAGTGCCTGGGCGGCGACCAGCGATCCGGCGCCGATCACCGCGCCGTTGAGGACCGTGGCGCCCATGCCGATCAGGCAGTCGTCCTCGACGGTCGCGCCGTGCACCACGGCGTTGTGCCCGATGGAGACGCGCTCGCCCACCGTGACGGGGAACCCCGGGTCCGCGTGGAGCGTGCAGTTGTCCTGCACGTTGCTGCTCGCGCCGACGGTGATCCGCTCGACGTCGCCGCGCAGCACCGCCCCGTACCAGACGCTCGCACCCGCGTGCAGCGTCACGTCCCCGATGACCGAGGACGTCGGCGCCACGAAGGCATCCGGGTCCACCTTCGGGTCCTTGCCGCCGATGCCCGTGATCAGCGCCCTGTGCGTCATCATCGCCTCCTGGTCAGGTGATACAGGGCACCGTACGCCACCCGGTGGGGTGAAGATCACAGCACTCCGGCGACTTCCCCGCCGCGCGTGCTGAGTACGGTGTGCGGGTGCCGAAGCGCAAGAACACGTTCTCGTCCTGGCGGAGCCGCCTCGCGCAGCGGGCCGTCCACGCGGGCTGGGCCTGGGTGCAGCGCACCGGTTCCGTCACGGCCGCGAACCCCGGACGCTTCCGCTTCGGCGCGCTGGGCACCGGAACCCGGCTGGCCTTCCCGCTCGGCACGGTCTTCGGCGAGCCCTGGATCCACCTGGGCGCCCACTGCATCATCGGCGAGCAGGTCACGCTGACCGCCGGGCTGATGCCCGACCTCGACCTCGGCCCGGACCCGATCCTGCGCATCGGCGACGGGGTCGTCCTGGGCCGCGGCAGCCACGTCATCGCGGACACGACCGTCACGATCGGCAGTGACTGCTACTTCGGGCCGTACGTCTACGTCACGTCGACCAACCACTCCTACGACGATCCGCACGAGCCCATCGGCAAGCAGTGGCCCCGGATGGAGCCGGTGTCGATCGGCTCCGGCTGCTGGATCGGCACCGGGGCCGTGATCCTGCCGGGCGCGCGCATAGGGCGGAACGTGGTGGTGGCCGCGGGCGCGGTGGTACGGGGCTCGGTGCCCGACCACGCCGTGGTGGCCGGCGCGCCCGCCCGGGTCGTCCGGCGCTGGACCCCCGCCGAGGGCTGGCAGCCGCCGCTGCGCACCCCGGCGCCGGTGCCGATACCGGACGGGGTCACGCCGGAGCAGCTGCTGCGGCTGTCGGAGCTGGACGAGGAGGCGGTGGAACGGCTGGCCCAGGTGGAGGCCGAGTCCTGACTCAGCCGGCCGCCAGCAGCAGCGTGCCCACCAGGGCGAGCCCGGCGCCCGCCGCCTGCACGCCGCGCAGGCGTTCGCCGAGCAACCCGCGGGCGGCCAGCGCGGTCACCACCGGGTAGAGCGAGGCGAGCACCGCGGCCACCGTGACCGGGCCGTGCCGGGCGGCGAGGGAGTACGTACCGTTCGCGGCGACGTCGGCGAGACCGACGAACGCGAGCGCGGGCAGCAGGCGCCAGGGGAAGCCGCCGGGGGCGAGCGCGGGGGCGCCGCGCCGGACGGACAGCCACAGCGCGAGGCCGCCGACGGCGACGTTGGTGACACGCTGGACGAACAGGGCGAGAAAGAGGCCGGTGAGGGTGGTCGATGCCTCGGCGATCAGGGCCATGACCGCGCCGAAACCGAAGGCGGCCACCAGCGTGAGGGCCACGGCCTGCCGCTGGACGGGGGCGCCGCGCAACTGCGGGCCGCCGGCGAGCACGACCCCGGCGACGGCGACCAGGATGCCGGCGAACTGCGGCAGTCCCGGCCGCTCGCCCAGCGCGAGTCCCACGGTGACCGGGACGGCCACGCCGAGGGCGCCGAGCGGCGAGACGACGCCCATCGGACCGAGGGCGAGCGCCTTGTAGAAGGCGAGCATCGCCACCGGCCCGACCAGACCGGCGGCGACGGCGAACCACAGGTGCGGTGACGCCTCGCTCCAGGCGCCGGTGACGGCCACGATCGCGCCCAGCACGACGACCGCGATCGACTGCGAGACGACGACCACGGTGAGCGCGGGCGTGCGACGGGTCAGCATCCCGCCGCCGAAGTCGGCCAGGCCCCACAGGAGACTGGTGGCCAGGGCGAAGAGCGGTGTCATGGTCCGGTCGCCTCGCAGTACAGTTCAGTGAACGATCAGGTGCAGTCGACCATAGTTCAACAGACTGCACTGCGCCATCTAGAATATTGGACGGAATGTGTCGGACCTCGACCTGCTGACCCAGTCCCTGGCGCGCAACGTCAAACGCTGGCGCACCGAGCGCGGATTCACCCTGGACACGCTCGCCGCGCGGGCAGGCGTCAGCCGCGGCATGCTCATCCAGATCGAACAGGCCCGGACCAACCCCAGCCTCGGCACGGTCGTCAAGATCGGCGACGCGCTGGGCGTCAGCATCACCACCCTGCTCGACTACGAACAGGGCCCTGCGGTCCGCATCGTCCCCGCCGAACAGGCGGTGCGGCTCTGGCACACCGACGCCGGCAGCTACAACCGGCTGCTGGCCGGCACCGAGGCCCCCGGGCCGCTGGAGATGTGGGACTGGCGGCTGATGCCGGGCGAGAGCAGCCCGTCCGATCCGCACCCCGCCGGCACGGTCGAACTGGTCCATGTGAGGACCGGGGAACTCACGCTCACCGTCGACGGCGTGGCGCACCGCGTCCCGGCCGGCGCGAGCGCCTCCTTCGAGGCGGCCACCCCGCACACGTACGGCAACGACGGCGACGAACCGATGGAGATGATCATGGCGGTCTCGGTGCCGCCCGTCCGCTGAGACGGCCGTCCACAGGGTCGCCCGGTGTTGTTAGCGTGCGGTCATGCACGCACCCATCGGAGAGTTCGACAGCGCGACGCCCGCCCCCGACTGCCTCGACGAGCTGACCCGTCCGGTCGCCGACGCCGTACGCCACTGGCGCGGCAGCGTCCCCGCCGACCAGATCGTCTACGTCGACACCGACCCGCAGCGGGCCGACACCGCCGTGTTCGTCGAGCACTACGGCCGTGAGCTGCTCGAGCAGTCCGCGAACTGCGTCGTGGTCACGGGCAAGCGGGGCGGCGAGACCACGCTCGCGGCGTGCGTGGTGCTCTCCACCACCCGCGTCGACGTCAACGGGGTCGTCCGCCGCCACCTCGGCGCCCGCAAGGCGTCGTTCGCCCCGATGGACACGGCCACGGGCGCGACCGGCATGGAGTACGGCGGGATCACCCCCGTCGGCCTGCCCGAGGACTGGCCGGTCCTGGTCGACTCGGCCGTCGTCGACCTGCCGTACGTCCTCGTCGGCAGCGGACGCCGGCGCGGCAAGCTGCTGGTGCCGGGCAAGGCGTTCGCGGAACTGCCGGGCGCGGTGGTCCTGGAGGGGCTCGGGGTGGCGGTCTAGGACAGGTGGTGGGCCAGTGCCAGATGCGGGTCCGGCTCGCCGGGGGCCGGCTCCGGGTCGGCGTGGACCAGGGCCGCGGTGAGCCGCGGCACGGCGTGCAGCAGGGCGTGTTCGGCGGCGACGGCGACGCGGTGGGCCTGACGGACCGTCGTCTCGCCGTCCACGACGAGGGCGACCTCGGCACGCAGCCGGTGCCCGATCCAGCGCAGCCGCAGCTCACCCACCCCGCGCACGCCCGGCACCTCGGCCAGCACCCGCTCGGCCCGGTCCACCAGCGCCGGGTCGACGGCGTCCATGACCCGGCGGAACACCTCGCGCGCCGCGTCCCGCAGCACGAGGACGATCGCCGCCGTGATCGCCAGGCCCACCAGCGGGTCGGCGAGCTGCCATCCCAGTGCCGAGCCCCCGGCACCGAGCAGCACGGCCAGTGAGGTGAAGCCGTCCGTGCGGGCGTGCAGCCCGTCGGCGACCAGCGCGGCCGAGCCGATCGCGCGGCCGGTGCGGATCCGGTAACGGGCCACCCACTCGTTGCCGGCGAAACCGACCAGGGCCGCCACGGCGACCGCCGGGACGTGCGCGACCGGGCGCGGGTCGAGCAGCCGGTCGACCGCCGTCCACGCCGCGAAGGCCGCGGACGCGGCGATCGTCAGGACGATCACGATGCCTGCCAGGTCCTCGGCGCGTCCGTAGCCGTAGGTGAACCGGCGGGTGGCCGCGCGCCGGCCGAGCACGAAGGCGATGCCCAGGGGTACGGCGGTCAGCGCGTCCGCGGCGTTGTGCACCGTGTCGCCGAGCAGCGCCACCGAACCGGAGGCCAGCACGACGGCCGCCTGCGCCAGCGCCGTCGCGCCGAGGACCGCCAGCGACACCCACAGGGTGCGCATTCCGCGGGCCGAGGACTCCAGGGCGCGGTCCAGCCTGGCGGCGCTCTCGTGGGAGTGGGGGGTGAGGAGATGGGCGAGGCGGTGCCGCGGGTCCGAACGGTGGTGGTGCCGGTGCCGGGGGTCGCTCACGGGGTTCCCCTTCCGTTGTTCCGGTCCTCAGGGTGGACGCGTCGGCGCCCATGGCGTCATTATGTGCGTATGAGCGCACGCATGCACCTGTCACCTGCGCACGATGCGCATCCGCGCACGCCGGGCGAGGAGCAGTTCGCGCTCGCCGCCGAAGTCCTCGCCCTGCTCGGCGACCGAACCCGCCTCACCCTGCTGCACGCCCTGACCGGCGGCGAGGCCGACGTCACGACCCTCACCGAGGCATGCGGAGCCGCCCGACCCGCCGTCAGCCAGCATCTGGCGAGACTGCGGCTGGCCGGCCTCGTGGACACCCGGAAGGAGGGCCGCCGGGTCGTCTACTCGCTGCGCGACGGCCACCTGCGCCGCCTCCTGGACGAGGCGCTGAACGTGGCGGACCACCGGCTCGGCGACCGGCCGCTCCACGACTGAGACGGTGTCTCAGCCAGTGGTCCGCGTGCCGATGTACTGCTCGGCGAACGCCGCCGCCGCGACGGGGGAGTCGAACAGCCGGCGCAGCCGGGCCAGCGCGGTGCCCGCACGGTACGGGTCGCCGGCCGCCGTGCCGTGGTACACCTCCGACAGCCACTGGGAGAACTCCTGGTAGTCCCAGACCCGGGCCAGACACGTCGCCGAGTAGCCGGCCAGCGCGCTGTCGTCGCCCTTCGTCAGCCGCGCGACCAGCCCGTCGCCGAGCAGGAAGGCGTCGTGCAGGGCGAGGTTCATGCCCTTCGCCGCGATGGGCGCGGTGAGGTGGGCGGCGTCGCCGGCCAGGAACAGCCGCCCGAACGCCATGGGTTCGACGACGTAGTTGTGCATGTCGAGGACGCGCCTCTCGATCAGCCGCCCTTCCGTGAGCGGCGGTGCGCCGGCCGCCCCGAGCCGTTCCCGCAGCTCCGCCCAGACCCGCTCGTGCGGCCAGTTCCCCGGGTCGTCCCCCGGCGGGCACTGGAGGTAGTAGCGGGTCACCTCGGGGCTGCGCTGCATGTGCCCGGCGAAACCGCGCCGATGCATGCCGAACACCACGCAGTCGCTGGACGGCGGCGCCTCGGCGAGCAACGCCAGCCAGCCGACGCCGTAGTCGTACCGGGCGACCCGGACCCGCTGCGGCGGCATCGCGGCACGCGTCACCCCCCGCGCACCGTCGCAGCCCGCGACGAAGTCGCACTCCACCAGGCGCCGTTCACCCGACTCCGCGCAGATGTACGACACCGACGGCCGGCCGGATTCCAGACCGTGCAGACGCACGTCCCGCACCCCGAACCGGATCTCTCCGCCCCGTACGTCCGCGTACTCGTGCACCAGGTCCGCGACCAGGAACTGCTGGGGATAGACGAAATGGTGACGGCCCGACAGCTCCGCGTACCGGAACCGGTACCGCTCCCCGCCGAACCGGAACTCGCACTCGCCGTGCACCTGCGCCCGCTCCAGCAGGTTCCGCGCCAGCCCGCGCCGTTCCAGCCCCCGTACGGCCCACTCCTCGATCACCCCCGCACGCGGCCGGTGCTCGATGAAGGAGCGGCTCTCGGTCTCCAGGACCAGACAGTCCACGCCCGCGGCGCGCAGGACGCTCCCGACGGTGAGACCGGCGGGTCCGGCGCCCACGACGACGACCGGAAAACGTTGCGCGGCAGGGGAGTTGAGGGGGGAGTCCGTGGGGGTCACCCGAACATTATGTCGACGCCCCGAGTGCCCCGGGAACGGGTACGGCGGGGTTCCGAGGCGGGTGCGGCGCGCAGAGCGGGGTGACGTGGTGGGCGAATGGGCGCCGGCGAAGCTCCACCGCCCCGTCGACGGCGGTCTCCAGTGCACCCTGTGCCCCTCCGGTGCCGGCTGCGCGAGGGCGGCACAGGCGCCTCCAAGGTGCGCCGACGGCGCGGCCCGGCTGCTCCTTCCGCTGCGACCAGGGCGTGGAGGCGCCGGCCGACACCCTCCGGCCGGACGCGCTCTAAGCCCTGCTGGAGCGGACCGGGACCAGGCCCCGACCCCCCAGAGCACGCACCGGTCACCGCGCGACGCGCCCTGCAGGCGGACGATGCGACGTCGGGGACACCCGGTGTCGACGCCGCTGCCCGTCGGCCGAGGACGGGACGCGGTGTCTCACGTGCCGTCCCCGGCCGTCGGGTGCCACGGGCCGGATCAGTTCCTGTACGTGTTGACGAAGGTGGTGGAGGCGTACAGCCAGCTGGTCGCCGGGGCGGTGAAGCCGGCCACGGCGCTGTTGAACACGGCGTCGGGGCGGGCGGTCCAGGTCCACATCTTCACGGCCTGGTCGGCCTGGTGGTTCATGATGGCCAGGTCGTCGCGGCCGTCGCCGTTGTAGTCGCCCACGACCAACTGGAAGCGCTTGACGTCCAGGTTGCCGGCGGCGCTGCTGAGGGTGACCCTGGCGGAGCCGAACCGATCCGTCCCCGCGACGTTCTCCGACAGGATGGTGGAGACCTTGTCACTGCCATCCGCGTAGTCGTACCAGACGGCTGCGTCGTCACGGCCGTCACCGTTGAAGTCACCCGAGTGCGGATAGGTACGGCTCCAGTCCAGTGACAGGCTCTGCCACCACACGGTCGGTGCCGCGAAGCCGCCATTCGCCTGGGCGGGGAAGACGTACGTCTTGACGGTGTCGTCACCCTGGCCGTAGAAGACGCTCAGGTCGTCGCGCCCGTCACCGGTGAAGTCACCGGTGACGAACTTCGCGCGTGTGCGCGCCCAGGTACCGCTGGGGGCGGACCAGGAACTGGACGGAGCGTTGAAGGTGCCCTGGGCGGTGGAGGTGAAGGTCCACAGCTTGGTGGTCCCGTCCGCATAGGCGTACCAGACGGCGATGTCGTCGCGGCCGTCGCCGTTGAAGTCTCCGGCCTGCGGCGTCATGTAGGTGATGTGGAAGCTGCCGGCCGCGGCGCTCCAGGCCTGGACGGGGTTGCTGAAACCACCGTCGGGCTTGCCCGCGAACAGCCAGATCTTGACGCTGGTGTCGCTGTAGCCGTACACGGCGGCGATGTCACCGCGGCCGTCACCGTTGAAATCACCGGTGACCAGCTTGTGGTTCTTGGCCTCCCAGCCGCCGACGGGAGAGGCGAACGACTTCAGCCAACTGCTGATGGAGCCGTCCTCCTTGCCGAAGAACGTGTAGGTCGCGTCGGTGCCGGCCGTGAAGTCGTACCAGGCGCCCATGTCGCTG
Organism: Streptomyces viridiviolaceus; assembly: GCF_014650995.1. GTDB lineage: Bacteria > Actinomycetota > Actinomycetes > Streptomycetales > Streptomycetaceae > Streptomyces > Streptomyces viridiviolaceus. The sequence continues at coordinate 74,490 of NZ_BMWA01000005.1, forward strand.
CGGCCGTCGCCGTTGTAGTCGTGGCGCGGCGCGCTGTTGCTGGACCACTGGGAGACACCCTGGGCGTCGCGGACGACCAGGTCTCCACCGGCCTGCAGCACGACGGAACCACCCACGGCGGCGGTCTTGGACTCCCACAGGGTCGCGGTGCCCCCGGCGTCGCGCACGACCAGGTTGCCGCCGGCGTCGAACGTGGCGGTCGCCCCGGGGTTGCCGGCGGTGCCGGTGGACCACAGCGTCTGGCCGGCCGGGGACGTGACGACGAGGTTGCCGTCCGTCTGCATGGTCGCGCGGGCCCCGGACGAGACCAGGCTGTCGCCGGACGTCAGCTGCTGACCCGCGGCGAGCCGGGAACCGGGCACGACGCCGTCGGCTCTGGCGGCGATCGCGTCGGTCCGGGTCTCCGCCGGGTCGCTCCCGAAACAACCCCCCTGCCAGGAGCGGCTGCTGATACCCACGAGCTCCGGAATGCCGTTGCTGACGCGCAGCAGCGGTCCCCCTGCGTCGCCCTTGCAGATCGCGTCATCCGCGGTCTTGCCGGCGACGTTCACCTCCGACCCGCCGACGGAGCCGACCGTGAAGGAGGCCGTGTGCAGTCGGGTGGGCGCCCACTCGGTCTTCGTACGGCCGTACCCGGCGGCCGTGAGCGTGTCGCCCTGAGCCGCGGCGGTGGCGGACACCTTGACCGGCGTGATGCCGGTGGCCGGTGTGGCCAGGCGCGCCATGACCAGGTCACGGCCCGGCCGGGGCACGAGGTCGATGATCTCGCTGACATGGCCGTCGGTGCCCGTCAGATCGGCACGGCCGATCGTGGCGACGGTCTTCTCGGCCGGCTTGCCCGGAGCGAGCTCCTTGAGCCCGCCGGTGAAGCAGGAGGCGGCGGTCAGCACCCACTGGGTGTCGACCAGGGCACCGGAGCAGGCCCGCAGAGTGTCCTCCCCGTCGCCTATCTCCAGTCGCGCCGTGAACGCGTACGAGGAGTCCGAGACGGCGGTCCCGGTGGTGGCATGGGCCGACGCGGGAACTCCGGCGGCTGCCACGGACGCGGCTATGAGGTACGCGGCCACTGCCGCGCGTGAGCGGTGTGCAGACATCAAGTGGTGTTCATTCCTGTGGAAGATGTTCGACATGGGGGAGGGCACGGCTACTTGGCCGTCCTGATCTCCACCAGCATGTGCTCGCGTCCCTGTTCGTCCGCGCTCTCGCCCACCGCGGTCCAGGTGTTCTTCTCGATGGAGTAGGTCTTCTCCTCGGAGCCGACCGTCATGTCGACCTCGGTGTTGTAGTCATTGCCGCGGATGACGTACACGGCGGGGATCTCCAGGGTCAGCCAGCCGGAGTTCCCGGTGGTTCTGAAGCAGATCGTCTCCGCGTTCCGGCGGGCCATGACCCTCAGCAGGTCGGTGCCGCTCGCGCAGTCGGCGAGCACGATGCGGCCGTCGCCGCGCTTCAGCACGATGCCCTGTTCCGCGAGGATCTTGTCGGCCTGCGGGTAGTTGAAGTCCTCCACGGCATAGCCGGGAGCCTCGTCGGCGACGGACGTGAGCGGCTCGGACGCGGCGCGCTCGGCGGCAGGTGCGCCGCCCGGCACCGCCAGCCATGCCAGGGCACCGGCGGCCGCCGCGGCCAGTGCGGTCCCGACGATTCGCTTAGGGCGCATACCAACTACTCCTTGAGTATCGACGAAAATGAGAAGTGCCGGCCCGGCTGCCTTGTGGATGACGGCATGGAAGACCTGCTCGCGGCCGTCTGTGCACGGCATGCCGGCCACTACGGCCCATCACAACGCGAGGCGCCAGGACGGCGCATCGTCGTTCTCCCGGGCCCCGCGACCGCCACGCCCGCCTTACGGCGCAGTCCGGTGCCGGACCGGGTGAGGAGGGCGGCGATCGCGGGCTCTGCCGCGAACGACAGGGGTCGAGCGGTTCCCGCCAGTGGTCCTTCCGCAGGCAGGTCCTCGCTGCGGAACATGGTCCCGATCATTCGCCCCCAACTCCCTTGTCCCCGGGGCATTCAACCACCCCCTCGGACGCGGAGACCGCTCCGTGTCCCTCACGTACTTCCTGACCCGTGAGGGGGGCCGGTCGTGACGGCCGTCGCGGCATGTGCAGACGCGTCGCCGGGACCGACGCCGGCAGCCGTCGCCAGACCTCTCGGAGCGACGGTCGACCGCCTCTGGTTCCCGGAGCCTGCCGAGGTTCGCGGTCAGCAGCCTGCGCAGCTCGTCCGGTTCGGGCTCGGGGGCCAGGACCCAGGTGTCCGGCCCGTCGGGCGGCACCGGGTGGTGCGGGCAGTGGACGCGCAGGGTGAGGGAGCCGGGAAGCGGGAGCGGCGGCTCGTGCACCTGGGTCAGCGGCAGGGCCGCCGAGGCCCAGCGCTCCGCCGCCGCGGCCCGCGCCTGGCGGCTGGCCGGACCGGCCCCTCCCCCTGGCCCGCCGCGAGCACTGCGGGGGGCTTGAGCCGGCGGTGCGCCTGGGCGCCCGGGCCGGGGTCCGTGGCCCCCCGGGTCCACGGCCGTCAGGGCGCGTGCCGCGTCCCGGGCGAGCGCCGCCGCACGGGACGGATCGGCGGGCTCGGCGGGCACCCGGCGCCCACAGCGGCCGCAGATGCGCCCGGTTACGTCAGCCGGGCCGGCGCCGCGCGCCCGTCCAGCCGGACCGGGGCCACCGCCCGGCAGGCCTCCAGCAGCGCCGCAGCCGGCAGATGGGCGCACAGCCGCAGGCCGCCGCCCACCTGACCCTGCGCCGGGGCCCCGGTGCCGTGGCCCGTGCCAACGCCGACCAAGGCCCTGCGGCGCCGCCGGGCACTGCTGGAACCGGCGCCCGCCTGGCAGGTGCGCGGGGCGCTGCGCCGGGCCCGGCGGCACACGATGGCCGGGGCCTTCGCGGTCGTCACCGGAGCGGTGGTGTTCCCGTCGGCGACGACCCGGTGACGGCTTCGGACCACCGCGGCGCGCTCGGTCCGCAGGTCCGTCGCCTCGCGCAGCAGGCTCCACGGGACGACCACGAGCATCGCGGACGCCGCCCCCACCCCGGCGTCCGCGAGGGCGCCGACGACGTCAACGCCGGCTGCTGACGGCCCGTCGGCTCACTCCGGCCGACGAAGCCGGAGCCGCGGGATCTCGATGGCCGGGCACCGGTCCATCACCATCTCCAGGCCCGCGGCACGGGTCCGGCCGTAGGCGGCCTCGTCGACGACGCCGAGCTGGAACCACACGGCCCCGGCGCCCTTCGCGACCGCCTCGTCGGCGACCTGACCGGCCAGGTCGCTGTTGACGAAGACGTCGACGACGTCCACGTCGAAGGGGATGTCCGCGACGGAGGCGTACCCCGGCTCGCCGTGCACGGTCTCGGCCTTGGGGTGCACCGGCACGATCCGCTTGCCGAAGCGCTGGAGCACCTCGGCGACGCCGTACGCCGCGCGCCGCCGGTTGGACGACAGGCCCACCACGGCCCAGGTGTCGCCCAGCTCGTTGAGGATCCTGCGAACGGTTGCGTCGTCGCCGTACATCCGGCGGCCTCCTTGGACTCCTGGACGGGTCTGCGTCTGCGGACCTGCGTCTGCCACAACGGACGACGGCAGGCGGTGATTCCCCCAGGACGCGGACGCCGAACGCGCGCTCCCTGTGCGCCGGGACCGGGACCCGCCTACGCTCACCCCGTGCTGCGCATCATCGACGCCCGGACCGGCGAGCCGGTCCCCGCCGCCCCCGCCCCCCGAGTCCCCACCCGCGTGGAGGCGTACGCGCAGGACCGCGACGCCACCGGCCTGCGGGTGCTGCTCGTCGCCGACGTCCTCGTCCGTGCCCTGGAACTAGGCGGCACACCCGTCTGGGCGCTGCTGGCCGACGAGGAGGAACAGGCGGAGCTGCGCGCGGACGCCGCGGCCCTCGGCGTGCGGCCCTTCGAGCGTGGCCGGGACGCCGGCCCCGGACCGGGCGCGGCGCAGACCATCCGTGTCGTGCGCGAGGGCGGCGCGGCCGCGGACAGGGCGACGGTCGCCGTCGCGCCCGTCGAGCAGGCGGAACCGGGCGTCACGCACTCCGCCGACCCCTACGCCCTGCGCCTCGCCCTGCTCCGGCGGCGACGGGACGCGCGCCTGCGGCTCGACACGGCCGTGCTGGACGACGCCCACGCCGCGCTGCTGGGCCGGCGCCGCGCGGTCGCCGCCTGGGCGCGGCAGCCCTCGCGCCCCGTCCCCGACGAGGTGCGCGACCGGCTCCGGACCGCCTGGGAGGACGACCTGGACACCCCCGGGGTCCTCCGGGTGCTGGGCCAGGTGGAGACCGATCCGGACCTCCCCGACGGCGCCCGGTTCGAGATCCACGCCTACGCCGACCGGCTCCTCGGTCTCGACCTCACCCGCGACCTGGGCTCCCCGGCGTGAGCGCGCGCCCCGGCCAGCTGCGCCGCCTCGTCGTCCTGCGGCACGCCAAGTCGGCCCGCCCCGCCGGTGTCGCCGACCACGACCGTCCTCTCGCCGGGCGCGGCCGGCGCGACGCCCCCGCCGCCGGGCGGGCCCTGGCCGAGGCCGACTGCCTGCCGGACCTCGCCCTGTGCTCCACCGCCGTGCGCGCCCGCCAGACCTGGGAGCTGGCCTCCGCCCAGTGGGGCACCCCGCCGCCGGTGCGTCACGACGGGCGGCTGTACGCCGCCGGCGTACCCGAACTGCTGACGGTCGTGCGCGAGGTGCCGGCCGAGGTGGAGACGCTGCTGCTGATCGGGCACAACCCCGGTCTCGAGGAACTGGTCCTGACCCTGGCCGAGGACGACCTGGACGACGCGCTGGACCGGGTCCGGGCGAAGTTCCCCACCTCGGCGATCGCCGTCCTGGCCTGGCACGGCACCGCCTGGCGGGCGCTCGCCCCGGGCACGGCGCTGCTGACGGCGATGACGGTGCCGAGGGGCGCGAAACGGTGAGCGCATAGGCTGGCGGGATGCAGGACGAGTACCGCACGGTCGCCCGCGCGGGCGTGCACGAAACCGAGATCAACCGCTCGCGCTTCCTGTGCGCCCTCGCCCCGGCGGCCACCGAGGAGGAGGCCCAGGAGTTCATCGCGGCCGTGCGCAAGGAGCACGCCGACGCCACCCACAACTGCTGGGCGTACGTCATCGGCGCCGACGCCGCGGTCCAGAAGGCCAGCGACGACGGCGAGCCCGGCGGCACGGCCGGCGTCCCCATGCTCCAGATGCTGCTGCGCCGCGACATGCGGTACGTGGTCGCCGTCGTCACGCGGTACTACGGCGGCGTCAAGCTCGGCGCCGGCGGACTCATCCGCGCCTACGGCGGAGCGGTCGGCGAGGCACTGGACACCCTCGGTACGCTCACCCGCCGCCGGTTCCGCCTGGCCACGGTGACGGTCGACCACCAGCGGGCCGGCAAGCTCCAGAACGACCTGCGCGCGACCGGGCGCACGGTGCGCGACGTGCGGTACGCCGAGGCCGTCACCATCGAGATCGGCCTACCGGACGCCGACGTGGACGCCTTCCGGGCGTGGCTCGCCGACGCCACCGCCGGCACGGCCGGTCTCGAGCTGGGCGGAGAGGCGTACGGGGACGCCTGACCGGGCCTGGAGGACCGCGATGCCGAGCGGGCGCCGCCCGACCGGGAGGCGCGTCACCTCGCCCGTGGCCACGTCGACGATGCTCAGGCCGTTCCAGTAGCCGTCGCGGGTGAACCCGCCGGACACGTAGGCGGTGGCGCCGTCGGCCGACAGGGCGACGTCCTCGTGGGGGCCGTCGAGGGGGACGACGCGTTCGCGGCCGTCGGGGGTGCGGACGGTCAGGGACGGGCCGTCGTCCTCCGACGGGTCGATCGGGCCGGTACCGACCGCGAAGAGGGTGCCGTCCTCGCCCGTCGTCACCCCGTGCTGGTGGGTGTTGGCGGTCATGCGCTCGATGCGGACCCGGCCGGTGCCGGGGTCGACCACCGCGAGGCGCTCGCCCTCGAACGGGAGCAGCAGGGCGCCGTCGGAGGGGCGTACGGCGGTGTAGTGCGGCTTGAGCCAGGAACCGAGGCCGCCTTCGGTGCCGTACGGGGCGACCTCGATGCGGCGGGCCGTCCGGTCGCCGGTGTCGACGACGGTGACGTCGAAGGAGTCGTGGTTCGTGGCGTAGACGTGGCGGCCGTCGCGGGAGACGTCGACGTCGAAGGGGCGGCGGCCGACCGGCACGGTCCCGGTCACCTTCCGCCGCCCGGTGTCGATGACCTCCAGCGTGCCGGGGCGGCCGGGGACGTTCACGCCGACGTAGACCTGCCGGCCGTCCGGGGAGAGCGCGATGCCCATGCCGCCGCCGCGGTACTCGCCGGTCGTCACCGGGCCCGTGTCCGTCGTGTACGGGATCAGCGCGGTGCGCTCGCGGGTGCGGGTGTCCACGGCGGCGACGCCCTCCGCGGTCGCCACCCACGCCGTGCCGTCGTCGCCGAGCGCGATCCCGTACGGCGCGGTGCCGACCCGCACCGAGCCCAGGTCGGCGGCCGCGCCCCGCCGGGAGGGGTCGACGAATGTGACCGTGTCCGCCTCGAAGTCGGTGACCAGCAGGGTGCCTTCGGGCGTGCGCGCCGGGGCGGGTCCCGAGGGTGCGGATGCCGGTGGTGCCGACGCGGGTGGTGCGTCCTGCCCGCCGCTGGGCGTGCACCCGGCGAGCATCGCCGCGGCGGCCAGTGCGGCGAGCGCGCCCGTGGCGGTGTGCCTGATCATCGCTGCCGGCCCTTCCCGCGGAGGCCGGTCACCCGTGCTTCGGCCTTCCGCAGCAGGTCCGCCGTCTCACGGAAGCCGATGCGCTCGGCATGGGTGCGGGCCGTGACGCCGTCGCCGTCCGGCAGCAGCGGGTCGGCGCCCGCCGAGAGCAGGGCCTCCACCACCTCCTGGTACGGACGGGTGCCGTCGCCGAGGAGCACTGCCTCCAGGAGCGCCGTCCAGCCCAGCCGGTTGACGTGGTCGACGTCCATGTCCGTCTCGGCGAGCACGGCGCGCACGTACGCCACGTGCCCGCGTTCGGCGGCCGGGATCACGGAGACACCGCCGAAGCGGTTGGTCAGCGTCACGTCCGGACCGCCGGGCAGCAGGGCCCGCATCATCGCCACGCTGCCCGTGACGCCGGTGACCAGCCACGCGCTGTCCTCGCGGGGGTCCTGCGCGTTCACGTCGGCGCCCGCGGCGACCAGCAGTTCGGCCACCGCCACCTGACCTGCCAGGGCGGCCCGCAGGACCGGCGTGCGGCCGTCGGCGTCGCGAGCCTCCGGGTCGGCGCCCGCGGCCAGCGCTTCGCGCGCGGCGTCGACGTCACCGCGACGAGCGGCGGTCAGCAGGGCGAGATCGTTCGGGGAAGGTGACTTTTCGGACATGACGACTTTCCTTCGCAGGGTGACGGGCAGCAGGGCCGCACCGAGGCGCGCGCTCCAGGACCGGAGCGGCCGGTGGCGGCGGCGGGCGGGACGGGGCCGCCCGCACGCCGCCGGTGCCCGAGCGGCCCGTCCGGGCAGGGATGTGCTCACTCCGGGGCGCTCGGCGGTGCTGTCAGCGGCCGTCGCCGAGGGCCGCGACGCCGGCCCGGGCGAACTTCTCGTCCAGGTCGCCGGAGGGGGCGCCCGCGACGCCGATGCCGGCGATCGGCGCGTCGTCGTGGGCGACCGGGGCGCCGCCGCCCAGGAACAGCGTGCCCGGGATGTCCTTGAGGTTCGGGGCGTTCTCCAGGCGCTCGGCCAGCTCGGAGGTGGGCGCGTTCCAGGCGACCGCGGTGAACGCCTTCCTCACGGCCGACTCGTAGGACTGCGGGCCGGCGCCGTCGCCGCGCAGGGTGACGACGGTGTTGCCGTTGCGGTCCACCACCGCCACGGTCACCCGCTGCCCCTCCTGCTCGGCGGCGTCCAGCGCGGCCCGGGCGGCCCGGGTGGCCGCGTCCGCAGTGAGGTGGGCGCTGGTGGTCGTGGCCTCGGACCCCACCGCGATCGGGGCGGCCGCCGGGGCGGCGGACGTGGTGTCGGCGGAGGCCGAGAACGCGCCGGCGACCCCGGCGCCGACCGCCGCGACGGCCGCGGCCGAGGCGATGGCCTTGGCGCGGGTGGAGAACTTCTTGGCCCTGTGCTGCATGGCAGGCAACTCCCTGTCGTATCGCGTCGTCCCGGACGCCGGACGGGCGACCCGTGGGCCCGTGCCCGCCGGCCGTGGACGACGCAGCGCTTCTTGCGCTGTGCCTCCAGCCTCCGCCCGCCGGCTCCGCTCCCCGGTCGGTGCACCGGCTGGGACCGGCGAGCGGAACGGCTGACGGCCGTGTCGTCCGATCGGCTGACCCGCCGGTCACCGCCGTCGCGCCGCTGCCACGGGCCGTACGCGCCGACGGCGGCGACCGGTGGGTCACAGGGGGCGGCGGGCAGGCAAGGCCGTCCTGACCGCCGCGCTCCCGGGCGCCGGACGCACTCCGGCGCGGGGTCAGAACGGCTTGGTCGGCAGGTACTTGCCGTCCAGGGTGATGACGGCCCGCTCGCCGCCCTCGGGGTCGGCGACCTTCTTCACGTCGAGCCTGAAGTTGATCGCGCTGATGATGCCGTCGCCGAACTGCTCGTGGACCAGGGCCTTGAGCGTGGTGCCGTAGACCTGGAGCATCTCGTAGAAGCGGTAGATCGTCGGGTCCGTGGGGATGCCGCCCGGGATGGAACCGCGGGTCGGGACGGTCTGCAGCAGCAGCACCGCGTCCTCGTCCAGACCGAGCAGCTTGCCGACCGCCTCGGCGGAGTCCTTCGGCAGGGCGTGCTGGCCGAGGACCGCGGCGGTCACGAAGGCCACCGAGAGGCCGGCGGCGTCGGCGATCTGCTGCCACGTGAGGTCCTTGCGGGTCTTGGACTCCACGGCGGCCGCGGTGACGGCCTCACGGGCGGCGGGGGAGAACTGGGCGTGAAGCATGGGGAGAATGCCTTTCTCGGGGTGCCGGACCTCACCGGCGCTCGGCGGGTGAGGGACGGCGGCGAAGGGGGGCGGAGCCGACGCCACGGTGTCGCAGGGGTGCGTGCCCGGGTCGAGAGGCAGCCCCCTCGGTGGCTGTCCGTGCCCTGCGGGCTGACGTGGTCCACCCTGCATGACGAGCATCTATAGAGTCCAAGACTTGATGCCCATGGCTGCTATTGCTGGCGTCTATACCTGCCCGCCGGGCGGGCCCGTGCAGGCGGGTTCGCAGGCGTGGCCGAACGTATAGTTCCGGCCATGGGCCCCGAGCTGCGCCACCTCCGCTATCTGATCGCCGTGGCCGAGCACGGCAACTTCACGCGCGCCGCCGAGGAGCTGCGCATCTCCCAGCCCACGCTGTCCCAGCAGATCAAGCAGCTCGAGCGAGTGGTCGGCGTCCAGCTGCTCGACCGCAGCGGCCGCAGCGTCCGCCTCACCGACGCCGGCGACGCCTACGTGCACTACGCCAGGCGCGCTCTCAGGGACCTGGCCGCGGCGGACCGCGCCGTGCGGGACGTCGCCGATCTCTCCCGGGGCAGCCTCCGCCTGGCGACGACACCGACCTTCACGGCCTACCTCGTCGGTCCCCTGGTGCAGGAGCTGCACAGCCGTCACCCCGGGATCACCCTCCAGGTGCGGGAGACCGCACAGGACCGCATCGACGCCGGTCTGCTGGCCGACGAGATCGATCTCGGGATCGCGTTCGAGGGGCCTCGTTCCCCCGGCATCACCGCCCGCGCCCTGTTCACCGAAAACCTGAGCCTGGTGGTGACCGCCCACGGCACGGACCCCGCGCCGCACCGGACGATGCCCGTCGACCGGCTCGCCGAGCAGCGTCTGGCGCTGCTGAGCAGCGACTTCGTCACACGCGGACACATCGACGGCTACTTCGCCGAGCACCGCATCAGCCCGCCCATCGCCGTGGAGGCCAACTCCATCCAGGCCCTCACCGAGATCGTGCAGCGCACCCCCTCGCTGGCCACGGTGCTGCCCGACGCCGTCACCGACGACCACCCGCACCTCAGGCCCGTCCCCCTCGATCCGCCGCTGCCCGCGCGCAGGGTGACCCTCCTGCGCCGCGACAGCGCGTACCGGAGCGCGGCCGCCCGCGCGTTCGAGGAGCTCGCGGTCCGCCTGGTGCGCGAGCGGGGCTACGCACCGGCTTGATCCCGCCCGAGGGCGGTCGGCCGGGCGGCGCCACCGCATCCGACCTGCGCGGATCCGATGAGAGAATGAGCGGCATGGCAGGTTCCGAAGGCTTCGAGCCCGAGTCGGACCGGGTCACTCGCCACGTGCGGGACGACATCCTCGACGGCGTGCGCCGACCCGGCAGCAGACTCGTCGAGCGTGAGCTGGCCGCCGAGCTCGGCGTGAGCCGCCTGCCCGTCCGCGACGCGCTGAAGGCGCTCGTCACCGAGGGCCTGGTGACCCCTCGGCCACGTACCTGGGCGGTGGTGCGCGAGTTCAGCGACACCGACGTCTCGGACCTGGACGAGGTCCGTTCCGCACTGGAGACCCTGACCTTCCGGCTGGCGTCCCAGCGGCGCACCCGCGCGGGCCTGCAGAAGCTGCGTGCCGACGTCGACGCCGAGCTGCAGGCGGCGCGCAGCGGCGACGCCGTGCGGGCGAGGCGCGCCGCGGCCGACTTCCACGAGACGGTGACGTCGCTGGCCGCGAACGAACTGCTGAGCGAGCTGGAGCGCACGCTGCGCAGCCGTATGCGCTGGCTGCTCGGACAGCACGACGACCTGCCGGCCGTCGCCGAGGAGCACGAGGACCTCTACGACGCGATCGCCGCCCGTGACGTGCCGCGCGTCGAGCGTCTGGTCGCCAAGCACCTGGAGACCGGCCGCAGCGCGGCCGCGGCACACCTGCGGCACTCCTCCCCGAACTGAGCGCGCCTCCCGGTACCGGACGCCCACGGCCACCCGCCGCCCGTGACCGGTGGCACACTGAGGTCCGTGAGGGGGCAGGTGCCGGCAGGGGTTAGCGTGGTCGGTGCCAAACAGTGGGGACCGTGCCGGTCCGAAGGGGGAGCGAGGAAGAGCATGCGGGTCGGAGCGGCGCCTTGAGGATTCTGCACACCTCCGACTGGCATCTCGGCAGGGCCTTCCACCGGGTGAACATGCTGGGCGCCCAGTCCGCGTTCATCGGCCACCTCGTGGCGACCGTGCGCGAGCACGACGTCGACGCCGTGGTCGTCTCGGGAGACGTCTACGACCGGGCGGTGCCGCCGCTGGCCGCGGTCGAGCTGTTCGACGACGCCCTGCACCGCCTGGCCGACCTCGGCGTGCCGACCCTGATGATCTCCGGCAACCACGACTCGGCCCGCCGCCTCGGCGTGGGCGCCGGGCTCATCGGCCGCGCCGGCATCCACCTCCGCACCGACCCCGCCGGGTGCGCCACCCCCGTGCTGCTGTCGGACGCGCACGGGGAGGTCGCCTTCTACGGTCTCCCCTACCTCGAACCCGCCCTGGTCAAAGCCGAGTTCGGGGTCGACAGGGCAGGCCACGAGGCCGTGCTCGCCGCCGCCATGGACCGGGTCCGCGCCGACCTCGCCACGCGCGCGCCCGGCACCCGGTCCGTCGTCCTCGCCCACGCCTTCGTCACCGGCGGCGAGCCCAGCGACAGCGAGCGGGACATCACCGTCGGCGGCGTGGCCGCCGTGCCCTCCGGTGTCTTCGACGGCGTCGACTACGTGGCGCTCGGCCACCTGCACGGCTGCCAGGCCATCACCGACCGGGTCCGCTACTCCGGCTCCCCGCTGCCGTACTCCTTCTCCGAGGCGGGCCACCGCAAGAGCATGTGGCTCGTCGACCTGAGCGCGGACGGCTCGGTCGGCGCCGAGCGCGTCGACTGCCCGGTACCGCGTCCGCTGGCCCGCCTGCGCGGCACCCTCGAGGAGCTGCTCGCCGACCCCGAGCTGGCCCGGCACGAGGAGGCGTGGGTCGAGGCGACCCTGACCGACCCGGTCCGCCCCGCCGACCCCATGGCCCGCCTCACCGAGCGGTTCCCGCACACGCTGAGCCTCGTCTTCGACCCGGAGCGGGCCCCGGACGACCCGGCCGTGTCCTACGCCCGGCGTCTCGCGGGCCGCAGCGAGCAGCAGATCGCCGAGGACTTCGTGACCCACGTGCGCGGCGCGGGACCCGACGACCACGAGCGGGCCGTGCTGCGGGACGCGTTCGACGCGGTGCGCGCGGAGGAGACGGCACGGGAGGTGGCCCGGTGAGGCTGCACCGGCTGGACATCACCGCGTTCGGGCCCTTCGCCGGGTCGCAGAGCGTCGACTTCGACCACCTCTCGGCGGCCGGACTGTTCCTGCTGCACGGCCCCACCGGCGCCGGCAAGAGCTCCGTCCTCGACGCCGTGTGCTACGCCCTGTACGGCTCGGTGCCGGGCGCCCGCCAGGCAGGACAGGGCATCACCCTGCGCAGCGACCACGCCGCCGTCGGCACGCGCACCGAGGTGCGCCTCGAACTCACCGTCGCGGGACGGCGGCTGGAGGTCACCCGGCAGCCCCCGTGGGAACGCCCGAAGCTGCGCGGCAAGGGCACGACGGTCGACAAGGCCCAGACCTGGCTGCGCGAGTACGACGCGGTGGCCGGGGTGTGGAAGGACCTCAGCCGCTCCCACCAGGAGATCGGCGAGGAGATCACCCAGCTGCTCGGCATGAGCCGCGAGCAGTTCTGCCAGGTCGTGCTGCTGCCCCAGGGCGACTTCGCGCGCTTCCTGCGCGCGGACGCCGAGGCACGCGGCAAGCTGCTCGGCCGGCTGTTCGACACCCGCCGCTTCGCCGAGGTCGAGAAGCGCCTCGCCGAGCGGCGCCGCACGACCGAGGCCCGGGTGCGCGAGGGCGACGCCGCGCTGCTGGCCGACGCGCACCGCATGCAGCAGGCCGCCGGCGACGCGATGGAACTGCCGGAGCTGGCCCCGGGCGAGCCGGGACTGGCCGAGGCCGTCCTGAGCGCCGCCGCCGTCGCCCGCAGCACGGCCCGGGAGCAGCTGGCCGTCGCCGACTGCCGGCTCACGGCCGCCGAGTCCGCGCAGGCCGGCGCCGAGCGCGACCTGGCCGACGTACGCGAACGGGACCGGTTGCAGCGGCGGTTCGCCGAGGCGCGGGAGCGGGCCGAGCGGCTTCAGGAACGGGCCGACGCCCACCGGGCGGCCGAGGAGCGCATGGCACGCGCCCGCAAGGCCGAGACCGTCGCCCCCGCCCTGGAGCTGCGGGACGCCGCCGACGCCGAACACCGGCGCGCGGCCGGTGCGGAGGCGCACGCGCGCACCCTCTTGCCGGACGACTTCGCGGACGCCGGCGCGTCCGGGCTGGCCGCCGCCGCGCGCCGGGCCGCCGAGGAACTCGGCGGGCTGGAGTCGGCCCGGCGGGCGGAACAGCGCCTGGCCGAACTCCTCGAGGAGCGCGCCGGCCTGGACCGCCAGGAGCGCGCCGACGAGGACGTCCTGCACGAGGCGGAGAGCTGGCTCGCCGACTGGGAGACGACCCGCGCCGGTCTGCAGGCCCGCGTCGACTTGGCGCAGGAGGCCACGACCCGCGCCGAACAGCTCGCCGTGCAGCGGGAGCCCGCGCAGCGCCGGCTGGCGGCGGCCCGGCAGCGCGACCGGCTCGCCGCCGACACGGCCGACGCCCGGCAGCAGGCACTGGCCACCGCCGAGCGCGCCGTCGAGGCCCGCGCCCACTGGCTCGACCTCAAGGAACAGCGCCTGAACGGCATCGCCGCCGAACTGGCCGCGAACCTCAGCGACGGCGAGCCCTGCGTGGTCTGCGGTGCCACCGAACACCCCGCCCCCGCCCGCAAGGTGGCCGGGCACGTCGACCGGGAGGCTGAGGAGCGCGCCCTCGCCGCCCACCAGCGCGCCGACGAGCAGCGCGCCGAGGCCGAGCGGCGCCTCGGCTCGGCACGCGAGGCGCTCGCCGCCGCCACCGCCGAGGCCGGCGACACGCCCACCGACCGGCTGGCCGAGGAGGCCGAGGAGCTGCAGCGGCAGTACGCGCGGGCGCGGACGGACGCCTCAGGGCTGCACGCCGCGCAGGAGGAACTGCGCCGCGCGGAGCGGGAACGCGAGCGGCGGATCGCCGACCGGCAGGAGGCCGCCGTCCGAGCGGCCGCCCGGGTCGGCAACCGGGAGCGGCTGGAACGCGAACGGGTCGCCCTGGAGGAGGAGCTGGCGCACGCCAGGGGAAGCGCCGACAGCGTGGCCGCCCGGGCCGCCGAGCTGGAGCGGCGGGCCGCGCACCTGACCCGGGCCGCCGAGGCCGCCAACGCCGCGGAGGACACCGCCCGCCGCCTCAAGGACGCCGACGCCCGCCTCGCCGACGCGGCCTTCCGCGCCGGTTTCGACACCCCCGAGGACGCGGCGGCCGCGCTCCTCGACGACGTCGCCCACCGCGAGCTGCAGCGGCGGCTCGACGCCTGGCAGGCCGAGGAGGCCGCCGTCCGCGCGGTCCTCGCCGAGGCCGACACCGCTGCCGCCGCCCGGGAACCGGCCGCCGACCTGGCCGCCACGGAACGGACGGCCGCCGAAGCCGGCCGCCGGCTGCGCGAGGCGTCCTCCGCCCGCGACGCCGCCGCCCGGCGCTGCGCCGAGCTCGGCCGGCTCTCCGCTCGCGCCACGGACTCCGTGCGCCGGCTGGCCCCGCTGCGCGAGGAATACGACCGCGTCGCCCGCCTCGCCGCCCTCGCCGCGGGCACCTCGGCGGACAACGAACGCAGGATGCGCCTGGAGTCGTACGTGCTCGCCGCGCGCCTGGAACAGGTCGCCGCCGCAGCGACCGCACGCCTGCAGAAGATGTCCTCGGGCCGCTACACCCTCGTCCACTCCGACGACCGCACCGGGCGTGGCCGCAGCGGCCTCGGGCTGCACGTCGTCGACGCCTGGACCGGCCGGGAGCGCGACACGGCGACGCTGTCCGGCGGCGAGACCTTCTTCGCCTCGCTCGCCCTCGCGCTCGGCCTCGCCGACGTGGTCACCGACGAGGCCGGCGGGGTGCGCCTGGACACCCTCTTCATCGACGAGGGCTTCGGCAGCCTCGACGACCAGACCCTCGACGAGGTGCTCGACGTGCTCGACTCGCTGCGCGAACGGGACCGCAGCGTCGGCATCGTCAGCCACGTCGCCGACCTGCGGCGGCGGATCCACGCCCAACTGGAGGTCGTCAAGGGGCGGTCGGGTTCGGTGCTGCGGCAGCGGGGCGCCGGCTGAGCCGCCTCAGCGGCCCAGGGGGCGGCGGGGGAGCGGCGAGGAGTAGACGACGCTCGTCGTGACCGAGCCGAGCGCGCCGATCCGCCCCGACACCTCCTCCAGGTGCCGCATCGAACGGGCCGCGACCTTGATCACGAAACAGTCGTCGCCCGTCACATGGTGCGCCTCCAGGATCTCGGGCGTGGCGGCGACCAGGTCGTGGAACGGCTTGTAGTTGCCGTTCGGATAGCGCAGCCGCACGAACGCCAGGATCGGCATCCCCAGCCGGTCGGGATCCACGACCGCCGCGTACCCCTGAATGACCCCCGCCTCCTCCATGCGGCGGACCCGCTCGGTCACCGCGCTCGCGGACATGGAGACGGCACGGGCCAGTTCGGCGAAACTGGCCCGCCCGTCCCGCTGGAGGACCTCGAGGATGCGCCAGTCGGTGGCGTCCGGGGAATACACGGTCATCCCGGTTGGATAGCAGGGCGATCCCCGGCCGATCAAGAGGTACGCCGGGGATCGCCCCTTCTGGGCGCCGCCCGCCGACCGTAGATTTCCGGTCAGGAGATCCAGTGGGGAGACCCACCGAGGAAAGGCCGGACCATGAGCGCCACCACCGTCAACCCCGTGCTGCGCGTCGCTCCCGCGGCCCCGGCCGAGGCCGCCGCCCACTTCCGGGCGAGCCTCGCCTTCCACGCCGACGTCTCCGACGTCGCCGCCGCGCTCGCGGCCGGCGGGGACCCGGGATTCGTCGTCGTGGACTCCCGCTCCACCGAGTCCTGGGACCAGGGGCACGTTCCCGGCGCGATCCACCTGCCGACCGCGCTCGTCGCCGAGCAGGCCGAGCAGCTCCTCGACCGGTCCGTGCCGGTCGTGACGTACTGCTGGGGCCCCGGCTGCAACGGCGCGACCCGCGCCGCGCTCGCCCTCGCCGAACTCGGCTACCGGGTCAAGGAGATGCTCGGCGGCTTCGAGTACTGGGTGCGCGAGGGCTTCGCGTACGAGACCTGGCAGGGCCGTGAGCAGCGCGCCGCCGACCCGCTGACCGCCCCCGTGGACGCGGCCGACTGCGGCTGCTGAGGGGCGTGCAGGTTCTGCCGCATGGTGCGACACGCGGAGCCGGGCACGGTGGACCGGATCGAGTCGGGCGGCGGGCCGCTCATGGCGGTACCGGAGGCGGTGCTGCCGTTCTGGACCGGTGCCGACGGCGAGGAGACGGCCTCCGACCACGACCCTGCCTGCGAGGTCGACGGGGGGCCGTCGGACTCCTGCCGGTCGGCGACTTCACGGCCCTGGTGTTCGGCGACGAACCCGCCTCGACCGCCTGTCTGCCCGACCACGCAGCCTTCGTCCGCCGGTGCGCCGCGGACTCCGAGGACGAGCTGTTCGGCCGGTGTCCCCGAGGCGCTCCGCACGGCCCGGTGGGAGCCCGAGGTCTGCTGGCGCGTACCCGGCCCGGTGCTGCTGTTCGACGCGGCCCGGCCCGGCAGCGACTGCGCCCGCACCGATCACGTACGGGTCGCCCTGGACCCCGGCCGGTACGCCGTCCGCGCGGCGGAGGTGCGGCCGGGGCCGGAGACCTGGCTGAACGTCGTACAACTGCGGCGGCTCACGGACCGCTAGGGCCTGTCGACCGTGCCCGCCCGCCCCGCGACGCCGTGCGCCGAGAGCACGCACCTGACGCCGCGGGGCCGCCCTCCGGCTGTCCCGGCAACTCGTCGACTCCGACGGCTGCTTCGGGAGCCGAGCCGGTCTCAGAGCCGGGACAGCTCGTCCACCAGGTCGTCCAGGCCCAGCGAACCCTGGGAGAGGGCCGCCATGTGCCAGGCCTTGGCGTCGAAGGCGTCACCGTGCCGCTTGCGGGCGTTCTCCCGGCCCAGCAGCCACGCCCGCTCGCCGAGCTTGTAGCCGATGGCCTGGCCCGGGATCGTCAGATACCGGGTCAGCTCGCTCTCCACGAAGTCCGCCGGGCGGCTGCTGTGCGCGCCGAAGAACTCCTGCGCCAGCTCCGGAGTCCAGCGCTCGCCCGGGTGGAACGGCGAGTCGGCCGGGATCTCCAGCTCGAGGTGCATGCCGATGTCGACGATGACGCGGACGGCTCGCATCATCTGCGCGTCCAGGTAACCGAGCCGCTGCTCCGCGTCCGTGAGGAAGCCCAGCTCGTCCATCAGCCGCTCCGCGTACAGCGCCCAGCCCTCGGCGTTGGCGCTGACCATGCCGACGGACGCCTGGTAGCGGGAGAGGTCCTGAGCCACGTGCGCCCACTGGGCGAGCTGGAGGTGATGACCCGGGACACCCTCGTGGTACCAGGTGGACACCAGGTCGTAGACCGGGAAGCGGGTCAGGCCCATCGTCGGCAGCCAGGTGCGGCCCGGGCGGGAGAAGTCCTCCGACGGAGGCGTGTAGTACGGCGCCGCCGCGCTGCCGGGCGGCGCGATCCGCGACTCCACCCTCCGCACCCGCTCGGCGAGTTCGAAGTGGGTGCCGTCCAGCGCATCGATCGCCTGGTCCATCAGGCCCTGAAGCCACTCGCGGACCTCGTCGACGCCCTCGATGTGCTTGCCGTGCTCGTCCAGGTGCGCCAGCGCCACCCACGGCGTCCCGGCGCCCGGCAGGATCTTCTCGGCCTCCTGCTTCATCTCGGCGAGCAGGCGGTGGTACTCGGCCCAGCCGTACGCGTACGCCTCGTCCAGGTCGAGGTCGGTGCCGTTGTAGTAGCGCGACCAGCGGGCGTAGCGCTCCCGGCCCACCGTGTCCGGGGCGTCCTCGACGGCCGGGGCGTACACGTCGCGCATCCAGTCCCGCAGCTCCGCCACGGCCGCGGTCGCGCCCCGCGCGGCCTCGTCCAGCTCCGCGCGCAGCGCCTCGGGGCCGGCGGAGGCGAAGTCCTCGAACCAGCCGCGGCCCTCACCCGTGTCCGCCCACTCGCCGAGCTGCTCGACGAAGGTGGCGGTCGGCCGCGGACCCGCGTACAGCTTGCGTTCCAGGCCCTGCCGGAGGGACTCGCGGTAGCCCGCGAGGGCGGCCGGCACCGCGCGCAGCCGCTCGGCGATGCGGGCCCAGTCCTCGTCCGTCTGCGTCGGCGTCACCGTGAAGACCTCGCGCACCGAGTGCGCGGGCGTGCCCATGTTGCCGACCGAGCGCAGGCCCTCCTCGGCCTCGTGCACGGCGAGTTCGGCGGTGAGCCGCTCCCGCAGCAGACGGGCGCAACGGCGCTCCACGTCACTGTCGCCGCCGGGCCGGCGCTCGGCCTCGTCGAGCCGTGCGAGCGTGGCCCGCGCCAGCTCCGCGAGGGCCTCCTGCCCCGCGGGCGAGAAGTCGGGCAGACGGCTGGAGCTCTCGGCCACGCCGAGATACGTACCGGTGACCGGGTCGAGGGCGATGAGCTCGTCGACATAGGCGTCGGCGACCTCGCGGGGCAGCGGGCTCTTGGTCTCTGACATGCGGACATCCTCGTACGGATACCGGTGCCGCGTCAGCCCGCTTCCCCACCGCGCACGCCGCCGCGGCCGGATTTCGCTCAGGGCGTGGCACCCGGCGCCGCGGGCGGCAACAGGGGCCCGCAGTCCCACTGCTGGAAGATCAGCCGCGTCTCGACCCGGGCCACCTCGCGCCGGGCCGTGAACTCGTCCAGGACCAGCCGCTGCAGATCCGTCATGTCCGCGACCGCGACATGGACGAGGTAGTCGTCCGGGCCGGTGAGGTGGAAGACGGTGCGTGACTCCGGCAGCGCCCTGATCCGCTCCACGAAGGGCCCGACCAGTTCCCGCCGGTGCGGCCGCACCTGTACCGACAGCAGTGCCTGGAGTCCGCGTCCCAGCTTCGCCGGGTCCAGTTCGAGACGGTGGCCGAGGATCACCCCGGCCCGCCTCAGCCGCGTCACCCGGTCCAGGCAGGTCGACGGCGCGACGCCGACCTGGGCGGCGAGGTCGCGGTAGGTGGTCCGGGCGTCGTTCTGCAGCAGCCTCAGCAGATGGAGATCCACCGGATCCAGTACGACAGATTCGGTCATCGGCCGAACGTAGCACGGTCGGCGGACCCGGAGGACCGGTCCGTGTTCACTCTTCGGCCCATGGACTCCGCGAGCATGCCCACGTCACCACCCGACGACGTACGCACCACCGCACCCGGGAGCAGGGCGCTGGCCACCGAGGCCGTGCACGCCGGCCGCGACGACCTCGCCCGCCAGGGACTGCACGCCCCGCCCATCGACCTGTCCACCACCTACCCGTCCTACGACAGCCGCGGCGAGGCCGCCCGCATCGACGCCTTCGCCGCCACCGGCGCCGACCCCGACGGCCCGCCCGTCTACGGGCGCCTCGGCAACCCCACCGTCGCCCGCTTCGAGACCGCCCTCGCCCGGCTGGAGGGGACCGAGTCCGCGGTCGCCTTCGCCAGCGGCATGGCCGCGCTCAGCGCCGTGCTCCTCGTACGGGGCTCCATGGGACTGCGGCACGTCGTCGCCGTACGCCCCCTGTACGGGTGCAGCGACCACCTGCTGACCGCCGGGCTGCTCGGCTCGGAGGTGACCTGGACCGACCCGGCCGGCATCGCGGACGCACTGCGCCCGGACACCGGTCTGGTGATGGTGGAGTCCCCGGCCAACCCCACGCTGGCCGAACTCGACCTGCGGTCCGTGGCCCACGCCTGCGGTTCCGTACCGCTCCTCGCCGACAACACCTTCGCCACCCCCGTACTCCAGCGCCCCGCCGAACAGGGCGCCCGGCTGGTGCTGCACAGCGCCACCAAGTACCTCGGCGGGCACGGGGACGTGATGGCCGGGGTGGTGGCCTGCGACGAGGAGTTCGCGGGGAGGCTCAGGCAGGTCCGGTTCGCGACCGGAGGCGTGCTGCATCCGCTGGCCGGCTATCTGCTGCTGCGCGGCCTCGCGACCCTGCCCGTCCGGGTCCGGGCCGCCTCCGCGACCGCCGCCGAGCTGGCCCGGCGCCTCGCCGCCGACCCGCGGGTCGCCCGCGTCCACTACCCGCGCATCGGAGGCGCGATGGTCTCCTTCGAGGTGCACGGCGACCCGCACGAGGTCATCGGCCGCGTCCGTCTGATCACTCCGGCCGTCAGCCTCGGCAGCGTGGACACGCTCATCCAGCACCCGGCGTCCATCAGCCATCGCATCGTGGACGCCGACGACCGCCGGGGCGCCGGGGTGAGCGACCGGCTGCTGCGGCTGTCGGTCGGGCTGGAGGACGTCGAGGACCTGTGGGCGGACCTGGACGGGGCGCTGGGGGAGCGGGCGGAGGCGATACCGCTGCGGGAGGCGCTGGCGCGGACGGAGTGACCGCGCCCGCACCGGCCTCCCGTCCTACTCCTTGCCGATCCGCTCCCCGTGCCGCAGCCGGGCCCCGGCCCGGGCCGGGGCGTCGAGGCGGGCAGTGATCACCAGGGTCCCCTCCTCGATCTGGTAGTCGAGGGGGAGGCCCAGCCCGCGCATCGCGGCGACCATGCCGGTGTTGGACGCCTGGGTCACCGCGTACACGCTCTCGCAGCCCGTCTCGGCGGCCATCGCCACCAGCCGGCCCAGGAGTTCGGCGCCGATGCCGCGGCGCTGCCAGGCGTCCTCGACGAGCAGCGCGACCTCCGTCTCGTCCCCGTCCCACAGCAGATGGCCGAGCCCGACGATCCGCCCCGACGCGGTCTGCACGGCGAGGGTCCGGCCGAAGCGCGGGCTCAGCAGGTGGTTCAGATAGCGGTCCGCGTCGCCGACCGGGCCGTGGTACCGCATCCCGAGCGTGCGCGCCGAGCACCGCTCGTGCATCTCCTTCGCCGCCCGGAGGTCACCGGTGTCGGCCCGGCGGACGGTGATGTTGCTGCCCTCGGGGAGGGTCAGTACGTCCTGTCCGCGCGGGATGCGCGGACCGAGCCGGGTGTCCAGATCGACGAGCGCCCGTGCCCGGGCGAACTCGGCCGGGGTGAACGGCAGATACGGCCGCTCCACGCTGATGACCCCGCCCTCCGGCGCGCGCAGCCGCAGCACCGTGTCCTCGAGCGCGCCCTCCGCCGGCACCCCCTCCGGCTCGCCCCCTCCGGCCGGCGCGGGCAGGGACCGGATCGTGCACCGGCCCAGCAACTGCCGCAGCGCCAGCGGAAGTTCCGCCGCATCATGAGCCGTCCGGGCCGCGAGCCCGAGAACCCGGGTCGGCGCATCCACCAGGTCGTGGGCGTCGGCCCGCTCGATCCAGGTGTCCGTGCCGCCCGCCGACGACACCACCCGGGTCAGCTCGGACCCCGGCAGCTCGCCCGGGGCGCGCAGCAGGAATTCGTCCACGGTGCCCTCGGCCAGGGGATGCGTCTGCAGGCTCAGGATGTCCACCCGCCGGTCGGCGAGGGCCGTGCACAGCGCGGCCAGCGACCCGGGAGCGTCCTTCACCGTCGTCCGCATCCGCCAGAGCGCGCTCTCCCCGGCGTCGGCCGGCACCTCCCCGGCCCGGTCGGACGGCTGCCCGGCCTGCCGTTCGGCGGACGGCGGCCGGGCGCCGGTATCCTCCCTCGGCGGGGCGTGCCCGTGGCGCCGTGACCACCAGGTGTGGAACCCCGCCGTGGCGATCAGGGCGCCGGCCGAGACGGCCAGCAGCGCGGGTCCGTCCGGCCCGTGCCCGACCAGGTTCGCCACCGCGTCCGCCACCGCGACGGCGGTGAACAGGGCGGCGAGTTCGATCACATCACGTCGCCAGTGGTGCACCGGGCGACCGTGCCGTGCACGCGTCACATCAGACATTTCTCGACTCATGCAGCCACTGTGAAGGAACGGTGTTGCGTGATCACGAACGCTTTGTGACCGATGGGTAAAGAACCCTTCGGGGTATTTTGTTGCTTTTTCTACCAGTGCTCTGCTAGGCGGCGACCGCCGTGTCCGTCAGCGCGCTGCGCAGCCGGCGGGCCTGGGTGACCAGTCGGGACGAGCCGCGCCGGTCCGCCGCCCGGGCCAGGTGCGGCAGTTCGCCCCGGGCACCCGTCCGCTCCACGCACTCGGCGGCCACCGCCAGCAGATCCCCGAGCCCGCGGGACGACGGCAGAGTCCCGTCGGCGGCGAGGTCGGCGAGCAGGACGGGCAGGGTGTGGCGCAGCACGCTCCAGATGGTGGCGTTCGCGTCCGTCGCCGCCGCCGTCCGTACCGATTCGGCGAGCCGTACCGCCTTCACCGCGCCGCGGCGCACCAACTGCCCGAGGTCCGCGCCCAGCAGGCCCGGGTCGAGCCGGCCGCGCGCCGCCAGCACCAGCAGGGCGTCCACGGCGGCGAGCCGGTCCTCCGCGTGCCGCGCCCCGAGTCCGTAGGCCACGCACAGGTGGACGGCCTCGCCCGCCACGCCGTCCGTCTCGGCGAGCTGCGGCAGCACCGCGGCGGCACCCCGGGCGTCGTCCACGGCCACCGCGGACAGGTCCCGCAGTATCCGCGCGGCCACCGGCTCCGGGCGTTCCGGCAGCAGGGCCGGCCAGTGCTGCCGTATGTCCGCGTTCCAGTGATGGCAGTACCAGCGCTCCCGGAAGACGCTCACCGGGCGGCCCAGCACCCGCAGCGGTGCGGGCAGGCCGTCCTGCACATCGGGAAGCTCCCCGAGCTCGATCAGGACCCGCGGTCCGCAGGTCCGCCGGGACACCGGCAGGGCGGGCCCCTCGGCGGTCAGCCACCGGGCGAGGCGCGCCCCCTCCTGCGTGCCGAGCCCCACCTCGCCGCCGTCGAGGCCCGCCTCCAGCACGTCCAGGCGTGCGTACACCCCGCCGCAGCCGGAGAAGGACTCGAAGCGCAAACGGTCGCCGTTGCCCGTCACCACAGGGTCCGGCGAGGCGCGCAACTGGGGCTGGAAGTACCGCGCGGCGGCCACGTCGGCCACCGCGAGCAGCCCGGCGGACGCCGTGCGGGGCGACGTCAGGAAGCCCGCGAAGAAACGCGGGTGGTCCACGGCGCCGGAAGGCGTCGCCCCCTGGGAGGTCTCCAGGCCCAGGCGCCGTCCGGCCGCCGAGGACTCCAGCACGGAGGGTCGTCGATAGGCCACGGCCTGCAAGGATCGCGTCATGCGGAAAACCGTAGGACCGACCACTGACAATCGGCTGTGACCTGCGAAGAGGCTCCGTGAAACGGGGAGTTGGAGCCAGGAGCCGGGGCCGCGCACCGGGGGATGACGCCGGTGCGCGGCACACCGGACAGGTTACGGGACTACTGGCCGACCCGGCCCGGCTGGAGCACCTTGGTGAACAGCACCGTGCCGTCCTGCTCGCGCAGCCGCACCGTCATCTCGCCGCTGTCGCCGTCGATGTCGACCTCGCCGAAGAACTGGTACCCGCCCGCCGGCGAGACGTTGGAGGCCGTCGGCGCCTTCACGAACACCCGCTCCGGGCCGAACGTGCCGTCCAGCGCGCTGGCCGGGAACGCGCCGGCGTTGAGCGGGCCGGAGACGAACTCCCAGAACGGTTCGAAGTCGGTGAACGCGGCCCGCTCCGGCCGGTAGTGCTGGGCCGAGGTGTGGTGCACGTCGGCGGTCAGCCACACGGTGCCGGTGATCCGCCGGTGCTTGACGAACCGCAGCAGCTCCGCGATCTGCAGCTCACGCCCCAGCGGAGCGCCCGGGTCGCCCTGCGCCACCGCCTCGAAGTTGGGCCTTCCCTCGGTCCCGTCCGGCACGACCAGGCCGATCGGCATGTCGGCGGCGATCACCTTCCACACCGCACGGGAGCGCGACAGCTCCCGCTTGAGCCACTCCAGCTGCTCGCGGCCCAGGATGCCCTGCGGGTCCACCGTCTGGTCGTCGGGCGAGTTGGCGTTGCGGTACGTGCGCATGTCCAGCACGAAGACGTCCAGCAGCGGCCCCTGGCGCAGCACCCGGTGGACGCGGCCCTCGCGCGCGCCCGGCCGCAGCGTGGAGATCGGGAAGTACTCGGCGAACGCGCGCCGGGCCCGGGCCGTGAGCACGTCCACGCTCTTCTCCGTGTACCGGCTGTCCGTGTCCGCGATGACCTGGCCCGGGTACCAGTTGTTGCGCACCTCGTGGTCGTCCCACTGGACGATCGACGGGACCCGGGCGTTGAACCGCCGCAGGTTGTCGTCGAGGAGGTTGTACCGGAAGTTGCCGCGGAACTCGGCCAGGGTCTCGGCGACCTTGGACTTCTCCTCGGTGGTGATGTTGCGCCAGGTGCTGCCGTCGGGCAGCGCCTGCGTCGACGCCATGGGGCCGTCGGCGTAGACGTTGTCGCCGCTGCACAGGAAGAAGTCCGGGTCCAGCCGGCCCATCGCGTCGTAGATGCGGTAGCCGCCGAGGTCCGGGTTGATGCCCCAGCCCTGGCCCGCCAGGTCGCCCGACCACACGAAACGCACCCCGTCGCGCCGGCGGACCGGCACCGTGCGGAAGGTGCCGGCGACGGGCTCCCCGGTGCGGCGCGGGTCGTCCGGGTCGGCGAGCAGCACCCGGTAGTGGATCTGCTCGCCGGGCGGCAGACCGCGCAGCCGGGTGGTGCCCGTGAAGTCCGTGTCCGGGCCGAGCAGCGGGCCCTGCCATCTGCGCGGGTTGCGGAACGACTCGGTCGCCGACGTCTCGACGACCATCCGGGCCGGCCGGTCGGACCGCACCCAGACCAGTCCGGAGTGGGAGGTCACGTCTCCCGTCTGTACGCCCCAGCCCGCCGCCGGCCGCCCGGAGCGGGCGAACGCCGGCGCCGCCCCGAGGGCCGTGGGCAGGGTCAGGGCGGCCGACGCGGCGAGGGTTCCGCGCAGCACTCCGCGGCGACCTGGGAACGTACGGTGTGACATCGAGGCGCCTCCAGAAACGAGATCCGGCCAGTGTGCAGTGCCAGACCTACTGGTGCGGCGCGGCGCCCACGGAAACCCCGGGTGAACAACTGACCGAAACGGCCTCGGCCATCAGCCGTACGCCCGCCCGGATCCGGGCCGGCGTCAGATGCGCGTACCCCAGCACCAGCCGTACCTCCTCCGCCGTCCCGTCACCGCCGCCGGCCCCGTGCCCGTACTCCGTGAGCGGGCGCACCGCGATCCCGGCCGCCGCCACGCGCGCGAGGAAGTGCTCCTCGGAACCGTGGCACCGGGGCAGCGCGGCGATGACGTGGAGTCCCGCCGCGATCCCGGAGACCCGCGAGCCGGGAAAGTGCTCCGCCAGCGCGGCGACCAGCGCGTCGCGGCGCTCACGGTAGGCGCGCTGACAGCGGCGCAGCTGACGGTCGTAGTCGCCGCGCTCCACGAACCGCGCGAAGAGCGCCTGGTCGAGGGACGGATGCCCGAGGTCGATGGTCCGCTTGCGCTCGACGACCTCGTCCGCCAGCGACTCCGGTACGAGCAGCCACCCCAGCCGCAGCCCCGGGGCGAGCGACTTGCTGACCGAGCCCGCGTAGGCGACGTGTTCCGGGTCGAGCCCCTGGAGCGCGCCCACCGGGGCCCGGTCGTAGCGGAAGTCGCCGTCGTAGTCGTCCTCCAGGATCAGCCCGTCCACGGACCGCGCCCAGTCCAGCAGTTCGGCGCGCCGCCGTGCGGAACAGGCGATGCCCGTGGGGAACTGGTGGGCCGGTGTCGTCACCACGGCCCGCACGCCCGAGTCCCGCAGCGGGCCGACGGCGAGTCCCTCGTCGTCCAGGGGCAGCGGCACGGCCGTGACGCCCGCCGCCGCGTACAGGGCGGAGTGCTGGGGGCTGCCCGGGTCCTCGACGCCGACGGTGCGCATCCCGCGCGCGTGCAGCACGAAACCGAGCAGCGCCGTCGCCTGCGCCACCCCGGAGACCACCACGATCCGCTCCGGGTCCGCCACCACACCGCGACGCCGGGCGAGCAGCTCGGCGAGCGCGGTCCGCAGACGCGGCAGCCCGCGCGGATCCGGATAGCCGAGGCCGTCGTGCGGCAGGTCCGTCAGCACCTCCCGCTGCGCGGCCGCCCAGGCGGAGCGCGGGAACAGCGCCAGGTCCGGCGTCCCCGGGACGAAGTCGACGCGGGCGCCGCAGGAGCGCGGGGCGAGATCACGCGCGCGCGGGCGGGCGGCCCGTACCGCGTCGCCCACCCACGTCCCGGCACCCCGTCCGCTGCGCAGATAGCCCTCGGCCGTCAGCTGTTCGTACGCCTCCGTCACGAGTCCCCGCGACACGCCGAGGTCGCAGGCCAGGTCCCGGCTCGACGGCAGCCGGGTGCCGGGCGCGAGCCGCCCCGAGCGGACCGCTTCCCGCAGAGCCGCCTGAAGAGCGCGGCCACGCGCGCGTGCCGGTGCCGCCGCGGCGGGCAGCAGCAGCTCCCATGCGGCGGTCCGGTCGTCGGAGCCCGGACGGCCGTCCGGACCCGTCGGTGCTGATGTCATGAAAGCAGTCCCCCCGCGGGTCGTGTCGGCCCGATCGCCCCTACTTTACGAGGGGTTGCACCCACTGGCGCGTAAACAGGAGTGACAGACCACAGCGAGGGGGCAGGCTGATGTCGGGCCCCGGAATCGTACGCGCAATCCTGGAGCGCCCGTGGACGCCAAGAACCGATTCGAGACGAAGGCCACCTTCGCTCTCTCCCGACTCGAATGGATGGGATTTCTGGCCGTTTCGCTCGTGCTCGCCTTCCAGCACCGCACAGAAATCCGCTGGGGCGTGTTCGTGCTGCTGTTCGCGGTGATCGACGTCATCGGCTACGTCCCCGGCGCCATCGCCTTCCGGCGCAGCCCGGACAAGCGAGTACCACGCCGCTACTACGTGGCCTACAACGTGATGCACAGCCTGGTCACGGCAGGCGTCCTGGCCGGGGCGTGGGCGCTGTTCGTCCGGCCGGAGTGGGCGCTGCTCGCGCTTCCCATCCATCTCATGGGCGACCGGGCGCTCTTCGGGAATTCCCTCAAACCCTTCGGTGTCGCCTTCGAACCGGAAACCACTCCGGCGTTCCGCGCTTTCGAGCAGCGGTACCGCACGAAGGAATTCGACGAAGGCGTCCCGCGGACTTCTGTGGAGGGCACCGATGCCGTCCGTGCTTGACACGCTCGCCGCGCACAGCGACAACCCCAGTTCCTTTCTCGCCCTCAACAGCGGCAACGAATACTTCCACGACGACCGGTTCGAGGGCACGTGCGCCTATCGCGCCTCGGGGCGTTATGTCCTGCAATTCGGCGGCCCCTTCACCGCTCCCGAACACCGCGCGCCGCTCCTCGACGCCTTCGCCGCCCACGCCGGACGGCGCCTGGTCGCGGTGCAGTTGCAGCGGGCCGACGCCGAGCTGTACGCGGCGCACGGCTTCACCGTCAACCAGCTCGGGGCGTCGTACGCCGTCGACCTCGGCCGCTTCACCCTGCGCGGCTCACGGTTCGTCCGGTTGCGGAACAAGATCTCACGGGCCAGGCGCGCGGGTCTGGAGGTCACCGAGGTCCGCCCCGACGACGACTGCGACGAGCTGGACCGGATCGACCAGCGCTGGCTGCGGGACAAGGGACGGCACGCCAAGGAGCTGCGGTTCCTCGTCGGCCAGCGCACCGGGCCCCTCCAGTCGCACCGCCGCCTGTTCGCCGGCCGGATCGACGGCGAGGCGGTCGGCTACATCAACTACTCCCCGGTCTACGGCAGCCGCCCCGGCTGGCTGCACGACCTCAGCCGGCGGCGGCCCGACGCACCCCCCGGCGTGATGGAGGCGCTCAACGCCACGGTCATGGACCGCCTGATCGACGAGGGCGCCGGCTGGCTGCACTTCGGGTTCACCCCGTTCACCGGCCTCGACCCGCAGCACGAACTGCCCGACGCGAGCCGCCTGTTCTCCCGCTTCGCCCGGATGCTCGCCGAGCGCGGCAGCGCGATCTACCCCGCGGCCTCCCAGCTCGAGTACAAGGAGAAGTGGGCCCCGCACGCGGTCCTCCCGGAGTACATCGCCTTCCGCGGCAGGCCCCGCCCCGGCGCCGTGTGGCAGCTGCTGCGCGCCACCAACGCCGTGTGAGCGACCGCCCACACACGCCGTTCCGCACCCATACCGTCCAGGAGGACCGCACGCCCATGAGATTCCTCGAACGCGAGCGCACCACCCTCGCCAAGCTGCTGCCGGACCTGGATCCGGCCCTGCGCGAGACGCCGATGATGGAACTGGAGCGGCCGGGCAGCCCGGGCATCCGGCTGTTCCGGGACAGCGGCGGACCGGGACTGCTCGTCCCCGAGTCCCACCAGGGCCGGGGAGCCACCGCGCTGGACGCGCTGCGGGTGCAGCGCGCGATCGGCAGCCGCTCGCCGTCCCTCGCGGTGGCCACCAGCATGCACCACTTCTCCATGGCCACCCTGGTCGGCCTCGGCGGCCTCGGCGACGGCCTGGAGTGGATGCTGATCGAAGGCGTGGCGTCGACCAACCGCATCATCGCCTCGGGGTTCGCCGAGGGCCGCAGCGGCGCCGGCATCCTGGACCCGTCGATGACCGCCACGGTGACCGAGGACGGCATCCGCGTCAACGGCGTCAAGCGGCCGTGCAGCCTGGCCCGGTCCATGGACGTGCTCACCGCCAGCGTCATGATCCCGCGCGAGGACGGACAGGGCGAGGAGCTCGCCGTCGCCCTCGTGCCCGCCGAGAGCGACGGGCTGAGCGTCAGCGGCTTCTGGTCCAGCGCCTTCCTGGCAGGCGCCGAGAGCGAGCAGGTCACGCTCACCGACGTCCTCGTCCCGCCGGAACTCGTCCTGCGCACCGCCACGACCTCGGGCGAGCGGCTGGACGAGCTGCAGACGGCCGGGCTGATCTGGTTCCAGATGCTCATGACGGGCAGCTACCTCGGCGCGGCCGGCGCCCTGGTGGAACGGGTGCTGCTCAACGACCGGATCCCCGAGCACGACCGCGTACGCCTCTTCCTGGAGACCGAGGCCGCGGCGGCCACCGCCGAGGGCGTCGCCCGCCGGGTCGACGCGGGCGACCTCGGCGAATCCGCGCTCGCCCAGGCGCTGTACGTGCGCTACGGCGTCCAGGACGCCATCGCCCGCATCGTCCCCCGCGCGGTCGAACTGCTCGGCGGACTCAACTTCATGACCTCCGACGAGGTGGGCCACCTGGCGGCCTGCGCCAACGGACTGTCCCTGCACCCGCCGTCCCGCTCCCGGATGACCGGCCCGTTCTCCGCCTACCTGGCGGACCGGCCGCTCGCCGTCGCCTGACGGCCCCGGACGCGTACCCCCCACCCTTCACGGCAGCCGAGACCAGCTGGGGAGAGCCAGCCATGACGCGAAACGTCCCACGTCCCACCGTCCTGCCCACACCGCTGACCGTCCCGCGCCAGGACCGTCCCACCCTGCTGCTCTCCGGCGGTTCCGGAGTGCTCGGTCGGGCCCTGATCGACGAACTGGCACCCGACTTCGACCTGCTGTGCCTGCGCCGCTCCAGGCCGCTGGACGATCCACGGGTGGCCGAGATCGAGGGCGACCTCCTCGCCCCGCGCCTCGGACTGAGCCGCCAGGAGTGGTACGAGCTCGCTCTCCGGGTCGACGTCGTACTGCACTCCGCCGCCCAGACCAACTGGCGCACCCCGCCCGAGGAGATCCTGCGGACCAACGTCCTCGGCACCGACACCATGCTCGACCTGGCCGCCCGCGCCGACGCCCCCCTGTACCTGGTGAGCACCGCGTTCGTCGCGAACACGCCGACCGACGAGGACGAGGAGCGCTTCCCCGGCGCCGCCGCCTACCTCAACTCCAAGATCCGGGCCGAGCGGATGCTGCGCGAAGCGGGCCTGCCCGGCGCCGTCGTGCGCCCCTCGGTCGTGATGGGCGACTCCGTCTCCGGGCGGATCGCCGGACAGCAGGGCCTGACCAAGACGATCGGCTCGATGGTCCTGGGCCAGGTGCCGGTCCTGCCCGGTGCCCCCGAGGCCCGGGTCGACATGGTCCCGCAGGACTACGTCAGCCGAGCCATCGGCGACCTGATCCGCGGGGGCGTGGGCAGCGGGGAGTACTGGCTCACGGCCGGCAAGGAGGCCGTCGCGCTGAGCGAGATCGCCGACACCTGCGCGGAGTTCGCCGTCCGCCGTGGCCTGCCCCGCCCGCCGCGCCCCCGGCTCATCCCCGTCGAGGCGGTGCACCGGCTGCTGCTGCCGATGCTGGAGGGCACCTCGCTGCCCGGCTCGGTGCGCCGGCGTTTCGAGCACTACGCGGAACTGCTGCTGGTCTTCCAGCGCGAACTGCCCCTCGACTCCTCCCTCGGCGCCCCCCACTGCGGCACCCGCCCGACCCACGCCGAGATCCGTGCCGCGCTCATGCGCAACCTGGAGAGCTGGGCCGAGGAAAGGCCGGGACTGCTGAGCCGGCACCGTATGCACGCCGCCGCCGCGACCGCCACGGAGGTGGCGTCGTGACCCTGTCACCCCCTCCCGCCCGGACCGAGGCCCAGCCCGCGCGGGCGACCGCCGGCACCGACGTCGTCGACCTCTACCTCAGGCACATCGGCTCCGGCCGGGCCGTGATGGGCCGGGTCATGGGCGGCATGGCCGAAGTGCGCTCCGAGGGCGCCTGGATCCACGCCGACGACGGCCGCCGCTTCCTGGACTTCGGCGGCTACGGCGTCTTCATCCTGGGCCACCGCCACCCGGCCGTCGTCGAGGCGGTGCACCGCCAGATCGACACCCACCCGCTGGCCAGCCGCGTCTTCCTCGAACCCGTCGCGGCTCGCGCCGCCGAAGCCCTCGCCGCGCACACCCCGCCCGGCCTCGACTACGTCCACTTCGTCAACTCCGGTGCCGAGGCGACCGAAGCCGCCCTCAAGCTGGCCCGCGCGCACGGACGCAACTGCCTGATCACCACCCGCAAGGGCTTCCACGGCAAGACGCTCGGCGCCCTCAGCGTCACTGCCAACGCCACCTACCAGACGCCGTTCGAGCCACTGCTCCCGGACGTCGTCCAGGTCGAGTACGACGACCCCGCCGATCTGGAACAGGCGCTGGCCGCCCGCTGCGACCGGGCCTGTGTCGTCGTGGAGCCCGTACAGGGCGAGGGCGGCGTCCGGATCCCGCGTCCCGGCTACCTCGGCCAGGTCGCCGCACTCTGCCGCGCGTACGGCGCCCTGCTCGTCGTCGACGAGATCCAGACCGGCATGGGCCGCCTGGGCACCTGGTGGGGCGTCGACGCCGAGGACGTGCGCCCGGACATCCTGCTGACCGGCAAGGGGCTCAGCGGCGGCGTGGTGCCCGTCGCCGCGATGACCGCCACCGCTCAGGCGTACGCCCCCTTCAGCCGCGACCCGTACCTGCACACCTCCACCTTCGGCGCGTCCCCGATCGCCTGCGCCGCCGCCCTCGCCACCGTACGGGTGATGGAGAGCGAGGACACGGTGGCCCGGGCGGCGGCGCTCGGCGGGCGCATCCTCGCCGGGGTCCGGGCGGTGTGCGCGCCCTACGAGGGCGGCCTGGTCCGCGAGGTGCGCGGCCGGGGCCTGCTGATCGGCATCGAGTTCGCCCGGGAACAGGCGGTCGGTGAACTCCTGCTGGAGATGATCGCCCGCGGGGTGCTCGTCAACCACTCCCTCAACTCCACCCGCGTGCTGCGGCTGACCCCGCCCGCCGTCGTCGAGGACGCCGCTCTCGACCTGTTCCTCACCACCCTCGCCGAGGCCCTGCGCAGCACGGCCGCCCGAGTGGCCGGGTGACCCACCGTCCGGAAACAGACCGGGAAGGAACCGACAACCCCATGCGCCACGTGGCTCTGCACGCAATCGCCGACGGACTGGCACCGGCCGAGGTCTACCGACGCATCAGCGACTTCGGCCGCTATCCCGAGTACAGCGACACGTTCCGCGAGGTCCGCGTCGAGCCGCCGCAGCCCGACGGCTCCACGGTCTCGGACTGGACCGTGGAGTTCCGGGGCGGCCTGATGCGCTGGCGGGAGCGCGACACGTACGCACCCGAGACCCACAGCCTCACGTTCGAGCAGCTCAGCGGCGACTTCCAGACCTTCGAGGGAAGCTGGCGCTGCGAGGCGCGGGACGCAGGCACGCTCGTCGTCTTCACCGCCTCCTTCGATCTTGGCATCCCGACCCTGGCGGAGATCCTCGACCCGGTGGCCGAGTCCACCGTACGGACCAACATCGCCCGCATCCTGAAGGGCCTGGTCGGCGCGGAGGTGATCGATGAGTGCGCGGCTGCGGCTCGTGGCTGACCGGACGGCCGCCGGGGCACCGCCCCCGCCGGCCGCCGATCCGCTGCGCGAGGAACCCGGTCCGGGCGCCGCCCGCTGCCTCGGCCTGTACGCCAAACTGGCCGCGGGAGTGACCGTCGTGACGGCGCGGGGCGAGGACGGCCCCCTCGGCATGACGGTCTCCGCGGTCACCTCGCTGTCCGCGCGCCCGCCCCTGCTGCTGGCCTGCCTGCGCGACGGCTCCCGCACCCTGGCCGCCGTGCGCGCCCACCGGGCCTTCGCCGTCCATCTGCTGCGCGAGGAACAGCAGGACCTGGCCGCCCGGTTCGCGTCCCCGACGACCACCGCCGCCGAGCGGTTCGCCGGCACCGGCACCCGGCACGTGCTCGGCGTGCCGGTGCTCGCCGGGGCCCTCGCCTGGTCCGTGTGCCTGACGGAGGACGTGCGCCGCTACGGCGACCACCACCTCGTGGTCGGCCGGGTCGCCGCCGTGCACGTGGGCGGCGGACGTCCGCTGCTGTGGCACGACCGCCGGTTCGGGTCCCTGTCCGAGCCGGTCCCGGACGCCGCCGGATGACCAGGCCGCCGGCCGGAACGCCGTACTGGGATCCGGCGGAACTGCCGCCGCAGCCCCAGCTGCACGGCGTGGTCACCGCGGACGTGGCCGTCGTCGGGGCCGGTCTGGCCGGCCTGGCCTGCGCCTACCACCTGGCGGAGCGCGCTCCGGGGCTCGACATCGCCGTGGTCGACGCCCAGCGTCCGGCCGCCGGGGCCAGCGGCCGGGGCACCGGCCTGCTGGGGCCCCGGGCCGGACCGGCCGTCGACCGCGCGGTGCGCCGCTTCGGCCCGCAGGCCGCCCGCCGGATGCACCTGGCCAGTGTGCGGGCGGTCGAGGACGTCCTCGACCTGTGCACGCGGCTCGACGTGCCGTGCGGGCTGCGGGCCGGCGAGCAGCTCATGGCCACGCGCTCGCCCGCGGGCCTGGTGGCACTGGCCCGCCAGGCCCGCGCCCACCGCGAGCTGGGCCTCGACGTCCCCGTCCTTACCGCGGCCGGCGTCCGCGACCGGGTCGGCGTCCCCTACACCGCCGGGCTGCTGTACCGCCCCGCCGCCACCCTCGACCCCGCCGCCCTGACCGGCGCCCTCGCCCGCGCCTGCGCCGCCAAGGGCGTCCGGTTCTACGGCGAGAGCCCGCTGCTGGCGGTACGCCCCGGCGACCTCGTGGGACCCGAGCTGGTCTTCCCGCACGGCCGCCTCTACGCCGGACAGGCCGTGCTCGCCGTCAACTCCGCCGCGCAGGCGGTCGGACTGCCGGTCGGCACGGTTCTCCCACTGGAGGTGTACGCCCTCGCCACCGCACCGCTCGGCGCCCCGGCGTACGAGGCGCTGGGCGGCCGCGCCGGACACGCCGTGGTCGACGCCGTGCCGATGGCGCCGTACTTCCGGCTGCTGCCGGACGGGGGAGTGGTGGCCGGCGGCGGCACCGCCACGGTGCCGACCGGACTCGGCCCGCCCCGGCTCCAGGCCCTCCGCGAACGCGCGTGGGGCTGGCTGGAGCGGTGGCTGCGGTCGCTGCACCCCGGACTCGCCCGGGTACGGGTCACCCACCGCTGGTCCGGGCGGATCGGCATGACCGGCGACGACCTGCCGGTGGTCGGGCCGGTCCAGGGCTTCCCCGACGTCTGGTACATCGGCGGCTGCTGCGGACACGGCCTCGCCCTCTCCGCGGCCCACGGCGCCCACGTGGCCGGGGCCCTGCTCGGCGAGCCCGGCCCCGGCGACCCCCTGCCCTGGCACAGGTCCAGGGCACCGCTGCTGCCCGTGCGCGGACCCGGCCGGGCCCTGCTGCGCGCGTACGTGGGCACGCTGGGCCGCGCCGCACGGCGCCGGTGCTGACGGCCGCCACGGTCCCGCGGCACCTTCCCCACCCCCGACAGAGAGGTTCCTGATGCGACCCCACCCCGGTACCGACGGCGGTCTGCCGGCGTCCCTGCCCATGGGCACCGCGGACGTCGCCTACCACCTGGCCATGGGTGGCAGACCGCTGCCCACCGGCCTCGTGTTCGGCTTCTCGGGGCGTGCCCCCGCCCTGGACGCCGTGCGTGCCAGGGTCGCCGAACGCGCCCACCGGATCCCTGCGCTGCGCTACCGCATCGCACGGGACCGCACGGCGTTCTCCCGCGTCGACCGGATCGCCGTGGAGCACCACGTGCACGAGGCATGGCTGCCCGGGGACGACGACGGCTCGGGCGCCGGACGGCTGATGCTGTCCCGACCCATGGGCGGGGACGACCGGCCGCCGTGGGACGTGTGGCTGGTGCACGGACCCACCGGCGGCCACAGCCTGTGCTACCGCACCGACCACACCTTCCAGGACGGTGTGGGCGCCGCCCACACCGCACGGGCCCTCCTCGACGACGACCCCCGGGGCGGTCCGGCGCCGCACCGCCGCGCCTGGCCCACCGCCAGGGGGCTCGCCGGTGCCCTCGGCGACGTGGCGGCGTCGCTGCGCCCGAGCGCGAAACCTGCCTTCGACCTGCCGGGCAGCGGACGGACCGGGATGTGCCAGGCGGTCGTCCCGCTCGCCCGGGTCCGCGCCGTCGGCCGCGCGCACGGTGCCACGGTGAACGACGTCTTCCTCGCCGCGCTCGCCCACGCGACGGGCACCTGGCACGCGAAGAACACCGGTTCCCCGCATCCACCGCTGCCGGTGGCCGTCCCGATGTCGGTGCGCGGCCCGGGCGAGGAGTGCGCACCGGGCAACCGCATCGTCGTCGCACGCGTCCTGCTGCCCTGCGACGCCCCGTCACCGCACCACGCCCTGGAAAGGATCAAGGAGCGCACCACCGTGCTGCGGACGAGCCGTCAGCGCGACGCCCTGCGCCTGCTGCTGACGGCCGGCCCGCGGACCGTCGGCGCCCGGGTGGGAACCCGGATGGTGCACGGCCGGACCGTGGCCGGTCCGGCGAGCAGCGTGAACTTCGGCGCGGCCCTCGTCCACCAGGGCAGCACCGCCCGGCGGGCCGTCGTCTACTCCGGCCTCGGGGCCGGTATCCGCTGCGTGACCACGCTGACCAGCCAGCACGACACGGCCTGTCTGGCCCTCATGTACGACGAGGCCCTGTCGACCGCCGACGAGCTGCCGGACCTTTGGCTGGCGGGGCTGCTGGAGCTGGAGCGGTCGTAGGCGTCACCGGTCGGGGCCCCGGGCGCGTGTCGCGCCCGGGGCCTTCGCCGCGGGGTCAGCGCGGCGGGTTCAGCGTCCCGGTCGTCAGGAACACGCACTTGGCGGCGGCCTCGCCCAGCAGCGGCAGATAGGGCGCCAGACGCTGGATCACGTACGGCAGCGTGAACAGGTCGGCCGCCCGCGCGTCCCAGCCGCGCTCCGCCCACCAGCGCTCCGGGTCGGTGAGCTGCCAGTGCCAGGCGATCCCGGTGGTGGCCAGGGCGTCGAGGAAGGGTGCCACGAACGACGACGAGGCGGCGTCGGCGTTCACGCACTCGGCACCGAGGGTGCTGCCGGGCGCGGAGAGCCCGGTGGCCGTGCCGACGACGGACTCCACCGCCTGCGGCTGGAGGTGGTAGAGCAGCGTCTCGCACAGCCACGCGGTGGGGCGGCGGGGATCGAGTCCCGCGGCGAGCAGGTCCTCGCCCCAGGACCCCGTCGGGTCCGCGCCGACGGTGGTGCGCCGCCCGCAGGACGGCGGTGCCCCGTCGAGCACGTACTCCTTGAAGGACAGCAGGGCCGGGTCATCGACCTCGAAGACGTGCACCCCGGTGGGCCAGTCGAGCCGGAAGGCCCGCGTGTCGAGGCCGGCGCCGAGCAGCACCACCTGGCGGCAGCCCGAACGGACCGAGGCCAGGAGGTGCTCGTCGTAGAAGCGGGTGCGCACCACGGCCCAGTCGGGCAGCAGCCGCTGGAGCGGACCGTCCCCCGGGGGGCCGCCGGCGAACCCGGCCGCGTGCAAGAAGTCGGCGGCCCAGGGATCGCGGACGTACGGCGTCGGCCGGCCGTGCTCGGCGGCGTGCGCGGCCGCCGTCCAGAGCGCGACCCGGGACAGACCGTCCGGCAGCGGGCCGCCCGGCGCGGGCGGCGGGGTGTGGGACCGTGCGGTGTCCGGCATGGGAGACCTTTCGTGTCGGTGGTGAGCGAGCGTCGGACGCGGGTCCGGTCAGCGGGAGCGGCGGCGGCTCAGCAGGACGGCCAGCGCCCCGAGGGCCAGCAGGCCGCCGGAGGGGCGGGTGGGACGCTGGCCGCCCATCGCGGCGGTGGTGCGCGGCTCGTGGATGTTCAGCGCGAACTGGCGGTTGGCGATGTCGGCGAGGACCCCGCGGACCTGCTCGGGGCTGGTGACGGCCGCGAGCATGGCTTCCATGGTGTTGCGGGCGAACTGGTTGCGGCCGAGGAACTCGCGGCCCAGTGCGAAGAGGATCTTCGGCACCTCGCCCTGGAACACCTCCGGCAGCGTGATCTCGGGGGCCAGGCAGCGCACCGAGCCGTCGAGGTTGGCGAAGGACTTGCCGAGCAGCGACACGGCCGGTGGCGAGCCGATGCCGCGCTTGGTCGCCTTGGCCAGCACGGTGGTGAGCGAGACGCCGAAGTTCAGGTCCTCCAGCGACAGATGGGAGACCTTGGGCACGAAGGCGGCCATGTCGGCCGTGAACGCGGGCATGTTGGACCACGGCGTCATGCGGCCCATCTCCGCCCAGTGCTGCGCGAGCCCCGCCCCGTCGTTCTGCGCCAGAGTCATGAACAGCGGCAGGAGCTGCAGGCTGGTACGGCGGTCCAGGCGTCCGACCATGCCCCAGTCGATCACCGTGGCGGGGGCTCCGGGAGCGGCGAAGACGTTGCCCGCGTGCGGGTCGGCGTGGAAGAAGCGGTGCACGAAGTAGCCGTGGTACATGAAGCGCAGCAGGTCCTTGCCGATCTCGATGCGCTCACTGTCGGTGAAGTGGCCCCGCTCGATGTGCCGCACCGACGTCCCGGCGGCCAGTGACTGGACGAGGACGCGCGGACCGGCGTGCAGCACCCGTGGCACCTCCAGGGAGCGGAAGGGCCGGATGTGCTCGCGGGCCTCGTCCATGTTGTGGGCCTCGCCGGTGAAGTCCAGCTCCGGTTCCATCGCGTCGAAGACGGAGCCCAGCATCGCCTCGATGTCGATGACCTCGTTGAACCGGGGCGCGACCCGGGCCACGATCCTGGAGGCCCGGCGCATCAGGGCCATGTCGGCGAGCACGCCCTCGCGGATGCCGGGCCGCTGGATCTTCACCACGGCCGGGCGTCCGCCGGGCAGCGTCACCCGGTAGACCTGGGCGAGGGACGCCGCCCCGAGCGGGGCGACGGTGTGGACGTCGTCGAAGCGCAGCTTCCAGTCCGGCCCGAGATCCCGCGCCAGCACGGGTTCGAACACCGAGAACGGCTGGATGTCGACCTGGTCGTGCAGGTTCTGCAGTTCGTCCCGGATCGACTGCGGCACCATGTCGGGCCGGGTGGACAGGATCTGGCCGAGCTTCACGTAGAACGGGCCGAGGCTCTCCAGTGCCTGCCGCACCGCCTTGGCACGCCGCTGCTCGGCCCCGGCGGCACCGGCCCCGGGCTCGGCCGGTGCCCCGGCGGGGGCGTCGCCCGCCTCCGCCGGGGGCCGGCCGTCCTGTCTCGCCCGTCTGCGCAGCCGCGTCGCCTGACCGACCTCGTCGACGACGAGACTTCCCAGGACCTTGACCACGAGACGCAGCCGGTCGCCGACGACAGACGCCATCGTGTGCGATCCTCCTCAGATCGGGATCCGGGTGCTTAAACGACGGTCGGCGTGCTCTCCGCAGCCGGCCGGGCGGGACGGCGGCAGGGGCGTTCAGCCCGCAGACGCGGGCTTGCCCCCGCCCTGCGCCTGCTGGGCGAGCTGGGCCGGCAGATTGGTCAGGTTCTGCAGACCCTGCAGCGCATCCAGCAGCTTGGGCAGCATCTGGAGGAGCTGGGTGAGCTGGGCCGGGAGCGAGAGCAGGTCGCCGACCCCGCCCGCCGCGTGCCCGAGACCGCCGGCCAGCTGGCCCAGCCCGCCGAGCGCGCCCGCCGCGCCGCCGACCGCGGCGAGCGGATCGGCGGCCCCGCCCAGCGCGGCCAGCGGGTTGCCCGCCCCGCTGAGCGCCGCCAGCGGATTGGCGGCACCGGCCACGGCCGCGAGCGGATTGGCCGCTCCGGCGACGCCCGTGAGTGCGGCCAGCGGGTTGCCCGCGGCGCCCGCGGCGCCCGTGAGCGCGGCCAGCGGGTTCGCCGCCCCCGCCAGCGCGGTCGCGGGGTTGACTGCGCCGGCGAGGGCCCCGAGGGCGTTCGCGGGCAGTCCGGCCAGGGTGTCGAGGGGGTTGCCGGAACCCGACGCGCCCGGCTTGTCCGACCGGTTCAGGATGTCGTCGAACGCCTCCTTCCCGCTGTCGGCCATATTGCCGACCAGGTCCTTGAAGATGTCCTGAATGTTCTTGTTGTTGGACATGAAGGGGATCCTTTCTGTTTCTGTGCGATGGAGGAGGTGCGGTGCCGGAGTCGCGTCGGCGAATACCCTCGCAGGACGCGGACGCTCTGCGGACGCTTATCGTGCGCAGCCTTCCAGGGCTTTTGCGCACACC
Organism: Streptomyces viridiviolaceus; assembly: GCF_014650995.1. Lineage (GTDB taxonomy): Bacteria > Actinomycetota > Actinomycetes > Streptomycetales > Streptomycetaceae > Streptomyces > Streptomyces viridiviolaceus. The sequence continues at coordinate 113,311 of NZ_BMWA01000005.1, forward strand.
GTCTTCAGGCGTGCGCGACCTCTGGTGAAGGCGGCTTCGGCCGCTTTCACGGAGATGTTGTGTATGCGAGCGAATTCCGCAGTGGAAATTCCCTTGGCGCGGGCGAGTATGACTTCCTGCTCCCGGCCTCGCAGATGTTGTACTTGGCCCAGCAGCCATCTCCCGAAATCCTCGTCACAGACGTCCTCCTCGGTCGTGCCGGGGGCGTCCACGAGCGCCGCGCGGTGCAGCAGTCTGCTGCGACGCTCCATGTCACGGTAGAAGTCGATGCAGAGGCGAAGCGCCACGGACGTCAGAAAGGAACCCAGTCGATTCCTGTCCAATGCGGCGTGGGCGGCTGCGCGAGCCATGGTCTCCTGGACGCAGTCCTCGGCGTCCTGGAAACTCGGCAGTCTTCGTCGAACCAACCGCATGAGGCGGTCCTGATGCTGGAAGATGTCTTCCCAGGAGCATTCAGCGGGCGATTGACAGGTGGAATGTCGCACCATTGTGGATTGCAGCCCGTTGTCTCTCGATTGAGCAGGGAGAACGAGGCCGACTTTCTATTTGTCGGCCATGTGGTTTTCCTACCCGAGGCCCTGGAGCGGCAAACCGGAATATGTGCCTCCGCTGGTCAGCAGGAATGATTTTTCGCGGTCATTTCCCGGTGCGTCCGTCTCCTGGCAGGAGCGGTCGGGCCGCCGGGGTGCGGGGAGCGGGCCGACGGGACCAGTCACGGTTCCAGTTGACCCACATGTCCCGTACGGTCTGGTGGACCTGGGTGGTGCCGGCGCGCAGTTCGGTGGCGTACGCCTGGACGGCCTCCCTGCCCACCAACCGCGCGCCGCCGGTGAAGTAGGAGCCCCGCACGTGCTGTGGGGAGCGGAACTTGCCCCACAGCAGGATCTTCATCAACGGCCAGAGGGTGAACACCCCGGCCGGGCAGCGGTCCTCGGGGTCGAGCGTCCCCCACACCGACGGGCACAACTCGCTCTCGCGCAGCAGCCCGTAGATGCGCTCGACGGTCCGGTCCTTCGTCAGCTCCCCCGCCCGGTAGGCCAGTACGGCGTCGCGTGACTGGTCGAACAGCCGCTCCACCCAGGGGTTGTCGACACCCTGGAGGCCCCGGTACGGCGGCAGTTCCAGCGCGTCGAAGCAGGACCGGTCGTGAGTCTTCTCGAACGTCACGGCGGCCTGGTTCTGGGCGTTCGTGCCGTAGAGCGTGGTGATGGTCCACACCCGGTTCCAGGCGTTCCACAGCTCGAAGTCGTCGAAGGAGATGTAGCTGCAGGACACCAGGTCGTCGTAGAACCGGAACATGCGCTTGATCCAGTGCTCCAGGTACGCGAACCGGGCGGTGTCGAAGTCGTCCTGGCGCACCGCTTCGATCAGCCGGTGACCCAGTGCGTTGAGCGCCATCACGGTGACCGCGAGACCGCTGGAGAAGAGGGGGTCGATGAAGTCGCTCGCGTGCGGCAGCAGGCACCACCGGTCGCCGACCACCGTCTGGGAGGAGAACTGGGTGCGGTCGGTCGACACGTACGGCCGCACCGCCCGCGCCCGCTCGAACTGCCGCGCCACGCTGGGGAACCGGCTCACGTGCCGCCAGAACTCCTCCTCCGCCGACAGACCCTCCGGGCGGGGGTGGAGGTCGAGGTCCAGGTTGACGCCGACGCTGCACAGCTCGCTCGTGCTCGTCGTGTGGTTGTCGAAGGGGATGACCCAGAACCATCCGCCCCGGAACATGTGGTGCAGCGTGCCCTGGCTGAACGGGCTGGGCATGCGGTGCTGTTCGCGAGGTGGTGCGACGGTGTCGAAGGGCCGCACGTCCACCATGTGCGTGAAGATCGTGCGTGACTGCGTGCGGTACGGCGGCTCCTGCCGCAGTCCCAGACGCTCGGGCAGCACGGCCCGCATCCCGCCGGCGTCGACCACGTACGACGCCCGGAAGGTGCCCCGGTCCCGGGTGACGAGGGTGGCGCCGTCCTCCTCGAACTTCACGTCGTCGACCATGGTGTGGGTGTGGGCGGTGACGCCGTACGACACGGCGACGTGGAACATGTAGGCGTCGACGTCCTGCCGGAAGTAGTGCGAGTCGGGGCCGAGCGGCGGACCCCAGGTGGGGTACTGCGTGCACTCGTCGGGCCGGGTCGGCTCACCCTCCTGGTGGTAGACGAAACTGAAGTTCCGCTTGACCCCGCAGTTCGACGACACGTGGCGGCGCAACGCCCCGTTGGTCGCCAGGTGCTCGATCTCCGGGACGTCGTAGCGGCGGGCCAGCACCCTCAGGCCGAAGGTGGTCTCGGGGACGGTGGACTCTCCGATGGCGAACCGGGGGTGACCGCTGCCCTCCAACAGCAGTACGCGCACCCCGTGGCGCGCGAGAATGGCCCCCAGCATCGTCCCGCCGATGCCGCCACCGACGATGGCGACATCGAAAACACGCTGGTCCTCTTGCATGTCAACGGTCCTTTCGCGACGGGAAGAGCAAGTCGCCGGGCCGACGGTCACCGGGCGGTGGCCGAGGAGTCCGGCAGCACCCGGCGCAGCCCGCAGGCCGCCACCCGGGCGGAGAAGGAGACGGCGAACCAGGGTGTGGGCGCCAGCCCGTTCAGCAGGCGCCGCTCACCCGGGATCTGACGTCCACCGCGTCCGGTGACGTCCAGCCAGGCACCGAAGTGCAGCAGCCGTGCCTCGGGCCCGGCGTCACGGGCCGGGAACGGCCGCATGTGCTCACGCACCGCGCGCGCCAGCGTCCTGCGCCGTCCGGCGCCCACCTGGTGCCCGGCCAGGAAACGGTCGAGCAGTTCGGCCGAACGCCGGGGGAACCCACCGGGCCCGAGCGGCGTGCGCCCCACCAGCCCGGTGTCGTGGAACGCGGCGGCGGCCAGTAGGCCGACCCGGTCGTACGCGGTCCCGCGGGTCCGCGCACAGGCGTCGGCCAGCAGGAACGTCCGCAACGAGTGGAGTGCGACACGGGGCGGCAGGAGCCGGTACATCTCCGTCAGGGCGGCGCCCGCGAGGGGATGCCCGAGCAGTTCCGCCAAGGCCGGCCGGCCGAGCAGCGGCCGCCATGCCTCCGGCCATGCCTCCGGTGGGAGGGGACGCCAACTCGCCCCGCCACGACCGTACTCGGGCACCTGCGGCCCTGCGGCCATGACCAACCCCCTTGTCCGAACGCCGTATTGGCTGCGTCTCTCTCATCTGTCTTTACGCTCGGATCTCACTTCCCCCTCCGACTCGCCGCGCACCACGCCCACCTTGGCCGATCTTCGCCCTCGAGGCGTCGAACGCGAATGCGGGGAAGGCATCGGGCCCGCGGTGGAGGGGAGTTGGAGATGCCGAGAGGCGAGGACGCAGGCGCCGGTGTCGAAGGTGGAAACCGGCCACTCGCCAATGCCCGCGCGGCACGGGCGCGTTGGAGCACGCACCACGGCGCTCTTCCGCGTGAGCACGCTCCCGGCGTGCATTCCCGAACCCCGTACGGGGGATCTTGCGCGCGGACATGTGCGGGCAGTCTGCAAGGCGTGATCGCCGTGCTCAATGTTCACCGACGCCTGCTCCCCGCACCACCCGAAGCGGTCGGTGCCCTGATCGACTCCCTGGGTGGGGAGAACGACCGTCTCTGGCCGCCCGACTGGCCACCCGTACGCTTCGACGGGCCGCTGGCCGTCGGCGTGAACGGCGGCCACGGGCCGATTCGGTACGTCGTGAGCCACTACGAGCCGGGTCGGTGGGTGCGGTTCCGGTTCACCGGTCCGCGGGGCTTCGACGGATTCCACGAGTTCAGCGTCGAGCGCCTCGACGACGGCCGCACCGCCCTGACCAACACCTTGGTGCTGCGTCCGCGGGGCTTTTGCTGGCTGGGCTGGGTGCTGTTCTTCCGGCCCCTGCACGACGCGGCGTTCGGGCACAGCATGGACTGTGCGGAGAAGGCGCTGACGGGCCGGGTCGCCCGCCCCGTCACATGGAGCTGGTACGTACGCCTGCTGCGCACCGCGACCGCCCGCCTGGCGCCCCGGCTGACCGGGTGAGCCCGCCGCGCCGCGTCGGATTTTTTCGAATACGCGGACCCTACTTACTCGGTGGAGGGAATTCTTTCCCCCGATCGAGGGATCGTTGCGGAATTCACTGGACGTGAGACTGAGAAGTCGGAGCGCACTCCAGCGGTATTCCCCACGAAAGGGAGAGCGACGTGAGCTTTTCGACCCCCCGCATCCCCGGCTTCAACAGCGGCGACGTCACCACGGACATCACCGAGGCGCCGCACCGCCTGGGCGGACTCGCCCAGGCCGGTGCGGCACAGGTCATCGCCACCGTCGACGTGGCGGCAGGTGAGGACGACTGGGACGTGGCACCGACCGAGGAGCACCCGCGCCCGGTGGTGCTCGTGCACGGCACCTTCGGCAACCGCGGCTACACCTGGACCTCGGCCACGCCCCTGCTCCGCCGGCACGGCCACCGGGTCTTCCGCCTGGACTACGGTCAGCACGGCAACCCCGTGATCTTCGGCCTCGGCGACATCAAGCGGTCCGCCCAGCAGCTCGCCGAGTTCGTCGACGAGGTGCTGCGGCGCACCGGCGCTCAGCAGGTGGACATCGTCGGCTTCTCGCAGGGCGGCATGATGCCGCGCTACTACCTCAACGCGCTGGGCGGAGGCCCGAAGGTGCACAACTTCGTCGGCATCGCGCCCAGCAACCACGGCGTGACGGCCCAGGGCCTGCTGAACCTCGCCCGCCAGATCCCCGGAGCGGTGGAACTGCTGGAGCAGGGCGCGGTCGGGGCGGTCGTCCCGGCCTGGCCGCAGCTCCAGCACGACCATCCCTTCCAGCGGGAGCTGGCCGACCTCGGCGAGACCACGGAGGGCGTCCGGCACACCGTCATCGCCACCCGGTACGACGACGTGGTCACCCCGTACACGTCGTGCGCCCTGGCGGAGACGGAGGGCCGGTACGTCAACAACATCGTCCTTCAGGACATCGACCCCGGCGATCGCACCCCGCACGCGAGCATGCCCTACAACGCGACCGTGCTCAACGAGGTCCTCAAGGCGCTGGCCTCCTGAGCCCGGCTGCCGTCGAGGACGACGCGGGCCACCAGCGCCGGGTCGTCGTTCATGGGGACGTGGCCGCAGCCGGGAAGCCGCACCAGCCGGGCCCGGGGAACGGCGTGCTTGGCACGTATGCCCTGGCGGGGCAGGAGGAGTCGGTCCCGGCTGCCCCAGGCGACGGTCACGGGCATGCCGGGGACGTCGTCGGTGAACTGCACGCTCCGCCCGGAGCGGAGGGTCTCGAAGAAGCCCTCGGCGCCCGCGAGCGCCAGCGTCTCGGCGACCACGGCCTCGGGCGACCGGCGGCCAGGGCGGGCGTAGATCGTGCTGGTCAGCGCCGTGCGGCCGGCCGCCGAGCGGGACAGGCGCTCGACCAGGGGCAGCGGCAGACGCTGGGCCGTCGCCCGCATGCCCATCAGGACGCCGAACGCGTAGCGCCGCTCGGCCGGCGTCCAGAAACCGGCCGGGGAAAGGGCCGTGACCGACCGGACCAGGTTCTCGCGGCCGAGCTCCAGGGCGAGCAGGCCCCCCAGCGAGTTGCCCGCCGCGTGCGGCCGGTCGAGCCCCAGCTCCGCACAGAACGCGCCGAGCACGGCGTTCATCGTCGTCAGGTCGTACGGCAGTCCGTCCGGCAGCGCCGGTGACCGGCCGCAGCCGGGCAGGTCGACGGCGATCACGTCGCGCTCGGTCGCGAGGATGTCCACCACCGGGTCCCACGCCTGGCGGTGGTGGCCTATGCCGTGCAGCAGGAGCAGCGGTTCGCCGGTGCCCACGCGCGCGTAGGCGACGGTGACGCGCTGCGGGCCGTGCGGAGTGGGGGCCGTGAAGGAGACGGTCGCGGACATGGGGCTCCTTGTCGGGACGCGTGGTGGCGGGCTTGGGTAGACAGCCTGTCAGCAATGGCTACCGACCGGTAGCCCCCGGTCGCCCTTCCCCGCCGCCGGGTTCCGGGCCGTGGCGATTCCTCCTGGACAGGGCCGGACGCGTCCGCTGGGATGGAGCGGTGACCACCGACACCGCGACCGACGTCTTCGAAGAACACCGCCCCGTCCTCCTGGGAGTCGCCTACCGCATGCTGGGCCGCCTGGCCGACGCGGAGGACGTGGTCCAGGAGGCATGGCTGCGCTGGTCCGGCGCCGACCGGGACGGCGTCCGCGAACCGCGCGGCTACCTGGTGCGCGTCACCACCCGCCTCGCCATCGACCGGCTGCGCCAGATCAAGTCGCGCGGCGAGACCTACGTCGGCCCGTGGCTGCCGGAGCCGTACGTCACCGACTTCGGGGACGCCGTCCCGGACACCGCCGAGCGGGCCGTGCTCGCCGACTCGGTCTCCCTCGCCGTCCTCGTCGTCCTCGAGTCGCTGTCACCGCTGGAGCGCGCGGTGTTCGTCCTCCGGGAGGCGTTCGGCTACCCCTACGCGGAGATCGCCGCCATGCTCGACCGCACCGAGGCGGCCGTGCGCCAGCTCGCCGGGCGGGCCCGCAAGCACGTCGACGAGCGGCGGCCCCGCTACGACGTCGACCCCGCCGAGCGCCGCGACCTCACCGAGCGGTTCCTCGCCGCCGCGGCCGACGGCGACCTCGAAGGGCTGATGTCCCTGCTCGCCCCGGACGTCCGGCTGGTCGGCGACAGCGGCGGCAAGTCCAAGGCCCCGCTGCGCGTCCTGGAGAGCGCCGACAAGGTGGCCCGCTTCCTGGTCGGCGCCGCGCGCAAGGGCATCGCGGACCTCACCTACCGCTTCCTGGAGGTCAACGGCGGCCCCGCCCTGCTGGCCCTGTCCGGGGGCAAGCCCGACTCCGTCTTCCAGGTGGACATCGCCGACGGGCGGATCCAGTCCGTCTACATCGTCCGCAACCCCGACAAGCTGCGGTCCCTGACCGTCTAGGTGTATTGACCTGAAGCGCCTGTTCCGCCGGACAGGCCCGTGGCCGCGCGAGCGGCCCTCCCCGACCGGAGCCCCCGTCCCGTGACGGGGGCTCCGCCGTCGCGTGACGCGAAGACGGCGTCCCGTGTCGCGCGGACCGCCCCGTGCGAACACCCCGTGAACCCTTCCCGGCACCACGGCAGCGGCGCGCGCAAGCGATCGAGGATTGGTCTTGACCAAGGGTGTGGGCCGTCCTATGGTCGCAGAGAACTGCAACAACCTTTAATAAACAAGGGCGCTAAAAAGCCGCCGGACCACGGCGATTGCGGAGGACAGGGTGGGGACCACGCAGCTCGAATCGGTGCCGGAACCGAAGTACTGGCATCTGAGGACCGTGCTCAGTGAGGCGCTGGACTCGGAGTTCTCGGTGGGTGAGATCCTGCCCAACGAGCGCGACCTCGCCGCACGCTTCGGTGTCGCCCGTGCCACGCTCCGCCAGGCCCTCGAACAGCTGGAACTGGAGGGCAGGCTGCAGCGCCGTCGTGGCGTCGGTACGACCGTCGCACCGCCGCGCGTCGGCGTGGCCGTGGACACGCGGCAGCACGCCTGGCCAGGATCGGCCGGCGACGCCTGGCAGCCGGTCGACTGCGTCCTGGCGACCCCGCCCGCGGCCGTCGCCGACGCCCTCGGCACCGGCCGGGACGAGCCCGTGCACACCGTCCGCCGCTCCCGCGTGACCCACGGCCAGCCCGTCGCGGCGGAGCTGCTGTACATCCCGCCGGCGTCCGTACCCGACCTGTCCGCCATCGACGCGCCGTCCGGCGCGGCACGCGCGCGTACCGTGCTGCGCGAGCTGCAGCGCCTGGAGCTGGAGCGCCAGGAGAGCGCCGTGGAACTGGGCTCGGCCCGCGCCGACGACGCCAAGGAACTGGACCGCCTCCCCGGCGCGCCCGTCCTGGTGGTCACCACCCGCTACACCGCCGAGGGCCGCACCGCCGCGCTCTCCGCCGCCACCTACCGCGCGGACACCTGCCGTCTGACCTTCGGGGACTCCGGCGACGTCGAGATCCACCACGGCCCCGAGACCCGCGCCTCCTGACCTGACCGCGCCCGGGAACGCAGGCAGTGGCGCGGCGGGCCTCCGCCGCGCCCCACCCCGGCGACAGCCGGCCGCTCAGCGGCGCGCCGTCGTACCCTCCACCGCGAACAACTGCTCCTCCACGTGATCGAGGGCCAGCCGCAGCGCGCCCGTCGCCACGGCGGCCTCACCGAGGAGCGACAGGGTCACCTTCGGCGGCCGCAGGCAGTAGCGGGCCAACTCCCGCCGCAGCGGCTCCAGTACGCCGTCGAGACCGGCGGCCCAGCCGCCGACGACGACCAGCTCCGGATCGAGGGCCAGCGCCAGCGCCGCCACGTCGTGCACCAGCCGCTGGATGAAGCGGTCGACGGCCGCACGCGCCCGCTGGTCGCCCTCCCGGGCCTCGGCGAAGACCTTGGCGACCGCCTGCTCGTCGAGCGGGTGCAGCGGCTCGTCCGTGGTGGACAGCAGCGTCTCGGGCGTCACCTCACGGCCCAGCAGATGCAACGCGCCGATCTCACCGGCCGCCCCGCCGTACCCCCGGTGCAGCCGCCCGCCGATCAGCGAACCGGCCCCCGGGCTCAGCCCGGCCAGCACGAACACCACGTCCTCGGACTCGGTCGCGGCGCCCTTCCAGTGCTCGGCGACCGCCGCCGCGTTCGCGTCGTTCTCCACCAGCACCGGGCACTTGAAGGAACGGCTCAGCCGCTCGCCCAGGCGCAGCCCCGTCCACTCGGGCAGCGCGGTGCTCAGCCGGACCGTGCCGTCCGCCTCGACGATCCCCGGCGTGGCCGCCCCCACCGCGCGCAGCGACCCGCGGGCCACACCGGCCCGGCGCAGCAGCTCGGCGACCGCCGTGCGCAGCCGCTCCAGGCGCTCGTCCGCCGGAGCGGTCTCGTCGACGTCCTTCGCCTGGGCCCCGATCACCCGGCCGTCCAGGTCGGCGAGGAGCGCGGCCACGCGGTGCGGACCGATCTCCAGGCCCAGCAGATGCCCCGCCTCCGCCCGGAACCGGAACCGCCGCGCGGGCCGCCCCTGACGCCGGGCCGTGCCCTCGTCGGCCGCCGTCTCGACGACGAGACCGGCCTCGATCAAGCCCTCGACGACGCCCTCGACGGTCGGCCGGGACAGCCCCGTCACCCGGGTGACCTCGGTCAGCGTCGCGCAGTCCGTGGAGCGCAGCGCGTGCAGCACCACCGCGGAATTGATCCTCCGCAGCAGCGAGGGGTCCCCGCCGGTCAGCCGCCCCAACGTCCGTCCTCCCAGCTCGTGCGCGTGTTCGCCGGATCGTACTCGGCCCGCCGCAGCCCGGCGAGCGCCGGGCACCCGCGAGGCCCGCACGGACCGGCCCGCGCCGGATCATCCCGGCGCCACGAACCCCGACTCGTACGCCGCGATCACCGCCTGGGTGCGGTCCCGAGCCCCCAGCTTCGCCAGGACCGCGCTCACATGTGACTTCACCGTCTCCGTGCCCACGACCAGCCGGGTCGCGATCTCCGCGTTCGACAGTCCGCGCGCCATCAGCCGCAGCACCTCGCCCTCGCGCTCCGTCAGCCGGGCCCGCTCCAGCACGGCACGCGCCGCCCGGTTCCCGCCACCGTCGCCGTACGCGGCGGCGAGCTGCCGTACCGAGGCGGGGAACAACAGCGACTCGCCCTCGGCGATCAGCCGCACCGCGTGCACGATCTCCGCCGGCCGGGCCCGCTTGAGCAGGAACCCGTCGGCTCCCGCGCGCAGCGCCTCGTACACGTACTCGTCGTTCTCGAACGTCGTCACCACGAGGATCCGCGGCGGATCGGCCACCGTGCGCAGCAGCGCGCGCGTGGCCTCGATGCCGTCCAGGAGCGGCATCCGTACGTCCATGGCCACGACGTCGGGCCGCAACTGCCGCACCAGCGGGATGACCGCGGCACCGTCGGCCGCCTCCCCGGCCACCTCGATGTCCGGCTGCGCCTCCAACACGGCCCGCAGACCCGCGCGTACGAGGGGTTCGTCGTCGACGAGGAGCACTCTGACCGGCATCCGCCCAGCGTAGATCAGCCCATCGGCAACTCGACGCGCACCTGCCAGTCACCGCCGTCGGGCCCCGTGTGCGCCCGCCCGCCCAGCAGCGCGGCACGCTCGCGTATGCCGCGCAGCCCGCTGCCGCGCCCGCTGCCGCCCCTGCCGTCCGGCAGCGCATTGCGCACCTCCAGGGTGAGCGCACCGTCCGCCACCTCGACGCGCACCCGAGCCGGCACCGCGCCCGCGTGCCGCAGCACGTTGGTCAGCGCCTCCTGCAGGATCCGGTAGCCCTCGCGGGAGACCGGACCCGGCAGGGTGTCCAACGGTCCCGTCACCTCGGCCTCCACCTTCGCCCCCGAGGCGCGGGCGGACTCCAGCAGCCGGTCGGCGTCCACGAGCGTCGGCCTGCCGCTCACCGGCTGCCCCGACTCCCGCAGGACACCGAGCACCCGCTCCAGGTCCTCCAGGGCGGCCCGGCCGGTCTCCTCGATCGCCTCCAGGGCACGGTCGGTGAACTCCGGGCTGCCCGCCGCGCGCGCGGCGCCCGCCTGGACGACGGCGACGGTCAGCGCGTGGCCGATGGAGTCGTGCAGTTCGCGCGCGATGCGGTTGCGTTCCAGGAGCTGTTCGGTGCGTTCCTCGAGGGCCGCGAGGCGTTCGGCCGCGGACGGGCCCAGCAGCCGGCGCGCCACCGCGGTCGCCAGCTCACCGAGGCCGACCACCACTCCGTACAGCACGACCAGGGGGACCGGCACCAGCAGGGCGTACGACCAGTGCGGTGGGAGGTCCTTCAGGAAGGGCACATCCTCCGGCATGTGGCCCCCCGCGGCCGAGGCCATGCTGTACGCCAGGATCGGCAGCCAGACCGTGGCCATCGCCGCCACCGCTCCCAGCGCCAGGCGTATCTGCAGCCACAACACGGTACGCAGCCGGTCCCGCCAGGTGCGGGCAGGCTCGACGGAGATCCCCGGCTCCGCCTCTCCCGGCGTCAGCAACAGCCGCGCCTGCACACCCTCGCCCACGCGCACGGCCGGGATCAGCCCGACCGGGACCAGCACGAGCGCGAAAACCCACGGCATCCCCGGCTGGACGAACATCCACACGCTGAAGGCCGCGTCGGGCACCCACAGGTGCAGAAAGCGTGTGTACGTCGTCCCGCGGAGCAGCGGGCGCAGGAACCGTGCCATTGCGTCATCGTGTCAGCAGCCGCCGACGACGCGCCTCCCCCGGCCGGGGGAGGCGCTCTCCACCAGTGGGGGAGGCCCTGACCCGTCGCGACCGGCGACGCTGCTGCCATGACCAGCATCGACGTCAAGGACCTCACCAAGGAGTACGGCACCCGGCGAGCCGTCGACCACCTCACCTTCACCGTGCGGCCCGGCCGCGTCACCGGCTTCCTCGGCCCCAACGGCGCCGGGAAGTCCACCACCATGCGGCTGGTGCTCGGCCTCGACCGGCCGACGTCCGGGACCGCCACGGTCGGCGGACGCGCCTACGCGACGCTCCACGAGCCCCTGCGGCACGTCGGCGCCCTGCTCGACGCGCACGCCGCGCACGGCTCGCGCACCGGTCGCGACCATCTGCGCGTGCTCGCGGCGAGCAACCGCATCCCCCCGGGCCGGGTCGACGAGGTGCTGGAACTGACGGGCATCGCGTCGGTGGCGCGCCGCCGGGTGCGGACGTACTCCCTGGGCATGCGCCAGCGGCTGGGCATCGCCGCCGCCCTGCTCGGCGATCCCGCGGTGGTCGTGCTGGACGAGCCGTCCAACGGCCTCGATCCCGAAGGCATCATCTGGATCCGGGAGTTGCTGCGCCGCCTCGCGGCCGAGGGCCGCACGGTTCTGGTCTCCAGCCACCTGATGAACGAGACCGCGTCCTTCGCCGACCACCTGGTGGTCCTCGGCCGGGGCCGTCTGCTGGCGGACATGCCGATGCGGGAGTTCATCGACGCGCGCGTGCAGCCGCGCGTCCGGATCCGCACCTCGGACGCCACCGCTCTCAAGGCCGTCCTCACCCGGCACGGCCATGACGCCGTGGAACACGACGACGGGTACTGGAGCGTGCGCCACGCGCGCGTGGACGACATCGGCCGCGTCATGTCGGGCGCGGGCGTCCCGATCCTCGAACTGTCCTCGGACGAAGGCACATTGGAACAGGCCTACCTGGACCTGACGGCCGCCGAGACCGAGTTCGCCACACCGACCCAGGAGACCTGACCATGCACTTCACGCCCGTACTCCGCTCGGAGGCGCTGAAGGTCCGCACGCTGCGCTCGCTGTACGGCACGCTGCTGGCCGTGTTCGCGGTCACCACGGCGTTCTCCGCGCTGGCCGGCGCGTCCGACACGTCCGACCCGGACTTCGACCCGCTGTTCACGGCCCTGTCCGGCGTCTGGCCCGGCCAGATCGCCGCGATCGCCTTCGGGGCCATGGTCGTGTCGTCCGAGTACCACGGCAACGGAATCCGGCTCTCGCTGGCCGCCGTTCCGCAGCGCGGGCGGTGGTTCGCGGCGAAGCTCGTGGTCGTCGCCGTACCGGCCCTCGCCGTGGGGCTGCTCACCGCCTGCGCCGCCGTCGTCGCGGCCCGGGCGGGCCTCGGCGAGGCGGCCGGCGGACTCACCGCCGGTGAGCAGGCGCGCGGCGTCGTGGGCTGCGGGATCTACTTGATGCTGATGGCCCTGCTCGCGGCCGGCCTCACCGCCCTGTTCCGCAGCGGCACGGCCACCCTGTCCACGCTCATCCCCTTCATCCTGATCGTCTCCTTCGTCATCGGCGACGCGGCGGGCGGCATCACCGACTTCCTGCCCGACAAGGCCGGACAAGTGGTGCTGTACGAGACGTACGACGGGCCGCTGGGGCCCTGGACGGGACTGGCGGTCACCGCGCTGTGGACGACGGCCGCCCTGCTGGCGGGAGTCTGGCGGCTGCGCAGCCGGGACGCCTGATCCCGCGGGCGGCTGACGCCCCGCCAATTGTCAGTGGCGGCCGGTTTACTGGAGCGCATGAACATCGCGCAGCACCTCGCCCTCATCGACGAGCTGTGCTTCCGTCCCTTTCCGGCGGAGCACGGCCCGTCGGACGGGGGCACAGGGGGACCCGGTCACTTCGTCGTGGTGCTGGAGAGCAGCCACGGCCTGCGCGGCGGCGACCAGGGGGAGCGGGGGGTCACGGTGGACCAGTACCAGAAGTACCGCGACGCCGTCGGTGAGCGGCTCGCGGCTCGCTGGGGGGAGACCGATCCGTACAACCTGGACACGGTCCTCCTGCGGACCGAGCGGGAGGAGATACCCCGGCCGTGGGCAGGGCTCAGCGCCCGCGCCCGCGTGGCCTGCCTCTGGGAGGCCGAGGGCACCGGACGCTGGATCGCGGTGGCCGTCGCCGACCGGGACACGGAGGACGAGATCCAGCTGCTCGCCGTCGTCACGGAGACGGCCCCGCCGTGACCGGCCCAGGCCCTGCCACGACCGGCCCAGGCCCTGCCACGACGGCTCAGGCCCTGCCACGACCGGCCCGCGTGACCTCCCCGACCAGGACGGCTCACGCCTCCGCCGCGGCGCGCAGTCGCGCGAACTCCTCCGCCATCGTCTGTGCCGTCCAGTGCGCGTTCAGCCCGCTGGGGTTGGGCAGCACCCACACACGCGTGTCCCCGATGCTCCGCGGCTGCGGGCCCACCTGGGCCTTGCGGTCGTCGAAGGCCGCCCGGTACGCGGTGACGCCGACCACGGCCAGCCAGCGGGGCCGCAGCCGCGCCACCTTCAGCGCCAGCTGCCGGCCGCCCTCCCGGTACTCCTCGGCGGTCAGTTCGTCCGCCCGCGCGCTGGCCCGGGCGACGACGTTCGTGATGCCGAGCCCGTACGACAGGAGCTCCTGCTGCTCCGACGGCTTCAGCAGCCGCGGAGTGAAACCGGACAGGTGCAGCACCGGCCAGAACCGGTTGCCCGGCCGCGCGAAGTGGTGACCCGTCGCGGCCGTCATCAGACCCGGGTTGATGCCGCAGAACAGCACGCGGAGGCCGTCCGCGACGACGTCCGGTACGAGACGGTCGCGGGCGGCCTCCAGTTCCGCCGGTGTGAAGCGGGTCAGAGGATCGCTCCCGGGGTGTAGCCCGCGGCCTCCGGGTGCTGCTTGACGATCTCCTCGATCCGGCCGACGACGGCCGCCACCTGGTCGGCCGCGGCACCGGTGAAGGAGAGCTTGTCGGCCATCAGGGCGTCCAGCTCGGCCCGGTTCAGCGGGATGCGCTCGTCGGCGGCCAGCTTGTCGAGGAGCTCGTTGCGCTCGGCGCCCTGCTCCCGCATCGCCAGGGCGGAGGCCACGGCGTTCTCCTTGATCGCCTCGTGCGCGACCTCCCGGCCGACGCCCGCCCGCACCGCGCCCATCAGCACCTTGGTGGTGGCGAGGAACGGCAGGTAGCGGTCCAGCTCCCGGGCCACGACCGCGGGGAAGGCGCCGAACTCGTCCAGCACGGTCAGGAAGGTCTCCAGCAGACCGTCCAGGGCGAAGAACGCGTCCGGCAGCGCGACCCGGCGCACCACCGAGCAGGACACGTCGCCCTCGTTCCACTGGTCGCCCGCCAGCTCGCCGGTCATCGAGGCGTAGCCGCGCAGGATCACCATCAGGCCGTTGACGCGCTCGCAGGAGCGGGTGTTCATCTTGTGCGGCATCGCCGAGGACCCGACCTGGCCGGGCTTGAAGCCCTCGGTGACCAGCTCGTGCCCGGCCATCAGCCGGATGGTCTTCGCCAGCGACGACGGCGCCGCCGCCAGCTGCACCAGCGCGGTGACGACCTCGTAGTCCAGCGAGCGCGGGTAGACCTGGCCGACCGAGGTGAACGCCTCGGAGAAGCCCAGGTGCCCGGCGATCCGGCGCTCCAGCTCCGCGAGCTTGCCCGCGTCCCCGCCGAGCAGGTCCAGCATGTCCTGGGCGGTGCCGACCGGGCCCTTGATGCCGCGCAGCGGGTAGCGGCCGAGCAGCTCCTCGACCCGTCCGTACGCGACGAGCAGCTCGTCGGCGGCGGTGGCGAAGCGCTTGCCCAGCGTCGTGGCCTGCGCGGCGACGTTGTGGGAGCGGCCGGCCATGACCAGCTCGCCGTACTCGCCGGCCAGCTTGCCCAGCCGGGCCAGGACGGCCACGGAGCGGTCGCGGATCAGCTCCAGGGAGAGCCGGATCTGCAGCTGCTCGACGTTCTCCGTCAGGTCGCGGGAGGTCATGCCCTTGTGCACGTGCTCGTGCCCGGCGAGGTCGTTGAACTCCTCGATCCGCGCCTTCACGTCGTGCCGCGTGACCTTCTCGCGCTCGGCGATCGAGGCCAGGTCGACCTGGTCGAGTACGCGCTCGTAGTCGGCGATCGCGGCGTCGGGCACCTCGATGCCGAGGTCCTTCTGGGCCCGCAGCACGGCGAGCCAGAGCTGCCGCTCCAGCTTCACCTTCTGCTCGGGCGACCAGAGCGTGGCGAGCTCGGCGGAGGCGTAGCGTCCGGCGAGGACGTTGGGGATGCGGGGCTTGGCGGGAGCGGAAGTCACGTGTACGGATTCTACTGGCGATTCGTGCAGGCCAGCGCCGCGGGGTTGTTCGTCGGAAGCTACGAACGCCGCGCGGACCCGGGAAGGATCACGCCGGACCCTCGTACGGCAGCAGCTCCGGGCGCTTGGCCGGCAGCCCGTCGCCGGACGAGCGGCCCGTCAGCCTGCGGCCTATCCAGGGCAGCAGGTGCTGCCGGGCGAACCGGACGTCCGCGGTGCGGCGCGTGATCCAGCCCGGCGGCGGCGTCGCCGGGATCGGCGCGTGCCACTGGGGATCCTCGGGTTCGTAGCCGAGCGTCTGCCACACGGCCTCCGCGACCCGGCGGTGACCGTCGGCGGTCAGGTGCAGCCGGTCCACGTCCCACAGGCGCGGGTCGGCCAGCGACTGCGCCCTGTACAGGTCCACGACCACGGCGCCGTGCTGCCCGGCGAGGTCGTCGATGATCGCGAACAGCGCCTCCATGCGCGGCCGGAACCGTTCCAGCACCGGGCCCTGCCGGCCGGGGCTGCGCATCAGCACCAGCTGCTTGCAGTTCGGGGCCAGCCGCTCCACGGCCTGCGTCAGCAGGTCCCGTACCCGGGCCATGTCGCACTTGGGCCGCAGGGTGTCGTTGAGCCCGCCGACCAGCGTGATCACATCGGCCCCCATGGCCGCCGCGACGTCCACCTGCTCGTCGACGATCTGCCCGATCAGCTTGCCCCGCACCGCGAGGTTGGCGTACCGGAATCCGGGCGAGCGGGCCGCCATCCGCGCGGCGAGGAGGTCGGCCCAGCCGCGGTAGGAGCCGTCGGGCAGCAGGTCCGACATGCCCTCGGTGAAGGAGTCGCCGACGGCGACGAGGCTGGTGTGGGTGGGGTTCGTCTGCATGGCGACAGAAATGGTAGCCCCTGCACATACCCGTCGGTCGGTCGCCCTCGGAACGTGCTCGGGCTCACGTCCGCTGCCCGAACAGCTCCCGCAGCACGTCCTCCATGGTGACCAGCCCCGCCAGCCGCCCGTCGCTGCCCAGCACGGCCGCCAGATGCGTACGGCTGCCCCGCATCGCGGTGAGCACGTCGTCCAGCGGGGTGCTCTCCCGCACCCGCGCGATGGGCCGCATGTCCCGCAGCCGGAACGGCAGGTCCCGCGGGGAGGTGTCCAAGGCGTCCTTCACATGCAGGTAGCCCACGATCCGCCGCCCGTCGTCCACCACGGGGAAACGCGAGAACCCGGACTCGGCCGACAGCCGCTCCAGCTGCTCCGGCGTGATCCCCACGCGCGCGTGGACGACGCGTTCCAGCGGCAGCACCACGTCACGGACGGGACGCCGACCCAGTTCCAGGGCGTCGTGCAGCCGCTCCTGGGCGCGGTCGTCGATCAGCCCGGCCTCGCTGGCGTCCTTCACGATCTCGGCCAGCTCCGCGTCCGTGAAGGTCGCCGACACCTCGTTCTTCGCCTCGACCCTGAGCAGCTTGAGCAGGGCGTTGGCGAAGGCGTTGATCGTGAAGATCACCGGGCGCAGCGCCCGGGACAGCGCCACCAGGGGCGGCCCGAGCAGCAGCGCGCTGCGCACCGGCTCGGCCAGCGCGATGTTCTTGGGCACCATCTCCCCGAGCAGCATGTGCAGATACGTCGCCAGCGTCAGCGCGATCACGAAGGACACCGCGTGCCCCGCCCCGGCCGGCACGCCCATCGCGTGGAACACGGGCTCCAGCAGATGCGCGATCGCCGGCTCCGCGACCACGCCGAGCACCAGGGTGCACAGCGTGATGCCGAGCTGGGCCGCCGCCAGCAGCGCCGACACGTGCTCCAGGCCCCACAGCACGCTCTTCGCACGCCGGTCGCCGCCCTCGGCGTACGGCTCGACCTGGCTGCGGCGCACCGAGATCAGCGCGAACTCCGCGCCCACGAAGAAGGCGTTGACGACGAGTGTCGCCAGACCGATCAGCAGCTGTACGGCGATCACCGTCCGGCCTCCTCGTCGTCGCCGGTCCGCTCGTCGTCGAACGGCGCGTGCAGCAGCACCCGCGCCGCCCTGCGCCCGGTGGCGTCCACCACGTCCAGCCGCCAGCCGGCCACCTCGACGGTGTCGCCGACCGCGGGGATGCGTCCCAGCCCGGCCGCGACCAGGCCGGCCAGCGTCTCGTACGGTCCCTCCGGCACCCTCAGCCCGAGGCGCGCCAGCCGGTCCACGCGGGCCGAGCCGTCGGCCCAGTACAGGGCGTGTCCCCGTGCGTCCGTGCCGGCCGGGTCCAGCTCGGGCGTCTCGTGCGGATCGTGCTCGTCGCGCACCTCCCCGACGACCTCCTCGACGATGTCCTCCAGCGTGGCCACGCCGGCTGTCCCGCCGTACTCGTCGATCACGACGGCCATCGTGCGGCGTCCGGACAGCCGGTCGAGGAGCCGGTCGACGGTCAGCGACTCGGGGACGAGCAGCGGCTCCCGCATCAGCTCGGAGACGGGTACCCGGGGCCGGCGCTCGGCGGGCACGGCCAGGACGTCCTTGACGTGTGCGGTCCCGACGACCGAGTCGAGGCTGCCCCGGTAGACCGGGAACCGGGACAGTCCGGTCGCCCGGGTCGCGTTCGCCACGTCCTCGCAGGTCGCCTGGGCGTCCAGGGCCACGACCTGGATGCGCGGGGTCATCACGTTCTCCGCGGTCAGGTCGGCGAGGTTCAGGGTGCGCACGAACAGTTCGGCGGTGTCCGGCTCCAGGGCACCCACCTTGGCGGAGTGCCGGGCGAGGGCCGCCAGCTCCTGCGGCCCGCGCGCCGAGGCCAGTTCCTCCGCGGGCTCCACACCCAGACGGCGCACGACGCGGTTGGCCGTGTTGTTCAGGTGGGTGATGAAAGGCCGGAACGCGGCGCTGAACCAGCGCTGCGGGCTGCCCACCCGCTTGGCCACCGCCAGCGGGGAGGAGATCGCCCAGTTCTTGGGCACCAGCTCGCCGACGATCATCAGGAACACGGTCGACAGAGCCGTGCCGACCACCAGCGCCAGCGAGGAGGCCACCGACTGCGAGATCCCCAGCTCCCGCAGTGGACCCGCGATCAGCGCGGCGACCGAGGGCTCGGCGAGCATGCCGACCACCAGGTTGGTGACCGTGATGCCGAGCTGCGCCCCGGAGAGCTGGAACGTCAGATTGCGTACGGACTTCAGGGCGCCCGCCGCTCCCCGCTCGCCGCGCTCGGCAGCCCGCTCCAGCGCGCCGCGCTCGACGGTGGTCAGCGAGAACTCCGCCGCGACGAACGCACCGCAGGCGAGCGAGAGCAGGATGGCCACCAGCAACAGGAGCACTTCGGTCATCGGGTCACCTCGGTTCCATGATCGGCCACAAGGTGGAGGATCGCGCGATGTCGTGCGCCGGGGAACTCGCTCATGCGCCGGTGGTCACTGCCTTTCAGCCGGTGAGGGCTTCACCGCGGTCGCCGAGGGGCTTCACCCAGCGTCGCCACTGCTCCTCCGGCGCGTACCCGGCGGCCCGCCACGCATGCTGCGCCCGCTCGTTGCGTTGCAGCACCATCGCGTCCCCGCGGCGCCCGCCGAGGCGGACGAACCGCTCCTCCGCGGCGGCGAGCAGGGCCGAGGCGATCCCCCGGCGACGGTGGTCCGGGTGCACCGCCAGCCGGTACAGATGGCAGCGCCAGCCGTCGAAGCCCGCGATCACCGTGCCCACCAGGTCCCCGCCGCGCTCGGCCAGGATCAGTGCCTCGGCGTCGCGGGCGACCAGCCGCTCCACGCCGTCCCGGTCGTCGCTGATGCTCGTCCCCTCGGCGCCCACCTTCCAGAAGGCGAGCACGGAGTCCAGGTCCTCGGGCCCGGCGGCCCGTATCCGCAGATCAGTCATGCCGTGATCCCACCACGCAGGGGGGACGGCCGCGCGGAATTCCGGCATGCGGACGTCAGACCTCGCGCAGCGCCCGCATCACCGGAGCGAACGCCTCCATGTACGGCTCCAGCACGGTCAGGTAGGTGAACCCGTACCGCTGGCGCTGCGCCCGGACCTGCGCGGTGATCTGCTCCAGGGTTCCGGCCAGCACGATCGGCAGCTCCAGCACCTGCTCCGAGGACAGCTGCGGCACGCGCTCCAGGAAGGGGCGTACGGCGGCCTCCCGGTCGTCGGTGACGAACACCATCTGGATGAGCAGATTGAGCTCCGCCGGTTCCTTCCGGTCCCGCGCCAGCCTCTGGTAGTGCGCGACGCGCTCGTCGAGCTCCTCGGCGGTGACCGGGGTCAGCTCCCCGGTGGTGCTCCCCGGGACCGACCGCGCCCCGGTGAACGCCGCGATGTCGGCGTGCCGGGCCGACAGTTCCAGCATCCGGTCGCCGCCCGCGCCGATCAGCAGCGGCACCCCGGGCCGCTGGACCGGGCGGGGCTGGTGGTCCTCCGCGCCGAGCAGCCGGTCCAGCTCCTGCACGGTGTGCCGCAGATGGTCCACCCGCTCGCGCGGCGAGCCGAACGGCAGCCCCGCGGCGTCGTGCTCCGCCCGCACGTAGCCGGTGCCGAGCCCGAGCTCCAGGCGCCCGCCCGTCAGGGCGTCCGTGGTCGCCACCTCCCGGGCCAGCAGGGCCGGGTTCCAGAAGCCCGCGTTGAGCACGAACGTCCCCACCCGGGGCCGCTCGGTGGCCCGGGCCGCCGCGACCAGGGCCGGGAAGGGCGCCGGCATGCCGAGATGATCCGGGACGAGGATCACGTCGTAACCCAGCTCCTCGGCCCGCCGGCACTTGGCACTCCACTCCCCGGCCGGTGCGGCAGCCATCAGGTTGACGCCGAAGCGGAACGGACGCGACATGAACTCTCCTCGGCTACGGGCGACTTGAGGACTCGGCGAGTCAATCACTCGTGCGCCACGGCCGCCAGCACATTCATGCGCGACGCGCGCAACGCCGGCAGCAGCGCCGCCACGACGCCCACCACCGCCGCACCGACCACGACCGCGACGACCGTGCCCCAGGGGACGGCGAGCGCCGTCATGCCCTGGAGCGCCAGCACCTGCTGCATGCACACACCCCACACCAGCCCCAGGGCCAGTCCGAGCACCGCGCCGAACACCGCGATCACCACCGACTCCAGCCGGATCATCCGGCGCAGCTGGCGCCGCGAGAGCCCGATCGCCCGCAGCAGCCCGATCTCGCGGGTGCGCTCCACGACCGACAGGGCGAGGGTGTTGACCACGCCGAGCACCGCGATGACGATCGCCAGTCCCAGCAGCGCGTACACGAGGTAGAGCAGCACGGCGATCTGGTCGTGCACCAGCTTCTTGTAGTCGGCGATGTCCCGCACCTGCACCTGCGGATACGGGTCGAGCGTCCGCTCCAGGTCCGCGCGCAGCTCGTCGTCGGCGGTCCCCGGCGCCGCGTTCACGTACAGCGCCGAGTCCTGGCCGCCCGGCGCGTACCGCTGAAGCGTCCCGAGTCCGAGGAACAGTCCTCCCTGCGTTCCGAATCCCTCGGCGGACTCCATGTCGGTGAGTGCGCCCACGGTCAGTTCGGCCGTGCGCCCGCCCTGGAACTCGACGGGGACGGTGCCGCCGAGGCGTACACCGTGCTCCCGCGCGAAGTCCGCGTCCATCGCCAGGTGCCCGGCCGCCAGCGCGGCGGCCGTGTCCCCCTGTGCGTAGCGGATGTCGGCGACCTCGTCGAGCCGCGGGTCGTAACCCACGGCGGACGTCTCCACCCGGTCGCCGTCCGGCAGCCGCACCGCGACCGGCGCGAACCGCGAGCGTACGACGAGCCCGGCGCCCGGCGTCTCGCGCACCCGGTCGGTCACCTCGCGCGGGAACGGCATGAAGCCGCCGTTCTGCACGATGAAGTCGGCGCCCAGCGTCTTGTCGATCTGCCGGTCGAAGGACTCGGTCATCGAGGCGCTCGCCACGGACATCCCCCCGACCAGGGCGAGGCCCACCATGAGGGCGGCGGCGGTGGCACCGGTACGGCGGGGGTTGCGCAGGGCGTTGCGCTGACTCATGCGCCCGACCGGACCGAACAGCGCCGGGAAGGCGGCGCCGAGCACCCGGATCACCGGCCGGACCAGCAGCGGACCGGCGATCACGGTGGCGACGAGGGTCAGGAGGACTCCGAGCCCGAGCAGCGACGCCGCCGACCCGGTCTCCGTGGCCGCCGCGCACCCCGCCAGCGCGGCCACGCCCGCCGCCCCGACGACGCCGCCCACCACGGCACGCGTGCGCAGCGGACGGCCCACCCCGGCGATCTCGGCGTCCGCGAGGGCGGCCATCGGCGAGACGGCCGCCGCCCGGCGGGCCGGGAGGTAGGCGGCGACGAACGTCACGCCGATGCCGACGACGTACGCCGCGACCGGCGTCGCCCAGCCGATGACCATCTCGGCGGAGCTGATGTTCATGCCGATGGCGTTCATCAGGCCGATCAGACCGGCGGCCAGCGCGATGCCCGCGGCCAGGCCCAGCGTGGAGCCGGCCACGCCGAGCAGCAGCGCCTCGGTGAGCACCGAGCGGCGCACCTGACGCCGGTCCGCGCCCAGGGCGCGCAGCAGCCCGAGTTCCCGCGTGCGCTGTGCGATCAGCATCGAGAAGGTGTTGACGATCAGGAAGACGCCCACCAGAACGGCGACGCCGGCGAAGCCGAGCATCACGTACTTGATGACGTCGAGGAAGCCGCCCAGCTGCTCGACGTCGGACTCGGCCTGCTCGGCGGCGGTGCGGTACTCGTAGGCGTCCGGGCCGAGGGCGTCCGCGACGCGGCGCTTCAGCAGCTCGTCGCTCACCCCGTCGGCGGCCTCGACGGAGATGCCCGTCGCGGCCTTCGCGTCGCCCAGCAGCTTCGTCTGCGCGGTCGGGGTGTCGACGAAGAGCAGCGCGGCCCCGGGGTTGGTGGTGGTGAACGTGACGATGCCGACGACCTCCACCCGGAACGAGCCCGGCGGGGCCACGACGGTGAGCGTGTCGCCGATCCTCACGTCCGCGCGGTCGGCGGTCTCCGAGTCGAGCAGTGCCTGCCCGGGGCCGCGCGGGGCGTGTCCGGAGGTGAGCTCCACGGGGCTGCGCTCGGTCGGGTACCAGTTGGTGCCTATCGTGGGCGCGCCGGTGGTCGGGCTCACTGACTCGTTCTCGTCGTCGACGACCGTGAGGTTCTCGACCTCCGCGTCCACGTGCGCGGCGGCGACGCCCTCGACGTCGGCCACGCGGCCGGCGAGCGCGGCGGGCAGGGTCGCCGTCGTGCCGGACGGAACGGCTTCGGCGAGACCCTCCTGGGGACGGACGGTGACGTCGGCGGCGGTGGAGGCGAACAGCCGGTCGAAGGTCCGGCCGAGGGTGTCGGAGAAGATCAGGCTGCCCGCGACGAACGCCACGGACAGGACGACGGCCAGCGCCGAGAGCAGCAGCCGTCCCTTGTGTGCGAGGAAGCTCCTGAGCGTCGCCTTCAGCACGGCTTCAGTCCTCGGCGGGGGAGCCGGGGAGCCTCGATCCCGCGCCGGTGAACAGACGCATGCGCTCCAGCACCGCCTCCGCCGTGGGCCGGTGCATCTCGTCGACGATCCGTCCGTCGGCGAGGAACAGCACCAGGTCGGAGTGGGCCGCGGCACCCGGGTCGTGGGTGACCATGACGACGGTCTGGCCGAGTTCGTCGACGGCCTCGCGCAGGAAGCCGAGCACTTCCAGACCGGCCCGCGAGTCGAGGTTGCCGGTCGGCTCGTCCGCGAAGATCAGCTCGGGCCGGGAGACCAGCGCCCGCGCGCAGGCGACACGCTGCTGCTGACCGCCGGACAGCTGAGCCGGCCGGTGCTTCAGCCGGTCCCGCAGCCCGAGCGTGTCGACGACCTGGTCGAGCCACGTCCGGTCCGGGTCCCGGCCCGCGATGTTCATGGGCAGGGTGATGTTCTCCAGCGCGTTCAGCGTCGGTATGAGGTTGAACGACTGGAACATGAAACCGATCCGGTCCCGCCGCAGCCGGGTCAGCTCACGCTCCCTCAGCCCCGTGATCTCGGTGTCGCCGAGCCACACCTGACCGGCCGACACGGTGTCGAGCCCCGCGAGGCAGTGCATCAGCGTGGACTTCCCGGAGCCCGACGGCCCCATGACCGCGGTGAAACGGCCGCGCATGATGTCCACGTCCACCGAGTCCAGGGCGAGCACCGTCGTCTCGCCGGAGCCGTACGCCTTGGTCAGACCGCGGGCGCGGGCCGCCGTCCGGTCGGCCGACGCCAGGCCCGGGGCGTGCTCCGCTGCAGGTGTGGACAAGACGGCCTCCTCGGTGGTCCCGGTACACGGACGTCCGACGTTTCTCGTCCCGGCCGAGCGTAGTGTGACCCGACGCACGCTCGGTATCCCTCTGCGGTGTCGTCCGCTCTCCGCCCCAGGTCGGGTCCCGCAGGCCCGTGTAAGGGGCAACTTCCTGCCGCGGGAGCGGTCCTTGCCGTGCTAGCGGTCCGGCGCTAGCTTCAAGGTATGGCCAAGACCCAGTTGAACGTGCGGGTGGACGAGGGCACCGCCCGAGCGGCACGCGAACGCGCCCTGGCGCGCGGCATGAGCGTCAACCGCTACATCGAGGAACTGGTCCGGCAGGACACCGGAGAGGCCGGCCGCACGTTCGTGGAGGCCGCCGCCGACTTCATGCGGGAGTACGAGAAGGTGTTCGCCGAAGAGGCCGGCGGGGACCGCCGCTGATCCGTTGAACGACCTCACGATCGACCTCGCCTGGCTGCTGATGCTCGCCGAACAGCGGACGCCGGGAGACCCCCAGGTCACCGACTGGGGAGCCCTCGTCGCCGCCGTGGCACGCCACCGGGCCGAGATACTCGGCGTCCCCGTCTACGACGGCCCGCACGACCGCGCCGCCGCGCTCCTCCAGCTCCTGATCCACGTCCCCGCGCTGGAGCGGTCCAACGCCCTCTTCGCCTCGGCGGTGGCGTACGCCTACCTGGTCGCCAGCGGCGTCAAGGTCAGCACGACGCCCGAGCAGGTGCGCGACCTCGCCCTCCTGGTCAAGAGCGGCGAGGCGTCGGTCGACGACATCGCGCGGGAGCTGCGCCAGTGGAGCCTGTGACTACTCCTCGGTCCCGGGCGGCCGCCAGGCCGTGCCGAGTACGCAGTACGAGGTCGGCAGCGCGGGTCCCTTCTCCGGCATGAGCACCCGCCGGTAGGGGCCCAGCGTGAACCCGGCCGTCCGCAGCGCGGCAACCGGATCCCGGGAGACATGACAGCCGCCCGTCAGCCGCGGCCACACCGTCCGGTCCAGCGCGCGCTGGGTGAGGGTCATCATCCGGCCGCCGCCCCGGCCGTGTTCGAAGAACCGCACCTCGCCGCCGGGCCGCAGCACCCGCCGCAGCTCACCGAGCGTCCGCCGCACGTCGCGCACGCTGCACAGCACCAGGGACACCACGGCCGCGTCGAAGGCCTCGCTCTTGACCGGCAACGCCTCCGCCGCGCCGGGCGCCACGTCGACCGGAACCTCCGCCCGCAGCGCCGCCTCCACGGCCAACTGCCGCAGCACCCGCTCCGGTTCGATCGCGACGACCTCCGAGACGGTGCCCGGGTAGTGAGCGAAGTTCAGGCCGTTGCCCGCGCCGATCTCGATCACCCGCCCGGACAGTCCGGTCAGCAGGCGTTCGCGCACCCGGCCCATGCCCATGCGGGTCTCGGCGGTCACGCTGATCCGGGCGTAGTAGCGGGCGAACACCGGGTGGTGCACGGCGTCCGGCGGCACCCCGCGGGAGCGGGCGGATCGCAGCGGCATGGGACCTCCCTCACGAGGCGGCGCCTTACCGCGATTGTCCCCCGAACGAGCCCCGTCCACCCCCGGCCGACGCCTCCGGTTCACGCCGACCACCACGACACCGCCCGGACCAAGCCCCGCGGTCCGGCTGCCCTTGGGGTCAGGGCCTCTCCCGCCGCCGCGGGTTTCACCGCGTCGCCGGTGGCTTCCGGTGCGGGTGTCTGCCGCTTCGGTGCCGCCGGACGGGACCACGGCGCGTCCGGTGCGGCGTGGGTGCCGGCCGGTCGGGTGTCGTCGGTTGGGCCAGGGCCCCCGGTTCGGCTGCCCTTGGGGTCAGGGCCTCTCCCGCCGCCGCGGGTTTCACCGCGTCGCCGGTGGCTTCCGGTGCGGGTGTCTGCCGCTTCGGTGCCGCCGGACGGGACCACGGCGCGTCCGGTGCGGCGTGGGTGCCGGCCGGTCGGGTCACTCGTCCTCGGGGTCAGGGTGTTCTCAGGTCAGGGGGCCTCCCGTTTCCGGAAGGCCTCCACGTCCCAGGTGCCGTCCAGCGCGGGGGCCAGCCAGTGCGGTGCCGAGGAGCGGAAGGCGGGCGGGGCGAGGGCGCCCGCACCGGCGGGCAGGGCGCCGAGCAGGGGGGCTCCGGCCACGTCCGGCAGGTCCGCGAGGTTGCAGCGCGAGGCGAGGTCGGGATGCTGCGGCCAGCTGCCGATCACCACGCCCGACAGACCGAGCCCGCGGGAGCGCAGTTCACGTGCCGTCAGCTCCGTGGTGTTCAGCGTGCCCAGGCCCGCCGAGGCCACCACCAGCACCGGCGCGCCGAGCAGTTCGGCGGCGTCCGCGAGGGTCCCGCCCGCCGCGTCGAACCGGACCAGCAGCCCGCCCGCTCCCTCCACCAGCACCAGGTCGTGGTCCGTGGCCAGCTTGGCGGCGGCCTCGGCCACCTCCTCGGGGTGCACCGGCGCCCGGCCGGCCCTGCGCGCGGCCGTGCCCGGCGCCAACGGCTCGGGATAGCGCGCGACTTCGGCCGCCGTCACGGCACCCGCGAGGCGGGCGACCTCCTGTGCGTCCCCCGGCTCGTCCGGCCCCACGCCCGTCTGCGCGGCCTTCAGCACGGCCACCGACCGGCCGGCCGCCCGCGCCGTCGCCGCGACGGCGGCGGTCGCGACGGTCTTGCCGACCTCCGTGCCCGTGCCCGTGATCACCAGTACCGGCATGTCATCCCTTCCCGGCCGCCGCGCACACCGCACGTCCGATCCGCGCGACGTCCGCATCACCCGTGACGTACGGCGGCATGGTGTAGATCAGGTCGCGGAACGGCCGCAGCCACACGCCCTCGCGCACCGCCGCCCGCGTCGCCGCCGCCATGTCGACGGGATGGTCCAGCTGCACCACCCCGATCGCGCCGAGGACCCGCACGTCCGTCACGCCCGGCAGCTCGGCGGCGGGCGCCAGACCCTCGCGCAGACCCGCCTCGATGCGCTTGACCTCCGCGAGCCAGTCCTGCCCGAGCAGGAGCCCGATCGAGGCGCACGCCACGGCCGCCGCCAGCGGGTTGCCCATGAACGTCGGCCCATGGGCGAGCACCGGCACCTCGCCGCGCGAGATTCCGTCCGCGACCCGTGACGTGCACAGCGTCGCCGCCATCGTCAGATAGCCGCCGGTCAGCGCCTTGCCCACGCACATCACATCCGGCGTCACCGCCGCGTGCTCCGCCGCGAACAGCGCGCCCGTACGCCCGAAGCCGGTCGCGATCTCGTCGAACACCAGCAGGACGTCGTGCGCGTCGCACGCCTCCCGCAGCACCCGCAGGTACGCGGGGGAGTGGAACCGCATCCCGCCCGCGCCCTGCACCACCGGCTCGACGATCACCGCGGCCAGCTCGTCGGCGTGCCGCTCGATGAGTGACCGCAGGTGGTCGGCGTACGTCTCCTCGTACTCCGCCGGCGGCGCGTCCGCGAACACCTGGCGCGGCAGGACGCCCGTCCACAGCTCGTGCATGCCGCCCTCGGGGTCGCACACCGACATCGGCTGCCAGGTGTCGCCGTGGTAGCCGCCGCGCCAGGTCAGCAGGCGCCGCTTCGCGGGCCGGCCGAGCGAACGCCAGTACTGCAGGCACATCTTGACCGCGACCTCGACCGACACCGAGCCGGAGTCGGCGAGGAAGACGTGCTCCAGACCATCGGGCGACATGTCGACAAGGAGCTTCGCCAGCCGCACGGCGGGCTCGTGGGTGAGCCCGCCGAACATCACATGGCTCATGCGCTCCAGCTGCTCGCGTGCCGCCTCGTTCAGCACCGGGTGGTTGTAGCCGTGGATCGCCGACCACCAGGACGACATCCCGTCGACGAGTTCCCCGGAGCCGTCGGCCGGCCGCAGCCGCACCCCGCTCGCCGACTCCACGACCAGCGGGTCCTGCCGGCCGGGCATCGGGCCGTACGGGTGCCAGACGTGCCGCCGGTCGAGCCGGAGCAGCTCGTCCACCGTCAGTTCGGGCTCAGGCATTGGGCGCGAGGTCCGTTCCCGCACCGCGGCGGCGTACGGCGACCAGGTCCGTACGGGGTTCCTCGGTCCGTGCGGCGGGAGTGGATCCGCAGGCCCCGCCGCCCTCGTGCGACCCGCAGCCGCCGCCGGCCGTCGCCCGGTGCCCGGGCAGGGTCACCTGGTCGGTGCCCTCCACCTCGAACCCGGCGTCCGCGATCATCTCCAGGTCGGCCTTGCCCGCCTGGCCCTCGCTGGTGAGGTAGTCGCCGAGGAAGATGGAGTTGGCCAGGTGCAGGGCCAGCGGCTGCATCGTGCGCAGGTGGACCTCGCGCCCGCCGGCGATGCGGACCTCGACGTCCGGGCAGACGAACCGGGTCATCGCCAGGATGCGCAGGCAGCGCTGCGGGGTGAGGTTCCACTCCTTGGCCAGCGGCGTGCCCTCGAACGGGATCAGGAAGTTCACCGGGACCGAGTCCGGGTCCAGTTCACGCAGGGAGAAGACCACGTCGACCAGGTCCTCGTCGCTCTCGCCCATGCCCGCGATCAGCCCGGAGCAGGCGGACAGACCGGCGGCGTGCGCCTTCTGCACCGTGTCCACCCGGTCGGCGTACGTGTGCGTGGTCGTGATGTCCCCGTACGTCGACTCGGAGGTGTTGAGGTTGTGGTTGTAGGCGTCGGCGCCCGCCTCGCGCAGCCGCTCCGCCTGACCGTCGGAGAGCAGGCCCAGGCAGGCGCACACCTCGACCGACTCGTTCTGCTCCTTGATGGCCTTGATGGTCTCGGAGACCCGGTCCACGTCCCGGTCGGTCGGACCCCGGCCGCTGGCCACCAGGCACACCCGCTTGGCGCCCCCGGACACGCCGGCGGCGGCGGCCTCGGACGCCTCGCCGGGCTTGAGCCAGGTGTACTTCAGGATCTCGGCCTTGGAGCCGAGCCGCTGCGAGCAGTACGAGCAGTCCTCCGGGCACAGGCCCGACTTGAGGTTGACCAGGTAGTTGAGTTTCACCCGCCGGCCGAACCAGTGCCGGCGCACCTTGCCGGCCGCGGCCACCACATCGAGCAGTTCGTCGTCGGAAGTGGCGAGGACGGCCAGAGCTTCCTCGCGGGTCGGCGACTCGCGCCGAAGCCCCTTGTCCACCAGCGTGTTCAGCAGGTCCATGAGAGCCGATCCTGTCCTACGAAGCCACCCGGGGCCAAGGAGACTTCGCACAACACTGCCCGATCGCCGTGTGGGTATTGCCACACCTCGGGCGGACGGCCGGGCCGCTAGTGTCTGTCCATTGCCTACAAATTCCCGGAGGACCGACCCATGGCGTTCGACTGGATCGACGAGCAGGCGGAGCTGCGCCGCCGGGCCGGACTCGTGCGGACTCTGCGCCCCCGCCCGGCCGACTCGCCGCTGCTGGACCTGGCGAGCAACGACTACCTGGGCCTCGCCCGGCATCCCGAGGTCGTCGAGGGAGCGGTGCGGGCCGCGCGGACCTGGGGCGGCGGTGCGACCGGCTCCCGGCTCGTCACCGGCACCACCGCACTGCACGCCGAACTCGAACGCGAACTGGCCGCCTTCTGCGGCTTCGAGTCCGCGCTCGTCCTCTCCTCCGGCTACGCGGCCAACCTCGCCGCGGTCACGGCGCTGGCGCCGCACGGCACCCTCGTGGTGTCCGACGCGGGCAACCACGCCTCCCTGATCGACGGCTGCCGGCTGGCCCGCGGCACGGTCCAGGTGGCGGCGCACGCCGACCCGGACGCCGTGCGCAAGGCGCTGCGGACGCACGACGGACCCGCTGTCGCCGTCTCCGACACGGTCTTCTCGGTTGACGGCGACGCCGCGCCGCTGGCGGCCCTCGCGGGGGCGTGCCGGGAGCGCGGTGCCGGACTGGTCGTCGACGACGCCCACGGCCTCGGCGTCCTCGGCGACGGCGGGCGCGGCGCCGCGCAGGCGGCGGGGCTCGCGGGCGCCGACGACGTGGTCGTCACGGTCACGCTGTCCAAGTCGCTCGGCAGCCAGGGCGGGGCCGTGCTCGGCCCCGCCAAGGTGATCGACCATCTGGTCAACGCGGCCCGGACGTTCATCTTCGACACGGGCCTCGCCCCCGCGGCGGCGGGCGCGGCCCTGGCCGCACTGGGACTGCTGCGCCGCGAGCCGGAGAGGGCGGTGCGTGCCCGCGCGGTGGCCCGCGAACTGCACGCACGCCTGACCGCCGCGGGCCTGGAGGCGGTGCGTCCGGACGCCGCGGTGGTCTCGGTGCGCGCGCCCTCGCCGGAGGGGGCCGTGCGCTGGGCGGCCGACTGCCGTGCGGCCGGCCTGACCGTGGGCTGTTTCCGTCCTCCTTCCGTGCCCGACGGCATCTCACGGCTCAGGCTGACCGCCCGCGCGGACCTCTCCGCGGAGCAGATCGAACGCGCTGTACGGGTGATCGGCGAAACGCGGCCATGAGTCGGCGTGGCACGGCCGTGCTCCGCTCGGTGCCGGCAGGGATCAGATGCGGTGGACCTCGGCCGTGAACGACGCCCAGCTCCCGGGGGAGAAGAGCAGCGCGGGTCCGGCCGGATCCTTGGAGTCGCGCACGGCGAGCAGTCCGGCCCAGGGGCCGGCCGGCGGCAAGGCCGTCTCCACGCAGTTGTTGGCTCCGGTGCTGTAGCTGCTGCGCAGCCACCGCACGCCGTGCAGATCGGTGCTCGAACTGATGTTCCGAGGAAGTGCGGACATGGTGCCTCCTTACGCGCCGGCCGCTGTCGCGGCGATGAAGTCCAACGAGTCCTCGGGCGAAAGGGCATGGTTCAAAAGGGCGTTGAAGGCCTCCGTGTAGGCCTCTAGGTCTTCTTTCCGTTCGAGATGCAGGCTACTCGTCAAGTGGTCGAGAACAACCACGTCCAGATCAGAAGTGCTCGAAAAAGAGAAGATTACGAAAGGGCCGGTGACGCCGATATGTGCTCCGGCGGCGAACGGCAGGACCTGCAGCCGCACATGGGGCAGGCGGGCGGCCTCCACCAGTCGCCGCAGCTGACGGTCCATGACCCCGGGACCGCCCACCTCCCGGCGCAGCACCGCCTCGTCCAGGACGGCGCTCAGCCGCAGCGGCGGCTCGGCACGCAGCACGTCCTGACGGGCCAGCCGTACCTCCACCAGCGTGTCCAGCCGCTCCTCGGGCAGTCCGTCCACCGCGGCCCGCGTCACCGCGCGGGCGTACTCCGGGGTCTGCAGCAGTCCCGGGACCACGGTGGTCTCCAGCGTGCGCATGGCGCTCGCCTGGGACTCCAGGCTGATGAAGTCCCGGTAGGTCGGCGGCAGCACCCCGCGATAGGCGTGCCACCAGTGGTGCCGGCCGCCGTCGCCGTCGGACCTCGCCAAAACAAGCAGCAGTTCCCGCAGCTGCGGATCGTGCACGCCGTAGGCGTCCAGCAGTAACCGCACGTCGGCCGGTTTCGTCCCGCTCGTGCCGGTCTCGATACGGCTCACCTTCGACTGGTGCCAGCCCACCAGCCGGGCCGCCTCGCCGCTGGTGATCCCCGCCGAGGTGCGCAGCGCGCGCAGCTCCGCGCCCAGCTTCCGGCGGCGCACCACGGGACCGTGCTGCATGGGCCACTCCCTTACTCCCGATGAGCCGCCCGAATACGTGCTGCCGTCGCAGAGTTCACCGCATCGAGCGACAGATATATGCATATCTTGGTGGATCGCCAGCCTTCACCGGTGTGGTGATGGCAGTCTGGCGGCGAAGCACCAGTCCGGGACCGTACTCGAACCATCCGCTCCGTGTCGGACTTCGGTCCCGTGGGAAAGGGACGACGTCGCCATGGCAGACCATCTGGAAGCATCCGTCACTCTGCCGAGCGATCCCGCCTCGGTGGCCGCCGCCCGTACCTATGTGGTCGGCACCCTGGCGGAGTGGGGCCTGCCGGCGGACACGGACGTGTCCGACACCGTCCGGCTCATCGTCTCGGAACTGGCCACCAACGCGGTGCAGCACACTTTCGGCCAGTCACCGACCTTCACCGTCGACGTCGCGCTCGACCGCGACGAGCGGCTGCGCATCGGTGTCACCGACAGCCATCCGCGCTTCCCCAAACGCCTGCCGGCCGCCGTCCAGCAGGACAACGGCCGGGGCATGGTGATCGTCCGGTGGCTGACGGCGGAGTGCGGCGGCAGGCTGAGGGTCCGGCCGACGCGCGAGGGCGGCAAGACCGTCTCCATCGAGCTGCCCTGGACGGCGCCGGGGCAGCCGGTGCCCGCCGAGCCCGTCCCGGCCGTCGGCCGGCCGGAGCCTCAGCGGTGAGGCGCCCGGGGAGGTGGCGGCGTGTCAGGTCGCCGCCGCCTCCCCGGGCGGTTCACTTGACCCGGCCGTACAGAACGCTCCTGGTCCAGATCTTCTGGAGGCGCACCACGTCCCCGGTCTTCGGGGCGTGCCAGATCCTGCCCTTCCCGGCGTAGATGCCGACGTGGTAGATGCTGCTGCCCGAGTGGAAGAACACGAGGTCTCCGACCTTGCGGTTCTTGGCGGAGACGTGGCGGGTCTTGTTGTACTGCTGGGCCGCGGTGCGCGGCAGCTTCTTGCCGGCCTTCTTGAACGAGTACAGCGTGAGCCCGGAGCAGTCGAACCTGCGTGGCCCCGTGGCGCCCCACTGGTAGGGCGAACCCTTCTTGGAGGCCGCGATCCGGAGCGCTTTCGTGGCGTGGCTCGCGGCGGCGGCCTCGGGGGCCGCACCGGGGACCACGATGGAGCCGCCGACGGCGGCGATGGTCAGGGCCGAGGCCGTACCGGCGCGGGCCATGAGCGACGGGACACGATTGAGCGCAGTCATGCGCAACCCTTCGTCAGCCGCCTGTGAAGGATGACCTGTCGGATTCGGGCTGGCGAAGTGGCCCGGCCGCACGGGTGCGGCTTCACCCCAAGGGCTGCTCGGCCCGGCGCCTCCTTCTCGCGGAGATGACCGTTCCGGCGACCCGTCGTGCTTGGGTCCTCCACTCCTGCCGATCCACTCCTGTCGACCGGTCATCCGGGCGGCGGCAGGACTCGGCGTCCGCCCGGACCGCCCCGCCGCTGTGGCGGGGGCTTGTCGTCAGTCACGGATCTTGTCTCCTCAAGTCGGAAAATCCCAACGGAACCGGGCTTCTGTGTTGTTACTCACCACTCACCCGTTCGGGTGGACAGTGCCGTGTTCGAGACATCGGCCGGTGTACCGGCGGTGCCCGGACCAGGAATGGAGTGGCTCATTCCGTCGCATGGGCACGCCGGTTGCGCAAGCTCAGGGGGTCCGAAAATCGATGTGTGGCTACGCCGAAAGGGGGTACGCCATTTGGCCCGTTTCGGCTGCTGCCGAGATGGATCGTGGACGGGGAGTGCAGCGGGGCGTCGCCGGCTCCCGGAGATGCGTCAACTGTCGGAGCAGGGTGGCAGGCTGACGCGTGCCGTGCGCCGCTCGCCGTCCAGGACGCGCAGTGCCCGGGCCAGGGTGGCGGCGTGCAGCTCGGTCTCGCCCCGCCGGTGCATGAGTGCCAGGGCGTCGCGCAGGGCGGTCGCCTTGCCGACCAGGGCCTGGGCGGCGCGCAGTCCACGGTAGGTGTCCCCGGGCTGGGCGGGATTGATGCGCCCGACCAGGTCGACGACTTCGAGGTAACGGTCGATCAACTCGGCCTCCGCGCGGGTCAGAGCGGGCAGCGGTGGCAATTCGGGCGGGAGCACCGGCTCACCTCGCGCCGGGCGCGGGGGCCGCGTTCTTGCGGCCGGGGACGATCCGGTCGACCAGGCCGTACGCCATGGCCTGCTGCGCGTCCAGGACCGTGTCCCGCTCGATGTCCTCGGCCACCTGCCGCGCAGTGCGGCCGGTGTGCCGTACCAGCATCTCCTCCAGGGCGGCGCGGACACGGTTCAACTCCGCAGCACGGACGGCCAGATCGCTCGCCTGTCCCTCCGTCGGCCCGTCCAGCGCCGGTTGACGGAGCGTGACCCGGGCGCCCGGCAGTATCGCGCGCTTGCCCGGCGCGCCCGCGGCCAGCAGCACCGCGGCCGACGGCCCGGCCTGGCCCAGGCAGGTCGTCGTCACGTCGCAGGCGAGGAAGCGCATCGTGTCGTAGATCGCCGACATGGCACTGAACGACCCGCCGGGGGAGTTGATGCAGAGGGCGATGTCGCGGTCCGGAGCCTGGTGCTCCAAGTACATGAACTGGGCCGTCACGTCATTCGCCGACGCCTCGTCGATCCGTGTCCCGAGGAAGACGATCCGCTCCTGAAGCAGCTTCGAGTACGGGTCCGTCGTCCAGTGCTCCAAGCCCGTGCGCTCGGTGAACCCGGGCAGGACATGACGGGCGGACGGTCGGGTCATGGCGAACCCCTCCTCGTGGCAGAGCCGTCTCCGGCGCGCTGCGCTGTCTCTGTCAAAAATGTACAGGACGTACGTTCCGCTGTGGCGGAGAAGCTCCGCTTTCGCGCGGGCGCCGACGCGACGGGGCCGCCGGGGGGTGAACCGTAAGCTGTGGGTATGGCCTATGAGATTCCGGTGACGCAAGCCAGGGCTGAGCTCGCCGACCTGATCAACCGGGTGGTGTACGGCGGTGAGCGCGTCGTCGTGACGCGGCACGGCAAGCCCCTCGTCGCCCTCGTCTCCGCCGCCGACCTCGAACGTCTGGAGGAGCTCCAGGAACCGCCGGGGGAACAGGTCGTCACCTCGGTCTCCAGCGTCCGCGACACCGGCCCCGCACCCCGCGAACGGCAGCGCTTCGGCATCGCGGCGGAACACCGGGGGCCGAACCCCTCCTAGCCCTCTGCGCACACCGACGGCCGCGGCCCCCGCCTGTCGGCAGGAGGGCCGCGGCCGTCGGTGCGCGGGCGGTGCCGGTCTCAGCCGACCAGTGCCGGCGCCCGGTCGCCCGCCGCCGAGCGGCCGTGCGCCCGCTCCCGCAGCGCGCCGCCCGCCAGCACGGCGCCCAGGCCCAGAACGGCCCACCACGTCAGCGTCAGCGCGGGGCCCGCGGCCGCCGCCCCGTCGAAGAACGACACCGACCGCAGCAGCGAGACACCGGCGCCCGGCGGCAGCCACTGGCCGATCGCCCCGACCGGCTCGGGCAGCATCTCCGGGGCCGAGGCCGCTCCCGAGAACGGGTTGCCCAGCAGCATCACCACGAACGCGCCGAGTCCGAGGCCCCGCTGCCCGAGCAGCGCGCCGAGCCCGGCCACGGCGGCGGCCACGGCCAGAGCGGACAGCCAGAAGACCCCGGCCACCGCCCACCAGTCACCGGTGGCGACCTCCAGCCAGCTGTGCGCGACGGCCGCCGCGACCACCCCGGTCAGGGCGGTGGCGCCGGCCACGGCAGCCACCGCGCGGACGCCGCGCAGCCCCAGCAGCGTCACCACGGCGCCGGTGGCGATCCCGGCCAGGGTGAGCGGCAGCACGCTCGCGTTCAGGGCCGCACCGCGCGGATCGGTCGAGGGGGCGGCCACCACGTCGACGGTTCGGACCTCGGCCCCGGTGGCGGACGCCTGCCCGGTCACCGCCTGCTGCAGCAGCTGCGCGACGGCGGGGCTCGCCGCGGACGCCGTCAGCAGCTTCGGGCCCTGTTCGGTGACGACCACCGCGCCGTACACGGTCCGGTCCTCGACGGCGTCGCGGGCGGCGGCCTCGTCGGCGTAGCGGTGAATCTCGAAGGCGCCCTCGTGCCGGGTGAGCCGCTGCTCGACCGGCGCGGTCGCGGCTGCCGGTCCCGCCACGCCGAGCGGCAGGTCGCGGGGAGCGGTCCGGGCGGCCGGCCAGGCGAAGGCCCACAGGGCCAGCGCGACCAGCACGGGCACGAGGACGACCACGGCGGCCATGCGGCGGCCGTGCGGGGGCGTGGGGGCCGGGGGGCCGGCGGGACGCGCGGCGGGCGTGCTGGACATGGTCGCTCCTCAAAAAGAAGGATCGTTCGTTTTAGGGTCCGTCATCACCGTGCGACGGGTGGCGGCGCTTGTCAAGAAGGAACGTTCGTTTTAGGTTGATGGCATGGCCCGCGTATCCCAGGAACACCTCGACGCCCGCCGCCGGCAGATCCTCGACGGCGCCGCCCGCTGCTTCGCCCGCAACGGCTTCCACGCCACGTCGATGCAGGACGTGCTGAAGGAGGTCGACCTGTCCGCGGGCGCCGTCTACCGCTACTTCAGCGGCAAGGAGGAGCTGATCCAGGCCACCGTCACCGAGGTGCTGGACTCGGTGCAGGCCATGTACGAGCGGGCGGCTCTGGAGAGTCCGCCGCCCGCGCCCGACGTGCTCATCGCCCGGACCCTGACGCACATGACGCGGGAGCAGTCGCCGATGCTGGACAACGGCGAGTGGGCGTTCCCGCGCCTGATGATCCAGGTCTGGAGCGAGACCCTGCGCAACGAGGAACTGTCGGCCCTGCTGCGCGAGCGCTTCGCCAAGGTCAGGGCCGCCTGGGCGAAAGTCGTGGTCCGCTACCAGGAGACCGGCATGATGCGCGACGACTCCGACCCGGACGCCGTCGCCCGGACGCTGATGGCCGTGGTGCAGGGCTTCGGCGTCCAGTACGCACTGTTCGGCAGCATCCCCCCGGAGACGCTGCAGGCGGGCATGCGGGGACTGCTGAGCATGCGTGAGGCCACCGGCGGCGCCGGTAATCAGTCGGTCAAATCCGGGTGACGTGCCCGAAACATCGTAGACCTAGTCTGCGCACCGATCCACCTGCGGTTTTCGGGGCACCGGCGTGCGCCTTGACGTGCATTCATGTGTGTTACATCTAGAGCCGTCGCGGTGGCCGCGGCAGCCGGACCGCTCGGTCCTGGCGTGATGTCCTGTGAGGTGGTACGTGCAACTGACCCCGCACGAGCAGGAGCGACTGCTCATCCATGTGGCCGCGGACGTGGCCGAGAAGCGCCGCGCACGAGGCGTGAAGCTCAACCACCCCGAGGCCGTCGCGCTGATCACCGCGCACATCCTCGAAGGAGCCCGCGACGGCCGCACCGTCGCCGAACTCATGGCCTCGGGGCGCAAGCTGCTCCAGCGGGACGAGGTCATGGACGGCATCCCCGAGATGATCCACGACGTGCAGGTCGAAGCCACCTTCCCCGACGGCACCAAGCTGGTCACCGTCCACGATCCGATCATCTGACGGGATGGCAGCCATGACTCCCGGAGAGATCCTGTTCGCCGACGAGCCGGTCGCCTTCAACGAGGGATGCGAAGTCACCCGTCTGACCGTGCTCAACACCGCCGACCGGCCCGTCCAGGTCGGCTCCCACTACCACTTCGCCGAGGCCAACCCCGCCCTCGACCTCGACCGCGCCCTCGCCCACGGCAAGCGGCTCAACATCGCCGCCGGCACCGCCGTCCGCTTCGAGCCCGGAATTCCGGTCGACGTGGAACTCGTGCCCCTCGCGGGTGCCCGCGTCGTCGTGGGCCTGCGCGGCGCCACGGGAGGTGCCCTCGATGCCTGAACTGTCCCGTCCCGCCTACGCCGACCTGTTCGGCCCGACCACCGGTGACCGCATCCGCCTCGCCGACACCGACCTCCTCGTCGAGATCGAGGAGGACCGCTCGGGCGGACCCGGTCGCTCCGGCGACGAGGCCGTGTTCGGCGGCGGGAAGGTGCTGCGCGAGTCCATGGGCCAGTCGCGCGCCACACGCGCCGACGGTGCCCCCGACACCGTGATCACCGGTGCCGTGATCATCGACCACTGGGGCATCGTCAAGGCCGACATCGGCATCCGCGACGGCCGCATCACCGGCATCGGCAAGTCCGGCAACCCGGACACCATGGACGGCGTCCACCCCGAGCTGGTCATCGGTCCCGAGACGGAGATCATCGCGGGCAACGGCAAGATCATCACCGCGGGCGGCATCGACACGCACGTCCACTTCATCGCGCCCGCACTCGTCGACGAGGCCCTCGCCTCCGGCATCACCACCCTCATCGGCGGCGGCACGGGCCCGGCCGAGGGCAGCAAGGCGACCACGGTCACCCCCGGTTCGTGGCACCTCGCGCGGATGTTCGCGGCCATGGAGTCGAGCCCCGTCAACATCGGCTTCCTCGGCAAGGGCAGCACCATGTCGAAGGAGTCCATGCGCGACCAGCTGCGCGCCGGCGTCCTCGGCTTCAAGATCCACGAGGACTGGGGGGCCACCCCCGCGGTGATCTCCGCCTGCCTGGACGTGTGCGAGGAGTCCGGCGTCCAGCTCGCGGTCCACACCGACACCCTGAACGAGGCCGGATTCGTCGGCGACACCTTCGACGCCGTCGCGGGCCGCACCCTGCACGCCTTCCACGTCGAGGGCGCCGGCGGCGGCCATGCGCCGGACATGATCACGGCGGTGTCGCTGCCCAACATGCTGCCCGCGTCCACCAACCCGACGAGGCCGCACACCGTCAACACCGTCGAGGAGCACCTCGACATGCTGATGGTCTGTCACCACCTGAACCCGGCCGTCCCCGAGGACCTGGCCTTCGCCGAGTCCCGGATCCGGCCCAGCACCATCGCGGCCGAGGACATCCTGCACGACATGGGGGCCATCTCCATCATGTCGTCGGACTCCCAGGCCATGGGCCGCATCGGGGAAGTGATCCTGCGGACGTGGCAGACCGCGCACGTGATGAAGCGGCGTCGTGGCTTCCTGCCCGGCGACACCCGGGCCGACAACCGGCGCGCCCGTCGCTATGTCGCCAAGTACACCATCAATCCCGCCGTCGCCCAGGGCATCGAGCACGAGGTCGGCTCCGTGGAGTCCGGCAAGCTCGCCGACCTGGTGCTCTGGGACCCCCGGTTCTTCGGCGTGAAACCGCAGGTCGTGCTCAAGGGCGGTCAGATCGCGTACGCGCAGGTGGGCGACGCCAACGCCTCCATCCCCACTCCGCAGCCGGTCCTGCCGCGCCCGATGTTCGGCGCCCTCGGCACCGCGCCCGCCGCGAACTCGGTCAACTTCGTGGCCCGGGCCGCCGTCGAGGACGGGCTGCCGGAACGCCTGGGCCTCGGGCGCGAGTTCGTGCCCATCCACTCCACCCGCGGGCGCACGAAGGCCGACATGCGGGAGAACGACGCCCTGCCCCGCGTCGAGGTCGCCGCGGACTCCTTCGCGGTGACCATCGACGGCGAACTCGTCGAGCCCGCACCCGCCGCCGAACTGCCGCTCGCCCAGCGGTACTTCCTCTTCTGAGCGCCGCCGTGAGTCGCGCAGCACTCCTCGTCCTGGCCGACGGCCGCTTCCCCGCCGGAGGGCACGCCCACTCCGGCGGGGCGGAGGCCGCCGTCAAGGCGGGACGCATCACCGACGCGGCGAGCCTGGAGGAGTTCTGCCGGGGGCGACTGCACACCGGCGCGGCCATGACGGCCGCCCTCGCGGCTGCCGCCGCGCTCGGCGTCGACCCCACCGGACTCGACCGGGCCGCGGACGCCCGCACGCCGTCACCCGCCCTGCGCGTGGCGGCACGCAAACTCGGCCGGCAGCTGATGCGGGCGGCCCGCGCCACCTGGCCGCACCCCGAACTGGACGCGCTGGCACAGCGGTTCCCCAAGGGCGCCCATCAGCCGGTCGTCCTCGGCCTGACCGCCCGGGCGGCCGGGCTCGGGCCCGAGGACGCGGCCTACTGCTCCGCCTACGAGGGGGTGAGCGGCCCGGCGACCGCCGTCGTGCGGCTGCTCGGCCTCGACCCGTTCGACGCCACCGCCGTCCTGGCCCGGCTCGCCCCCGAACTGGACCGGGTGGCCCAGGACGCCGTGGACGCGGCGCGCCGGGCCATGACGGACGGGGTCGATGCGCTGCCCGCCAGGTCCGCGCCGCTGCTGGAGATCGGGGCCGAGGTGCATGCCGGCTGGCCGGTGCGGTTGTTCGCCTCGTAGGGGGTTCGCCCCCGCCGCCCCTACCCCTTCCCGTCCCCAGGGGCTCTGCCCCTTCGTCCCCGCCAGGGGGCTCCGCCCCCTGGACCCCGTCGGCCTGAACGGCCCCGTCCTCGAACGCCGGACGGGCTGGTTGTGCCGCCCACTGTTGTCATAGGAGCCCACCGATGCACCTCGACCACTCCCACCACGGGCCCTCGGCCGTCAGCGCCGACGCGCACCGTCCCGACGGCACCCGCCGCGCCCTGCGCATCGGGCTGGGCGGGCCCGTCGGGTCCGGGAAGACCGCCACCGTCGCCGCGCTCTGCCGGGCCCTGCGCGAGGAACTGTCCCTCGCCGTCGTCACCAACGACATCTACACGCGCGAGGACGCCGAGTTCCTGCTCCGCGAGGCCGTACTGCCGCCGGAGCGGATCAGCGCCGTGGAGACCGGAGCCTGCCCGCACACCGCGATCCGGGACGACATCTCCGCCAACCTGGAAGCCGTCGAGGACCTGGAGGACGAGGTCGGTCCGCTGGACCTGATCCTGGTGGAGTCCGGCGGCGACAACCTCACCGCCACCTTCTCCAAGGGCCTCGTCGACGCGCAGATCTTCGTGATCGACGTGGCGGGCGGCGACGACATCCCGCGCAAGGGGGGACCCGGCGTCAGCACCGCCGACCTGCTGGTCGTCAACAAGACCGACCTCGCGCCGTACGTCGGCTCCGATCTCGCGCGGATGGCGGCCGACGCCAAGGCGCAGCGGGGCGAACTGCCGGTCGTCCTGCAGTCGCTCAGGAGCGAGGAGGGCGTACGGGACGTCGCCGACTGGGTACGGGCCCGGCTCGCCGCGTGGACGGCATGACCGCGCCGGGCGGCGTGCGGGCGACGGCGGCGATCGTCGCGCGCGGCGACGGACGCGGCGGTACCTCCCTGCCCGTACTGGAGGGCGAGGGGCCGCTCGCGCTGCGGCGGACCCGGGGGAGCGGAACCGAGGCCCGGGTGATGCTGGTCGGCGCGATGAGCGGGCCGCTCGGCGGCGACCACTTCACGGTGGACGCCCGCGCGGAGCAGGGCGCCGCACTGTGGATCGGCTCCGCCGCCGCCACCCTCGCGCTGCCGGGCCAGGACAAGGCCGCGGCCCGCTACGACGTGCGGCTCACCGTCGCCGACGGCGCCGAACTGCACTGGCTCCCCGAACAGTTGATCTCCGCGCACGGCAGCGACCTGTACGTCGGAACCCGCGTCGATCTCGCGACGTCGGCCCGGCTCGTGCTGCGCGAGGAGCAGGTGCTCGGGCGGACCGGTGAGGAACCGGGGCGGCTCACCAGCCGTCTCACGGTGCGGATCGCCGGCCGCTGTGTCCTCGACCAGGAACTGGCCTGCGGTCCGGGCGCGCCGGGCGGCTGGGACGGCCCCGCCGGACTGGCGGGACACCGGGCGGTCGGTCAGCTCGTCGTGGCCCGACCGGAGTTCGCGACCGCCCCGCCGGCCGCCCGCGTCCTGGCGGACGGCGCCGCCGTCATGCCGCTGCCCGGGCCCGCAGCGCTGGTGACCGCCGTGGCGCCGGACGCGCTCCGGCTGCGCCGGCTGCTGGACGCGGGCCTGGCGTCCCTCTGCTGACGGGACGGCGGTGCCCGCACCGCATCCGTCCGCCGAACAGTCTTCTCCGTTTATCGGATTGGCAAAGAAGTCCGACCGCCCCTGTCCTCAGGGAACACACAGCCGCGAGGATCCCCGTACTTGTCGAAATGATGTACGGGGAGGGCCCACTTGAGGAAGACAGGACTGCACCGGAGAGCGGCGGCGCTCGGCTCGGCCGGAGCGCTCGTCACCGCCACCCTGATAGCCGGCGCCGTCACGGCACCCGCCGCCAGCGCCAGCCCGGCCACCGGACACGGGTACGGACAGGACCGGGAGGCCCGCGGCGCCGCCATCGCCGCCGAGCGCGCCGCGAAGACCGGCATCGACTGGCAGGACTGCCCCGCGGACTGGAACCTGCCCAAGCCGATCCAGTGCGGCTGGGTCACGGTGCCGGTCGACTACGCCAAGCCGTACGGCAAGCAGATCAAGATCGCCGTCGACCGCATCGGCAACACCGGCTCGAAGTCCGAGCGCCAGGGCGCGCTCATCTACAACCCGGGCGGCCCGGGCGGTTCCGGCCTGCGCTTCCCGGCCCGGGTCACCGCCAAGAACCCGGTGTGGGCCAAGACGGCACAGGCCTACGACTTTGTGGGCTTCGACCCGCGCGGCGTCGGCAAGTCGGCGCCCATCTCCTGCGTCGACCCCCAGGAGTTCGTCAAGGCGCCCAAGATGGACCCGGTGCCCGACTCCGAGGCCGACAAGCGCGCCCAGCGCAAGCTGGCCCGCGAGTACGCCGAGGGCTGCTACGAGCGCAGCGGCGCCATGCTGCCGCACATGACCACGCCGAACACCGCGCGCGACCTCGACGTCATCCGCGCCGCGCTCGGCGAGAAAAAGCTCAACTACCTCGGCGTCTCCTACGGCACCTACCTGGGTGCGGTCTACGGCACCCTCTTCCCGGGCCACGTGCGCCGCATGGTCGTCGACAGCGTCGTCAACCCCTCCCGCGACAAGATCTGGTACCAGGCCAACCTGGACCAGGACGTCGCCTTCGAGACCCGCTGGCAGGACTGGCAGGACTGGGTCGCCAGGAATGATGCGACCTTCCACCTCGGCGACACCCGCGCCGAGGTCCAGGACCAGTGGCTCAAGCTGCGCGCCACCGCCAAGAAGAACCCCATCGGCGGGATCGTCGGTCCGGCCGAGCTGCTCTCCTTCTTCCAGAGCGCCCCGTACTACGACTCCGCGTGGGTGCCCGTCGCGACCGTGTTCAGCAAGTACGTCGCCGGCGACACCCAGGCCCTCGTCGACGCTGCGGCCCCCGACCTGTCCGACACCGCGGGCAACGCCGCCTCGGAGAACGGCAACGCCGTCTACACGGCGGTCGAGTGCGCCGACGCCAAGTGGCCCACCAACTGGCGGACCTGGGACCGCGACAACACCCGGCTGCACAAGGACTACCCGTTCCTGACCTGGTCCAACGCCTGGATGAACCTGCCGTGCTCCACCTGGCCGGTCAAGCAGCAGACCCCGCTGAACGTGAAGACCGGCAAGGGGCTTCCGCCGGTGCTCATCGTCCAGTCCGAGCGTGACGCGGCCACGCCGTACGCAGGCGCCGTCGAACTGCACGAGCGGTTCAAGGGCTCGCGTCTGATCACCGAGCGGGACGCCGGTTCGCACGGCGTCACCGGCCTGGTCAACCCGTGCGTCAACGACCGTGTCGACACCTATCTGCTCACCGGCAAGGTGGACACGCGCGACGTGACCTGCGCACCGCACGCCACGCCCAAGCCGTAACGAGCGCAAGGCAGCAGGGGGCGGCCGGTCCGACCGGCCGCCCCCTGCACCGTCCCTACGGGTGCCGCGCCGCCAGCCAGGCGTCCTCCGCCGCGTAGTCGAACAGGTCGCCGTAGGCCTGGACCATCTTCGGGTACGCCTCGCGCCAGTCCCGCCCGGCCAGCCGCTCCTCCATCCAGGCGACGGTGTCCGGCAGGGTCTCGGCGTACCGCACCACGGGCCGGTAGCCCAGCTGCCGTTCGGCGGCGGTCATGTCGCACACCACGGGCACGGGCACGGACCACGGTGTGTCACCCACGCCCGGCGCGGGCGGCGGACCGTCCACCAGCACGTTCTCCGGCGCCACCCCCATCACCGCGTCGATCGCCGCCGCGATCTCGGCCACCGTCGGCGCGTCCGGGTCCACGGCGTTCAGGACACGGGCGCCCGGCCGGACCGCGGCCAGCCGGATCAGCTCCGCGATGGTGTGCACGCTCGCCGGGTGGAAGCGGCTCGCGCCGCCGAAGGCGAGCACACGCCGGCGCCTGCCGTCGAGGTTGCGCTTGACGAAGTACAGCTCGCGCGGGGTCCGGCAGTGCGGTCCGTGGATCGCGCCCGCCCGCAGCAGCGTGGTGGGCAACCGGTCGCCCGCCGCGAGGAGCTCACGCTCCAGCCCCGCCTTCCGGGTGCTGTACGAGGACTCTCCGGGCCGGACCGTGCGCTGTTCCTCGGTGACCGGCACCGGGTACTCGGGGAAACCGCCGGGCTCGGCCTGCGTGTCGAAGTTGCGGCCCTTGTCGTCCTCGTAGACGGAGACGCTGGAGATCACCACCGCCGAACCCACCCGCCCGGCCAGTGACGTCAGCTGCCGGGCGTGCTCGGGCCCGTAGGCGACCATGTCCACCAGCACGTCGCAGCCGTCGCCCACCGCGGCGGACAGCGCCGCGTCGTCCTCCCGGTCGGCCCGCACCACCCGCACGCCGTCCGGCCAGCCCCGGTCCCGGTCGCCGCCCCGCGAGACGGCCGTCACCTCCCAGCCGTCCCGGGCCAGCGCCCCCACGGCCACTCGTCCGATCTGTCCCGTCGCTCCGATCACCACAGCACGTGTCATACGTCGGACCGTAGGCCCACCGGCCCCGTACGGCCATGCCCTTCTGCCGGTGGCAGAAGGCGGCGGTCAACGGCGCGGCATCCGGGGGAACCTGCGCCCCTTCTCGGCCTCCTCGGCCTTGACGTCGGCGGCGTACCGGTCGACGTACTCCTGTTCCGACAGGGACAGGATCGCGTACATGATCTCGTCGGTGACGGCACGCAGCACGGCCTTCTCGTTCTCCATGCCGGCGTAGCGGGAGAAGTCCAGGGGCTCACCGAAACGGATCACCACGGGATGGATGTTCGGGACGATCTTGCCCGGCGGCTGTGCCTCGAAGGTGCCGATCATCGCGCAGGGCACGACCGGCACCCCCGCCCGCAGCGCCATCACCGCCACGCCGACCTTGCCCTTGTACAGCCGGCCGTCGTGCGAGCGGGTGCCCTCCGGGTAGATGCCCAGCAGCTCGCCCTTGTTCAGGACACCGAGCCCTTCGCGGATCGCGGCCCGGCCCGCCTCCTTGCCGGAGCGGTCCACCGGGATCTGCCCGGCGCTGCGGAAGA
Organism: Streptomyces viridiviolaceus; assembly: GCF_014650995.1. Classification (GTDB taxonomy): domain Bacteria; phylum Actinomycetota; class Actinomycetes; order Streptomycetales; family Streptomycetaceae; genus Streptomyces; species Streptomyces viridiviolaceus. Next base: position 157,764 of record NZ_BMWA01000005.1, read on the forward strand.
AGAAGGCGGTGAGCCGGCCCTTGAGACCGGGGCCGGTGAAGTACTCGGCCTTGGCGAGGAAGGTGATGCGGCGCTTGAGGACGGCGGGCATCAGGAAGTGGTCGGAGAAGGACAGATGGTTCCCGGCGACGATGGCCGGGCCGGCGGACGGCACGTTCCCCAGGCCCTCGATCCGGGGGCGGAAGACCAGTCTCAGCAGCGGGCCCAGCAGTACGTATTTGAGCACGTAGTAGAACAAGGCGTCGCTCCTCACCCCGGCGGAACGGCTCAGTCGCCGCGTTCTGACTGGTCAACCGGCGTCTGCCGGGGTGCCAGTGTAGGTGCGGGGGCGGCCCTCCGGTACCTGTCAGGTCCGGTGCGCCGCCGCTGCCGCCCGGACTCCGCCGCCGCGGTCAGAACTTCGGCGCCGGGGCCTGTGCCTCGACGAGGGCCGCGGCCTCCTCCTCGGTCTGCACCGAGGGCGGGGAACCCGCCAGCGGCCTCTGGGCGGTCTCCTTCATGCAGGCCACCGCCACCACCCCGACGAGGGCCGCGGCCATCGAGTAGTAGGCGGGCATCATGTCGGAGCCGGTCGCGCCGATCAGGGCGGTGATGACCAGCGGCGTGGTTCCGCCGAACAGGGACGTCGACAGGTTGTAGCCGACCGACAGGGAGCCGTACCGGACGTTGGTGGGGAACATCGCCGGGAGCGCCGCCGACATGGTGCCGAGCAGACAGACGAGGGACAGGCCGAGCATCACCATGCCGGCCGAGACGGCGAGCAGGCTGCCCTGCTGGACCAGCACGAAGGACGGCGCGGACAGGAAGAAGAAGCCGAGCATGCCCGCCATCAGCAGGGGCCTGCGGCCGAAACGGTCGGACAGGCGGCCCACCTGGTTGACGAGCAGCATCAGCAGGACCATGGTGGCCACCAGGATCAGCAGGCCGTGGGTCTCGGAGTAGTGCAGCTCGTCCGACAGGTACGTCGGCATGTACGACAGCAGCATGTAGTCGTTGATGTTGTACGCGCCGACCAGCGCGATGCACAGCACCAGCGTCGGCCAGTGCGCCCGGAAGATCTTGGCGAGGTCGCCCCGGGCGGTGGTCTCCACCGTGTTCGCCGCCTCGGAGACGTGCACGTTGCCCTCCTCGAGCTTCAGGAAGGCGGGAGTGTCGTCCAGCCTCAACCGCAGATAGAGGCCGACGATGCCGAGGGGCCCGGCGACGAGGAACGGGATGCGCCAGCCCCAGGCGTCCATCGTGTCGTTGCCGAGCCAGGCGGTGAGCGCGGTCACCAGGCCCGCCGCGCCCGTGTAGCCGGCGAGCGTGCCCAGCTCCAGGAAGCTGCCGAAGAAGCCGCGCCGCTTGTCCGGGGCGTACTCCGCGATGAAGGTCGACGCGCCGCCGTACTCGCCGCCGGTGGAGAAGCCCTGCAGCAGCCGGAAGAGGATCAGCAGCAGCGGGGACCAGAAGCCGATCGCCGCGTACGACGGGATCAGGCCGATCGCGAAGGTGCCGATCGCCATCAGGATCATCGTCAGCGCGAGGACCTGCTTGCGGCCGATCTTGTCCCCCATCGGTCCGAACACCATGCCGCCGATGGGACGCACCAGGAAGGCGACGGCGAAGGTGGCGAAGGACGACAGCAACTGCGCGGTGTCGCTTGCGGACGGGAAGAAGACCCGGCCGATGGTCCCGGCCAGATAGGCGTAGATGCCGAAGTCGAACCACTCCATGGCGTTGCCGAGGGAGGCCGCCTTCACCGCGCGTTTGACCGCCGCCTCGTCCGTCACCGTGATGTCCGACCGCCTCAGCCGGGGGTTCTGCCTGCGCCTGACGGCACGGAACAGGGTGGGGTGACGGCGGATCGCCGCGGAGTCGGGGACCTGGCCGTTCTCGGGGGAGGACGTGGCGGACTTCCTTTCCGGGGGCATACCGTTCCGATCGGGAGCTTCTGCGCGTTCGTGTGGTTATCGCGTCGTATCGTTCCCCGGATCAAGCCACGTATTTTCGTGACGTCAGTCATGTGGATCAGCGGACGCGGTGAGTAGGCTCTTCGAACATGCGGATCTCCGTCTCCTCCGACATGGACGAACCCGTGGCCCGGTTCCTCGTCGAGGAACTGCGCAGGCGCGGCCACGAGGTGCTGACGCACGGTGCGCTGCAGCCCGGGGCGGACCCCCAGTGGGCGGTGTGCTCGGAGCGGGCGGCACGCGAGGTCGCCGCCGGGACGGCCGACCAGGCGGTGGTGTGCTGCTGGACCGGCACGGGCGCGTCGATCGCCGCCAACAAGGTGCCCGGCGTGCGCGCCGCCCTGTGCACGGACGCCTACACGGCGGACGGGGCACGCCGCTGGAACGACGCCAACGTGCTCGCGCTCAGCCTGCGGCTGACCTCCCAGCCGCTGCTGGGGGAGATCCTCGACGCCTGGTTCGCGGGCGAGGCGAGCGCGGACGCCGAGGACCGGGACAACGTGGCGCACGTGAAGCGACTCGACCGGGGCCGGGCTGCTTCCTAGGGCCTGTCCGACGGTGCCCGTCCGCCCCGCGACGCCTGGCACGTTCCCTCGCGCCCGGCTCCGGTCGCGCGGGCGGCGCCGCCACCGCCGCACCGGGGGTTCATCCGGTACGCCCCCGGCCTCCGGCCGGGGGACTCCTGGAGCACGCACCCGACTCCACGGGACCCGCCTGGCGGACGACGCGACTTCGTGGACACGCCCTGGGGCCGGTCGTCACGTTCCCGCGCAGGAGGACGCTCCGGCACCCTGCGAGCGCACGCACCGGGCGTCGCGGCCCCCGGGACGGGCGTCGCGGGAGTGGCGGCAGGGCCTGACGCCGGTCGGCGCCCGCCCGTCAGGACGTCAGCACCTTCTCCAGCGTGCCGAGCGCCTCCCGCAGCTCCTCGCCGGTGACGGTCAGCGGCGGCGCCAGCCGGATCGTGGAGCCGTGGGTGTCCTTGGCCAGGATGCCCTCGCGCATCAGACGCTCGCTCACCTCGCGGCCGGTGCCCAGAGCCGGGTCGACGTCCACGCCCGCCCACAGCCCACGCGTCCGGAAGCCGACGACGCCCCGGCCGGCCAGTGCCGCCAGGCCCTCGCGCAGCACCACGCCCAGCTCGGCCGCCCGGCGCTGGAACTCGCCGGTCTCCAGCAGCTCCACCACCGCCGTGCCGACCGCGGCGGCCAGCGGATTCCCGCCGAACGTCGAGCCGTGCTCGCCCGGATGCAGCACGCCGAGCACCTCCCGGCTGCCCACCACCGCGGACACCGGCACGATGCCGCCGCCCAGCGCCTTGCCGAGCAGCACCACGTCCGGGACCACCGACTCGTGCTCGACCGCGAGGGTCCGCCCGGTCCGGCCCAGCCCCGACTGGATCTCGTCCGCGATGAACAGGCAGCCGGCGCGGCGGGTCAGCTCCCGCACGCCCGTCAGATAGCCGTCGTCGGGGACGATCACGCCCGCCTCGCCCTGGATCGGCTCGATCAGCACGGCCGCCGTCGTCTCGTCGACCGCCGCCTCCATGGCCGCCAGGTCGTTGTACGGCACCGTCCGGAAGCCGGGGGTGAAGGGACCGAAGCCCGAGCGGGCCGCCTCGTCCGTGGAGAAGCCGACGATGGTCGTCGTCCGGCCGTGGAAGTTGTCCGCGGCGACCACGATCGTCGCCCGGTCGGCCGGCACGCCCTTGACGTCGTAGGCCCATTTGCGGGCGACCTTGATCCCGCTCTCCACCGCCTCCGCACCAGTGTTCATCGGCAGCACCATGTCCATGCCGATGAGCGCGGCCAGCCGCTCGGCGAACTCGGCGAGCCGGTCGTTGTGGAAGGCGCGCGAGGTGAGGGTGAGCCGGTCCAGCTGGCGGTGCGCGGCCTCGATCAGCGCCGGGTGGCGGTGGCCGAAGTTGAGGGCCGAGTATCCGGCCAGCATGTCCAGGTAGCGACGGCCCTCCACGTCCTCCACCCAGGCACCCTCGGCGCGGGAGACGACCACGGGCAGCGGGTGGTAGTTGTGCGCGAGGACGGGCTCCTCCGCCCGGATGAGCTCCTCGGTGCCTCGGGTGCGGGCGGGTGCGGTCATGAGAGGTTCTCCCGGATCTCCTGGGTGCAGCACTTGATGCCGCCGCCGGCCTTGTGGAACTCGGACATGTCGACGGGGACGGGGACGTAGCCGAGGGCGGCGAGCCGGCCGGCCAGGGCGGTCGCCCCCGGTGAGATGAACACGTGTCGTCCGTCAGAGACGGAGTTGAGCCCGAAGGCCATGGCGTCCTCGCGGGTCGCGAGCACCGCGTCCGGATAGAGCCGGGCGAGCACCTCGCGGCTCCCGGGCGAGAACGCCCCGGGGTAGTAGGCGATGTTCCCCTCGCCCCCCGCACGACCGTCGTCGAGGACGAACAGCGCCGTGTCCAGATGGTAGAAGTACGGGTCCACCAGCGTCAGCCCGATCACCGGCACACCGAAGTACTCCTGCACCTCGCGATGCGCCTCGCGGGTCGTGCGGAACCCCGTGCCGGCCAGGATCCAGCGGCCGACGGGCACGAGGTCGCCCTCGCCCTCGCAGACCGACTCGGGATGCTGGACGTCGAAGCCCGCCCCCTTGAACCACGTCTCGTACGGGACGGACTCGGCGCGGCGCTCGGGCGCGTGGAAGAGGGAGCCGAAGACCCGGCCCTCCACGACGACCGCCGCGTTGGCGGCGAAGACCATGTCGGGCAGACCGGGCACCGGGGTCACGGTCTCCACACTGTGGCCGTGGGTCCGGTAGGCGTTGACCAGCCCCTGCCACTGCGCGTGGGCCCGGCCCACGTCGACGGGTTCGTCGGGGCGCATCCAGGGGTTGATGGCGTACTGCACGGCGAAGTGTCTGGGTTCGCAGACGAGGAAGCGCCGCCGTCGCGGCACACGGGAGTCGGGCACAGAGGGGTTCCTCCGTTTCCTAACAGGTGGTAACTGGGCGATGACACCACGGTAGGAAGGGAGGCGGACGGGCGACAAGCAACGAAAGCTGCGTGTTCACGCAGGATCACTGCGTTCTCGGCCCGATCGGTGCGGGTCCGCTGCGTCCTGGGGCGCGGGCCCGCTCGTTCCGGCCTCCGGACTGTCCGGAATCAGGTGCGACAGAACCATCACACTGATCGTCTTCCGGATGAACGGCTCGGCCCGGATCCGCTCCAGCACCTCCTCGAAGTGCTCCACGTCCCGCGCCCGCACATGCAGCAGCGCGTCCGCCCCGCCGGTCACCGTCATCGCCGCCGTGATCTCCGGATGGTTGCGGACCACCTCCGCCAGCCGCCGGGGCGGGGCCGCGCCCTCGCAGTACACCTCCACGTACGCCTCGGTGCGCCAGCCCAGCGCCGACGGCTTCACCGTGGCCGTGAAGCCGGTGATCACCCCGGACTCGCGCAACCGGTCCACCCGTCGCTTGACCGCCGTCGCGGACAGCCCGACGTCCACCCCGATCTCGGCGAAGGAGGTCCTGGCGTTCGCCATCAGCGCGGTGATGATCTTCCGGTCCAGCTCGTCGAAGGGCGTCGGCCTGCTGTTCATGCGGGCACTGTATCCAGCGCGAACGTCCACGACGGGCCCGTGTGCAGGCGTACGGATCGCCCCTACACTCCACGTTCATGCTGCGCGCCCTGGCTGTCGACGACGAACGCCCCACGCTCGAGGAACTCGTGTACCTGCTGAACGCCGATCCCCGGATCGGCACGGCGGAGGGCGCGAGCGACGCGACGGAGGCCCTGCGCCGCATCAACCGCGCCCTGGAGTCGGGCCCCGACGGGCCGGACGCCATCGACGTCGTCTTCCTCGACATCCAGATGCCCGGCCTCGACGGACTCGACCTCGCCCGGCTGCTCACCGGGTTCGCCCGGCCACCGCTGGTCGTGTTCGTCACCGCGCACGAGGACTTCGCGGTGCAGGCGTTCGACCTCAAGGCCGTCGACTACGTCCTCAAACCCGTCCGCAGGGAACGGCTCGCCGAAGCCGTCCGACGCGCCGCCGAACTGCGCGGCGCCACGCCCCGCATACCCGTCCACGAACCCGACCCCGACCACATACCCGTCGAACTCGGCGGCGTGACCCGCTTCGTGGCCGTCGACGACATCACCCACGTCGAGGCCCAGGGCGACTACGCCCGCCTGCACACCGACAAGGGCAGCCACCTCGTGCGCATCCCGCTCTCCACGCTGGAGGAGCGCTGGCGCGCCCGCGGATTCGTCCGCATCCACCGCCGCCACCTGGTCGCCCTGCGCCACATCGGCGAACTCCGCCTGGACGCCGGCACCGTCAGCGTCCTCGTCGGCGCGGAGGAACTCCAGGTCAGCCGGCGCCACGCCCGCGAACTGCGGGACCTGCTCATGCGGAGGCCGTGACCGTGCCCCAGGACCCCACCGAACGCCGCGTCGTCGTCACCGGCCCGCCCCGGCGTGCTCACCGGGCCCCCCTCTACTACCGCCCGCGCACCGAGATCGACGAGCAGACCACCCTCGGCCACACCTACGTCCGTTCCCTGATGCGCAGCCAGCTGCGCGCCGCCCTCACCGTGTTCGCGGTCCTCGGACTGCTCGTCGGCCCCCTGCCGCTGCTGTTCGCGGCGATGCCCGACGCCCGCCGCCTGGAGTGGGCCGTCCTCGGCTTCGGCCTGTACGCCCCGCTCGTCCTCCTCGCCCGCTGGTACGTGCGCCGCGCCGAACGCAACGAGCGCGACTTCGTGCGTCTCGTCGAGGACCACCAGGACCCGGGACGACCGTGAATTCCAGCTACGCCGTGCCCGCCGTCGCCCTCGTCGTCGTCGCGACCGTCCTCGTCGGCGCCTTCGGGCTGCGCATCTCCCGCACCACCTCCGACTTCTACGTCGCCTCCCGCACCGTCGGCCCCCGCCTCAACGCCGCCGCCATCAGCGGCGAGTACCTCTCCGCCGCGTCCTTCCTCGGCATCGCCGGCCTGGTCCTCGTCCAGGGCCCCGACATGCTCTGGTACCCGGTCGGCTACACCGCCGGCTACCTGGTGCTGCTGCTCTTCGTCGCCGCCCCGCTGCGCCGCTCCGGCGCCTACACCCTGCCCGACTTCGCCGAGGCCCGGCTCGCCTCCCAGGCGGTACGGCGGCTGGCGGGCGCCTTCGTCGTCGGCGTCGGCTGGCTGTACCTGCTGCCCCAGCTGCAGGGCGCCGGACTGACCCTGACCGTGCTGACCGGGGCGCCCGACTGGCTGGGCGGGGTGATCGTCGCCGTCGTGGTCACCGCCATCGTCGCCGCCGGAGGGATGCGCAGCATCACCTTCGTGCAGGCCTTCCAGTACTGGCTGAAGCTCACCGCCCTGCTCGTCCCCGCCCTCTTCCTGATTCTGGCCTGGCAGGGCGACGGAGCGCCGAGCCACGCCTTTCAGGAGCCGGCCACCTTCCGCGAGCAGCGGTCGGTCAGCGTCGAGGACGGCCTCACCCTGAAGCTCGACCGGCCGCTGACCGTCACCGTCGACGGCACCGTCGACGGCCGCACCCACGACGACACCCGCCTCCGCCTCCCCGCCGGAACCCACCGCATCGAGGCCGGCACCCGGCTCACCTTCGCCGAGGACACCCCGGTCCCGGCGGCCGGACGCGGCGCCGACGACGCCCTGTCGCCCTCCCGGGCCGAGAGCCGCACCGAGCGCCCGCTGTACGCCACGTACGGCCTGATCCTCGCCACCTTCCTCGGCACGATGGGCCTGCCGCACGTCGTGGTCCGCTTCTACACCAGCCCGCACGGCGTCGCCGCCCGCCGCACCACCGTCGCCGTGCTCGGCCTGATCGGCGCCTTCTACCTGCTGCCGCCCGTCTACGGCGCCCTCGGCCGCCTGTACGCCCCCGAGCTCACCCTCACCGGCGACGCGGACGCCGCCGTCCTGCTGCTGCCCGACCGCGTGATCGGCGGAGTGGGCGGCGACCTGCTCGGCGCGCTGATCGCGGGCGGCGCCTTCGCGGCGTTCCTGTCCACGGCGTCGGGGCTCACGATGGCGGTGGCGGGCGTCCTCACCCAGGACGTCCTGCCGTCCCGCGGCGTACGGCACTTCCGTCTCGGCACGCTGCTCGCCATGGCCGTCCCCCTCGCGGCGAGCGCCCTGGTCGGCGGACTGCCCGTCGCCGACGCCGTCGGCCTGGCCTTCGCCGTGTCGGCCTCCTCGTTCTGCCCGCTGCTCGTCCTCGGCATCTGGTGGCGACGGCTCACCCCGCCCGGCGCCGCGGCGGGGATGCTGGTCGGCGGCGGCTCCGCGCTGCTCGCCGTCGCCGCGACCATGGCCGGCTTCCCTGGCGGCGGCGGGGCACTGCACGCGCTGCTCGCCTGGCCCGCGCTGTGGTCGGTGCCGCTGGGCTTCCTCACGATGGTGCTGGTCTCCCTGGCCACACCGGGCCGGGTGCCGGCCGGGACGGCGGCGATCCTGGCCCGCTTCCACCTGCCCGAGGAGTTGCGCACGGAGGAGCTGCGCACGGAGGTGACGGCGTGAGCGGATTCCTGGCGGGCCTGTGCGTCGCCGTCCTCCCGCTGCTGGCCGCGGGCTTCTGGCTCGGGCGGCGCACCGCCCGGCCGCAGCACCTCGGCGGGCTCGGCACCCCCGTCGAGCACGCCACCTTCCAGACCCTGCACACCGCCTCCCTGGCCACGCCCCCGTTGCGGGCGGGCCTGACGGAGGAGACCGCCCGCAAGTCGGCCCGCAAGCTGCGCTCACTGCTGGGCACGGACGCGCTGTGCCTGGCCGACCACAAGGAGGTCCTGGTCTGGGACGGGGTGGGCGCACACCACCGCACGGAGATCATGGAGCGCCTCGCCGGTCCGCTGGAGACCGGCCGCGGCGAGGCGTTCCGGCTCAGCTGCGACACCCCCGACTGCACGGTGCGCTGGGCGGTCGTTGCCCCGCTCACCGTGGACGACCGGGTGCACGGCGCCCTCGTGGCCTGTGCGCCCCGCGAGTCGGCCGTCCTGGTCCGGGCCGCCGGAGAAGTCGCCCGCTGGGTGTCGGTCCAGCTGGAACTGGCCGACCTCGACCAGTCCCGCACCAGGCTGATCGAGGCCGAGATCAAGGCGCTGCGGGCCCAGATATCCCCGCACTTCATCTTCAACTCGCTCGCGGTGATCGCCTCCTTCGTGCGCACCGACCCCGAGCGCGCCCGCGAGCTGCTGCTGGAGTTCGCCGACTTCACCCGCTACTCGTTCCGCCGGCACGGCGACTTCACCACCCTCGCCGACGAGCTCCATGCCATCGACCACTACCTGGCGCTCGTGCGGGCCCGCTTCGGCGACCGCCTCGCCGTCACCCTCCAGGTCGCCCCCGAGGTGCTGCCGGTCGCCCTGCCCTTCCTCTGCCTCCAGCCGCTCGTCGAGAACGCCGTCAAACACGGACTGGAGGGCAAGTCCGACCGGTGCCACATCCAGATCACCGCGCAGGACGCCGGCGCCGAGGCCCTGGTCGTCATCGAGGACGACGGCGCCGGCATGGACCCCGGCCTGCTGCGCCGCATCCTCGCGCGCGAGGTCAGCCCGTCGGGCGGCATCGGCCTGTCCAACGTCGACGAGCGGCTCCGTCAGGTCTACGGGGACGACCACGGCCTCGTCATCGAGACCGCCGTCGGCGCGGGCATGAAGATCACCGTCCGGCTGCCGAAGTACCAGCCGGGCGTGCATTCGGCCGGGCTGCTCGGCCGTGAGTGAGCGTGCTCCTCAGGTGCTGCGCGTGGCCACCATGCCCAGCGTGATCAGGCCCAGGACGACCCAGCCGAACCACAGCCAGCCGTTGCTTCCGAGCGCCACCGTGTAGGCCGTCACCGCGACCAGGCCGCCGATGGTGAGCGCCCCCATCGTCTTCGTGGAACTGTCCGTGGAACCGGGCATCGCGACACCCTCCTCATGGTCCGTTGCCCTCCATGGTGCCCCCGTTCCGGCTCCGCACGGTGCAGACGACGAGATGTGTGCCGGTTTTCCAGGCGTTCTCGCCGACCCGGGAGCCGGAGTCGTGCAGGGAGGGATCGAAGCCGTAGTCGCGCGGCGGCACGTCCCGCGCGCACGCACGGCCCGCCGCGGTCCGGGCCTCGGCGTAGGCGACGTCGGAGGCCAGCCGGGTGAAACCGAGCACCTGCTCGTCGTACCGGCCGTCGCAGGACACCAGCCGGACGTCCCGGGCGGAGCGGACGTCCAGACAGTCCCGCCGCTGCATGTTCGCGGTGTCCGAGAAGACCGACCCGGACGTGCGGTACCGGCCGAGCGAGCCGTGCACCGGGCCGTGGGCGCCCATCACCAGGCAGGCCGCGCGGCGCCCGGCGGCGTCGAAACCGCCCTCGCTCGGCACGACGGCGAGGCTGCGCACGTCGGCCAGCCGGGCCCGGACCTCCCGCGTCCGCTCCTCGCACCGGGCCGGACCCAGCTCGCGGGCCTCCTCGGCGGAGGAGACGGCCACGAACGCCATCACCTGACCGTCGGGCGCCTCGCCGCGGCAGTCCGGGACCCGGGTGAGCCGGGGCGTCCCCGTGAACCGGGTGCCGCCGGGCCAGTCGGCGCGGACGCAGTCCCCGTCCCGCAGCGGCGCCGCCAGCCCCACGGTGTCGCCGTACGGCGCCCCCGTCCCGCCGGTCGCCCGGTCGGCGAGGGCGTACCAGACGCCGCCGAGGGCGAGGATCAGCCCGAGACCGCCGGCCAGAGCGGCGCGCAGCGCCCGCAGCCGCGGCCGCCGGTGCCCGGCGGGCGCAGGAGGGGTGGCGTGGGAGGCCCCCGGACCGAAGGCACGCGGACCGGGGCCCCGGGAAGGAGAGCCGCTCGGGTCGGGGGCCTGCGGCTTCCGGGAGTGCGGACGGTGGTCAGGTGGAACCGAGGCACGCGGATCGCGGAGCGGATCCGGCGGGTGCGGATCGGCGCCCGCCGGCGCGGACCCGGACTCGGCGCTGTACGGCCGGGGCCCGGGAAGGGCGGGAAGCGGACCGGACCCGGGCTCCGCCTCGGCCGGGCCGGAATCCGGCTCCGCGCCGTGCGGACCGGGCGCGGGCGGGGCGGAGGCCCAGGGCGGCTGGGACCCGGGGTCGGTCCCCGTCCGGGTGTACGTCTCGGTCTGGGGCGTGATGATCCACGCCAGTTCAGCCTCCGTCTCGGCCGCCGTGATCCGCAGGTCCGGATCCTTGGCGAGGAGCCGCTGCAGCACGGGCCGCAGCGCACCGGCCCGCAGCGGGGGACGCGGTTCCTCCGTGACCACCGCGGTGATCTCCGCGAGGTGCGACTCCCGTTCGAACGGCCCGCGGCCCTCGACGGCGTGGTACAGCGTGCAACCCAGCGAGAACAGATCGGCCGCCGGGGTGGGCGGCCCGCCCCTGGCCCGCTCCGGCGCCAGATAGCCCGCCGTGCCCAGAAGCGCCGACGCCAGCGTGTACCGCGTCTCACCGGTGTCCGGCTGGACGGCGATCCCGTAGTCGGCGAGCAGGACCCGGCCGTACGGCGCGCCGGCGCGGTCCGGGGCCAGCAGGATGTTCGCCGGTTTCACGTCCCGGTGCAGCACGCCCCGCTCGTGCCCGGCGGTCAGCGCGTCGAGCACGGCGAGCCCGATGCGGGCGCCCTCGGCGGGTGCCAGCGGTCCGCGCCGGGCCACCAGCTCGCGCAGGTCCACGGCGTTCGCCACGTACTCCATGACGATCCACGGCAGGCCCTCGTGCTCCAGCACGTCGTGGACGGTGACGACGTGCGGATGGTCGCGGAGCCCGGCCGCGTGCCGGGCCTCCGCTCGGGCGCGGGCGACCCGTGCCTCGCGCTCCGGGCCGGCCTCCGACGGATCGCGGAAGACGATCTCCTTGAGCGCGACCTCGCAGGCCAGTCTCTGATCGTGGGCGAGCCACACATGGCCCATCCCGCCGCTGCCGAGCCGGCGCAGCAGCAGATAGCGGCCGGCGACGACCCGGCCCACTCCCGACTGCGGTGATCCTGAAGACGCGTGACGTGACATACCGCTCCCCCCGGGCGGTTCCCCCGACGCGCCTCATGCTACTGAACGGCGCCGCGCGGCGCGGTCGTTCAGTTACCGCGTGCGTTCAGTGAGGCCAGATAGGCGTTGTACGCCTCGAGTTCCTTGTCACCGTTGCGCTCGGCGGCCCGGTCCGTGCGCCGGGCGTGCCGCTGCTCGGAGGCGTACCACTGGAACAGCAGAGCGAGGAGCACGAGTACGGACGGGACCTCGCTGAAGGCCCAGGCGATACCGCCGGCCGCGTTCTGGTCGGAGAGCGCGTCGATGCCGAGGGACGCGGGAGGGTTCTCGAACGTCTTGACCATGGGCGTGGAGCCCATCATCAGCGCGATGCCGAAGAACGCGTGGAACGGCATGCCCGCGAACAGCTCCAGCATCCTCATCAGGTGTCCCGGGCGGTGCGGCCCGGGGTCGACGCCCATGATCGGCCAGAAGAACACCAGGCCGACGGCGAGGAAGTGCACCATCATCCCGATGTGCCCGGCCTTGGAGCCCATCAGAGTGTCGAAGAGCGGGGTGAAGTACAGCGCGTACAGGCTCGCGATGAACAGCGGGATGGTGAACGCCGGGTGCGTGATGATCCGCATGTAGCGGCTGTGCAGCAGCATGAGCAGCAGCTCGCGCGGCCCCTTGCGGTCGCGGCCCGCCGTCGGCAGCGCGCGCAGTGCCAGGGTGATCGGGGCGCCGAGCAGGATGAGGATCGGCGACACCATGCTGATCACCATGTGCTGCACCATGTGCACGCTGAACATGACCATGCCGTAGTCGTTCAGCTTCGTGCACATCACCAGCCCGATGCTCAGCACGCCGGCGACGTAGGCGACGGTCCGGCCCACCGGCCACTTGTCACCGCGCCGCACGAGGCGGAGGACGCCCCATCCGTACAGCGCCAGGCCGAGGAGGCAGGCGATGAGGAAGAAGGAGTCCGCCGACCACACGAGACCCCGCCCCAGCGTGAACGGCGGCAGATCCGTCGTCATGCCGTGCCCGCTGTGATCCATCCGCCGGCTCCTGTTTCGTGGGGGTTGAGCGCTGTCTGTCCGCACCAAGACTAGAACCGCCCCCGGCGACATCCGTCACCGGGGGCGGTTCAGCGCCCGGTCAGGGGCGCGGTTCTGCATCGACGTGCGGCAGGTCAGAGCACGCACTCCGCCTCGTCGTACCGCTCCCGCGGCACGGTCTTGAGCGTCTCCACCGCCTCGGCCAGCGGCACCGTCACGATGTCGGTTCCGCGCAGCGCGGTCATCTTCCCGAACTCGCCCCGGTGCACCGCCTCCACCGCGTGCCAGCCGAACCGGGTGGCCAGCACCCGGTCGTACGCCGTCGGGGTGCCGCCGCGCTGGACGTGGCCCAGTATCACCGGCCGGGCCTCCTTGCCGAGACGCCGCTCCAGCTCCAGGGAGAGCTGGCGGGCGACGCCGGCGAAGCGCTCGTGGCCGTAGATGTCCTTGCCGCCCTCGTCGAACTCCATGGTGCCCGGACGCGGCTTCGCCCCCTCGGCGGCCACCACGATCGCGAACCGCTTGCCGGCGGAGAAGCGCTCGCCGACCTTGGCGGTCAGTTCGTCGATGTCGAAGGGACGCTCCGGCACGACGACGGCGTGGGCGCCCGCGGCCATGCCCGAGTGCAGCGCGATCCAGCCGGTGTGACGGCCCATGACCTCCACGATCAGCACGCGCTGGTGGGACTCGGCGGTGGTCTTGAGCCGGTCCAGGGCCTCGGTGGCGACGGTGACGGCCGTGTCGAAGCCGAAGGTGACGTCCGTGACCGCTATGTCGTTGTCGATGGTCTTCGGCACGCCCACGATCGGCAGGCCGTTGTCGGACAGCAGCCGGGCGGCCTTCAGCGTGCCCTCGCCGCCGATCGGGATGATCGCGTCGAGCCCGAGCTCCTCGACGTGGCCCCGCGCCCGCTCCACGCCGTCGCGCAGGTGCTCGGGACGGACCCGGGAGGAGCCGAGGATGGTGCCGCCGCGCGCCAGGATGCCGCCGACCGCATCGAGGTCGAGCTTGAGGTAGTCGCACTCCAGGAGGCCCTTCCAGCCGTCCCGGAAGCCGATGACCTCGTCGCCGTGGTCGACGACGGCACGGTGCACGACGGACCGGATGACGGCGTTCAGGCCGGGGCAGTCGCCGCCGGACGTGAGGACACCAATGCGCATAGCCCGAAATACCTTTTCAACAGGGGCACGGGTCCGGACCGCGCTGTCCGGTTCGATCCCTGCCACCCTAGCGGTAGCAGGGGGCGGGACCGAACCGTGCGTCCGCCTACTGGACGTACCCGCTCACCTGTGCGGATGCATCATCAGACGGGCTGTCGACCAGGCGTCAGGCCGGCTGCTGCGCGGCGGCGATGCGCTCGTTGCGCAGCGCCTCGTACCAGCGGTCGTCCGTCGGCGGCAGCGCGTTCACGTCGAGGGCCAGCTTCAGCAGCAGGTCGGCGATCTGCGGGTTGCGCGCGAGCACGGGGCCGTGCATGTACGTGCCGAAGACCGTGTCGTTGTACGCGCCCTCCGTGCCGTCGCCCGTGCCGTTGCCGTTGCCGAAGCGGACCTGGGCGAACGGGCGCGCGGTGGGGCCCAGGTGGGTGACGCCCTGGTGGTTCTCGAAGCCGGTCAGCGGGGGCAGGCCCAGGCGCGGGTCGATGTCGCCGAGGACGTCGCCGACGCACCGGGCGCCCTCGCCGCGCACCGAGACCACGTCGAGCAGACCGAGGCCCGGCTCGCGCTGGCCGAGGTCGTTGATGAACTCGTGGCCGAGGATCTGGTAGCCGGCGCAGACGGAGAAGACGATCGCGCCGTTCTCCACCGCCCGGTGCAGACCGCCGTCTCGGCGCAGCCGCTCGGCCGCGAGGCGCTGCGGCCGGTCCTCGCCGCCGCCGATGAGGTAGATGTCGCCGGAGGTCGGGATCGGCTGGTCGCTGCGCACGTCGAGCCGGGCCACGTCGAGGCCGCGCTGCCGGGCCCGGCGCTCCACGACGAGGGCGTTGCCCTGGTCGCCGTACGTGCTGAGCAGGTCCGGGTAGATCCAGACGACCCGCAGCTGGTTGTCGCTCACTTCAAGTCCCCTGAGGTCTCGTGGTCAGTTGCCGACGCGGCGGCGCAGGTCCTGGAAGGCGGTGTAGTTCGCGATGACCTCGATCCGGCCGGGCGGGCACAGCTGCACGGCCTGGTCGAGGTTCTCGCACACCTGGAACTGCTGGTTCGCGACCTCCAGGCGCACCGCCAGGTCCAGCTTCCGGTCGCCGATGACGCAGATCGGGTGGCCGGTGAGCCGGGTGTAGTCCACGTCCCACAGCCAGGAGGTGTCGGTGCCGTCGGCGCCGCGCGCGTTCACCGACAGGATCACCGGGGTCGGCGGCGGGTCGATCAGGGAGAAGGTCTCCAGCCAGCCCGCGGGGTTCTTGGCGAGCAGCAGCCGCAGGTCACGGCCCTGGAACTGGACGACGTCGTAGCGCCCGGCGACCGCCTGGACCTGGTACATGCGCTCCAGGGCGACCTGCGGCGGCACCCCGAAGACGGCGGCGACGGCGGCCGAGGAGGCGGCGTTGGCCTTGTTGGCGCGGCCCGGCAGCTGGAGGTGGATCGGCCAGGCGGAGCCGTGCGGGTCGAGGACGTGGTCGCCGGAGAGCGCCCAGCTCGGCGTGGGCCGGCGGAAGCCGCACTCGCCGCAGAACCAGTCGTCGCCCGGGCGCTGCATCACACCGCCGCAGGACGGGCAGGACCAGGCGTCGTCCTTCCACATCTGCCCGGCGGCGACCCAGATCACGTTGGGGGAGGAGGACGCGGCCCACACCACCAGCGGGTCGTCGGCGTTGGCGACGATCACGGCCTTCGAACCGGTCAGTCCCTCGCGCCAGTTCTCGGCGAGCATGCGGGTCTCGGCGGCGCGGTCGAGCTGGTCGCGCGAGAGGTTGAGCAGGGCGATGCACTTCGGGTCGGTGTCCCGGGCGACCCCGGCGAGGTACTTCTCGTCGACCTCGATGACGCCGTACCGGGCGTCCGAGCCGCCGGCGAGGGCGGAGGTGATGCCGGCCGGCATGTTGGCGCCGAGCGCGTTGGACACGACCGGGCCGGCGGCCCGGAGGGCCTCGGCGATGAGCCGGGTGGTGGTGGTCTTGCCGTTGGTCGCCGAGACCAGGACCACGTCCAGGTTCTGGGCGAGCCGGGCGAGCAGGTCGGGGTCGAGTTTCAGCGCGACCCGGCCGCCGATCACCGAACCGCTGCCGCGCCCTGCGGCGCGCGATGCCGCCGCGACCGCCTTGCCCGCGGTCACGGCCAGCTTGGCCCGCGGCGTGAGCGGGTCCGAGTTGCCTGCCATCAGTTCTCGATCCTCCTTGCGTACGCGCCGCGCCTGAAGCCTGTGAAGCCTGACGGCCACGTGGTGTGGACCTCAGCCTATCGAGATCCATTCGCACTCCCGAATCGCGGCACCGGGACCGCACGGTCCCCGCGGTGGGCGCGGGCCGACGGGGGACACAGGGACCTTACTCTTGCCGCCATGCGACAAGGCTCCATCCCGGGCGCCCACGGGCGCGTACGGCCCCTCTCCCTCCTCGGTGACCCCGTCCTGCACGCGCCCTGCGCGGAGGTCACCGACTTCGGTCCGGAACTCGCGGCGCTCGTGGAGGACTTGTTCGCGACCATGTACGCCGCCCACGGCGTCGGTCTCGCGGCGAACCAGATCGGCGAGCCGCTGCGCATCTTCGTGTACGACTGCCCGGACGACGATGACGTGCGTCACGTCGGCCACGTGGTCAACCCGCGGCTCGTCGAGACCGACGGCGTGGTGGTGCGGGGTCCGGAGGGATGTCTGTCGCTGCCCGGTCTGGAGGCGGGTACGGAGCGTCACGACCACGCGGTCGTGGAGGGTTTCACGGTGACCGGGGATCCGGTCACCGTGCACGGGACGGGATTCTTCGCCCGGTGCCTGCAGCACGAGTACGACCACCTGGAGGGCCGGCTGTACGTCGACCGCCTCACGGGGTGGCGCCGGCGCAGGGTGCTCCGGCGGGCGGCGAGGGCGTCCTGGAGCGGCCGGTAGCGACAGCCGTCAGAATCCGGGGCCGCCGACGCGGTCCCCGGCCGCGGCCAGCCGTCCCCACAGCAGGTCGGCCAGGCTGCGCACCAACTCCGCCCGGCCGCACGGCCGCTCGCCGAGCCACCAGTCCCCGGCGGCGTGCATCATGCCGACGATGCCGTGGCCCCAGACCCGGGCCAGCTGCTGGCTGCCCGGTCCGAGGTCCAGGCGCTCCTCGATGACCTGGGCCAGCTCCTCGCCCATGCGGCGCAGCAGGGGCGCCGAGTGCTTGCCGACGTCGAAGCCCTGCTCGCCCTGGTCGCCGGGGGCGGCGCTGCCCTCCGCCGGATGCATCAGGAAGCGGTACACCTGCGGGCGGGCCTCGATCGCCGCCAGATAGGTGTCCAGAGTGGCCTCGACGCGTTCCCGCCGGTCCGCCGGGGCGTCCAGGGCGGCCCGCAGCGAATCGAGGAGGGCGTCCGTGTGCCGCTGGGCGAGGGCGGCGTACAGGCCGCCCTTGTCGCCGAAGTGCCGGTAGAGGATCGGCTTGGTGATGCCCGCCTCGGCGGCGATGGCGTTCATCGAGGCCTGTGGGCCGTCGCGCAGCACCACCCGGTCGGCGGCCTCCAGCAGCTCCCGCCGTCGGCGGTCGGCGGACCGCTGCTGATCGGTCCGCTGCGTGGTGTCCATGTGCTCTCCCCACCCGTGCTGATTCGGTGACGCCTGCGCAAACTAACACCCGGGGGGTCCCGGGCATCGAACGGGAGGCCGACGGGTCGTCGGGAGTTGACTTTTCCTACCCACCGGTAACAGACTCCTGTTACCGCAAGTAACATGCACGTGCGCCGCTGGAGGGGTCATGGCCGAGTTCACCATGGAGCTCAACGACGAACAGAAGGAGGTCCGGGACTGGCTGCACGGCTTCGCCGCCGACGTCATCCGTCCCGCGGCCGCCGAATGGGACGAGCGTGAGGAGACTCCCTGGCCGGTCATCCAGGAGGCCGCCAAGGTCGGCATCTACTCCCTGGACTTCTACGCCCAGCAGTACTTCGACCCCACCGGTCTCGGCATCCCCATGGCGATGGAGGAGCTGTTCTGGGGCGACGCGGGCATCGCCCTGTCGATCGTCGGCACCGGCCTCGCCGCCGTCGGCGTCCTCGCCAACGGCACCGAGGAGCAGATCGGCACCTGGATCCCCCAGATGTACGGCGACGCGAACGACGTCAAGGTCGCCGCGTTCTGCTCCTCCGAGCCCGACGCCGGCTCCGACGTGGCCTCCATGCGCACGCGCGCCGTGTACGACGAGGCCAAGGACGAGTGGGTGATCAACGGCACCAAGACGTGGGCGACCAACGGCGGCATCGCCAACGTCCACGTGGTCGTCGCGGTCGTCGACCCGGAGCTGGGCTCCAAGGGCCACGCCTCCTTCATCGTCCCGCCGGGCACGCCCGGCCTGTCCCAGGGCCAGAAGTTCAAGAAGCACGGCATCCGTGCCTCGCACACCGCCGAGGTGATCCTGGACGGCGTGCGCGTCCCCGGCTCCTGCCTGCTCGGCGGCAAGGAGAAGCTGGACGAGCGCCTGGCGCGGGCCCGTGAGCGCGCGAAGAAGGGCGGCGAGAGGGTGAAGAACGCCGCGATGGCGACCTTCGAGGCGTCCCGTCCGGCGGTCGGCGCGATGGCGGTGGGCACCGCCAGGGCGGCGTACGAGGTGGCGCTGGCGTACGCGCAGACCCGGGAGCAGTTCGGCCGGCCGATCATCGACAACCAGGGCGTCGCCTTCCAGCTCGCGGACATGCGGACGTCCATCGACGCGGCGCGCCTGCTGGTGTGGCGGGCGTCGTGGATGGCGGTCAACGGCAAGCCGTTCACGGCGGCCGAGGGCTCGATGTCCAAGCTGTTCGCCAGCGAGACGGCGAAGAAGGTGACCGCCCAGGCGGTCCAGATCCTGGGCGGCAACGGGTACACGCGCGAGTATCCGGTGGAGCGGATGCACCGCGACAGCGCGATCTACACGATTTTCGAGGGGACGAGTGAGATCCAGCGGCTGGTGATCGCCCGGACCCTGTCGGGGATGCCGATCCGGTGACGCCGTGGGGGTGCGGGTTCCATGCGGTCCCGAGGTCCGCTGTGGCCGGTCGCGCAGTTCCCCGCGCCCCTGAGGCGGCACCCTCACCTGTGTTTCAAAGGTGTGAGCTGCTCGATGTCGTAGCGCTTCCTCAGAGCCTCGATCGCCTCGTGGTCCGGTGGGCCCCCCTCGCCCAGGATCTCCAGCAGCTCCTCGAAGTAGCGCTCGTGGTCCGGGGGCGGGGACGCCTGGAAGAACATCTTCGCGGGGGCGTCCGTCGGGTTCGCGAACGCGTGCGGGCAGCCGGGCGGTACGACGATGACCGTGCCCGGGGTGGCGCGTACCACGCGGTTGCCCGAACTCGACTCCCACTTCTGCCAGTTGTCGGCCGTGCGGACCCGCGGCTCGAAGGCGAGCACGTCGAGCTCGCCTTCGAGCACGTAGAACAGCTCCTCGCTGCGGGTGTGCACATGGGCGCCGACGTCGAAGCCCGGCGGCACGACCACCTCGAAGGTGGATGCCGTGCGCGAGTGCGAACCGGTCACCTTGAAGGTCACGTGCTGGGCGGGTGCCTGCACGACCCGGCCGTGACCGGGCGGCACCAGCAGCCCCTCCGTCGTCGTCATCGTCCGATCACCACGTCACGGGCAGGGCCTCGGGCCCGCGGATCAGCGTGCCCTTCTTGAAGGGCACGTCCCCCGGCGGCACGGCGAGCCTCATCCCCGGCACCCGGTCCAGGAGGGTGTCGACCAGCAGCTCCGACTCCATCCTGGCCAGCATGCCGCCCGGGCAGTAGTGCGGTCCGAAGCCGAACGCCAGGTGCGGGTTGGGGCTGCGGGAGACGTCGATGTCGTCGGGGTGCGGGAAGACCTCCGGGTCGCGGTTCGCGGCCGGGTACGACACGTGGACCGCGTCGCCCGCCCGGATCCGCACCCCGTGGAGCTCCACGTCCTCCAGAGCGGTGTGGGACGGCCCGACCGCGTTGCGATGGGGAATCCAGCGCAGCAGCTCGTCGACGGCCCGGGGCCGGGTCTCCGGCTCGGAGCGCAGCCGCTCGAGGAGTTCGCGGCGGGTCAGCAGGGTGTGGAACATCTGCCCGCTGCTGTCGGTGACCGCCTCGCCGCCGGTCTGCAGCAGCACCGCCAGACCCACGGCCTCCTCCGACGTGACCTCGCCCCGGCCGACGGCGGCGCCCAGCAGCGAGGTGACGTCCTCGTCCGTGCTGTCCTCGCGCGAGCCGATGAGATCGGCGAAGTACGCGTTCATCGCGCGCTTGGCCCGCTCGCCGACGTCGGCGCCGTGCGAGGAGGACAGGATCAGCCGGGTCCAGGTGCGCAGGCTGTGCCGGTCGGCGGCCGGGACGCCCATCAGCTCGCAGGTCACCGCGATGGGGAAGGGGCTCAGCACCGCCTCGGTGAGGTCGGCCGGCGGCCCCGCCCGCAGCATCGCGTCGACGAGTTCGCCCAGCATGCCACGGGCCCGCTCACGCACCCGCTCCACGCCCCGCGCCGTGAAGGCGGAGGCCACCGCGCGGCGCGGCCGGATGTGGTCGGGCGGTTCGAGGAGGCCCACGGCGCCGCGCTCCGGGACGAAGTGCGGGGCCGGCCGGGTGAGCTGCCGGGCCATCACGGGCGCGCGCGCGAACCGAGGGTCGTCGGTGACCAGGCGCACGTCGTCGTAGCCGGTCACCAGCCAGGCCCGGCCCTCCCCGTCGGGCAGGCCGACGCGGGTCACCGGGCCCTCCCGCATCAGCTCCGCCAGGGCCGGGTCGAAGTCCGTGCCGTCCAGGCCGGCCGGCGGCCAGTCCCGCACGGCGGGGACGCTCCGCTCCAGCGTCTCCTCGATCACGTGCGCCCCACCTCCTGCATGTCGTCCGCGGTCTGCCAGCGGCCCAGGGTCATCTCCGCGGTGATGCCGGGCCCGAAACCGGCCAGCAGTCCGCGCGCCCGGTCGGTGGCGCCGCCCTCGTCGAAGAGCCTGCGCAGCGCGTCCAGGACGACCGCGCTGGCGATGTTCCCGTACTCGGTGAGCGTGGCCCGGCTGAACCGGAACGCGTGCGGGTCGACCTCCAGGAACTTGCTGAGGTCGTCCAGGATCCGGGGCCCGCCCGCGTGGACCACGTAGAAGTCCAGGTCGGACGCGTCCCAGCCGTGCGTGCCGGCCAGCTCCTGCAGCGCCGGGGCGAGCGGCTCCATGGTGGCCGGCACCCGCTTGTCCAGCAGGAAGTGGAAGCCGGTGGCCCGCACGTCGTACATGATCCACTCCTCGGTCTTGGGGATCAGGTACGAACCGTTGCGCTCCAGCCGGACGCCGGTGCCGCCCCGGCCGCGGACCACCGCTGCCGCGATGCCGTCGCCGAACAGGCCGTTGCAGAGCAGCGAGCCGACGCCGAGGTCGGTGGGCTGGTAGCACAGCGAGCAGAACTCGCAGGCCACGATGAGCGCGTTGGCCTCGGGGTAGGCCGTGCAGAAGTCGTGGGCGCGGTTGATCGCCGCGCCGCCGGCCGCGCAGCCCAGCTGGGCTATGGGTATCTGACGCGTCGTGCTGTCGAAGCCCATCTCGTTGATGAGCCACGCGGTGAGCGAGGGCATCATGAAGCCCGTGCACGACACGTAGATGATGACGTCGATGTCGGTGGCCAGTACTTCCGCGTCGTCGAGGGCCCGCTGGATCACCGCGGGGACCCGGGCCTTCGCCTCGGCCTCGTAGACGTCGTTGCGCTCCTCGAAGCCGGGGTGCTTCAGGGTCTCTTCGATGGGCTGGACGATGCGCCGGGTGCGCACGCCCGTGTTCTCGATCAGCCGGAGGGCCAGCGACAGTTGAGGGTGGCCCGCGTGGCGCTCACGCGCCAGCTCCAGCGTCTCCTCCATCGTGATCACGTGCTCTGGGACGGACACCGAAGGTCTGCACAAAGTCGCCATGAACCGTGCCTGCTTTCGCCTCCCGGAAGGCCCTGCGCCCCCCGGTCAGAAAGCGGTGCGCCTAGGACGGGTGCACCACTTGGGGTGTCCACCCACAATCACCCATCAGGGCGGTGATCACTCGCGGGACTACTCCATTTCGGGGACCCTGGCGGAGGGGCGCGACCGCGCGCAGGGAGGCAGAGGAGGCACCGATGGGCCGCACGGCCGGGCAACTGCCGGAGACGACCACGCGGCAACTCGCCCCGGATCCCGGCGCCAACCGGCTGGTGCCGCTGCTGGCGCGGGGCGCGGCCGGCCGGGACACGCTCGCGGCGCTCGCGCTGGAGCAGCGGTGGGTGATCGCCGCGGACCACCGTTCGTTCCTGTACCTGGCGGGCCGTGCCGCCCAGGAGCCTCGGACCGCCGCGTGGTTCACGGCGCTGGCGGAGGGCGAGGCGTCGGCCGGTCGGCTGCTGGAGGCGTTCGCCGCGGCCTGCGGTGTGCACGAGGAGCGGGCGGTGGCGTACGAACCGCTGCCCGGCTGCCAGGCCTATCCGGCGTACGTCGCCTGGCTGGCACTGAACGGCTCGCCGTCCGAGACGATGCTCGCCCTGCACGCCAACTTCTCGGCGTGGGGCGGCTGTTGCGCGGCGATCGCCGAGGCGCTGCGCCGGCACTACGGCTTCACCGACGAGGCCTGCGCGTTCTTCGACTTCTTCGCCGGACCCGCGCCGGAACTGGAGCGGACGGCGACGGCCGCGGTGCAGGCCGCGCTGGACGCCGGGCGGCTGGACGAGGACCTCGTGCACCGCTACGGGCACCTGCTGCGGGCCTACGAGGCGATGTTCTGGGAGACGCTGTGGGAACTGGAGGTGCGTCAGGAGGACTGACCGCTGCTGTGGGCGATGCAGGCCACGTCGATCCGGTCGGCCAGCTTGGCGAGCTCGATGGTGAGGGCCGCGACGGTGTCCTCGTCCAGGCTCTCCTCGCCGGCCTCCACCAGACGCAGCCACCGTCCGCCCACCGTGCGCAGCAGTTTGCTCACGTCGGCCGCGGCCACCTGCAGGGTGCCGCGGTCGTCGACGATCAGGGGCAGTGTCACTTCGCGGGTCACAAAAGGGGATCGTAGCCGCGGAAGCCTCACGCCCCGTGCCATACGGTGGTGATGTTGCAGAACTCGCGGATTCCGTGCCCGGACAGCTCACGCCCGTAGCCCGACCGCTTGACGCCGCCGAACGGGAACGCCGGGTGCGAGGCCGTCATCCCGTTCACGTAGACGCTGCCCGCCTCCAGGTCCCGGACGAAGCGGTCCACGTCCAGGTCGTCGCGCGTCCAGACGTTGGAACTGAGACCGAAGTCCGTGTCGTTGGCGATCAGCACGGCCTCGTCCAGGTCGGCCGCGCGGTACAGCGTGGCGACCGGACCGAAGGCCTCCTCCCGGTGGATGCGCATCTCGCGGGTGATGCCGGCCAGCACGGTCGGCGGGTAGTACCAGCCGGGTCCGTCGGGGCGCTCGCCGCCGCACAGCACGGTCGCGCCGCCGCGCACCGCGTCGTCGACCAGCTCCACCAGATCGTTCACGCCCTGCTCGCTGGAGAGCGGGCCGACCTCGGTGTCCTCGTCCATGGGGTCGCCGACCTTCAGCGCCCTCATGCCTTCGGTGAAGCGCTGGACGAAGGCGTCGTACACGTCCGTGTGCACGATGAACCGCTTGGCGGCGATGCACGACTGCCCGGTGTTCTGGGTGCGCGCGTTCACCGCGACCTGGGCCGCCCGGTCGATGTCGGCGGACGGCATGACGACGAACGGGTCGCTGCCGCCCAGCTCCAGCACCGTCTTCTTGACCATCTCCCCGGAGGTGGAGGCGACCGCTCGGCCGGCCGGTTCGCTGCCGGTGAGGGTGGCCGCCCGCACCCGCTCGTCGCGCAGGATGTCGTCGACCGCGGCGGAGCCGACGAGGAGGGTCTGGAAGCAGCCCTCGGGGAAACCGGCCCGGTGGAACAGGTCCTCCAGGTACAGGGCGGTCTGCGGCACGTTCGAGGCGTGCTTGAGCAGGCCCACGTTGCCCGCCATCAGCGCGGGGGCCGCGAACCGGATCACCTGCCACAGCGGGAAGTTCCACGGCATCACGGCGAGCACCGGGCCGAGCGGCCGGTAGCGCACGAAGGTGCGCGAGGCGCCGGAGTCCTTCACATCGGCCTCGGCGGGCTCCTCGTCGGCCAGCAGCCCGGCCGCGCGGTCGGCGTACCAGCGCATCGCCTTGGCGCACTTCGCGGCCTCGGCGCGGGCCTGCCTGACGGGCTTGCCCATCTCCGTGGTGATGACCCTGCCGATCTCCTCCTGATCCTCCTCCAGCAGATCGGCCGCTCGGTGCATGAGCCGGGCCCGCTCGTCGAACGTCGTCGTCCGGTAGGTGCGGAAGGTGGCCTCGGCGAGCTGGAGCCGGCGCTCGATCTCGTCCTCGCCCATGGCCTCGTACGTCCTGAGCGTCTCGCCGGTCGCCGGGTTCACCGTCGCGATGGGCATGGCTGGCCTCCCTGGGAGCGAACTCTGCTTCGACCTTGGCGCGCGGCGGTGGGCGCCGCAACGCGGACAGGTCTCGTCAGTGCGAGTGCTCCGCCAACCGGTCGAGAAACGCGGCCTGCGCCTTCACGATCACCTCGCGCGCCCGGTCCAGCGCGAACCACGCCACGCGGTCCAGCTCGGGGAACTCCTCGATCCGCCCGGACCTCGGCGGCCACTCCATCCGGAAGGTGCCGGGAGCGATCGTCGCCGGGTCGAGGTCGGCCTCGACCGCCCAGGCCGTGACGGTCTTGCCGCCCGCCTGCCGGACCTCGCCGAGGGGCACGGCCTCGCCGTCGGGCGGCGGCAGTCCCAGCTCCTCCTCGAACTCGCGCCGGGCCGCGTCCCAGGCGGACTCGGCCGGGTCGTACTCGCCCTTCGGGATCGTCCAGGCGCCGGCCTCGCGCCGGGCGTAGAAGGGGCCGCCCATGTGGCCGAGCAGCACCTGCGGGCCCTGGTCGGTGGGCCGGAAGAGCAGCAGGCCCGCGCTGCGCCTCACGGGGCCACCCCCGGGTGGGCGGCGAGCAGCGTCTGCACCGTGTCCGCCTCCTCCGGCCGCTTGTCCTCGCGGTAGCGGATCACGCGGGCGAAGCGGAGGGTGACGCCGGCCGGGTAGCGGGTGGACCGCTGGAGGCCGTCGTAGGCGATCTCGACGACCAGTTCGGGGCGTACGGTCACCCCCCAGCCGTGCTCCTCGACGGCCAGCTCGCCGAGGCGCTCGGTCTGCCAGGCCAGCATGGCGTCGGTCATGCCCTTGAAGGTCTTGCCGAGCATGGCGAAGGAGCCGTCGGCGGTGCGGGCGCCCAGGTGCAGGTTGGACAGCTTGCCCGTGCGGCGGCCGTGGCCCCACTCGGCGGCCAGGACGACCAGGTCGAGCGTGTGCACGGGCTTGACCTTGAGCCAGGCCGCGTCGCGCCGGCCCGCGCTGTAGGCGGCGTCGAGGGCCTTGACGACGACGCCCTCGTGGCCGCGCTCCAGCGTCTCGGCGAGGAACTCCTCCGCGGCCCGCGTGTCCTCGGGCCCCGGCACCAGGGTGCGCCGCACCCGCATCGGCTCCGGGACCAGCCGCGCCAGCTCCGCGTGCCGCTCGGTCAGCGGCAGGTCGAGCAGGTCGCGGCCGTCGACGTAGAGCGCGTCGAAGAACACGGGGGAGACGGGGACCGCCCGCGCCGCCGTGGCCACGTCGACCCGGGAGCCGACGCGTCCGGCGGTCTCCTGGAAGGAGCGGGGGCGGCCGTCCGCGCCGAAGGAGATCACCTCGCCGTCCAGGACGAACCGCTCGCCCGGCAGTTCGAGGGCGGCGGCGGTGACCTCCGGCAGCCGGTCGGTGATGTCGTCGAGGGTGCGGGTGTGGACGCGTACCGTCTCGCCGTCCCGGTGCACCTGGACGCGGATGCCGTCCAGCTTCTCCTCGACCGCCGAGGCGCCCAGCTTGCCGACCGCCTCGGCCACCGAGGACGCGCTGTGCGCCAGCATCGGCAGCACCGGGCGGCCGACGGTGAGCCGGAAGCGCTCCAGGGCCGCGGGCCCGTCGGCGAGCAGCGCCTCGGCCACCGTCTGCAGGGAACCCGCGAGCATCACCGCCCGCCGTACGTCCGCCGCGGGCGCCCCGGTCGCCCCGGCGAGGCCCTCGACGGCGACCGCGTCCAGGGCGCCCTGCCGGACCTCGCCGGTGAGCAGCCCGAGCAGGAAGCGCTGCTCGTCCTCGGTGGCGGCGCCCATCAACTCCCCGACCAGTTCCGTGCGCTCGGCCTGCGAACCGGGCCCGGAGACCGAGGCGAGGTGCGTGAGCCGGGCGTCCACCTCGCGTACGGTCAGGGTCGGCTCGGCGGCCGGAGCGACACGGCGGCTCAGCACCTTCCAGCCGACGCCGATGCGGCCCTGCGGCAACCGCCCCGCGAGGTAGGGGATGACGACCGGCACGTCCTCCGGCTCCGCCTCCCGGAACAGCTGCCCGAGCAGGGCGATCTTCCGGGACCGCGCCGAGGTGGCGCCGACCTCGCGTGACACCTGGGCCAGCCGGGCAAGCAGCATGCAGCCATGGTGCACCGCGCCGGGCCGCCCTACACCCGCACGGCCGTCTCCCACCGGGGCCGGCCGCCCGACGTCCGCGACCGGCTTCGGACCCGCCGGCCGTACATCACCTGGTCGGCCCTGGCGCGGGGTGTCGGCCTGTTGGTTCGTGCGCGGGCGGGCGGCTGTGGCTGCATCGGGGGTGGTGTGGGGCCGGGTGGTGTGTCGCTGGTCGGTGCCGACCTGGGGATGCCGGCCGGTGGGGTCCGTGCGCGGGCGGGCGGTTGTGTCTGTGTCGGGGGGGTCGGGGGTGTCGGGGGGGCTTTGGGGCGGGCGGTGTGTCGCTGGTCGGTGCCGGTCTGGGGATGCCGGCCGGTGGTGATCGTCCGTGGGACGGGCGGCTGTGACGGGGCGTGGTCGCACCGACGTGGTCCGGGGCCCGGGAGTGCGGGACGGGGCGGTGCGCGGCAGTGGTGCCTCGGCGTTCGTGCCTGCGGTGCCTCGGCGTTCGTGCCTGCTGCCTCGGCGGGCGTGCCTGCGCACCGGTGCCCCCGCGTCCGAGTCCGCGCCCCCCGCCGGGCCGCGTCCGCGGCCGTCCGGCCGCGCCCGCGTCCCCTACTTCTCCAGGCCCGCGTCCAGGTCCGACATGACGAGGTCGCCCACGATCGCCGCCGCCGCGCGGTAGCCGCCGCTCGCCGCGTGGACGACCTGCTCGCCGAATCCCATCGCGTTGCCCGCGGTCCACACACCGGGGACGGTCGTCCGGCCCGTCGGGTCCACCACGGGGTAGGCCCCGAAGGGGGTCTCCTGCAGTTCGGCGCCCAGCCGCTCCATCAGGCCGGTCTGCGGGACGGCGCGCGGGCCGACGAACACCACCGAGCGCTCGTGCGTCGCACCGTCCGCCAGCCGGACCCCGGTGAGCCGGTCGTCCTCGACCCGCAGGCCGGCGACCTCGCCCGGGACCACCTTGACCCCGGCGGCGGCGAGCCGGCGCAGGTCCTGGTCGGACAGCTCCTGCTCGGCGACCGTGTGCAGGAACAGGGTCACGTCGTCCGACCAGTTGGACACCATGAGCGCCTGGTGCACGCCCAGCGGGCTGGTGGCGAGGACGCCGAAGCGCTCGTCGCGGACCTCCCAGCCGTGGCAGAACGGGCAGTGGAGCACGTCCCGGCCGAACCGCTCGGCGACCCCGGGGACCTCCGGCAATTCGTCCCTCAGCCCGGTGGTGACGATCAGCCGGCGCGCGTGCACGGTCCGACCGCCGGCCAGCACCACCGCGAAGTCCTCGCCCGGGCTCACGTCCACCGCCCGGTCCCGGACGAGCTCGACGCCGTACCGGGCGATCTCCTCCCGGCCGAGGGCCAGGAACTCGGCGGGCGACACGCCGTCCCGGGTCAGGTACCCCTGCATGTGGTCGGACGGCGCGTTGCGCGGCTCGCCCGCGTCGACGACGAGGGTCCGCACCCGTGCCCGGCCCAGGACGAGCGCGGCGGACAGTCCGGCCGCGCCGCCCCCGACGACGATCACTTCGTACTTCTCGGTCAGGTCGTTGTTCCGGGTCATGGTGACCACCTCCACGAAGAAGGTCGCTCGGGCCCCACCACATTGACAAACGCGTTTGCCGGTTCTGCAATAAGTTCATGACTGCAGACGATGTTCTCGCGGGTGTCGGACCGAGGCTCCGCCGGCTTCGCAAGGAGCGGGAGGTGACCCTCGCCTCGCTCTCGGAGGCGACCGGCATCTCGGTCAGCACCCTGTCGCGGCTGGAGTCGGGGCTGCGCAAGCCGAGCCTCGAACTGCTGCTGCCGATCGCCCAGGCCCATCAGGTGCCGCTGGACGAGCTGGTCGGCGCCCCGCCGGTCGGGGATCCGCGCGTACGGTCCAAGCCGATCTTGCGCCACGGCCGCACCCACTGGCCGCTGACCCGCCAGCCGGGCGGGCTCCAGGCGTTCAAGGTGCTCGAACCGAAGCGGAAGCAGGAGCCGGACCCGCAGACCCACGAGGGATACGAGTGGCTCTACGTCCTCTCCGGCAGGCTCCGGCTCGTGCTGGGAGAGCACGACGTGGTGCTGACCGCGGGGGAGGCCGCCGAGTTCGACACGCGGGTGCCGCACTGGTTCGGATCGACGGGGGAGGGGCCGGCCGAGTTCATCAGCCTGTTCGGTCCGCAGGGGGAGCGGATGCACGTACGGGCGCGGCCGGCCCGGTCGTGACGTCCGACTGTCCGCGACCTGTTCCCTGATCGGCAAGCGACCGCTTAGTATGCGATGGACCCCGGTCCGACAGTCGCGTGGAGGCCCCGCATGCAGGCATGGCAGGTGCACGAGAACGGCGAGCCGAGCGAGGTGATGCGCCTCGCGGACGTCGCGCCGCCGACGCCCGGCGACGGCCAGGTCCTGCTCAGGGTCCGCGCCGCCAACGTCAACTTCCCGGACGCCCTGCTGTGCCGGGGTCAGTACCAGGTCAGGCCGCCGCTGCCGTTCACGCCGGGCGTGGAGGTCTGCGGCGAGACCGAGGACGGGCGCCGCGTGATCGCCAACCCCGTGCTGCCGCACGGCGGTTTCGCCGAGTACGCCGTCGCGGACGCCGCGGCCCTGCTGCCCGCGCCGGAAGCCCTGGACGACGCCGAGGCCGCCGCCCTGCACATCGGCTACCAGACGGGCTGGTTCGGCCTGCACCGCCGGGCCCGTCTGGAGGCCGGCGAGACCCTGCTCGTCCACGCCGCCGCGGGCGGGGTCGGCAGCGCGGCCGTACAGCTCGGCAAGGCCGCGGGCGCCACCGTCATCGGCGTCGTCGGCGGCGCCGAGAAGGCCGCCGTCGCCCGCGAACTGGGCTGCGACGTGGTGATCGACCGGCGGAGCGAGGAGGTCGTCGCCGCCGTCAAGGAGGCCACCGGCGGCCGGGGCGCCGACGTGATCTACGACCCGGTGGGCGGCGACGCCTACGCCCAGTCCGCCAAGGCCGTCGCCTTCGAGGGCCGGATCGTCGTCGTCGGCTTCGCCAGCGGCTCGATCCCCAGCCCCGCGCTGAACCACGCGCTGGTGAAGAACTACGCCGTCCTCGGCCTGCACTGGGGCCTGTACAACACCAAGAACCCCAAGCTGGTCCAGCACTGCCACGAGCAGCTCACCGAACTGGCCGCGCGGGGCGCGATCGCGCCGCTGGTGAGCGAGCGGGTGCCGCTCGACGGGGCCGCGGGCGCCGTGCAGCGCGTCGCCGACGGCGTGACGACCGGCCGGGTGGCCGTCGTCCTGGAGAAGGGAGCCGCCGCATGACCGACGCCGAGGAGCTGCGCCGCCGCACGCGGGAGCTGCTGGCCGACCGTCCGCCGGCCACGACCGACCGCCTCGACTTCCTCAGGGCCCGCTTCGACGCGGGGCTCGCCTGGGTGCACTTCCCCGAGGGCCTCGGCGGACTCGCCGCCCCCCGCTCCCTGCAGGCCGTCGTCGACGCCGAGCTGGAGGCCGCGGGCGCTCCCGACAACGACCCCCGGCGCATCGGCATCGGGCTGGGGATGGCCGCGCCGACGATCCTGCAGTACGGCACGGAGGAGCAGAAGCGGCGGTTCCTGCGTCCCCTGTGGACGGGCGAGGAGGTCTGGTGCCAGCTGTTCAGCGAGCCGGGCGCCGGGTCCGACCTGGCCGCCCTCGGCACCCGGGCCGTCCGTGAGGGCGAGGACTGGGTGGTCAACGGGCAGAAGGTATGGACCTCCAGCGCGCACCTCGCCCGCTGGGCCATCCTCATCGCCCGCACCGATCCGGACGTGCCCAAGCACCGGGGCATCACCTACTTCGTCTGCGACATGACCGACCCCGGCGTCGAGGTCCGGCCACTGCGGCAGATCACCGGTGAGGCCGAGTTCAACGAGGTGTTCCTCACCGACGTCCGCATCCCCGACTCCCGCCGCCTGGGCGAGATCGGTGACGGCTGGCGGGTCGCGCAGACCACGCTGAACAACGAACGCGTCGCCATCGGCGGCATGCGGCTGCCCCGCGAGGGCGGCATGATCGGCCCGGTCTCCAGGACCTGGCGCGAACGCCCCGGGCTGCGCACCCACGACCTGCACCAGCGGCTCCTGAAGCTCTGGGTCGAGGCCGAGGTCGCCCGGCTGACCGGCGAACGGCTGCGCCAGCAGCTCGTGGCCGGCCAGCCCGGCCCCGAGGGCGCCGGCATGAAGCTCGCGTTCGCCCGCCTCAACCAGGAGATCAGCGGCCTGGAGGTGGAACTCCGCGGAGCGGAGGGGCTCTTGTACGACGACTGGACCATGCGCCGCCCGGAACTGGTGGACTTCACCGGCCGCGACGCCGGCTACCGGTACCTGCGCTCCAAGGGCAACAGCATCGAGGGCGGGACCAGCGAGGTCCTGCTGAACATCGTCGCCGAGCGCGTCCTGGGCCTGCCCGCCGAGCCGCGCACCGACAAGGACGTCGCCTGGAAGGACCTCGCCCGATGAGCACGACGAGCACCCAGCCCGACCTGCTGTACTCGGAGGAGGAAGAGGCGCTGCGCGCCGCCGTCCGGGACCTGCTCGCCGACCACTGCGACCCGGCGGACGTGATCACGCGCATCGAGTCCGACGCACCGCACGGCAGCGCGGCCTGGAAGGCGCTGGCCGAAGGGATGGGCCTCGCCGGGCTCCTGGTCCCCGAGGCGAAGGGCGGCCAGGGCGCCTCCCACCGCGAGGCCGCCGTCGTGTGCGAGGAGCTGGGCCGGGCCGTGGCACCCGTGCCGTTCCTGACGAGCGCCGTCGTCGCGACCGAGGCCCTGCTGGCCTGCGGCACCGACGACCTGCTCGCCGACCTGGCGTCCGGGCGTCTGATCGGGGCCCTCGCCGTCGGACTGGACACCGCTCCGGGCGCCGCCTTCACGACCGTACGGCTCGAAGACGGGCTGCTGCACGGGGAGCTGACCGGCATCGCGGACGCGGCCGTCGCCGATGTACTGCTCGTCCCCGCGGACGACGGCGGGCTGTACGCGGTGGACGGCGACGCGGTGACCGTCACCCCGCAGGCGTCCCTGGACCTGACCCGGCCGCTCGCGACGGTCACCCTCGCCGGGGCGCCGGGCCGTCGGCTCGGTGAGGCCGGACCCGCCGTACGACGAGCCCTGCGGGCCGGCGCCGGGCTGCTCGCCTCCGAGCAACTGGGCCTCGCCGACTGGTCGTTGACGGAGACCGTCCGCTACCTGAAGGAACGCAAGCAGTTCAACCGGCCCGTCGGCGGCTTCCAGGCGCTCAAGCACCGGCTCGCCCAGCTGTGGCTGGAGGTGGTCAACCTGCGCGCCGCCGCCCGGGGCGCCGCCGACGCGCTCGCGACCGGGGAGGACGCCGACGTGTCCGTCGCCGTCGCCCAGGCGTACGCCGGGCAGGTCGCCGTCCACGCAGCCGAGGAGGCGCTGCAACTGCACGGCGGCATCGGCATGACCTGGGAACACCCGGTCCACCTGTACCTGAAGCGGGCCAAGGCCGACTCGATCGCCTACGGCACGGCCGGCGCCCACCGGGAGACCCTGGCCTGCCTGGTCGACCTGCAGGCCCCCTGACCGGCTCCTGGCCGACGTACCGGAGAAGCCCGTCCCACCAGGGGCGGGCTTTTCCGTGCGTCCTGCTCCGGCGAAGTGAACGCACGACGGCCGTCCGGCCAACTCCGCGCAGGACTCTGCTCCTTGAGGGTGTCGCGACCCCATACTCACAGGCGTCCCGTACGGCACTTCCAGGGAGGCAGAGCATGGCCCTCACCACCCGACGCAGAGCCCTCACCACCCTCGGCGCCGCCCTCGCGGGCTCGGTCGCCCTGCCCGCCGGCACCGCACTGGCGGGCGAAGGCAAGCACGGGCCGCGCCCGTTGTGGCGCGCGCACGCCCACAACGACTACGAGCACCCCCGCCCCCTCCTCGACGCCCTCGACCACCGCTTCGGCAGCGTGGAGGCCGACATCTACCTGGTGGGCGACCAGCTCCTCGTCGCCCACGACCCCGAGGACCTCGACCCGGCCCGCACCCTGGAATCCCTCTACCTCGACCCGCTCGCCGCCCGTGTGCGGGCGGGCCACGGCCGGGTGTACCGGGGTGACCGGCGTCCGCTGCAGCTTCTCGTCGACATCAAGACCGAGGGCGCGTCGACGTACCTCGAACTCGACCGCCGGCTGCGGCGCTACAAGCACCTGTTCACCGCCTACGCTCACGGACGGGTGTTCCCCGGCCCGGTCACCGCCGTGATCTCCGGCGACCGCGCGGCCCGTGCGCCCATGGAGGCCCAGGCCACGCGCCGGGCCTTCTACGACGGCCGGCTCACCGACCTCGGCACCTCCGCCCCCGCTTCCTTCGTCCCGCTGATCAGCGACAACTGGACGCTGAACTTCACCTGGCGCGGCGTGGGCGCCTTCCCGGAGGCGGAACGGCGCAAGCTGCGGGACATCGTCGGCGCCGCCCACGGGCGAGGCCAACGCGTGCGGTTCTGGGCCACCCCGGACGTGGCGGGCCCCGACCGGGACGCGGTGTGGAGCGAGCTGCTCGCCGCCGGGGTCGACCACCTCAACACCGACGACCTCGCGGGGCTGGAGGCGTTCCTGGACGCCCACCACGCCGCGTAGGGGACCGGCAGACACCACACGTTCGGAGGACAGGTCAGCCGCACGGACGAACCCTCCGCTACGCCACACTTACGGCCGAACGCCGCGAAGTGGACGTGGCGGAGGAGGTTGACGATGGCCATTTCCATCTCTGTGGTGCTGTTGCTGTTCGTCCTGGCGGTGATCTTCCTGCGCAACGGCGGGCTCAAGCTCTCGCACGCGCTGGTCTGCCTGCTGCTCGGCTTCTACCTGGCCAGCACGAGCATCGCCCCGACCATCCACAGCGGCCTCAGTGCGACGGCGGACATCGTCGGCAGCCTCAGCCCGTGACGGCACGGCGGCGGCGCCGCGGCTGCCTCACGGTACGACGCGAGAACGGATGAGGAACCGCACCCCTTCGGGGGCCTCCAGCGAGAAGCCGCTGCCCCGGCCCGGGACGACGTCGACGATCAGCCGGGTGTGGCTCCACACCTCGTACTGGCTGCGCGACATCCAGAACCCCACCGGCTCCTCGATGCCCTCGACGTCCAGTTCCGCCAGCAGGACGTCCGCGGCGCCGGTGCGGAACTCGCCCGCCGGGTAGCACATGGGGGCGCTGCCGTCGCAGCACCCGCCGGACTGGTGGAACATCAACGGCCCGTGCGCCGCGTGCAGCCTGTGCAGCAGTGCGGCCGCGGCGGGGGTCAGCTCGACGCGCGGGGTCTCCTCGTATGTGTCGTGCATGGCGGGTATGGCAGCACGAGGAAGGTTGCGAGGGCGTTGCAGGGGCCGGGAACCGAATACCTCTTTTGACATACCTATAATCTCATACTTATCGTGTGCGGGTGACCGACTCCAGCACCCCTCGCCGGGACATCGACCGCGTGGCCTCCGGGCTCGCGGCGTGCCTTCCCGCGCTGCACCGGGCGCTGGACCGGCAGGTCGCCGCTCAGTACCCGCACCCCAAGCCCCCGGAGGGCCAGCTCGCCCTGCTGCGGTTCGTAGCGCAGCGCGAGGGCGCCACGGTGCGTGAGGCCGCCGAGGCCCTGCTGATGAAGCCGAACAACGTCAGCGCCCTGGTCTCCCAGCTCACCGAGCAGGGCGATCTGGAACGCAGGCAGGACAGCGCCGACAAGCGCGTCGTGCGCCTCCACCTCACCGCCACGGCCCGTGAGCGGGTCGCCGAGGTGCGGGAACTGGAGACCGCCTTCGTCCGCCACGCCCTGACGTCCCTCACCGAGGGGCAGCAGGGCGCCCTCGGCTCCGCCCTGGGCGCCCTCGAGGCGCTGACGCGGCACCTCCACCCCACCGCCCGCTGACCGGGCGCTTCCAGGCATTCCCGCCGGCGGCGGGCACGAAGGCGTGCCCGCCGCCGGCCCGCCGTTCCCGTGGGCCACCCGCCCTCGCACCACCCCAGCACCCGAAGAGAAGGCTCATCCATGCCGTCCACGTCCGTGGATCACCCCACCACACCCGCGGCCGACACCGCCCCACCGGCGGCCGGCCGTCTGCGCTCCAACCCCTGGCTGACCCTCCTTGCCGTCGCGTTCGGACTGTTCATGGTCCAGCTCGACGGCTCCGTCGTCGCCATCGCCAACCCCGAGATCGGCAGCGACCTGCACGCCTCGACGGCCGAGCTGCAGTGGGTGACCAACGCCTACCTGCTCGCGCTGGCCGCCACGCTCATCCTGGGCGGCAAGCTCGGCGACCGCTTCGGCCGGCGCACGTACTACCTCGTCGGCGTGACCGGCTTCACCCTCGCCTCCGTCGCCATCGGCCTGTCCGGGTCGATCGAGGGCGTGGTCGTCTTCCGTGCTCTGCAGGGCGCCTTCGGCGGTCTGCTGATGCCCAACACCCTCGGTCTGCTCCGCGCCGTGTTCCCGCCGAGGAAGTTCGCCATGGCCGTGGGCATCTGGGCCATGGTCTCCGCCGTCGCGACGGCCCTCGGACCTATCGTCGGCGGTCTCCTCGTGGAACACGTCACCTGGGAGTCCGTCTTCTACATCAACGCCCCCATCGGCGTCATCGCGTTCGTCTTCAGCGCCTTCGTGCTCCCGCAGAGCCGCAACTCCACCGGGCGGCACCGGTTCGACATCCCCGGCGTCGTCCTGCTCGCCCTCGGCCTGCTGGCCGTGGTGTTCGGGGTCGTCAAGGGCGAGACCTGGGGCTGGACCTCCGCCGGGACCCTGGGCGCCGTCGCCGTCGGCCTCGTGGTGCTCCTCCTGTTCGGCTGGTACGAGACCCGCGTCCGGCACCCGCTGCTGCCGATGCGCCTGTTCCGCAGCCGCGCGCTGACGACCGGCGCGGTCATCACCGCGCTGAACTTCTTCGTCATGCTCGGCGTGATCTTCTTCGTCATGCTGTACCTGCAGAACGTGCGCGGCTTCACCCCGGTCGAGGCGGGCGTGCGGACTCTGCCGCTGAGCCTCGCATCGCTGGTCGCCTCGCCCCTGGGCGCGGCCCTGACCCAGCGCTTCGGGCCCCGTCTGACCATGCCTGTCGGCATGCTGCTGCAGGCGGCCTCCTGCTTCGGCATGCTCACCTGGCAGACCGACTCGTCCTACGCCACGATGTGGCCGCCGTTCATCGCGCTCGGCCTCGGCGTCGGCATGGTGATGTCCGCCTCCTCCGACGCCATCGTCGGCAACGCCCCCGTCCAGGACGGCGGTGTGGCCGGCGGTCTGCAGGCCACGACCCTGCAGATCGGCGGCGCGCTCGGTACGTCCGTGCTGGTCTCCCTCATCAGCAGCAAGGTCGGCTCCACCCTCACCGGGGAGCTGACCGACGCGGGGGTCCCCTCGGCCATGGCCCACGGGCTGCTCGAGGCCAGGGACGCCGTGGCGATGGGCGTGGCGCCCGTCTCCGGCGACATGCCGGCGGGGCTGCGGGCGGCGGTCATCGAGGGCAGCGGCCAGGCGTTCATGAACGGCGTCCACTCGGCCGTCGTCGTCACCGGCATCCTGTGCCTGCTCGGCGCCGTCGTCGCCGCGGCCGGCGTCCGGCGCACCGCGGAGCAGCCGGCCGGCCACTGAGCCGGGGAACGGCGGTGTCCGCGCGCGGGCACCGCCGGCCGTGTCTCAGGAGTCGCCGGCGCCGTTGCGGGGGAGCACGGTGACGCGGTGGAAGTTGCACCCCGACGGCGGCAGGTCGGCCGAGGGCCAGGTCTGATGGGCCTTCAGCGCGATGCTCACCAGGCTCAGCAGCAGGTCGACGTCCGCGTCGCAGTCGAGGTGCACGGTCACCCAGCGCGAGCCGGGGACCAGGCGGATCGCGGTGGAACCGCCGAGGTCGTAGTGGAAGCGCTGGATGGCCCGGCGGGTGAGGTGGAGGTCCACGTCCCGGTCCGAGTGGAAGTGGACGATCTCGTCGCGGACGGAGCGGAGCGCCCGTCCCGTGCCGCAACTGGCCGGCCCCGAGGTGAGGTCCGGCCAGGCTTGCAGCCGCTCCAGGGCGCGCTGGGCCAGAGTCATGCCCCCATCGTCGCCCGATCACCGCGTGGCAACCAGAGGTTGAGCGTTTTGTAACCGGCGCGTGAGGTTCGGACGACCCCCGGAGTGTGGCTCCCGTTCACGCCGCGTTCCGGCGAGGGCGCGTCGCGGCGCCACGCGGCCGACCGTCCCGGCGGCCGACGGGCCTGGAGTCCAGGGGAGCCGGCGGCGGGAGCGCTCCCCTCTCCCCACTGATGGGAGCGCTCCCAGTCGCCGGTGTGCCGAGGACTGTAGGGGCGGCGGGTTCCTCCTGGCAAGACCGTGGGCACCGGAGCTGTCGAACGCTACCCGAACCGCCTGGTGAGAGCCCTCGGTTCGGGGCTCATCGTGGCGACGGCGAGGACGGCGCGAGGTGCGCGTCCCACGCGGCCGCGCACAGCGCACGGTCGAGTTCCTCGGTGTAGACGGCGGCGGCGAGCCAGGCGCGCCCGAAGCGGGCGGTGTCGGCGGGCAGGAGCCTGCCGAAGGGGTCCCGGGAGCGGTCCGCGGCGGCGGCGTGGAGCTCGTCGAGGAGATCACCCGCGGTGGCCAGGCCGTGCCGGCGCAGGCGGGCCGCGTCGGCGTCCCGGTTCCCCGGGAGGGCCAGCACGCGGCGGCCCCCCGAGGCGGCCTGGTGGACCCGGCGGCGCAGCAGATGCACCGGGGCCTCGTCGGGTGCCGGCGCGGCCGGAACCGGCGGCGTCTGCGCGGTGGGCAGATCCGCGCGCAGGAGCCGGTCGAGACCGAGGTCGACCCGGGCCCCGGGGTCGGTGGGGTGACTGGTGGCCAGCAGCAGGGCGCGGGGGAGCGGGGCCGGGGTGAGGCGGGCGACGACGCGGAGACGGGCGCCCCGGGCGGAGGCGAGGAGGCGGAGGTTGTCCCGGTGGGGCAGCGCGGGGTCGTCGTGGGCGGCGGCGAGACGGAGCGTCAGGCCGCCGCAGTCGGCGACCAGGCAGTCCCCCGCCGCCTCACGGACCGTGCCGGCGAGCGTGATGTCGAGGAACAGCAGGTCCTGCTCGGTCGTCAGGGCGCGCGCGACCTGCTCGGACACCGGCACCGCCCACAGACCGTCCAGCGGCTCGGCGTGCCACGCGGCGCCGGACGCCCGCACCGCCCGCACGCCGGCGCCCGCACCCAGCCGGCCCGTCGGGGAGACCGTGGCACCGGACACCGCGAGTCCGGCCCGCGACAGTTCGCGGTGCGTCAGGGCCGTGTCGCCGATGCGTACGCTGCGCCCGGCCGCGCCCGTCGCCCGGTCCGCGCCGCCCGGTGCGACGTCGGAAACCGTGTAGAGCCGCCCCTCCGCGTCGGCGGTCCACGTGACGGCACCCGCGTATCCGGTCGCCGTGAGGACGGGCTCGGAGAAGAGCCCGTACAGACGCAGCGAACCGTCCGGCGCGTACGGCTGCCGTACGGTGCCGCGCAACCCGGCGAGTTCCGCGCCCGCGGCGCCGGGGAGGCGGTGGGCGACCCCCAGCACCTCGCGGAGTGCGGCGGCCAGATCGGTGAGGCGGTGGGCGGGGTCGGCGCTGCGCGCCGCGCGCAACGCCGTGACGGCGGCGACCGCTCGGCCCGCGGCCCGGGGCAGCCCGGCGAGCCGCGCGGTGTGCGCGGCGCGCAGCAACTCGGCCTGGAGCACGGCACCGGCGCCCTCCGCGCCGGCCTCCAGCACGGCGGCAGCGGCGTCGCGGAGGGCGGCTGCGGCGGTGAGCTGCTCGGCGGTGGCCGTTTCGGATTCCGTGGGTGCCGCCGTGACGCTCCTGGCGGCAGCTGCGGGCGTCCGGTCCTCGGGCCGTGCGGGAGCGGTCGGCGGCTGCTCCGGACCGGGTGCGGGCTGTGGCGGATCGGGCCGCGGCCGGGGTGCGCCGGTGGCGGGTGTGTCCGCCGGATCGGCGACGGGCGCGGCCGATGCCGCGGCGGCGCGGTGCAGGCAGTCCGGGGCGAGCAGACAACCGCAGCGGACCGCCTCCGCGCTGGTCACGGCCCCGCCGGGAGCGTGCAGTTCCAGATCGGTGTCGTCGTCGAGGGCGATGCGCACCACATCGCCCTCGCGGACCGTCGGCCGCCCCGCCACCTTGGCGACGCCCGCGTCCAGCCGCTTGCGCAACCGGGGCGTCAGCGCCGCGACGAGCTCGGCGGTCACCGACGGGGCGACCGGCGGGAGGTGCGGGTTCATGCGATCTTCTCTCCTACCCAGCGGGCGAGTTCGAGGGGACTGAGGGCGGCGACGGGCATGCCGGCGGCGACGAGCCGGCCGGCCACGCCGGTGGAGTACCGGGGGCGTCCCGCGTCGTCGAGGCTCGCACAGCCCAGCACGTGGCAGCCGGACCCGACCAGGGCACGGACCTCGGCGAGCAGCCCGCCGAGCGGATACCCCTCCTCGAAGTCGCTGACGACCACGACGAGCGTGCGGGACGGCACCGTGACCAGTTCGCGGGCGTGCCGCAGCCCAGCGGCGACATGGGTGCCGCCGCCCACGCTGACCTCCAGCAGCAGGGACAGCGGGTCGTCGACGTGGTCCGTGAGGTCGATGACCTCCGTGGAGAAGGCCAGGAAGTGCGTGGACAGCGTCGGCACCCCGGCCAGTACCGAGGCGGTGAGGGCGGCCCAGACCGTCGACGCCTCCATGGACCCCGACACGTCGGTGACCAGGATCAGCCGCCAGTCGGCGGCGCGCCGGGCCCGGGTACGGAAGACGGGGCGCTCGGGGACGACCCGGACGGTGCCGTCCGGGCCGCGGCGCGCGGTCGCGAGGTTGGCCCGCAGCGTACGGGGCAGGTCGAGGCCGCCGCCCGGCCGCCGGCTGGGGCGCGGCAGGACCGTGCCGTGCAGCGCGGGGCGCAGCCGCGTGGCGAGTTGGCGGGTCAGCGCGTCCACCAGGCGCCGGACCAGCGGCCGGAGCGCGGCCAGCCGTGCCTCGGGGAGTCCGCCCGCGTGCCGGAGCACGGTGCGCAGCAGGTCCACCGAGGGGCGCACGCTGTCAGGGTCGAGTTCGGCCAGCACGTCCTGCCGGCCCGACGCGGCGGCGGCTGCCAGGACCTCCTCGCGGATGCCCGGCCCGAACAGCACCGCCAGCTCCTCCGACCACTCCCGTACGCCTGGGTAGGGAGCCTCCCGGCCACCGCCCCGGCCGCCCGGCCCGGTCAGGTCGCCCCTGCTGCCCTCCCCGTGCCCCCTGCCGTACAGCTCGTCCAAGGCGGTGGCCAGGGCGGACGCGGCCGGCGCCAGCCGGTCGGCACGGCGACCGAGCACGAGCCGCCAGCGGTCGGCGGGGGACAGCAGGCGTTCCTCGGGCGCCGGTCGGTGCTGC
Organism: Streptomyces viridiviolaceus; assembly: GCF_014650995.1. GTDB lineage: Bacteria > Actinomycetota > Actinomycetes > Streptomycetales > Streptomycetaceae > Streptomyces > Streptomyces viridiviolaceus. The sequence continues at coordinate 197,591 of NZ_BMWA01000005.1, forward strand.
TCGGGGGAGGTGCGCGGGGTCTCGCCCAGGGCAGTGACGGCACGGGCGGATGCCAAGGTGCCGGCCGCGGGTCCGGGGGGCGGAGACAGCAGCCCGATGGCGCTCAGGGCGGCTCGGGCCGCCAGGTCCGCGCGGGTCCACCGGGCGAGGGCGGCGGGGTCCAGGCCGCCCGTGTCGGCGAGGTGGCTGGTGGCCAGGCGTTCCTCGACGGTGGACAGGAGGCGGTCGCGGGCGGCCGGGCTGAGGGTGTCGAACCCTCCGCGCAGCGCCGGGAGCCGGTCGAGGAAGTCCCTGTCGGTCAGTTCCGACACGCGGTCGAGCAGGGGCTCCAGCGCGGGGGCGGCGGCCTCCAGCAGCGGGCCCGCGGCCGTCAGCAGGCCGGTGAGCCGGGCGGTCAGCGCGGACCGGGAGGCGGCGTCGCACGCCGAGCCCACCCAGGACGCCACGCGATCGCCGAGCACGTGGGCGTCCTCGTGGCCGAGGAGGACACGGACGGCTCCCGCGGCACCGCGCATTAGGGGCGAACCGTCGTGCGCCAGGCGGGCCAGGGCATCGGTCAGGCGGATGCCGCCCAGCAGGTCGGCCCGGTGGGCGAGCTCCAGCAGGGCATGGGCGTCGGCCGGGTCCTCGGAGCCCGTGAGGCCGTCCACCTGGCGCACCGCGGCGGCGGTGAGCAGCTCGGCCACCGCGGCGGCCCGAGCCGTACGGCCCTCGTCGGCGTCGAGTCCGGCGACATGACCCGCCCGCAGCCGGTCCGACAGGGCCAGACCGGTGAGGATCTCGGGCAGCGTCGCGGCGCCGGGCAGCACCTCCGCGGCCTCCGCCAGACGCGCGTCCGTCAGATCCGGCAGGCCGCACTCCGCCGCCTGCCGAAGCCCCTGCAGCGTCTGCGCGGCCGTCGGACCGCCCTCGTCCCGCTCCGCCCGCCGGCGCTCGCGCAGGGCCCCCTCGGCGGCCTGCGCGGGAGTGACCCCTCGGACACCGGCCGCGGTCAGCATCGCCTCGGTCGCGGGAGTCCAGCGCACTTCCCAACGGGTCGTCAGGGCCTCGGCGCCGCCCGCGCCCGCCACGTCCTTCGGCTCCGCGTACGGCACCCCGCACACCGACAGCCGGCGCAGCAGCAGTTCGCGGCGGCGGTCGAGGTCGGACCGCAGGGGATCGAGCCGCAGGTCCCGGGCCGCGCCGGGCGCCTCGGCACCCGGTCCGGGCAGCCCGAGGGCCGACAGCTCCGCCTCGACCGCGGGGGCGAGGCCGCTGCGCGGTGCGCCCGGTGCGGGACGGCCGCTGCGCGTCCCCACCAGCACTTTCTCCATCGCCCGTGCGACGGCACGCCCCCTGCCGTACGGCTCGCCCTGGGCGAGCACGGTCTGCACCGCTTCGACCAGTTCCCCGCGTCCCGCCGCCGGGAGCCCGCGCAGCCGCGCCAGGTCCGAGGCGAACCGGGTGATCTCGCGCGCGTCGGCGGGCCCCGACGGATGGCCGAGGGCGCGCAGTTCCGCGCACACCCGTACGGCCGCCCCCGTCAGCGCCTCCTCCAGCGCGGCCGGATCGCCCGCCGCCCGCAGGACCAGGTGCTGCCACTCCGGGTCCCGGATGCCCGCCGGATAGCCCGACCGTTCGTCGAGCAGCGCGTAGGTGTACGGGATGAGGGACGTGGTCCAGCCCGGCGCGCCGCCGGTGTCCCGATGGTCCGGCCCGGGCCGGTCTCCGTCGGGGGAAGCCGTCAGGGCCGGGGCGTGGAAGGCACCGACGAGCACGGCCGCGCGCTCGCCCTTCATGGTGGCGTGGGCGAGGCAGGAGCGCATCCACCGCTCGCGCCGCAGGTCCAGCTCGGGCACGCCACCGCGGGCGGCGGCCTCCTCGCGCAGCGCCCACCCGGTGAGGAGGGCAGCGCGGCGCAGCGCCTCCGGCGGTGAGCCGGGCGCGGTGGCCTCGACGAGACGGTCCCAGAGATCCTCACCGACGCGACCCGTGAGCCGTGCGCGGAGCGCGGCCGTGAGGCCGGGGCGACCGGGCACCGGTGCGTCGGAGGCCGGGGTCGCGGACGGGCCGGAACCGGCCGGCGGTGGCGGGGCGTCGCCCGGGCGGGGCGGGCCGGGCGCGGGTGCCGTGGGGCGGCCCTCGTGCCAGGCCCGGTCGGCCAGCGGAAGGTCGCAGGCGACGACCGGGACGCCGTGCCGGGCGGCCCAGCGCACGGCGGCGAGTTCGGGGGAGAAGTCGGCGAAGGGGTAGAAGGCCGGCCCGCCGCCCCCGGCCGGTGCGGCGGCCAGGGCGACCGGCGCCCGGGTCTCCTCGTGACCGAGCCAGGGCAGCCACTGCTGCATCTCCGCGGGCAGTTCGACCAGCAGGACGTCCGGGGCGGCCCCGTCGAGCAGCGCCGGGACGGCCGCGGCCAGGGAGGGCGCGTGGTGCCGTACGCCGATGAGGTAGGGCGCCGACGGATCCGTGAGGGCGCTGATCGCCTCGTCGGGGGACGGCGACGGGGACGCGGACACCGTCAGTCCTCCAGGACCGTGCGCAGGTCCCACAGGGTGCGCCAGGTGGCCGAACCCTGCTCGGCCCGGCGCCGGACCGGACCGTCCCAGTAGCCGCGCAGCCGGGCGGCGTCGGCGGGATCGTCCTTGCGGACCACCCCGAGGAGGTGTCCCGGCAGCAGCCCCAGGACGTCCCGGTCGCCCGGGAAGTACGCCGCGGCCAGCCCCAGCGCGCCCGCGACGGACACGGCCTCGGCGGTGCTCATCACGGTGGAGGGCCGCTCGACCTCCCAGCCCTCCGCCGACCGGCCCTCGCGCAGGTCGCGGAAGGCGGTGACGAGGGCCTCCAGCACGGCGTCGTCGACCCGGAACGGAGCCCCGGAGCGTTCCACGGAGGCCCGCGCCTGGCTGCGGACCAGTGCCGTCTCGGCGTCGAGGTCCGGGATGGGGCCGACGGTCTCGAAGTTGAAGCGACGCTTGAGCGCGGCGGACATCTCGGAGACGCCCTTGTCGCGGAGGTTGGCGGTGGCGATGAGGTTGAAGCCGGGTGCCGCGTGCGCCAGTGCGTCGTCCGTGCCCGCGAGCTCGGGAACGGCGATGCGCCGCTCGGAGAGCAGGGAGACGAGGGAGTCCTGCACCTCCGGCAGACAGCGGGTCACCTCCTCGACCCGGGCGATGCCGCCCCGCGTCATCGCGGTCAGGACGGGGGAGGGCACCAGCGCCTGCCGGCTGGGGCCCTGGGCCAGCAGCAGGGAGTAGTTCCAGCCGTACTTGAGCTGGTCCTCGGTCGTGCCCGCCGTGCCCTGCACGACCAGGCCGCTGGTGCCGCACACGGCCGCCGACAGCAGCTCGGAGAGCATGGACTTCGCGGTGCCGGGCTCACCGACGAGCAGCAGACCGCGCTCGCCGGCCAGGGTGACGACGCACCGCTCGACCAGCGCCCGGTCGCCGACGAACTTGCCCTGCACCACGAGGCGGCGCGGTACGCCCTCGGGCACCTCGGCGGCGTCGGGCAGCCGCAGGGTCCGGCCGTCGCTGCCCATGACGAACAGGACGACGGCACGGGGCGTGAGCCGCCAGGCGGGTGGGCGCGGTCCGTCGTCGTACGCGGCGAGGAAGGCCAGCTCGGTGGCGTACCGGTCCTCGGGCGGGACGATCTGGCGTGCGGTGTCGGAGGCGAGAGTGGTCGTCATCGGCGGGGTCTTCCGGTGGACGGGACGGGTGGTCATCTGTGGCGGCCCCGGAGGGTACGGCCGGTCGTCTCCGGTCGTGCTCTCCGGGGCGGCAGGCAAGGGGCATCCGCGGCCCCCTGGACGCGGCCGTGGCCGGTGGTGGAGCCGCAGGCGGTGCGGGCATTGGGGGAGCCCCGACGGGGAGGCGGGCCTTGGTCGTCGCTGGTTCCCCGCGAGGCTCGGGCGGTCGTCACCCGCTGCTCACCCACTGCTCCGCCGGCGGCACGGGACGGCCGTCACCGGCGGCGGCCCTTGCGCGTGGCACGGGTGGTGAGCTCCTCGTAGGCGGGTGCGTCACCCGCGCGGACCCGCTCCCAGGCGCGGGCGAACAGGTCGGGCACCGGCAGCAGCGGCACCGTCCGTATGTCTGCCCGGACCGGGTAGAGGCCCTCCTTCCAGGTCTCCACCGGCAGGGCGGGCGCCTTGAGGTCGTGCCAGCCGCAGGGCAGGAAGAGCGCACGTCCGGCCCGGGGCCGCTTGGCCTCGACGACCAGATCCGTCCCGGCGAGTTCGGCGCGGGCCTTCTTCAGCCGGGCGGGCTTCCAGCCGGTCCAGCGGGCGCAGTTGCGGTCCGTCGGATCGGGCAGGGCGAGCAACTGCAGATACAGCGCCGCCGCGTCCTCGCTCAGTCCGTGGGCCGCGGCGACCTCGGCCACGAGCGCCGGAGCACCGACCACCGGGTCCTGGGCGTGTCCGGTGGGTCCTTCGGGATCGATGCCGACGGAGAGGGCCCGGGCGAGTTCGTCGCCGAGGATCGTCCGCAGCGCCCGCAGTCCGGCACCCCGCCCGGCGCCCACCAGCCCTTCGAGCAGGCCGAAGACGGCGTCGTCCGGCCCGGTGACGCCGGCCGGGCGGACGAGCACCGTCTCCTGGTCGCCGTACCAGGGCAGGAGCACCAGCGCCTCGCCGAGCCGCGTCATGCCGTCCGCGTCGGCACCACCGGTGGCGGGCAGTCCGTACGCCTTGCGCAGCTCGGCGGCCGTCGGTCCGCCCTTCTCGGTCCACGCGACGTCGAGGTCGAGCAGCAGTCCCGGGTCGGCGACGCGCCGACGCAGGGCGGCGAGACCGTCCGGCAGGGCGGCGCGCAGGCGGTGGCCGTGAGGCAGGGCGTAGGCGAGCGCCGCGAGGGCGGCGACCGCACCGGACAGAGTGTGTCCTGCGGGCAGCGCGCCGGGATCGTCCGGGACCAGCCTGCCGTCCTTGTCCGGGCGTTGGACGGTGGTGCGGCTGAGCCAGGCGGTGCGTGCCGGGTTGAGTACGTCCTCGGCGTAGCCGGTGGGCAGGCCGGCGAGGTCGGCGGTCAGGTCCTCCGGCAGGCGGAGCAGGGAAGCCAGGCGTTCGCCCCACACCCGGCCCGCGGCGTCCGTGTCCGGCCCGGTCGTCCACAGCCGCGCGGGATCGTCCGGCAGCAGGGCGGCGAGAAGGGCCCGCCGGTCGTCGGCGGGAAGCGAGCCCAGCATGCCGTTGCCCGCGTCGAGCTGACGCGGTTTCAGCCCCACCACGGCCAGCGCGTCGGCGTCGAGCTTCTGCGGCTGCCCCGCGAGGAGCACCGCGGCCTGGACCGGACCCAGGCCGCCACGCGTCGCCCCCACGAGCGCGGAGGGCGACTCGGGCCGCCAGGGTGCGGGGCCCTTGTCCCGGATCAACCGGGCGACGGCGGCGAGCCCGTCGGCCGGGAAGGCCGAGGTGTGCCGGGTCTCCTTCTCCAGCGTGAAGTGGGCGACGGCTCCGAATCCGCCGGACGGGTCGTGGTCGAGGGCGAGCCAGTTGACGCGGTCGCGGAGGTGGTCGACGTTCTGGCAACCGAGGACGACCACCGTGCGGCCGTCCCGGCGCAGCACCTGACCCGCGCGCTGCTGCTTGTCGTGCGGCTCGCTCAGCACGATCTCGCGCAGCGCGCTCCGGGGATCCGCGAGCGGCCCTTCGGCCAGCGCCTCGAACAGCAGGAGCAACGCCTCGCGTTCGGCGTCCGGCAGGACCGGTGAGGCAGCGCGGTGGGCCAGTGGCCGCAGCACGGTCAGGACGGAGGGCCAGACCATGCCGAAGGCGGGGATCGTGTGCTCGTCGCTGTGCCAGCCGTCGCCCAGGGCGGTGAGGCGGGCCCGGTCGGGCAGCGGCTTGCCGTCGGCGGGCTTCCCGGACAGCACGTGGTTCACGGCGCGGACCTGCCGCAGGGTCGTCCAGCGCTGGTCGCCGCCCCAGCCTCCCCACAGGGAGGCGAGTCCGGCGGTGGCCGCGCGCAGCGTCCGGTCGTCGCCGTGTTCGGGCCGGTGGTCCGCGAACATGCCGTCGGTCCGCCGCGGGTCCGGCTTCGGCCGCTCGGCGGGCGGCGTCACGAACCCGGTGACGAGGTGGGCGATCTGGAGCGCCGCGCGGACCAGGGCCGCCACGCCGGTCAGGAGCCGTTCGTCGGTGAGGCCGGGAAGGGAGCGGGTCAGGGAGCGCCGGACGACTTCCTCCGCGGTCGGCACGACGGGCTTGCCCTCGGCGGTCGTCCCGGAGGCGCCGCCCGCCGCCTCCACCCGCGCCTGGCGTTCGGCCAGGGCCTCGACAGCGACGCGCAGCACCTGCCCCACGTGCTCGTCGGTCAGGTCGCGCAGCACACCGGACGCGCGCTCGTCACGCGGACGCAGGGCGTGCCAGAACGCGACCGGCGGCACGAGCGGGGTGCCCGCGGCGAACTCGCCGCCCCGCTCGCCCGGCGTCACCCGGGCCAGCTCACCGGCGCCGGTGGCATCGTCCTGCGAGAACAGTGCCACCCCGCGGTGGAGGAGCGCGGCGACGGGTTCGGCCCCGCCGGGCAGCCGCAGCGCACCGAGCGGTACCGCACGCCCCCGTCGCCGGTCGCTCCGCAGGGTGACGGTGCGGCCGTCCGGCGTCCCGGTGGTCGTGCGGACCTCGGCGCCCTCGTCGTCGACGCGCACCCAGCGGCCGAGTACGGTCCCGTCGGTGCCGAACGGGCTCTGTTGCAGGCCCGGTTGCAGCGGAAGCACCTGGCACCGGTCCTGCAGGAGAGCCGCGTCGTCGCGGATGCCGGACCGGAGGAAGGCGGGCAGGGACGCGCGCCCGTGGGTGCCGGTCTCCGGGTCGTACTCCAGCCACACCTGCCGGCGGCCCTGGCGGCCCTGGCGCCAGTACATGGCGCCGTCACCGATGACGGGGCGGCCGGCCGGCAGGACGGTGTCGCCCGCGTGCAGGGTGCGCCCGCCGGTGGCCCGGCCGCCGCCGGGCAGGGGGATCGACGGTGTGTCGGCGTCGTTGCTCCACCAGTTCACCGGCTCGCCGCCGAGGGTGAACACGTCGGCGGGCCGGGCCGACCAGTAGCCGCGCTGCTTGCCCCCGTGCCACCACATCACCAGCAACTCGCCGTCGGTGTAGCGGAACCGCGGGCGCTGCCAGCGGTCCAGATCGGCGGGCAGGCGCAGGTCGTGCTCGAGGAGTACCTCGTCCGGGCCGACGACGACCGCCTTGTGGCCGCGGCTCAGGATCAGGTGGGGCCACGCCTCGTTCACGATCAGCGTGTTGTCGCGGTCCTTGCGCGTCTCGGTGTCGAGCAGCCGCAGGGCGTCGTCGAGGGCGGACCAGCCCAGCTCGTCCAGGATCCCGGCCCGCAGCGTGCGCCCGAGCACGGGCGCGACCTCGTAGGCGGCGATGCGGGAGACGGCCGCGGGGTTGACCCGGGGGGCCACCACGCGGAAGGGGCGCAGCCGGTACAGCGCCTCGCGGGCCCCCGGCAGGCCCGCCGCCGCGGTGAGTTCCGCGGCCGCGTCGTCCAGCCACTCGCGCAGGACCTCGCTCAGCACGGGATGGTCGGCGAGCCGGTCCAGCAGCCGGGAGGCCGCCCGGACGTCACCCACGGCGCCGACGGCCCGCAGCAGCAGGGGACGCAGCCGCGGATCGGCCGCGGCGGCGGCCAGATCGCGCCGGCCCGGCAGGGTGTCACACACCCAGCGGTCCAGCCCGAGGTGGACCTCGGCATCGGCGTCCGGCAGGGCGAGGGGGATGCCCTCGGCCGCGCACAGGTCCAGCAGGTCGAGGTCGACTCCCGTGTGCCGGCGGCCCGCGAACAGGTCGACGGCCCGGCCGTCGGCGCGCAGCCGGGGCGCCATCCGCGCGACCAGACCGAGGGTGGCGGCGGAACGGTCGCAGAGGGTGGCGCCGTGCTTGCGGTGGGCGGCCCAGCGGCTGAGCCAGTCCGCCGCGTCCACACCGTCGGACGCCTCGCCGGCCTCGCCGGTCAGCAGCAGGTCGGCGCCGCACTCGGTCAGCAGCGTCAGCCAGAACTCGTCGTCCTCGGTGCTGCGGCCCAGCCCGGCCGGCATGATCTCCAGCAACCGGCTCCGGACGGCCGGCTGCTCCTCGGCGAGGACGGCCAGCGTTGCCCGGTAGGCGTTCCAGAAGGAGGCGGGTGCCCGTACGGCGGCGGGGGAGGCGACGAGATCGGCGACGAGGGCGCACTCCGCGGCGACCCGCGGCAGCCCGGCGGCCTTGATCAGACCGCGCGCGTCCTGCGGCAGCGACGCGTACGGCGGCATACCGGCCGCGCAGCGCTCCACGGTCAGCTGCCGGAACTGCTCCCACGCCTCGGCGGCGTCGAGCCGGCCGGCGAGGTCCTTCACATGCTGTTTGAGCGCCTTGACCGTGAGCGCGCCGGCGAAGGCGAACTCCAGGAAGACCGCGCGCTGCCGCTCCTCGTCGACGCCCAGCGCGTGCACCCGCTCGGCCTCGCGCGCCTTGCCGAAGAAGGCGGCGGCGTACGTCGTGTTGTCGTACTGCAGGAAGATGCGGGCGGCCTGCTCGTAGAAGGTGGGCAGGAAGTGCGGCACGGCCCGGCCGAGCCGGTCGCCGAGCGCCTCGAAGCCCTCCTTGGCGGTGCCGGGGCGGGACTTGGCCTGCCGCGCGAGCCGTTCGACGTCCTTGACCAGGGCGAGTGCGTGATGTCCGTTCGCCGGGTCGTTGACCAGCGCCCAGGCGGGGAAGCCGAGGGTCTCGCGGCGTACCTGCCCGACCTCGGGCGTCTCCGGATCCCGGGCCAGTCCGAGGAAGTCCAGGGCGAGGTCCTCGGCCTCTCCGAGGGTGCCGGGCACGAGCCGGACGACGCTGCGGCCGTCCAGGGCGGGGTGGGTGTAGGTACGGACAGTGAGGGTGTCGGCGTCCTCGCGGGCGGTGCTGCCCGGCGGCAGGACGGCTCCGGCGTCGAGCAGGGCGGCGGCGGTGGCGTCGTCGGCGGGGCGGGCTGGTGCGGAGGTGGCGTCGTCGGCGGGGCCGTTCGCGGTGGCGCCGGGCGCGGTGGTCTCACTCATCGTGCTCATGCCGCCCGCTCCTCGTCCTCGATGTCGCGCCCGGCGTACAGCGCGGCGGCCATGCGCATGCCCTCCGACCAGGCCACCGGCCCGACCTGGCCGAGCCGGAGCACCTGTCCGGCGGCGTCGGTCCACATCAGCGGGCCGGTCTCCGTCTCCTCGTAGCCGTCGTAGTCGCCGACCCAGACCCGGGCCTCGACGCCGCGGCCGTGCTCCCGCACGGAGCACACGGCGTGCCCGCCGCGCACGCGGTAGCCGAGCTGGGCGACCCGTCCGTGCAGGAAGCGCAGCTCCTTGAACATGCCGCCCGCGTACTCCTCGACCGCCGTGCCCTCCGTGTCGAGCGCGGCCGGGCGGTGCCACACCTCGCGGAAGAGCTGCTGGGCACGCTGCTCGACGCCGAGTTCGACGGCGAACTCCCGCAGTTCCTCCAGGTCCTCCAGCAGCACGGGATGCGGCAGGCGGACGAGGTCGGGGGCGATGCGCACCGTGTCGCCGTCGAGGTCGACGAGGCCGAGCCCGCGCTCGGAGTCGGCGTCCCGCAGGAAGCCCGCGACCTCGCCGTCCGCACCGGTGACCACCAGGTCGCGCAGGGCCGACCGCCACGCCGGGTCGGGCCACACCCGGGCGATGACGGCGAGGGGCACGGGCAGCGATCGCACCATCCACCGCTCCACGTCGGTGAGGCACTGGCGTTCGTGACGCTCAAGCCACTCGGCGAGCTGCCGCAGCCCGACGACGGCCGGCTCGTCCGCGAGCTTGGCCGGGACCGACTTCAACCGCCGCCCGGACGCGTTGCGGCACACCACCTTCCCGTCGTCCAGGGCGACCTCGTAGTCGCCGGCCGTGACCCACCCCATCCGTGCCTCCCCGCACCGCAGTGATCAAGTGCTGGGAACTCTAGGCCAGACCACTGACAACGCCGCCGGGCCTCTTCCCCGGTGAGCTGCGGTCAGTTCTCCAGGCGGACCGGCATCAGCATCGAGAACGTGTCCTCGTCGTCGGGACGGCGGATCGTGACGGGCGCCGTGGGGGCACCGAACTCCAGGACCAGCCGGTCCCGCGCGCCGGCGGCGAGCGCGTCCAGCAGGAACGCGCGGTCGACGGCCACGCGGACGTGTTCGCGGCCGGTGGGCTCCTCGTCGCCGTCCCCGGAGACGGTCACGGTGCCGTCGGGCGTCACCCGGAGCAGGGTGAGATCGCGGGGGGTGCCGTCCTGCCCGCGTACGTCACCGCTGACGACGGGTCCGGTTCGCACCGCCTCCTGGAAGGCCGGGACGTCCACGACGGCGCGGCACCCGTCCGGCACGCGGACCAGGCGGCGGTAGTCGGGAAAGTCGTGGTCGAGGAACTGGCCGGCGGCCTGGCGGTCCCCGGCCTCCAAAGCCACGCGGTCGCCGTCGACGGCGAGCCGGACGTCCTCCTCACCGGTCAGCAACGCCCGCATCGCGCCGGCGAGGGGAAGCGGCACGACGACCTGCTCGCGGGAGCCGTCGTATCCGGTGGTGCCGGCCCGCGCGACGGCCATCCGGTACCGGTCGGTGGCCACGAGCCGCAGTTCCTCGCCCTCGATGTCGAACAGGACACCGCCGAGCATCGGCAGCTCGGGGTCGGCGGCGGCCGCGAACCGGACCGCGTCCAGCGCGTCGGCCAGCTCGGGTGCGCGGACACTCAGCCGGACGGTGGCGGTGCGGAGCGACGTCAAGGTTTTCTCCCTGCGTTCGAGTAGTGCTCGGAGCGTGGAGAACTCCCTCCGGGCCTCGGAGAGCCCTGCTTCGAGACGGCGCAGATGCGTCTGGAGGAGTTCTCGCACCAGGGCGGCGTCCGCACTGGACCAGCCCGCCAGCACCAGCCGGATGTCCGCGAGCGGCATCCCCGCCCGGCGCAGCCGGGCCAGCAGCCGCGCCTCGTCGAGCTGCTCGGGACCGTACCAACGGTAGCCACTGACCGGATCCACCCAGGCGGGTACCAGCACCCCCGCCCCGTCGTAGAACCGCAGGGCACTCACACTCAGCCCGCTGTCCCCGGCCATCTCGCCAATGCTGCGCATCTCGTTCTCCACAGCAGGAACTCTGGGCCCTCCACCAGGTCGAGGGTCAAACCCGGCGGGCATCCACGTCGCCTCCGGCCCTCGTCTGTGCTGGGAGGCCGACGTCCGGTGCGGTGGCCGAAGTGGAGGAACGGTCATGTCGGCCAGCCCAGTTGTGAGTACGTCTCTCCGCGGGCGATGGCGCCGAGCGCGGCCCGGGTGTAGTGCACGAGCGGTTCGGGCAGGGCGTCGAGGGGCCACCAGCGCCACTCCAGGCAGCGGTCGGGCTCCAGCAGCCGGGGCTCACCGCGCCAGCGGGAGGGCCGGAAGAACAGTTGCATACGGGGGACGGGACTGACGGGGTCCAGCAGGTGCACGGTGTGGACGAGGGTGAGGTCCTCCTCGGCGACGACGATTCCGGTCTCCTCGGCCACCTCGCGCACGACGCAGCGGCGGACGGGTTCGAGCTCGCAGTGCCCGGCGGGCACGTGCCAGGTCGAGGGGGCGTAGGCGGAGTCGGGGTGGCGTTTGCCGAGCAGGACGGTGCCGTCGCGTTCGAGGTAGAGGTGGCCGCCGATGATGTTGCGCTCGGTGGCCGACCGGGGTTCCCGCAGGCGCACGACGGCCGGCCGGACCCCGTCCCGGTTGCGGGCGGGCCCGCGGAGCCGGTGTTCGTGGATGACGGCGAGGGTGCCGGGGTCCATGGTCATGTGGGCGGTCTCCGCGGCGTCCGTCCACCGCAGCTGGATGCCCTCCCGCAGGTCGATCTCGTGGGCTGCGCCGTTCCAGGTACCGAGGTAGACGAGCACGCGGTCGGTCACCGTGCCGGAGCCGTCGACCCTTTCCACGACGCTGAAGGGGCGCAGCCCGGGCACGGACAGCCCGGTCTCCTCCAGCAGTTCACGGGCGATGGCCTCGTCACATGACTCGCCGGGTTCAGCGTGTCCGCCGGGGAGCGCCCAGGTGCCGGGGCACCGAATGGGCTTGTTCGCGTCGCGCAGGTGCAGCAGGTACTGGCCCGCGTCGTTGATCAGGAGGGCCGCCGTGTCGCGTGGCTCTTCGGCCGGCAGGCCGGAGGCGGACGCGTTCATGTCGTGGGTGGTCACCGGTGGGTACCTCCTGTGCGGTCGGTGGCGGCACGGAAGTAAACGAGACGGGCGGCGATATCGAACACAGGTGTTTCGGACGAAGCGGATTCCGTACGGCCACTCGCCGGTCGGGGGTGGGCGACGCCTCCGCCCCTGGCAGGCCGGGGCTCGCAGGCACGGCCGCGTGACCGAAACGCCGAGCACGTCCGCGACGCGCCTCCGCGTACTTTCGCGGGCCCGCGAGCGGCGACCGGACCGCACCGAGGCACCCGTATGCGGGAGCCCGGACGTCCTCCGAAGGAACGCTGACACCGTCCCCGCACCGACGGCTGTCCTCCGTCGCGGTCAGCGCCGCGCCGCGGTGACGCCTCCCACCCGGCGGGTCAGCTCCCGCGCCGTCTGCGCCACGTGGCCCGCGATCCGGTGGCGTTCCGACTCGTCGGCCGACTCGCCGGGGAAGGTGACGGAGACGCCGGCGATGGGGTGGGCGTGGTGGTCCAGCACCGGCGCGGCGACGGAGGAGAGGCCGGGGGTGACCTCGCCCTCCTCCGTCGCGTACCCCCGGCGTCGCACCTGGGCCAGCAGGCCCCGCAGTGCCGTCAGCGACGCCGGACCGACGCCGTGCCGCAGTACGAAGGCCGACCGGTCCGGGAAGATCGCCCGCACCTGCGCGGGCGGCAGCAGCGCCAGCACCGCCCGGCCGCTGGCGGTCAGGTGCGCCGGCAGCCGCACGCCCACCTCGCTGACGAGCGGTGCCCGGCCCGGGGCGCGCTCCTCGATGACGTAGATGACCTCGCGGCCGTGCAGCACGGCGAGGTTCGCGTTGTGCCCGGTGCGGTCCACGAGCGTGGCCAGCGGCGCCCGTGCCAGCCGCTGGAACGGCGCCTGACGCTCGTATCCGGAGGCCAGTTCGAAGGCGCTGACGCCGAGGCCGTAGCGCCGTTCCTCCGGCAGATGGACGACGAAGCCGTCGGCGGCGAGCGTGTCGAGCAGGTGGTAGGTCGTCGAGCGGGGCAGACCCACGTCGCGGCTGATGGCGGCTGCCGGCACGGGCGCGGCCTGCCGCGCCAGGTAGCGCAGCACAGCCAGCACCTGGGCGGCGGCCGGGACGATGCTCATGGGGCGAGAGTAGACCAGTGGCTGCGCAGACCGAATGTCTGGGATCCCAGACGGTAGTGTCTGGGATCCCAGACACTACCGGTTCGACCCCTCTCGCAGACCCCCGTCGAACTGCGGCTTCATAGGGACATGACCGTTGTTGTTGGTGTCGGTGCGCTCTCCGCTGACGAAGTCGTGTCCGTTGCCCGTCTCGGTACCCCGGTGGCCCTCGCCCCGGAGGCGCTCAAGGAGATCGCCCGCAGTCGCGAGGTCATCCAGGCCCTCGCCGACGACGCCAAGCCCCACTACGGCGTCTCCACCGGTTTCGGCGCCCTGGCCACCCGTCACATCCCCACCGAGCTGCGTGCCCAGCTCCAGCGCAGCCTGGTGCGTTCGCACGCCGCGGGTTCGGGTCCCGAGGTCGAGCGTGAGGTGGTCCGCGCGCTGATGCTGCTGCGCCTGTCCACCCTCGCCACGGGCCGTACGGGCGTACGGACGCAGACCGCGGAGGCCTACGCCGCACTGCTGAACGCCGGCATCACCCCGGTCGTCCACGAGTACGGCTCGCTCGGCTGCTCCGGCGACCTCGCCCCCCTCGCGCACTGCGCCCTCGCCGTCATGGGCGAGGGCGAGGTGCGCACCGCCGACGGCGTGCGCAAGCCCGCCGCCGAGGCGCTCGCCGACGCGGGCATCACCCCGGTCGTTCTGGAGGAGAAGGAGGGCCTCGCCCTCATCAACGGCACCGACGGCATGCTCGGCATGCTCGTCCTCGCCGCCCACGACCTGCGCCGCCTGCTGCGCACGGCCGACATCGCCGCCGCGATGAGCGTCGAGGGCCAGCTCGGCACCGACGCCGTGTTCGCCGCCGACCTGCAGGCGCTGCGCCCGCATCCGGGCCAGGGGGACAGCGCCGGCAACCTGCGCTCCCTGCTCGCCGACTCGGCGATCGTCGCCAGTCACAAGGGACCGGAATGCACCCGTGTGCAGGACGCGTACTCGCTGCGCTGCTCGCCGCAGGTCCACGGGACGGCCCGCGACACCCTCGCCCACGCCGAACTGGTGGCCTCCCGCGAGCTGGCCGCCGCGATCGACAACCCCGTCGTCACCCTCGACGGCCGGGTGGAGAGCAACGGCAACTTCCACGGTGCCCCGGTCGCCGCCGTCCTCGACTTCCTGGCCATCTCGGTCGCCGACCTCGCCTCGATCTCCGAGCGCCGCACGGACCGGTTCCTCGACACCGCCCGCAACCGGGGCCTCAACGCCTTCCTGGCCGACGACCCCGGCGTCGACTCCGGCCACATGATCGCGCAGTACACGCAGGCCGCGATCGTCTCCGAGCTCAAGCGGCTCGCCGTACCGGCCTCCACCGACTCGATCCCCTCCAGCGCCATGCAGGAGGACCACGTCTCCATGGGCTGGTCCGCCGCCCGTAAGCTGCGCCGCGCCATCGACGGACTCGGCCGTGTCCTCGCGGTGGAGATCTACACCGCCGCCCGCGCGCTCGACCTGCGGGCCCCGCTGACCCCGGCGCCGGCCACCGCCGCCGTCCGCGACGGCCTGCGCGAGACGGTCGACGGCCCCGGCACCGACCGCTGGCTGGCCCCCGAGATCGAGGCGACCGTCCAGTACGTCACCTCCGGCGGCGCCCTGGCCGCCGCGGAGTCGGTCACCGGCCCGCTGGTCTGACCGAGCCGTTCGACCCGCACACCTGCCGGTGCCCGAGGGCCCGGCAGGTGCCGCAGCCAGGTCCGGCGCGTTCGTGACGGGGTCCTCCCCGTCGAGGAGGGACAGCCTGCGCACCCCGCGCCGTCACGGGGGAGTCCACGCTCACCCACGGCCGGGGGCGCGCGTGCCCTGCGCCGCACGGACGTCGGCCACTTCTCGGCGGGGGCGCGCGCCGGCCTCGTCGTCCTGGACGCCCCCTCGCCCGTGCATCCGGCCTACCGGCCGGGAGTTCCGCCGGTGTCGGCGGTCCGGCGGGCGGGCCGTCCGTGCGAAGGGGTTCCTCCCGGTGCGTGACCTGCCGACCGCCGGTACGCCCGCGGCACGGCAGGCGGCCGCGCCGCAGGGCGGGGCCTTTCGCTGTTCGATCCGGAAGGAAACCCCATGGCACCAAAGATTCTCCGCGCGCAGACGAGGACGCCCGCTCCGTGGAAGAACGGCGGAGGCGTGACCTCGGAGGTCGCCGCCCACCCGGAGGGCGCGGGGACCGACGACTTCGCGTGGCGGGTCAGCGTCGCCGACGTCGCACGCAGCGGACGGTTCTCCACGTTCGACGGCGTCGACAGGATCATCACCGTCGTCGACGGACCGGGCATGGCCCTGACCGTCGACGGGACCTCACACGTGGTGGACACCCCGTACGAGCCCTTCGCCTTCCCCGGTGACGCAGCCACGGAGTGCCGGCTGCTCGGCGGGCCCGTCGTCGACTTCAACGTGATGGTCCGGCGCGCCGAGACGACGGCACGGGTCCACATCGTGCGCTCGCACACCTCGGTGCGTCCCGACGCCGGGACCCGCGTCCTCGCGATCGTCCTGGAGGGGTCGGCCCTGCTCCACGGGGCGTCCGTCCGTCTCGGCCGTCTGGACGCCGTCCTGCTCTCCGAAGGGGACTCCGACGCCGTCGGCGTCGACGGGGTCCTCGCGGTCGTCGTCCTCGTCGGCCGGACCGGCCGCTGACCGGGCCGGTCCCCGTCCCTGAGGTGAGAAGCCGCGGCCGCCGGGCCGCGGCTCTCGTCGCTTCTCACGGCCCGGCGACCTGCCGATGGGCGGGCCGGGTGCAGCCCGCGGGGGTGTCACGGCCGGGCGGTCACCATGCGGTGGATCAGGCGGGCACCCGTGCGTGCCGTGCGCTGGTCCACGTCGAACTCGGGGTTCAGCTCGGCGATGTCGCAGACCGCGAGCCTGCCGCTCGCCGCCACCCGGGTGCAGACGCGCTCGATGACGTCCATGGGCACGCCGTGGGCGGCGGGGGCGCTGACACCCGGCGCGACGGCGGCGGGGAGCACGTCGAGGTCGATGCTCAGGTGCACGACGTCGCAGCTCGCGAGGAACTCGTCGACGAACCTCTCGGTGCGCGCCAGGCCGAGCAGGCCGCATTCGGTGTCCGGCAGATAGCGGACGCCGAGCCTGTCCGCGGTGCGGAACAGCCGCTCCGTGTTGCTCGGCTGGCTGATGCCCAGCACCCAGTAGTCGAACTCCCGGCCGTGCCGCTCCTCGCTCTGCGCCATCTGCAGGAAGGGCGTGCCGGAGCTGGGCCGGACGTCATCGCGCAGGTCGAAGTGCGCGTCGAGGTTGAGCACCCCGAGACGGCCGCCCTCGCGCAGCGCCCGCGTCTGTTCCAGCCCGCAGTAGCTGCCGTACGCGACCTCGTGGCCGCCGCCCAGCACCATGACCTGGTGGCCGCGGTCGACGAGCGCGGCGACCGCGCGTCCCAGGCGTTGCTGCCCCGATTCCAGGGCGCCCTCCCCGTCCCCCGAGACCTCGATGTCGCCGGCATCGAGCGCCCGCAGCGGTCGCGGCAGCGCCATGGACGCGAGGGCGCGGCGCAGGGCCTGCGGGCCGTTCGCGGCGCCCTGCCGGCCCTTGTTGCGCCGTACGCCCTCGTCGCTGCGGAAGCCGACGAAGGCGACGTCCCCCGGGGCCGCCTCCGTCGGATCGAGGTGGACGGCGTGGTGCCAGCGCAGGTTGCCGGCGCCGGGGCCGTCGTCCCGCCCGGTCCACCGTGCGGCCGGGACGTCCGCGTGGAGGAGCGGGGTTTCCCTGTCCGTGCCCACGGCGCTCACGCTGCGCCGCCTTCGGTCTCCGTCATCGGGATGCGCACGCCGCGCTCCTCGGCCACCGAGGCGGCGTGTTCGTACCCGGCGTCGACGTGCCGGGTCAAGGCCCGACGGGCGATGTCCGCGCAGGAGACGGCGGCCCTGAGGTTCCCCGTCCCCTTCTGGCCCTACGGCCAGATCGCCGCCGTCGTCTTCATGGCCGCGGTGATGGAGTTGCTCGGCTTCCAGGAGAGCACGCGGATCGCCCTGGTCGTCGGCGTCGTGTGGCTGGCGCTCCTCGCGGTCGTCCACGTCCTGTGGGTCCGGCGGCGGCGTCCCGGCCCGCAACCGGTCCTGGCCGGTGGGACGACGGCCATGGGCAACACGCCGGACGGTGACCTGGCGGGTCTGGAGGGGCCGGCTCACGCACCGCGATGACATCCGCCGGCCACCGTGGCGTGGCACAGGGCGCCGCGATGAATCTGAAAAACAGATTGCTTGCAGCGGAAACATCTGTTGGACAGGTTTTCGGCCGCGCCCGAGGATGTCTCGTGCGGTAGCACAGTCAACGCGACACCGGGATGGACTACCGCCTGAGTGGAGGCTGACATGCCGAGTGAACAGACTGAAGTGGTCGTCGTCGGGGCGGGCCAGGCGGGCGTGGCGGTGAGCGAGCACCTGGGAGCCCACGGCGTACCGCACCTCGTCCTGGAGCGGCACCGCATCGCCGAGCGCTGGCGTTCGGAGCGCTGGGACTCCCTGGTCGCGAACGGGCCCGCGTGGCACGACCGGTTCCCCGGGCTGGAGTTCTCCGGCGTCGACCCCGATGCCTTCGCCTCGAAGGAGCAGGTCGCGGACTACTTCGTCACGTACGCCGAGAAGATCGGCGCCCCGGTCCGGTGCGGTGTCGAGGTGACCTCGGTGCGCCGGCACGCCGGTCGGCCCGGCTTCCGGGTCGAGACGTCGGAGGGATCCGTCGACGCGCGCTTCGTCGTGGCCGCGACCGGACCCTTCCAGCGGCCCGTGATCCCGCCCGTCGTCCCGGACGGCGCCGTCCCCGTGCAGATCCACTCCAGTGGGTACCGCAACCCGGAGCAGCTGCCCGAGGGCGCGGTCCTCGTGGTGGGGGCCGGCTCCTCGGGGGTCCAGATCGCCGACGAGCTGCGCCGGTCCGGCCGCCGGGTCTTCCTGTCGGTCGGTCCGCACGACCGCCCGCCCCGCGAGTACCGCGGGCGTGACTTCTGCTGGTGGCTCGGTGTGCTCGGGATCTGGGACGCGGAGACGCCGCCCCGGGGTGCCGAACACGTCACCATCGCGGTCAGCGGCGCCCGCGGCGGTCACACCGTGGACTTCCGCGCCCTGGCCGGCACCGGCATCGAACTCGTCGGCATGACCTCGGCCCACGACGACGGCGTACTGCGCTTCGCGCCGGATCTCGCGACGAACATCGCGCTCGGCGACGCCAAGTACCTCGCGTTCCTCCGGGCGGCCGACGAGTACGTCGAGCGCAACGGGCTCGACTTCCCCGAGGAGCCGGAGGCCCACGTCCTCGGGCCGGACCCGGACTGCGTGACCAGTCCCCTCCTGGAACTCGACCTGGCCGAGGCCGGCGTCACCTCGATCGTCTGGGCCACGGGCTTCGCCGCGGACTACAGCTGGCTCGAGGTCGACGCGTTCGACGAGAACGGCCGGCCGGACCACCGACGGGGAGTGTCCCGCGAGCCCGGCGTCTACTTCCTCGGCCTGCCCTGGCTGTCCCGCCGCGGGTCGAGCTTCATCTGGGGGGTGTGGCACGACGCCAGGTACGTCGCCGACCACATAGCGATCCAGCGCGGCTATCTCGCGTACGGCACCACCGACCGGCCCGGCACCGCGCCGGCGACCGCGAAGAACTGAGGAGCAGACGACATGACCTCCACGAGCGAGGGCCGCCGGGTGAAGGCCCCGATCGTCGCCGGCGGGCACACCCGGATCCGTCCGTTCAACACGCGCGACACCTATCCCGAGCAGAACCTCGACAACGACCTCTGCCAGGCCGTCGTCGCCGGCGACACGGTGTACGTCCGGGGGCAGATCGGCCAGGACCTCGACACCAGCGAGTCCGTGGGCATCGGTGACGCCGAGGCGCAGGCCGAGCAGGCCATGGCCAACATCAAGATGCTGCTCGAAGAAGCGGGCAGCCGGATGGAGCACCTGGTCAAGCTGACCATCTACCTGATCGACCCGCGCTACCGCGAGGCGGTGTACCGCACCGTGGGCCGCTGGACCAAGGGGGTGCACCCCATCTCCACCGGCCTGGTGGTCTCCGCCCTCGCGCGCCCGGAGTGGCTGTGCGAGATCGACGCGGTCGCCGTGATCCCCGAGGAGGACCGGGCATGACCATGTCCCTGGTGGTACGCGACGGCGAGCGGTTCGGCATCGTGGCCGGCTCGTCGAGTCCGGCGGTCGCCGCCCGGGTCGCCCATCTGCGGCCCGGGGTCGGCGCGGCGGCTTCGCAGAACGTCACCGACCCCACGCTCGGCACGAGCCTGCTGGAGCGGCTGGCGGAGCACGGCGACGCGGAACGCGCCCTGGCCGACGTCACCGGCGCGGCGCGGAACGAGAAGACCATCGAGTACCGGCAGTTGACCGTGCTGGGCCGCTCCGGTGCCGGGTTCGCCTTCAGCGGCTCGCGGACGCTCGGCACGCACGCCTCCGCCACCGCGGACGGCGCGGTGGCGGCCGGCAACATGCTGTCCGGCGAGCACATCCCCCGCGTACTCCTCGACGCCTACACGGCGGCCACCGGAGAGCTCGAGGAGCGTCTGGTCACCGCTCTGAAGGCAGCCGTCGCGGCCGGCGGCGAGGAGGGGCCGGTGTACTCCGCGGGCCTGGCGGTCGTCGCGGACGTGGACTGGCGGGTGACCGACCTGCGGGTGGACTGGGCCGACGATCCCGTCGACCGGCTCGGTGAACTCCTGGACGTCTGGCTGCCGCAGCGGGACGACTACGTGCGCCGCGGACTCGACCCGGCCTCCGCTCCTTCGTACGGCGTCCCGGGCGACCTGTGACGGGCGCGCTGAAAGAGGCGGCCCGGCAGGCGGTCGACCGTCGTGCCGAGGAGCTGATCCGCCTGTCCGAGCGGCTGCACGCCGACCCGGAGACCGCCTGGGAGGAGCACCGGGCCGCCGCCGCCGTACCGGAACTGCTGGACCGCGCCGGATTCGACGTCACGTCGTCCTACCTGGGCCTGGAGACGGCGTTCCTCGCCCGGTCGGGGAGCGGGCCCGTCCGGATCGCGCTGTGCGCCGAGTACGACGCGCTGCCGGGCCTCGGCCACGCGTGCGGGCACAATCTCATCGCGGCGAGTTCGGTGGGGGCCGCGCTCGCACTGGCCGCCGTCGCCGACGACGCCGGCCTCACGGTGGAGGTCTACGGCACCCCCGCGGAGGAAGGCGGCGGCGGCAAGATCGAGATGCTCGACCGGGGCGCCTTCGGCGGAGTGGACCTCGCGATGATGGTGCACCCGGCGCCGGTCGACGTCGCCGAGGCCCGCCCGTTCGCCGTCAGCCACTCCCGGATCTCCTACACCGGGAAGTCCGCGCATGCCGCGGCCTACCCGGAGGCCGGGGTCAACGCGGCCGACGCCTTCACCGTGGCCCAGGTCGCGATCGGCCTGCTGCGCCAGCAGCTGCCGGCCTCGGCCAGGGTGCACGGTGTGGTGACGCACGCCGGGGACGCCCCGAACGCCATCCCGGAGCGGTCGACCGGCCGGTGGTACGTGCGGGCGGAGACGCTGGCCGAACTGGCCGAGCTGGAGCCACGGGTGATGCGGGCCTTCGAGGCCGGTGCCCTCGCGACCGGCTGCGAACTCGAGATCGAGCCGGAGAGCAAGCCGTACGCGGAGTTCCGCACGGACGAGACCGCCCTCGGGCACTACCGCGCGAACGCCCTCGCCCTGGGCCGGGAGTTCGCGCCGCCCGGTCAGGCCGCGCGGATGAACCGCGCCTCCACCGACATGGGCAACGTCTCGCAGGTGGTGCCGGCCATCCACCCCTACATCGGCATCGGATCCCTGCCCGCCACCAACCACCAGCACGAGTTCGCCGCGTACTGCGTGGGCGGGACGGCGCAGCGGGCCCTGCTCGACGGGGCGATCGCCCTGGCCTGGACCGGCGTGGACCGCGGCGCCTCGGCCGGGGGAGGGGCGGCGCGATGACCTCCGTCCGCCACCCGCCCGGTCCGCTCACCCCGGACTGCCTTCCCGCGTCGCGAACCCCCGCGCACCGTCCCGGTGCGTACTGCGCGGGCGTGCCCGGCCTTCCCACCGTCGTCCTGGGCGCCGCAGGCGTGTCCTCCGTCCGGATCCGCACCGAGGCCGGGGGAAGGACGGGCACGCCGCGTGGCCCACGGCGTCCGGGGCGTGTCCGCGCGGTGCTCCGGCCGCCGCCGGAACCCGTCTCGGCGCGTCGTTCAGCGGCCCCTCGATCCCCGACGACCCGGAGGACACCGATGACCCCTACCACAGGACCCCGGCGCATCGCCCCCGCGGACGACAGGCACCGGACGGAGCACGACATGCTCGGCGACGTCGAGGTGCCGGCGGACGCCTACTACGGTGCCCACACCGTCCGGGCGGTGGCCAACTTCCCCCTCACCGGGGAGACCCTCGCCGCCCGGCCGCACCTGATCGGCGCCCTGGCGGCGGTGAAGCACGCCGCGGCCCGCGCCAACGCCGACATCGGCGCGCTGGACGCCTCTCGCGCCTCGGCGATCGCGGACGCCTGCGCCGAGATCCGCGGCGGCGCGCTGCGGGACCAGTTCGTGGTCGACCTCATCCAGGGCGGCGCGGGCACGTCGACCAACATGAACGCCAACGAGGTGATCGCCAACCGCGCCCTGGAACTGCTCGGACGCTCCCGCGGGGAGTACGCGGTCCTGCACCCCCTCGACCACGTCAACCTCGGACAGAGCACCAACGACGTCTATCCGACCGCGGTGAAACTGGCGCTGGACGCCCACATCGCCGAACTGCTCGTCGCCCTGGCCGGCCTGCGCGAGGCCTTCGAGACCAAGTCCGCCGAGTTCGCCGACGTGCTGAAGATGGGCCGCACCCAGCTGCAGGACGCCGTACCCATGACGCTGGGCCAGGAGTTCGGGGCGTTCGCCGTCACCCTCGCCGAGGACGAACAGCGGCTCGCCGAGGTCAGACCGCTGCTGCACGAACTCAACCTCGGCGGCACGGCGATCGGCACCGGACTCAACGCCCGACCGGGCTACCGGGAGCGCGTGATGGACCATCTGCGCCGGCTGACGGGGATCGGGACGCTCCAGTCCTCGCCCGACCTCGTCGAGGCCACCCAGGACGTCGGCGTCTTCGTCCAGCTGTCCGGTGTGCTCAAGCGCGTCGCCGTGAAACTGTCCAAGATCTGCAACGACCTGCGTCTGCTGTCCTCGGGACCGCAGGCCGGATTCGGCGACATCGTTCTCCCCGCGCGGCAGGCCGGATCGTCCATCATGCCGGGCAAGGTGAATCCGGTGATCCCCGAGGCGGTCAACCAGATCGCGTTCGAGGTCATCGGCAACGACGTGACCGTCACCCTGGCCGCCGAGGGCGGCCAGCTCCAGCTGAACGCCTTCGAGCCGGTCATCCACCGCAGTCTGAGCGCGGGCCTCGACCACCTCACCGCGGGGATCGGAGTCCTCACCGAGCACTGCGTGCGGGGCATCACCGCCAACCGGACCCGGCTCGCGCGGACCGTCGCCGCCTCCACCGGACTGGTCACCGCGCTCGGCCCCGCACTCGGTTACGAGACCGCCTGCGCCATCGCGCTGGAGGCGCACCACACCGGCAGGCCCGCGCTCGACCTCGTACGCGAACGCGAGCTGCTGACCGAGGCGGAACTCCGCGCGCTCACCAGCCCCGCATCCCTCACCGGCCTGCCCGTGCTCTGAGGGCGCGGCGCCGGCGGCACCCGCACACCTCCGGCCTTCTCCACCCATCCACCCAAGGAGGCGCGTATGCGCACCTTCAACAGCGACGCCACGACGACCGAAGCCGCGGTGGCCACCGACACGGTCGCACTGCGCAGGAGCGTCGCCGCGGGAGCCGTCGGCGTGTTCGTGCACTGGTTCGACTGGGCGGCCTACGCCTATCTCGCCGGTACCGTCGCCACCGTGTTCTTCCCGGCCGAGAACAGCACGACCGGACTGCTCGCCGTGTTCGGTGTGTTCGCCGTTTCGTTCGGCATCCGGCCGATCGGCGCCCTGGTGTTCGGGCCGCTCGGCGACCGGATCGGCCGCAAGCGCACCCTGTCGCTGGTCATCTTCATGATGTCCGGCGCGACCCTGGCGATCGGGCTGCTGCCCGGCTACGCGTCGATCGGAATCGCCGCTCCGGTGCTCCTCGTCGTCCTGCGCCTGATCCAGGGCTTCGCGGCGGGCGGCGAGTTCGGCAGCGCGGCGAGCTTCCTCGCCGAGATGGCGCCCCGGCGCCGTCGCGGATTCGGCGTGAGCTGGCTGGAGGTCGGCTCCCTGCTGGGCTTCCTCGCCGGCTCGTTCGTCTTCCTGCTGCTGTCCACCGGGCTCGACGACGATCAGCTGGCCTCCTGGGGCTGGCGCGTCCCCTTCCTCGTCTCCGCGCCGCTGGGCGTCATCGGCTTCATCATCCGCAACAAGATCGAGGACACCCCGGAGTACCGGACGCTGGTGGCCGGCGACTCCGTCCCGCGCAGCCCGGCGCGGGAGCTGCTGCGCTCCCACAAGCGGCAACTGCTCCAGGCGGCGGGCCTGATGGCGGCCATGCACGTGCCCTTCTACGCGGTGCTGACCTACCTCGTCACCTACGAGACCGACCACCTGGGGCACTCGGCCGGCAGCGCCGCCCTGCTGTCCACGGTGATCTCGCTGCTGGGACTGGTGCTCGTGCCGCTGTTCGGGCTGCTGTCCGACCGGGTGGGACGCAAGCCGGTGTTCGTCGGGGCGACGGCCGCGCTGCTCGTCGTCTCCACCCCGGCCTTCCTGCTGATGCGGACCGGGCTCGCCGGGACCTGGATCGCCGGTCTGCTGCTCGGCGTGATCCTTGCGGCGATCCTCGGCACGTACGCGGTGTGGTCGGCGGAGGCCTTCCCCACCCGCACGCGTCAGAGCGGTCTGTCCATCGCCTACAACGTCACCGCCGCCCTGTTCGCCGGCACCGTGCCGTACCTGATGACCGTGCTCATCTCCGCGACCGGCAGCACCCTGGTGCCCGGCCCGTACCTGATGGTGTTCGCCGTCGGCGGTCTCGTCGCCGCCCTGTCCCTGCGGGAGACCGCCGGTTCCGCCCTGCTGCACCCCGGGGACGTGTCCGAAGCGGCGGCCGTCGAGGCCCGCTAGAAGGCGCCGCATAAGGTCGGCACCGGAACGGATCACCAGGCGCAGGGGTCGCGTATGACGTCACCAGTGGGTTTCACGCTCGTTCAGCTCCGCTATTTCCTCGTCGCCGCCGAACGCGGTTCGATGACGGAGGCCTCGGCGGAGCTGCACATCGCGCAGTCCGCCGTGTCCGCGGCCGTCTACAACCTGGAGCGGGACCTCCAGGTGCAGCTGTTCGTCCGCCGGCGGGGCCGGGGGCTGACCCTCACCCCGGCGGGGGAGAGGCTCCGGCAGCAGGCGCGGGACCTGCTGGCCCGTGCCCGCGAGGTGGAACGGGAGGCCCGGGGAGACGGTGGCACCGTCTCCGGGCCGGTGGCCGTCGGCTGTTTCGTCACCCTGGCCCCCTACTACCTGCCGCCCCTGTTCAGCGAGTGCACCAGGCGCTATCCGGGCATCGAGATCGACGTGGTGGAGGCGGAGACGGACCAGCTCGTCCAAGCCCTGGCGGCGGGACGCATCGACTTCGCTCTCACCTACGGCCTCGGTCTGTCGGCCGGGCCGGACCTGCGCAGCGAGACGATCGCCCGCGCCCCGGCCTATGTCATCGTCTCGGCCGATCACCCGCTGGCCGGGCACGGCAGTGTGGACCTGGTCGAACTGTCCGCGGAACCGCTCGTCCTGCTGGACCTTCCGCACAGCCGCGACTACTTCCGCTCGCTGGTGGCCGCCACCGGCACCGCGCCCGATGTCCGCTACCGCACGCAGAGCTACGAGACCGTGCGCTCCCTGGTGGCCCGGGGACTCGGCTACTCCGTGCTCAACCAGCGGCCGGCGACCAGTCAGACCTACAGCGGCGGCGAGCTCGCGGAGCTCCAGCTCCGGGACGGCGGCCCCCCGCTCGAAGTCAAGATCGCCTCGTTGGAGGGCATGACCCAGACGGCCCGCGCCCGGGCGGTGATGGAGCTGCTGCGGGAGATCGCCGCCCGGTCCACCGAGGTCTGAGCCGGCAGCCGCTCACCGGCCTGGGGCGTCCGCGAAATCGCGGCTGCCCGCGACACCCGGCACGCCCGGCTCCCCGAGCGCCGGTGGTGCCCGCACACGGGCGGTCCCTCCAGTGACCCCCGGAGAGCGCACCGGACGCCGCGGGGCCCGCCCTCCGGGCGGACCAGGCGACTTCGCGGACACCCCTGGGGGCCCGAAGCGCCGCCCGGTGAGCGCTAGAGACCGGCACAGCCCGTCACCGCCCGCGCATGCGCCAGGATCAGCTCACGGGCTCGGTCGGGGCGCAGAGCCGCGTTGTGGCTGACGATGTGCAGCCCGTAGCCGTCCTCCAGGGCCACCAGCCCGTGCGCCAGATCGTGCGCGGACGCGGCGAGGGAGAAGACACCGGTCGCCGCGCCGACCTCCAGGGCGGTCGTGTAGATCGCGACCTCCCGGGCGAACAGGGAGGTCATCAGCTCGGCGTGGCCCGGGCTGCGGCCGGCTCGCCGGTGCAGTTCGTACAGCAGGCCGTGGACGGGATCGTCCGTCATGCTCGGCAGGCCGCTGTGCAGCAGGGCACGCAGCCGTGCCGCCGGGTCTTCGGCAGGGGCCTCCTCGTAGGCGCGCTGCCGGGATGCCAGGTAGCTCTCCACCGCGCCCCGGTGCACCTCGAGGACGAGGCCGTCGAGCTCGGGGTAGTAGTACAGGACCGAGCCCTGGGAGACGCCCGCCGCGTCCGCGATGTCCTTGATGCGCAGGCCCTCCAGCCCGCGCTCCGCGATGGCCCGTCCCGCGGCGGAGACGAGCGCCTGCCTGCGTGCCGTCTGGTTGCGTGGTCTACCCGCTTTCCCCATGGTGGTCGATTCTCTGCTGTCCGCATCAGTTTTCGCAAGAAGATTCCGCTCGGAGCATTGACGGCCGGTCCGCCTATTGTTTGAATCTCGGCTCAAAGAAACCGGCGCAGGCACTCGCTGCCGAGCTCCTCGCCCTGCCGCACCCGCCGTTCCGGGGCGGCACCTCCTGAGACGGCCCAGGCCACCCGATCCGAACGGGCACCGGCTCCCACGTCCCACGACGCAATCGAAGGCCACAGCATGCAGACGTACGCCCACTGGCGGCAGCGCGCCGCCGACCTCACGCCACGCACGCGCCTGTTCATCGACGGAGCGTGGACCGACCCCGCCGACGACCGGTGGATCCCGACCGTGAACCCCGCGACCGGCAAGACCACCGCGCACGTGGCGGCCGGCTCGGCCGCCGACGTCGACCGGGCCGTGACCGCGGCCCGCACCGCCTTCGAGGACGGCCGCTGGTCGCGTACCGCACCCACCGAGCGCAAGCGGGTCCTGCTCGCCCTCGCCCGCCTCATCGAGGAGAACGGCGAGGAACTCGCCCTCTGCGACACCCTCGACATGGGCAAGCCCATCACGGAGGCCCACGGCACCGACGTGCCCGGTGCGGCCGGCGTCTTCGCCTGGTACGCGGAGGCCGTCGACAAGCTCTACGACGAGGTCGCACCGGCCCCGCCCGGCAACCTCGCCCTCGTGCGCCGCGCCCCGCTGGGCGTCGTGGGCGCGGTAGTGCCCTGGAACTTCCCCCTCGACATCGCGAGCTGGAAGCTGGCACCCGCCCTGGCCGCGGGCAACAGCGTCGTACTGAAGCCGGCCGAGCAGTCCCCGCTGTCGGCGCTGCTGCTGGCCGAACTCGCCTTGCGGGCCGGCCTTCCCGACGGCGTACTGAACGTCGTCCCCGGACCCGGCGCGACGACCGGGCGGGCTCTCGGCCTCCACATGGACGTGGACAGCCTGGTCTTCACCGGCTCCACCGCCGTGGCCCGGCGGTTCCTCGCCTACTCGGCCGAGTCGAACATGAAGCAGGTGTGGCCCGAGGCCGGCGGCAAGAGCCCCAACCTGGTCTTCGCCGACGCCGACCTCGACGCCGCCGCGGAACGGGCGGCCTGGGGCTTCGTCTACAACTCCGGGCAGGTGTGCTCCGCCAACACCCGCCTGCTCATCGAGG
Organism: Streptomyces viridiviolaceus; assembly: GCF_014650995.1. GTDB lineage: Bacteria > Actinomycetota > Actinomycetes > Streptomycetales > Streptomycetaceae > Streptomyces > Streptomyces viridiviolaceus. Next base: position 224,908 of record NZ_BMWA01000005.1, read on the forward strand.
CCTCCGTCGCGGACGAGTTCACGGCCAGGGTCGCCGAACACGCCCGGGCCTGGCTGCCGGGCGACCCGCTCGACCCCGCGACCCGTCTGGGACCGCTCGTCGACGAGTCCCAGGTGGACCGCATCCTCGCAGCCCTGCGGTCATCGGGCGGCACGCTCGTGTGCGGCGGTACGCGGCCCGACCGCGACGGCGCCTACCTCGACCCCACCGTCGTCACGGGCCTCGGACCCGATGCCCCCCTCGTCCGGGAGGAACTGTTCGGTCCGGTGCTGACAGTGCTGCCCTTCCACGACGAGGCCGAGGCCGTCCGCCTCGCCAACGACAGCGCCTACGGACTGGCCGCCTCGGTGTGGACCCGGGACCTGGGCAGGGCCCACCGCGTCGCCGACGCCCTGCGGGCGGGCACCGTGTCCGTCAACACCGTCGACGCGCTCAGCCCGTTCACCCCCTTCGGCGGATTCAAGCAGTCGGGCCACGGCCGCGACCTCTCCCTGCACTCCTTCGACAAGTACACCGGCCTGAAGACGACCTGGATCGCCCACGGCTGACCGTGCCGGCGACCGACACCCTCTCCGGCACGGCATCCGCCACCGGTACCGAACAAAGGACGCACCGCTCATGACCCTCGACGCCGCAGACCTCACCCGGCTGGACCGAGCGCACATCATCCACCCCTACCTGCCGGGCAGCGCCACCGAGCGCGTCGTCATGACCTCCGGCTCCGGCTGCCGCCTCACCGACACCGAGGGCCGCGGCTACCTCGACGCCACCGGCGGCCTCTGGCTCGCCCAGGTCGGCCACGGCCGCACCGAACTGGCCGACGTCGCCCACGAGCAGATGAAGAAGCTGGAGTACTTCACCAGCTTCTGGGAGTTCTCCAACGAACGAGCCATCGAACTCGCCGCGCGCCTGGCCTCCATCGCCCCCGACCCCCTCAACCACGTCTACTTCACCTCGGGCGGCTCCGAGGGCAACGAGGCGGCCATCAAGATGGCCCGCTACCACCACCACCGGCGCGGCGAGAGCAGCCGGACCTGGATCCTGGCGCGCAGCAAGGCCTACCACGGCATCGGCTACGGCGGCGGCTCGGCCACCGGCTTCCCCCTCTACCACGAGGGCTTCGCCCCGATGATGCCGCACGTCTCCCACCTCACGCCCCCGTGGCCGTACCGCAGCGAGCTCTACGGCGACCGGCCGCTGAGCCCCGAGCAGGTCACCGACTTCCTCATCCGCGAACTGGAGGAGCGCATCGCGGAGATCGGCGCGCGCAACATCGCGGCGATGATCGGCGAACCCATCATGGGGGTCGGCGGCATGCTCGTCCCGCCGGCCGACTACTGGCCCCGGGTGCGTGAGGTCCTCGACCGGCACGGCATCCTGCTGATCTTCGACGAGGTGGTCACCGCCTACGGCCGCGTCGGTGAGTGGTTCGCCGCACAGTACTTCGGCGTCACCCCGGACATCATCGTCACCGCCAAGGGCATCACCTCCGGCTACGTCCCGCTGGGCGCGCTCCTGGTCGGGGACCATGTCGCCGAGGTCCTGCTGCGCGACCACGGCTTCCCCATGGGCTACACCTACAACGGCCACCCCGTCGCCACCGCGGTGGCCACCGCCAACCTGGACATCATCGAGAAGGAGGGGCTCCTCGCCCGCGCGACGAGCCTCGGCGCCTTCCTCCACGGCGAACTCCAGGCCCAACTGGGCGAGTTGCCGATCGTCGGCGAGATCCGCTCGGTCGGCATGATGCTCGCCGTCGAACTCGTGCAGGACCGCGCCACCCGCGCACCCCTGCCCCTCGACCCCGACCGGATGCCGCACGACGTCATCCGCCGCGAGACCGGTGTGATCGTGCGCGACTCCGCGCACAGCCTGGTGCTGTCCCCGCCGCTCGTCATGACCGAGGCCGAGGCCAAGGAAGCGGCCTCCGCCCTGCGCAGCGTCCTGGAGCGCACCGAACCCTCCGGTGAGATACGCGCCGCCTGACACCTGCGGGGGAGGCCCGGCACGTCACCGGGCCTCCCCACCCAGCAGCACACGACACGGAACCCCACACCGTCGCCGGCGCACCGCACGCGCCACCTCGCAGTCATCCCCCTCCCCTAGGAACTGCCCGTGTCCTCCGATCTCACGTCGCGCCGCGCACCCCGAGCGGCAGCCACGCCCCTGCAGCGCAGCCTCAAGCGCTTCGACATCACCGCCATGGCCGTCGCCGCGGTCATCTCCTTCGACACCCTCGGGCAGATCGCCACCGGCGGGGGCGAGGCCGCCACCTGGACGGCGGTCATCGCCCTCTTCTTCCTCGTCCCCTACGCCCTGTTGTTCGCCGAGACCGGCGCCGCGTTCCCTCAGGAAGGCGGCCCGTACGTCTGGGTGAAGCTCGCCTTCGGCCGTTCCGCGGCCGCACTCACGACACTGATGTACTGGGTGACCAACCCGATCTGGCTGGGCGGCTCGCTGGTCTTCCTCGCCGCGGAGACCTGGGACGGATTCGTCTTCCACCTGGGCTCGGGCACGGTCGCCGACTACACCTTCAAGCTGCTGTTCGTCTGGGTCGCCATCCTCACGGCCGTCGTCTCCCTGCGCCGCGGCAAATGGATCACCACGGCCGGCGCGGCGATGAAGGTGTTCACCCTAGGCCTGTTCACCCTCACGGCCGTGCTCTACGGGGTGCAGCACGGCTTCCAGGGCCTCGACGACGCCGGCTTCGCGCCGACGACCGCCGGCTTCCTCGCCCTCGTGCCGATCCTGCTGTTCGCCTACGTCGGCTTCGAGGCCCCCAACGCCGCCGGTGAGGAGATGCACGACCCCCAGCGGGACGTGCCCGCCGCACTCGGGCGATCCGCGACCATCGCGGCCTGCTGCTACCTGCTGCCCGTCCTCGCCCTCCTGGCCGTGGTGCCCAAGGAGCACCTCACCGGGGTCGGCGGCTTCATGGAGGGCGCCCGCCTCGTCTTCGGCGTCTACGGCGGGGCGGCCGCCCCCGTGCTGAAGGCCACCGCCGTCATGTTCGTCCTCGCCCTGCTCACGCAGGGCAGCGCGTGGATGATCGTCAGCGACCGCATGCAGGCCATGGCCGCGGCCGACGGGGGCTTCTTCAGGCGCGCGCTCGGTGCGTTCCACCCGCGGCTCGGGACGCCGGTGCGCACGAACCTGCTCTCCGGAGCCGTGGCCACGGTGTTCATGCTGGCCGCCATGCAGCTGGCGGACGGTGACGCGGCCGATGTGTTCGCCGTCGTGCTCACCGTCGCGGTCACCACCCTGTTGCTGTCCTACCTGGTCGTCGTTCCCGCGCTGGTCGTACTGCGGGTCCGCCGGCCGGACGTGCCGCGGCCCTATCGCGTCCCGTTCGGGCACCGTGGCTTCATGGGGTGCGCGGCTCTGGTCTACGCCTGGATCCTGATCGGATCGTGGTCGGCGCTCTTTCCCGGAGTCCTGGAACAACTCGTCGGCATCGACTACGACTTCCTCGACAACTGGGGTGTGTCGCGGGCCGCGTTCGAGGCGTTCACACTCGGCACCGTCGCGGTGCTGCTGATCGTCGGTGTCATCGGCGTGGTGGTGGCCCGCCGCGAGGACGCCGTACCGGGCACGGCCGACGAGGCCGGTTCCCGGGGTCGGATGTAGGGCGTGTCTCCACGTGACTTCCTGACTGTCGATGTGCGCGGCGGCAGGCACGGGGCACCGGACAAGCCAGGCATGCACGCCCTGCTCCGGTGGGCAAGCTCGCTCAATCCCTGCACAGGCAGCGCTTATGGGGGGCGCCGACCACCGCGCCACCCGGTGTGAGGTGCGGCCGGCCCGGCCGGTCCACGCATGGTTGAACCCCGTCCGAACGGTCGCCTGTCATCGGAAACGACAGTCGGCCGCAGCAGGGCCGGAAGGCGGCCCCCGGGGCGCTCCAGCGGCGGAAACGCCCCGGCGGTTACGGCCACCGGACGCTGGGCACTCGCCGCCCATGGCACTCACACACGGCAGGTACCGTTCGCGCGGCTCGGGCCGGAGGCCGGCCGCGACCATCGGCATCGGTGTCGCAGCAGGCGTGACGGCTGCGGCCGGGCTCCGGTTCGGCCGCAAGGCGGCCACGATCAGCAAGATCGGCAAGGGCCACCCCCTCAAGCACCGCGCGCTGGACCTCGCGGCCGGTGCCATGCAGCCGAAGTACCCGCTCGACGCGATGAGCACCTACCTCAACGGCTTCCACATGTACGCCGACGACATGGGCCGGCAGGTGGAGGCCACCCATTTCTGCATTCATCTCCGGCACGACCTGCACCAATGCGTGATCTTCGACCGCAACGCGCCTGACGCGCGCTTGATCGGCATCGAGTACATCATCAGCGAGCAGCGTTTCCGCAGCCTGCCCGACGACGAGAAGCGGCTGTGGCACAGCCACCACTACGAGGTCTCGTCCGGCAGTCTCACTGCCCCGGGCATTCCTGACATGGCTGAACACGCCTACTTCGAAGACCTCGTGACGACCTATGGGAAGACGTTCCATACGTGGCAGTACGATCGCGACGACTTCCCTTACGGCATTCCGCAGCTGATGATGGGTTTCACGGAGGACGGTCAGGCCGCGGAGGAAATGATCCAGGCCCGGGACCGGAAGCTCGGTCTCTCGACGTCGCACAAGCGCCAGAACCGGGCGGACATTCCGGTCCCGGAGGTGGCGCCGGGCGCCAATGCGTGGGAGAGCGGCAGGACCGTGCAGACACGCCTTGAGGAGATGGACTTCAAGCGATAGCCGCCGCGCCGGGCACCGCCAGTACGGGCCCGTGCTGCTCGCTCTCCTGCCGCGAGGGCGCCTGCGATGTGCCCGGAGTGGTCGGTCGCCGTCCCGGTCGACGCGCAGTGCAGTCGGCCGTCCAGCGCCGGCCGCCGGTAGAGGGGGTGGCCGAAGAGGGAGTGTTCGGCGAGGCGCTGGACGGTGGACGGGGACGTCCACCGCTCGGCACTCCAGTCCTGCACGTGCAGGACGCCGGGATCGTACCGGAGGAGGTGGTCAAGTCCGTCACCGGCGGCGTCCCCGACGGCTCCGAGCCGCGTACGCTTCCCCGCCGCACCCCCGGCCTCGTCCGCCACGCTGTCGTACCACGACCTGTGGTGGATCCTGAACGACCCGTACGACTCCCACATGGCCAGCGGTATCCACGGCCGGCGGCTCTTCGTCTCACCCGGTCTCGACCTCGTCGTCGTCCACTTCGGCTCCCAGGTCGTCCCGCCCGCCGTGCCGGTCGCCCCGCCCGTCCAGGCGTTCCTGCGGATCGGGACGCACCTGGCGGGCCTGGGCTGACCGCGAGTCCGGGAACTCTCTGTGAATCGGGGCGCGACGCCCCCGACAAGTCCGTCGGCTCCTGCCGATGGCGGCCGGAACTCCCAGAAAGCTCCCAGGATCTCTCCGGGTCCGGTCAGAGAGGGCTGACAGCGTCGGGGCTCCAGATGTTCCGTGAGCCTCGACCTGACTTGGAGCCCTCTCCGTGGCGACATTCCTCTCCCGGCTGGGCCGGTTCTCCTTCCGGAGGCGCCGGCTGGTCGCACTGCTGTGGGTGGTACTGCTCGTGGGAACGGGGGTGTTGGCCGGCCGGGCCCCCGCCGCGCCTCCCAACGACTTCTCCATGCCCGGCACCGAGGCGCAGCAGGCGTACGACCTGCTGGAGAAGAACTTCCCGGAGCTGAACGCCGACGGAGCGACCGCCCGAGTGGTGTTCCGTGCCGAGGACGGCACGGTCACCGACCCCGAGACGCGCGGGGCGATCGGGGAGACGGTCCGCGCCCTCGGTGAGGATCCGCAGGTCGCCCGGGTCACGGACCCATTCGCCACCCGGTCCGTGAGCCAGGACGGCACCACCGCCTACGCGCAGGTCTCCTACGATGTCTCCGCCTCGGAGCTGGCGGAGGACTCGCGCACCGCGCTCCGGGAGACCGTCGAGCAGGCCGCCTCGCCGGAACTGGCCGTCGAGATGGGTGGCAACGCCGTCGACTCCAAGACCGCCGGTCACTCCTCGGAGGCCGTTGGCCTGGCGGTGGCCGCCGTGGTCCTCGTCATCACCTTCGGCTCGCTGCTCGCGGCAGGTCTGCCACTGCTGACCGCCGTGCTCGGCGTCGGCATCGGTGCGCTGACCATCCGGGTGCTGGCCGAACCATTGAGCCTCGGCTCCACGACGACCAGCCTCGCCGTGATGATCGGGCTGGCGGTCGGCATCGACTACGCCCTGTTCGTGGTCTCCCGCTACCGCGCCGAACTCGCACACGGCCGCAGCCGCGAGGACGCCGCCGCGCACGCGGTGGGCACCGCCGGATCGGCGGTCGTGTTCGCCGGGCTCACCGTGGTCATCGCCCTCGCGGGACTCGCCGTGGTGGGGATCCCGCTGCTGACGCAGATGGGCCTCGCCGCGGCCGGCACGGTTGTCATCGCGGTGCTGATCGCCGTCACCCTCATCCCGGCCCTGCTCGGTCTCTGCGGCCGCCGGATCGGCCCGGCCCGACCGCGGCGCAAGAGCCCACGGCGGCAGGCCATGGGCGTGCGCTGGGCCCGGTTCGTCGTCCGCCGCCCGGTCGCCGTCCTCCTCGCCGGCGCCGCACTTCTCGGCGTGGTCGCGATTCCCGTCACCTCGCTGGAGTTGGGCCTGCCCGGCGACGACAGCCAGCCCCTCTCCACGACCCAGCGCCGGGCCTACGACATGATCGCCGAGGGCTTCGGCCCGGGCTACAACGGCCCGCTCACCGTGGTCGTCCAGGCCGACGGCGATGGCAGCGCCGAGCAGGCCGCGCGGCGCGTCACCCGGCAGATCGACGGACGCCGGGACGTCGCCGCCGTCGGGCAGCCCCGCCTGAGCACGTTCGGCGACACCGCCGTACTGAGCGTCGTACCGGCCGCCTCCCCGAGCAGCACGGAGACCGCCGACCTGGTGCACGCCCTGCGCGAACCGGCGCTCGCCGAGCACACCGACGCACAGGTGCTCGTCACCGGTACGACCGCGATGAACGCGGACGTCTCGCAGAAGCTGTCCGACGCGCTGATCCCGTACCTGGCCCTCGTGGTCGGTCTGGCGTTCGTGCTGCTGATCGCCGTCTTCCGCTCGCTGCGCGTCCCGCTCAAGGCGGCGCTCGGCTTCCTGCTGTCGGTGCTGGCCGGTCTGGGCGCGGTGGTCGCGGTCTTCCAGTGGGGATGGCTGGGCTCCGTCCTCGGGGTCACGGAGCCGGGTCCGATCGTGTCGATCATGCCGATCTTCATGGTCGGTGTCGTCTTCGGCCTCGCCATGGACTACGAGGTGTTCCTGGTGACCAGGATGCGCGAGGCGTACGTCCACGGGCGGTCGCCGAAGGACTCCGTGGTCAGCGGATTCGAGCACAGCGCGCGGGTGGTGACCGCCGCCGCGGTGATCATGATCTCGGTGTTCGCCGCGTTCCTGGGCTCCGACGAGCAGATCCTCAAGACGATCGGCTTCGGGCTCGCCGCCGCAGTCCTCTTCGACGCGTTCGTCGTCCGGATGACGCTCGTCCCGGCGGTGCTGGCCCTGCTCGGCCGGAGCGCCTGGAGCCTGCCCAGGTGGCTGGACCGGTTCGTGCCCGACCTCGACGTGGAGGGAGAGCGGCTGGAGCGCGGCCCGCGCGGCGTCATGGCCGAGGCGAGCGGTGCCGACCCCGTCGGTGAGGCTGCGAGCCACGTCCCCGGCAACTGAACCCGTCCCCCGCTCAGAGGAGCCTGCCCATGTCCGCACCGCTGCCCCACCCTTCCCCTCCCGCGTGGCGCCACGCCCTCGAAGGCGCCCTCGCCGCTGTAGCCGCTCTCGTCACCATGGCCGTCACCGCCTGGGCGGCCCTGACCCTCCTCGACGCCGGCACCGTCGCACCGCTCTCCCGACTGGTGCCGACGCTGGTCAGCCTGGCTGTCGGCGGCGGCGTCACCCTGGAGTCCGCCACCGAGTCCAACGGGTCCGCCGACGGAGGGGGGCTCGGCGGGCTGCTCGGCAGGGGCGGCGGCCTGAGCCTCTCGCTGGCCGGTGAGGTCGCGCTGACGCCCCTGACGCTGTCCTTCCTGGGTACGGCCGTCCTGGCGATCGCGTTCTTCCGGCCGCTGCGCCGGAGGGCGCGGCCCACCCCGGCGATGCTGTGGGCGCGGTGCGGCGGCGCACTGGTGACCGCTGCGGTGGCCCTCCCGGTGTGCGCCGTCGTGGCGCGGGGGACGGCCCGGCTGCCGGAGAGCGTGAAGGACCGGATCGGCGAACGTGCCGGGTCGGGTCGGACCGGCGGGTTCGGCGGCGGCGGGGGTGGCGGTGGCCTCACCTCGGCGTTGTCCTCCGTGAGCTTCCGGACCGATGCCGTCGCCACCGCCTTCCTCGGCCTCGCAGGCGTGGCCGCCGTACTCGCGGTCGGCTGCCTCGCCGCCCGCCGGACGATGCTGCCGCGCTCCCTCGCCCTGGGCGGGCCGCGGTTGAAGTGGAACGCCGCCATGTCCACCCTCACGGGGACCGCGGCCGTGTTGTGCTGTGCCGCCCTGGCTGTCGCCGTCCTCGCCGGGGCCGCGGCTCCGACCGGCCGGGAGCAGGCGGCCCAGGCTGCGGGTGTACTGCTGCTCGCCGGACCCAATCTCATCGCCGTACTGCTCACCGCCGGGATGGGCACCTCCTGGGAAGCGGGGGTGCAGCGGCTGCAGCCCGAAGGCGGCGGGATGGCCGGCATGCTCGGCGCGGTCGGGCAGGACGACACGGCGGGCGGGGACCAGTCCGTGAACCTCGGGCACTGGGCGGGCGCCGGCGTACCGCTGTGGGTGATCGGACTGCTGCTCGCTCTGCTCCTTCTGCTGTTCGCCGGGTACGTCGCCGCCGCCCGTACCCCGGCCCGCACGCCGCGGGAGGACGCCGACGCGCTCCTGGACCGCTACACGGACACCGCCCTGCGCATGGGCGTCGCGGTCGCCGTCGCGACGTTCCTGCTTCCTTTCCTCGCGCGCGGCTCGCTGCGGATCGGCGTCAGCCTCATGGGCAGTGAGATGGGCGGCCTCAGCGCAGGCCTCGACACGAGCCCTCGGCTGTCCGCGCTCACCGCGTTCGTCGTGGCAGCCCTCGCCGCGTACGGCGGAAGCCGCCTGCGGGGCCGACGGGCCCGGCGTCGCGAACACCCGACAGGGAGCCCGGCACCGCGCCGCGGCGCCGTGTCCTCACGTCGGGCCCGGTCTCCCGAGGGCCGTGTGATCTCCTGAGAAGAGGTTTGAGCACTGCCTGTGAAAAGGGCACCGTGGCATCCGGGAAGGCGGCGACAACGATCATGGCACCCACACCCCCCTCACACACCGCTGACCGCCCGGACCACCTGCTCGTCGTCGACGACGAGCCCACCGTCCGGGAACTGCTGCGCACCGCCCTGCGCTACGCCGGCTTCGATGTGGACGCCGCCGCATCCGGCCAGGAAGCCCTCGACCGGGCCGCACGGCACACCCCCGACCTCGTCCTCCTCGACGTCATGCTCCCGGACATGGACGGCTTCGAGGTGATTCGCCGGCTGCGCGCCCAGCCCCGGTCACCGGTGCCCGGACGGGGTGGCGACGTGCCGGTCCTCTTCGTCACCGCACGCGAGGACCGGCAGGACCGGCTGAACGGACTGGCCCTCGGCGGCGACGACTACGTCACCAAGCCCTTCGACCTCGAGGAACTGATCGCCCGTATCCACGCCGTACTGCGCCGCACCCGCGGCGAGCTGCCGGCCCGCCTCGCTGTCGGCGATCTGTACCTCGAACCCGACAGCCACCATGTCACCCGGGCGGGCCGGACCGTGCGGCTGTCCCCGACCGAGTTCCGCCTGCTGCACTTCCTGGTCGCCAACGCTGGACGGACCGTGACGAAGAACCAGATCCTGGACAGCGTGTGGGAGTACGACTTCGGTGGCGACCCCAGCATCGTCGACACTTACATCAGCTATCTGCGCCGTAAGGTCGACACCGACGGGCCCAAACTCATCCATACCGTCCGCGGCGTCGGCTACGTCATCCGCGAGCCCCGGCCGTGAAGCGCCCCGACCTGACGTCACCCAGGGCGTGGCTGGGCCGGTTGTCGCTGCGCACCCGCCTGCTGTGCCTGTCCTTCGCCCTGGTCGCCGTCGGCCTCTTCGGCATGGGCCTGCTCGTCACCACGACCTTGCACGGCTACCTCCAGGGCCGGGTCGACGACCGGCTCGCCCTGATCGGCCAGGTCGCCGCCCGGCTGGCTTCTCCTGCCGGCACCGACACCCCGCCGAGTGTGCGGGCCATCAGCGTGCTCGGCGACACCGTCGTGACGTATGTGGACGACACCGGTGCCATCCGCAGTGCGTTCGACGCCAGCACCGCGCCACCGGGCGGCGGCCCCGACCTGCCCCGCCTCGACCGCGCGGCCGTCCTCGCCCACGAGGGCAGGCCCTTCACCGTGCCCGCACGTGAGGGCGAGGACAGCTGGCGGGTCATCGCCCTGACCCAACCCGCCCAGGTCTTCGCGCCCGACCGCTCCGAGACCCGCGGGAGTGTCGTCGTGGCCACCTCGCTGGAGGAGGTGGACCGCACCATCGCCAAGACCCGGAACCTCTTCCTGACGGCAGGCGTCGTCCTGCTCGCGGTCCTGGGGGCCGCCGGCTGGTTCGCCGTCCGCTCCGGACTGCGCCCGCTGACCCGGATCGAGAAGACCGCGACCGCGATCACGTCCGGCGACTACTCCCACCGCGTCCCCGAACTGGCCGCGCCGCACACCGAGGTGGGACGCCTCACCGCCTGCCTCAATCAGATGCTCGACCGCATCGACACGGCCTTCCGCGCCCGCGCGGAAGCCGAGGCGCGAAGCCGGCGCTTCTTCGCCGACGCCAGCCACGAGCTCCGCACGCCACTCGTCGGTATCAAGGGCTACACCGACCTGTACCGCATGGGCGCGATGCCCACCCGCGAGGATGTCGACAAGACGATGACCCGGATCGCGGAGGAGTCCGAACGCCTCACACGGCTCGTCGAGGAGATGTTCCTTCTCGCCCGCCTCGATGAGGACACCGAGCGCACGGGCGTCGACGGCACAACCGCCGGCCGCGCGCCCGCCTTCGGCCTCGACCTCGCCCCCATGGATCTGCGCACCCTGGCCGCCGACGCCCTCCACGACGTACGTGCACTGGACCCCACGCGCCCGGTGACCCTGACCGGGCCCGGCGGCGGAAAACCCGCCACTGCTCCCGCGCACGCCGACGAGGCCCGGCTGCGCCAGGTCGTCACCAACCTCATCGGCAACGCCGTCACCCACACCCCTCCCGGCACTCCCATCCGTATCGGCGTCGGCATCGTTGGGCCCCACGCCGTCCTGGAAGTCGCCGACCAGGGGCCCGGCCTCACCGCCACCGAACGCGACCACGTCTTCGACCGCTTCTACCGCACCGACGACTCGCGCACCCGCGCCACCGGCGGCTCCGGCCTCGGCCTCACCATCGCCCACGCCCTCGTCACCGCCCACGCCGGCCGCATCACCCTCGACACCGCCCCCGGCCAGGGCTGCACCTTCCGCATCCTGCTGCCCCTGCCCGATCCGCCGCAGGACGACCACCTGCGTGACGAGCTGAGCGAGAAATCCTGGAATGACGCTCGTCCGACGCTCTGAGGTCCTGACAGCTCACCCGAACGAGGCGCATTCACCCAAGCGCCGCGCGGCTTCCGCGACCCGGCCTGTGCCTGTCCCGCCGCAGTTCGTGCTCCTCCTCCGTGCGCACATCGATCGGTTCGGGGTGGCGCCAGACGGCCGGCTGTTCCGGAACCAGAAGGGCAACTATGTGGACGCCGCAGCGTATGACGCGACCTGGGCGAGGGCCACGGGAGTACGTTCTGACCCGCACGAAACGCGCCTCTGGGCCGGCCAAGCGACCCTGCGATCTCCGGCACGCCGGGATCTCGTTCTGGCTCTACTCCGGTGTGGAGCCGGCTGCGCCCGCCGGGCCGGTCAGAGCATCGAGGTCCTCTTCCGCCACTACGCCAAGTTCCTGGACGGCGTGCGGGAGCAGGCCAACCGCCTCATCGAGCGCGCAAACCAGGCCGTGGCCTGAGCGGGTCGAGTGAAGGGCGCCTGACGGGTGAAAACCCAGGTCAGGCGCCCTTCCTCGTGCCTCTAGAAGAAGCCGAGCTTCTTCGGCGAGTATGACACCAGCAGATTCTTCGTCTGCTGGTAGTGCTCCAGCATCATCTTGTGCGTCTCCCGCCCGATCCCCGACTGCTTGTAGCCGCCGAAGGCGGCGTGCGCCGGATAGGCGTGGTAGCAGTTCGTCCAGACGCGGCCCGCCTGGATCGCGCGGCCCGCGCGGTACGCCGTGTTGATGTCACGGGTCCACACACCGGCACCGAGGCCGTACAGCGTGTCGTTGGCGACCTTGATGGCGTCGTCGAAGTCGTTGAACGAGGTCACGGACACGACAGGGCCGAAGATCTCCTCCTGGAAGATCCGCATGCGGTTGTGGCCCTCGAAGATCGTCGGCCGGACGTAGTAACCGCCCTTCAGTTCGCCGTCGTGCTCGACGCGTTCCCCGCCCGTCAGGACCTTGGCACCCTCCTGCCGGCCGATGTCGAAGTAGGAGAGGATCTTCTCCAGCTGGTCGTTCGAAGCCTGGGCGCCGATCATCGTGTCTGTGTCCAGCGGGTGCCCCGGCGTGATCAGCTCCGTGCGGGCGACCGCGGCCTCGACGAACTCGGCGTAGTTGCCCCGCTGGATCAGCGCCCTGGACGGGCAGGTGCACACCTCGCCCTGGTTGAGCGCGAACATCGTGAAGCCTTCGAGCGCCTTGTCGCGGAAGTCGTCGTCCTGCGCCCACACGTCGTCGAAGAAGATGTTCGGCGACTTGCCACCGAGCTCCAGGGTGACCGGCTTGATGTTCTCCGAGGCGTACTGCATGATCAGCCGCCCGGTGGTCGTCTCACCGGTGAACGCCACCTTCGCCACCCGCGGGCTCGACGCGAGCGGCTTGCCCGCCTCGACCCCGAAGCCGTTGACGACGTTCAGGACGCCCGGCGGCAGCAGGTCCGCCACCAGGCTCAGCCAGTAGTGGATCGAGGCCGGTGTCTGCTCGGCGGGCTTCAGGACCACCGCGTTGCCGGCGGCGAGGGCGGGGGCGAGCTTCCAGGTCGCCATCAGGATGGGGAAGTTCCACGGGATGATCTGCGCCACCACGCCCAGCGGCTCGTGGAAGTGGTACGCCACCGTGTCGTCGTCGACCTCGCCGAGCGAGCCCTCCTGGGCGCGGATCGCCCCCGCGAAGTAGCGGAAGTGGTCGATGGCGAGCGGGATGTCGGCCGCCAGTGTCTCGCGCACCGGCTTGCCGTTCTCCCAGCTCTCGGCGACCGCGAGCCGCTCCAGGTTCGCCTCCATGCGGTCGGCGATCTTCAGCAGGATGTCGGAACGCTCGGTCACCGAGGTACGGCCCCAGCCGGGGGCGGCCTCGTGCGCCGCGTCGAGCGCACGCTCCACGTCCTCCGCCGTACCCCGAGCCACCTCGGTGAACGGCTGACCGTTCACCGGTGACGGGTTCTCGAAGTACTGCCCGCCCGCCGGCGGCACGTACTCCCCGCCGATGAAGTGGTCGTAACGCGGCTGGTAGGAGACGATCGCGCCCTCGGTGCCGGGCGCCGCGTAACGGGTCATCCTGTTCTGCCTCCCTCGTCAAGCCCTGCCCGCCGTTGGGCAGCTCTCCCCGCGAAGCTAGGGAGCGGGACGTTGCAGCGACGTTGCGTGCGCCGCGGCCCCGGGCGCCAGGGCACCGCTCACGTGCGGGGCCGTCACCACACGTCCGGCGCGGCCAGTTCGGACTCCAGCGCGGCCAGCCGGGACCGGGCCGCCGCCGTGGGCCGCAGGGCGGTCAGCGCGCGCCAGACGTCGAGGTCGTCCTCGCCCCACGGCGCGTGCGCCCAGTCGGCCAGCAGGTCGGGATCGCCACAGGCGATCAGCGCCGTGCGCAGACCGTCGGCGAGCCGGCGCCTGAGCCGTGCCACCGCCGGAGCCTGTGAACCGGGCAGCAGCGGGCCGGCGTACGCCGTCGCCGCCGCCGTCACCGCGCCGACCCGCAGGCGCCGCTCGACGACTGCGAGGTCGGACTCGACGGGCACCGTGAGCCGGTACGGGCGCGAGGCCAGCCGGCCGGGCCCCAGAACCCGGCGCAGCCGGGCGAGTTCGGCCCGCAACGTCACCGGTGTCACCGTCTCGTCCTCATACAGCGCGCACAGCAGCTCGTCACCGGTCAGCCCCTCCGGATGCTGGGCCAGGAGCACGACGATCTCGCTGTGCCGTCGACTGAGCCGGATCCGGTGACCACCGACGCTCAGCACGGCTTCGTCACGGCCCAACGCGGTCAGCTCGGCCGCGTCGGCGTCGGGCCGCTCCGGCATCAGCAGCGCCAGCTGGGACTCGGCGGCACGGGCGACCGCCTGGACGAAACCAAGGCTGTGCGGATGGGCCAGCCCGTTCCCGCCGGTGATGTCCACGGCACCGAGCACCCGGCCGGTGCGCGGATCGTGCACCGGGGCCGCCGCACACGTCCATGGCTGCACCCGCCGGATGAAGTGCTCGGCCGCGAACACCTGTACCGGCCGGCCGACGGCCACCGCCGTGCCCGGCGCGTTGGTTCCGACCGCGGACTCCGCCCACCGGGCACCCGGCACGAAGTTCATCCGGCCGGCGCGGCGCCGAGTGGCCGGATCGCCCTCGACCCACAGCAGCCTGCCGTGCGCGTCGCACACCGCGAGCAGATGCTCGCCGTCCGCGGCGAAGGTGCCCAGGAGCTCGCGGACCAGCGGCATCACCCGCGCCAGCGGATGCTCGGCCCGGTAGGCGCCCAGATCGCCGTCCATGAGCTCCACGCTCGCCGTGCCGTCCGGGCCGACCCCGGCCCGCACCGAACGCCGCCACGACTCCGCCACCACGGCCCGCACCGGCCGCGGCACCGTGCCCGCCTCGGTGAACGCCTCGTGGGCCCGATGCAGCGCCCGCGCCCGTTCGACGGGGTCGGCTCCCGGTTCCAGAGCGAGCCACGGATCGGTCAACTCGGCCTCCCGGACGGCGATGCGACTGGGGACATCGTCGCTCCGGGGACAGGCATGGACAACCTCTTCGACCGGTCGGCTCACCCGAACGTGCCCGTCCGTCTTCGTCAGGCGAAGTTGACCAGTCTGATGTAGCGGGACCAGTCCCACAGCGGCCCCGGATCCGTGTGGTCGCTGCCCGGTACCTCGTGGTGCCCGATGATGTGTTCGCGGTCCTTGGGGATGCCGTACTTGGTGCAGATCGCCGCGGTGAGTCTCGCCGACTGCTCGTACATCGCGTCGGTGAAATACGCCGCCTGGTCCACCCAGCCCTCGTGCTCGATGCCGATGCTGCGAGTGTTGTAGTCCCAGTTCCCCGCGTGCCAGGCGACATCCGCCTCGCGGACGCACTGCGCGACGTGCCCGTCGGCGGATCGGACGACGTAGTGGGCGGACACCTGCGTCTTCGGGTCCCGGAAGATGGACAGGGTGTCGGCGTAGGTCTCCTGGGTGACGTGGACGACCACGTAGTTCAGGGAGTAGGCCGTGGGGCGGTCCGACGGGGTGTAGTTGGAGGTGCTGGCCGCCTGCCACTCGGCGGACGGGTAGTCGACGTCCTGGGGCCGTGCGCCGGCCCGCACGCCGGTGAGCAGTGCGGTCGGCACGGTGGCGAGCGCGGCGCCCATCAGGAGCCGCCGCCTGCTGGGAATCGGTGTAGCCCGTTCCACGGGAACTGCCTTTCGTCGGTGGGGGGAGTCGTCAGTTCCGCAGCGTGGCCGCCGTCTCGCGCAGCCGCGCGTGCACTCCGCGGTGAGTCTCGCGCGCCGGCAGCCACTCCTTGCGGATCTTGGCCACGCAGGTGTAATTGGTGTCGCAGACGTTGGCCACGGGAGATTCGACGGCCTGGGTGGCGAACTGGTACGCGTCCAGCTCACTGAACCCGTAGTCGCGCACCAGCCACTGCACCATGTCCAGCTGGGATATCCGGAAGGCGTCCTCGAGCGGACGCGCCGAGCCCGTCGAGATGATGTGCGTGTCCGACTCGATGCGCGGCCAGGACGTGGTCACGCCCTTGAGCAGTTCGACGATCACCACAGTGTTCATCGCACACTCGACGGCGACGCCGCAGGTTTCCCCCTCGCCCTGCCGGGCGTGCCCGTCGCCGAGGCTGAGCAACGCGCCGTCCACGTTGACCCCGAGGTAGCAGGTGACGCCGGCCCGCATCTCCGGCGTGTCCATGTTCCCGCCGTGGGCGTCGGGCACCAGCGCCGAGCGCACCTCCAGGTTGGCCGGGGCCACACCCACCGTGCCGTGCATCGGGTCGAGAGGAAGCTCCAGCTCGATGTCACTGTCCCGCGCCCGGAACAGCGCCGTGCGGCGTGCCCGGTCGAGCTGCCAGATCCACACGGTCTCAGGGAGCGGTGGCTGAAGCGTGGCCGTGGTGTGCGTGGAGGTCAGCGCACCGAACAGGGGAACGGTGGTCGAAGCGGCCCAGTCCCGGGCCGGTTCGACCGACACGAAGTGGACCGCGACCGTGTCCCCGGGCTCCGCGCCCTCCACGTGGAACGGCCCCGTCTGGGGGTTGAGGTAGGGGAACTCGCACACCTCGGACACCAGGTCCTTCTCGGACCGCACCCGGCCGGCGAAGCAGTCCTCCGTGTACACATCGAGGACCGTGCCGGGCGCGATCCGGGCCACGGGCGGTGCGCCGCCGAACGTCCAGGCGTACTCGTCCGGTTGGGGTCGCACGGTCAGGATCCGGGGATCGCTCATCGCTGCACAGCTCCGTTCTGCCGCATGCCGGTCGAGACGGGAAGGGGACACACCCGACCGTCGTCGTGACGGCCGCGTCCGTGCGAATCACCGTACGGCGCCGACGTGTTGGGCAGAAGAGGACACCGTGGCACGGTGGACGGCCCCCGGCTTGTGGACAACTCGCTCACTCGATCGAGTGAGCAACTCGCCCGAGTGGGCCAGGAGAAGGGCGAGTCATGAGGGAGAACGAGGACCGAGCGTGAGGCTTGCGGCTCGAGCGCGACGGCGCGCAGCCCGGGTGAGAAGATCCCGTCCCGGCCACGCGCCACGCGGTGGGCCCGGGCCCGGCACATCGGTCAGACGCGCTCCGCCACCGCCGCCGGATCGTCCAGCACAGCCCGGACCACCGAGTGCGCGGCGCCGAGCAGCGGCCCCTGCGGACCCAGCTCCGACACGGAGACGGGGCAGGCCGGGCCCGCCGTACGCCGGGCCAGCTCGGCCCGCAGCGACGGCAGCAGCCAGGGAGCCAGTCCGGCCAGGGCACCGCCCAGCACCACACTCTCGGGATCCAGCAGGTTCACCGCACCCGTCAGGGCGATCCCGAGCGCCGTTCCCGCCTCGCGCAGCGCACGCCGCACGGCCTCGTCGCCCTCCTCGGCGCGCCCCGCGAGCAGTCCGACGCGGTCCTCGCCCGCCTCCACTCCGGCCGCGCGCAGCACCGCCTTCTCGCCGGCGTACTGCTCCAGACACCCGCGCCCGCCGCAGGCGCACTCCGGCCCGTCGGGATGCACGGGCACGTGTCCCAGCTCACCCGCGAACCCGCGGGTCCCCCGCAGCAGCCGCCCGTCGACGACCACGGCGGCACCGATGCCGATCTCGGCCGAGACGTGCAGGAAGTCCCGAGGCGTGCCGTCGCCGAGCCAGAGTTCGGCGAGCGCGCCGAAGTTGGCCTCGTTGTCCACGGTCAGGGGCAGGCCGGCGGGCAGCAGCGCACCGAGGTCCGCGTCGTGCCAGTCGAGGTTCGGGGCGCGCACGACGGTCCGGGCGTCCCGCGCCACGAGGCCCGGTACGGCCACGGCGAGCCCCGCCGGCCACAGCCCCTCGCCCTCCGCCTCGTCGACGACCCGCCGCACCAGCCCGGTGAGCTGCTCGATCACCGGCGCCGGCGAGCGGCTCCGGTTGCTGCCGTACCGCACGGCCCGTGAGCGCACCCGGCCGCGCAGGTCGACCGCGCAGACCGCGAGGTGGTCGACTCCGACCTCGGCGCCGATGCCCGCCGGGCCGTTCGCGCTGACCGCGAGCGCCGATCCGGGGCGGCCCACCCTGCCGGGACGCTCGGGGCCCAGTTCCTCCAGCAGACCCGACCGGATGAGCTCGTCCACCAGCGTCGACACCGCCGCGCGCGTCAGACCGATCCGTGAGGCGACGGCGGCCCGGGACAGCGGCCCCTCGGAGCTGACGGTGTGCATCACCCGGGCCAGGTTGCGACGGCGCATGCCCTGCTGGGTGTCCGGCAGGGAACGCCCGGTGCGGGCGGGGTGTGCTTCGTGCGGCGGTGCGGTCATGCCTGACGTCAGTCCTCGGTCACGTGTCCTTCGGCGGATGTCCGGCGGACGTCTCCCTCGGTGCCCGCCGAGGGCTGTCCGCGGGGACGCGTTCTCCGGCGGTCCGATCGGCAGGGCGCCCGCGGGCACACTCCCGGACGAGCCGTGGAGGGCGTCGCCCGCGGGAACGCGTCCGTCAGCGCTTGTCCGCGCTCCGCTCCAGCAGCGGGGCCGCGTCGGAGAGTACCCCGGCGATCCTGGTCAGCGTCGCCTCGTCCCGTTCGACCGCCTCGAGCACCGGACCGGCCGCCGTGTTCCAGCGCCGGGCGACAGCGGCCGGGTCCTCTCCGGTCAGCAGACCGGCCGCCTGCGCCGCGGCGCCGAGGGCGACGAGCTCCTTGGCCTCGGGGATCAGGACGGGGCGTCCCGACAGCCGTCGCACGGTCTGCTGCCAGGCCGTCCCGCGTGCGCCGCCACCGATCAGCAGGAGTGGAGCGGAGGGGTCCGCTTCCTCGTCGAGGACCAGGTCGAGCGCGCCGAGCAGGGAGTGGACGGCTCCGTCGTAGGCGGCCTGCAGCAGTTGGCCGGGGGTCGTGTCGTGGCGCAGGCCGTGCAGCAGGCCCGAGGAGTCGGGCAGGTTCGGGGTGCGTTCGCCGTCCAGGTAGGGCAGGAGGGTGACGCTCGTGCCCGGCTCGACGGCGTCGCGGTCCAGGCGCAGCAGGGCGGCGACGCGGTCGACGGCGAGGGTGCAGTTCAGGGTGCAGGCCAGGGGCAGCCAGTCGCCGTGCGCGTCGGCGAAGCCCGCCACGGTGCCGGTCGGGTCGGCGGGCCGGTGCC
The DNA here is from genome assembly GCF_014650995.1 of Streptomyces viridiviolaceus. Taxonomy (GTDB): domain Bacteria; phylum Actinomycetota; class Actinomycetes; order Streptomycetales; family Streptomycetaceae; genus Streptomyces; species Streptomyces viridiviolaceus. Next base: position 244,048 of record NZ_BMWA01000005.1, read on the forward strand.
GCGACACGGCGTACACCGTGCCGGACGTACCGAGGCTCATCACCGGCACCCCCGGCCGCAGACCGAGTCCCATCGCGGCGGCGGCGTTGTCGCCGGTGCCGGGGGCGACCAGGGTGCCCTTGGAGAACGGCAGGTCGTGGCTGTCGCGCACGGTGCCGGCGACCTCACCGGGCCGCACCACCCGCGGCAGCAGCGCCGGATCGAGCCCCACGTGCGCGAGGATCTCCTCGTCGTACGACTCCGTCCCGGACGCCCACCAGCCGGTACCGGACGCGTCGCCGCGGTCGGTGGTGCCCTGACCCGTGAGGCGCTCGGTGAGGTAGTCGTGGGGGAGACGGACGGACCTGGTCGCGCGGAGCGACTCCGGTTCGTGCTCCGCCAGCCAGGCCCACTTGGTGACCGTGAAGGACGCGCTGGGCACGCTGCCCGTGCGCTCCGCCCAGGTCTTGGGGCCGCCCAGTTCCTCGACCAGGCGGCGGGCCTGCGGCGCGGAGCGCACGTCGTTCCACAGCAGGGCAGGACGCACCGGTTCGCCCCGGTCGTCCAGGGTGACGAGTCCGTGCTGCTGCCCGCCGATCGACACCGCGGCGGCCTCGTGCGCCGCCTCGCCGCACTGGCTCAGCGCCTGGCACAGGGCGTCCCACCACTGGCGCGGGTCGCTCTCACGGCCGGCCCCGGAGGACACGGCGTGGGGTGCCTGGCCGCTCGCGACGACCCGGCCGGTGGCCGCGTCGACGACCAGCGCCTTCGTGGACTGGGTGGACGTGTCCACGCCGACGACGAGCGGACCCTCGGCTGCTGACATCGGGCTACTCCCTCTTCCGCGGCTCTGCGGCATCTGACCTGGGGTTTTGCGGTGCATCCGGGTCGGTGTGACCCGGACGCCACTCTTTCGAGGACACCTTGTCCCTTCCCAGGGACGCGTCCGCATACTAATTTGTAAACTGCCATGACGAAATAGGGGCGAGCGAGCAAGGAGCCGCGGAATGAACTATCAGCCCACCCCCGAGGACAAGTTCACGTTCGGTTTGTGGACGGTCGGCTGGCAGGGCCGGGACCCCTTCGGTGATGCCACCCGGGGGGTGCTGGACCCGGTGGAGTCGGTGCGGCGGCTGGCCGAGCTGGGCGCCTACGGGGTGACCTTCCACGACGACGACCTGATCCCGTTCGGGGCCGGCGACAGCGAGCGGGAGGCGATCGTCAAGCGGTTCCGGCAGGCGCTGGACGCGACCGGCATGAAGGTGCCGATGGCGACGACGAACCTGTTCACGCATCCGGTGTTCAAGGACGGGGCGTTCACCGCCAACGACCGGGACGTGCGGCGATTCGCGCTGCGCAAGACGATCCGGAACATCGATCTGGCCGTGGAACTGGGCGCGCGCGTGTACGTCGCCTGGGGTGGCCGCGAGGGAGCGGAGTCGGGTGCCGCCAAGGACGTCCGGGACGCGCTGGAGCGGATGAAGGAGGCCTTCGATCTGCTGGGCGAGTACGTCACGGAGCAGGGCTACGACCTGAAGTTCGCGATCGAGCCGAAGCCGAACGAGCCGCGTGGGGACATCCTGCTGCCCACGGTGGGCCACGCCCTGGCGTTCATCGAGCGGCTCGAGCGGCCCGAGCTGTACGGGGTGAACCCGGAGGTCGGGCACGAGCAGATGGCGGGGCTGAACTTCCCGCACGGTATCGCGCAGGCGCTGTGGGCGGGCAAGCTGTTCCACATCGATCTCAACGGCCAGTCCGGGATCAAGTACGACCAGGACCTGCGGTTCGGTGCCGGTGACCTCCGCTCCGCGTTCTGGCTGGTGGACCTGCTGGAGTCGGCGGGGTACGCCGGTCCGCGGCACTTCGACTTCAAGCCGCCGCGTACCGAGGACATCGACGGGGTGTGGGCGTCCGCCGCGGGCTGCATGCGCAACTACCTGATCCTCAAGGACCGCGCCGCCGCCTTCCGTGCCGACCCGGCTGTGCAGGAAGCCCTCGCAGCGGCCCGCCTGGACCAGCTCGCCCAGCCCACCGCCCCGGACGGACTGGCCGGTCTGCTCGCCGACGCGTCCGCCTACGACACCTTCGACGCCGACGCGGCCGCCGCCCGCGGCATGGCCTTCGAGCAGCTCGACCAACTCGCCATGGACCACCTGCTCGGCGTCCGCTGAGCCGACCCCGGCGGATGGCTCAGGTCCCGTCCGGTTCGCGGACGGGGCCGGAGCGACCTCCCAGGTGGCGGACACCTGGCGACCGACCCGAGGCGACGGTGTTCCGGGAACGGATCCCTGCCGGCTGCCGGACGCCGTGCGGCAGCAAGTGCGGTGCCGGTGCTGGACTCGGGCCCCGCACGGAAGGTCGCGCTCCCACCGGACGAACGCCAGACGTCGGGCGGCAGCGGGCCGGGGGCGGAACGAGCAGTCGTCGCCCCTGGGAGCATGGCACCCATGACGCGTGAGAAGAGCGAAGTGACGGTTGCCCGGGGCACCGGTTCGGAGGAGTCGCTGGCCGTGGTCGCGGCGGCGATCGTGCAGCGGGGCCGCCTGCTGGTCGTGAGCAAGCAGGCCGCACCGGAGATCTTCTACCTGCCGGGGGGCAAGCCCGACGCGGGCGAGGAACCGCTGGAGGCGCTGACCCGCGAACTGGACGAGGAACTGGGCGTCCACCCCCTGGAGCCCCGTCTGCTGGCACACGTCGAGTCGGTGGCGGCGCTGGAAGGTGTCCCCATGCGGCTGACGCTCTTCCAGGCGCGCATCGAAGGGCTGCCCCGGCCCGCGGCGGAGCTCGCCGGCATGAAATGGATCTCCGGCCACGAACGCGACGTACGGCTCGCGCCCGCCGTCACGGACCACGTCCTGCCGCTGCTGAGGCAATCCGGCTCCCTGGCCGCGTAGCGCACGGTGCGGCCGGGGGAAGGCGCACGCCGGCCTCCCACTCGCCGCCCCGCAGGGCCTCTTGCCGGGCCGCTGCACCCACTCGGCCGGGAGTCGGGGCACGAAGTCATGCCCCGGTCCGGCGAGCGGGACACCGCCGGTCAGAGCCGGTAACCGGAGGCGAGACGAGCCGCCCGACCGCCGTCCGGCGGGCGCGATCGGTGCGCCACCGGGAGCTCCCGGACACCGGACAGTTCTCGTCCGGATCCGGTGCCTATCCGGTGTGCGCGTCGGGCGAACCCCAGGGCGCGCCCTGGTATCCGTACCGTGGTGGCACTGGGACGCCGGACAGTTCTCGTCCGGATCCGGTGCCTATCCGGTGTGCGCGTCGGGCGAACCCGAGGGCGCGCCCTGGCATCCGTACCGTGGTGGCACTGGGACGCCGGACAGTTCTCGTCCGGATCCGGTGCCGATCCGGTGTGCGCGTCCGGCGAACCCGAGGGCGCGCCCTGGCATCCGTACCGTGGTGGCACCGGCACTCCGGACAGTTCTCGTCCGGATCCGGTGCCGACCCGGTGTGCGCGTCCGGCGAACCCCAGGGCACGCCCTGGCACCCGCACGGGGCGGCACCGGGACTCCGGACAGCTAGCGTCCGCCTCCGGCGCCCGACCGGGTCCCTCAGAGATCGTCCCCGGCCGCCAGTGCGGCGGAGGCCAGCGCCGTCGCCGGGTCCTGGCACGCGGCGGCCACGGGCACCCAATGGCCGCGTTCCTCGCGGTAGGGCCACCAACGGCCGTCGCGGTCCAGACGGAGCTGGTACGGCGCGTCGACGACGGTCCATCGGTTGGCCCGAGCCCGCAAGGACGGCCGCTCGTCCTCGTCCCACGCCGACTCCAGGGCGGCACGCGCGCGTGCGAGCACGTCGCCCTCGACCTCCCACTCGTCCTCGAGCACGGCCACCGCGGCGCGGCCTCCGAGCCGCCAAGCGCGTACGGCCGTATCGAGCGCCTCCCGGGTGCGTCCCGACCCCTCGGCCAGGCGCTCCAGCACAGCCGGTCCGGGGCCGCCCGCGGCCAGCCGCACCGCGTCCTCGGCCGCCGTCGGCTCCCCGTCCACGGCATGCCGGTCGTGCCCGGACCGCAGCGCCTCGGCGAGCAGACGGTGCGCCTCCGCCGCCGCTCGGGAGGCCAGGAACGACAGGGCGGTCGGGTCGACCGCGGGCGCGGGCACGGTTTCGGTGTCCAGGGACGGCGGTACACCCGGCGCCTGTGGCAGCCCGGGCGCTGCGGGCGGCGGAGGCAGTACGTGCCCCGCCGCGTACGCCTCCGCCGCGTCCACGCCCTCCGGCCGGGGGGCACGCTCGGCAGGTGCGCCGCCGTGCGTCTGCAGGGCGTCCAGCAGGGCGCGTTCGCCTCGTCCGCGCATCAGCAGCAGGACGAACGGGTCCTGGTCGAGGAGGCGTGCCACCTGGTAGCAGAGCGCCGCTGTGTGCCCGCAGTGGTCCCATGCGCCGCAGTCGCACTGCGGTTCCAGATCCCCGAGGCCCGGCAGCAGGTCGATCCCTGCGGTCGCGGCGTCCTCGACCAGGTGCGGTGGCATCTCGCGGTCCAGCAGGGCGGCCACATGACCGGCCCGCTCGACCGCCATGTCGACGAGGCGATCCCATTGTTCGTCCGGCAGTTCCTCCAGCAGGACGTCGGCCCGGTGCGCGGTGCCGTCCCGGTCCTGGACGACGGCAGTCAGGCGCCCTGGCCGCACCGACACCGCGCCGACCGCTCCCGCCCGCGCGAGCCTGCGGCCCGTCTTCACCTGCGCCGCGTCCAGTGCCGCGTCCTCCAGCGCCTTCAGCCAGGCCAGGCCCCACCAGCTCTGCGCGAAGCCCCGCCCGTGCGCGGGCGGCAGCGCGGCGAACGTGCGCTCGGTGTCATCGTCGTACGCGGTCATCGCCCGCCCCCTCGCAGCTCGACCAGATCGGCCAGTTCGGCGTCCGTCAGTTCCGTGAGCGCCGCCTCGCCGGCCCCCAGCACCGAGTCGGCCAGCTCCTTCTTGCGGCTCAGCAGGGCGGCGATGCGGTCCTCGATCGTCCCCTCGGCCACCAGCCGGTGCACCTGGACGGGCCGGGTCTGGCCGATGCGGTGGGCGCGGTCGGTGGCCTGCGCCTCGACGGCCGGGTTCCACCAGCGGTCGTAGTGGACGACATGCTCCGCGCGCGTGAGGTTCAGCCCGGTGCCCGCCGCCTTCAACGACAGCAGGAAGACGGGCACCTCGCCGTCCTGGAAGCGGCGCACCATCGTCTCCCGCTCGGTGACGGACGTCCCGCCGTGCAGGAACAGCGAGGCCACTCCCCGGGAGGTCAGATGCCGTTCGAGGAGTCGTGCCATCTGCACGTACTGGGTGAAGACCAGAACACCCGCCTCCTCGGCGAGGATCGTGTCGAGCAGCTCGTCCAGGAGCTCCAGCTTCCCCGAACGGCCCGCGATCCTCGGGCGGTCCTCCTTGAGGAACTGCGCCGGGTGGTTGCAGATCTGCTTCAGGCCCGTCAGCAGCTTCACGATCAGCCCGCGCCGCGCCATGCTGTCGGCGCCCGCGATCTCCGCGAGCGCCTCGCGCACCACGGCCTCGTACAGGCCGGTCTGCTCCTGCGTCAGCGACACGGGGTGGTCGGTCTCGGTCTTCGGAGGCAGTTCGGGCGCGATGCCCGGGTCCGACTTGCGGCGGCGCAGCAGGAACGGCCGGACGAGCCGGGCCAGCCGCTCCGCCGCGGCCGGATCCTGACCGCCCTCGACGGCCCGCGCGTAGCGTCTGCGGAAGGTGCCGAGCCGGCCCAGCAGCCCCGGGGTGGCCCAGTCGAGGATCGCCCACAGTTCCGAGAGGTTGTTCTCCACCGGCGTGCCCGTGAGCGCCACGTGCGCGCGTGCGCCGATGGAGCGCAGCTGCCGGGCGGTCTCCGAGTACGGGTTCTTCACGTGCTGGGCCTCGTCCGCCACGACCATGCCCCACGGCACGGCGGCGAGCCGGCCCGCGTCCAGGCGCATGGTGCCGTAGGTGGTGAGGACGAACTCGCCGTCGGCCAGGTCCGCCAGGTCGCGCCGCGCGCCGTGGAAGCGCCGAACGGGCGTGCCGGGCGCGAACCGCTCGATCTCCCGCTGCCAGTTGCCCATCAGGGACGTCGGGCAGACCACCAGGGTGGGCCCGGCCGTCGCCGCGTGGGTCTGCCGGTGCAGGTGGAGGGCGATCAGCGTGATGGTCTTGCCGAGGCCCATGTCGTCGGCGAGACAGCAGCCCAGGCCCAACGAAGTCATGCGGGCCAGCCAGTTCAGGCCGCGCCGCTGGTAGTCGCGCAGCGTGGCGGCGAGGGCCGCCGGCTGGTCGACGGGCTCCTGCGTCTCCGGGTCGGCGAGCCGTTCCCGCAAGGCCGCCAGCCATCCCGTGGGCTGCACCTCGACGCGGCGCCCGTCGACCTCCGTGGAACCCGTCAGGGCGGCGGCGAGCGCGTCGACGGGCGTGACCTTGCGATCCTGCTGCGCGCGGGCGCGGCGCGCCTCCTGCGGATCGACGAGGACCCACTGGTCGCGCAGCCGCACCACAGGACGGTTGGCCTCCGCGAGACGGTCCAGCTCCTCGCGGGTGAGCCGCTGGTCGCCCAGGGAGAACCGCCAGTTGAAGGCGAGCAGCGCGTCCGCGGAGAGGAAGGACGTCCCGCCGTCCGAAGAGACCGCCCGCGAGTGTTGCTCGTCGTCGGACGGCCCGACCTCCGCGCGGGCGGTCAGATCCCGGGTCAGGTCCTTCGGCCAGTGCACCTCGACTCCCGTGCCGGCGAGTGCCCGGGTGCCCGCTCCGAGGAGTTCGGTGACCTCGTCGTCGGCGAGCTCGACGGCATCCGGCACGGCGGCCGACAGCAGGGGCGTGAGCGTGGGCCAGGCCCGTGCGGCACCGCGCAGTGCCAGCAGGGCGTCCATCCGCGCGCGCGGGCCGAAGGCGTCGTCCACGGTGCCGGCCCACACGTCGGCGGCGTCCGCGACGAGCGCGGGATCGCTCACGCTGTGGACCTGCAGTACCGCCCGGAAGACCGGTGCCGCATCCTCGGCGGCCACGGCCGACAGGCCGCGCACCTCGACACGCAGCGACAGCCGTACGCCCGCGTCGTGTCCCGCTGCCACATCGGCGGCCCAGGCGCGCAGCTCGGGCGCGTGCACGGGATGCCGCGCCGCGTAGGCCGGCCCGCCCGTCACCAGTGCGGCGGCGGGGGAGCGGGGCAGCGTGTCGGCGACGGCGTCGAGGAAGGCACGCACCAGCCGTTCCGGGTCGGGCAGCCGCAGCGGTCCGGAATCGTCGACCGGCACGGCATGCGCCTCGGGCGGCATCGCGGCGGCGAGGTGACGGATCCGCTCGATGTCCCGCGCGCCCAGCGCACCGGTGCGCCAGGCGTCGTGGTCGGCCCCGGACAGGCCGGGCAGGAGCAGCCCGCGTGCCACGAGATGCAGGGCTTCCACGGCGGCCGTGCCCCAGAAAATTGCCGCACGGTGCCCGTCGGCGCAGGCACGCGCGCGCGTGAGGACCGGCAGAGCCTCCCGCACCGGCAGTAGGACCGCGGGCACACTCACCAGTTCGACACCGTCGCCGTCACCCACCGGCACGACGACCCTCAGTTCCTCGGTGGCCGCCGACGGGACGGCCGAAGGTGCCCCGCCGTCGGCCCGCCAGAAGGCGACGCTGCCGGTGCGTGCGGGATCACCGGGGACGAACACGGCTCGGCAGCGGGCGAGTTCGGAGATCTCGGAGGATGTTGCCGGGAGAGGCGGCTGCGCAGTGATGACGTATTCCTCAAATTTGACTAGTGAATCCGGGTCGCCGACTGTACATGATTCCCGGGTCGGTGAGGTGTGCCCGACCTGTGTTCTGGGTCACTGTTCGGGTGAGGCGTGGCCCGTCCGGACGAAGTCGGTGACGGGTTCTCGGGGAGGCGTAAGGGTCCCGTCTCAGGGACGTCTCAGGGTCGCGGTGCGGAACCGCGGGGAGCGCGGGCCCGTTTTCAGGACAGAGAGCGGCAGTGGCCGCGAAGGAGGCGACACCATGTCGAAGAACGCCAAGATCGCCGCAGGGGGTGTGGCGGCCGGGCTCATCCTGTTGATCTGGCTGCCCTGGTGGGCCGCCCTCCTGATCGTGCTCGGAGTTCCGGCCGCCGCATATCTGACGCTGGACCCCTCGCAGCGGCGCAGGCTGCGCCGCGTGACACGCAAGGAGCTCGGCCGTTAGCGGCTAACCCCGCTTCGGGGACCCGTCGGCCAGGGAGCAGGAGTTGACCACGTCACCGTCCGCGGGCCTGTCGACCGTCCGGTCGGCAGGCGGCGGGGTGCCCCGCTCCGCCCATCCGGCCAGCGCGTCGAACGCCGACTGGAAGCAGGGCAGGATCGGCCGCAGCCGCTGCGGATACGTGTCGTACAGCCCGTCGACGTGGGTTCCGCCCTGGATCGCGTAGTAGCGGTGCAGCGCGCCTCGCCCGCTGGCGTCCACCATGCGCGCGTACACGTCTGAGTCGGCCGACTTGGGCAGCAGCGCGTCGAGATCGCCGTGCAGCGTGATCAGCGGCTTGCCGATGCGACCAGTCAGGGCGACGCGGGCCACGGCGCGGTGCACGGACGCGGGGCGCGCCGCGTAGTCGTACGCCGCGTCGGCGGGGCAGGGTGCCAGGATCTGCTCGAGCGAGGAGCCGGCGGTCGGCCCGGGGCAGCCGGGATCGTAGGACGGGTCGAACTCGGCGCGGTAGATCTTCTGCGTCAGACCCCAGTAGGCCTTCTCGTGGTACGGCCACAGGAACTCGGAGCCACGCGCGAAGCCCACCGCGTACAGGTCCTCGTCCCGTGCCGCGCCGGACATCCGGGCCACCGTCGGGGGAAGGGACGTGAGCAGGTTGGGTCCGTCGGCGGTCCACAGCGCGCCCTCCCAGTCCACGCCGCCGTCGTACAGCTCCGGGTGGTTCTCCAGCTGCCAGCGAGTGAGGTAGCCGCCGTTGGAGATGCCGGCGATGTACGTGCGGCGCGGCGCGTGGCCGTAGCGCTGGGCCACCGCACGCCGGGCCGCCCGGGTGAGTTCGGTCGTCCGCTTGTTCCACTCGGCCACCGCGTCCCCCGGTCGGCGGCCGTCCCGGTAGAAGTCCGCCCCGCTGTTGCCCTTGTCGGTCGCGGCGTACGCATACCCCTGGGCCAGGACCCGGTCGGAGATCGCCCGGTCCGTGGCGTACTGCTTGCGCGTGCCCGGCGCGCCCGTCACGACGAGGCCGCCGTTCCAGTGGTCCGGCAGCCGGATCACGAACTGCGCGTCGTGCCGCCAGCCATGGGTGGCGTTGAAGCGCGAGGAATCCGGGAAGTAGCCGTCGACCTGGATCCCCGGGACGCCGGACGGTGTGCGGGTGGCGGCGGCCGTCAGCCCGGCCTGGTCGGCCAGGTCGGTGTACGGGGTGCCCGCCAGCCCGGTGGTGGTCAGGTCGCCCAGACAGGCGGTGCGCTGGAACTCCGCACCCGGCACGCGCACGCGGTCCTGGCGTGCACAGTGCTGACCCTCCACCGTCGCGGCGGCCGGGGCGGGCCCGGCGAGCGTGGCTGCCGTCAGGACGGCGGTCAGGAACGGAACACCACGGGACAGACGCATCGGGGCCTCCAGGGCACGACGGGGAGTCACGGCGGACGTTGCAGCCGAGGGCTGCCCCATGGTGCGGGCCCACCCCGACCACATCCATGGGTTGAAGCCACATGGAGGGAAGGCCGGGCATAGGTGCTGAAGACAGTCGGGGAGAGGGTGCTTCCCGCCGCAGAGGGGGAAACCTCCCGGGACGCCTGTGTCAGCTCGGCCGTACGGCCATCTTGTCGAGGGCCTCCAGGAGCCCGGGCAGCTCCGGTCCACGGCCCACCGGCAGCACTTCACCGGGTTCCTCGTCGAGCAGGACGAACGCGATGTCGTCGGTCCTGGCCACGAGCGACCAGCCCGGGCCGTCGGCGCGCAGGGTCCGCGCGTCGCCCGGCGCGAACGACGACCGGACCCGCCCGAGCGGAGGGGGAGTGTCGACGTAGGCCCGGACCTCCGCGAGCACCCGCCGGACACCGCTGTGCCCCGCGGCCCCGTGCCCGGCCTCGGCCTCTTCCTCGGCACCCGCCTCCTCGGTCTCCTCGGACCCCCGGCCCGGTCCCCCGACGGAGCCGGAGCCGCCGTTGGGCACCGGAAAGTCCGCGTCGTCGACCTGTTCCCGCCACTGCGCCCACTGCATGGCGATCTCGTCGGCCCCGAGACGCCGCTGCGCGGGCCCCCACAGGCTGGTGTCCGGCGGCGACAGCGGAGGCCGGTCGGCGGACTCGGGGCCGGGGTCGTGGGGCGCCGGCACGCCGGGAGCCGCCACGGCGACCGCGAGAGGCCAGCCGGGCAAGGCGGCGACGACCGTGCGCTCGTCCGGCGACAGGTCGTACTCCATGCCGCAGTCCCAGGACGCGATGGCGACCGCGACCAGCGAGACGTCGTCGATGACGACGGTCCACCGGGCGCCGTCCCCGTCCTGGCCGAGCACCAGACCGTAACCGTCGGCCAGCGGCGGGAGACCGAGCGCCGCGCACGCCTCCGGATAGTCGTCGCCCAGCACGCTCGGGAACTTCGCCGGCGTCAGCAGCACCGCCGTGAGCACGTAGAGCGCATCGTCCTCGGCGGCGACGGCGTCCTCGTCCGTCCCGGCCATCCCAGCCTCCCCATCGGTTCGTCCATCGGCGCGCACCCTAGTGCGACCGGAAGGCGCTTGTCACGACTCCTCGGCGCGGCCGAGCTGCAGTTTTCCGGCTGGAGGGGGCGAAATCGACCACCGGTGACGCCGTGTGGCTCACACTGCCGGAAGCCCGAGGAGCCCCCGGGCCACGTCCCGCGTCGACTCGCCGCGTTCGCGTGCGAGCGCGATGACGGCCCGGCACGCCAGCTCGTTCACCCCGAACGACAGCGCCTCGGGCGAGACCCAGCCCGCCGCCTCGTCCATCCGCTCCTGGTCGTCCTCCGCACACGCCGAGACGTACGTGGCGGCTGCCTCGAAGAGATTGTGCGAGCGCGTCTCCCGCCCCGGTTTCCCCTCCGCACGCCGACCGTCGGAGAATCTGCCCCACGCCTCGCGGATACTGCTGAACAAGCTGACCACGTTCCCCCCTGTGGTTGCCATGACCGGTCGTTCATGTCCTGCTGTTCAACGTAGAGTTGAACCTTCGACGGCAGAAGGGGACGGCCACGGTGAAGCGCTTCGAGCGGCTGGGACAGATCCGGCGGATGGACCCGTACCGGGACGCTTCGGAGATCTATCGGCTCGCATCGGCCTACGAGTTCCCGTGGGACTTCACCCGTGCGCTCGAGCTGGCCCTCTACCGCACCTACGCCGTCCCCAGCATCGGCCGGCTGCTGGCCGAAACGGCGGAGCTGACCGACCGGTCGCAGAAGCGGTACGACGACACGGTGCTGCTCCTCGACGCCGTCGTCGAGCACGGGTTCGGCAGCGAACAGGGGCGCACGGCGATCCGCCGCGTCAACCAGATGCACCGCAGCTACGACATCAGCAACGACGACATGCGGTACGTCCTGTGCACGTTCGTCGTGATGCCCAAGCGCTGGATCGACGCCTACGGATGGCGCAGGTTGTCCCGCCACGAGACCATCGCCTGCGCTGTTCACTACCGAACGCTGGGGCGGCACATGGGCATCAGGGACATCCCCGAGTCGTACGAGGAGTTCGAAGCCTGTCTCGACGCCTACGAGGCGGCCCACTTCGCCTGGGACGAGGGCGCGCGACGGGTTTCCGACGCCACGCTCGACCTCATGACCTCCTGGTACCCGCGCCCGCTCGCTCCTGTGCTGCGCACGGCCACGCTGGCCCTGCTCGACGATCCCCTGCTGCGGGCCTTCCGCTACTCCCCGCCGAGTCCCGCCACCCGCGCGCTCGTGCGCCGAGCGGTACGGCTGCGCGGCCGTGCGGTCCGACTGATGCCACCGCGGAGCGCCGCCCACCACGCCCGGCAGAACTGGGAGGTCAAGGGCTACCCGAACGGCTACCGGCTGGAGGATCTGGGCACCCGCCCGGTTCCCGGCGTACGGGGCTGCCCCGTGCGGCACGTCGACGCGTCAGCCGTCGAGTGAGCGGATCGTGTCCCTCAGCCAGCTGAGTTCGGCCCGTGAGGTGGCCCGCGCGATGGTCAGGACGCCCCGTCGGAAGGGGTCGTCCAGTTCCTCGGCCCGCAGTGGCCGGTCACCGTCGTAGAAGAAGCTGGCGGGCTCCTCCAGAAAGGCCAGCCGGCGGCGGAGCACCGCGGCCTGGGCGGCGGAATCATCGAGGTGCCGCAGGAAGGCGAGCACCGTGAACCAGCGGTTCTCGTCGGTGATGTCGCGCTGGGCGGGCTCGGCGAGCCGGCGGCGGAGTTCCTGCCGGCCCTCCTCGGTGAGCGTCAGGACATGACGCGGGGCGGCCACGGAGCCGGGCTGCGTGGCACGCGCGAGGAGACCCGCCTTCTCCAGACGCTTGATCGCGGGGTACAGCGTGCTCTCGGCGACGGGACGCACGTGCCCGGTGAGCGCCGTGATGCGCTTGCGCAGTTCGTAGCCGTGCAGCGGGGCGTCGTACAGGAATCCGAGGATGGCGAGCTCCAGCATGCCCGCATTCTCTCTCATCGCCGGTGTACATCGGTGTCTTCATACTCCACTGACGCAATACCTCGTAGTCGAGGTATCCTCTCCTCGTGGGCGGGAACGTCGCTGCCCGACCGAGGGAGGACACGATGGAGCAGGCCGAGTTCGACGGCAGGGGGAGCCGTATCCGCTGGACCGAGACGCCGGGGGCGGAACCCGCGCGTGTGTACGTGCACGGGCTGGGATCGGTCTCGGCCGTGTACCACGCCCACATCGCCGCCCGTCCCGAACTCGCCGGCCGGCGCAGCCTGTTCGTCGACCTGCCCGGCCACGGCATCAGCGACCGGCCCCAGGACTTCGGCTACTCGCTCGAGGACCACGCCGACGCCCTGGCGGCGGCGCTGGACGCGGCGGGCCTGACCGGCGCCGAACTGATCGCACACAGCATGGGCGGCGCCGTCGCCCTCGTCCTCGCCCACCGGCGGCCCGAACTCGTCTCCCGCCTGGTCCTCGCGGAGGCCAACCTGGACGCCTTCCCGCCGCCGAGCGCGGGCAGCAGCGGCATCGCCGCCCACGAGGAGGACGACTTCGTCACCGGCGCGTACGCGCGCGTACTGCAGAGCGTCGGACCCCTGTGGGCGGCGACCATGCGGCTGGCCGACCCGCGCGCACTGCACCGTTCCGCCGTCGGGCTCCGGAACGGATCGGAGCCCCCGATGCGCACGATCCTCGAAGCGCTGCCGGTCGACCGCGTGTACCTCCAGGGCGAACTCAGCGGCGAGCTGGAGGGCCGGGAGGCGCTTCGCGCCGCGGGCGTGCGCGTGGTGACCGTGCCCGGCGCCGGGCACAACGTCATGTTCGACAACCCCGACGCGTTCGCGGCGGCTGTCGCGGGCCAGGGCTGAACGATCAGCCCTCGCGGACGGCCAGAGCCAGGAACCGGGCGTCCTCGTCGACGTACGACGTCATGCGCCACCCGGAACCGGCCAGCAGCGGACGGAGGTTGGGCTCCGCGCGCAGGTCGCCGGGCGTGATCTGCCGTCCTTGCCGGGCCGCGAGCGCCGCCCTCCCGATCGGGTGGAACAGCGCCAGCACACCACCGGGACGCACCACGCGCGCCAGCTCCCGCAGGTTTCCCGCCGGGTCCGGCAGATGCGCGACGAGGCCCGCGGCGAACACGGCGTCGAGCGACCGCGACCGCAGCGGCAGCGCGGCGACATCGGCCAGCAGCAGCCGCCCGTCACGGTCCCGGCCGGCCCGTACGGCGGCCTGGAGCATGGCGGGCGTCAGATCGGCCCCGACGACCGTCCCTGACGGTCCCACGGCCGCCCGAAGCGGCGGCAGGGCGCGTCCGGTGCCGCAGCCCGCGTCGAGCACGTGGTCCCCCGGACGCAGGCCCAGCTCGGCGACCGCGGCCGCGTAGGCGGGGCCGTCGTCGGGAAACCGGCTGTCCCAGTCGGCGGCGCGGGCGGTGAAGAATTCCTGGACGTGTGTGTGGTCGTCGCTCATGTTCCGCATGATTCCTCACCGGCACGGATGACGCCGCAGTGCGCATGTTCGGGCGTGACGCGATCGTTCCAGCACACCGCTGCGTCATATCCCAGCAGCTTTCGAAATGCGCCCCTGTTGTGCACCCCTGCCCGGACTAGCGTCCCGGGGCCATGGGACACCTGGACCACGCCGCCCTGGGCTGGCTGACCCCCGTGCTGTCGTACGCGATGGCCTGTACGGGCGCCGCCCTCGGACTGCGCTGCACCGTGCGCGCCCTCGGCGCCACCGGACGCTCGCGCCGCAACTGGCTCCTCACCGCCGCCTCGGCGATCGGCACGGGCATCTGGACGATGCACTTCGTGGCCATGCTCGGCTTCCGCGCCAGCGGCACCGACATCCGCTACGACGTGCCGCTCACCCTCACGAGTCTGCTGGTGGCCGTGATCGTCGTCTGCGCCGGGGTCTTCGCGGTCGGCTACGGCCGGGACCGCGGCCGTGCACTCCTGCTCGGCGGGCTCACCACCGGCCTCGGCGTCGCGAGCATGCACTACCTCGGCATGGCGGCCGTGCGACTGCACGGTGACGTGAGCTACGACCCGATGCTCGTCGGACTCTCCGTCCTGATCGCCGTCGCCGCGGCCACGGCGGCCCTGTGGGCGGCGCTCAACATCAAGTCGCCCGTCGCGGTCACACTCGCCTCGCTGATCATGGGGGCGGCGGTGAGCAGCATGCACTACACCGGGATGCTCGCGGTGAGCGTGCGTGTCACGCCGTCGAGCGAGTCTCTGTCCGGGGCCACGGCGATGCAGTTCATCTTCCCGCTCGCCGTCGGCCTCGGCTCCTACCTGTTCCTGACCTCGGCCTTCGTCGCGCTGTCGCCGACGGCGGGAGAGCGCGAGGCGTCCGCCTCGGCCCAGCAGCCCGTCGAGAGCGCCGCCCGCTAGCGGCGCACCCTCGACGGCCCGGACGGAACGCCCCGAACCAGTACCCAGCGAGGAGGCCATGCGTACACCCCGTACGACCCCCGCAGCCGGCGCCGAGACGCCGTCCCCGCCCCCCGTGCGCGGCCGACGGGCGCACGCCGGGCCACCAGCCGACGAAGGCCCGGCCGAGCCTGCGGACGCGGCACCGGAAGCGGCCGCCCCGCGTGCCTGGCGCCGACGTGTCCGGCCCCGCACCGTGCGCGCCAAGATCGTCTGCCTGCTGATGGTGCCGGTCGTCTCCCTGCTGGCCCTCTGGGCGTACGCCACCGTCACCACCGCCCAGGACATCTCCCGGCTGCGGCAGGTGCAGCGCGTGGACGCCCAGGTCCGGACTCCCGTGCGCGCCGCCGTGGCCGCGTTGCAGGCAGAGCGCCTGGCCGCGGTGCGCCTCGCCACCGATCCGACGGCCGTGCCGGAAGACGACTACAAGGAGCTTTCCGCACGGACCGACGGGGCCGTGCGGAAACTGCGGCTCGGCGAGCGCAACACCGTCGCCGACAGCGAGGAACTGCCCGCCGGGGTGGCTCGGCGGCTCGAAGGTTTCGTCAGCGGCGTCGAGGGGCTGGGTCCCCTGCGTACCGCCGTGCTGGACCGCCGTACGGGCTGGGAGGAGACGTACAGGCAGTACACGAAGGCCATCTCGGCGGCCTTCGGGGTGGGCGGCGCGCTGAGCGGCATCCAGGACGCCGATCCCGGGTCCGACGCGCGCGTGCTGGTCGAATTCTCCCGCGCGGGCGAGGCGTTGGCCCAGGAGGACGCGGTGCTCGCCAGTGGCCGCCTCGACGGAGGCCTCGACGGCGAGCGGCTGCGGCTGTTCACCGGCGCCGTCGCCACACGGCGGGCCCTGACCGAGTCGGCCGTCGCCGACCTGGGCGGCTCGCAACGCACCGCCTGGCAGGAGCTCGCCGCCGGCGGCGACTACGCGACCCTGAGCGCCGCCGAGGACAAGCTGCTGGCCGGCGGTCCGGGCGCACGGGCGCTCGGCACGGCAGCACCCCGGACCACCTGGGACGGGGTGCACGCGCGCGTACAGGACGGCATGCGGTCGATCGAACGGGACGCCGCGCGAGACGTCGCGGACCGGGCCGACCCCTTCACCCGGGGCGTGCTCACCCCGGCCGGGGCCGCGGTCCTCCTCGGCCTCGCCGCGGTCGCCGCGTCGCTCGTCATCTCCGTCCGCATCGGCCGCGGTCTCGTCGTCGAGCTGATCAGCCTGCGCAACAGCGCCCTGGGGATCGCCCGGCGCAAACTCCCCGAGGCCATGCGGCGACTGCGCGCGGGGGAGGAGATCGACATCCGCTCCGAGGCCCCGCCCAAGCCGCCCGCCGAGGACGAGACCGGTCAGGTGGCCGAGGCCCTGGGCACCGTGCACCGCGCCGCGCTGCGTGCCGCCGTGGAACGCGCCGAGCTCGCCAGCGGCATCTCCGGGGTCTTCGTCAACCTCGCCCGCCGCAGCCAGGTCCTCGTCCACCGCCAGCTGAGCCTCCTGGACAGCATGGAACGCCGCTCCGACGACCCGAACGAGCTGAGCGACCTCTTCCGTCTGGACCACCTCACCACGCGGATGCGGCGCCACGCCGAGAGCCTGATCATCCTCTCCGGCGCGGCACCCGGGCGGGCCTGGCGCATGCCGGTATCCCTGACGAACGTGGTCCGCGCGGCCGTCTCCGAGATCGAGGACTACGCGCGCGTGGAGGTGCGCCGGCTTCCCGAGGCGTCCGTCATCGGGGCCGCGGTCGCCGACCTCACCCACCTCCTGGCCGAGATCATCGAGAACGCCGCCCAGTTCTCGCCGCCCCACACGCGCGTGCGCGTCACCGGCGAGCCCGTCGGCAACGGCTACGCGGTCGAGGTGGAGGACCGCGGGCTCGGCATGGGCAGGGAAACCCTGGCCGAGGCCAACCGCCGCATCGCCCAGTCCGAGGCACTCGACCTGTTCGACAGCGACCGGCTTGGCCTGTTCGTGGTGAGCCGGCTCGCGGCCCGGCACGGCATCAAGGTGCACCTGCGGACCTCGCCCTACGGCGGCACCACCGCCGTCGTGCTGCTGCCCACCGCTCTGCTGCACAGTGGTGCGGCGGAACCTTCCCTCCCGGAGACACCGGAGACACCGCAGCTCCAGGAGCGCTCGTACGCGCGCGTGCCGGACGCCGTGCCGGACCAGGAGCCCGTCGCCGCACCGGCGGACCGGCCGGCACTGGTGGCACCCGTACCGGCCGCGGCGGAGAACACGGCGCCGAGCCCACCCCGAGGAGTCTCCGCCTTGCGACTGCACCGGCCCCACGACGACTCCGCGGACACCGACGACCTGCCCCGTCGCGTGCGGCAGGCCAGCCTCGCCCCCCAACTGCGCGACGGGCGACCGGCGGAACCCGCGCCGCCCCCGGCCCACGGAGACGACGAGCGCACCCCCGAACTCGTACGGGACCGCATGGCGGCCTACCGGGACGGCTGGACGCGCGGTGGCGGCCGGAAACCCGGCCGTGGGGCCCCGCCCGCACCGACGGTCGGCAGCAACAGCAGCGAAGGAGACCCCGCATGATCCAGGACCCGAGCATGAAGACCGCCCAGCGGTCCGGCGAACTCGACTGGCTGCTGGACGACTTGGTCGTGCGTGTGGGCGAAGTGCGGCACGCCGTGGTGCTGTCGAACGACGGTCTCGCGGTGGGCGCGTCGAGCGGCCTCGGCCGCGAGGACGCCGAGCACCTGGCCGCGGTCGCCTCCGGCTTCCACAGCCTGGCCAAGGGCGCGGGCCGGCACTTCGGCGCGGGGGGCGTGCGGCAGACCATGGTGGAGATGGACGACGGATTCCTGTTCGTGGCCGCCGCGGGCGACGGCTCCTGCCTCGCCGTCCTCACCGCCGTGACGGCCGACATAGGACTGGTGGCCTACGAGATGGCCCGACTGGTCAAACGCGTAGGGGAGCACCTCTACACGGCGCCCCGCGCCACCGCGCGTCCGTCCGCCGCCGGATGATCCGGGAGGGCGGTCCGTACAGATGACCGAGGACACGACGGGCGGCCCGAACCGGCTGGGCAGCCAGTGGTACGACAGCGAGGCCGGGCCCCTCGTCCGCCCGTACGCGATGACGGGCGGACGCACCCGGTCAGGCCCCGCCGGCGTGCGTTTCGACCTCATCTCCCTCGTGACGCTGGACCCCGGCGCACCCGGAGCCGACGAGACCGCGCTCGGACCGGAACACCGGGCCCTGATCGACCTGTGCCGCACCGAGACCCAGTCGGTCGCCGAACTCGCCGCAGGCGCCGACCTGCCGGTGGGCGTCGTGAGGGTGCTCCTGGGCGACCTGGTGGAACTCGGCTCCGTCACCGTCAGCCGTCCCGTACCGCCCGCGCAGCTGCCCGACGAGCGGATCCTGCGCGAAGTGATCGACGGACTGCGCGCGCTGTAGAGGAGAGCCGAGAAGCCATGACAGGAAAGAACGTTCACGACCGTCCCGACATCCGCGGTGTCTCCCGCTGCCCGCACTCCCGAGAGAAGTGATCGATGGTCTCCGAGCACTCCGACGCCACGGGCGGCGAGACGGCCGCGCTGGCACTGAAGATACTGGTCGCCGGAGGTTTCGGCGTGGGCAAGACCACCCTGGTGGGCGCGGTCAGTGAGATCAGGCCGCTGCGTACGGAGGAACTGCTCAGCGAGGCGGGACAGTCGGTGGACGACCTCGACGGCGTCGACCAGAAGGTCACCACGACCGTCGCCATGGACTTCGGTCGCATCACCATCCGGTCCGGACTCTCCCTGTACCTCTTCGGCACACCGGGCCAGGACCGCTTCTGGTTCCTGTGGGACGAACTGTCACAGGGGGCCCTCGGCGCCGTCGTCCTCGCGGACACCAGGCGCCTGGAGGACTGCTTCCCGGCGGTGGACTACTTCGAGCACCGGCGCATCCCGTTCGTCGTCGCCGTCAACTGCTTCGCGGGCGCGCGACGTCACGGCCCCCAGGACGTCTCGCGCGCCCTCGACCTCGACCGGGGAACGCCCGTGGTGCTGTGCGACGCCCGGGACCGCGACTCGGGAAAGGAGGTGCTGATCCGGCTCGTCGAGTACGCCGGGCGGATGCACACCGCCCGGCTGCTGGACTCGGTGGGCTGACCGGCTCCCTCCGCCCGGGGAGCCGGCCTCAGCCCGCCACGGCCTTCTGGGCCAGGACCTTGTCCACGGTGACGCGGACGAGGAGTTCGCCGGGAACACCGTTGCGGGCCCCGAACTCCTCGGCGCGTTCCTCGCCCATGTACCGGGCGCCGATGCGTGCGGCCCAGTGCCGCAGGTCGTCCAGGTCCTCCGAGATCCGGGCGCGGCCCTGGAGCACGACGTAGTCGAAGGGAGGCCGGTCGTCGTCCACACACAGGGCGACCCGGCCGTCACGGGCGAGATTGCGTCCCTTCACGGTCTCCTTGCCGGTGTTGAACACCACGTCGTCCCCGTCGAGCAGGAACCAGATCGGTGCCACGTGCGGACTGCCGTCCGCGCGGACGGTCGAGAGCTTTCCCGTGCGGGTGCCGTACGAGACGAACTCCCGCCACTCCTCATCGGTCATCTTCTGTGCCATGCCCCCATCCTCCTTGCCCGGAGCCCGGGGGTGGGGAAGGCTGGCTGGCAGGTCCCCCGGCCAGGGGGAGACCGCGCATGGAGACCACACGGGGAGACCGGAACATGGCACAGAACCAGGGACTCGGCTGGCTGCTGGACGACCTGACCGAACGCGTCGAGCACGTGCGCCATGCGTTGGTCCTGTCCAACGACGGACTGGTGACCGGAGCCAGCACCGGCCTGCGGCGCGAGGACGCGGAGCACCTCGCCGCCGTCTCGTCCGGACTGCACAGCCTGGCCAAGGGCTCCGGCCGCCACTTCGGCGCCGGCCAGGTCCGTCAGACGATGGTCGAATTCGACGACGCGGTGCTGTTCGTCACCGCGGCGGGCTCCGGCAGCTGTCTGTGCGTGCTCAGCGGTGCGGAAGCCGACATCGGTCAGATCGCCTACGAGATGACACTCCTCGTGAACCGGGTCGGCGAGCACCTCGACGTCGATGCGCGGCAGCCGGACCGGACGCCGTCCATAGACCTTTGACCTGCGGTTTTCCACCCCGTTGAGTCGGCCGCAGAGTTATCCACAGGCTCGCCACGGACGTCGTGGCAGCGGCTACGGTTCTTGTGTCAGGCGGGCGCAGACAGCGGCGGTCCGCACACTCCACGGGGGAGACGAGCATGTCCGGCAACAACATCACGCACGAGGTCACGGACGGGGCGGAGCGGACCACCACCTCCGGCGACCCCTCGGTCGCACCGAGCCGTGCGGCACGGGAACTCGGCCTGAAGCGGAGCGAGTTCGACCTCGCAGTGCGCCTCGGACGCATCCGCACCGTACCCGACGAAGGGGGAGGCGGCCGACGCGTCGCCCGGTCCGAGATCGACCGGGTCCGTACGGAGGACGGATTCCCGCAGACGCTCCGGGACGGCGTCCGGACCGTGAGGACGACGGAGGGCGCCGCCCTCATGCAGGTGACGAAGGCCCGGTTCACCCGCCTGGCACGGCTCGGCCTGCTGGTCCCCGTGGCGTTCCACCTCAACCGCTACCGGGCTGTCGTCTGGATGTACCGGGCCGAGGAACTGGAGCGGTTCGCGGCCGATGAGAGCAACGCACCACTGCTCACGGGCCGTACACCCGAGGGAATGCGGGACCAGCTGAAGGAGGGACTCGACCTGCGTCCCCGCAACTGGCGGGGCCGGTACCTGGAGTTCTTGCTCCGGCAGGCCGAGGACCCGTGGGCCCGTGCCGCCGCCGTGGCGTCGCTGCTCGATCCGGTGGATGTCTCGGAGGTCGTGACGGATCCGTACGAGCGGTCCCGTCTGAACCGGTTCCGCCCGGCCCCACCGTCCCACGGCTCGCCGGGCACGCCGGCGGCGCAGATCGCCGAGGACATCATGACAGCGGCCGATCCGGACGAGGTCGACCGGCTCCGCAGGGACTTGGCCCGCGCCGTGGACGCCGCCCGGGAGTGGCACCCGGCGCCACGACCTGTGCCGCGGGCACGCGTTCACGGCGCCGTCCCGCACGCGGCCCCCGGGCAGCGCGGGCACGGCCCGGTCGCGCATCCCGCCCCCATGGCACACGGGCCCGGTCCCGCACCGCATCCGGCCCGTCGGCCGGCGCCCACCACGCCCTGCCCCGAACCGGGGCGGCAGCGGGCCCAGGAGCATCCACGGCCCCGTGGCCTGCTGCGTCGGCTCTGGCACAGAGGCTCCTGACCTACAGGGCCCGGAACAGCCCTTCCTGGACGACGGACACCAGCAGGCGCCCCTCCACGTCGTAGATGCGCCCACGGGCCAGACCCCGCCCACCCGTCGCGATCGGCGACTCCTGGTCGTACAGGAACCACTCGTCCGCGCGGAACGGCCGGTGGAACCACATGGCGTGGTCCAGCGACGCCATGTCGAAGCCCCTCGGGCCCCACAGGGGCTCCACGGGGATGCGCACGGCGTCCAGCAGAGTCATGTCACTGGCGTAGGTCAGGGCGCAGGTGTGCACGAGCGGGTCGTCGCCCAGCGGTCCCACAGCGCGCATCCACACGGCGCTGCGCGGCTCGGCGTCCTCGACCTCCTCGGCACTCCAGCGCAGCCGGTCGACATAGCGGATGTCGAAGGGCTGCCGGCGAGCCATCCGCTCCAACTGCTCGGGCAGCGCACCCAGGTGCTGCCGGACCTCGTCGGCGACGGTCGGCAGGGACTCGGGCGCCGGGACCTTGCGGGCCGGCGGCAGCTGGTGTTCGAAGCTTCCCTGCTCGGGCTTGTGAAAGGAGGCGGTGAGATTGAAGATCGTGCGGCCCTGCTGCACGGCGGTGACCCGGCGGGTGGTGAACGACCGCCCGTCCCGGACCCGTTCGACCTGGTACACGATCGGCACGCCCGGGCGTCCGGGGCGCAGGAAATACGCGTGCAGGGAGTGCACGGGGCGGTCGCTCTCCGTGGTGCGGCCGGCGGCGACCAGCGCCTGTCCGGCCACCTGGCCGCCGAAGACCCGCTGGAGGGATTCCTCGGGGCTTCGGCCACGGAAGATGTTGACCTCGATCTGCTCCAGGTCGAGCAGGTCGACGAGGCTCTCGGCCGGATTCGTCATCGGTGGGATTCTCCTGTGTTCACAGCTGGCCGACATCGGTGACGCGGACGACCGCCCGGCCTTCGGCGTCGGAGGCCGCGAGGTCGACCTCGGCGCTGATGCCCCAGTCGTGGTCGCCGTTGGGGTCGTCGAAGATCTGCCGGACGCGCCAAAGACCGTTCTCCGGCTCCTCCTCGATCACCAGCAGCTTGGGGCCGCGGGCGTCGGGTCCGGTCCCGAGGTCCTCGTACTCGTCCCAGTACTTGTCCATCGCCTCGCCCCAGGCATCGGCGTCCCAGCCGGCGTCGGCGTCCATCTCGCCGAGCTCCGCGACCTGGTCGAGGGCGGCGAGTTCGACGCGGCGGAACAGGGCGTTGCGGACGAGGACGCGGAAGGCACGCGCGTTGGTGGTGACCGGCCGCACCTGGTCGGCCTTCTCCTGCGCCTCCTCGGCGGTCATCTCCTCCGGGTTGGCGAGCTGTTCCCACTCGTCCAGCAGGCTGGAGTCGACCTGGCGCACCATCTCGCCCAGCCACTCGACCAGATCCTGGAGGTCGTCGGACTTCAGGTCGTCCGGGATGGTGTGGTCCAGGGCCTTGTAGGCGCTGGCGAGGTAGCGCAGCACGATGCCTTCGGTGCGGGCCAGTTCGTAGAAGGAGACCAGCTCCGTGAAGGACAGCGCCCGCTCGTACATGTCCCGGATCACCGACTTCGGCGACAGCGGGTGGTCGCCGACCCAGGGGTGACTCCTGCGGTAGGTGCCGTACGCGTGGAAGAGCAGCTCCTCCAGGGGCTTCGGGTACGTGACGTCCTGGAGACGCTCCATGCGCTCCTCGTACTCGACGCCGTCCGCCTTCATGGCGGCCACGGCCTCGCCGCGCGCCTTGTTCTGCTGGGCGGCCAGGATCTGCCGGGGGTCGTCCAGGGTGGACTCCACGACGGACACCATGTCCAGCGCGTACGACGGCGACTCCGGGTCCAGCAGTTCGAACGCGGCCAGGGCGAAGGTGGACAGCGGCTGGTTCAGCGCGAAGTCCTGCTGCAGGTCCACCGTGAGGCGGACGATCCGGCCCTCGGCGTCCGGTTCGTCGAGCTTCTCCACGATGCCGCCGTCCAGCAGCGAGCGGTAGATCGCGATCGCCCGCCGGATGTGGCGGAGCTGCTGCTTGCGCGGCTCGTGGTTGTCCTCCAGCAGGCGCCGCATCGCGGCGAAGGCGTTGCCGGGACGGGCGATCACCGACAGCAGCATGGTGTGGGTGACCCGGAAGCGGGACGTCAGCGGCTCCGGCTCGGAGGCGATGAGCTTGTCGAAGGTGTTCTCCGTCCAGGCGACGAAGCCCTCGGGCGCCTTCTTGCGGACGACCTTCCGGCGCTTCTTCGGGTCGTCGCCGGCCTTGGCGAGCGCCTTCTCGTTCTCGATGACGTGCTCGGGGGCCTGCGCGACGACGAAGCCCTCCGTGTCGAAGCCCGCGCGCCCGGCCCGCCCGGCGATCTGGTGGAACTCCCGGGCCCGCAGCGTGCGCACACGGTTGCCGTCGTACTTGGTGAGCGCCGTGAACAGCACGGTGCGGATCGGGACGTTGACCCCCACGCCGAGCGTGTCGGTACCGCAGATCACCTTCAGCAGGCCGGCCTGCGCGAGCTTCTCCACCAGACGCCGGTACTTGGGCAGCATGCCGGCGTGGTGCACGCCGATGCCGTGCCGTACGTAGCGGGAGAGGTTGCGGCCGAACTTCGTGGTGAAACGGAAATTGCCGATCAGCTCGGCGATCTTGTCCTTCTCCTCCCGCGTGCACATGTTGATGCTCATCAGCGCCTGCGCACGCTCGACGGCCTGCGCCTGCGTGAAGTGCACGATGTAGACGGGCGCCTGCCGGGCCTCCAGCAGGTCGGTGAGCGTCTCGGTCAGCGGCGTGTAGCGGTACTCGTAGGAGAGCGGTACCGGCCGGGTGGCCGAGCGGACCACCGCCGTGGGGCGGCCGGTGCGGCGCGTGAGGTCCTTCTCGAAGAACGAGACGTCACCGAGCGTGGCCGACATCAGGACGAACTGCGCCTGCGGCAGTTCCAGCAGCGGAATCTGCCAGGCCCAGCCGCGGTCCGGCTCCGCGTAGAAATGGAACTCGTCCATCACCACCTGGCCGATGTCCGCGTCCTTGCCGTCACGCAGCGCGATCGAGGCCAGTACCTCGGCCGTGCAGCAGATCACGGGGGCGTCGGCGTTCACGGAGGCGTCGCCGGTCAGCATGCCGACGTTCTCGGTACCGAAGAGCTTGCACAGCTCGAAGAACTTCTCCGACACCAGCGCCTTGATCGGAGCCGTGTAGAAGGTGACCTCGTCCCGGGCCAGCGCCGCGAAGTGGGCACCCGCGGCGATCATGCTCTTGCCGGAGCCGGTGGGCGTCGACACGATCACGTTCGCACCGGACACCACCTCGATCAGCGCTTCCTCCTGATGGGGGTAGAGCGTGAGACCGCGCTCCTGGGCCCACGACTCGAAGGCTTCGTAGAGGGCGTCGGGGTCGGCGGTCGGCGGCAGCTGATCGATGAGGGTCACGCCCCCATCTTGCCTGGCCCGGGCCGCGATGCGGGAATCGGATGCCCGTACGAAGATCACGAACGCTACGCTGGGTCGCCGACTGCGCGTCAGCGGACCCGGTCAACTGGACAGCGGCACACGAGGAATGGGGCGGGCAACGGCGATGATGGGACCAGCACACTCACTGTCGGGCGCCGCGGCCTGGCTCGGCGTCGGGGCGGCGACCGCCGCCGCCGGGCACCCGATGCCCTGGCCGGTCCTGCTCGCCGGAGCGCTGATCTGCGCCGGGGCCGCGCTCGCCCCGGACCTCGATCACAAGGCCGCCACCATCTCCCGGGCCTTCGGGCCCGTCTCACGGGGCCTGTGCGAGATCGTCGACAAGCTCTCGTACGCCGTCTACAAGGCCACCAAGAAGCAGGGCGACCCACGCCGCTCCGGTGGCCACCGCACCCTGACGCACACCTGGCTGTGGGCCGTACTGATCGGAGCGGGCACCTCGGTCCTGGCCATCACGGGCGGCCGCTGGGCGGTGCTGGCCATTCTCTTCGTGCACATGGTGCTCGCCATCGAGGGCCTGCTGTGGCGGGCGGCCCGCGGCTCCAGCAGCGACGTCCTGGTCTGGTTGCTGGCCGCGACCAGCGCGTGGATCCTCGCCGGGATCCTGGACAAGCCGGACGGCGGCTCGGACTGGCTGTTCACCGCGCCAGGCCAGGAGTACCTGTGGCTGGGGCTGCCGATCGTGCTCGGCGCCCTGGTGCACGACATCGGGGACGCGCTGACCGTCTCGGGCTGCCCGATACTGTGGCCGATACCGGTGGGCCGCAAGCGCTGGTATCCCATCGGCCCGCCGAAGGGCATGCGGTTCCGGGCAGGCAGCTGGGTGGAGCTGAAGGTGCTGATGCCGGCGTTCATGCTCCTCGGCGGAGTGGGCTGCGCGGCGGCGCTCAACGTCATCTGACCCGGCCGGTTCCGCCGGTCCGGCTGCTCGGGCTGCTGCGTCGGGGGCGTCGGGTCCGTCCCGGCCGTTCAGCCCGTCCCGCCGGCGTCTTGCCCCTCACCTCCGCCGTAGCGCCGCTCGAATCGTGCGACGCGCCCCTCCGAGTCCACCGTCCGCGCCTTGCCCGTGTAGAACGGGTGGCTCTCCGAGGAGATCTCCACGTCCACCACCGGGTAGGTCTCGCCGTCGTCCCACGCAATGGTCTGGTCGCTGGTGGCGGTCGACCGGGTCAGGAAGGCGTAACCGGCGGCGCGGTCGCGGAAGACCACGGGGTGGTAGTCGGGGTGCTTGTCCTGCTGCATGGCTGCTCCTTGTACGGCGCGGGTCGGGGCGGAGATTCACGAACGGCGCGGCCGGTGGGGTCAGCGGGGCAGGGAGTCCTCGTCGACGATGTGCATCGCGGCCTCCTCGGCGGAGGCGGCGGCCCCGTCGATCCCCACGTCCCTGGCGACCAGGGCGGCTTCCTCGTCCTCGTGCGTTCCTTCGTCGGGTGCCACGAGCCGGCCGGAGCGGGCCGCCCCGACCTCGTTGTCCAACAGTTCGCCGTCGGTGCCCTGGGAGTCGCCCAGGCCGTCACCGTCGGGTGCGAGGGAGTCCGGCTGCTCCTCGGCGAGCCGCTGCTCGAGCGTCTCGCCGCGGTGGCGTTCCTCGGCCGTCACGCCGGTGTGCTCCACTGCCCATGGCCGCTCCGGCGGGGACCAGCCCCGGTCGAGGGGGTCGTCGACACCGTCGTACTCCAGGGTGTCCTCCGCGTCGAGCAGCCCGGTGTCTTCCCTCTGCTCGGAACCGTCGGGCTGGTAGACGTCATCTCCCCATCCGTCGGCGCTGTTCACGGGTACCTCCTGGGGGTGGGGACGGGCCCCTTCTCACCGTGGGCCGCGGCAGGTCGCCGCTGCACGGGGCACTGGCGTCGCCCGCGGCCGCACCTCGTGGCGTGCGGGCGTTCCCCGAGCCGGTGCCTCCCTCCAGACTTCCACCCCCGTTCGGGACCGCGCAACGGCACGGGCCCCTGCCGGGGACCCGGCGCCCCCGGCCCGCGCCGGCCGACCGGCGACGGGACGGTGCCGAGCCCGGCTCCGACGGTTCCAGCGCAGCACTCGGCCTCCGGCGGCAAGGGCCCGGTCCCGGGCGGTCCCGGCCCGGCCCCGGGCCGCCCGAGCCGCGCCTTGGGCGGACCGGGGCCGGGGCGTGAGCACCCGAGGCCGGCCGCCACGGGGCATCCGAGTCGGACGCGCGGCCTCACGGCCTCGTCCCTCGGCCGTCCGGGCTCGTCCCTCGGTCTTCCGGGCTCGGCCTTCAGTCCTCCGGGCTCGGCCCTCGGCCGTCCGGACCGGGCCCTCGGCCGTCCAGGCTCGGCCTTCGGCCGGCCGCGTCCGGCCTTCGTATGTGAGGTCCTGGCTTCTGGCCGTTGGCGTCCGGCTTCAGTCTGCGGGGTCCTGGTCCCTGGCTGTTCGCGTCCGGCCTTCGTGGGTGGGGCCCCGGCCCCTGGCCGTCCGAGTCCGGCCTCCGTGCGACCGAGCCCGTCCCCAGCCCGGACGAGGCCGTTCACGGGTTCCCGGTCGGGGGCCGGCCCCCTCCGGCGGGCCGGGGCGGGCCGGTCAGCCGTGCCAGGACCGCCACAGGGCCGCGTAGGCGCCGTCCGCCGCGACCAGCTCGTCGTGGCTGCCCAGCTCGCTGATTCGGCCGTCCTCGACGACGGCGATGACGTCCGCGTCGTGGGCGGTGTGCAGCCGGTGGGCGATGGCGACCACCGTGCGCCCGTCCAGGACGCGGGCCAGGGACCGTTCGAGGTGGCGTGCGGCCCGCGGGTCGAGCAGGGACGTGGCCTCGTCCAGCACCAGCGTGTGCGGGTCCGCCAGCACCAGACGGGCCAGCGCGATCTGCTGGGCCTGCGCCGGCGTGAGCGCGAAGCCGCCCGAGCCGACCTCGGTGTCGAGGCCGTCGTCGAGCCCACGGGCCCACGTGTCTGCGTCGACGGCGCCCAGCGCCGCCCACAGCTCGGCGTCGGTGGCGCCGGTGCGGGCGAGGCGCAGGTTGTCGCGCAGGGAGCCCACGAAGACATGGTGCTCCTGGTTGACCAGGGCCACGTGCGAGCGGACCTCCTCGGCGGACATGCGGGACAGTTCCGCGTCGCCCAGGGTGATCCGGCCGTCCCTGGGCCCGTAGATGCCGGCGAGCAGCCTGCCCAGGGTGGACTTGCCGGCGCCGGAGGGGCCGACCAGGGCGAGCCTCGTGCCGGGGGCGACCTCGAGGGACACCTTGCGCAGGACGTCCACGCCCTCGACGTAGCCGAAGTGCACCCGGTCGGCGTGTACATGTCGGCCGTCGGGGGTCAACGACGGGTCGCCGGCGTCCGGCTCGATGTCCCGGACGCCGACCAGCCGCGCCAGCGACACCTGGGCGACCTGCAGCTCGTCGTACCAGCGCAGGATCAGACCGACCGGGTCGACGAGCATCTGCGCGATCAGCGCCGCCGTCGTCAGCTGACCGACGCCGATCCACCCCTGCAGGACGAACACACCGCCGATCAGCAGGACGGAGGCGAGCACGGTCACATGCGTGACGTTGATGACGGGGAAGAGCACCGACCGCAGCCAGAGCGTGTAGCGCTCCCAGGCGGTCCACTCGCGGACCCGGCGTTCCGACAGTTCGATGCGACGGGCGCCGAGGCGGTGGGCCTCGACGGTGCGCCCGGCGTCCACGGTCTCGGCGAGCGCGGCGGCCACGGCCGCGTACCCGGCGGCCTCGGAGCGGTAGGCGGAGGGTGCCCGGCGGAAGTACCAGCGGCAGCCGATCACCAGGAGAGGCACGGCGAGGAGCACCGCGGGCGCCAGCGGCGGTGCGGTGATCACGAGGCCGCCGAGCAGCAGCGCCACCCACACGACGCCGATCGACAGCTGGGGCACGGCCTCGCGCATGGCGTTGGCGAGCCGGTCGATGTCCGTCGTGATCCGCGAGAGCAGATCACCCGTGCCGGCCCGTTCCAGCACGCCCGGTGGCAGCCCGACCGATCGCACGAGGAAGTCCTCGCGCAGATCGGCCAGCATCCGCTCGCCGAGCATGGCTCCGCGCAGTCGCACCTCCCGCACGAACACCGCCTGGACGACGAGCGCGATCACGAACAGCGTGGCCGTCAGCCCGAGGTGCAGTTCGCGGGCGTCGTCCGACACCCGCTCCACGAGTCCGCCCAGCAGGTAGGGGCCCACCATCGAGGCGACCACGGCGACGGTGTTGACGGCGACGAGGAAGACGAAGGCACGGCGGTGCCGGCGCAGCAGCTCTCCCACGTACGCGCGTACGGTCGTGGGGGCGCCGACGGGCAGGGTGCTCGCCGTGGTGGGGGCCGCCGGGTCGTACGACGGTGGCGCCACGCCGATCATGCCGTCTCCTCGATCTCTTCCAGTCGGTGCAGTACGTCGTCGTCACCGAGGACGTCGTCGTCCAGGGTCTTGTCCAGGGCGACGCCGGCGCCGTCCAGGACGCCGTCTCCCCTGTGGGCGTCCGCCGGCGCGTCCTCGTCCCGCTGCGCGGCGGCGGTCTCCTCGTCGGTCTCGCGCGTCACCACCGCCCGGTACCGCGGCTCGGTGTGCAGCAGGTCCCGGTGGGTGCCGACCGCCGCGACCTCCCCGTCGTCCAGGAACACGATCCGGTCCGCCCGGTCCAGCAGCAGCGGCGACGAGGTGAACACCACTGTCGTGCGCCCGGCCCGCAGGCTCCTCACGCCCTCGGCGATCCGCGCCTCGGTGTGCGAGTCCACGGCGGAGGTCGGCTCGTCCAGGACGAGCACCTCCGGGTCGGTGATCAGGGACCGGGCCAGCGCGAGCCGCTGGCGCTGGCCGCCCGAGAGGGAGCGGCCCCGTTCGCTGATGCGGGCGTCCATCGGGTCCTCGGCCCCGAGCGACCCCTGCACGAGTGCCGCCAGCACGTCCCCGCACTGGGCCGCGGCCAGAGCGTCCTCGGCGCCGACAGCGCCGGACGCGGGTACGTCGAGCAGTTCGCGCAGCGTGCCGGAGAGCAGCACCGGGTCCTTGTCCTGCACCAGGACGGCGGTGCGCGCGGAGTCCAGCGGCAGTTCGTCGAGCGGGACGTCGCCCAGCAGCACCGACGCGCCTTGCTCCGACGGGTGCCCTCCGAGCCGTTCCGCCAGGCGGCCGGCCGCGTCGGGGTCGCCGCAGACCACGGCGGTGAGCCGGCCCGTCGGCGCGAGCAGGCCGGTGGCCGGGTCGTACAGGTCCCCGGACGGGATGCCGGCGGGGCGCGATCCCGTGGTGTCCGTGGCGCGTTCCAGCGACAGCACCCGTGCGGCCCGCTTCGCCGACGGCCGCGAGAAGGAGTACGCCATGGCGATCTCCTCGAAGTGCCGCAGCGGGTAGGTGAGGATCATGACGGAGCTGTAGACGGTGACGAGTTCACCGACGCCGATCCGGCCCTCACGGGCCAGGTGCACGCCGTACCAGACCACCGCGATCAGCAGCAGCCCCGGCAGCAGCACCTGGATCGCGGAGATCAGGGACCACATGCGGGCACTGCGCACGGCCGCGTGGCGGACCTCCTGGGAGGCGCGGCGGTAGCGGTCGAGGAACAGTTCCTCGCCGCCGATGCCACGGAGGACGCGCAGTCCGGCGACGGTGTCCGAGGCCAGTTCGGTGGCGCGGCCGGCCTTCTCCCGCTGGACGTCGGCGCGCCGGGTGGCCCGGGGGAGCAGGGGAAGCACCGCGAGGGCGAGCACCGGCAGGCCCACGGCCACGACGGCGCCGAGCGCCGGCTCGTAGACCACCAGGCCGACGCAGACCAGCACGATGGTCAGCGCCGCCGCGGTGAAGCGGGACACGGCCTCCACGAACCAGCCGATCTTCTCCACGTCGCCCGTGGAGACGGCCACGACCTCGCCCGCCGCGACGCGCCGGGTCAGCGCCGAGCCCAGCAGCGCGGCCTTGCGGGCCAGCAACTGCTGGACGCGGGCGGCGGCGGTGATCCAGTTGGTCACCGCGGCGCGGTGCAGGAAGGTGTCGCCGAGCGCGTTGCCTACGCACGCCAGGGCCAGCAGGCCGCCCGCCAGGGCGAGTCGCGTGCCGGAGCGGTCGACGACGGCCTGCACGGCGAGGCCGACGCAGAACGGCAGGGCCGAGACGGAGGCGAAGTGGAGCAGCCCCCAGGCCAGCGACTTGAGCTGCCCGCCCAGCTGGTTCCGGAAGAGCCACCACAGGAATCGGGGACCGGAGCGGGCGTCAGGCACGCCCGGGTCGGGGTACGGAAGGTCTTGGATCTGCATGACGTCCCAGTTGCTCGGGTCAGGGGGTGCCGCGCGCAACACGGCATCAAGTGGCTGCAAACCGTGCAAGGTTCGCGTCGCCGTGTGGTCAAAAGCAAGCGGTTTTCCGCGGTGGGGTACGGATCCGGCTGCCGTCCGCGGCGGACCGGCCCCCAGCGCGGCAGGGACAACCGCGGGCCGGCGCGCGTCCTGAGCCGGTGGGGGTCTTTCGGGTGCGAATGCGAGGATGGAGCGATGCGGAGTGGTGGTGCACGACGTACGGCGGTCGCGTTGGCGGCCCTTGGATCCCTGCTGACGGCGCTGTCGGCGTGCGGTGGCCCCTCTGGGGCCGGCGCGGACGCCGGAGCGGGCCGGCCCCCGGGCGCCGCGGCCGGCACGAGCCCCGCGACCGCCGACCCGACCCGGATCCCCGGCGTCGGCGACCGGTTCCAGCGGCGGATCCCCGCCGAGTCCCGCCAGGTCGTCGCGGTGTACGGCGACGGCAAGGACTCCGCCGACTCCACGGTCGTGCTGTACACCAGGCAGGGCTCCGCCTGGCACCGGGCGGGCAGTTGGGCGGCGCACAACGGCACGAAGGGCTGGACGACCGACCATCGGGAGAACGACAAGCGCAGCCCGGTCGGTGTGTTCACGCTCAGCGACGCGGGCGGCGTGCTGCCGGACCCGGACCCGGGCGACGGACTGCCCTACACCAGGTCCGCCGCCTTCGCGGCGCCGCGCTGGTGGGCCAAGGCCTACTGGCACGACTTCGACTACGTCATCGCCATCGACTACAACCGGGTGAAGGGCACTGCGCCGAACGATCCGACCCGGCCGGAAGGCGCGTCCAAGGGCGGTGGGATATGGCTGCACCTGGACCACGGCAGTGGTACGTCGGCCTGTGTCAGCCTGCCCGAACGGGCGATGGAGTACCTGCTGCGCACGCTGGACCCGGAGCGGCACCCCGTGGTGGTGATGGGGGACCGGGCGGACCTGAAGGCCTGACCGCGAGCCCGTCGGCTACGGGCCGGCAGGCCGGCCGGGATCGACGGCGGTCCCGTCGATCAGCGTGTCGAGGAGTCCGCCGAGCGCCGCGCGCTGCTCGTCCGTCAGCGGGGCCAGGATCTCCTCCGCGGCCGACCGGCGCGCGCCGCGCAGTTCCCGCAGGGCCGCTCGCCCGTCGTCCGTGAGTTCGATCCGGATCACCCGGCGATTGGCCGGATCCGGAACCCGGCGCACCTTGCCCGCCGCCTCCAGTCCGTCGACCAGCGTCGTCACCGCCCGGGGCACGACCTCCAGGCGCTCGGCCAGGTCGGCCATGCGGGGCGGCGAGCCGTAGTGCGCCAGGGTGCGCAGCAGTCGGGACTGGGCCGGTGTGATGCCGAGGTCGCGCAGCTCGAGGTGGCGCTTCTGAATGCGGTGCACCCGGCGGGTGAGCCGCAGCAACTGCTCGGCGAGCAGGCCGTCGGGGTCGGGGGCGGTCATGCGGGAACAATATCAGGACGACGTTCATTGTGAGTATAGGTAACAATGAGCTACGATCCGAACGCCCTCCCCAGGGCCCGCCCTGTCGATCCCCGTAGGAGCCCATGCACCCCGATCACGAATCCACCTGGACCCCGCCCGCCGACGCGAAGGAACAGCCCCGGCAGGTGCGCCGCATCCTGAAGCTGTTCCGCCCCTACCGCGGGCGCCTCGCGGTCGTCGGGCTGCTCGTCGGCGCCGCCTCGCTCGTCTCCGTCGCCACGCCCTTCCTCCTCAAGGAGATCCTCGACGTCGCGATCCCCGAGCGGCGCGCGGGCCTGTTGAGCCTGCTCGCCCTCGGCATGATCCTCGGCGCCGTCCTCACCAGCGTCTTCGGCGTGCTGCAGACCCTGATCTCCACGACGGTCGGCCAACGCGTCATGCACGACCTGCGCACCGCCGTCTACGGCCGGCTGCAGCGCATGTCGCTCGCCTTCTTCACCCGCACCCGCACCGGCGAGGTCCAGTCCCGCATCGCCAACGACATCGGCGGCATGCAGGCCACGGTCACCTCCACGGCGACCTCCCTGGTCTCCAATCTCACCAGCGTGATCGCCACGATCGTCGCGATGGTCGCCCTCGACTGGCGGCTGACCGTCGTCTCGCTGCTCCTCCTCCCGGTGTTCGTGTGGATCAGCCGCCGCGTCGGCAGGGAGCGCAGGAAGATCACCACCCGGCGTCAGAAGCAGATGGCCGCGATGGCCGCCACCGTCACCGAGTCGCTCTCCGTCAGCGGCATCCTCCTCGGCCGCACCATGGGACGGTCCGACTCGCTCACCCGCGCCTTCTCCGAGGAGTCCGAACGCCTGGTCGACCTGGAAGTGAAGTCGAACATGGCGGGCCGCTGGCGCATGGCCGTCATCACGATCGTCATGGCCGCCATGCCCGCCGTCATCTACTGGACCGCGGGCATCGCCCTCCAACTCGGCGGCCCCGACGTCTCCCTCGGCACGATCGTCGCCTTCGTCTCCCTCCAGCAGGGCCTGTTCCGCCCGACCGTCAGCCTGCTGTCGACCGGCGTCCAGATCCAGACCTCGCTCGCGCTCTTCCAGCGCATCTTCGAGTACCTCGACCTGCCGATCGACATCACCGAGCGGGAAGACCCCGTCCACCTCGACCGCGTCAAGGGCGAGGTCCGCTTCGAGGGCGTCGAGTTCCGCTACGACGACAAGGGTGGTCCGGTCCTCGAGGGCGTCGACATCACCGTCCCCGCCGGCGGCAGCCTCGCCGTCGTCGGTCCGACCGGCGCCGGCAAGTCCACGCTCGGCTACCTGGTGCCGCGGTTGTACGACGTGACGGGCGGCCGGGTGACCCTGGACGGGGTCGACGTGCGCGACCTCGACTTCGACACCCTCGCCCGTGCGGTCGGCGTCGTCTCGCAGGAGACGTACCTCTTCCACGCCTCGGTCGCCGAGAACCTGCGCTTCGCCAAGCCGGACGCCACCGACGAGGAACTGGTGGCGGCTGCGAAGGCCGCCCAGATCCACGACCACATCGCCGCCCTGCCCGACGGCTACGACACCGTGGTCGGCGAGCGCGGCCACCGCTTCTCCGGCGGCGAGAAGCAGCGCCTGGCCATCGCCCGCACCATCCTGCGCGACCCGCCCGTCCTCATCCTCGACGAGGCGACCAGCGCCTTGGACACCCGCACCGAGGCAGCCGTGCAGGCGGCCATCGACGCCCTCTCCGCCGACCGCACCACGCTCACCATCGCGCACCGCCTTTCCACCGTCCGCGGCGCGGACCAGATCGTCGTCCTCGACTCCGGTCGACTGGCCGAACGGGGCACCCACGAGGAACTGCTGGAGCGGGACGGGCGCTATGCGGCCCTGGTCCGCAGGGACGCCCGACTGGAGCCGACGAGATGACGATATGCCGGGTTTACGGCGATTCGAGGGTTACCGTGCCCGCATGCAGATGAACTCTCCGTCACGGAGCGCGAGGAGTACGAGGAAAACGATCCGCCTGACGACCCGGGGCCGCCTCGCCCTGGTCGCGGCCGGAGCGGCCGGGGCCGGGACCGCCGCGGCGCTGCTGCTGCTCGTCCCCGCCGACCAGGAGGCCCCGCCCCGCCCCACGTCCCTGGTGATTCCGGCGGGCTGGCGCGCGACCCAGGTCTACGAGGCCGTCGACAAGACCCTCGACCTGCCCGCGGGCACCACGCAGCAGTCCCTGGCCCAGGCCGAGCTCGACCTGCCGAACGACGCGGAGGGCAACCCCGAGGGCTATCTCTACCCGGCGACGTACCCGCTCGGCGACCAGCCGACGCCGGAGAAGCTGCTCGCCGCCATGGTCGACACCGCGAACAGGAAGTTCCTGGGCGCACCGATCGCCGCCGGAGCCCAGCGCAACGCGCTGAACGTCTACCAGGCGGTGACCATCGCGAGCATCGTGCAGGCCGAGGCCGCGACGAAGGACGACATGGGCAGGGTGGCCCGGGTGATCTTCAACCGCCTGGCGCGCGGCATGCCGCTGCAGATGAACTCCACCGTCAACTACGCCACGGGCCGAACCGGGCTGCAGCCCACCGTCGAGGACACACGGATCGACAGTCCCTACAACTCGTATCAGCGCATGGGCCTGCCGCCCACGCCCATCGACAATCCCGGTGAGGATGCGATGCGCGCCGCGATCAACCCGACCCCGGGTGATTGGCTGTACTTCGTCACGGTCAAGCCCGGCGACACCCGCTTCACCGCCGACCGAGCCGAACACGAGCGCAACGTCGCCGAGGCCGAACGGAACCGGCGCAGCGCCTCGTCCCGGGCGACGGCCACGGCCGGATGAGCCGACGGGGCGTCATGCGGCGGGCGCTGCCTCCTCCGTCAGCAGCCGCCTGATGTCCCGTACGGCCGCGCGCCCCGCCCGGTTGGCGCCGATGGTGCTGGCCGACGGCCCGTAGCCGACGAGGTGGACCCGGGGATCGGCGACCGCGCGCGTCCCCTCGACGCGGATCCCGCCGCCCGCCTCGCGCAGCCGCAGCGGCGCCAGATGGTCGATGGCGGCCCGGAACCCGGTCGCCCACAGGATGACGTCGGCGGCCACCTGCCGTCCGTCCCTCCACGCCACTCCACCGGGCGTGATCCGGTCGAACATGGGCCGGCGGTCCAGCACACCGGAGTCGATGCCCGCCCGGATCGCGTCGTTGAGCGGCAGCCCGGTCACCGACACCACGCTCTTCGGCGGCAGCCCCTGCCGCACCCGCTCCTCCACCAGTGCCACCGCGGCCCGGCCCGCGTTCTCGTCGAAGGGCCCCTCGCGGAAGACGGGCGGGCGCCGGGTCACCCACGTGGTCGCCGCGGCGTACGGGGCGAGCTCCAGCAGGTGCTGCGTGCCCGAGGCGCCCCCGCCCACCACGACCACCCGCTGCCCGGCGAACTCCTCGGGGCCGGCGTACTGCGCGGTGTGCAGCTGCCGCCCGCGGAAGGTCTCCTGGCCCGGATAACGCGGCCAGAACGGCCGGTCCCATGTGCCGGTCGCGTTGATCAGGGCCCGCGTCGACCAGGTTCCCGCCGAGGTCTCCACGAGCAGCCGCCCCGCGGTCCCCTCGCGCACGGCGTGGACGTCGACGGGCCGCCGTACCCGCAGATCGAAGGCGCGCTCGTAGGCCGCGAAGTACTCGGCCACGACCTCGGAGGACGGCCGCGCCGGATCCGCGCCGGTCAGTTCCATGCCCGGCAGCGAGTGCATCCCGTGCACCTTGCCGTACGTCAGCGACGGCCAGCGGAACTGCCACGCACCGCCCGGCCCGGGGGAGTGGTCCAGCACCACGAAATCGCTCTCCGGTTCGAACCCGGAACGCCGCAGATGATAGGCACCTGCCAGTCCGGCCTGACCGGCACCGATGACGACGACCTCGACCTCGCGCGTGTTGTTCACCTTTCTACAAACAGTGCCCGGCGATCAGATCTTCCCCCGGGG
This sequence comes from Streptomyces viridiviolaceus, assembly GCF_014650995.1. Taxonomy (GTDB): domain Bacteria; phylum Actinomycetota; class Actinomycetes; order Streptomycetales; family Streptomycetaceae; genus Streptomyces; species Streptomyces viridiviolaceus. The sequence continues at coordinate 280,349 of NZ_BMWA01000005.1, forward strand.
CGATCACCGGCCCGACCCTCCCGTGCGCGCCCGGCGCCGTGCGTCAGGATGGAGCCATGCCAGATGCCTTCACCACCCGAGTCCTGAACCTGGCCACCGGCTCCGCGGAGCGCGTCGCCGACATCACCGGTGACTGCGAGTCCTTCCTGCGCGAGGTGGCGGCGGGCCGCGACGGCCTCCTCAACGTCTTCGTCCCGCACGCCACCGCCGGCATCGCGATCATCGAGACGGGCGCGGGCAGCGACGACGACCTGCTGGCCGCCCTGCACACCCTGCTGCCCGCCGACGACCGCTGGCAGCACCGGCACGGCAGCCCCGGCCACGGCCGGGACCACGTCCTGCCCGCCCTCGTGCCACCGCACGCGACGCTGCCGGTGCTGGCCGGGCGGCTGGAGCTCGGGACCTGGCAGTCGGTGTGCCTGGTCGACACGAACAAGGACAATGCCAACCGTCAGGTCCGGCTGTCCTTCCTCGGGGCATGACCCGAGGGCGGTCCGGGCACGCGGTGTGATCCGAGCCTGCCCGGCCCGTCGCCTTCTCGTCCCGGCCGGCCGGGTCTGCTGCCGGGGCCGCGCCACCGTGCGCACCCCTTGCTCCGGTCGATCCCTGCCCCAGAGGTACGCCCGGTTCGAGCGCTCCGAGAGAACGCGTCTTCACCTGCTTGTGACCATGACGGATCGTCACGGTTCCACGCCCCACGACGACTCCGAAGGTCACATCACCCTGTACGTCGGAGGCGAGCCGGTGGCCACCGCGGAGTTCGACGCCTCCTGGAGCGCCCCCGGCCCGCTTCAGGTCGGCCGCGGCCACACCGCCGACGGCGACTGGGGCGAGTACTTCCACGGCGGGGCGGACACCGCTGAGCTTCCTGGGCCGAGCCGGGAACCTGCCCCCGCCGGGACTCCCGGCGGGGGCAGGGCCGTCGCAAGACCTACATCGCGCCCACGCTCCCCAAGATGCGCTCCGCCAGCTCCCGCTCCTTGTACGTCGGTCCGTTCGGATCGGCGAGGAGGGGCAGCGACCCCAACCGGTAGCACTGGTAGACAGCTCGTTCGAGCTCGGCGAGCTGGCTCCTCAGGAGCCGGGGCTGGGCCACGGCGGCATCGGACGGCGGTGTCAGGGCCCGCCCGAGACCGGCCAGGGGGGCGAGGATGTCCGCGCCCTTCGCCAGGTCCATCTCCGGGCCGACCCGGCCCACCGAGGCGAGGACCGCCTGGGCCATCCCCCGCGGGTGAGTGCCGTGGTCGTCGATGCGGCCGAGGACGCCGTTGCCGAACCAGAGCAGCTCGCGCAGTTTCTCGGTGGGTGCCTGCGGTGCGAGCCGGACGGCCTTCAGCCGTTCCGTCATCGTGCTCCTGCCGCCAGGCTCCCGATCGCCCGTGGCGTCGAGCGGCAGCCAGGTCCGGACGATGTGCTCCACGTGCAGGGAACGGACCGCCCGCATGCCCGTGCAGCGGGCGAGCAGGACCGCGCCCCGCGCGAGTTCCTCGTCCTCGCGGCCGAGTTCGGCCATCGTCAGGCATGCCGCGAGCAGCGGGAACAGTTCCAGCTCGGACGAGCCGTCCAGCTGGAACGCCGACCTTCCGCGCTGCACCAGCCAGGACTCGAGCGCCTCGCGTGCGCCCGTGTCGGGGACGCCGTCCGGCTCCACGGCGAAATCGAGGTTCCCCGTCAGCCGGGCCGTGTCCTCGGGGCCCGTCTCACCGTCCAGCCGGGCGACGGCCTGGATCACGGCCATGTCGGGACCGGTCGCCCTTTTGTCCGGCGAGTCCGTCCAGTCACGGCACAGACCCCGCGTTCTGTCATGTGCCTCGGCCGCCTTCGGCAGGCTTCTCATGAGCCGGTGCGGCAGGTCCAGTGCGACGGCCCGGCCGCCGTGGGGCACGACTTCGACCAGTACCTGGTCGCCCCGGTCGTCGAGCCGGGCGATCTCCGCCAGCAGCGGTTCGCCGGCCTGGTGGCCGTCGTGCGTCGCGGACGGCTGGAGACGTACGAGCATCCCGTGCGGCTGGGAGCGGGCCAGGACGGCGTGCGCGCGGGACACCTCCGCCAGTGGCTCGACGCGCAGGGTGGAGCCCAGCGCGAACCGACCCAGGGCCTGGCGCACCTGCCGGACGTCGACGGCCGACACCCCTGCGCTCCCCAGCTCCCTGACCCGCAGCGGGGCACTGCCGACCCTGCCCAGCCTGATCACGTGCTCGGTGATCTCGTCCGCGGTGAGCCCGCCCGCCCAGGACAGTCTCGCGGCCGGCAGCCAGCGGTAGCCCTCGTCGTGCGGGGCGCGCAGCAGCAGACCGACGACGGTGTCCTCCGACGTGACGAGAGCCAGAGGATGGGCCTCGAACTCATCGGTGTGGGGTTGCTGCGCCTGCCTCAGCCGGGTGTACGGCACCACCCTCTTCGACGCCCGGTCGTACACGAGGTTGAGCCACACGGGCGCCCGCTCGGCGGCGAGGGTCCGGGCCGTCGCCTCGGCGTGCCGGGGCGGCACCCCCCGTACCACGTCGGTGAGGGGCAACCGGTACAGGGCTGCGCCCGCGCGCAGCACCAGCTGGTCGTCGAAGGCGGCGACGGCCTGGCAGAGGAACAGACCGGCCCGGTCGAGACCACCTGCCGGCTGCTTGCTTCGCGCGACCACGAGCGTCCCGTCGGCCCGCGCCTCCTCGACCGTGACCGGCAGCGCCCCGCCCAGTGCCGCGAGCACGTCGCTCACGCGGGGCCCGTCCAGCAGTTCGCGCAGCCAGGCGCCACCCCGCCAGTGCGCCGGGTCGGCGGACAGGCGCACGGGTGTGTCGTGGAGGCCCAGGAGACAGAGGGAGTCGTCGGGCCCCCGCACTCCGAGCAGCGCCGTGTCGCCCGGTGCGACGGGGGCCGCCCCGGCGAGCGGACACACGTGGTTGGTGTGGTCCAGGACGACGGCGTCGCCCGTGCGGTACGACGCTGCCGCCGGGCCGGCGGGGTAGGTGAGGGCGTAGTCGCCGGAACCGAGCCGCAGACCGCCGCGCTTGGCGTTGACCTGGGTGACCGGCAGCACCGAGCGACCAGGTGCGTCGGGCAGGAGCGCACTGCGCGGGCCCGGCTCCCACTTCAGCAGCCGCAGCCGCCTGGGGTCCGTGACGTCCCCGCGGACCACGGCCAGGGAGACCCGGTCGCCCGGGCCGAACAGGCTCCAGTCCATCCGGTCCAGCGTGTAGACGCCCGGCCCCAGCAGCAGCGAGGTGCCGACCTCGACGACCCGTCCGGGACTGAGTTCGAGCCACAGGCCGCGGAGTTTGCCGTCCTTGGGGTGCCGCGCGGGCGCGGCGACCGTGTACACGAGGGACGAGGAGAGGGACTTGTCGTCGCGCGGCTCCTCCGTGAGCGCCGTCGCCGGGGCGCCGAACCGGCGGATGGCCTCCGGCCGGTAGCGCAGGGTCCAGTGGCCGTCCTCCTCGTCGAAGAAGACCGGCTCCTCCGACATGACGCGCCCGGTGAGGTCCTTCCACGGGTACTTGACCCTGCCGTTCTGCAGGAACGAGGTCGCGGTGTCGTGGTACTCCCAGCGGATGCCGCAGAGCCTGCGGACCTCCTCCGCGTCCGCGTCCCGGAAGGACAGCCTCGCCCAGGGCACGGCCGGCGCGTCGGTCCCCTGGGCGCCGACCACCCTGATCTGCGGCTCGGCACGGTGGAGGCCCACGGTGGCCGCGCGCGGGTCGCCCCCCGCGGCGCCGCCCACCGGGCGCAGCCTCACCCCGCCCGCGCCCCGGCGCAGCAGGGCGACCTTGGGGTGCGGGGTGGCGAGCAGCTCCTGCCCGTGGTTCCGGTCGGCCGTGCCGAACGCGCCGCGCAGACCGGCGACGGTGAACCCGTTCGGCATGTCGGGCCTGCCGCCCTTGGTCAGCAGGCTGTTCTTCGGCAGGACGACGGCGGGCCGGTCCTCGTGGGTGGGGATGTAGTCCGCGTCGGCGTCCTGCGCCGGAGTGATCCACACGTCGTCGCCCCTCGACTGCAGCCGCACGAGCGCGCCCCGGGTGTACCCCATGGGCTGGGGCGTGCGGTGCACGACGCCGGGACGCAGTTCCACCGTGTCGGGGCCGGCGACGGCGGCGATCAGGCTGCCGCCCGCATGTTCCACGGCACTGTGGAGCCCTTCCCGGGGCGGGGGAGCGGTGATGTCGCCGAGGACGCGCCCGGCGTCCCGGGCATCGCTCTGCAGACGCACCAGCATGACGCCCTTGTCCCGGTAATGGTCCTGACGTCCTTCGTCCAGCAGCCGGGGCAGCAGGTGCTCGCGGGAGGAGAACTGGCGGCGTGGGATGTGGACGACCAGCGGATCCGTGTCCGGTTCTCGCAGTACGTCCTCGGGCAGCCGGAACTCGATCGTGGTGTCGTTGCCGTCGCGGCGGATCCCGCCGGCCACCATGAACACGTGCTCGCGGTCGGCGATGCCGCCGGGCCCGACTCCGGTGTCGAGGTAGGTGAAGCGGCGGACCCGCGAGTCCGCCGCGTAGGCGTCGCGGTCGAACCGGGCGAGGATCTCCAGGGTCTGCGCTCCGTTCGCACCGCGCGGGTCGCGGGCCAGCGCGGCGAGCACACGGGCGCGGCTGTCGGGATCGAGTTCGGCCTGGACCGGGTAGGTCTGCGACTGGTCGAGGTCCTGACTCCGGGTCCGTCGGCGCAACCGCACGGCCCGGACCGCGATCCGGCCCGTGGCGGGGTCGACCGCCAGAGTCAGACGGTGCAGCACCCGCAGCCCGGCCTCGATGAACGTGCGCCTGCCGACGCCGATCTCCACATCCTCCTCGGGACGGATGTTGATCACGGTCCGGCCCGCCGCGTCGAGTCGCACATCCATGCGGGTGAGCCGGTCGCCGTGGTGCAGCGGAAAGGCGTACTCGTCGCCGACCGGGTCGTCGCCGACGGTCAGTTCGGTGTCCGACAGGAGCACGGTGAAGCCGCGGCCCCACTCGAAGCGCCGGACGTCGCGGCCGCCGTCGGTCTCCCTGCCCACGTAGTGGACGTCGAGCTGGAGCCCGCACCGGTCCGCCGCCATGCCCTCCGCGACACCTGCGGCCGCAGCGGCGAACTCGGCCGCGGTGCAGGGCTGCGCCGCCCGAGTGGACGCCCGCAGCTCACCGTCCTGCTCGATGAGTACGGCCCGGGCCTGGTCCGAGTACTCGACGGCACCCACGTACGGGGCGTCGCCCGCCACCAGCGGGATGCGCGCGCCCCGGCACTCCAGGACCTCGCCGTGCAGCCTGCCCGTCACCGGAACCAGCACGCCCTGGGCCAGCCGCTCGCGCCACTCCTCGGTGGGCGGTCGCTGCGCCGGGGCCGCACCCTGGCGGGGCCGGCGCTTCAGCGGCCGCACCGCCAGCTCCCGCCACAGGGTGACGAGCCCGTCCCCGGCGCTGTCCACGCGCAGGCGGACGTCGTACACCTCACCGCTGCCGGGCCGGTCGGGCGGCGTGTCACCGATCAGCTCGTCCTTCCCGGACCGCACCAGCAGGCGCTGCCACTGGGCGTCCCGGTGCCAGGCGGCCGAGGCGACCTGTGAGACGACGACGCCCTGCATGCCGGCCGGGAACCCCTCCGCCGCGGTGGTCGGCACCGAGACGAGCTCCGTGCTCCCGGCCCGGCCGTAGTAGGCGCGTCCGTCGGACCGGCCCAGGAGGCGGTGCGGTTCCGTCGGCGGACGGTCCTGCTCGACGCACCGGTAGAGCGGGCTGCCGTAGACGAGCCGCCGGGTGGGCCGGAATTCCCAGCCGCGCCCGTCGGGGCGGCGCAGCGCTGTGAAGGTGGTTCCGGTGTGGTGGACGGGTTCGCTGAACGCACCGGCGGGGAGCAGCGAGGAGACGACGCTGCCGCCGATCTTCAGCCACACCTTGTAGTCGAAGTCGTTGCCCTGGCGGATCTGCGGCATGAGCACGACGACGCCACCGAGCAGTGCCGGGTCGGGAAGCTCCGTGAACCCGGACCCGATCAGCTCCAGGAACCGGCCGTCGTCGACCGGCGCCTCCGCCTCGGCGTGCGAGGTGTCGTGGATGTGCTTGACGTGGGTCACGACGACCCGGGTGACGGCCCCCGACTCGTCGAAGGCGAAGGTGCTGCCGTTGAGACGGACCGTCAGGCCGTCGGTGGTCACGGCCCGCACCAGGCTGTACCGGTTCGGGTCCAGGCAGCGCTTCACGCTCAGGATGTCGTGCTCGGTGATGTTCCACAGTGCGTCGAAGCGCTCCGGCGTGGGCGTGTGGTGGTCCCGCAGCTGGTACTCGGCCGGCCGTCCCTTGACGACAGCCGCGTCGGGACGCCATTCCACGGGCCGGAACGCGCAGCGGTCGCCCGCCACCCCGCCCAGGTCGGTGACCGTCACCTCGGTGGGGAAACCCGGCACGGCGCGCGGACCGAGAGCGGTGTACCAGGAGCCGTCGGCCCGCCGCTCGGCTTGCCAGTACTCGTCCTCGCCCCGCGTGAAGAGAGCCTGCCACCGGCAGTTGCGGGTGTCGTGGCCGCCCGCCGAGAGGTTCTCCCAGCGCTCCTCGGCGCCCTTGGGCGGCTGGTCGAGGAGGAACAGCCGGCCGTCCGGGGCCAGTCCGGCGTAGACGAGGGTGCCGCGGCCGTGGGCGAGTACGGCCTCCAGGCTGTCCGCGGGGTCCACCCAGTCCTGCGGCCGCAGCACGTAGCTGCGCCCCGGGTCGGTGACGAAACGGTGCCCGACGGCCCTGTCCGCACCGGTGGCTTCCTGGGTTCCGGTGCAGACGAGCACCGTGGCCCGGCAGCCTGCCGGCCCCTGGTAGGGCAGATCGTGGGCGATGAGTTCCGTCGCGGTCCGGTCGGCGGGGAGCCAGCAGGTGAGTTCCTCGTCCCACCGGGCGACGGTGACGGTGGGGCGACGGGGGGACCCGTACGGTGCGGGGGCCGCGGTCCGTGTCGACAGGTCCGGGGCCCAGCGCTCCGACGCGCTGCCGAACGCCTGGTCCGAGACGTCGACGCCGCTCACCAGGACCTGCGGGCGGACACCGGGTGCGCAGACCACCTCGGCCGGCCTGAGCTCGCCGTGCACCGGTGCGGGCCTGACCGGCCGCGTCACCCGGGAACCGGGTGCCTGCACCCAGCGTCCCGCCGCGCGGTCCCAGAGCACCGCAAGACGGCACGGATCACCGATCCGCCAGTTCTCCGTGCCCGGCAGGGCGCAGACGGGCTCCTCCGCGCCCCAGTTGACCAGCACGGTGCCGGGATCCCCGTCGGCTGCCGTGTCCTCGTCGCCGTCCGCTCCGTCGAGCGGCCCGCCGCAGACGACACCGGAGACATAGTGGTGCCGGCGTTCCTTCCGCCACTGGTCGAGGACCTGCCGGCGCCGCACCCCGTTCAGCGCGTGCACGTCGGCCGGGGCCGCCTCGGACTCACCCTTGCCGTCCCTGGTGCCCAGGTCGAGCCGGAGCACCCGGGACTGCTGGAGGCCGTGGAAGCGGTCCAGGACTCGCGCGGTCACCAGCCGGGGATCCGCGGTGCGATGGCCCGGCGCGTCCGCGGGCGCCACGTGCAGCGCGGCATCGGGGCCGAGGGTGAGGTCCCGCCAGCTCTCGTCGACGACCTCTCCGAGGAGCCTGCGTTCGTCCCAGGCGAGGGAGATCGTGGAGATGGCGGTCACGAACGTCCGCAGTCCCGCCTCGACGGCCGCACGGGCGACGTGGCTCTCCAGTACCTCCCAGGGACCGCGCAGCGCCGTCAGGCCGGCTTCGGCGTCGCGGCGCCGGCGAACGGCCCTGATGGCCCGGATCCTCAGCCGGTTCATGTTCTCGTCGGACAGCGGCCCGCCCGTGGCGCGCAGCCGGTCGAACAACAGCTCGTAGTAACGGGGGGCGGCGGCACTGAACTCGACGACGCTGTCGATGACGGTCTCGAAGACCCGCCGCAGCTGTTCCTGCCGGTCGGCGTCGGCCGCTGGTGAACCGTCCGGCAGCGGTGCGAGGAGATTGATCGCCGCGGCCCTGGTCGCCCTCGGCCAGTCCCGTGGCTGGCTCAGGGCGGACATCGTGTCGAACCACTCGTGGACCCACCCCTGCAGCTGGTCGAGGTGATCGGAGCCCGGCGAGGCCAGCAGGGCGCCGAGCCGGACGGTCCGCATGGCGTCCCGGCCCCGGAGGGCCTTCATGGCCCGCGGGATGTCCAGCCCGTACCGCTGCCAGACCTCCAGCGGATACGGCTTGGCGGCCAGCACCTGCTCGTACGGCACCGGGCGCGGCCTCCCACCCGTGTCGAACACGCCGGTCAGCGGCCCGAGCCAGTCCGGCCGCTCGGTGAAGTGGCCGTCGAACTCCTGTACCAGCGCGCTGACGAACAGCTCGTCGCTCGCGCCGTGCCGGTCCCTGCCGCGGGCGGCGTCGAGGTCCTGCATCCGCTGCGCCGCCTCGGCCAGTACGCGCCGTGCGTGCGGTTGGTCACCGCCGTACCAGCCCAGGGTGTTGCGCGCGGCACCCGCCCCGTGCCGGGATCCGGCCGCCGCCTCCCGGATCCAGCGGCGCGCCCCGTGCAGGGCGGGCCGGCGGAACAGCAACGACCACTGGCGTCCGCGGTCGTGGTCCCGTCCCGTCTCGACGGCCCCCGCGCCGCCGATCAGGAAGTCCGCGAGGGCTCCGGCGGTGACCTGGGGATGACGGCCGGTGCCCGTGCGTTCCACGGCCTGCTGGGCGTGCCACACCAGAGCCGCCAGGGAGGCGGTGACCGGGGCCCCGGGCGGACGCTGGTTGCCGTTGCGCAGCTCGGCGACGAAGGGTCCGAGGGGGCCGTCCCGCAGCACGTCCTCGGCGTGGAACAGCAGGCCCAGCAGGTGGTCGGGCATGCCCTCGGAGCCGGTGGCGTCCGCGGCGCCCAGGTCGCGCAGCAGCCGCACGGCCAGTGACGAGACCGCAGCGAGCTGGATCAGCACCGCCGGACGGTCGCTGGTGCGGTAGAACTTCTCCTTCCGCACACCGTCGCTGGGGAAGGCGTCGTCGGTGCGCTCGGCCCAGGGGGAGCAGGCCTCGCACGGTGCCCGTCCGGGCCCGGCCTCGGCCGCGGCGAGCGCGGGCACGCTTCCGTGGATCTTCGCGGTGGACGTCAGCCACGACAGCCCGGCCGGGTCGTCGGGTGACGCCCACCGCGGGTCGATCCCGGCGTCCTCGGCTCCGGCCAGGCGCGTCTCCGCCGGTGGCCCCCACCAGTCGGCGGTGCGCCGCGCGGTCTCCACCGGGTTGTGCGCGGCCGCGAGCTCCCAGAGGGTGAGCTGCCAGAGCACGGCGACGAGGCCGCTGTCGGGGCGGTTGTCGAGGACGCCGAGGCGTGCCTTGACCGCGTCGCGCTGCTCCTTGGCCGTGTGGTGCCCGGGCCGCCAGAGGCGGTGGAGCGTACCCCGGGCGATCTCCGGTTCGAGCAGTCCGGGTTCGGGGCCGTACTCGTCGCCCGGGTGACCGAACCAGGAGCGCGCGGCGGCCGCGAGGAGGTCGGGCTCCAGGTCCGCGGCGCCCCGGCCCGCCTCGGCGAGCCTGGCGCGGACCTCGTCACCGGTCGCCGAGCGGTCGGTGCGCGTGAGCACGGCGCCGGCCAGGAGCAGCGGCAGCCTGCCCAGGTCGCCGTCCACGGCCCGCTGCACCAGCGGAATGCGCCGGTCGCCCAGGCACACGGTCGCGACGACCGCGGGACGGTGGGCCGCGGCGTGTTCCAGCAGAGCCAGCGCGACGGCGGGCACCGCGTGGTCGTGGAGATCGTGGTACGGAGCCGGGGACCAGCGCGCTCCCGTGCCGGCCTCGGTCCGTGGCGCGGGCACGGGCACCCGCGCCACCACCCGGCCGACCCGCTCGGCGAAGTCGTCCGCCTTGCCGTACAGGGCTTCGTACAGCAATTCGTGCAGGTCGCGGGCGAGGACGTTCGCGTCCGGAGCCTCGGGGCCGTTCTCCGCGTCCTCGAACAGCAGCGTCCACCAGACCAGGGACGCGCGCTCCACCAGCGTCTCGTCGTCGGCCGACCGGTCGGCCAGGGCGAGGACCGCCGGCAGGGCGTGCACCCGGACCGAGCCCTCCTGTTCGGTCAACCGGTCGAGAGCCACCCCGAGTTGAGCGGAGTCGCTGTGCGGTGAACGCAGGATCTCCATGATGTCCAGGTATTCCCTGGACTGATGGACGGTCAGCTTGAGAGCTGAGCTGAAGTACCAGTCGGCGAGCACTGAACTCCTCATCAACGTCGGGGAATGCGCGGGTGAAGGATCCGCTGCAGCGGTTCGAGGTGGTCCCGGACCTCGGGGTCGTTCTCGCGGTCCGTGTCGAAGCCGAGCACCCGGCGCAGTGCCGGGGGCCACCCGCGGAGCAGTCCGACCGCGTCCGGCGTGAGCGGAGACCGGGCGAGCAGCGCCCAGACCGCCGGATGCCTCAGCGGGAAGGCGGGCCCGTCCGCGGGCGGAGCGACCAGGGCTCGCAGGGGAAGCTCCCTGCCTATGCCGCACCGGAGCGCGGCCGTGGCCCGCGCCGGCGTGTCGCAGTCCCGGAGGTGGGCGAGGGCGGCCGTGTCACCGGCGGCGGACTCCGTCTTCCCGGCCGTCACCGTCATGAGGTGGCCGGCTGCCATCGCGACCTCGTCGGGGACCAGCCGCCCCCAGGTGCGCAGGACGGCGGCCGCGTCGGTGGACCGGCTGCGCAGCAGGCCCGGAACGATCGCGTCGCCGTGTTCGCGCAGGCCGAGACGGCCGGGGTGGGGCGGCCACGCGTCACGCCAGGCATTGCGGACCACGTCCAGTTCGGCGTACCGGGCGGACGCGACGACCAGCGCGGCGGCACGGACGGCCGTGTCGTCGTCCCGTGCGGCTCCCGCCAGTGCCCTCTCGAACTCCTGAGGGGGCAGTGAACGCGCCTGTGCCAGGAGCTTCTCGGCCTCCGTGCGCCAACTCGCCCGCACCGAGCCGCCCGATCCCTCTGCGCGGTGCCGTTCCTCCGCGTCCGCCGGAACCGCGGGCACGCCCATCGGGAGCCGTCCCGGCACGACCCGGCTGAGGCAGGCCACCGACGGCCGGGCGAGGGCCAGATCGTCGACCAGGTCCTTGATCCGGTCCAGATCGGAACCGGCGAGGCGGCCCTGGACCCGCACGATCAGCGCGGCGCCCGGGAACGCGAGCGCCAGCCGCCGGGAGAACGCGGCGACGTCGTCCCGGTCCCGACCGCTCGCCGGGTCGTAGGGGAGCACGAGGCCGACGCGCCGGCCGTACCCGGGGTCGTCCGCGTCCGGCGCGCCGGGCCCCGCTTCCAGGTACCACTCGAGTTGGCGGTGGTCCGTCAGCGAGTGCGCGAGGTGGGTGGCGTCGCCCGGGGGGTCTCTCCAGTCGGGGCGCACGACGAACCAGCGGCGCGTCGGGAGCACGCCTTCGAGCACCCAATCCGGCTCCTCCCGCAGGACGTACTCCTCCACGTGCGTGAGCAGCGCGGCCAGCCGGGCGTCCCCGTCCGGCGCCGGGTCGACCAGCACCCCGCGCAGCGGCCCCCGGTCCAGGCCCCACAGCACGTCGATACGCGCCGGATGGCCGTCCCCGACCAGCGGACGCGGCTCGTCCGGATCCCAGTCCGCGGGAACGTGGTAGGCCGTCAGGCCCGTCAACTGCGGGGCGGGCAGTGGCGGAGGCGGGATCGGGAGGTGCCGGGGAGACTGCGCGGCCACGTAGACCGACGGCAGCCACTCGTCGGCGGCGGTCTGTTCCCGGATGCTGATCACGGCCCGGTCGACCGATCCGCTCGCGGCGAGCTCCTCGAAGAAGTTCCGGGCCATCCGGTGGGCGTCGATGTTCCTCACCGGGGTCCGCATGGCGATGACGTACGGAACACCGCCGCGTGCCAGCGCCTCGGCGAGGCTCGGGTCCACCGACCCGTGTCCGGGGGCGGCGGTCCGGCAGGCCAGGAGCAGGACCACCGCGACTCCCGCTCCGGTGAGCGCCTCGGCCAGTTCACCGGCGCCCACGAACTCGGGGGTGACCCCGTCGGGTCCGGCCAGCACCAGTCCGTCGCGCAGGCCGTGCCCCTGGAAGGCGAAGCACCAGGCGGGCGCCCGCAGTGCCGAGCGCAGTGCCGAGGCGGTGAGGGGGTACTCCAGCGGACGCACGGGGTGACGCGTCCTCGTCACCAGGGGCTCCCCGGCGACACTCGCGTCCGCGTCGGCCCCGACGAGCGGCTCGATCGTCTCCTTCCGCCCGTCCGGGCACACCAGTTCGCCCCGCACCTGCAGCGCACTGCCCAGCACCAGCGCACCGGTCAGGTCGTCCGGGTGGGGGTCGTTCAAGCGTGCGGGCAGCCCGGCCACCCGGCGGACCGGCAGGATGCCGCGATAGCGGGCCAGAACCCCGGGTCCGGGCCGGATGACGGGCGTGCCGTCCTGCCTCTCGGGCACCAGCGCCTGTTCCCACGGTATGTCGGCGAGGTCGGGATCGGTCACCTCCAGGCAGACCCGCAGCAGCAGGCCCGACGCGTCGGCACGCGCCACGGAGTTGTGGAAGGCGTCGCGCACCGGCCCCTCCGGCAGGAGCGACTTGCCGTCGCGTGCCGGCCAGTTGGCTCCCCTCTCCCGCTGCCTCGCGTCCGTGCAGACCGGCTGGTGTCCGTCGGATCGCCACACCCGCCCCTCGGGATCCGTGGCCTCGACCAGGACCGGGACGTAACCCGGCTTCACGTCCGGTGACGGCAGGCCGGAACGCTCCAGTCGCAGTACGAAGTCCGTGATGGGGCGGTACAGGCGGCCATCCATGGGAGTGCTCCAGGCATCACGTCAGCCCACGGGGGCTTCACCGAAGGCAGGCGGCAGGACGGCACTGACGCCGCCCGAGGACCCTGAGGAAGGATCCACTGTAGCGTCCGGCCGACGTACGGGAAGCACAGGTGACCGGCGGATGACGGCATCCGGTGATGTTGGTCAATAAGGCTGCTCCGCACGGTGGTTGGAGCGTACAGTGACCCTTCCCCATGGGGGCAGGAAACCGCCGCACCACCTCGGAGTCCGTCATCGACGTCCAACAGCCGCACGACCTTACGGCCCTCGTCGACTCACTGCCCGATCTGGGCAGGACCGACGCGTATCTGCGCAAGGCCATGACCCACGACGCCTGGCGAGACGTCGAGGAGCCCACACGGCAGGCCGTCGCGGACCTCTACCGCGCCACGGCCGTGCTGCTGGCCGACGATGACGTCTCCCGGGCGGAGGTCATGCGACGCTTCGAGAAGGAGGCCGGCCTGCTCCAGGAGCGGGACGTCGAACTGGACATCCTCGTCGACTCCCTGAGGCGCGCGCAGGACTCCGAGGACCTGGACGTGCTCGGAGTCGCCGGGAAGGCCAGTGCCCGGCCCAGCTGGGGCTGCCCGGTCGCCGGCTGCACGACCCTCGTCAAGGGCGATCACACCCGTCCCACCGGCCGGACGGACTGCGCCGCGCACCCGGGCACACCACTGACCAAGCGCCCCTGACACGGTCGTGATCGAAGGACTGGCGAAGGCCGTCGTCGAACCGCTCGCCGCACGCTGGCGCGCCACGGCACTCGGCACGTCCGCGGCCCTCTGGCTCGCCGCGGTGCTGCTCCACGTGCTGGCCCGCCCGGAGTCCGGCACCTGCGCGGGCTCACGCAGCCCGGTCTGCCGCATCGCCGAGTCCGGCCCCGCCGGCCCGGGGCTGCTGCTGCTCGCGGCGGTGGGCGCCGTGGTCGGTACGGCCTTTCTCGCCGCCGGTGTCACGCCCGGGCTGTACACCGCGCTCACGACCGACGACTGGCTCGGCAGAGGCCGCCCGGTGCGCTGGGCGGGAGAGTTGCTCGTACGCCGGCACATCCGGCGAAGGGACAGGCTGAGCGCCGCCGCCCTGGCGGCGGGGTCCGCGGGCGGCGGACGTGCCGGTCAGCGGGAGGCCGTGCTCGACGCCCGTCTGGCCCGCCGCTACCCACTGGACGACGAGTGGGTGAAGCCCACGGCGTGCGGAAACGTTCTCGCCGCGGTTTCGGAGCGGCTGGCCGTGCACATGGGGCTCGATCTGACGGTGGTCTGGCAGCCGCTGGTCGCGGCGCTGCCGGAGGCCGGCCGCGCGTCCCTCGTGGCTGCGAGCCAGGCGGTGCTCCAGCGGTGCCAGCAGATCCTGATCGCGCTGCTGGGTCTCGGTCTCACGCCGCTGTTCCCCTGGCGATACGGCATCTGGTGGGCGCTGGGCTGCGCGGTGGCGCTGCTCGCGTTCCGGCACGGGCTCGTCAGGGAGACCGAGGCGTTCGCCGAGCAGGTGCACACCGCGGTCGTGACCCATCGCGCGCCGGTGTACCGGGCGTTCGGGCTGCCGCTCCCGGCGAGTCCGGACACCGAGAAGGCGTCGGGGGAAGCGCTCACCGGGACGTTGAAGTCCTTCCAGGTGGGCGGTCCCCCCGCGGGCCCCGCGTACGACTGGCCTCCCGTGGTGTGAGCCGGGCGGTGCCGAGCCGGGGCGAGGGCCGTCGGCGGAGCACGCCGTCCGGCATTCGGCCGGCGTGCTCCGCCCTCGTCCGGCACCCGGCCCGGGTCAGGTGCGGGCCGGTCCCCGCCGTCCCACCCGACGCACCAGCGGCCACGCCAGCAGCAGCACGATCACCGCGTACACCGTCACCGCGAACGGCGTGTTCACCAGGCCCGTGACACTGCCGTCGCTGATCTGCAGGGCGCGGCGCAGTTGTTGCTCGGCGTTCGGGCCGAGGATGACGCCGATCACGGCGGGCAGGATCGGCAGGCCGTAGCGGCGCATGCCGAAGCCGACCAGGCCGATGATCAGCAGGGTCACCAGGTCCACGACCTCGCCGCCGACCGCGTAGGCGCCGACCGCCGCGAAGAACATGATCCCCGCGTACAGGTACGGCCGCGGGATGCGCAGCAGCTTGGCCCAGACCGGCGCCAGCGGCAGGTTGAGCGCGAGCAGCAGCACCATGCCGACGAAGAGGGAGGCGATCAGGCCCCACACCAGCTCGGGTTCGCGTTCGAAGAGGAGCGGGCCGGGCTGGATGCCGTACTGCTGGAACGCGGCCAGCATGACCGCGGCGACCGCCGTGGTCGGCAGGCCCAGGGTCAGCATCGACACCAGCGTGCCCGCCGCCGAGGCCGACGCCGCCGACTCCGGGCCGGCCACGCCCTCGATGGCGCCCTTGCCCCACTCGTCCTTGTGCTTGGACAGGCGCTTCTCCGTGACGTAGGAGAGGAAGGTGGGGATCTCCGCGCCGCCCGCCGGTATCGCGCCGAACGGGAAGCCGATGAACGGGCCGCGCAGCCACGACTTCCAGGTACGGCGGACGTCCCCGCGGCCGAGCCACGGGCGGCCCACCGGGATCGGCTCGGCCGGCCTGCGCCGAAGATGGGCCGCCACCCACAGCGCCTCGCCGATCGCGAACAGACCGACCGCGACGATCACCACGTCGACACCGTCGGCGAGTTGGAGGGAGCCGAACGTCAGGCGCTGCTGGCCGGTCATCTGGTCCAGGCCCACCAGGCCGATCGTCAGGCCGATCAGCAGGGAGGCCAGACCTCTGATGCGCGAGGAGCCCAGCACCGACGTCACGGCGATGAACGCCAGCACCATGATGGCGAAGTAGTCCGGAGCGCCGATGTCCACCGCCAGGTCCGCGACCGTCGGCGCGAGCGCCACCAGCAGCACCGTGCCGACCATGCCGCCCGCGAAGTGGCCGATGGCGGCCGCCGCGAGCGCCTGGGCGCCGCGCCCCGACCTGGCCATCGGGTTGCCCTCCATCGCCGCGACGACGGCGGCGCTCTCGCCGGGCGTGTTGAGCAGGATCGAGGTGGTCGAGCCGCCGAACATGGCGCCGTAGTAGATGCCGGCGAACATGATGAACGCCGCGACCGGATCGAGCCCGTACGTCACGGGCAGCAGGAGCGCGACCGCCATCGCGGGGCCGATGCCGGGCAGCACACCGATGGCCGTGCCGAGCAGGACGCCGAGGGCGGCCCAGAGGAGGTTGAGCGGGGTGAGGGCCGTACCGAAGCCGTCCAGAAGGGAGTTGAGGGCGTTCACGTCACAGCACTCCCATCAGCGGACCGCCGGGCAGCGGCACTCCGAGCAGCTTGTCGAAGACGACGTAGGTGACCAGGGACAGCGCCGCGGCGATGAGCGGATCGCGGTCGAGGCGGCGGCTGCCGAGCGCGAAGGCGGCTCCCCAGAAGAGAAGGGCGCCCGCGGCGGGGAACCCGAGGGGTTCGATGAGCACGGACGTGCCCAGGAAGATCCCGGCGAGCAGCAGGACCGTGCGCCAGTCCGCCGGTTCGGACAGGTCGACGTCCTCGCCGCCCTCGGCCTGTCCCCGGCCCCCGCGCAGGACGTCGACGGCGAGCAGGGCGGCGATGACGAGCAGCCCGGTGCCGACCACGACGGGCACGGTCTTCGGGCCGACGGGTCCGCGCTGGGCGATGTCGACGTCCATGGTGAGCGCGTCGGTCAGGACGAGCACGCCGAGCACCAGCAGCAGGACGCACACGCCGAGTTCGGAGTGTTCGCGCAGCCACGAGCGGCGCTCGGCCGTCCGGGCCGAAGAGGGTTCCGTACGCGTCGTCACAGTCCCAGCTCCTTCAGCACGGACACCACACGCTTGTCCTGGGCGTCCAGGAACGCGCCGAACTTCTCGCCGCTGAGGAAGGCGTCGTCCCAGCCGTTCTGCTCCAGGGACTTCTTCCACTCGGGGGAGTCGTGCAGCTCCTCGATGAGACGGGTCAGCTTGCTGCGCTCGGCGTCGGACAGGCCGGGCGGGGCGACGATGCCGCGCCAGTTGGTGAAGTTCACGTCGTAGCCGGACTCCTTCAGCGTGGGGGCGTCCTTCAGCTCGTCGACGCGCTCCGGGCCGGTCACCGCCAGCACCCGCAGTTCGCCCGCCTTGATCTGGTCCAGGTACTCGCCGACGCCGGAGACGCCGAAGGCGACCTTGTTGCCGAGGATCGAGGCGAGCAGCTCACCGCCGCCGTCGAAGGGGATGTAGTTGACCGCCTTGGGGGAGATCCCGGCGGCCCGCGCCATCAGCATCGGCGCGAGATGGTCCGGCCCGCCGGGCGACGAGCCGCCGCCCACGGGAAGCTTGCCCGGGTTCTTCTTCCAGGCGGCGATCAGCTCGTCGATGGTCCGGTACGGGGAGTCCTTGGCGACCACGACGACGTCCTGCTCCTCGGTGAGCCGGGCGATCGGCGTGGTGTCGGCCAGGGTCTTCGGCGCGTGGTTGGAGCGGACGGCGCCCACGACACCGAGGCCCATCGACATCGCGAGCCGGCCGTTGCCGTGCTCGCTCACCAGCCGGCTCAGGCCGACGGTTCCGCCGGCGCCGGGCAGGTTGAACACCTCGATGCCGTGCGTGAGCCCGGCGTCCTCGGCGTTCTTCGCGGCCGTGCGGGCGGTGATGTCGTAGCCGCCGCCGGGCGTGTTGGGGACCATGAAGCGCAGGCCCGGGATCTGGGTGCCGGTCTCGGTGCCGCTGCCCGTGGAGAGCAGCGGCGGTCCCGCGAGCACGAGCACGGCGGCCCCGAGCAGGGCCAGGGGGGTGCGCAGGCGCACGGATGTCACCACCTGTCGGTTGTGTCGAGCGGTAAGGGGAGCCCTGTGGGGGAGGGTGAGGTGGGCCACATGGTGCCCGTGCGCCCGCGGTCTGTCTGCCTTGCGGAACCAAGGGAGGTTGTGGTCATTGCGGTCGCCAATTCCCACCGCGCGGCCCGCATCCCTTTCCTTCGCCGCAGGTGGGCGCCATGATGGCGACTCGCACACGCGCGGGACCCGCACACCCGCGGTACCGCACACCTGCGGGACCTGCACACGCGCGGGAGCCGCGCACCTGCGGGACCTGCACACGCGCGGGAGCCGCGCACCTGCGAGACCCGCACACGCGCGAGACCCGCGCACCCGCACGCGTCGTGCTGGCGCACCCGCCGTGCCGGCGGACCCGCCGTGCCGGCGGACCCGCCGTGCCGGCGGACCCGCCGTGCCGGCGGACCTGCCGTACCCGCGCCTCCCCGTCCCCCGCCCCCGTCAGCCGAGATCGAGTCCGCCGTGGCCCCCACCTTCCGCCGTCAGACCCTCGCGGGCGAGATGCTGGTCCTCCAGCTCGCCATCGTCGTGGTCGTGCTGCTCGCGGTCGCCGCCGTCTCGCTCGCCCAGTCCAGGGCGACCTTCAACCGGGTCGAGGGCCGCCGCGTCGGAGCGCTGGCCGAACAACTGGCCGCCACGCCTCTGGTACGCAGCCAGCTGCTGCGTCCCGAGCCGCAGGAGGCCCTCGCTCCGCTGGTGAACTCCACGCAGACGCAGTCCGGGGTCACCTCCGTCACGGTGGCCGACGCCGACGGCCGGATCGTCAGTTCCACCGACCCCACCGCGATCGGCGGCCGGCTGCCCCTCGGTGCGGGCGCCGCCGAGGGACGCGGCTGGTCGGGGGCGCTGACGCTGCACGGCAGCCGTGAACTCGTCGCCCAGGTCCCCGTACTCGGAGCCACCCGCGAGAACCTCGGCAGGCACCTGGGCACGGTGATGGTCGGCGAAGCCGATCCGACGGTGTGGCAGCGTCTGAGCGGCGCCTCCTCCTACCTCCTCGCCTACCTCGGCATCGCCAGCGGTCTCGGCGTGGCCGGCTCCTGGCTGCTCGCCCGGCGCGTGAAGCGGCAGACCCTCGGTCTGGAGCCGCGCGAGATCGCCGGTCTCGCCGAGCACCGGGAGGCGATGCTGTACGGCATCGCCGAGGGCGTGGTCGCCCTCGATCCGGGGGCCCGGATCACCTTGGTCAACGAGGTGGGCCGGCGCCTGCTCGACCTGCCCGAGGACTGCGTGGGACAGAGCCTGGACGGCCTCGGCATCGACGGCCGACTGCGGGACGTCCTGGCCGGGACCGGGGCGGACGCGGCCGGCCGCCGCGACGAGGTGGTCGTCCGCCGCGGCCGGGTCCTGGTGATGAACCGCATGACCGTCACCAAGGACGGCCGCCCGCTCGGCTCGGTCACCACCCTGCGCGACCGCACCGAACTGGCCCGTCTGGAGCGGGAGATCGGCGCCTTCCGCAGCACCTCCGAGCTGCTGCGCGCCCAGGCCCACGAGTTCGCCAACCAGCTGCACACCATCTCGGGGCTCATCGAGATCGGCGAGCAGGACGAGGTGGTGCGCTACATCCGGGCCCTCAACCAGCGGCGCCAGTCCCTGGACGTCACCCTCAGCCGCCGGGTCCGCGACACGGCCGTGGCCGCCCTTCTGACGGCGAAGTCCTCCCTCGCGGCCGAACGGAAGGTCTCCCTGCGCGTCTCCGACCGCACCGCCCTGGACCGGCTGGCTCCCGCGGACGCCGCCGACGTGGCGACCGTGGTGGGCAACCTCGTCGACAACGCCGTGGACGCCGCCGCGGCGCACGGCGCCGGCCAGGAGGCCTGGGTCGAGGTCGAGCTCAGGCAGGACGCCTCCAGCGTGGAGATCGTGGTCCGCGACTCCGGGCCGGGAGTTGCGCCCGAACTGGCCCGCGAGGTCTTCTCCCACGGCTTCACCACCAAGGCCGCCCGGCAGGGCGAGCGCGGCATCGGCCTGGCGCTCACCCGGCTGGTCTGCGAACGTCACGGCGGTGAGATCTCGGTGACCAACACCCCCGAGGGGGCCGTGTTCACCGCACGCATGACCGTCAGCCACCTCACCGACGCGGTGGCGGAAGGAGCAGCATCATGACCGGTACGGGCGCCCTGTCCGGCACGGCCGGAGCGATCGACGTGATCGACACGACCGACGTGATCGACGTCCTGGTGGTCGACGACGACTTCATGGTGGCCCGGGTCCACCGTGCCTTCGTCGAACGCGTCGAGCCCTTCCGGGTCGTCGGGGTCGCCGGCACCGGTGAGCAGGCCGTCGCCGCCGTCGACGAACTCCGCCCCGACCTGGTCCTGCTGGACCTGTACCTGCCGGACCTCTTCGGCCTGGACGTCATCCCGCGGCTGCGTGCCGCCGGGCACGACTGCGACGTCATGGTGATCAGCGCGGCCCGGGAGGCGGACACGGTGCGCGGCGCCGTCCGGCAGGGCGTCGTCGACTATCTGCTCAAACCGTTCGAGTTCGACGACCTGCGGGTCCGGCTGGAGCGCTACGCCGCCCAGCGGGGCCGTCTGCTGGGCGCGGTCGTGCGCAGCCAGGCAGACGTCGACCGCGTGCTGGCCGGGGCGACGGCGCCGCCCGCCCCGGTGCCCGGGCTGCCCAAGGGCATGAGCGTGGAGACCGCCGAGCTGGTCGAACGCGCTCTCCGTGACGCCGACGGCACCCTGTCGGCGAGCGAGTGCGCGGCTCTCACCGGCGTCTCCCGGGTCAGCGCCCGCCGCTACCTGGAGTACTTCCACACCGTCGGCAGCGCGGAGGTCTCCCTGCGCTACGGGGTGGCGGGCAGGCCCGAACGCCGCTACCGCTTCCGCGGCCGTCCCACGGGCCTGGGACCGGCCGGCGGGGCGCCGGGCGAGGGCGCGGCGCCGTCACGGGACCTGCCGCAGCCCGGGGGCGTGCGCGGACGCCGAGGACATGGACGCACCGGCTGACCCGCCCGGTCGCGTGCCGGGCGGCTCACCGGGCCGCCCGGGGAACCGCCGGCGGCCGGCCTGCGCGGTCACCGTCCGGGCGCTCCCGCCCGCAGGCCGTCCATGACGAGGTCCAGCAGCCGGGTGGCGCGCGGTTGCCAGTCACCGCGGGGATCGATCTGCCAGAGACCGGCGATGGCGAGGAAGAAGTCGTCGGCGCTCACCCCGGGGCGGATGGTGCCGGCCTCCTCGTTCGCCCGCAGGAGCAGGTCGGCCGCCGTCGTCACGGGGGCGTTGCCCGGTCTCGCGGGACTGCCCGGACCGCTGGTGGCCTGGCGGATGGCGTCCGCCAGGCCGGCCTTGGCCATGGCGAAACGGGCGAAGCGGTCCATCCACTCGCGCAGGGCCTGCTCGGGCGGGTGGGCCGCGAGCAACGTGGCCGCACTGTCGGCGACCTGCTGCATCTCGTAGCGGTAGATCTCCAGGACGAGCGCCTCACGACTGGGGAAGTTACGGTAGAACGTGCCCTGGCCGACGCCCGCTTTCTTGGCGATCGTGCTCAACGGGGCGTCCGCGCAGCGCGTCAGCTCTGCCGTGGCCACCTGCAGGATGCGCTCGCGGTTGCGCTGTGCGTCCGAGCGCAGGGGTGCGTCCCTCTTCGGCTGCGGCACTCGTCCTCCCTCCGGGGTCATGGCCGAATCCCGTCCTTGCTAACCGGACAGCTGTCCGTTACGTTTCCATGGAACGGACAGCTGTCCGGTTGTGTTCACACCATAGCGGCGGACGCGCCCCGCGAGGAGCGTCCGGTCGCCCCCGACCACGGCCGACTCCCCCCACGTCCGACACGTCGTCCCGACACGTTCCCGACGCGAAACGCCGAACACAGCGCCATCACCTTGTCTCCTGACGCAAAAGAAGGCTGATCATGGCCCCAGCTTCCTCGTCGACGCACAGTGCCGTCACCCTGAACATCAACGGCGAGAAGTACCCGCTCTCCGTCGACCACCGCACCACCCTGCTCGACGCCCTGCGCGAGCGCCTCGACCTGACCGGCACCAAGAAGGGCTGCGACCAGGGGCAGTGCGGCGCCTGCACCGTCCTGATCGACGGACGCCGAGCCGTCTCCTGCCTGCACCTCGCGGTGGCCGCCGAGGGGCGTGAGATCACCACCATCGAGGGCATGGCCGAGGGCGACCGGCTGCACCCGGTGCAGCAGGCGTTCCTCGACCTCGACGGCTACCAGTGCGGCTACTGCACGCCGGGCCAGATCTGCTCGGCCGTCGCCGTCATCGAGGAACACGCGGCGGGCTGGCCGAGCGCCGTCACCGACGACGTACGGCCCGAGGCCGGACCGCCCCCGCTGACCGCCGACGAGATCCGCGAGCGGATGAGCGGCAACCTGTGCCGCTGCGGCGCCTACGTCTCCATCGTCCAGGCGGTCGCCCGCGCCGCCGAGGCCCACGAGGAGACCGCGAAGGAGGCGTCGGCATGAGGGAGTTCGACTACCGGCGCGCCCCCGACGTGGCGGGCGCCGTGGCGCTGCTCGCCGCCGACCCCGACGCGCGCTTCCTCGGCGGCGGCACCAACCTCGTCGACCTGATGAAGACCGGCGTCGAACGCCCCGCGCTGCTCGTCGACGTCCGCGAACTCCCGCTGGACCGGATCGAGTCGACCGACGACGGCGGCCTGCGCATCGGCGCCACCGTCACCAACAGCGACCTCGCCGCCCACCCCGAAGTCCGCCGCCGCTACCCGGCGCTCACCCAGGCGGTGCTGGCCGGCGCCTCCGGACAGCTCCGCAACATGGCCACCGTCGGCGGCAACCTGCTCCAGCGCACCCGCTGCGGATACTTCACCGACGTGGCCGGGCCCTGCAACAAGCGTGTCCCCGGCAGCGGTTGCCCCGCCGTCGAGGGCGAGCACCACAACCACGCCGTCCTGGGCGCCTCCGACCACTGCGTGGCCGTGCACCCCTCCGACATGGGCGTGGCCCTGACGGCCTTCGACGCCGTCGTCTCCTACGAAACGGCCGACGGACCCGGCGCGTTGCCGCTCGCCGACCTCTACCTGCCCGTCGGCGACACCCCGCACCGCGAGACCGCCCTGCCCTCCGGCGCCCTGATCACCGGCGTCACCCTCCCGCCCGCTCCGGTCGCCGCCCGCTCCCGCTACCGCAAGGTGCGCGAACGCGCCTCGTACGCCTTCGCGATCGGCTCGGTGGCCGCCGCGCTCGACGTGCGGGACGGCGTCGTGCGCGACGCACGGCTGGCACTCGGCGCGGTCGCCTCCCGGCCGTGGCGGGCCCGGGCCGCCGAAGCCGTGCTGAGCGGCGCACCCGCCGTGGGCGACACCTTCGCCGCCGCCGCGGACGCCGAACTGGCCGCCGCCAGGCCGCTGCCCGACAACGGATACAAGGTGACCCTCATGCGCAACCTCGTGGTGGCCGTGCTGACCGAACTCGCCGAGGAGGCCGCCCGATGACCACCGCCACGACCGGCCGTACGACGGTACGGGGCGCCGTCGGCACGGCACACACCCGCATCGAGGGCCGCGACAAGGTCACCGGAGCCGCCCGCTACGCCGGGGAGGTCCCCTTCGCCGACCTGGCGCACGGCTGGCTGGTGCTGTCCACCGTCACCCGCGGACGCGTCCGCTCGGTCGAGACCGGCCCCGTCCTGGACATGCCGGGCGTGCTCACCGTCCTGCACCACGGCAACGCCCCGCGGCTGACCACCGACTACGTCGGCATGCTGGGCCTCCCGGACCCGACCGCCGCCGTCTTCCAGCACGACCGGGTCCCGCACTCGGGCTGGCCGGTGGCGCTGGTCGTCGCCGAGACGCCCGAGCAGGCCAGGGAAGCCGCCGAAGCACTCGTCGTGATCTACGAGCGGGAGCCGCACGACACCGCGTTCGTCGCCACCCACCCGGACGCCTACGCCGCCGACGGATTCATGCCCGCGGTGACCGAGAAGGGCGACCTGGAGGCCGAACTCGCCGCCTCGGCCCACGTCGTGGACGCCGAGTACACCACCCCCGAAGAGCACCACGCCATGATGGAGCCGCACGCGGCGACCGCCCGGTGGGACGGCGGCCGGCTCGAGGTCATCGACTCCAACCAGGGCGCCACCTGGGTCCGTGGCGAGCTCGCGAAGCTGTTCTCGCTCGACGAGTCCGCGGTACGGGTCCGGTCCGAGCACGTCGGCGGCGGCTTCGGCAGCAAGGGAGTCCGCGCCCACCAGGTGTCCGCCGTGATGGCCGCGACCACGCTGCAGCGCCCCGTGCGCGTCGTGCTGACCCGCCGCCAGATGTTCTCCCTCACCGGCTACCGCAGCCCCACCTCCCAGCGGGTCAGGCTCGGCGCCGACGCCGACGGCCGGCTGCGCGCCCTGGAGCACCGCTCGCTGAACCAGACGTCCACCGTGTACGAGTTCGTCGAGCCGAGCGCCGGCGTGGCCAGGGTGATGTACGACGCCGACGCCCACCGCACCGCCAACCACGTCGTACGGCTCGACGTGCCGTCACCGACCTGGATGCGCGCCCCGGGTGAGGCACCCGGGTCGTTCGCACTGGAGGCGGCGCTCGACGAACTCGCCGAGCGGTGCGGCGTCGACCCGATCGAACTGCGGCTGCGTAACGAGCCCGAGGCGGGCCCGGTGTCCGGCCTGCCGTTCGGCAGCCGCAACCTCGCCGCCTGCTTCCGGGAGGGCGCCCGCCGGTTCGGCTGGGCGGACCGCGACCCCCGCCCCGGGCTGCGCCGCGACGGGCGCTGGCTGCTCGGCACCGGCACGGCGGCGGCCTCCTTCGGCGCCGGGGCCGGGCCGTCCACGGCGCTGGTCACCGCGGAGGCGGACGGCGGGTTCACCGTGCGGATCGCCGCCGCCGACATCGGCACCGGCGCCCGTACCGCCCTCACCCTGGTCGCCGCCGACGCCCTCGAGGTCACGCCCGAGCGGGTCCGGGTGCGGATCGGCGACAGCGACTTCGGGCCGGCGATGATCGCCGGCGGCTCGATGGGCACCCGTTCCTGGGCATGGGCGGTCACGGCCGCGGCCCGGGAGCTGCGTGAACGGCTCGCCCTGGGCACGAGCATCCCGCCGGAGGGCATCACCGTACGGTCCGACACCACCGAGGCCCTCGGCGCCCTCACGCAGAAGGAACGGCACGCCTACGGGGCGCAGTTCGCCGAGGTCGCCGTGGACACCGCCACCGGCGAGGTGCGGGTGCGCCGCATGCTCGGCATCTTCGCGGCCGGCAAGATCGTCAACCCGCTCACCGCCCGCAGCCAGCTCGTCGGCGGCATGACCTGGGGCATCTCCATGGCCCTGCACGAGGAGGCGGTCCGGGACCGCAACACCGGCGGCCACTACGGCCCCGACCTCGCGGGCTACCACGTCGCCACCCACGCCGACGTGCCCCGCGTCGAGGCCGACTGGGTGGACGACCCCGACCCGGACGACCCGGTCGGCATCAAGGGCGTCGGGGAGATCGGCATCGTGGGCGCCGCGGCGGCGATCGCCAACGCCGTCTGGCACGCGACCGGGGCCCGCCACCGCAGCCTGCCCATCCGGCCCGACCGCGTCCTGGCGGCGGCCACGGGAGCACCCGATGCTTGACATCGCGGACGAGCTGAACCGCTGGATCGAGCAGGGCCGGGACTTCGCCGTCGCCACCGTCGTCTCCGTCGGCGGCAGCGCACCGCGCGGGCCCGGCGCCGCGCTCGCCGTCGACCGCGAGGGCACCGCGATCGGCTCCGTGTCCGGCGGCTGCGTGGAGTCGGCGGTGTACGAGCTGTGCGAGCGGGCCCTCAGGGACGGCGAGACGGTGCGCGAACGGTTCGGCTACAGCGACGAGGACGCCTTCGCGGTCGGCCTGACCTGCGGAGGGGTCATCGACGTGATGGTCACGCCGGTCGCCGCCGACACACCCTTACGCGCGGTGCTCGGGGCGGCGGTGTCGGCGTTCGCGCGGCAGGAGCCGGCGGCCCTCGCCCGGGTGGTGCGGGGTCCGGCGGAGCTCCTCGGGCGGGCCCTGCTCGTAGGGCCCGACGGCTCGGCCCGGGGTGGCCTCGGCGGCCACCGGGAGCTGGACCGCACGGCGACCGCGGAGGCCCGGGCCCTGCTCGAGGCCGGACGCACCGGCACGATCGCGCTGTCGGAGGACGGGTCGCACTGCCCCGGTGGTGTCACCCTGCTCGTCGAGTCGAGCGTGCCGCCGCCCCGCATGATCGTCTTCGGCGCGGTCGACTTCGCGGCGGCGCTGGTGCGGGCCGGCAAGTTCCTCGGCCACCACGTGACCGTGTGTGACGCCCGGCCCGTCTTCGCCACCCCGGCCCGCTTCCCCGACGCGGACGAGGTCGTGGTCGACTGGCCGCACCGCTATCTGCGGAGCACCCCCACCGACGGGCGCACGGTGCTGTGCGTGCTCACCCACGACGCCAAGTTCGACGTACCGCTGCTCACGGAGGCCCTGCGCATGCCCGTCGCGTTCGTCGGCGCCATGGGCTCCCGCCGCACCCACGAGGACCGCGCCCGCCGGCTGCGCGAAGCCGGCGTGAGCGAGCGGGAACTGGCCCGGCTGCGCTCACCCATCGGCCTGGACCTCGGTGCCCGCACGCCCGAGGAGACCGCCCTGTCCATCGCGGCGGAGATCGTCGCCGCCCGGCGCGGCGGCACCGGCGTGCCGCTGACCGGCGGGGCGGCACCGATCCACCGGGACGGCGGGCAGCGGGGCGCGCCGGCCGCGGCGTGATCGCGCACGGCAACCGCCGTCGCGGCAGCGGCGAGACACCGCCCAGCCGGACGGCGCACTCCGGCAGCAGGGCGTGCACGAACGCCTGCGGAAGGTTGCCGCGCAGCTGCCGCTGACGCACGTCGTACTCCTCGGCGAACAACCCGGGCGGCCCGCACGCCGCCCGGGTCCGTTCGAACCGGCGGGCAGTTGTCCGGGGCCGAGGGCGTGCCCGCTCAGCCCCGCTTCTCGGGTCCGTCCGTCCCGGCCACTGCGTGTTCGGAGAGCGGGCCCACCGCCAGGCCGGTGGCGTGGCAGTGGGCGACGAGGTGCGGCAGGGCGCCGAGGGCGGCTCGCCAGCTGTCCGGGGCCGACGCGTGGTCGGTGTCGTGCAGGAGGATCGTGCCGCCGCCGCGCAGGTCCGCCGCGACGGTCGCCCGCACCGAGTCGGGCGTGGCGTCCCGCCGCCAGTCCTCGCCCCACGCCGTCCACAGGACCGGCCGCAGTCCGGCCCGCCGGGCCGCTGCCCAGCGTCCGGAGGTGAGGATGCCGTAGGGCGGGCGGTACCAGTGCGGACGGTTCCGGCCGGCGGCCTCGCCCACCGCGTGGACGGCGCGGCGCAGCTCGCGTGCGTCGCGCCCGGGCGACGGCCGCCAGGGACGCTCGTGCGTCCAGCCGTGGACGGCGAGTTCGTGGCCCCGGAGCGCCACCTCACGGGCCAGCGCCGGGTGGCGTACGACCCTCTCGCCCAGGAGGAAGAAGGTCGCCCGCACACCGAGTCCGTCGAGAGCGTCGAGGAAGTGCGGGGTGGACGCCGGATCGGGGCCGTCGTCGAAGGTGAGCGCGACGTGGTCGGGTCTGCCCTGCCCGGCCAGACCCGGGAACCATCGCCGGCGCAGACCCGGCAGCCAGGTCGCGGCCGGACCGATGTGGGCCAGCGCGACGACGACCGGCACCACGGCGTACGCCGCCCGCCCGGCCCGCGACCGATCACCCATCCGCTGTGCCTCCTCGCCGCCGGAACACGACCGCCGGATCACGGGCCATCCGCGATCACGATGCCCCGATCGCCAACCGTCCCCGAACGCCATCCATCCCCGATCGTTCCCCGGACCACGGCCGGTCCCCGCCAACCATCCCCGTTGGTGACCAGAGTCCACCGTTCCCCGCTCAGGGGGCCCTCTCGCGATTCGCCCGCCCCAAGCCCTCGCTCAGCGCCCCTCGCCCCCCAGCTCAGCACCAACGCGACCCGCCCATTCTCACCCCCAGCCCACCCTCCGCCCCTCACACCCCGCCGTTCACGACTCCTGCCGCTCGGGTTTGCGTACGCCGGACCCCGGGCCGTCGCGTGCCTGGGCGGTGTCCCACGCGCCGTGGACCGACGGCGCGCGGGCCAGTCCGACGCTGCCGAGGCCGATCAGGGCCACGCCGATCAGCTCGGGCAGCACCCGCACACCGAGGGCGATCTGCTCGCCGAACAGGGCCGAGCCGAGCGCGACGCTGGTCAGCGCGTCCCCGAGCGTGAGCGCCGGTTGCGAGGCCGCGAGGGTCCCGGCCCGCAACGCGCTCTGCAGCAGCAGGAAACTGATCACGCCGACGACCGCCGTGGCGTACGGCGGCCACTGCGTCAGCACCGCACCCACCCCTTGGGGAAGCCGCCCCGTGACCTCCTTGAGCAACGCCGCCGTCCCACCGAACGCCACCGCGGACGCCAATCCGAACAGCGCGGCGCGGGGCGAGCCGTGCACCAGACGGCCGACCACCACCAGAGCGGCCACCACGCCGAACAGCGCCACACCCGCCCACGCCCAGCGGTCCGGGGCCGCGGTGGCGTGCCCGGCCGAGGGGGCCGCGGCACTGAGGAACCCGGCCAGCCCCACGGCCAGGGCCACGAACGCGAGCCAGGTCCGAGGGTCGGGACGCCGGTGGAACACCAGGCTGCCCACCACCAGGGTGAACAGCAGTTCGGTCGCCATCAGCGGCTGGACCACGGCCAGACTCCCCACGGCCAGGGCCGCAGCCTGCAGCACCGTGGTGACGGCGAGGAGCGCCGCGCCCCCCACCCAGTACCGGTCGCGCACCAGACGCAGCATCGAGCGCAGCACCGAGGGGGCGCCGCCGTGGCTCGCGTCCTGCGCCGCGGCCCGCCGCTGCAGCACCGACGCCGCGGCGTTCGACAGCGCCGCGAACAGAGCGAGGACGACGGTGAGGACACTCACCGTCGCGCGCTCCCGCTCATCCGAACCGCGCCGCCAACCACCGGTACAGCCCCGGAGCCGCGCCACGGACCCGGCACGGCAACCGCAGCCAGCCGGGCACGTACACCTCGTCCCGGCCCCGGACCACCGCTCTGCGGACCGCGTCGGCCACGCGCTCGGGCGGCACCGGCCGCGGACGCGACCGCCGGTAGGGAGCACCGCGGTGCTCGAAGAAGGGCGTGTCGACCACCCCGGGCACCACATGGGTGACGCCGACGCCGGTGCCCCGCAGCTCGTAGCGCAGCGCGTCCGCGAAGGCGCCGAGGGCGGCCTTCGCGGCGGAGTAGACGGCCTCGTCGCGCACCCCGACACAGCCCGCCAGCGACCCGATGAGCACGATGCGCCCCGACCCGGCCTCCACCATGCCCGGCAGCACCGCCCGCACCAGTCGCATCGTGGCCAGCACATCGGTGTCCAGCAGCTCGTCGATGGTGTGCGGAGGCATGTCGAGGAACTCCCCGGCCCAGCCGATCCCGGCCCCGGCCACCAGCAGATCCACCGGACCCGCCGCGGCGAGGGTGTAGTCGGCGAGCTGCCGGTCGGCGCCGGGCAGCGTGAGGTCCATGGCGAAGGCGGTGGCCGACGTGTCCTCGGCGACCCTGCGCAGCCGCGCCGGGTCACGTCCGCTGAGCACCAGCCGCCAGGCGCCCTCGGCACTCAGCCTTCGGGCGACGGCCGCGCCGATGCCGGAGGAGGCCCCGGTCACCAGGGCCGTGCGGGTCCGTGTCACCCCGCCGCGGGGCCGCTGCCGGGGCTTGGCCCGGTCCACGTCGGGTGCGGCGACCGGCGGGCCGGGCGCGGGCCGGGTGCGGGAGAACGCATGGACCATGGGGGACCACCTTGGCTGCGGGGCGGACGCCACGAGAGCGGCCGACCGGGGGGTCGGGGCTCCGCCCGTCCGACAGGACCGGCGGTCAAGGAGTATCCCGGGCCACGCCACCCGAAACGCCCCGGTGTGCAGCGGTTTGGGGCGGGCGGGGAGGGCAACCTGCACAGCCGTGCATCCTCGCAGCTCATCCACGCCCCGCCGACCGGCGGCCGCGCGCCCCCGGCAGGACGCCCGACGCCTGCTGGTCGTCAGCGCGAGCATGGGCGCCGGTCACGACACGGTCGCCGCCGAAGTGGTCCGCCGGGCCCGGGAACGCGGAGACGACGCCCTGGTCGTCGACGTCCTGGCGCTGCTCCCGTACGGCCTGGGCAGCGCACTGCGGCACTTCTACCGCGGCTCGGTCCGGTACGCACCCTGGATCTACGCCACCGTGTACCGCCTCTTCCTGCGCCCCGGCCCCGGTCGGCGCCCCAGCGGCACCCCGCTGGCCCGGCTCGCCGGCCGCCGCCTCAGAGAGCTGGCCGAGCGCACGGACGCGGACGTGGTGGTCCCCGTCTTCCACCTCGGCGCCCAGCTGACCGGTCACCTCCGCGCACGCGGACTGCTGCCCGTGCCCAGCGTCGTCCTCGTGATCGACTTCGCCGTCCACCGGCAGTGGCTTCACCCCGGCAACGACCACTGCCTGTGCCTCACCGACGACGCCGCGCGCGAGGTGCGGGAGAGCACCGGCGGGTCCGCCGAGGCGTGCGGTCCGGTGGTGGCTCCGGAGTTCTTCGCCGACGCTCCCGGTGCGGCGGGCTGGCGGCGGCTCTTCGACCGCGCGGGCCCCGGGCGGCCCCCCGTCGTGCTGTCCGCCGGGGCGTGGGGAGTCGCCGCGCACCCGGCCGCCACCGTCCGGCTGCTCGCGGACCACGGCTTCCTGCCGGTCGTGCTGTGCGGCGGCAACGAACGGCTGCGCCGCGCCCTGTCCGGCTCATCCGGCGTGCTCGCGCTGGGCTGGGTGACCGACATGCCCGGTCTGCTGCACGCGGCCCGCGCCCTGGTCGACAACGCCGCCGGACAGACCGCCGTACAGGCCCTCGCCGCCGGCCTGCCCGTCGTGGGGCACCGCCCCCTGCCCGGGCACGGCGCCGACGGCGTCCGGCGGATGGCCGCGCTCGGGGTGTCGGAGGTCGCCGCCGACGACGCCGCCCTGCTCGCGGCCCTGCGGCGGCTCACGGCACCCGGCCCGGCCAGGCGGGAGCGGATCGCCGCCGGGCACGCGCTGTTCCGGGAGGACGCCGTTGCCCGGGTGACGGACCTGGCCGCGGCCGCGCGCGCACGCGGGTGAGGAACAGGCCCGTTTTCCCGGCCCGCCGACGGGCACCCGGTGCGGGCTCGGGAACCGGCGGAAGGAGGCGCGGCGTGACGCTCGACGAGTTCCTGGCCCAGGTTCGTGACCGCGGGGAGTACCACAGCCGGGACGAGTCAGAACAGGTCAGCACGGCCGTGCTCTGGGTACTCGCGTCCCGGATCGACCCCGAGGAGGCCGCCGGCCTGGCCGAACGGCTGCCGGCTCCATTGGACGACGCGCTGCGCCTGGAGCGGGGGCGCCCCGAGTCCTTCGGCCGCGAGGAGTTCCTGCGCCGCGTGGCCCAGCAGACCGGTGCCCGGCCGCGGACGGCGGAGTGGGACGCGGGCGCGGTGCTCTCCACCGTCGCCGACGCGGTCCCCGACGGACAGCTCGACCACCTCCTGGCCCAGCTGCCGGCGGACTGCGCGGAACTCTTCGGCAGACCGGCACCGGAATGACGGCCCGCCCCGCCCCCGTCCCCGGACGGGGGCGTATGGAGACAGCCCGACCAGGGCACCCGGGACCGGTCGGACCGGCAGCCCGAGGAGGAACCCCATGACGGACGGTGAGCGGCGCTACGACGACGGGGACGAGACGCCCCTCGCGGGGTATGCCGCGCTGGCGACGGCATTCGCCGTGGGCGTCGGACTGTTCACCGCG
The DNA here is from genome assembly GCF_014650995.1 of Streptomyces viridiviolaceus. Taxonomy (GTDB): domain Bacteria; phylum Actinomycetota; class Actinomycetes; order Streptomycetales; family Streptomycetaceae; genus Streptomyces; species Streptomyces viridiviolaceus. The sequence goes on from NZ_BMWA01000005.1 coordinate 311,654, forward strand.
GTGGCGCGGCGCCGCGGGCTGCCGTTGCCCGACGCCGTACCGCCCTGGGACGTGGCCCTGCTGGGGACGGCGACGTTCAAGGCGTCACGGCTGCTGTCCAAGGACAAGGTCACCAGCTTCTTGCGGGCGCCGTTCACCCGCCGCGAGCGGGACAGCGAGGCGGGCGAGGTGATGGACGCGCCCCGCGGGGACGGTCTGCGTCGTGCCGTCGGCGATCTGGTGACCTGCCCGTTCTGCACCTCGGCCTGGGTCGGCGGCGCGCTCGTCGGCACCTACGCCTGCGCGCCCCGCGCGGCCCGGCTGCTCTCCGCGGGACTGAGCGCCGTCACCCTGTCGGACTGGCTGCAGTACGCGTGGAGCCTGACCGAGCAGAAGGCCGAGGGCTGAAGGCGATGCGGGCGGCGGCCGGCGCCGGCGAGGGCACGGGGGCGACCGGGACGACCGGGCAAGGACACCCGGAGCTGGCCGTCTTCGTCGGTCTGCAGGCGACGGGGAAGTCCACGTTCTACCGGCAGCGCCTCGCAGAGGGCCACGTCCTGGTGAGCAAGGACCTCTTCCCGCGCGGCGCCCGCAACAAGCAGGCCCGGCAGATGCGGCTGGTCGAGGAAGCCCTCGGCGCAGGCCGTTCGGTGGCGGTCGACAACACCAACCCCTCTCCCGAGGAATGGGGCCCGCTGGTCGCGGCCGCCCATGCCCACGGAGCCCGCGTCGTCGCCTACTGGTTCGCTCCCGACATCGGGGGATCCCTGCGGCGCAACGCCACCCGGACCGCGCGCGAACGCGTCCCGGACGTCGGTGTCCACGCCACGCTGAAACGGCTGCGCCGCCCTTCGCGGGCCGACGGCTTCGACGCCGTGTTCGACGTCCGGTTCGACGGCCGTGGCGGCTTCGACGTACGCGCGACCCCGGCACCGGTCGGCTGACCCGGCCGGGCACCGACGCGGGCGGCCGGCGTCCGGATCAGACCTCCGTCTCCACGGCGCGCGTCGAGGGCAGCAGCTCCCGGATGTCCGCCGGCAGCGCCCCCGCGACCTTCGTCATCTGCTCGGGAGAGACGACGGCGTCCAGCACGTTCAGCACCACGGCCGAGCGCTGGAGCGCGGCCTCCTCGTCGATCCCGGCCCGCCAGGCCACCCGGCCCGCGAACGCGGTCAGCCCGAAGCGCTCGGCACCCGACGGCTGCCCGTGCCCCTCCGGTTCCGCGTCCGCCATCGGCCGGATCTCCCCGGCCAGTTCGTGCGGCAGCTGGGCGACCAGATGCCCGGCCAGCCCCTCGGGAAGCCGTTCGGCGAGGGTCCGCAGCACGGCCGTCACCGTGGCCTCGGCCTCCTCACGGCCGACCGCATGGCTCTGCTCCTGGACCGTCCGGACCAGATCGGCGTACTTCATGAGCCCTCACTCCCTTCGCCGGAGCACCCGCTCCTCGGGTTTCCCGGGGGAGGACGGTGACACCGCGGGGCGCCGGCCGAACGGCAGGGGGAAGCGGTCAGGCGTGCGCGGCGCGTTCGGCGTGCAGCTTCTTGACGCGGGCCGCCTCCTTGCGGACGTCGGCCTGCACGGCCTGCTCCCGCTCCAGCCACTCGGGACGCTCGTCCTTCAGCGCCTCGATCTGCTCCGTGGTCAGCGGCTGCGTGACCCCGCCCCGGTGCAGGCCCGCGATGGAGACACCCAGCTTCGCCGCCACCACCGGCCGCGGGTGCGGTCCGTCGCGCCGCAGGTCGCGCAGCCACTGGGGCGGGTCGGACTGCAGCGCGTTCAGCTCGGCGCGCGAGACGACGCCCTCCCGGAACTCGGCGGGCGTGGCCTCGAGGTACACACCCAGCTTCTTCGCCGCGGTCGCGGGCTTCATGGTCTGGGTGCTCTGGTGCGACGTCATGGCTCCAGGGTATCGAGCATGTGCGCGACCTCCGACCACGCCGGGTGACCGGGACCGCCGCCGGGGACCGGCCACCGCCGCCCCTGGCCACGCCGGGTAACCTGGCCGGGTGACAGGCTCGGAAGAACCCCCCTCGTTCCGGCTCGCGTACGTCCCGGGGGTGACGCCCGACAAATGGGTGCGCATCTGGAACGAGCGGCTGCCGGACGTCCCGGTGTCCCTGACCCAGGTGTCCGCCGCCGAGGCGGGCGGCGTACTGCTGGACGGCGGCGCCGACGCCGGACTGGTGCGGCTGCCGGTCGACCGGACCGTCCTCAGCGCGATCCCCCTTTACACCGAGACCACGGTCGTGGTCGTCCCCAAGGACCACCTCGTCACCGCGGTCGACGAGGTGGCCGTCGAGGACCTCTCCGACGAGATCGTGCTGCACCCCCTCGACGACGTCCTCGGCTGGGAGCGGCTGCCGGGCCGGCCCGCCCTCGAGCGCCCCGCCACCACGGCGGACGCCGTGGAACTGGTCGCGGCCGGAGTGGGGGTGCTGGTCGTACCGCTGTCGCTGGCCCGGCTGCACCACCGCAAGGACCTCACGTACCGGACGGTCACGGACGCCCCGGGGTCGGGCGTGGCGCTGTCCTGGCCGGAGGAGGCGCACACGGACCTGGTGGAGGACTTCATCGGGATCGTCCGGGGGAGGACCGTCAACAGCACCCGGGGCCGGCGGCCGGCCCCGGCGGAGTCGAAGGCCGAGCGCACCGGCACCGCCGCCGCGCGGCGGGGGGCGGCGGCCAGGAAACCGGCCGGTGGGGGCGCGCGGCGCGGCTCGAACAACCCCAAGGGCGGCAGGCGCGGCAAACCCCGCCGCCGATGACGTGACCTGGCCCGGCCGGGTGGTTCAGCGGACCGTCGGACTCGGCGTCGGAGAACCGGTCTCGACGTCCAGTCCGGGCGGCTCGGTCAGGGTGAGAACCGGCTCCCCCGGCTGCGGCGCGGGCGGGGTGAGCTGCGCCTTCGGCAGGCTGGGCGGGGCCGACTGCTGGAGGTTGACCTGGTCGAAGTTGACCAGTCCGGTCTTCTCCAGGACCGTGATGTGGTCCAGCACGGTGTCGTTGGCCTGATCGGCCAGCTGCCGCACCAGGGCGTTCTTGGTGTTGGCGCGGATCTTGGCGACGACGGGGAAGATCTGCCCGTGGGTGATCCGCATGATGTTCACCGCGGTGGTGTCGAACTGCTTGCCCGTGGTCCCGTCGGCGGTCGACACGAACTGCTGCTGCTGCGGTGACGCCAGGTTGGGCAGCGTGATGCCCAGCTCGGGCGCGATCCTCCGGCAGGTCGCGTCGAGCCGGGCATGCCCGACGACCAGGTGCTCGCCGGCCTCCTTCATCTCCGGTGTCGTGCCCCGTTCCATGGCCATCAGCCCGAGCGGGTGCTCCCACAGCCCGGCGGCGCGGACCTTCACCACGAAGTCCCGGTCCGCCTCGGTGAGTGGTCCGTACCGTGTGTCGGCGATGACGCGGTCCTGACCACCGGCCGTGTTCTGCACCCCGAGCATGGTGGGGTAGGCCAACGCGGTGAGGGTGAGGACCAGGGCACCGCCCACGAAGGCGGTCCCTGCCGTGGTGCGCGTGATGCGCATCGTGCCTCCAGGGGCGAAGACAGGCTCGGTGAGCGGGCTCGGACACCAGGAGATACGGATCCGAGCGGCGAACCGATCACCGTCCCGGGCAAAACCTGCCGGTGTTCCGCGCCGCGGCCGTGCGGTCCAGGCCGCCGGGGCCTGCGGCGCGCCGGTGGCCCGGCCGCTCGCCGGATACGACGGCCCGGGCGTTCCCGCGGTGACGGCCGCAGCCGGCAGGAGGGTCCGCCGGGAGAGGGGCGCTGCCATGTGCCCCTCGTTACTAGGGGTCCTCGTGAGGCCTGTTCTGTTCGACATATCGATCGACGTTCGAGAATGTCGCCCAGGAGATGGGCAAGGGGCACAGGAGCGTCCACGGCACCGACGAGTACGGTCAGGAGGGCCGCGCCGAGCCGGTCAGCCAGTCGTACGCCGCCCGCGCCGTGAACTCCCGCTGGCCGCCGCGCAGCAGCAGGCCCGCGGTGGCGAACTCCGCGGCGTCGGCCTGTGCGGCGACGTAGGGAATCGCGATGCAGCGCATCCCGGCGGCGTGCGCCGCGGCGGCACCGGGGACGGCGTCCTCCAGGACCACGCAGTCGGCGGGGGCCGCCCCGAGCCTGCGGGCGGCCTCCAGGAAGACGTCGGGGGCCGGCTTGCCCCGCGCGACCTCGTCGGCCGAGACGAGGGTGCCCAGATACGCGTCCAGCCCGGTGCAGGAAAGGATCGCCTCGATGGCCTCGGGCGACGACCCCGAGGCCACGGCCATCGGTACGCCCTCGCCGGCCAGCAACTCGACGAACTTCCGCATCTCGGGGTACGCGCGCGTGGAGGTGCGGGCCAGTTCCAGGTAGCGGCGGTTCTTGGCGGCGACCAACTCCTCCACCGGGGCCCGCAGGCCGTACCGCCGCTTCCAGTCGGAGACCGTCTCCTGCGTGCTGATACCGACGTACCCCTCGTGGTCGGCCCAGGTGAAGTCCGGGACGCCGTACTCGGCGAGGGTTCGGCGGCCCGCTTCGTAGTAGTTCGGCTCGCTGTCCACCAGGGTGCCGTCGAGGTCGAAGATGACCGAGATGCCGTCGAGAGTGTTCATGGGGCAAGGATGTCAGGGCTCATTTCCTCGCCGTCCGCCCGATCGACTCCACCAGGGGCAGCAGCCGGTGCGCCACCCGCTCGCGCAGGGCCACCTCCGTGCGGGTGCGGACCACGCCCGGCAGGCTGATCAGCTTCTGGATCACGTCCTCCAGGTGTGCGTTGTCGCGCGCCACGACCCGGGTCAGCAGGTCCCCGCCGCCCGTGATGGAGAAGGCCTCGACGATCTCCGGTACGGCCGCGAGCGCGTCGCCGACCTCGTCCAGATGGCCCTGGGTGACCTCGATGTGCACGAAGGCCAGCACCGGGTGGCCGAGCGCGGCGGGGGAGAGGGCCGGTCCGGTGCCGGTGATCACACCGTCCCGCTCCAGGCGGTCCAGGCGGGCCTGAAGCGTTCCGCGGGCCACGCCGAGGATGCGGGCGTACTCGCGCACGCTGGTGCGCGGCTGGTCCAGCAGCAGTCGCAGGATGCGGGTGTCGAGCTCGTCCACGGCCATGGGGCTCGGTCTCCTCGTCGGCCATTGGCTCTTCGGTGGCCGTAGGGAAGCCGAGATCACTGTACCAATGGCACACTCCGCGAGGCAGCAGTTGAGCCACTGGCGGGAGAGATGTTGATATGGATGCGTCGATGGCGCTGCGGATCCCGCGGCGCCTTTTTCATGCCGATGAGTCTGCAGGCGACGACCGGTTCGCGAAGGGGGCGGTAATCAGTGCTGAAGAGGGTGTTCGCGGCTCCGGATCCGGGGCGTACGCGACTGCGTTTCGCCGCCCGGGCCGTTCTCGGCATCGGGCTGGCCGTCCTCGTCTGCGGCCTGGCCGGACACTCCCTCGTGGGCGCGGTCACCGGCGGGCTCGCCGCGCTGCTCGCCCTGTTCACCGTCACCGACGCGACCGTGCGCGGGCAGGCGGTCACCACCGCGCTGCTGCCGGCCGTCGGGCTGCCCGTGCTCACCGCCGCCGCCGTCCTGCACGACCATCCGGTGGCGCGCGACCTCACCTTCCTCGCCGTGGTCGGCACGGGCGTCTACGCCCGCCGCTGGGGCCCGCGCGGACACAGCCTCGGTGTGTTCGCCTTCATGACCTTCTTCGTGGCGCAGTTCCTGCACGCCACCACCGACCGGCTGCCCGAGCTGTACGCCGCCGTCCTGCTCTCCGTGGCCGCCGCCGCGACGGTCCGTTTCGGACTCTGGTGCTACGAGCGCCGCCTGCCCGCTGCCGCCGTGCCCGCCCCGCCCGGCGGTACCGGCCTCGCCCGCATCACCACCCGCCAGGCCGTCCAGGCCACCGCGGGGGCCGGCTTCGCCCTCGTCGTGGGCCATCTGGTGTCGGGGGACCGCTGGTACTGGGCCGTCGGTGCCACCTGGTGGGTCTTCGTCAACACCACCTCGCGCGGCGAGACCCTCGTCCGCGGCTTCAGGCGGGTCCTCGGCACGGTCATCGGCATCGGCCTCGGCCTGCTGATCGCCGTCCCCTTGGACGGGGCGGTGGTGCCCACGGTCGTGCTCGCCGCCGCCAGTGTCTTCGGCATCTTCTACACGGCCGCGGTGTCCTACACCTGGATGATGCTCAGCGTGACGCTGCTCGCCGAACTTCTCTACGGGCTCCTTGGCGTCCTCACCCCGGGCCTGCTCGCCGTGCGGCTCGCCGAGACCGGCGTCGGAGCGCTCGGCGCCGCCCTCGCGGTGCTGCTCGTCCTGCCGGTCACCACGCACGCCGTCACCGACGCCTGGATCCAGCGCGCCCTGCGCTGCGTCCACGCCTGCACCGCCGAGGCCGCCGCCCGCCTCGCCGGAACCGAGGGCGCCGACCCGGCGCCCCGCGTGGCCGAACTGGAACAGCTGCTCGGCCGGGTGCGGCTGTCCGTCGCCCCGCTGGTGCACCCGCTCAACCCGATGTACGGCCGCAAGCGCCGCGCCCGCCGCGTGCTCGCGCTCCTCGACGACTGCGCCCGGGAGATCCGCGGCCTGGTCGCCGTCGCCGCCGACCCGGAGGCCTCGCACGACGCCCGGCTGGCCGCCGCCTGCTGGCGGGTGGAGGCCGCCGTCGAGGCCCTCACCGGCGGCGGGGCCGTCCCCGCCCACGCGGAGCGGCCGCACGCCGTCGAGCCCGCGCTGGTCCACCTCCACGGTCTGGAGCGCGCCCTGGCCGAACTGGCCGCACCCCTGCGGGCCCCGTCACGCTCGCCCCTGGTCGGGGCCTGATCCGACCGGCGCGCCTCCGACTTGGTCTAGACCTTGCGTGATCGACTGCTACCGTCGGCCCGGGCGGGACGGGCCGGCCGGCAGGACGAGGCGCGCGAGGAGAGGGGCCAGCGGTGGCAGACGACGGCAGGCGGCGGCGGGCGTACATCGGATCGTTCACGGCGGCGGGAGGCCCGGGGATCGTCACCGCGGCCGTCGCCGCGGACACCGGCGCGCTGACGGCCCTGAGCAGCGTGGACGGCGTGCCCGACCCGTCCTACCTGGCCCTGGCACCCGACGGCGGCATGCTCTACGCGGTCAGCGAGATCTCCGAGGGCGCGGTGGCCGCCTACCGCGTGACCGGCGACAAGCCGGAGCGGACCGGGCCCCCGGTGGCCGTCGACGGCGACGGACCGACGCACCTGAGCCTGTTCGCCGGGCACCTCCTGACCGCCAACTACGGCTCCGGCAGCGTCACCGCCGTCCCCCTCCGCAGCGACGGCACCCTCGCCGGGGCCCCGTCCGGCGTGCTCCGCCACACCGGCTCGGGCCCGCACGCACCGCGCCAGCTGGCACCGCACGCCCACCAGGTGCAGCCCGACCCGAGCGGACGGTGGGCGGTGAGCGTGGACCTCGGCACCGACTCGGTGCGCGTCTGCACCCTGAGGGACGGCGCCCCGGCCGTGCACCGGGAGGTCGCGCTGCGCCCCGGCACCGGTCCGCGGCACCTGGCCTTCCACCCGGACGGCTCCCGCGCCTACGTCGTCGGCGAGCTCGCGCCCACCGTCACCGTCTGCCGCTGGGACGCCGCCGACGGCCTGCTGACACCCCTCAGTGAGACGCCTGTGCTCCCGCAGGCCCCGGCCGGCGACGCCTATCCGTCGGGCATCGTCGTCTCGCCCGACGGCCGCTTCGTGTGGACCGCGACCCGCGGCGAGGACGTCCTGTCCGCGTTCGCCGTCGAGCCGGACGGACTGCGGCTGACGGGGACGGTGCCCTGCGGCGGGCACTGGCCGCGGGCGATCGCCGAGTCGGACGGCTTCCTGTACGCGGCGAACGAGCGCTCCGGAGACGTCACCTGGTTCGCGGTCGACCCCCGGACCGGAGTCCCGCGCCGCGCCGGCTCCCTCGCCGTGCCGGCGGCGTCCTGTGTGGTCTTCGGCTGACGGAAGGACGGGTGCCCAGGCCGCCCGGCCCCGGTCCCGCACGTGGGTACGGCGAAGGGCCCGCTCCCGTACGGCAGGAGCGGGCCCTTCGGACGTGTGCGGGCGCCGCGCGCGTCAGCGGACCGGCGCGCCCTGCGGCTGCTGCGGGGAGATTCCCAGCGCCGTCGTGTACTTCGCCAGCGCCAGCTTGCCGATGGCCGGGTACGGGCCGAGGGGCTCGGCCGTGGAGCAGTCCGCCTCCTTGGCCGCCTCCTCCAGCAGGCTCGCGTCGATCTCGGGGCCGATCAGGTAGGGCGCGAGGGCCAGCTGCTGCGAACCCGAGGAGCGCAGCTGCTCGGCCACGGACGCGATCGAGCCCTCCTGGTCCAGGGCCGCCGCCATCACCGGCACGGCGAGGCGCGCGGCGAGCAGCATGCCGGTGATCCCGGCCGCCTGCACGGCCTCGTCCCCGCCCACGGAGGCGAGGATGATGCCGTCCGCGGCGGTCGCCACGGTGAACAGCCGGGCCCGGTCGGCGCGGGCCAGACCGGCCTCGGAGAGCCGGACGTGCAGAGCCTCCGCCAGCAGCGGGTGCGGGCCGAGCACGTCGGTCAGCTCGGCCGCGATCCGGCTGTCCATGACGGCCTGGCGGATCCGGCGCAGCAGCGCGCCGTCCGGACCGGCGAGCAGCGGCACCACGACGGCGACGGGGCCCTCGGGCTCCTTCACCTCGGCCCCGGCGGCGACCGCCTGCTCGTAGCGGGCGGTGCGCTCCTGCGCGGCGCGCACGAGCACGGTCGAGAGCGAGAGGAACTCGGTGTCGTCCCCGTCCACGTACCCGATCCGGGCGTCGAGACCGGGCAGCTCGGAGCGGGCGATGCTCACGACCTCCTCGGCGAGGCCGCGGGTGGCGCTACTGGGCGTGCCCGGCACCGCGAGGACGAGCGCGGGCGCGCCCTCGGGAGCCACCAGGGGTTCGGGACGGCGGTGCCGTCCGGGCTGGCGGGGGCGCGGCATTCGTACTGGCAGGCCGGACGCGGGCCCAGTGGGGGAGCTCATGGCGCCGCATGTTACTGGCTTATTGGGCTCCCCTGTTCGGGGAGGGTGCAGGTGAGCGGTATCCGTCCGGTTTTGTCTGATGAGTTACGTACGGATCGGATGACATCGACACGATTTCCCTCGCACGGGTGACAACGTGCAGGGCCAGAAAGTCCACTTGTCGACACGTCGAGCGATGGTTCTCAGCCGTGTGCCGTGCCCGCCACGTACAGCATCCGCTCGTCACCCGGGAGCGTGAGCGAGCCGGTCGCCAGATCGGTCGCGATGCGTACCGAGCCGTGCAGCGGATCGCCCTCGGCGGTCACCCGCCGCGCGTGCGGCAGCCGCTTCGCCAGCTCCTCCTCCAGCGGTACGACGAGGGGGTCGCCCATCTTCAGCAGGCCCCCGGTGACGGCGATGCGGGGCTCGCCGCCGGGCGGGCAGACGGCGGCGGCGGAGTCGGCCATGTGCCGGGCGGCGGCGCGCAGGATGTCCGCGGCGACCGGGTCGCCGGCCGCGCAGGCCGCCACTTCGGGCGCGAAGGAGGCGAGGACGGCGGGGCGGTCCGGGCGCGGGTACAGCTTCCCCGGCAGCTCCGGCGCCGGGCCGAACCGCTCCTCCGCGGCGGCCAGCAGCCGGATGGAGCCGCCGTCCCGCCCGTCGTGGGCGCGCAGGGCCGCCTCCAGCCCGGCCCGCCCGATCCAGGCGCCGCCACCGCAGTCACCGAGCAGGTGGCCCCAGCCGTCCGCGCGTCGCCACCGGACCAGGTCGGTGCCGGTCGCGATCAGACCCGTGCCGGCGGCGACGACGGCACCGGGCCGCGGGCCGAGCGCCCCGACGTAGGCGGTGACGGCGTCGGCGACGAGCGCCACGGACCGCACGCCCAGCTCCCGGGCCAGGGCGCCCGGCAGCTCTGCCCGCAGGGCGTCGCCCAGGGTGGCGAGCCCGGCGGCGCCGACGACGACGGTGCCGAGCCGGTCCAGCCCGGCCTCGGCGGTCAACTCCCGGGCCATGGGCACCAGCTGATCCATCAGGTGCCCCGGGTCGATGCCCCGCGCCCCGGTGCGGACCGGCTCCCGCGACGCGCGCCGCCCCAGCGGGCCGCGCCCGGCGGTGCCGACGACGACGCGCAGGCCGGAGCCGCCGGAGTCCACGGCGAGGTAGCCCGCACCGGCCGCCGCACCGGGCGAACCCAGTGCCCCGGCCCCGGTCACGGCAGACACCGGGCCACCGGCCGGCACGCAGACCGGAAGACGGGCGGCTGCTCGATCACTGGACGCAACGGTCTCCGCTCCTCCCCGGCGACCGGGCGGGATCCCCTCGACCGGCTCGACGACCTTGACGAGGAGGAAGACTAGCGCCGACAGGCGGCTCGTACGCAGGGGGCCGGTCTGCTGGCACTGGCTGTCGGAGTGGGCCAGTAGAGTGACGCGGCGTGGCACGACGACCGTTGCATGAACTTGTTGAGGCCGGATGGGCGAAGGCCCTGGAGCCGGTGGCCGAGCGTATCGCGGGCATGGGCGACTTCCTGCGCGCCGAGGTGGCGGCCGGCCGGACCTATCTCCCGTCGGGCGCGAACGTCCTGCGGGCGTTCCAGCAGCCCTTCGACGATGTGAGGGTCCTGATCGTCGGTCAGGACCCCTACCCGACGCCGGGGATGGCGATCGGACTGAGTTTCGCGGTCTCGCCGGAGGTGCGGTCGCTGCCGGGCAGCCTGGAGAACATCTACCGGGAGCTGAACACGGACCTGGGTCTGCCCAGGCCCTCCAACGGCGATCTGACCCCATGGACCCGCCAGGGCGTGCTGCTGCTGAACAGGGCTCTGACCACGGCCCCGCGCAAGCCGGGGGCGCACCGGGGCAAGGGCTGGGAGGAGGTCACCGAGCAGGCCATCCGCGCCCTCGCCACGCGGGGCCGGCCGTTGGTGTCGATCCTGTGGGGGCGGGACGCGCGCAATCTGCGTCCGCTCCTCGGGGATCTCCCGTCCATCGAGTCGGCGCATCCCTCGCCGATGTCGGCGGACCGCGGCTTCTTCGGCTCGCGCCCCTTCAGCCGGGCCAACGACCTCCTCGTGCGGCAGGGAGCCGAGCCGGTGGACTGGCGACTGCCGTAGGACGCCCCTGAGTCCGGCGGCTTCCGGCCGGTGCACCGCCCGCGCCCGGCACTCCCCCCCCAGCCTCCGGCCGGGGGCCCGGCGCACGCAACCGACGCAGCCGGGCCGCCCTCCGGGCGACGACGGGGAGGGTCGACAGGCCTTAGAGGCCGGACGCCACGGTCAAGCCGTCGAGCACTGCTTCCTCGACGGTGCGCGGGGTGACACGGTCGCCGACCGGGAAGACGTGGTCGGCCGGGACGACGCCGGAGCCGACCGGGTCGAGGTCGGCGAGCGGGGCGTGGCCCTGGGCGAGCACCACACCGGCGACGTCTTCGAGCAGTACCGGGTCCTCGGTCAGAGTGTGCTGGAGGTAGCCGGTGTCGCTGTCCACGCCGCAGAGCCTCACGTTGGGCACGATGTCGATCCGCGCCCGCACCGCCTGGGCCACCATGGCGGCACGCACGTACTGCTGCAGATGCTCGCCGGCCGCGAAGCCGGTCACACAGAGCGTCACCTTCCTGTGCAGGCCGGCGAGCTGGAGGGCGACGCCCAGGCCGATCCAGTCACCGCGCCAGTCCGCCACCACGATCCGTCCACGCGGCACCTCGGCGCCGCGGATCACCGACCAGGCGTCCAGTACCACCGGGTCGTCCATGAGCTCCAGCCGGGGGCGCCGGGGCAGCGCTCCCGTCGCGAGCACCACCGCGTCCGGTGCCGAGGCGGCGAGCACCTGGGCATCGACCCGGGAGTTCGTCAGGATGCGGGCTCCCGCGCGGCGCGCCTCGGCCTCGAGGTTGGTGATCACGCCTCCGAACTCGGCGCGTCCGGGCAGCCGTTCGGCGAGCAGAACCTGACCGCCGACACGTCGGCCCGCTTCGTGCAGTTCCACCTCGTGGCCGCGTTCCGCCGCCACGGCCGCGGCCTTCAGGCCGGCCGGGCCGCCGCCCACGACCAGTACCTTCTTGCGTCGTGTGACGGCCGGCAGTACCGCGAAGCGGCGTTCCCGGCCGGTCTCCGGATGCTGGATGCAGGAGATGGGGTGACCGAGCTGGAAGTGGCCGATGCACGCCTGGTTGCAGCCGACGCAGGCGCGGATGTCCTCGGCCCGGCCCCGCGCGGCCTTGACCGGCAGGTCCGGGTCGCAGATCAGGGCCCGGGTCATCGCGCAGGCGTCGGCCCGACCGTCCGCGATGATCTGCTCGGCCTCCTGCGGCTGGTTGATCCGGCCGGCCACCATCACTGGGACGCCGACCACGGCGCGCACCTCGGCGGCCAGCGGGGCGGTGTAACCGGCGGGCCGGTACATGGGCGGGGCGATGTGCTCGGCCCCGGACAGGCTGGACGAGCTGCCCGCGCACACCGAGACGTAGTCGAGCAGTCCCTCGGCATCGAGTCGGGCGACGGACTCCAGTACCAGCTCGGTGTCCAGGCCGTCGTGGCTCAGTTCGTCGCCCGAGATGCGCAGGCCGACGGCGAAGCCGGGCCGGGCCTGTGCCCGAGCACTGCGCAGTGCCTCGCGCAGGAACCGCAGCCGGCCCTGCAGATCGCCGCCCCAGCCGTCGGTACGGACGTTGACATGGGGACTGAGGAACTGCGCCGGCAGGTAGCCGTGGCTGGCGACGATCTCCACGCCGTCGAGGCCGGCCTCGCGCAGCCGGCGGGCCGCCTGGCCGTAGCCCTCCACGACCTCGTGGATCTCCGGCTCGGTCATGGCGCGCGGCATCACGTGGAAGCGCTCGCTCGGGGTGGCCGAGGGAGCCCAGGCCACCGGTGCGCTGCCGTCCCCGGACTCCAGAATCTCCCGCCCGGGGTGGAACAGCTGGCCGAAGACCTTCGTCCCGTGCCGATGCACCGCCTGCGCGAGCCGGGCGTAGCCGGGGACACACTCGTCCTGCGTGGCCATCAGCACATGAGTGGTGTAGCGGGCGGACTCGTGCACGCCGGACACCTGGAGCACGATCAGGCCGGCACCGCCCGCGGCGCGGGCCTCGTGATAGGCGATCAGGTCCTCGGTGACCGCGCCGTCCCTGGCCAGAACCGTGTCGTGGCCCGAGGACAGTATGCGGTTGCGCAGCCTCACGTCACCTATCTGCAGCGGACTGAACAGGTGCGGGAACCGTGCTGTCATGGAACGTCCTCTCTCACGCCTGGGCGCATACCCGGGCACGGTTGCCGTGCAGCCCGCCCACGGCCGGCCCCGGTCGTCAGCGAAGGGTGATGTGCGGTTCGAACGCGTCGAGCAGCAGCTCACGCATCCGTGTCACGGACATCTCCCCGTTCCCCGCCAGCACCTGGATGGCGAGACCGTCCGTCAGACCGGTGAACCGGCTCGTCAGCGCCTCCGCGTCGGCGTCCTCGGCCATGCCCTCGTCCCGGCAGGCCTGCACCAGGCCGAGCACCGTCTGCCGCCACCTGGCATAGATCTCGCGCTGGCTGTCCCGCAGGGCGGGGTCGATGATCGCCTCGTTCCACGACTGCACCCACACCGACCACTCGTCGCGGTCCTCCTCACCGATGATGAGCTGGACCTCGATCAGCCGGCGCAGCCTCTCGGTCGGGCTGTCCGTCTCCCGGAACTCCGCTTCGAGACGTTCGTGGAGACGATCGGCGTAGTGGCGCAGAGCGGCTCGCAGGGCGTCGCCCTTCGTCGGGAAGTGGTAGTGCACCGTGCCGGTGCTGGTGCCGCACGCGCGGGCGATGTCGGCGACCCGGACCCGGTGGAACCCGCGGCGGGCGATCAGGCGTGCCGTCGCCTCCAGGATCTGCGCCTTGCGGACCTCCGCGTCGACGGCGTTCGCGCGGCGGCGCGTGTCCGGCCCCGCCGGGTCCCCGGCAGCGACCGGCGGGCGTCCCCGCCCGGTCCGCAGGTAGCGCAGTGACACCTTGCCGACCCTCGCGACGGCGGCCAGCTCGTGGTCGGCGAAGCGGCGGCTGCCGTTCAGGGCCTTGGACAGCGCGGTGGGGTGCATGCCGATGCGATCGGCGAACTGCCGCTGGCTGACCGGCACCGATCCCACGACCAGCCGCACCCGCTCCAGCACCGCCTGCGCATCGTCCGCCCGCTCCATCGACGTCACGGCCTCCCGTCCGTCCGGAGGGCTGCGAGAACTTCCTCGGCGGCCCGGTAGCCCGACGACACGGCGCCGTCGATGTAGCCGTTCCACTCCGACGCGGTTTCCGTCCCCGCCCAGTGCAGCGCCCCGGTCGGCTCCCGCCAGCCGTGTTCGCCGAAGCCGCTCCATCCGCCGGGTGTCGTGTAGGCCTCGTAGCCGCCCCGGGCGAACGGGTCCTGGGTCCAGATCTTCTCCGTGTAGTCGCGGGGTGCCCCGGCCCTCGGTCCGGCCACGGTTACGAGGCCGCGCAGTACGGCGGCCCGGCGACTGCCCGCGTCCAGGGTGCTGAAGCGGTCCAGACGGCTGCCGTACACGAACCCGACGAGGACGCCGCACGAGCCGTCCTCCGGGGAGTTGTCGAACACGACCCCGACGGGCCCGTCGTCGTACAAGGTCGCCACGCCGGACAGTCCCGACTCCCGCCAGAACGGGGTGTCGTACACGGCGTGGATCTTGGCGACGCGTCCCATCGGACTGTGGGAGAGCCAGCCGGTCCGGCTGTCGGGAAGCGGAGGGGTGAAACCCATGGCGCGTACGGCGTGCGGAGGCACGGCCACGATCGCCCGGCGTGCCCGGAGCACGGCGGACTCCGTGCGGACGTGCACGCCCTGCGTGTCGTGTGCGATCGAGCGCACCCGCTCGCCGAGGCGGACGCGCTCCTTCAGCAGAGCCGCGACGGCACGGGCCGGTCCGGCCGCACCCGTGGTGAACCGGCTGTCCTGGGCGCAGCCGCGAGTCTCCATCAGCTGCTCGAAACCGCCGGCCGCGGCGATGTAGAACAGCACGTGGAAGAGCGAGATCTCGTCCGGCTCCGCGCACCACAGCCCCTGCACCGCGAGGTCCAGCCGGCGCCGGGCGTCCGCGTCGTCGGTCCGGGAGCGGAAGAACGACCCTGCCGTCCGGGCGTCCCACTCCGTGCAGCGGGGAGTGCGCCACGGCCGGACGGTGTCCACTTCGCGGGCGAGTTCGTCCAGGACCTTCGTGACGCGGACGTACTCGGCGATGCCCGGCCCGTCGGCGGGTGCCGCACCGGTGTACGGGACCCGGCCGCCGTCGTTCCACACCTCGATGTGGCTGCCCGTCTCCCAGGTCGGGAACGTCCGGCAGCCGAAACGCGCGGCGAGCTCCACCAGGCGGGTCTGCGTGGGCCCCACCCATTGGCCGCCGTGATCGACGGTCACGCCGTCGGCACGGGTCTCCGTCAGGACGCGCCCGCCGATCCGATCGGCCGCCTCGACCAGGGTGAAGTCGACGTCGTTGTCGTGCAGTCGGAGCGCCGCGGCCAGGCCGGCGTACCCGCCGCCCACGACGACGACCTCCGTCTCGGTCAGGTGTTCCGCGCTCGGTCTCTCCATGCCCGAGAGGATGGGGCAACACTGACGGGCCCGTCAATGGTTGCGACAGCCGTGCGGAGCACGGGGCCCGCCGGACTCATCGACGAGTCGTCAGGTCCTCGCGGGCGATGCCCAGTTCCCGGACGAGCGCGTCGTCCACCCACTCCAGCATCGTGGCGCGGCTGAGCGGCACCTTGTAGGACGTCATCTGGACGGCCAGTCCGTCCAACTGCGCGGTCAGGCGCCATACCGCGTCCGCCGGACGGTCGCAGACGAACTCGCCTGCCGCCACGCCCTCCTCGACGACCTGGACGATCGCCGCCTTCCACTGCTCGTCGAGGTCGTGGGTGACCTTCCTCAGGGCGGGTTCGCGCAGCGCGGCCGCCCAGCCCTCGATCCACAGCCGCCAGCCCTTGGCCTGTCCGGTCGGCGCGTACCAGCGCACCGCCGAGCGCAGCCGGCGCGTCGCACTGGTACGCGGTTTGCTCAGCAGTTTCCGCAGATGGGCGAGGTCTCCTTGCGCGGCGTGCGCGAAGGCCTCGGCGACGAGCAGCTCCTTGGTGGAGAAGTGGTAGAGCACCAGAGAGCTGCTGACTCCCAGTGCCGAGGCGACGTCCGCGATGCGCACGTTGGACACCCCGCGGTCCTCGATCTGCTCGACGGCGACGCGCAGGATCTCCGCGCGTCGTTCCTCCACGCTCAACCGGACTCTGGCCACGCCTTCACCCTACACAGCTCTTGACAGCCCAGTGTGGCCGGACTCACAGTGCTGGCTACTGACTGGCTGTTCAGTCAAAAGATGTGCGCGCCTGTACGAGACCCCTCCCCCCGTGCCGTAGGAGTCCGCCCAGTGACCCATGCACCCACCACCCCCGGCAGAGCCGAAGGTCCCACCCACGAAACTCCCGACCTCTCCGAGGGCTGGGGTGAGCAGCGCAGCCGGCTGCGCAAGGAGCTGCGCCGCTTCGACGTCCTCCTGTTCCTCATATGCACCCTCGTCGGACTCGACACCATCGGATCGGTCGCGGCGCAGGGCCCGCAGGGACTGACCTGGATGGCCATCCTCGCGGTCCTCTTCTTCCTCCCCTACGGGCTCCTCGTCGCCGAACTGGGCTCCGCCTTCCCCGTCCAGGGCGGTCCGTACGTCTGGACCCGGCTCGCCTTCGGCCGGCTCACCGCGGGCCTCAACCAGATCCTCTACTGGATCTCCAACCCGGTGTGGGTGGGCGGCAGTCTGTGCATCATCGCCCTCACCACCTGGGAGCAGTTCTTCACCCCGCTGCCCGGTCTGTGGAAGTACGCAGCCGGGCTGATCTTCATCTGGAGTGGCGCGCTCGCCGTCGTCCAGTCCGTCCGGGTCGGCAAGTGGGTGCCGATCGCCGGAGCCCTCGCCCGTATCGTGCTGCTCGCCTTCTTCCTCGTCTCGGTCGTCGTCTTCGCCGTCCAGAACGGTGTGCACGCGCTGCCCGCGGGCGAGTTCACACCGACGTACGCCGGTTTCGTGGCGCTCGTCCCCGTCCTGATCTTCAACTACGTCGGCTTCGAGCTGCCCAGCTCGGCCGCGGAGGAGATGCGCAATCCGCGCCGTGACATTCCGGTCGCCATCCTCCGCTCCGGCTTCGCCGCGCTGCTGCTCTACGGCGGCCCGATCCTCGGCATCCTCTTCGTCCTGCCCGGCGACAGGATCGGCAGCCTCGGCGGCTTCATCGACGCCTGCAAGGCCGTCTTCACCGTCTACGGAGGGTCCATCGCCGCCGACGGCACGGTCACCCTCACCGGTGCCGGCGCGGTCTTCGGCGGCATCGCCGCCGCCGGCCTCATCATCGGCCTGCTCACCTCCGGAGTCACCTGGGCGATGGGCGCGCACCGCGCCCAGGCCGTCGCCTGCGCCGACGGCGCCGGGCCGGTGTGGCTCGGCACGATCTCCGAGAAGTACGGCACTCCGGTACGGGTGAACCTGCTCTCCGCGGTCCTCGCGTCCATCCTCCTCGTCGTCGCCCTCAACCTCACCGAGGGCGACGGCGAGAAGTACTTCGCCGCGGGCCTGGGCCTGACGATCTGCACGACCTTCATCTCGTACGTCATCACGTTCCCGAGCCTGCTGGTGCTGCGCCGCAAGTACCCGGACACCCCGCGTCCCTACGCCGTGCCGGGCGGACGCCTCGGCGCCTGGACGGTCACCGCGCTCGCGACCGGCCTGGTCGCCTTCACCGTGGTCGTGCTGATCTGGCCGGGCTTCGGGGTGGGCTGGTTCGGCACGGAGGGCTCCGCCGCCGACTCGCTGCCCGAGGCCTTCGCCGGCCAGCGCCTCGCGTACACCCTGAGCCAGGTCGTACCCCTGCTGATCATCGCGGGGATCGGCCTCGTCTTCTACGCCCTGGGGGCGAAGACCCGCCGCACCAAGAGCTGAACGGCCGGGCGGGGCGGCGGGGCTCCTGCCACCCCGCCTCCGACGGAAGCGGCCCGGGGCCGCCGTCCCGTCGGACAACGGCGAAGGGGAGCGGCCTCGCGCCGCTCCCCTTCGCCGTGCTTCACGCCCGGAACGCTACCCGGCCGTGCGCCCGTACACCTGCTTGCCCAGCCACTGGCCGCCGTCCACCGTCAGGCACTCGCCCGTCACGTACGACGCCTGGTCGCTCAGCAGGAACAGCGACGCGTCCGCGATCTCCACCGGGCCGGCGAACCGGCCCGCCGGGACCGTGGCGAGCACCTCCTCGCGGGCCTCCCGGGTGGCCCACAGGGCCGCACCGGCTCCCGCGGTCTCCGTCGGGCCGGGGGCGATGCAGTTCAGGCGGACGCCCAGCGGGGCCAGTTCCACCGCGAGGGTCCGGGTCATGGCCAGGACGCCGGCCTTCGCGGCGGCCGAGTGGACGGTTCCCGGGTGGCCGTGCCAGGCGTAGGTGGCGATCACCGACAGGATCGAGCCGCCCGTGCCCTGCTCGCGCATCCTGCGCGCGACGGCCCGGGTGCAGTAGTACGAGCCGTTGAGGACGATGTCGACGACCGCCCGCCAGCCGCCCGGGGACAGGTCGATGCCCGGCACGACGAAGTTTCCGGCCGCGTTGTTGACCAGGCCGTCCAGTCGGCCGAAGCGCTCGGTCGCCGCGGTCACCAGGGCGTCCACGGCCTCCGGATCCCGTACGTCCGTCGGCACCGCGAGGGCGTCGCCGCCGGCCTTCTCCACGAGGGCGACCGTCTCCTCCAGCCGCTCGGGAGTACGGCCCGCGACGGCGACCCGCGCGCCCGCTTCGCTCAGCGCGAGCGCGATCGCGCGGCCGATACCGCTGCCGCCGCCGGTCACGATGTAGGTACGGTCCGCGAAGCGGCCTGACGCAGAGATCATCTCAGCACTCCATGGGCGTCGAGGGCGACCGCGCCGCCCGGGTGGACGAGCAGCGGGTTGACTTCGAGCTCGGTGAGCTCGGGGTGTTCGACCGCGGCCCGCGTCAGTGCGCACAGGGCGTCCGCGGCGGCGTCCAGATCGACGGTGGGGGCGCCCCGCCAGCCGGTGAGCAGCGGGGCGTGCCGCAGCGAGAGCAGCAGGTCGCGGGCGTGCCGCGGGGTGAGGGGGGCGAGGGCGAGCGCGGTGTCGGCGAGCAACTCGGCGGTGACTCCGCCGAGCCCGACCATGGCGACGGGCCCGAACGCCGGGTCGCGCCGCACCCCGACGATGAGCTCGACGGAGTGCGGGTGAGCGACCATCTCCTCCACCGCGTACCGGCCGGCACCGGTGGATGCGCGCATGCGGGTGAGGGCGGTGCGCAGCGCGGTCTCGTCGGCGATGCCGAGGGCCACCCCGCCCGCCTCCGTCTTGTGGGCCAGGCCCATCGCCTTGAGGACGAGCGGATATCCGGTACGGCGGGCCGCGGCGGCCGCCTCCTCGGCCGTGGTGACGAACTCGGCGGCCGGGAAGGCGAGTCCGCGCTGCGCGAGGAGCGCGCGGACGGTCTCGTAGCTCCCGTCCGGGAGTGGTCCGGCGGGTGTACGGGGCGGCAGCGGGGGCGCAGTCCGTGGTGTCCCGACGTGCCGCGTCGCGTGCGCCAGGGCCGTTGCGGCCTGCTCGATGCGCTCGTAGACGGGCACGCCGTGCTCGCGGAGCACCGTGAGGGCCGGGGTGTCCCGGGCCATGGTGTGGACGACGAGCAGCCGACCGGAGCGTCGTGCGGCCTCCCCGAGCTCCCGGGCGACCTCGCACTCCTGACGGGCCTGGTCAGGGTTGGCGGTGGCGTAGTCGCCGAAGTAGCCGGTGAGGACGGTGGCGTCGGTGTCGCCCCCGTCGAGCAGCGCCCGGACGACACGGGCGTAGCTGCGAAGGTCGGCCTCCCCGGCGCCCGCGAGGTCGACGGGGTTGCCGCAGCTCCCGTGACCGGGCAGGTGCGCGGCGACGGCGGCCCGGGTGGCCTCGCTCAGTACGGGCACGTCGAGCCCGCGGGCGGCGAGCGTGTCAGCGGCCAGCGCGCCCTGCCCGCCGCTGTCGCCGACGGCGGCGACACGCAGGGGCCTTGGCCCACCGGTCTCTGCCGCACCGGATCCCGTGGCCCGGGCGGCGTCCCTGCGGATCCGCCCGATACGGTTGCCCGCCGCGGTCAGCAGCACCGCCGTGTCCACCAGTTCGCCGGCCGAGTCCAGCAGCAGTGCCCCTGCGTCGCGGCACACTGCTTCCACCACGGACCGGGCGCTGACCAGCGCGCCCGTGTGGGAGGCCGCCGCGCGGCCGGAGGCATCGCTGCGGCCGAGCGCCAGCATCAGGACGGGTTTGCCCGCGACGCGGGCGGCGGCCAGGGTGCGGGCCAGGCGCCGCCCGTCCCGGAAGTCCTCGACATAGGCGGCGACGACGCGTGTCGCGTCGTGTGCGATCAGCGCGTCGAGGGCGTCCGCCGCGTCGATGTCGCGCTGGTTGCCGAGCGAGACGAAGCGGGAGAAGCCCTGTCCGGCCCGCGCCAGGAGTCTGCCGATCTCGAGGGCGAGGTTGCCGCTCTGCGAGACGAGTCCCACGGAGCCGGCCGGGAAGTCGCCCCAGCTGAGCCTGAGCTCGGTGGTGGTGTCGACGACGCCCATGCAGTTGGGGCCGAGCAACCTCCCGCCGTGCGCGGTGACGAGGTCGGCGAGTTCCCGTTCCTCCTCGGGACCGGCCCCGCCGGACGTGATCACGGTGAAGCACCGGGCGCCGGCCGCGAGTCCTTCGACGACCACACCCCGTACCTGGCTCGGGGGCACCGCGACCACGACCTGCTCGGGGACGGTCGGCAGGCAGCCGAGGCCGGGGACGAAGGGCACGCCGTCGAGGCCGCCGCCCCGCTGGTTGACCAGATGGACGGTGCGCCGCGCACGTCCGGCGAGGGCACCGGAGGCCAGCCAGTACCCCCACTTGGCGGGGTTGGCGGAGGCCCCGACGACGGCGACGCAGCGCGGGTCGAAGAGGGCGTCCAGGCTCATGCGTACCAGCCGAAGCGTTCGGCGATCACCGGCAGCCGGTCCGCCACGACGCCGTGCGCGGCGACCCGCGGCGTGGTCCCGTCGCGCTCGGCCCGCGTCAGCATCTGTTCGACCAGGGCGCGCATGGAGCGCCGGATGTGGGCGAACGCCTCGTCCGCGTCGGCGCCGACGTCACCGAACAGCGTCCACCACCACCAGGCGTTCGTGGCCGAGTTGACGACGACGTCCGGCAGGACGGTGACGCCCCGGGCCGTCAACAGCTCCTCGGCCTCCGCGAGTACCGGCATGTTCGCCGCCTCCACGATCCAGCGGGCCCTGATGCGGGCCTGCTTCTCGGCGTCGATCGCGTACGAGACGGCCGCCGGGACCAGTACCTCGGCGTCCGCCGCCAGCCAGGCGTCGCCGGGCAGTTCGGCGTCGCCCACCCGCAGGGCGGTGCGGTCCACCGTCCCGTACGGGTCCCGTGCGGCCAGCAGCGCCTCGACGTCCAGGCCCTCGGGGTTGGCGATCGTCCCCTTGACGTCCGCCACCGCGACCACCTTGAGACCGGCACGTGCCAGGAACCGGGCCGTCGCGCCGCCCATCGTCCCGAACCCCTGGACAGAGACCCGCGTGCCCTCGTACGGGACGGCGGCCCGGTCCAGCGCCGTCAGCACCGACTCGGCGACCCCGCAACCGCCCGCCAGTTCGTCGAGTCCGATGCCGTCCACGTCCAGGGCGAACGCGTCCGCGAGGCGACGCCGGGCCTCCGCCTCGTCCTCCAGAAGTGGGTACACGGCCTGGATCGAGGAGACCAGACCGGCCTCGGCCGCCGCCCTGTCGACGACGTCCTGGGTGAGGCCGAGGTCCTCGCCGGTGGTCCAGAAGCGCTCGATGTACGGACGCATCGCCCGCAGGTAGCGCACCAGCAGCCCGTACGCCCCCGGGTCGCACGGGTCGCAGTCGATTCCGCCCTTGGCGCCGCCGAGCGGGATGTACCGGCCCTCGGGGTTGTAGTGCAGGGCCTCCTTCATCGTCATGCCCCGGGCGAGCCCGGCGACCTCGTCGAGGGTGCAGCCCTCGCGCATCCGCAGCCCGCCGCTGGACACGCCGCGTACGAGCCGGTCGATCACCAGGTGGCCCTGGCGGCCGGTGACATGGTCCGTCCATGTGAGGGAGACGAGAGGGGTGGTCGTCATCGGGGGTTCTCCTCGGGAACGGTGATGAGAGTGGGGCCGGAGGTGTTCAGGGCCTCGCTCAGGGCGTCGGCGAGTTCCTCGGGCGAGCGGACCGTCGTGCCGTGCCCGCCGTAGGCGCGGGCGAGCGCGGACAGGTCGACGGACGGCAGGTCCACGGCCGCGGGGGTGTCTCCGCGGGCCGCCATCTGCTCGCGGATCTCCCCGTAGCCGCCGTTGTCGAAGACCACGACGGGGATCGGGAGGGGGAGCTGCGCGGCGGTGGCGAGCTCCTGGACGGAGAACTGCAGACCGCCGTCGCCGCTCAACCCGACGACCTGCCGCTCGGGGCACGCGGTCTTCGCGCCGATCGCGGCGGGCAGGGCGTAACCGAGGGTGCCGAAGCCGCTGGGGTGCAGATAGCGGCCCTCTGGGCCGAGGGGCAGATGGGGGAGGGCCCCGTAGTAGCAGCACTGGGCGCTGTCCGAGGTGATGACGGCGTCCTCGGCGAGGACACGGCGCATCGCCCGCAGGTAGGGCAGCCGGTGTGCGTCCTGGGCACGGGTCTCGTTGTCGCGTGCGGTGCGAAGGGCGGTGACGTCGGCGGGGTCGGCTCCTCGCCGCGGGCCGTCTTGCGGCAGATCTGCACGTCCCGGTCCTGCGCGCCCCGGTCCGCCCTGGCGTGCGGTGCCTTCCCGGTACGCGGTGAGGAGCGCCTCCAGCAGGGGGCCCGCGTCGCCCACCAGGGCCACGTCCGCGGGCAGCCCCGCGTACATCTGGGCGGGGTCCAGGTCGACCCGGATCAGGGTGCCCGTCAGGGCCGGCAGCGGTCCCCAGACGTCGGACTCGGCCAGCTCCGTGCCGACGGCGAGGATCACGTCGGCATCCGCCAGCGACTTCTGCACGGCCGGGAGGTGCAGCGACACGCCCAGCGAGAGCGGGTGGCGCTCATCGACCACGCCCTTGCCGTTGGCGGTGGTCACCACCGGCGCCCCCAGTTCCTCGGCCAGGGCCAGGCAGGCGGCCGAGGCCGCCCGTGCCCCTCCGCCGAGGATCAGCGCCGGGCGGCGCGCTCCCCACAGCGCTTCGGCCGCCGCCCCCAACGCCGCCGGCTCCGGAACCGCGGGCCCGACAGGTGGCGCGAGCCGTACCGCGCCCACCGGCTCCGCGGCCTCCATCAGATCCAGCGGCACCTCGACGTGCACCGGTCGCGGGCGTTGCGTGCGGAAGAGGGTGAACGCCCGTGCCACCGCCGCGCCGATCTCGTCGACCGACGCCACCCGGTGGCTGAAGGCCGCGACGCCGCGCAGCGCCTCCGTCTGGCTGCGCATCTCGTGCAGGAGTCCGGTGGACTGCCGGGGGTGACGCAGCGGCATACCGGGTGAGACGACGAGCAGCGGCACGCTGTCGGAGTAGGCCTGACCCACGGCCGCCGCGATGTTCAGCAGTGCGGGCCCTGTGGTGGTGACCACCACACCCGGCCGGCCGCTCACCCGGGCGTACCCGTCGGCCGCGTACCCCGCCCCTTGTTCGTGACGGGGCGTCGTGTGCCGGATGCCGTAGGGCCGGAGGTGCCGGTAGAGCTCCAGGTTGTGGGTGCCGGGGATGCCGAAGGCATCGGTGACGCCGTGCGCGGCCAACGCGCGGACGACCGCCTCGCCGCCGGTGAGGGTCCCAGCCCCGGCGAATGCCTCGCGGCCGGTGAGAGCCGCCGCCATCACAGGCCCCTGGAGATGACGAGCCGCATGATGTCCGAGGTGCCCTCCTCGATCTCCTCCAGCTTGGCGTCCCGCATCCACTGCTCCACCGGGTACTCGCGCGAGTAGCCCCAGCCTCCGAGCGTCTGCACCGCCGCCCAGGTGCAGTACGCGGCCGTCTCGGAGGCCGTCAGCTTGGCCATGGCGGCCTCGGTCGTCGCGCTCAGGCCCGCGTCGAGGCGCTTGGCCGCGCGCCAGGTCATCAGCCGGGCCTGCTCGACGCGGGTCCGCATGTCGGCCAGCCGGAACGCCACGGCCTGGTGCTCGATGACCGGCTTCCCGAACTGCTGCCGTGTCCGCGCGTAGTCGCGGGCGTACTCGTATGCCGCTCTCGCCACGCCGGTCGCCGCCGCGCCCAGGACGACACGTGAGATGTCGAAGGTCCGCATGAGCCCGTGGAAGCCCTGCCCCTCCGCACCGAGCCGGTTCTCCTCGGGCACGGGGGCGTCGGTGAAGAAGATCTCCCGGCAGACGATGGCACGCTGGCCCATCTTCCGCATGGGCTCACCGAAGGTCACCCCGGGGGTGTCCTTGCGCAGGAGGAAGGCGGTCACGCCCCGGGAGCGCTGCGTCGGGTCGGTCTTGGCGAAGACGACGTACTGCTCGGCCTCCCCGGCGTTGGAGATCCATGCCTTCTGGCCGTTGAGCAGATATCCCCCGTCGGTGCGGGTCGCCGTCGTCACGATGGACGCGGCGTCGGAGCCCGCGCCGGGTTCCGTGGTGGCCAGGGCCGTCATCGGGGTCTCGGGGCCGGTGAGCGGGGTGAGCCAGGTCCGTCTCTGCGCCTCGGTGCCGAGTTCGAGCAGCGGGTCGGCGAAGAAGCCGTTGGAGCAGAGCAGATTGCCGATGCCGAGGTCGCCGACGCACAGCTCCTCCTGCACCAGGCACTGCGTGAAGACGTCGGTGAACCCGCCGCCTCCGTACTCCTCGGGAAGCATGAAGCCGGTGATGCCGACCTTCGCGGCCTTGTGCCACAGGTCCCAGGGCGTCTCGACATCGGCCTCGTCCACGGCTCGCGCCCGGGGGCGGATCTCCTCGCGGGCGAAGGCCCGGGCGAGCTCGACGATGTCACGCTGCTCGGGAGTGAACGGAACCAGCTCGGTGGGGAGGTCGGACATGGTGCCTCCAGATGCGGTCGGCTGCAGCGGGTACTGACTGAACCATCAGTCAGTATCCGGAGGCGTGAGCAGCGCTGTCAACGAGTTGGTTCGATACTCCGAGAAACGGGACCGAGCACCGGGGCGCCGCGGACGAAGCCGCCGCGGCCCGCCGCGGATGACGGCACGGTGGCCTTCATGGAGGGGGACCGGGCCACCGAGCTGCTCGCCGAGGGCTTCCGTCACCCGTACTGCCGTACGGGTGACGGAGATCAGCCGGTGGCCGAGGCAGGTCCCCCCGTCCGCCTCATCCGACGACCGCGGCCCGCACACACAGCACGTCGGGCAGGTGGGAGGCCAACTGCCGCCAGCTGTCGCCGTCGTCGGCCGAGGCGAACACCTCGCCGTTGCGGTTGCCGAAGTAGACGCCCGCCCGCTCCGCGTCGTCGGTGCACAGCGCGTCGCGCAACACCGTGCCGTAGTGGTCCTCCTGCGGCAGCCCCGCCGTGAGCGGCTCCCAGCTCTTGCCCGCGTCCGCCGTGCGGAAGACGCGACATCGCCGGCCCGCCGGCACCCGGTCCGAGTCGGCGTTGATCGGGAACACGTACGCCGTGTCGCCGCGGTGGGGGTGGGCCGCCGCCGCGAACCCGAACGTGGACGGCAGGCCCTCGCCGATGTCCACCCAGTGCGCGCCCGCGTCGTCGCTGCGGTACACACCCCAGTGGTTCTGCAGGTACAGCCGGTCCGGGGTCGCCGAGTCCTGCGCGACCTTGTGGACGCACTGGCCGAACTCGGGGTCGGGATCCGGCAGGAACACCGCGGACACACCGGAGTTGGACGGTGCCCAGCTCGCGCCGCCGTCGGACGTGCGGAACACGCCCGCGGTAGAGACGGCGACCGTCACGGCCTGCGGGTCCCGCTTGTCGGTGATGACGGTGTGCAGCCCCTCGCCGCCGCCACCGGGCACCCACTGCGACCGCGTCGGGTGCTCCCAGAGGGGGCGGACCAGTTCGAAGCTCTCCCCGCGGTCCTCCGAGCGGTAGAGCGCGGCCGGTTCCGTGCCCGCGTACACCACGTCCGGCTCGGCGGCGGCCGGGTGCAGCTGCCACACCCGCTCCAGCGAAGCCCCCGTGTCCTTGGGGAACTTGACGGCGGGCCGGGCCGGTTCGGTCCAGGTCCGGCCCAGGTCGTCGGAGTGGAACACCGACGGTCCCCAGTGCGAGCTGTCGCCGCCGGCCAGCAGCCGCGGGGTGTCGCGGCGCGTGTCGAGGGCGACCGAGTACACGGCCTGCGCGTTGAAGTAGGGACTCTCGTCGAACTCCCAGGTGCCACCCCGCCGGCGCCCGATGAACAGGCCCTTGCGGGTGCCCACGGCGAGCAGTACCTCGGTCATGCCGATCACCTCCGCGGCGTCCTCGTCGACGCCTTCGTCTCGGACACCGGCCAGTGTGCACCCCGGCACTGACAGTCACCTCCGGAAAGGGCGTCCTCGCAGGTCGCAGCGGTGATGCGGGTCCGCGGACCGGCACGCGCCGGACCAGGACGGCGTGGAAGCGGCGTTCCCCGCCGGTGGTGCGGCGGCGGCACCGGTCGGGAACACGGCGTCACACCCGGCCGGATCGGCCCTCGCCGGCTCCACCCGACCGAGCGACGCCCGGCGACCGCGCGAACGACACGGCAGTCGGCGCGCCGAACGGCCCCGTGGGCAACCGGCGACGGCCGCCCACGGCGGGCGCGGCGCCCGTGCCCTCGCGCCGCGCCCTTCGCGCCGGACCTCGCCGTGCGCTCGGTTCCGTCGTCCGCTCAGCCCCCGGCCGGGAGCGCGCGCTCCAGGATGCCGTCGAGGCCGGCGTCGTCCGGCAGCGTGCCGAAGGCGTGCCCCCAGTCGCCGCCGAGCCGGGTCGCGCAGAAGGCGTCGGCGACCGCGGGCGGGGCGTGCCGGACCAGGAGGGACCCCTGGAGAGTGAGGGCCATCAGCTCCACCAGCCGGCGGGCACCTGCCTGCGACCCCTCGGCCAGCCGGCTCTCCAGCCGGGAAACGGCCGCGTCCAGCCGGGCGTCCGCACCGCGCGCGAGGGCGAGTTCGTCGAACAGGGCGTGGGCGGTGGCGGGCTCACGGCCGAGCGCCCGCAGCACGTCGAGGGCGTTGACGTTGCCCGAGCCCTCCCAGATCGACAGCAGCGGGGCCTCGCGGTAGTACCGGGGCATGCCCGACTCCTCCACGTAGCCGTTGCCGCCCAGGCACTCCAAAGCCTCCGCGGTGAACGCCGGCCCCCGCTTGGTCACCCAGTACTTGCCGACGGCCGTGGCGATCCGCCGGAACGCCGCCTCCCCGGCGTCCCCGCGCACCGCGCGGTCCGCCGCGCCGGCCAGCCGCAGCGTGAGCGTCGTCGCTGCCTCGGACTCCAGCGCGAGATCGGCCAGGACGTTGCGCATCAGCGGCTGGTCGACCAGCCGGGCACCGAACGCGCTGCGGTGCCGCGCATGGTGCCCCGCCTCCACCAGCGTCTTGCGCATCAGCGTCGCCGAGGACATCACGCAGTCCAGCCGCGTGCAGTTGACCATCTCGATGATCGTCTTGACGCCCTGCCCCTCGGGCCCGACCAGCCAGGCCACCGTGCCGTCGAACTCGGGCTCCGAGGAGGCGTTGGACCGGTTGCCGAGCTTGTCCTTCAGCCGCTGGATGCGGAAGGCGTTGCGGCTGCCGTCGGGCAGCACACGGGGGACCAGGAAGCAGGACAGTCCCCCGGGAGCCTGGGCCAGCACCAGGAACACGTCGCACATCGGCGCCGACGTGAACCACTTGTGCCCGCGCAGCGTGTACACGCCCGCCTCCCCGGTGGGCGTCGCCACCGTGGTGTTCGTGCGGACGTCCGAGCCGCCCTGCTTCTCGGTCATCCCCATCCCGGCCAGCATTCCGCGCTTCTCGGCGGGTGTCCGCAGCCCCGGGTCGTAGTCCCGGCTGGTGAGCAGGGGCTCGTACACCTTCGCCAGCTCCGGTTGCCTGCGCAGCACCGGGACGGCCGCGTACGTCATCGACGTCGGACAGCCGTGCCCCGCCTCGGTGTGCCCCCACACCAGCCCGCCCGCGGTGCGTGCGACATGGGCGCCTGGCCGGTCGTCCGCCCAGGGAGCGGCGGCCAGGCCCTCGCCGACCGCGACGCGCATGAGGTGGTGCCAGCTGGGGTGGTACTCGACCTCGTCGACGCGGTTGCCGTACCGGTCGTGCGTGCGCAGCACGGGCTCGTGACGGTTGGCGAGGTCTCCCCACTCCTGGGCCTGCGCACTGCCCGCCCGCCGGCCGAGCCGCCGCAGATCCTCCTCGGCCCACCCGGCGCCCTCCCGCCGCAGCCCCTCCAGGAGGGCCGTGTCCTCGGACGCGTCGTACGGGGCCAGGGGAGGGGGCTGGTTGGTCACGTCGTGCGTGGCGTGGCCCTCGGGGCGGCCCCCGGATTCCTCGTACCGCTCATGCGCGCGTGTCGTCATGACGACGAGTGTTGCACTATTCCTGCGACCGCATCAATGGTGCAACACACACGGCGCACGTACAGTACGTGCTCATGCCGATGAACGACTCCGTGCCCCCCGGCGCGCCGGCGCTGCGCCCGCTGTCGGCGCGGTCGGTCGTCCTGAGCCTGCTGCTGGGCGCGCACCCTCCCGAGCTGCCGGTGAAGGAGCTGGTGCGGCTCGTGGAGCGCTTCGGTGTCGGCGGTTCCGCCGTGCGGGCGGCGCTCAGCCGGATGGCGGCCGCCGGCGACCTGCGGCGCACGGACACCGGCTACCGCCTCAGCGAGCGGCTGCTGGAGCGCCAGCGGCGCCAGGACGAGGCCGTACGTCCGCACACGCGCGCGTGGGACGGCGACTGGGAGATGGTCGTGATCACCGCGACCGGGCGCGGCCCGGCCGAACGCGCCGACCTGCGCGCCCGGCTGACCGCTCTGCGGCTGGCCGAACTCCGCGAGGGCGTCTGGCTGCGCCCGGCCAATCTGCGCCGCCCGCTGCCCGGCGACCTCGACGGGGTGGCCCAGCGGTACACCGCGCGGCCCGGCCTGCCGGACCGTGAGCTGGCCGCGAGCCTGTGGCCGCTGGACGCCTGGTCCGCCACGGCGAGGGCCTTGCTCGCCCACGTGGGCGACGCCCGGCGGCCGGCCGACCGCCTCACGGCCTTCGCGGCCGTCGTCCGCCATCTGCTCGCCGACCCCGTCCTGCCGGGGGAACTCCTTCCGGCGGACTGGCCGGGCGCGGCTCTGCGCGACGCCTACCGGGACTACCGGAGCGAGCAGGCCGAGCGGCTCCGGGAGCACGACGCCCCGGCGTGAGGCGACCACGGCCGTACGCGGCGTCCCGTCGCCGCGTACGGCCGCCCTCACCGTGGGGGTGTCGGGGGAGCGTCACTTGTAGGTGATGTCGGACGCCGCGTACTTGCAGTGGGTGCCGTCGGTGCGCTTGTCCGGGTTGGTCAGGCCGGCGGGTCACACTTCTGAACGGAACGTAGTGTGCGAGCGCTTTCTGGTCAACGGCCCCGCGCGCCATGTGCCCGGTCGGACACGACAGTGCGGCCCCGGGCGCGTTCGCGCACAACGGGGCCGCTCGTGGGTGTCGGTCGACGACCTCGGCTATATGCTCCAGGCGTACTGGTCCGGTATACGCACCGCGCCGTCCAGCTCGCGTGCCGCCGCCTGCGCCCAGGACGGGTTGCGCAGCAGCTCGCGGCCGAGCAGGACCGCGTCCGCCTCCCCGTTGGCCAGGATCTTCTCGGCGTGCTCGGCGTCGGTGATCAGGCCGACGGCGGCGACCGGCAGCGTGGTCTCCGCCTTCACGCGTGCGGCGAAGGGGACCTGGTAGCCGGGCCCGGTCGGGATGCGGACGCCGGAGGCGTTACCGCCCGTGGAGACGTCGAGGAGGTCGACGCCGTGCGCCTGGAGGTCGCGGGCGAAGCGGACGGTGTCGTCGGGCGTCCAGCCGCCCTCGTCCAGCCAGTCGGTCGCCGAGACGCGGAAGAACAGCGGCTTGTCGTCGGGCCACACCTCCCGCACGGCGTCGACGACTTCGAGGGCGAAGCGGCTGCGGTTCTCGTACGAGCCGCCGTAGGCGTCCGTGCGCTGGTTGGAGTGCGGGGACAGGAACTCGTGGATCAGGTAACCGTGGGCGCCGTGGATCTCGATGATCTCGAAACCGGCGTCCAGGGCCCGGCGCGCGGCGTCGGCGAACTGCCCCACAATCTCCCGGATCTGCGCTGCCGTCAGTTCGGTCGGCACCGGGTGCCGTGCGTCGAACGCGAGCGCGCTGGGCCCCACCGGCTGCCAGCCGTGGGCGTCCGGCCCGACGGGCGCCCCGCCCTTCCAGGGCCGGTCGGTCGACGCCTTGCGGCCCGCGTGCGCGAGCTGGACGGCCGGCACCGTGCCCTGGGTGCGGAGGAAGCTCGTGATCCGGCGGAAGGCCTCGACCTGGGTGTCGTTCCACAGTCCGAGGTCCCGCGGGGAGATCCGGCCCTCCGGCGACACGCCCGTGGCCTCGACGATGATCAGGCCGGTGCCGCCGGCCGCGCGCGCGGCGTAGTGGGCGAAATGCCAGTCGCTGGGAACACCGGCCGAGGGGCCCTCCGGTTCGGCCGAGTACTGGCACATCGGCGGCATCCACACGCGGTTCGGGACGGTGACCTCGCGCAGGCGGAGGGGCTGGAAGAGGGCGCTCACGGGTGCTCCGTTCGTGGCATGACCGTTGGACGACTCGTACGATAGACATCGTAGTACGGCGAGTGTCAAACTACGGCAGCCCTCGTACAATGAAGCCCTCCCGGACGAACTGGAGCCACCGTGACCCCCGCCGCCACCGCTCGGAGCAGCCGTGACCTGCCGCACCCGGCGCGCGAGGAGATCCGGCTGGAAGGCGTGCTGCACGCGCTCTCCGACCCGGTGCGGCTGCGCATCGTGCGAGTTCTCGCCGCCGACAGCGACGAGCTCTTCTCCTGCTCGTACTTCGATCTGCCCGTCACCAAGTCCACCACCACGCACCACTTCCGCGTGCTGCGCGAGAGCGGTGTGATCCGGCAGGTCTACCGGGGCACGGCCAAGATGAACGGGCTGCGCAGGGACGACCTGGACGCCCTCTTCCCGGGACTCCTCGACGCCCTCCTGGCCGCCGCCACCCGCCAGGCCGCCCGCCCGGCCAACGACTGACGGCGGACCGCGGCCCCGACCGCGGCCGCCGCTTCGCGCTCAGGAACCCGCTGTGCGCGCCGCCGTCAGCAGCGACGCCCAGTCCGGCAGCTTCACCACGCTTCGCCCCAGCGAGACGCCCAGCTCCGCCTCGGCCCGCTCGATGGCCCGCCACCCCGCCCACTCGACCGGCTCGATCCCCGCGGCGCGCAGGGCGGTGAGGGGATCGGCGGAGGCGTCGCCGCGTGCGAGGACGGCGGCGTCCGCCAGCAGTGAGGTGACCGTCTCCTTGGCGCACGGGCGGTTGGTGCCGATCACCCCGGTGGGGCCCCGCTTGATCCAGCCGGCCACGTACTCGCCGGGGGCGACGACGCCGTCGCGCAGGACGCGCCCGGCCAGATGCGGCACGGTACCGCTCGACGCGTCGAACGGCAGCCCCTCCAGCGGCACCCCCCGGTAACCCACCGAGCGCAGCACCAGCTGGGCCGCGATCTCCTCGTACCGGCCGGTGCCCGTCACGCCCCCGTGCTCGTCCGGAGCCGTCCGCTCGAAGCGCACGGCGCCCACCCGCGCGCCGTCGGCGAGCAGTTCGACCGGGCGCAGGAAGAAGCGCAGCCGGATCCGGCGTGCGGCGTTCCGTGCGGGACCCTCGGCCCAGCCGCGCAGCACCTCCACGTTGCGGCGCTGCGGGGCGGGCAGCCCCGAGGGGTCCCGGTACGCCGCATCCAGCGCGAGTTCCGCGGGATCCACCACGACGGCGGTGTCCGGCAGGGAGCCCAGTTCGCGCAGCTCCTTGGTGGTGAAGCGGGCCTGCGAGGGACCCCGCCGGCCCACCATGTGGACGTCGGTCACCCGGCCGGCGGCGAGCGCGTCGAGCGCTGCCTGCGGCATGTCGGTGCCGGTCAGCTCCGCCGCGCCGCGCACCAGCATCCGCGTGACGTCCACGGCGACGTTGCCCACGCCGATCACCACCGCCGACCGCGCCCCGCGCAGGAACCCGTCGTCGACGGCGTCCGGATGGGCGCTGTACCAGGACACGAACTCGGTCGCCGACCAGCTCCCGGGCAGATCCTCACCGGGAATCCCCAGCCGCCGGTCGGTGGCGGCGCCGACGCAGTACACGACCGCGTCGTACAGCTCACGCAGCCGCGCGGGCGAAACTCCCGCGGGGCCGACCGGGACGCCGCCGAGGAATCGCACCCGCTCGTGCTCCAGGACCGTCCGCAGGTTGTTCTGCAACGACTTGATCTTTTCGTGGTCCGGCGCCACGCCGTACCGCACCAGCCCGTACGGGCACGGCAGGCGGTCCAGGACGTCGACGTGCGCATCTGGACTGAGCTGGACGAGGCTCTGGGCGGTGTAGCACCCGCTGGGGCCCGAGCCGACGACGGCGACACGCAGCACGGCGGAACTCCTTGTCCGGGGATCCCCGGGGGATCGGAGGAGATCGCTGGTGGTCTCCAGCATGGCACCGCTTCCGCTCCGCTGACAGGGTGCCGCGCGCGGCAGTGGGGGCGTGTTCGTTCGTATGGAGTGTGATCATGCGGTTACGTTGCGTGCGTGCTCGGAGCATCCTTCGTACATCGTTCTCTTCGGCTTTCCGACCGCTGCCCGGACGACGGCGAGGTGTCCGTGCGGCAGAAGTGGGCCGTGCGGGAGGGCGGCGGCACCACCTCGTGGTTCGACGTCCGGCTGACGTTCGCGGACGGCGCGCGGGTCGACGCGCTCGCCGTGTTCTGCGGGGACGGCGTCCGGGTCGAGGACGTGCGGGCCGAGCCCGCGCTCTCCCTCGACGACCTGGCGGTGCTCGCCGAGTGGCTGGAGGACCCGCTCTTCGAGGCGTGCGTTCCGGCGTCGGGCCGCGGCTCACCGGCTTCGCCGCGACGGGCCCGCCCGGCCTGGCCGCGCGGCAGGGAGGGGAGCCGGCTCGTCGCACGGGAGTACCGCGCCGCCCAGGAGGAGGGCGCCGACGCCGTTCTCGCGGTCATGCGTGCGACCGGGCACAGCCGCCGGAAGGCGCTCAGGATGATCGGGCAGGCACGCGACGAAGGGTTCCTGACGCCGCGTCGCGCGCGGCGTCGCACCACCGAGACCTGCTGAAAGCCGCGGAACCGCCGTGACGGGCGGTCCGTCACGGCGTCACAGCATCCCCCGCATCCGTGTGATCTCGCTCGTCTGCTGCGCGACCACGTCGTCGGCCATCTCCTCGATCTGCACGTTGTTGCCCTGGGCCTTGACGTCCGTGGCCATCGCTATCGCGCCCTCGTGATGGGTGATCATCAGGGTGAGGAAGAGCTGGTCGAACGCCGCCCCCTTCGCCGCGCGCAGCTTCTTCAACTGGGCCTCGGTCGCCATCCCGGGCATCGCGGAGTGGTCGTGCCCGCCGGCCGTCTCCTTCTTGCCGTGCGTCTTCAGCCAGCCCTTCATGGCCGTGATCTCCGGTCCCTGGGCCGCGGAGATCCGGTCGGCGAGCGCCTTCACCTTCGCCGACTCGGCCTGGTCCGGGACCAGTTCGGTCATCTCCAGGGCCTGGGCGTGGTGCTGGATCATCATCCGCGCGTAGGAGACGTCCGCGGAGTTGGGGGAGTCGTCGTCGGCGCGCCGCGCTTCGGCCTCCTCGGCGGACAGGGTCCGGTTCCCCTCGCCC
Source organism: Streptomyces viridiviolaceus (assembly GCF_014650995.1). Classification (GTDB taxonomy): domain Bacteria; phylum Actinomycetota; class Actinomycetes; order Streptomycetales; family Streptomycetaceae; genus Streptomyces; species Streptomyces viridiviolaceus. The sequence continues at coordinate 345,385 of NZ_BMWA01000005.1, forward strand.
GGCTTGCCCGGTGCGATCACCGACGGCCCGGTCGCCGCGGCCGGCTTCGGGTCCGCACCGGAGTCGCAGGCCCCCAGTCCGAGCACGGCCAGGGCGGTGAGCGAGGCCGTGACGAGCGACGCACGGGGCACGGAGCGGAAGGGCACAACGACCTCCTGTGGCAGGCGGGTGGCGGGACACCTCTTGAGTGTCATGAACGTCCTAGCACGCTTACGCGCGTCACTGATCAAAAAACTTCATTGCATCTTTGTTGACCCCTGTTGGTATGAGCATGGCGAAGACGATACTGCGGGGGTGCATCAACCGTTCCCACGTGAACGGAACCAGGGAGGAAGACAGTGATCCTGTTGAACGGCCCCAGAACACGACGCAGACGCCTGGGAGTTGCGGCAGCCGCCGCCGGACTCCTGTCCGCGCTGCTCACCGCCATCCCGGCCGCGGCGACGCCCGACCCGGGAGACGGCCCGGCCGCCGCGAAGGAGGTGTCGGGCAGCGCCCGTGCGCAGGTGCGCGACGCCATCGCCGACGGCGAGATACCCGGCCAGGACGAGATCGTCCATTCGGCCAACATCGAACACCTCGTCAACATCCCCAAGGACACCCTGCCGGGCACCAACTCGGACCTGGCCTTCCAGGGGAAGTACGCCTTCGCCGGCAACTACGACGGCTTCCGCATCTTCGACATCAGCGACCCGAAGGCGCCGAAGACGGTCGCGCAGGTGCTGTGTCCCGGCTCGCAGAACGACATCTCCGTCTCCGGCGACCTGCTGTTCCTGTCCACCGACTCCTCGCGCAGCGACAGCAGTTGCAACAGCACCACGCAGCCGGCGACCGAGAAGTCCTCGTGGGAGGGCATGAAGGTCTTCGACATCAGCGACAAGCGGAACCCGAAGTACGTCGCCGCCGTCGAGACCGCCTGCGGCTCGCACACCCACACGCTGGTGCCCGAGCGCAAGAACGTCTACGTCTACGTCTCCTCGTACTCGCCGAACGCCGCCTACCCCGACTGCCAGCCGCCGCACGACGGCATCTCGGTCATCAAGGTGCCGCGCAACGCCCCCGAGAAGGCGGCGCTCGTGGGCTTCCCGGTGCTGTTCCCCGGCGAGGGCCCCGACGGCGGCGGCAACCCGGGTGCGCCCACCAACCCGGGCGTGTCCAAGACCACCGGCTGCCACGACATCACCGTCCTGCCCTCGCAGGACCTGGCGGCGGGCGCCTGCATGGGTGACGGCATCCTGTTCTCCATCGAGGACCCCGAGCGTCCGAAGGTGATCGACCGGGTGCAGGACAACGTCAACTTCGCCTTCTGGCACTCGGCGACCTTCAACCAGAAGGCCAACAAGGTCGTCTTCACCGACGAGCTGGGCGGCGGCGGCGCGGCCACCTGCAACGCGGCCATCGGCCCGAACCGCGGCGCGGACGGCATCTACGACGTCGTGGGCAAGGGCGACAAGCGCAAGCTCGTCTTCCGCAGCTACTTCAAGATCCCCCGCCACCAGGCGGACACCGAGAACTGCGTGGCCCACAACGGCTCGCTGATCCCGGTCAAGGGCAAGGACCTGATGGTCCAGGCCTGGTACCAGGGCGGCGTCTCCGTCTGGGACTTCACCGACTCCTCCAGCCCGAAGGAGATCGCCTACTTCGAGCGCGGCCCGCTGACCACCGACCGGATCGTCACCGGCGGTTCCTGGTCCGCGTACTACTACAACGGCTACATCTACTCGAACGACATCGCCAAGGGCTTCGACGTCCTGAAGCTCGAGGACCGGCGCACGGACCCGGCCGAGCGGATCCGCCTGCACGAGCTCAACGTGCAGACCCAGCCGGACTACTTCGACTGATCGGACCGATCCCTCCGGTCGCTCCGATCCGGTCGACCCGGCACGCCTGTCGCGAAGAACCGTGACAGATCCGCGTCGCACCTCCCGCCGGACGCCTCGGCGTCCGGCGGGACCCCGAGCCCCCAGTCCAGCCGGTAGCGCTTGAACAGCTCGGCGCGCAGCACCGGCACGGGCATCGGCGCCCCCGGCATCAGCGCGGTGTAGACGGCGCCCATCAGCAGCGCGCGCAGCATCGGGTAGTCGGTGTCGACGTCCTGGGAGCCGTGCCGGGCCACGGTGTCCCGCAGCAGCTCGGCCAGGCGCCGCTGCTCGGGGCACGGTACGAAGCCCTCCGCCTGGAGCAGGCCCGCCATGTGCTGGCGCATGAGGACCGGACGGTCGCGGGCCAGGCCCAGGATCGCGTCTATGGCCCGTGCCATCCGCTCCGCCCCGTCGGCGGTGCGCGGCTCCCGCTCCAGGGCCTCCTCCAGCGTCCGGTGCATCAGCCGGTGCACGGCGGACTGCACCAACTGGCGCTTGCCGGGGAAGTAGTACGAGGCCAGGCCACGGGCCGAGCCGGCCCGGTCGGCTATGTCGCCGAGCGTGGTCGCGTCGTAACCGCGCTCGCCCACCAGTTCCACCGCGGCCTGCAGGAGCCGTTCCTTCGAACGCCTTCGCAGCTCTTCATTGACCGAGGCGCTGCGCGGGGACATCCTGTAACTCCTGCGTTGACTGGTTGGCAGCCAACTATACTCAGCGCGTGCGGACGGGCCCCTTGGGCCCGGCCCGCCCAACGTCTGCCTCGGGCGACACGGGGGATCGTCCGAGGCGGACGTGAACGGCCTGGTGGTTGCTTCGGGCTACTGCCTTTCGCGTTCCGGTGCCACCGGCGCCCCGCTCCGGCCGATGAGGTCCAGTACCGGACGCAGCCCGTCCGGGCGCTCGGTCACCGGCAGATGGTCCACGAAATGCACGCCGCATCCCAGCGCCGCCGCGCCGCCGTCCGCCTTCCGGTCGTCGCCCACCATCAGCGTCAGCCGCGGATCGGCCCCGAGCGCCGAGCAGGCGGTGGCGAACAGCCGCGGGTCGGGCTTGTGGATGCCGTGCTCGTACGAGAGCACGTACGCGTCCACGTACCGGTCGAGGCCGTGCTCGCGGAAGACCGGACGCAGGTCCCAGCCGATGTTGCTGACCACACCGATCGCGATCCCGCGTTCGCGCAGCGTCCGCAGCACCTCGGCGGCGTCGGGATAGGGGCTCCACGCGGCTGGTGTCATGTGCCGTTCGTACAGCGCGTCGTGCAGCCCGGGGTCGGGCAGCGGGATCCGGCGGGAGAGCCCGGTGTACGCCGCCCGGTGCAGTGCGGAGCTCCGGTCGCGGAGCTCCCAGACGTCGGCGAGGTCGTCCGGCACGCTCTGGGGGAGCGCACCGCCCGGCTGCGCCCCCGCGTACTGCAGCGCCCGTGCGGTCTCGGCCAGCTCCGGACCGGGCAGCGTGAGTCCGGCGGCGGCGAGCACGGCGTTCAGCCAGGCGTCGGTGGATTCGATACGGAAAAGGGTCCCGGAGAAGTCGAACAGGACGGCGGCCATGGGCGGATCCTACGGGTCCACGTTCCGCTCCGGCAGCGATCGGGGGAGTGGCCGCGGGCCCAGAACCGTTCACGGCACGGGCCGGCCGTGGGCGTCGTCCCGGATCACGGCGTCCAGCGCCGGTGGGCCAGTACCGCCAGCGCCACCACCAACGCCCCCAGGAGCCAGCCGCCGACGACGTCCGTCGTCCAGTGGACGCCCAGCCACACCCGGGTCACACCGACGCCGGCCACCGAGACCACCGCCGCCGCGAGAGCGGTCAGGCGCACGGCGAGGGCGGCGCCGTAGTGGTGGAGCAGCCACACCAGCAGGCCGCACACGAACATGGCGGTCATGGAGTGGCCCGAGGGGAAGGCCGCGTAGTGCGCGGAGTCCACGGGGTCGGGCCACACCGGACGGGCCCGGCCCACCGCCGCCTTCAGGCCCTGCTGGACCAGGCTGCCCAGGATGCAGGCCACCGCCAGCCACGCGGCCGTCCACCGGTCGGCCTTGCGCCACCACAGCCACAGCACCACCACAGCGCACAGCAGGCGCATCGTCCAGGTGTCCCACACCCAGTCGGTCAGCAGGCGCATGGCGTGCGTGATGCCCGGTTCGTCGACCGCCCAGCGGTGCGTGGTCGTGGAGATGTCGTCGTCCAGGCCGATCAACGGACGCCACTCGGCGGCGACCAGGCTCAGCAGCAGCGCGGAGCACAGGGCCAGGACCCAGGTGACGCGCAGGGCTGTACGCGGCGGAGAGGTACGGGGCGGGGAGTCGACGGGCGGCGTCTGCATGCTGCGATACTCACCGACCCGGGGGGCTCGGTGCCAATCCCCGTGGCAGCGGGCCGGCCGGGACGGTCATCCCAGGGCCCGCAGTCCCGGTACGAACGCCAACAGCACCGGAACGACCGGCACCAGCGAGGCCGCCGCCGTCAGCCGGAGCCGACGGGCGGCCGTCAGCCGGTTCGGCGGCGTGAGCAGCCGGTGCACCCGTTGCGGGACGTGGGCCTGCGCCGCCGGGCAGGGTCCGAAAACCCCCCTGTCCTCGTTGAGCTCCACCAGTGCCAGAGCGGTGGTCAGCCGTCCGAACCGGCGCGAGGCCGTGTCGTCGGCGGCGAGTTCGACCAGGCGGTGCATCTCGTCGCGGAACGCGGCGAACACCGGCACCTGCGGGAAGGCGTCCGCCAGCGCGGCCGAGCAGTGCAGCAGCCAGTCGTGCCGTGCCTGCGCGTGTTCCTGCTCGTGGGCGAGCACCGCGTCCAGCTGCCGGCCCTTCAGACGCCGCAGCGCGGCGGTGGTGACGACGAGTTGCGGGGGAGTGCCGGGCAGCCACCAGGCGTCGGGCCGCTCTCCCTCCAGGACGACGACCCTCCCCGAACCGGGCACTTCGCCCGGCAGCAGCGGGGCCCGGTGGAGGAGTTCCGCCCGGCGCAGCCGGCGCCGGGACCGGGCGCGTGCGACCTCGCGGACCAGCATCGCCGCGCTCCACAGACCGCCGCAGGCCAGCGCGAGCGCGGTCGTCGCCGCCCAGGGGCCGGCCGTGCCGAGGGCGTACGCCTCGACCACCGCCCGCGGGGCCGTCGCGAACACGTGACCGCCCACAACCGACCAGGCGGCCGCCGCGCTGAGCGTCATCGACAGCGCGCAGCACAGCAGCACGGCCGCCACCACGCACTGCCACACCCACAGCGCGACCACCGGTTCCCGGTCCGGCCAGTCGGCCCGGGCGAGCAGCCGGGGGGCGACGACGGCGGTCAGGGCGCCGAGCAGCAGCAGGGCCGCGGGGAGGATCATGAGGGCAGCCTATGAGCGCCGTGCGGCCGGGACACCGCTCGCCGCGGCAAAGTGACGCAGGCAACGGTTGCGGAGGGCGTACGGCACCGGCGGGCACCCCTCGTCACAGCGTCAGCAGCATGGCGAGCATCGCGATGCCCATGGAGAGCCGGCACGCCCGCGCCAGCTCCGGCCGGTCGCCCCAGCCCGCGGGCGGACCGCCGCCGGCCACGGCGGCGACGGGTATCAGGCGTACGCCGGTCAGCAGCACGTACCCGGTGAAGTAGAGCAGCAGCGCCCCGGTCAGCAGGGGGACGCCCGATCCGCCGTGCCCGTGCGCGTGGGCCGGGGCGGATGCCATCACCACCGCCATGTAGACCATGGCCGCGGCACCGACGAGATGGTGCAGGTGGTGCCCGCCGGCGCGCGCCGCCCACAGGGAGCGCAGCCCGGTGGCGCCGAACACCACGACGTAGACGGGCCAGGACCAGGACGGCGGGGTGAACACCGCCGCGGGCACGGCCATGGCGGCCATGCCGAAACCCATGACTGCCTCGCCGCCCGCGGCGTGGCGCTGCTCCTCGACGCTGCTGCGCATGCGCAGCAGGCAGTAGGCGCCGGTCGCCGCGCACAGCGCGACCAGCAGCCAGCCGGACGACCCCGGTCCGTGCACGCGCACCTCCCCGTTCGGCGGTCGGTCAAGGGATGCCCGCCGCGTGCGGCGCGCACGCGAGCGCAAGGGAGTACACGGGGGGCATTCGACGGAGCACGGCGCGCAGACCCTGCTCAGCGCGGGCGTGCGACAGCACGCGGGATTTCATTTACAGGTAAAACACCTGCTAAAGTTGTTCGTATGAGCAGTGCGACCCCCACCTCCGGCACCTCGCTCGGCCGACGTCTGTCGCTGGCCGGCGTGCTCCGCCTACGGCGTCCCTCCGAGATCTGGTTCAAGCCCGCGCTGAGCGTGGTGGTCGCCGTGGCCCCGCCCAACCTGATCCTGCTGGCCCTCGGCCGGCTCGACCTGGCGATGTACACGATGGCCGGGTCCCTGTGCGCGCTCTACGCCCACAACCGCCCGTACGCCGCCCGCGCCCGCACCCTCGCCTGGGTGGTGCTCGGCATGCTCGGCGGCGTCGCCGTCTCCCTGGTCGCCGCGTCGCTCACCCGCGACGCGGTCGTGCTGGTGACCGTCGGCGCCCTGCTCGCCGCCGTGCAGAAGGCGCTGTGCGACGCCACCCGCATCGGTCCGCCCGGCAACGTGATCCTGACCTTCGTCAGTTCCGCCGCCCTGTTCACGCCGCAGACCCTCGGCCAGATCCCCGGCCACCTCGCGCTGGCCGCGGCCGCCGGCGCCTTCGCCTGGCTCGTCGGCATGGCACCCGCCCTGGTCCGCCCGCACGGCCCGGAACGCCGCGCCACCGCCCAGGCCCTGCACGCCGCCGCCGCGTACGCCGACACCCGCGGCACCGGCGACGGTCACGCCCGCACCCGCGCCGCCGGGTACGCCGCCGTACAGGCCGCCTGGCAGACGCTGCTGTCCCTGCCCGCGTGCGGTGCCCGGGCCGCCACCCGGCAGGCCCTGGAACGGCTCGTCGTCCGCGCCGAGGTGGCCCTCGCCGCGCCCGCCGACAGCGATCCGGAGCGCCTGCGCGCCTGGGCCCGGGCCCTGCGCGGCACCGGCACCGTCCCCCGGGCCGGCGACCCGCACACCGACGCCACCGGTGCCGTCGCCGACGAACTCCTCGGCGTGGACGCCGAACTCGACGCCCGGCCCGCGCCGCTGTGGCGGCGGCTCGGCCCGCTGACCCCGATCGCCGTGCGCACCGCGCTCGGCTGCGCGCTCGCCGGCTACGCCTCCCTCGCCCTCGGCATCGGCCGCCCCTACTGGGCGCTGGTCACCGCCGCCGCGCTCTACCAGGCGAACCTGACCCTGACCTGGAGCCGGACCGTCCAGCGGGTCGTCGGCAACCTCGCCGGGGTGCTGCTCTTCGCCGCCATCGCGCCGCTCGCCCACCTCGGGCAGGCCGCCCTCGTCCTGTTCTGCCTCGCCTTCAACTTCGGCGCCGAGGCGCTCATCACCCGCAACTACTGGCTCGGCAGCGTCTGCGTGACCCCGATGGCGCTGCTGATCACCGAGTTCGCCGGGTACCAGGAGTCCGGCGAGCTGATCACCGAGCGCGTCGTGGACACCCTCGTGGGAGCCCTGGTCGGCTTCCTGGCCGCCGTCGCCGTCACCAACCGGCGCGCCGGCGACCGTGTCGAGCAGGCGGTGACCGCCGCCGACCGCGCCCGGGAGCGTGCCGCCCGCCTCCTGGCGGAGCCCGAGCCGGCCCCCGGCGCCCTGGAGGCCGCCCGCCGCGGTCTGGCCGCCGCGCTGGCCGACCTGCGGGCCACCGCGGACGCCGCGGCCGGAGAATGGTGGCAGCGGGCCCTGCCCCAGGAGAGGGTCGTGCTCGCCGAGCAGTCAGGGCACCGTACCCTCGCCGCTACGGTGCGGCGCCAGGCAGCGCGCGTGGACCGGGACACGGACACGAGGACGGAGGACGTACGGCCATGACCGCAAGCGACGGGCGTTCGGCGACCGGGAGCGGGGCGACGGGCGCCGCGAGGGGGGACACCGTCTCGGCGGTCGTCCGCCAGTGGCGGGCCGTCCACCCCGACCTCGACACCGGCCCCATGGAGATCATCGGCCGCATCAACCGCTGCGCCGCCCTCCTCCAGCAGGCCGAGGACGCTCCGCTGCGCCGGGCGGGCCTGAGCCGCCCCGAGTTCGACCTGCTCGGCGCGCTGCGCCGCACCGGACACGAGTTGACCCCCGGCGAGCTGGCCCGCGAGACCTTCTCCTCGGGCGCCGCCGTCACCAAGCGCCTCAAGCAGCTCACCGAGCGCGGCCTGGTGGAACGCCGCGGCGACACCCGGGACCGACGCGTCGCGCACCTGCGCCTCACGGACGCCGGACGCGATCTCGTCGACGGCCTCCTGCCCGAGCAGCTCGCGTACGAGGCCGCGGTCCTGTCCGGTGTCCGGGCCCCGGATCGGGGCGAGCTGGCCGCACTCCTCGGGGAACTGCTCGGCCAGCTGGAGGGCCGCCTCGACGCGCTGCGGGTCTGAGCCGCCGTGCCGTCCGGTGGCTCAGTCCTCGTCCCCCGCCCGGTACACGCCGAACATCGCCCCCTGCGGATCCCGCAGCACGGCGATGCGCGGTCCGTCCGGCAGGGACGTCGGCACCATCAGCACGGTGCCGCCCCCGCCGGTCGCGTCGGCCGCGGCGGCGTCCACGTCCGCGACCGCGAAGTACGGCAGCCAGTGCGCCGGCACCTCGTGCGGGAACTTGTCGTCCATGGTCACCATGCCGCCGAAGTCGGCGCCGCCGACGCGCCACTGCGGATAGCGGTCCGAGTCGGTGACGCTCCAGCCGAACACGGTGGTGTAGAAGTCCACGGCCCGCTCCGGCTCGCGGGTCAGCAGCTCCACCCAGCCCAGCGCGCCGGGTGCGTTGAACACCCCGGCGCCCGGGAACGCACGGGCCTGCCACAGTTGGAACACCGCGCCGGCCGGATCCACGGCCACCGCGAACCGCCCCGCGTCGAACACGTCCAGCGGGCCCAGCGGCACCGCCCCGCCGGCCGCCGTCACCTGCCCCACGGCGGTGTCCACGTCGCTCACGGCGAACGACACGTTCCACGCGACCGGCTGCTCCTGCTGGTACAGCGGCGTCAGTGCGGCGACCGCCGCGTCGCCGAGACGGGCGATCGTGTAGCCGCCGGCCTGCTCGCGCGGGTCCGCCTCGGGCCGCCAGCCGAACAGCCGCGCGTAGAACCGCTCGGCCGCCTCCAGGTCGGTGGTCCCCAGTTCGGCCCAGCAGGGCCCGCCGGTCACCGGTGCGTCGAGCTTCATGGTGTGGGGCGTTCCTTCCGCAGCGCGTCCGTCCCCCTCCAGCACGCTAAGCCCGGGGCGGCGCCCAGGCCATCCGGCGGAGAACCGGCGGTGCGCCGCGCCCGCCGACGCGGCCTCGCGTGGGCGCCCCTTCCACCGCTCGTCCGGAAGTCCCCGTGCCCACGCCCACGGGACGGACACCGACCCTACGGCGCTCGGCGGTCGCGGGCGCCGACCGGCACCGGCTGACGGGAGCCGACCCGCACCGAGCGAGGCCGGGAGCACCGCTGCGGAGGATCAGATTCCCGGCCGGTAGCGCAGCGGATGGTCCGCGGGCACCTCCACCAGCACGATCGGTGTGCCGTCCGGGTCGGCGATCCACATCTCCACCAGGCCCCACGGCTCCTTCACCGGCGGCCGGACGATCTCGACGTCCTTCTCCCGCAGCTCCTCGTGGGCGGCCGCCACGTCCTCGACCTGCACCCAGAGCCTGAGCGCCGGGTCCAGCGGGCCGTCGGAGCGGCCCGACACCTCCAGGAAGCCGCCGCCGAGGAAGTAGACGGTGCCGCGCTCCGGCCCCGTGCCGAACTCGCGGTGGACGGCGAGTCCGAGCTGTCCGCCGTAGAAGGCGCGGGAGCGTTCGGGGTCGGTGGGGCGGAGCAGGACGCGGCTGCTGAGTACATGCACCATGCACCCGGAGCCTAACGGCAGCGCTACTCTCGTCGGTGCCCGCGCCGCGCCCGAGAACGAGAACCGGAGACGTCACCCATGGACACCGCCGCCCGCCCGACCTTCCGCGACGCCACCGACACCGATGTGGACGACCTCGTCGCACTCATCGAGTCCGCGTACCGGGGGGACTCCAGCCGGGCCGGCTGGACCACCGAGGCGGACATCCTCCACGGGCAGCGGACGGACCCCGAGGGCGTGCTGGAGGTCATCAAGTCCGCGGACAGCAGGCTGCTGACCGTCGAGCGGGAGGGACGGATCGTCGCCTGCTGCCAGCTGGAACACCGCGGCGAGCACGCCTACTTCGGCATGTTCGCCGTCAGCCCGGCGCTCCAGGGCGCAGGGCTGGGCAAGACCGTCCTCGCGGAGGCGGAACGGCAGGCGCGCGAGACCTGGGGCGCGACGGAGATGCACATGACGGTGATCTCCGTGCGCGAGGACCTCATCGCCTGGTACGAGCGCCGCGGCTACCGCCGTACGGGACGGACGACCCCGTTCCCGTACGGCGACGAGCGCTTCGGCATCCCGCAGCGCGACGACCTGCAGTTCGAGCTGCTGGTCAAGCCGCTGGCGTGAGGCTCACGCGGTGAAGCGGCCGGTGCGTTTGATCTCCGGGTAGTCGGTCGTCGCGCCGTCCAGCCCGAGAGCGCGCACCAGCCGCAGGTGGTCCTGGGTGTTCACCACCCAGGAGAAGACCCGCAGACCGGCCTTGCGCGCCCGCTCCACGATCTCCAGGGTGATCCGGTTGATGTCCAGGCAGAGCGTGCCCGCGCCGGCCTCGACCGCCCGGTCCACGACGTCGGTGCCGTAGTACTGCGCGACCAGGGCGGTGCGCACCCCCGGCACCAGGCGGGCGATCTCGACGATCGCCTCGTCGTGGAAGGAGATCACCTCCACCCGGCCCACCACGTCCCGCCGGAGCATCACCTCGGCCAGCGTCCGGGCCGCCGCCGCGTCCTTGATCTCGGCCTGCAGCGGCACCGACACGGCGTCCAGCACCTCCTCGAAGACCGGGACCCGCTCCCCGCGCCCCGCGTCCAGGGCACGCAGCTCGGCGAGCGTCTTCTCGGCGATGGCGCCGGAGCCGTCGGTCGTGCGGTCCACGTCCGCGTCGTGCATGACGACGAGCGCGCCGTCCTTGCTCAGGTGCAGGTCCAGTTCGACGACGTCGAGGCCGGCCTGCTCGGCGGCGACGAAGGAACGCAGGGTGTTCTCGGGTTCGACACCCATCACTCCGCGGTGACCGATGGTGAGGAAGTTCAAGGCTCGACTCGCTTCCGTCGACGGCGGCGATGGCAGGGCGGCAGCCTAACGGCCCTGCGGAAGCGTTTCCCCCGTGCCGCGCTCGGTATACGGATCTGACCGATCCCGCTTCGGCGCGTACCCCATCCGTTGGGGTCAGGCAGGAAAAAATGCGGTGAAGGGCGGGGGGTGGCAGGATAATTTCCGGAGGTGCCCCTTGCTGGGAGGAACCTCATGCGCATACGGTGTCCTGACGCGAGGTTCTCCCGTGGAGGATGGGACATGACGGAAATTCTTGTGCAAGTGGGTTCGGAGGAGAAGGTTTCTCCGGTCGGCAGGGTGGTGGAGCACCCGGCGTGGCCCGTGCTCAAGGATGCCGTGGAGCGGATCCGGCCATGGCAGTCCAAGGACGGGTCGATCGACTTCGACGCCGAGGGCGCCCCGGAGCGCGCCGCGGCCGAGGACGCCGTGCGCCGCGTCGTCGAGTCCGTCCAGGAGCTGTCCCCGCTGCTCCCGCACGACCGCGCCTACCACGAGGCCCTCGTGACGGACCTCGTCCGCTGGGCCGACGGCGGTTTCCAGGTGCCCGACTTCCTCGACTCGCTGCTGGCCTTCCAGCCGGCCGCGAACCGGCAGGACGGCCTCCAGCACCTGGTCGTCTTCCCGATGTACACGCAGAACGGCAACCCGGACCGCAACCTCGAAGCGGTCGTGCTGCGCATGGTCTGGCCCGAGTGGCTGGCCGAGCTGGAGCGCACCCGCTACGACAACCCGCTGTTCTGCGGCATCACCTTCGAGGACTTCACGGCCGGCTACGACACCAACTCCGCCGTCCTCTTCCCCGAGACCATCGCCGTGCGGGAAGCGCCCGAGCGGTTCAGCTGGGGCGGCATCTTCTGCGACCGCGAGGCCGCCCGCTTCCGCCGGGTCACCGACGCCGCCGTCGGCCTGCTGGGCCTGGAACTGCCCGAGGACGTCGCCGCCATGGTCCACGACCAGAAGCGGTGCGAGGAGGCGTTCGTCCTGTGGGACATGGTCCACGACCGCACCCACAGCCACGGCGACCTGCCGTTCGACCCGTTCATGATCAAGCAGCGCCAGCCGTTCTGGATGTACGGCCTGGAGGAGCTGCGCTGCGACCTCACCGCCTTCAAGGAGGCCGTGAAGCTGGAGGCCGACGGCGTCCCGCAGGCCCGCGACGTGCAGTACGCGGTGCTCTTCGACCGCATGTTCCGCTTCCCGGTCACCGGCGAGCGGGTCCGCAACTACGACGGCCTCGGCGGCCAGCTCCTCTTCGCCTACCTGCACAAGCACGACGTCGTCCGCTGGACCGACAACAAGCTCTTCATCGACTGGCAGCGTGCTCCGCAGGTCACCAACCAGCTGTGCGCCGAGATCGAGAAGCTCTACCGGGACGGCATCGACCGGCCCAAGCTCGTCCACTGGTTCGCCGGGTACGAACTGGTCTCCACCTACCTCGCCCCGCACCCGGGCTCGAAGTGGGCCAAGGGCCCCGACGCCCTGGACCTGACCCTGCCGCCGCGCAAACTCGTCGATGACGTGCTTCCGGACGAGTTTCCGCTGAGCATGTTCTACGAGGCACTGTCCAAGAAGCTGAAGAACGTGATCGCCTCCACCAAGGGCATCACGGCGGACGGCGCCGAGCGGGCCGCCGCGTGAGCGACGGCACCGACAACCAGGCACAGGCTCGGGAGGCGAGGACCATGGGGAACGGGGCGCTCAACGGTGCGGTGGTAGCGGTGGCCGGCGCGGGCGGACCCGCCGGCCGGGCCGCGCTGCTGCGGCTCGCCGAGGCCGGCGCGGTCGTCGTCGGCGCGGACAACGACCCGCAGCGGCTGGCGGAGGCCGTGGACGCGGCGCGCTACGCGCACGGCGGGGCAACGGTGGTCGGCGAGACCGTCGACCTGCTCGACCTGGACTCCACCCGGGACTGGGCCGGCCGTATCGAGAAGGAGTTCGGCCGGGTCGACGGCCTGGTCCACCTCGTCGGCGGCTGGCGGGGCAGCGAGACCTTCACCAAGACCAACCTCGACGACTGGGACCTGCTGGAACTGCTGCTGATCCGCACCGTCCAGCACACCACCCTCGCCTTCCACGAGGCGCTGCAGCGCAGTGATCGCGGGCGCTACGTGCTGATCAGCGCGGCGGGCGCGAGCAGGCCCACCGCGGGAAACGCCGCCTACTCGGCCGCCAAGGCCGCCGCCGAGGCCTGGACGCTGGCCATGGCCGACTACTTCCGCAAGGCGGGGGCCGGGCAGGAGCCGACGTCCGCGGCTGCGATCCTGGTGGTCAAGGCGTTGGTGCACGACGCGATGCGCGCCGAGCGCCCCAACGCGAAGTTCGCGGGCTTCACGGACGTGCGTGACCTCGCCGAGGCCGTCGCCGGAGTCTGGGAGAAGCCCGCCGCGGAAGTGAACGGAAAACGTCTGTGGCTGACCGAGAAGCCGTGAACCCCCCGAAGACCGACGCGCGTCGCCATCACGACCCCGAGGTCCGCGGTTTCGCCAGTGACAACTACGCCGGGGCGCATCCGGAGGTGCTCGCCGCCCTGGCGCTGGCCAACGGCGGTCACCAGGTCGCGTACGGCGAGGACGTCTACACCGAGAACCTCCAGCGCGTGATCCGCAGCCACTTCGGACCCACGGCCGAGGCGTTCCCGGTCTTCAACGGCACCGGCGCCAACGTCGTCGCGCTCCAGGCGGTCACCGACCGCTGGGGAGCGGTGATCTGCGCCGAGAGCGCGCACATCAACGTCGACGAGGGCGGCGCCCCGGAGCGCATGGGCGGCCTGAAGCTGCTGACCGTACCCACGCCCGACGGCAAGCTCACCCCCGAGCTCATCGACCGGCAGGCGTACGGCTGGGACGACGAGCACCGTGCCATGCCGCAGGTCGTCTCGATCACCCAGAGCACCGAACTGGGCACCCTCTACACGCCCGACGAGATCCGCGCCATCTGCGAGCACGCCCACGCGCACGGCATGAAGGTGCACCTGGACGGCTCCCGGATAGCCAATGCCGCCGCCTCCCTGGACGTGCCCATGCGGACGTTCACCAACGCGGTCGGCGTGGACCTCCTCTCCCTCGGCGGTACCAAGAACGGTGCCCTGTTCGGCGAGGCGGTCGTGGTCCTCAACCAGGACGCGGTGCGCCACATGAAGCACCTGCGCAAGCTGTCGATGCAGCTGGCGTCCAAGATGCGCTTCGTGTCGGTGCAGTTGGAGGCGCTGCTCGCCAAGGACCTGTGGCTGCGCAACGCCCGGCACAGCAACGAGATGGCCCAGCGCCTGGCCGAGGGCGTGCGTGCGGTGCACGGGGTGGAGATCCTCTACCCGGTGCAGGCCAACGCGGTCTTCGCCCGCCTGCCGCACGAGGTGAGCGAGCGACTGCAGAAGCGGTTCCGCTTCTACTTCTGGGACGAGGCCGCGGGGGACGTGCGGTGGATGTGCGCGTTCGACACGACCGAGGACGACGTGGACACGTTCGTGGCGGCGCTGAAGGAGGAGATGGCGCGCTAGCGAGCCGTCGAGAGTCTGCATAGGTATGCGGTCACCTGAAAAGTCATTGACTCCAGGTGATCGCGTTCCTATGCTCTGCGGGCATGGAGCTGATCCAGAACACGCCCGACCTGTCCGCCTACCTGGCGGCCGACGAGGTCATCGACCATGACAATCCCCGTGTGCGGGAGACGGCCGCCCGGCTCGCGAAGGAGGCGGACGACTCGTATGCCTATGCGCGACTGGCCTACGAGTTCGTGCGCGACACCATCCCGCACTCGCAGGATTCCGGCGATCCGCGCGTCACCTGGCGGGCCTCGGACGTCCTGGAGCAGCGCACCGGCATCTGCTACGCCAAGGCCCACGCCCTGGCCGCGCTGCTGCGGGCCGAGGACATTCCGACCGCGCTGTGCTACCAGCGCTTCGACGTGGTGCACGGCCTGGTCGCCGTACGGTTCAACGGGGCCTGGCACCGGCAGGACCCCCGTGGCAACAAGCCGGGCGTGAACGCCCAGTTCTCGCTGGAGGGCGAGCAGTTGGCCTTCACGCCGGACCCCCGGGCCCACGAGATGGACCACCCGGTCCTGTATGCCGAACCGCACCCGGCCGTGATCGAGGCGCTGAAAGCGGCCACGGACCGGCCGCACCTGTGGAGGACGCTCCCCACCGCCCTCTGAGGCCGGCGACGAGGCCGAGGCGGGCGAGGCGGTGCGGCGACGCGGGGGTGAGCTGCCGCCGCCGGAACCGGCGTCAGGGCTCGTGCACCCGGACCGGCGACGAGACGGCCCCCGTCGTCTCCCTGCCGGGCAGTCAGATGCCGGTGCCCATCGCCGACATCGAGGCGGAGGCACACGAACCGGCCGAGCCGCCGGAGAGGTTCAGTCCGGGAGCGCGCATCACCGTGCACGCTCCCGACCCGGCCGGGCTCAGTGCGCCTCGGCCGTGCGGACCTGCTCGGGAGTGGGGGCCGTGCCCCCGAGGTGGGCCGGCATCCACCAGGTGTCGTCGGCACTCCTGGGCCGCACCGGGTAGGCGCGCTGCGCGGCCTCCAGAAGCTCCTGGACGCGCTCGCGCAGCCGGCGGGTGATGGCGCCCGCGTACTGCTCGCGGGGAGCCTCCATCGCCTCGCCGACGCGGATGGTGATGGGGGTGTGGCTGCGCTTGAAGTTGCGGGGATGACCCTTGGTCCACAGCCGCTGCGTGCCCCACACCGCCATCGGCACCAGGGGCACGCCTGCTTCCTGGGCAAGGCGCGCCGCACCGGACTTGAAGCTCTTGAGTGTGAACGACTCGGAGATCGTGGCCTCCGGGAAGACCCCGATGACCTCACCGGACCTCAGCGAGTCCAGGGCGTGCGCGTATGCCGCCTCGCCCTGCTTGCGGTCGACCGGGATGTGCTTCATCCCGCGCATCAGCGGACCGGAGATCCGGTGCCGGAAGACCGACTCCTTCGCCATGAAGCGGACGAGCCGCTTCTGCGGGAGCGCGGCCAGGCCGTTGAAGATGAAGTCCAGGTAGCTGATGTGATTGCTCACCAGCACGGCGCCGCCCGAGCGCGGGATGTTCTCCGACCCCCGGCAGTCGATCTTGAGATCCCACACCTTGAACATGGTGCGGGCGAGACCGATGACCGGGCGGTAGACGAGTTCTGCCATGGGCGGGTCGGACCCTTCCTGCTCTGCCTGGGAAGGGGACTCCCAGTCGAAAGCTACGCAGCCGTAGGTTTACGGCATGTCGCAGATCGTGCCCCAATAACGGCCGGGGAACCAGCCCTCGTGCCCGCCTGAGGCGAGATCCTCATCACGTCTTCGGCCACGCCGTGGCCAAAACAGCACGGTGAGCCGGGAATCTCCGCCGTCTCGTGGACGCTGCAGAAAAGAACGACCGAAGTGGCGGCGCGCGTGTCGAAGTGCGCCGATGGAGTGCCGCGGTGGCGGCGGAGCGGGGTGTGCGAGTGCGCGGGCGGGATGACGGCAAGCGGCTCGGCGCGTCCGATCTGGGCACCGAACTCGGCGCACGCGCAACGCTCGTGCAGTTCTCCAGTGCCTTCTGCGCCCCTTGCCGGGCCACCCGGCGGATCCTCGGCGAAGTGGCCGGGCTGGTCCCCGGCGTCGCCCACGTCGAGATCGACGCCGAGGCGCATCTGGGCCTCGTCCGGGAACTGGACATCCTCAAGACCCCCACCGTGCTCGTCCTCGACGCCGACGGCCGGGTCGTGCGACGCGCCGTCGGACAGCCGCGCAAGGCGGACGTGATCGCCGCACTGGGGGAGGCCGTGTGACCGCCGCCACGCCGCCCGTGAGGCATTTGCCACATCTTCCGGCTCACCGGACGTAGTTGACTGTGCGTACCACCTGTCGTCGGCCCCACCCCTGCCTTCGGCCCCTTCCCCCAGGGCGGAGGCGCAACGCAGAAGGACACCCGCATGACGGCCACGCCCGACCTCGGCGCGCCCCGGCTCGCCACCGCCGACCTGCTGCGGTCCGTCTTCCGGCGGCACGCGGCAGGGGTCGCCGTGATCACCGCCCGCGGCGACGCCGGTCCGGTCGGCTTCACCGCCACCTCCCTCACCTCCGTGTCGGCCGAGCCGCCGCTGCTCTCCTTCGGCATCGGTACCGGTTCCTCCAGTTGGCCCACGGTGTCCGCGGCCGAGTACGTCGGAGTGCACATACTCGGTGACCACCAGGAGGGCCTGGCCGCGAGGTTCGCCCGCAGCGGCGCCGACCGGTTCGGCCCGCCCACGGCCTGGCACGAGGGTCCGCGGGGGGTGCCCGTCCTGGACGGCGTCCTCGCCTGGCTCGTGTGCCGGGTCGTCGGCCGCGTCCCCGCCGGAGACCACCGCATCGTGCTGGCCGAGGTCCTTCTCGGGGACCCCGCGGGCACCGGCCGGCCTCTGCTGTACCACCAGGGCCGGTTCAACGGCCTGCGGGACTGACCGCCGCCGGGCCCCTCCTGCGAAGCCGTCGAGTTCCGGTTACGCTGCGTTGCAAAGGTCACAGTTCAAAGCGCTTGCTTAGCGGGAATGAACTGGGTGTACTGACGAGTAATATTCCGGGCGGAGCGCAGGC
Source organism: Streptomyces viridiviolaceus (assembly GCF_014650995.1). GTDB lineage: Bacteria > Actinomycetota > Actinomycetes > Streptomycetales > Streptomycetaceae > Streptomyces > Streptomyces viridiviolaceus. The sequence goes on from NZ_BMWA01000005.1 coordinate 362,983, forward strand.
CGCCCCGACCGGGATCGGCCGCTTGGGGCGCCTATGCTGCCTGCAAGCAGGCAGCACTGAAAAAGACGATGCAGTAGGAGAGCCGGCGTGAGCTTGAGGATCGTTGTCACTGTGAAGTACGTGCCCGACGCCACTGGCGACCGGCACTTCGCCGATGACCTGACCGTCGACCGTGACGACGTGGACGGTCTGCTCTCCGAGCTGGACGAGTACGCGGTCGAGCAGGCGCTGCAGATCTCGGAGAACTCCGACGACGACGTGGAGATCACCGTCCTGACGGTGGGCCCGGAGGACGCCAAGGACGCGCTGCGCAAGGCGCTGTCCATGGGTGCGGACAAGGCGATCCACGTCGAGGACGACGATCTGCACGGCACGGACGCCATCGGCACCTCCCTGGTCCTGGCCAAGGCGATCGAGAAGGCCGGCTACGACCTGGTGATCTCCGGTATGGCCTCCACCGACGGCACCATGGGCGTCGTCCCCGCGCTGCTGGCCGAGCGCCTCGGTGTGCCGCAGGTGACCCTGCTGTCCGAGGTGTCCGTCGAGGACGGCACGGTCAAGGGCCGTCGCGACGGCGACGCCGCCTCCGAGCAGCTCGAGGCGTCGCTGCCGGCCGT
>NZ_BMWA01000006.1:0-76977 GCF_014650995.1 Streptomyces viridiviolaceus
GCGTTTCCCTTTCCGGCGGTTCCGACTCTATCAGATCCTTTCGGGCTCTGATTCCCCGTCAGAGGGGGTTGTCTTCGGCTTCTCGGCTTTCGCCCGTCGGCCTTTCGACATTCACTACGTTAGCTGATTTCTCCGGCGACTCGTAATCGAGTCTCGCGAGTTCGAATTCGGACATGCAGGCACACCGAAAACGCCCCCGCTGAGGGGAAACCGTAGGTAGTGGGTTGGCCGCTTCCGGCTGCAGGCGAATTGCCGTACCCGGTTCAAGCGGCTCGGGCTACATTACGCGCCTCGCAGGGGCGAGTCAACCTCGGCGGCGCCTCGGCACGTGGGCCCGGTACGGGCTCACCGTGGGGTCGTCGGCGACCCAGTAACGCCACGGGTGGACGCCGCCGTCCCCGGCCACGCCGGTGCGCGGGCCGTTGCGTACCTGGTCAGCAGGGACGGGGGTTCCGGTCAGGATGCGCAGGGGGGTGTCCCCGGAGGCGCAGGCGTCGGTGCCGTTCAGGACGCGGTCCACGTCGAGGGCGGTGGCCAGACGGGCGGGACCTTTGGCCAGTTCCTTGTCATTGCGGGCCGAGAGTCGACGGGTGCGAGCCTGCTCGGCTCCCTCGATGATCTCGCCGGCGCGGAGCAGCACGGCACTCGCCCTGCCCTCCGGGCCGCACACCAGGTTCATGCAGAACCACATGCCGTAGGTGAAGTAGACGTACACGTGGCCGGGGGGACCGAACATCACGTCGTTGCGGGCCGTGCGACCGCGGTAGGCGTGGGAGCCGGGATCGTTCGGACCGTCGTAGGCCTCGACCTCCGTCAGGCGGAGCGCGATCGGACCGTCCGGGGTGGTGCGTACGAGGATGCGGCCCAGGAGGTCGGGGGCCACCTCGAGGACGGGGCGGTCGAAGAAGTCCCTGGGCAGGGGCGTACGGTCGGGGCTCGCGATCATGCCGTCCGAGCGTAACGCAGGCGGCTGGAATCCAGGGTGGCAAGGCGGGCACCCGCCTTGCCGGGGTGAGGGGCGTGGAACCGGCCACGGCCGGATCGCGTTTGTAGGGATCAAGGGTTCACACGCAAAGCCTGGAGAGGGAGAGACATGCCGTTCAAGAAGCTGCTCGCGAGCCTGGGAGCCGGCGGGGCTTCGGTCGAGACCGTGCTGAGTGAGGTCAACGTCGTTCCGGGCGGTGTCGTCCAGGGTGAGGTGCGGATCCAGGGAGGTTCCGTCGACCAGCAGATCGAGGCTCTGTCGGTCGGGCTGCAGGCCAAGGTCGAGGTGGAGAGCGGCGACCAGGAGTACAAGCAGGACATCGAGTTCACGAAGCAGCGGCTCGGGGGTGCCTTCGAGCTGAAGGCGGGCGCCGTGCACGCGGTGCAGTTCGGGCTGGAGATCCCCTGGGAGACGCCGGTCACGATGATCGACGGGCAGGCGCTGCGCGGGATGAACATCGGGGTGACCACCGAGCTGGAGATCGCCCGGGCTGTGGACTCCGGTGACCTGGACCCGATCAACGTGCACCCGCTGCCGGCGCAGAAGGCGATCCTGGACGCGTTCATCCAGCTGGGCTTCCGCTTCAAGAGCGCGGACATGGAGCGCGGCCACATCCGGGGCACCCGGCAGAAGCTGCCCTTCTACCAGGAGATCGAGTTCCTCCCGCCGCAGCAGTACCGGGGTCTCAACCAGGTCGAGCTGAGCTTCGTGGCCGACGAGCAGGCGATGGACGTCGTCCTGGAGATGGACAAGAAGCCGGGGCTCTTCAGCGAGGGCAGCGACACGTTCCGGTCGTTCAAGGTGGGGCTGAACGACTACCAGGGGACCGACTGGACGGCGTACCTCAACCAGTGGCTGTCCGAGGTCGGCAGCAGGCGCAACTGGTTCTAGGCTCGGGTACCTCTGCACCACACGATCAGGAGGTACCGAGGTGACCGAGCTCAAGCGGCGTCCGCTCCCCCATGACTTCCACCCGCCCGTGCCGTCGTTCACGGTCACGAGCGAGGACGTCCAGGAAGGGGCGACCCTCAAGGACGCTCAGGTCTACGCGGGCGGCAACACCTCACCGCAGCTGCGGTGGGAGGGTTTCCCGGCCGAGACCAAGAGCTTCGCCGTGACGTGCTACGACCCGGACGCCCCGACGGGAAGCGGGTTCTGGCACTGGGTGGTGTTCGACATCCCCGCCTCGGTGACCGAGCTGCCGGTGGGCGCGGGCAGCGGCAAGTTCGAGGGTCTGCCGGAGGGTGCCGTCCAGGTGCGCAACGACTACGGCACCAAGGACTTCGGCGGTGCCGCGCCGCCCGCCGGGGACGGACCGCACCGGTACGTCTTCACGGTGTACGCCGTGGACCAGGAGAAGCTGGGCCCGGACGCCGAGGCCACTCCGGCGTTCGTCGGCTTCAATCTGCGGTTCCACACGATCGCGCGCGCCCATCTGATCGGTGAGTACGAGGTGCCCGCCGAGGGCTGAGTGTTCCGAGCGTTCATGGAACGTTTGCCCGCCCCTGGTCTTGGAATGGATCAGGGGCGGGCATTTTTGTTGCCGGGGGTGGTGGGGGAACGTCCCCTCCAGGAGCAGCAGATATTGCGTTGTCCATCTCGGCGTGCCCGGCCAGAGTTGATCCCAGCCCGCCAGGGGGTGGGCCGGTGCACACGGGAGGTGGGCTGGTATGCGGGACACGCTGGTACTGAACGCGAGCTTCGAGCCGTTGTCGACGGTGACGCTGAATCGAGCCGTCGTTCTGGTGCTCCAGGACAAGGCCGTCGTCGAGCAGGCCCACCCCGAACTGCGGATGCGCGGAGCCGCGGTCGACATACCGGCGCCCCGGGTGATCAGACTGTGCCAGTACGTACGCGTGCCGTTCCGAAGACGTGCCCCGTGGTCGAGGCGGGGTGTGCTGGTCAGGGACCGGCACCGGTGCGCGTACTGCGGCAGGCGGGCGACGACGGTGGACCACGTGGTGCCGCGGTCGCACGGCGGGCAGGACACGTGGCTGAACACGGTCGCCTCGTGTGCGGAGGACAATCACCGCAAGGCGAACCGGACCCCCGAGCAGGCCGACATGCCGCTGCTGCGGCAGCCGTTCGAGCCGACGCCTGCCGACGCGATGTTGCTGGCGCTGGGGCAGGACGACTTCGACGCACTGCCGGAGTGGCTCGCGCAGTCGGCGGCTTAGCCGGGTACGGGAACGGGGCTCACCTCCAGGTGGAGGTGAGCCCCGTTCCCGTACCCGGCTCTCAGTCGATGGACGGCTTCTCGCGGCGTTCCTGGGCCGGGACGCCGCCGTGGCCCGCGGTGCTGCCGCCGCTTGCCGAACCGCCGCCCATCGGGCCGAAGTTGCCGATGGCGCCGGACAGGCCCTTGAGGGCGTCGCCGATCTCGCTGGGCACGATCCAGAGCTTGTTGGCGTCGCCTTCGGCGATCTTCGGGAGCATCTGGAGGTACTGGTAGGAGAGCAGCTTCTGGTCCGGGTCGCCGGCGTGGATGGACTCGAAGACCGTGCGGATGGCCTGGGCCTCGCCCTCGGCACGCAGGGCGGCGGCCTTGGCCTCACCCTCGGCACGCAGGATCTGGGACTGCTTCTCGCCCTCGGCGCGCAGGATCTCGGACTGCCGGACACCTTCGGCCTGGAGGATCGCGGCGCGCTTGTCGCGGTCGGCGCGCATCTGCTTCTCCATCGAGTCCTGGATGGAGGTGGGCGGTTCGATGGCCTTGAGCTCGACGCGGTTGACGCGGATGCCCCACTTGCCGGTGGCCTCGTCGAGGACGCCGCGCAGGGCCGCGTTGATCTCCTCGCGGGAGGTCAGGGTCCGCTCCAGGTCCATGCCGCCGATGATGTTGCGCAGGGTGGTGACGGTGAGCTGCTCGATGGCCTGGATGTAGCTGGCGACTTCGTAGGTCGCGGCGCGGGCGTCGGTCACCTGGTAGTAGATGACGGTGTCGATGTTGACGACCAGGTTGTCCTGGGTGATGACCGGCTGCGGCGGGAAGGGGACGACCTGCTCGCGCAGGTCGATGCGGTTGCGGATGGTGTCGATGAAGGGGACCACGATGTTGAGGCCCGCGTTCAGGGTCCGCGTGTAGCGGCCGAAGCGCTCCACGATGGCGGCGCTCGCCTGGGGGATGACTTGGATGGTCTTGATCAGGGCGATGAAGACCAACACCACCAGGATGATCAAGACGATGATGACCGGTTCCATCGTCGTTCCCGTACCCTTCTCCGCCTCGGCGCTTTCGGCAGAACCTTGATGACTGCAGATCTTACGGCTGTTGAAGATCTTGCTGGTCGAGTCTGACAGACCGTCGCGTACCTCGGGGGGCGTTCGCTTCAGTTGCGGTGGGCGCGGTCACATGATGATGGCGGTGGCCCCCTCGATGTCCACGACGTCCACTTCCTGGCCCACTTCGTAGGCGCGGCCGGTGTCGAGGGTCCGTGCCGACCAGACCTCCCCGGCGAGTTTGATCCGGCCGCCGGAGGCGTCGACACGCTCCAGAACGACGGCCTGCCTGCCTTTCAACGCGTCGACGCCGGTGGCGAGTCGGGGCCGTTGGGAGCGGTGCCGGGCCGCGACGGGCCGTACGACGGCGATGAGCGCGACCGAGACGATGACGAAGACGAGGAGCTGGACGACGAGGCCGGCACCGACCCCGGAGGCGATGGCGGCGGCGACCGCGCCGACGGCGAGCATCCCGAACTCCGGCATCGCGGTCACGACGAGCGGGATTCCGAGCGCTGCCGCGGCGACGAGCCACCACACCCATGCGTCGATGTCGTTCACATGGTCATGGTAGGTGCGGGAGACGTGCCGGGACAGGGCGCACCGGGGGCCGGTCAGGACAGGGGAAGGCCCTGGGCGGTCCAGCGGTCGCCGACCTGCTCGACGACGAGCGGGAGGCCGAAGCAGAGGGAGAGGTTGCGGGAGGTGAGTTCGAGCTCCAGCGGGCCGGCGGCCAGCACCTTGCCCTGACGGATCATCAGGACGTGGGTGAAGCCGGGGGCGATCTCCTCGACGTGGTGGGTGACCATGATCATCGAGGGGGCGATCGGATCGCGGGCGAGACGGCCGAGGCGGCGGACGAGGTCCTCGCGGCCGCCGAGGTCGAGGCCGGCGGCCGGTTCGTCCAGGAGCAGCAGCTCGGGGTCGGTCATCAGGGCGCGGGCGATGAGGGTGCGCTTGCGCTCGCCCTCGGAGAGGGTGCCGAACTTGCGGTCGAGGTACTCGGTCATGCCGAGGCGGTCGAGGAAGGCGCGGGCGCGCTGCTCGTCGATGTCCTCGTAGTCCTCGTGCCAGCCGGCCGTCATGCCGTACGCGGCGGTCAGCACGGTCTGCAGGACGGTCTGGCCCTTGGGCAGCTTCTCGGCCATGGCGATGCCGGCCATGCCGATGCGCGGGCGCAGCTCGAAGACGTCGGTGCCGGGCTTGCCGAGGGTCTCGCCGAGGATGGTCGCGGTGCCCTTGCTGGGGTAGAGGTAGCTGGACGCGACGTTGAGGAGGGTGGTCTTGCCGGCGCCGTTGGGGCCGAGGATGACCCAGCGCTCGCCCTCCTTGACCGACCAGGAGACCTGGTCCACCAGAGCCCGGCCCTCGCGGACCACGGATACGTCCTGAAGCTCCAGAACATCGCTCATGAGCGCGTTGTCTCCCCTTGCAGTGTGGCCGGTCTCGGCTGACGCGTACGCCTGTGGCTCGGGCCGCCGCCGGTGGGCGCAGCCCTCTAGGAAATCTACGCCACCGGTCGGCTTCGGCGTTCCATCGGTCCGGTCCTTAGGGTGGGAGCATGCTCACGGAACCACGTGCAGGACGCCTTGCCGCTTGGGGAAATGCCCTTATTGCCGGACTTGTCTCGCCGGATGACGCCGTGCTCGCGATCGTCGGCGAGGACGCGGTGCACCGGGTGGAGGGGCTGCCGGGTGAACCGGCGCCGGTCGGTCTCACGCTGGCCCTGGGCCGGCTGCGGACGCTGGGGGCGACCGGGCTGCGGGTGGCGCTGCCCGCGCCCGGGCATCCGCTGGGGCTGAGCGGGCCGCCGGAGTTCAACGCGCGGGCGCTGGAGGCGGAGGAGGCCGTGGTCTGTCACGGTGCCGCGTTCGGGCTGGTGCCGGAGGTGTACGAGGCCGGGCCCGAGGGTGATGTGCATGTCGAGGTCGTGTGGCACTGCCTGCCGGTGCGGGAGGCGCCGCCCGCCGACGTGCCGTCGCTCGGGGAGGCCGAGCGGGAGCTGGCGGAGGCGCTCCGGGAGGCGACCGAGGTGCTGACGCGGCTGGACGTGGCCGGGTCGGGGCCGGTGGCCGAGGCGGCGATCGCCGCGTACCGGGCCCGGGCGGAGCGGGGGCGGGAGGTGCTGGCGCCGGGGTATCCGCCGCGTGCGGTGCGGGTGCTGGAGCTGGCGCAGCGGGTGGGGGCGTTGATCTCGCTGGCGTACGAGAACGGGCACGGGGGTGCGGTGAGCGCGTCCGAGATGGCGGCGCGGGGGGCTGCGCTGCGGCCGGTGGAGAGGACGGCTCGGCGGGCGCAGGTCGCGGCGTACAACTCCGTTGTGGAGGAGCGGGAGCGGGGGGTGCGGTGACGTCCCTTGGTTGGGGTGGGGGTTCGTCGGGGCGGTGACGTGTCTCGGCAGGGGAACCGGCGTTCGGGCGGGGCGGGGGTGGGTCCCGCTGCCCGGCGCCGGCGGGGTGCCGCCGCGCCCACCCGTGCCGCCCCAGGCGGCACGACTGCCCGCGGTGACGGCGGGGCGCGTGCCCTTGGTTGTGGCGGTGCGATGGTCCACGGTTACCGCAGGGCGCGTACGCACGGTTGCGGCGGGGCACGCGTACTCGCGGTTTACGGCAGGCGCCCGACTGCGGTGACGGCAAGGAGCGTGTTGACGCTTGCGGCGGCACGGAGGCGCGCGGTGACGGCAAGGAGCGTGCTCACGCTTGCGGCGGCACTGAGGCGCGCGGTGACGGCAACGGGCGTGCTCACGCTTGCTCACGCTTGCGGCAGCACGGAGGCCCGCGGTGACCGCAACGGGCGTGCTCACGCTTGCGGCAGCACGGAGGCCCGCGGTGACCGCAACGGGCGTGCTCGCGCTTGCGGCAGCACGGAGGCCCGCGGTGACCGCAACGGGCGTGCTCGCGCTTGCGGCAGCACGGAGGCGCGCCGTTGCGGCAGGGTGCGTGTCCGCGGTCGGGGTGGGTGATGCATGTGGTCGGGGTGGTACGTGACCGGCCTCCCGGGTGGGGGCCCGGGAGGCCGTGGTCACCTACCGCTCGCCGACCGGAGTCAGTCGTTGACGCCGAGGTTGCCGAAGGCGGGGTTCAGCAGGCCGATGACGTTCACGCTGTTGCCCACGGCGTTCACCGGGATGTGCACCGGCACCTGGACGACGTTGCCGGAGGCGACGCCGGGGGAGCCGACGGCCTTGCCGTGGGCGGCCGCGCCGTCGGTGGCGGAGGCCATGCCCGCGCCGGCGGCGAGCAGCCCGCCGGCCACCATCGTCACGGCCGCTGCCTTCTTCAGGTTCTTCACTTACAAGCCCTCCTTGCGATCGCCGCGGCAGTCGCCGCAGCACGCACTGGAGAACGGCCGGGCGCGACGGAGGATGCGCCATGTGGGGGACATTCCCACGACGGTATGAATCTCGGATCGGAACGGAACCGTCCGGGTTGCCACTGCGTACCGGTCAGCCGGTCACTCCGTGGCGCACGGCCCAGAGGGCGGCCTGGGTGCGGTCCGCGAGGTCGAGCTTCATCAGGATGTTCGAGACGTGGGTCTTGACGGTCTTCTCCGAGAGCACCAGCGCACGGGCGATCTCCCGGTTGGAGCGGCCGTCCGCTATCAGGCCCAGCACCTCGCGCTCCCGTTCGGTCAGGGAACCGGCTCTGCCCTGACCGGAGTTGTTCTCCTCCTGCGACAGCAGGGCCCCGGCGACCTCGGGCTGGAGCAGGATGTGCCCGGCGTGGACGGAGCGGATGGCGCCCGCCAGCGCGTCGGGGTCGACGTCCTTGTACACATAGCCGGCGGCGCCCGCCCGCAGGGCCGGGACCACCGTGCGCTGCTCGGTGAAGCTGGTGACGACCAGCACGCGCGCGGGGTTGTCCAGCTCTCGCAGTCTGCGCAGCGCGTCGACGCCGTCCATGTTCGGCATCTTGACGTCCATGAGGATCACGTCGGGCCTCAGTTCCCCGGCGCGCTCCACTCCCTCGGCGCCGTCCGCCGCCTCCCCCACGACCTCTATGTCGTCCTGCACCTCCAGGAACGTGCGCAGCCCCCGGCGGACGACCTGGTGGTCGTCGACGAGCAGCACCTTGATTGCGTCAGCCACCGGGGACCTCCATCTCGATCGTGGTGCCCTTGCCGGGCGCCGATTCCACGGTCAGCCTGCCGCCGACCCCGCTCGCCCGGTCCCGCATCGAGACCAGGCCCAGATGACGTCCCGCGCGGCGCACCGTCCGCGGATCGAAGCCCGTTCCGTCGTCGGTGACGCGCAGTACGGCTCCGGGACCGCGCCGGCCGAGCGTGACGTCCACGTGTTGTCCTCCGGAGTGCCGCAGGGCGTTGTGCAGGGCCTCCTGGGCGACACGCAGCACGGCCTCCTCCTGGGCGGCGGGAAGCGCCTTGACGCCGTGGCCGGCGAAGGTCACGCGCGCGCTGTGGGCGCGGTCCAGGACCTGGATCTGGGTGCGGAGGGTGGCGACCAGGCCGTCCTCGTCGAGGGCCGCGGGGCGCAGTTCCACCACGGCGGCGCGCAGTTCGTCGGCGGCCTCCGCGGCGAGCCGGGCGACCTGTTGCAGCTCGCCCTTGGCGCGGGCCGGGTCGCGGTCCACCAGGGCGGCGGCGGCCTGGGCGGTCAGGCGCAGGGAGAAGAGCTTCTGGCTGACGGCGTCGTGCAGTTCGTGGGCGAGGCGGGAGCGCTCCTCCGCGATGGTCAGTTCGCGACTGCGCTCGTACAGCCGCGCGTTGGTGAGCGCTATCGCGGCGTGCTGGGCGAGGATGCCGAGCAGTTCCTCGTCCTCCTCGGTGAAGCCGCAGCCGCCCTCGGGCTTCGGACAGTTCTTGTTCGCCAGGAACAGGGCGCCGATGACCTCGTCGCCGTCCCGGATCGGCAGGCCGAGGAAGTCGGCCAGGTCGGGGTGGGCGGACGGCCAGCCCTCGAAGCGGGGGTCCTTGCGGACGTCGGCGAGGCGCTCGGGCCGGGCGTCGTGCAGCATCGCGGCGAGGATGCCGTGCTGGCGGGGCAGGGGGCCGATGGCCTTCCACTGCTCGTCGCTGACGCCGTCGACCACGAACTGGGCGAAGCCGCCGTGATCGTCGGGTACGCCGAGCGCGGCGTACTGCGCGTCGAGCAGTTCGCGGGCGGAGGCGACGATCGTCTTGAGGACGTCGCGCACCTCCAGGTGCCTGCTCATGGCCAGCAGCGCGGAGCTCACCGCGGCGAGGCCGGACCGGGGGCCGTGACTCATGTCCTCACGGTACCGGCGGGGTGCGACAGGCGGATCGGACCTGTGGCGGCCGCCGCCTAGGGCGGTGGGCCTAGGCCCCTGGTCCCGCCCGAAGGGCCTAGGGCGAAGGCCCCGCCGGTTTGCTGCCCCTGCCCGAGGCGCCCCCTGGGTCCCGGTTCCTACGTTGAGGCACACGCCGATCAGGAGGCGCGGACGACGAGGGGACGTGTGTCATGCCGGTAGCGATCATCACGGGGGCGTCGAGGGGACTGGGCCGGGCGCTGGCCGAGGCCCTGGCCGCCCGGGGCTGGGACCTGGTGCTCGACGCCAGGACGCCTCAGGTACTGCAGGAGACGGCGCTGGCGCTGAAGCCGTACGGCACGCGCGTGGCGGCGCTGCCCGGGGACGTCACGGACGCCGCGCACCGGGCCGAGCTGGTGGCTGCGGCGTGGCGGTTCGGGGGCGTCGACCTGCTGGTGAGCAATGCGAGCGCGCTGGGCGCGGAGCCCCTGGTGCGGCTGGAGGAGCTGCCTCTGGACGGGCTGCGGCGGGCCCTGGAGGTGAACGCGGTGGCGGCGCTGGGCCTGGTGCAGGAGGCGTTGCCGCTGCTGCGGGCGGCCGGGGCGGGCGCGGTGATCGCGGTCAGCTCGGACGCCGCCGCCGAGGCGTACGAGTCATGGGGCGGTTACGGGGCGTCGAAGGCGGCCCTTGACCACCTGGCAGCGGTGCTGGCGGTGGAGGAGCCACGGCTGCGGGTCTGGGCGGTCGATCCCGGTGACATGGCCACGGACCTCTACGTGGCCGCCGTACCGGACGACGACGATCCGCGGCCCGCTCCGGGCAGTGTCGTCCCGGCCTTCCTGCGTCTGCTGGACGAGCGGCCGGCGAGCGGGCGCTACGGGGCGCCGGCGCTGCTCCAGGAGCGGCGATGACCTCGCTGACGGGGTTCTCACCGCGGGGGCCGGTCCGGGCGTGGGGGAAGCTGCCGGAGGAGCTGTCGGCGCGGGTGCCGGTCGAGCAGCGGGGTCCCGGGCTTGACCGGGACGCCGTACGGCTGCTGGTGTCGCGCGGTACGGAGGTGTCGCACCACACGTTCCCGGAGCTGCCGCGGCTGCTGCGGGCCGGGGATGTCCTGGTGGTCAACACCTCGGTCACGCTCGCCGCGGCCGTCGACGGGCGGATCGGGCACGCGCGCGTGGTGGTGCACTTCTCCACGCGGGGGGACGACGGCCGGTGGGCGGTGGAGCTGCGGGATCCCGACGGGCGGGGCACCACGCGCGCGCGTGCGGGTGCGCCCGCGGGAACAGAGGTGAGGCTGCCCGGAGGCGTGCGGCTGGTGCTGGAGGAGCCGCTGAGCGCGCGTGGCGACCGGTTGTGGTGGGCGCGGTTGCGGGGTGGGGACGTGCCCGCGTTGCTGCGGGAGCACGGGCGGCCCATTCGTTACTCCTATACGGAGCGGGACCAGCCGTTGTCCGCGTACCAGACCGTGTTCGCGCTGCCGTCCGCCGACGGGGCGGGCAGCGCGGAGATGCCGAGTGCGGCCCGGCCCTTCACCGCGCGGCTGGTGGCGGAGCTGGTGAGCCGGGGGGTGCAGTTCGCACCGGTGTCGCTGCACACCGGCGTCGCCTCGGCGGAGTCGCACGAGCCGCCGTATCCGGAGCGCTTCTCGGTGCCGGAGGCGTCGGCGCGACTGATCGAGGCGGCGCGGGCGGGGCAGGGCCGGGTCCTGGCGGTGGGGACGACCGCCGTGCGGGCCGTTGAGTCGGCGGCCGGTGCCGACGGGAGCGTACGGGCGCGGGAGGGATGGACCGATCTGGTCGTCACCCCGGAGCGCGGGGTGCGGGTGGTGGACGGGCTGCTGACGGGGTTCCACGAGCCGGAGGCCTCGCATCTGCTGATGCTGGAGGCGGTGGCGGGGCGGGCGGCGGTCGACCGCGGTTACGAGGAGGCGGTGCGCCGGCGGTACCTGTGGCACGAGTTCGGGGACGTGCATCTCCTCCTGCCGTAGGAACAGCCCGGAAGACCCTCACCCACTGCATTGCTCTCGCAACCGCCAGTGAGATCGGCGAGGGGTTCGTGTGAGCCCGCACATAGGGCCCAGATCACGTACGAAGGGGGGTAGGAGAGCACCTCGTCCGTTTTGAGCGGGGCAGATGGTCCAATCTGCCCCGTTTTGCCCTTCCCTGATCCACTACCCGGGATCGTAGGTCACATCTTTGCCTGTGGATTTTGCGGCCGCTAAGAATTGCTCTCGTCGCTCAGCGCCGTGGGTTCCAGCCCGCGGCGTTTGTGCAGGAAGCACCCCTGTCCCCACCGGACGCGAGCGACCTCCGCGCTATTCGAAGAGGTCTGTCCCGCATGCTCAAGAACATCCTCACCCGTGCTCATAGTCGTCCCCTGACCCGCACCCACAAGATCGCGGCCGCCGGTGTCGGTACGCTCGGCGCCGCCGCCGTCGCCTTCAGCGCGGTGCCGGCCAGCGGGCAGACGGCCACGAGCGAGGTCGCCGCTCCCACGGCCAAGGTCGCTTACAGCACCGAGCAGATCAAGGACGTCCACGCCGGCGTCACCGACCAGCTCGCCGCCGCGAGCCAGAAGGTCGCCGCCATCGAGGCGAAGAAGCAGGCCGCCGCCGAGGCCGCCGCGAAGAAGCAGGCCGCCGCCGCCGCGAGGAAGGCGGCCGCCCGGGCCGCCGCCGAGAAGGCCGCACAGCAGCGGGAGGCGAAGCAGGCCGCGAGCCGGGCCGCCCAGCGCGCCGAGGTGAAGCAGGTCTCGACGAAGAGCTACGCCAACAACCTCGACGGCTGGATCCGCGAGTCCCTCGCCATCCTGAAGAAGCACGGCATCCCGGGCTCCTACGACGGCATCCACCGCAACATCATGCGTGAGTCCTCGGGCAACCCGAACGCCATCAACAACTGGGACATCAACGCGCAGAACGGCATCCCGTCCAAGGGCCTGCTGCAGGTGATCCCGCCGACCTTCGAGGCGTACCACGTCCCGGGCACCCCGAAGAACATCTGGGACCCGGTCGCCAACATCACCGCGGCCTGCAACTACGCGGCCGACCGCTACGGCTCGATGGACAACGTCAACAGCGCGTACTGAGGTCGGCGCGGGCCTCTTCTCGCGGGCGTACCGGACGTACGCCGAACGCCGAAGGGCGGCACCCTCCTGACGGGGTGCCGCCCTTCGGCGTTCTACGGCAGCGTCACTTGCGCATGACCTCGGGCTCGTGACGGCGCAGGAAGCGGGCCACGAAGAAGCCGCAGATCACGCCGAGGGCGATCAGCGCGGCCATGTCCAGGCCCCAGGCGCCGACGGAGTGCTCCCACAGCGGGTCCGTCTCGCCGCCCTGCTGGGGCGGGCTGATCTTGTTGAAGTCCAGCGTGGCGCCCGCGGCGGCGACCGCCCACCGCGACGGCATCAGGTACGAGAACTCGTTGACGCCGACCGCGCCGTGCAGCGTGAACAGGCAGCCCGTGAACACCACCTGGATGATCGCGAACATGACCAGCAGCGGCATGGTCTTCTCGGCGGTCTTCACCAGCGACGAGATGATCAGGCCGAACATCATCGAGGTGAAGCCCAGCGCCATGATCGGCAGCGACATCTCGACCATCACGGCCCCGCCGAGGATCAGGCCCTCCTCCGGGATCTCCCGGCCGGCGAAGCCGATCACGCCGACCATCAGGCCCTGCAGCACGGTGATCAGGCCGAGCACGAACACCTTGGACATCAGGTACGCGGAGCGCGACAGGCCGGTCGCGCGCTCCCGCTCGTAGATGACCCGTTCCTTGATCAGCTCGCGGACTGAGTTCGCGGCGCCGGCGAAGCAGGCGCCGACCGCGAGGATCAGCAGGACCGTGGTGGCGGTGCCGTTCGGGATGATCCGGCCGGTCTGGGGGTTGGCCGGGTTGGGCAGCAGGCCCTTGTCCGCGTCGATCAGCAGGCTCACCGCGCCGAGCACGGCCGGGAGGATCACCATCAGGGCGAGGAAGCCCTTGTCGGAGGCGATCACCGAGACGTAGCGGCGCACCAGCGTGCCGAACTGCGACATCCAGCCCTGCGGCTTGGGCGGCTTCATGGCCTGCATCGGCGGCATCTGTACGGACTGCGGGGCGACGGCGTCGATGTCCGCGGCGTACATCTGGTAGTGCTGCGAGCCCTTCCAGCGGCCCGCCCAGTCGTAGTCGCGGTAGTTCTCGAAGGCGGAGAAGACGTCGGCCCAGGTGTCGTAGCCGAAGAAGTTCAGGGCCTCCTCGGGTGGGCCGAAGTAGGCGACCGAACCGCCCGGAGCCATCACCAGCAGCTTGTCGCACAGCGCCAGCTCGGCCACCGAGTGGGTGACGACGAGGACCGTGCGGCCGTCGTCGGCGAGGCCCCGCAGCAGCTGCATGACGTCGCGGTCCATGCCCGGGTCCAGGCCACTGGTCGGCTCGTCCAGGAAGATCAGCGACGGCTTGGTCAGCAGCTCCAGGGCGACGGACACGCGCTTGCGCTGGCCGCCGGAGAGCGAGGTGACCTTCTTGTCCTTGTGGATGTCGAGCTTCAGCTCGCGCAGCACCTCGTCTATGCGGGCGTCACGCTCGGCGGCCGTGGTGTCGGCCGGGAAGCGCAGCTTGGCCGCGTATTTCAGGGCCTTTTTGACGGTCAGTTCCTTGTGCAGGATGTCGTCCTGCGGGACCAGACCGATGCGCTGGCGCAGCTCGGCGAACTGCTTGTAGAGGTTCCGGTTGTCGTAGAGGACCTCGCCCTGGTCGGCGGGCCGGTAGCCGGTGAGCGCCTTGAGCAGGGTCGACTTGCCGGAGCCGGACGGGCCGATGACCGCGATCAGCGACTTCTCGGGGACGCCGAAGGAGACGTCCTTGAGGATCTGCTTGCCGCCGTCGACCGTGACGGTCAGGTGGCGGGCGGAGAAGGAAACCTCACCGGTGTCGACGAACTCCTCCAGCCGGTCGCCGACGATCCGGAACGTCGAGTGGCCGACGCCCACGATGTCGGTCGGGCCGAGCAGTTGCGAGCCGCCCTTGGCGATCGGCTGGCCGTTGACGTACGTGCCGTTGTGCGAGCCCAGGTCGCGGATCTCCATGCGACCGTCGGGCGTCGAGTGGAACTCGGCGTGGTTGCGGGAGACCTGGAGGTCGGAGACGACCAGGTCGTTCTCCAGCGCACGGCCGATGCGCATCACGCGGCCCAGCGAGAACTGGTGGAACGTGGTCGGGCTGCGGTCGCCGTAGACCGGCGGCGCCCCCGCCGCGCCACCGGGTCCCTGCTGCTGGGGGAAGTGCGGAGCGGCCTGCTGCGGCTGCGGCGCGCTCTGCTGGGGGTTCTGCCAGTCGGCATGCGGAGCCTGCTGCGGAACCTGATGCTGCGGAACCTGCTGCGGTTCCTGCTGCTGCGGCGGCTGTTGGGCGGGTGCCTGCTGGGCCCAGCCGGGGTTCGCGCTCTGCGCGGCGTACGGCTGCTGCTGGGGCTGCCCCTGCTGCGTGCCGACGGCGGCCGCGCTGCCGGTCAGGTTCAGGCGCGGCCCGTCGGTCGCGTTGCCCAGGTGCACCGACATGCCGGGGCCGAGCTCCACCTGGTGGATCCGCTGGCCCTGCACGAACGTGCCGTTGGTACTGCCGTGGTCCTCGAGGACCCAACTGCGGCCGTTGAAGCTGACCGTGGCGTGCCGCCAGGAGACCCTGGCGTCGTCGAACACGACCTCCCCCTGCGGATCGCGTCCGAGCACGTAAGACCTGGACGGATCGAGCGTCCAGGTCCGTCCATTAGATTCCAGTACGAGTTCCGGCACTCCATGCCCCACTGAGTTGTCCCCCGAGTTACCCCCGTCGCAGGGAGTCTAGGGATGTCGAACATCGGGGGGAACTATTTCAGGCTCGGCCCCCTGACCGAAAGTCGGGCCTCGTGAAGAGTGCGTACGTGCGCCCCGACCGATTCCGTTGACGGGGTTGAAACCTGCCCGGAGAGTGGTAATCCACGCGAGGGGGACATGCGCGGCAACCCGGCCGCGCCGCGGATCGGGGGGTCTGCCATGAAGGCGTCCACGAGCGTCGGGAACGAGGGGTACGGCACGAAGGTGCCGTGGGCGGACGTCGTGCTGTCCGCGATCGCCTCCGTGAGCTGGGCGTTGATCGGGATGGCAGGGGCGGCGGCGCTCGGTCTCAGGCTGCTGGACGCGGACGCGGCCGGCTCGCTCGGGCCGATGACCGCCGCGGTGGTGGCGCTCGCGGCGGGGGGTTCGGTCACGCCGTCCGGGGACGTGTCCGCCTTCGGGCTGGAAAGCGCCGAGGCGCGCACCGCCATCGAGATCACGCCATTGGGAGTGAGCCTGGTCGGTGCGGTGCTGCTGTCGTTCTTCTTCCTGCGGTCGTTGCGGGCGGCGGGAGTTGTGGTCTCGCGCGCCGAACTCCTCGCGCGCGCGGGCACGGTGGTCGCCCTCTTCGTGGCGATGCTGGGCGGGCTGGCCTGGGCGGGCCACGACGTCGTCACGATCGACGGCGGCTCCCTCGGACTCGGCGACCTGCCCGGCGACGGCGGGGGCGGGGGTGTCGGGATTCCGGGGCTCGGAGACCTCGGTGACATCGGCGGCCTGCTGCCGGACCGGATCGGGGACCTCGTCGACGCGAAGGCGGCGGTCGGCTTCACCGTCGACACCGCGCCGACCCTGCTGGGCGGACTGGGCTGGTCGGCCGGGATCCTGCTGATCGCGCTGCTCGCCTCGCGCCGCACGCCGCTGCCGCGCGGGTGGGAGGCACTGCACCGGGCGGTGCGGCCCGCGGTGTCCGCCCTGGTCGCGGTGTTCCTCACGGCGGTGGCGGCCGGGTACGCGGCCGCCGCCTACGCGGCGATCGGCGACGACCACCCCCGCCGGATCGCGGGCGCGGCGCTTCTGGGCGCGCCGAACGGCGTCTGGCTCGGCGTGCCGATCGGTCTGCTCGTGCCGTGGGACGGGCGCGCGAGCGGGGAGCTGGCCGGGCTCCTTCCGGATCCGCTGGACGAGCTGCTGCGCGTGAGCGGCGACGAGCCGGTCACGCTGGGGCGGCTGGCGGAGCTGGACGGGCGGGTGTGGCTGCTCGGGGTGGCTGCGGCGCTGACGATGCTGCTCGCGGGCGTGCTGACGGCGGTACGGACGCCGGTGGGGTCCGACGCGCGTGCCCCGGGCTTCGCGGGGCGGTGCGCCGTGCGGCTGGGGATCGCGACCGCACTGGCACTGCCCCTGCTGGTGTGGCTGACGGAGGTGTCCGTGGACGCCTCGCTCTCGGTGCTCGGCTTCGACGCGTTCGGCGCCGGTATCGAGCTGCGCGGGCACCTCGGTACGGCGCTGCTGCTGGGCGCCGTGTGGGGCGCGGGTGCGGGGGCCGCGGGTGCGCTGTCGGCGTGGGCGAGCGGGGCGGCGGGACGGCGGGCGGCGCCGTTGGCACGGGGTGCCGGGGGGACGGGCGCGCCGGGTGCGGGCGGTGGCGTGGACGAGGCGCCGTTCGCGGCGTCGCCGTCCGGGCCGTACCGGCCCGGTACGCCGCACCGGCCGCCCGATCCCGGTACCAACCCGTACCTGCGACCGCCGGACGAGGCGCGGCGAGCGCGGGACCCACGCCCTGCCGGGCCGGCGGGGCCGGGTGCGGACTCCGGTGCGGGGTACACGCCGGACTCCGGCAGGCCGCCCTCCGCCGGTACCGGGCGGCGTTCCGACGCCGGCGACGACGTGTACGGCGCTCCCACGGTGGCGGGGCCCCTGGAGCCGCCGCGGGGCCCCCGGCTGCCCCCGGGTTCCGGGGAGCGGTCCGAAGACCGGCCGCCGTCCCGGTGGGGCGAGCGTCCCCCTCCCCCGCCGCCCCCGCCTCCGGCGCCGCCGCGGCGGCCGCGGGACGGGCAGTGACACGGACGGCGATCCCGGCTCGTCGGCGAAACGCCATGTCCGCGCCGTCCGGGCGCCATCGAGTGTTCCGTGTCCGGCAGGCGGACCTCGCGCGCGAAAGGCACCGCGTGCCGGATACGGTGGGAACACCATGAGCGCTTCGCAGACCTCTGACGTTCCCACTCTTCTCGTCAAGATCTTCGGCAAGGACCGGCCGGGCATCACGGCCGGCCTGTTCGACACCCTCGCCGCCTTCTCCGTCGACGTGGTCGACATCGAGCAGGTCGTCACCCGTGGCCGGATCGTGCTGTGCGCGCTCGTGACCGAGCCACCCCGGGGGCTGGAGGGAGATCTGCGGGCGACCGTCCACAGCTGGGCGGAGTCGATGAAGATGCAGGCGGAGATCATCTCCGGTATCGGCGACAACCGGCCGCGCGGTCTCGGCCGCTCTCTCGTCACCGTGCTCGGGCACCCGCTCACCGCGGAGGCGACGGCCGCCATAGCGGCCCGGATCACCGAGACCGGCAGCAACATCGACCGCATCTTCCGGCTCGCCAAGTACCCGGTGACGGCCGTCGAGTTCGCGGTGTCCGGTGTGGAGACCGAGCCGCTGCGCACCGCCCTGGCGACCGAGGCCGCCGCGCTCGGCGTGGACGTCGCCGTCGTCTCGGCGGGGCTGCACCGGCGAGCGCAGCGCCTGGTCGTCATGGACGTGGACTCCACGCTCATCCAGGACGAGGTGATCGAGCTCTTCGCCGCGCACGCCGGCTGCGAGGACAAGGTCGCCGAGGTGACCGCGGCCGCGATGCGCGGGGAGCTGGATTTCGAGCAGTCGCTGCACGCGCGCGTGGCGCTGCTGGAGGGGCTGGACGCCTCGGTGGTGGAGAAGGTGCGCAGCGAGGTACGGCTGACGCCGGGTGCCCGCACCCTGATCCGTACGCTGAAGCGGCTCGGCTACCAGGTGGGTGTCGTCTCCGGCGGGTTCACCCAGGTCACCGACGACCTCAAGGAGCGGCTCGGGCTGGACTTCGCCCAGGCCAACACGCTGGAGATAGTCGATGGCCGGCTGACCGGCCGGGTCACCGGGGAGATCGTGGACCGGGCGGGCAAGGCACGGCTGCTGCGCCGGTTCGCCGCCGAGGCCGGGGTGCCGCTGTCGCAGACCGTGGCGATCGGGGACGGCGCCAATGATCTGGACATGCTGAACGCGGCGGGGCTCGGGGTCGCCTTCAACGCCAAGCCGGTGGTGCGCGAGGCGGCGCACACCGCGGTGAACGTGCCGTTCCTCGACACGGTGCTGTATCTGCTGGGCATCACCCGCGAGGAGGTCGAGGCGGCGGACACGCTGGACCAGCGGCCCGGCCAGGAGCTCGACCTGCACTGACCCCGTCTGCGTACGGCGCGGGCCCGGCACCGCCTGGGTGCCGGGCCCTGTCACGTGGGCGGGATCAGTCGGTCGGCACCCAGAAGTCGTCCAACGAGGCGACGCCGGGTTCGACGTCCTTCCAGGTGCCGGTGAAGGACAGGACGGCGAAGGCGGCGGCCGGGAAGCCGCGGCGGGCCATCAGCTCGCGGGCGTCGTCCTGAGCCGAGCCGGCCAGGATGTCGGCGAGCCCCTGGATGCCCGGGTTGTGGCCGATCACCAGGACGTTCCGCGGATCGTCGGGGGTCTCGTTGAGCACGGCGATCAGTTCGCCGGGCGACGCCTCGTAGATCCGCTCCTCATAGACGGTTTTCGGCCGCTGCGGGAACTCCTGAACGGCGAGCTTCCAGGTCTCGCGGGTCCGGATCGCGGTAGAGCACAGGGCCAGGTCGAAGGGGATGCCGGTGTCCGCCAGCCGGCGTCCGGCCTCCGCGGCCTCCATGCGGCCCCGGTCGGCGAGCGGTCGCTCGTGGTCGGACACCTGTGGCCAGTCGGCTTTCGCATGCCGGAAGAGGACAATCCTGCGGGGTTCTGCGACGCTCATGCAACCCAGCTTCGCATGAAACAGGCCATGGGGCGCAGGTAGTTGACATGCGGGTCCGGCTAGCCCACGGTCAGCTCACGCACCCGCTCCAGGAGGTGGGTGATCGTGGGGTCGCCCGCGGCCGCCTGGGCGTCCGAGGGGTCGAGCATCAGCAGCAGCAGCGTGACGAAGGCGAGCACGGGGAGGGCGAGGGCCCACCAGGGCAGCCGGATCTCGACGCCGCCCGGGGTCGCCGGGTGGGGCCGGGTGTGCGTAGGGGCCGACATGTGTGCCTCCGCTGGTCTTCGAGTCCCTGGTCCGTGCTCCGCGGTCCGCCGGTCGCGGTCACATCTCGAAGCTACGGAATCCGGGGGCCCCGACCCATCCGGAGGTCCACCCACTTGACCCTGACCCTCACCCCCTAGGGGACGGGGGGATATCCCCACCATCGGCCCGCCGGGCCGATGGCGCGGTCACGGCGCGGCGATGGTGGCGATGATGCCGATGATCACGAAGATCGCGAGGAAGCCGCCGAAGACGAGCAGCATCTTCTTCTGGCCTTGCTGGGGGTTCGGGTCCAGGACTGGCATACGGCAAGTCTCGCATCCCCCGCGCGGGGCGGGGTCAGCGGGCCGCCTCCTCTTCCACGGTGCGGTTGCGCCCGGCCAGGACGCCGACCACCATCTGCGGCACCATCAGGGCGCTCATCAGCGCGATCGGCAGGCCCCAGCCGCCGCTGTGCTGGTAGAGCACGCCGACCAGGAGCGGGCCGGGGATGGAGATCAGATAGCCGGTGCTCTGCGCGAAGGCCGACAGCTGGGCGACGCCCGCGCCGGTCCTGGCCCGCATCCCCACCATGGTGAGGGCGAGCGGGAAGGCGCAGTTGGAGACGCCGAGCAGCAGGGCCCAGGCCCAGGCACCGCCGGCCGGGGCGAAGTACAGACCGGCGTACCCGGCGAGTCCGCACACGCCGAGGACCAGCACGATCGGGCCCTGGTTGGGCAGCCGGGTGGCCACGCGCGGGATGACGAAGGCCAGCGGCACGCCCATCACCATGGTGACGGCCAGCAGCAGTCCGGCGGTGCCGGCGGCCACGCCCGCGTCCCGGAAGATCTGCGCCATCCAGCCCATGGTGATGTAGGCGGCGGTGGCCTGCAGGCCGAAGAAGACGGCGAGCGCCCAGGCCGTACGGCTGCGGGTGATCCGCAGCACGGGCTGCTCGGCCGGCCGGTCCGTGCCCGTGGACGCGTCCTCGGCGGAGGCTGTGGCGGGGGCGTCCGCCGCGGACGAGGCCCCCCGGTCCCGGACGAACGGGATCCACGGCAGGACGGCCGCGGCCCCCAGCGCCGCCCACACGGCGAGGCCGGGCTGCCAGTGCCCGCCCAGCGCGTTCGTCACCGGCACGGTCGCCGCGGCGGCGATCGAGGTGCCGAAGGCGAGGGCCATCGAGTACACGCCGGTCATGGAGCCGACCCGGTCGGGGAACCAGCGCTTGACGATGACCGGCATCAGGACGTTGCTGACCGCGATGCCCATGAGCGCCAGGGCGGTGGCGGCCAGGAAGCCCGCCGTGCCACCGGCGAACGGACGTATCAGCAGGCCCGCCGTGATGGCGACCATGCCCGCGCACACCACCGCGCCGGGTCCGAAGCGGCGGGCGAGCCGGGGGGCGGTGACGCCGAAGACGGCGAAGCAGAGGGGAGGCACCGAGGTGAGCAGTCCGGCGACGCTGCCGCTCATGCCGAGCCCGTCGCGGACCTCCTCCAGGAGCGCGCCGAGGCTGGTGATGGCGGGCCGGAGGTTGAGGGCGGCCAGGACGATGCCGAGGACGAGCAGGCGCGTCGTCCATGCCGTCCACGCGCGCGTGGACGGCTGCCCCGACTGCGCGGGCACGGGTTCCCGGGCGTCGCGCGCGGCCGAATTGCTGACGGTCGTGGACCTGAGCGTCCGGGTTTCCTCACTAGCCATGAGACCCATCATAGAATCATGGGATGATTGGTTGTCCATTCTGCGGTTGTCCGCCGCCGCAGCCCGTGTGCGAAGGTGAGCCATGCCCCTGAGCCATCCCCGCCGCTCGGCACTGTCCGAGCAGGTCATCGCGTCACTGCGGCAGCAGATCGCCTCGGGCGAGTGGCCGGTCGGCTCCCGCATCCCGACGGAGCCCGAGCTCGTCGAGCAGCTCGGTGTCGCCCGGAACACGGTCCGCGAGGCGGTCCGCGCGCTGGCCCACAACGGCCTGCTGGACATCCGTCAGGGCTCCGGGACCTATGTCGTGGCGACCAGCGAGCTGGCGGGCGTGATGCACCGCCGCTTCGCCGACGCCGAGCCGCGGCACATCGCCGAGCTGCGCTCCACGCTGGAGTCGGCCGCCGCCCGCCTGGCCGCCGAGCGGCGCACGGAGAAGGACCTCAAGCAGCTCGACGCGCTGCTGGTGCGCCGCGAGGAGGCGTGGGAGTCGGGCGACACGGAGGCGTTCGTGACGGCGGACGCGACGTTCCACCTGGCCGTCGTGGCCGCCTCGCACAACGACGTGATGACCGCGATGTACGCGGACCTGGGCGAGGTGATGCGGGACTGGCTGCGGGAGGACGTCGGCGAGGAGCTGACGCCGGAGACGCACATGGACCACACCCGGCTGGTCGACGCTATCCGCGCGGGCGACGCCGAGACGGCCCACGAGGAGGCGGCGGGCTATCCGTTCCTGTGCCGTCCCGGCCGGTTCAGCTCACCCGCCGATGGCTGATCCACGCCGACCGGACCTCCTTCCAGCAGCGTCCGGTCAGCCGCACGGTCTCGGCGGGCCCGGCCTCCACCGGGGCGCCGTCGCTGTCGAGGTCCCACCAGTGGGCGCACTCGACGTGCAGGCTCACCCGGTCGGTCCCCGGGTACGGGTTGTGGCAGTACGCGGTCACGCGGGATCCGTCGACCCGGATGCGGCACGCGGCGCCGAACGGCTCCGGCGACGGCGTGTCCCCGGCCGGCACGCGCGCGTCGGACATCGCCTCGTACGGCAGGAGCAGCACGCACACGACGGCGACGGTCGCTGAGGCCAGGCTGCGGAAGAAGCGCACAAGGGGACCTCCTCGGCCGTGCTGGGGAGGGAAGCGCGTGGTGAACCCGCTACTCAAAGGGTGCGCGGCCGGGGTCGCCGCCGCGCGGCCGGCTGGGCCGAACGGGTGACATGCCGAGGGCCCGCGTCCCGGAGGAACGCGGGCCCCGGCGAGGCGCTCGGTCAGGCGCCGATGGCGTGCAGCCCGCCGTCGACGTGGATGATCTCGCCCGTGGTCTTCGGGAACCAGTCGCTCAGCAGCGCGACGACGCCGCGGCCGGCCGGCTCGGGGTCCTTGAGGTCCCACTCCAGCGGGGAACGGCTGTCCCACACGGAGGCCAGTTCGCCGAAGCCCGGGATGGACTTGGCGGCCATCGAGCCGATGGGACCCGCGGAGATGAGGTTGCAGCGGATGTTCTGCTTGCCCAGGTCGCGTGCCATGTACCGGTTGGTGGCCTCCAGGGCCGCCTTGGCCGGGCCCATCCAGTCGTACTGCGGCCAGGCGAACTGCGCGTCGAAGGTGAGGCCGACGACCGAGCCGCCGTTCTGCATCAGCGGCAGGCAGGCCATGGTCAGCGACTTCAGGGAGAACGCCGAGACGTGCATGGCCGTGGAGACCGACTCGAACGGCGTGTTCAGGAAGTTGCCGCCGAGCGCGTCCTGCGGCGCGAAGCCGATGGAGTGCACGACGCCGTCGAGACCGCCGAGCTCCTCGCCGACGATGTCCGCGAGACGTCCGAGGTGCTCGTCGTTGGTGACGTCGAGCTCGATGACCTTGGTGGGCTTGGGCAGCTTCTTGGCGATGCGCTCGGTCAGCGTGGGCCGCGGGAAGGCGGTGAGGATGATCTCGGCGCCCTGCTCCTGGGCCAGCTTGGCGGTGTGGAAGGCGATGGAGGACTCCATCAGCACACCGGTGATCAGGACGCGCTTGCCCTCGAGGATTCCGCTCATGGTGATCAGTGACCCATTCCCAGTCCGCCGTCAACGGGGATGACGGCTCCAGTGATGTACGAGGCGTCGTCCGAGGCGAGGAACCGCACCGCGGCGGCGATCTCCTCCGGCTGCGCGTACCGGGCGAGCGGCACCTGCGACACGATGTTCGACCGCTGCTCCTCGGTGAGCGCCTTGGTCATGTCCGTGTCGACGAAGCCGGGCGCGACGACGTTGAAGGTGATGTTGCGCGAGCCCAGCTCGCGGGCGAGGGAACGCGCGAAGCCGACCAGGGCGGCCTTGGAGGCGGCGTAGTTCGCCTGCCCCGCGGAGCCGAGCAGGCCGACCACCGACGAGATCAGGACGACACGGCCCTTCTTGGCGCGCAGCATGCCCCGGTTGGCGCGCTTGACGACGCGGAAGGTGCCGGTGAGGTTGGTGTCGACGACCGAGGTGAAGTCCTCCTCGGACATGCGCATCAGGAGCTGGTCCTTGGTCACGCCGGCGTTGGCGATCAGGACCTCGACCGGGCCGTGCTCGGCCTCGATCTCCTTGTAGGCCTGCTCCACCTGCTCGGTGTCGGTGATGTCGCACTTGACGGCGAGGAAGCCGGCCGGCGGCTCCCCCGAGCGGTACGTGATCGCGACCTTGTCGCCGGCATCGGCGAAAGCGCGGGCGATGGCGAGGCCGATGCCCCGGTTGCCTCCGGTGACGAGAACCGAGCGGCTCAACGGATCACCCTTTCCCTAGCGGTCCGAACGCCCGCCCCAGCACCTGGACGACAGGCGGCGATGACGGGCGGCTTCCTCGAAAACCTATCGGTCCCCGCCCGTCCGCGGACAATCGGGCACCCACAGTGGCTTACGGGACTGACTGTCGGGTCCCTACAGAAAGTGGCGGACGTCGGTCGCAAACCTGTGGTCCGCGGGCGGGGCGGCGCGACATGATCGGGGAAGCCTCCGGCCGCAGCAACCTCCGGTCACGTCGACAGAAAGAGACACAGGTGCCTCATAGCATCGACGAAGCCTTCACGGCCCTTCCCCTACGCGCCCTCGCCGACGCCGCTCTCGCACGCGCGCGTGCGCTCGGTGCCGAGCACGCGGACTTCCGGCTGGAGCGGGTGCGCAGTGCCTCCTGGCGGCTCAGGGACGCCAAGCCCGCCGGGTCCTCGGACACCACCGACCTCGGCTACGCGGTGCGCGTGGTGCACGGCGGTACGTGGGGCTTCGCGTCGGGCGTGGACCTGACGATGGACGCCGCCGCCAAGGTCGCCTCACAGGCGGTGGCGATGGCGAAGCTGTCCGCACAGGTGATCCGGGCCGCCGGGTCGGACGAGCGGGTGGAGCTGGCCGGCGAGCCCGTGCACGCCGACCGCACGTGGATCTCGTCGTACGAGATCGATCCGTTCACCGTGCCCGGCGAGGAGAAGGCCGGACTGCTGGCGGAGTGGAGCGCGCGGCTGCTGGCCGCCGACGGGGTCGACCACGTCGACGCCTCGCTGCTGACGGTGCACGAGAACAAGTTCTACGCCGACACCGCGGGGACCGTGACCACCCAGCAGCGGGTGCGGCTGCACCCGGTGCTCACCGCGGTGTCGGTGGACGGCTCCAGCGGCGAGTTCGACTCCATGCGCACGCTCGCGCCGCCCGCCGGACGCGGCTGGGAGTACCTGACCGGCACCGGCTGGGACTGGGACGCGGAGCTGGCCGAGATCCCGGAGCTGCTGGCCGAGAAGATGCGGGCGCCGAGCGTCGAGCCGGGGCTGTACGACCTGGTCGTCGACCCGTCCAACCTGTGGCTGACCATCCACGAGTCCATCGGGCACGCCACCGAGCTGGACCGCGCCCTCGGCTACGAGGCGGCCTACGCCGGCACCTCCTTCGCCACCTTCGACCAGCTCGGCAAGCTGCGCTACGGCTCGGAGCTGATGAACGTCACCGGCGACCGCACCGCCGAGCACGGCCTGGCCACCGTCGGCTACGACGACGAGGGCGTCGAGGCCCAGTCCTGGGACCTGGTGAAGGACGGCACGCTGGTCGGCTACCAGCTCGACCGGCGCATCGCGAGGCTCACCGGGTTCGAGCGGTCCAACGGGTGCGCCTACGCCGACTCCCCCGCCCATGTGCCCGTGCAGCGCATGGCCAACGTGTCGCTGCGGCCGGACCCCGGCGGGCTGTCCACGGAGGACCTGATCGGGGGCGTGGACCGGGGCGTCTACGTCGTCGGGGACCGGTCGTGGTCCATCGACATGCAGCGCTACAACTTCCAGTTCACCGGACAGCGGTTCTTCCGGATCGAGAACGGGCGGCTCACCGGGCAGCTGCGGGACGTGGCCTACCAGGCCACCACCACCGACTTCTGGGGGTCCATGGCGGCCGTCGGCGGCCCGCAGACGTACGTCCTGGGCGGGGCCTTCAACTGCGGCAAGGCCCAGCCGGGACAGGTCGCGGCCGTGTCGCACGGCTGCCCGTCCGCCCTCTTCAAGGGAGTCAACATCCTGAACACGACCCAGGAGGCCGGTCGATGAGCGCGTCCACGAACAAGCCGCACGAGATCGTCGAGCGGGCCCTGGAGCTGTCCCGGGCGGACGGCTGCGTCGTGATCGCCGACGAGCACTCCACCGCCAACCTTCGCTGGGCGGGCAACGCGCTCACCACCAACGGGGTCACGCGCGGGCGCACG
Source organism: Streptomyces viridiviolaceus (assembly GCF_014650995.1). Classification (GTDB taxonomy): domain Bacteria; phylum Actinomycetota; class Actinomycetes; order Streptomycetales; family Streptomycetaceae; genus Streptomyces; species Streptomyces viridiviolaceus. Next base: position 25,877 of record NZ_BMWA01000006.1, read on the forward strand.
CTCACGATCGTGGCCACCGTCGACGGCCGGGAGGGCACGGCGTCCGGGGTGGTGTCGCGCTCGGCGGTGACCATGGAGGAGCTGGAGCCCCTGGTACGCGCCGCCGAGGCCGCCGCGCGCGGCGCCGGGCCCGCCGAGGACGCGCAGCCGCTGGTCACCGGGGTGCCGGTGTCGCCCGACTTCACCGACGCGCCCGCCGAGACCTCGTCGGCCGTGTTCGCCGACTTCGCGCCGGCCCTCGGCGAGGCGTTCGCACGCGCGCGTGCGGGCGGCCGTGAACTGTACGGCTTCGCCAACCACGAGCTGGTGTCGACCTACCTCGGTACGTCGACCGGGCTGCGGCTGCGCCACGACCAGCCCACCGGGACGCTGGAGCTGAACGCCAAGTCGCCGGACCGCACCAGGTCGGCCTGGGCGGGCCGGTCCACCCGGGACTTCAAGGACGTCGACCCCGCGGCGCTGGACGCGGAGCTGGCCGTACGGCTGGGCTGGGCCGAGCGGCGTGTGGAGCTGCCCGCGGGCCGGTACGAGACGCTTCTGCCGCCGACGGCGGTCGCGGACCTGCTGATCTACCAGCTGTGGTCGGCCTCGGGACGGGACGCGGCCGAGGGGCGCACGGTGTTCTCCAAGCCGGGCGGCGGCACGCGCGTCGGCGAGCGGCTCGGCGAGCTGCCGCTGACGCTGCGCAGCGACCCGCACGAGCCGGGCCTGGAGACCCCGCCCTTCGTGGTCGCGCACTCCTCCGGCGGCGACCTGTCGGTGTTCGACAACGGGCTGCCGGTGGCGGCCACCGACTGGATCCGCGAGGGGAAGCTGGCCCATCTGACGACCACCCGGCACAGCGCCGCGCTGACCGGCCTGCCGGTGGCGCCGGCGATCGGCAACCTGGTCCTGGACGGCGGCACCGACCGCTCCCTGGAGGAGATGGTCGCCGGCACCGAGCGGGGGCTGCTGCTGACCTGCCTGTGGTACATCCGCGAGGTCGACCCGGCGACGCTGCTGCTCACCGGCCTCACCCGGGACGGCGTCTACCTGGTCGAGAACGGCGAGGTGACCGGCGAGGTGAACAACTTCCGGTTCAACGAGTCGCCGGTGGACCTGCTGGGCCGCGCCACGGAGGCCGGGCGGACGGAGAAGACGCTGCCGAGGGAGTGGAGCGACTGGTTCACCAGGGCGGCGATGCCCGCGCTGCGCGTCCCAGATTTCAATATGAGCTCTGTCAGCCAGGGCGTATAACCTCGTAGGCGTCGCAGTCGGCCGTCACCCGGCCGGCCGAGGATCATCGAGCACCATCACCTAGGAGACACGAGAACCGTGACGGACATCGTCGACGAGCTGAAGTGGCGTGGGCTGTTCGCCCAGTCCACTGACGAGGACGCTTTGCGCAAGGCGCTCGCGGACGGTCCCGTCACGTTCTATTGCGGCTTCGACCCGACCGCGCCGTCCCTGCACGTGGGCCATCTGGTGCAGGTGCTCACCGTGCGCCGGCTCCAGATGGCCGGTCACCGGCCGCTGGCGCTGGTCGGCGGGGCCACGGGCCAGATCGGCGACCCGCGCCCGACCGCGGAGCGCACGCTGAACTCGCCGGAGACCGTCGCGGGCTGGGTCGAGCGGCTGCGCGGCCAGATCGAGCCGTTCCTGTCCTTCGAGGGCGACAACGCGGCCGTGATGGTCAACAACCTCGACTGGACGCAGAACCTCTCCGCGATCGAGTTCCTGCGGGACATCGGCAAGCACTTCCGCGTCAACAAGATGCTGACGAAGGACTCCGTCGCCCGGCGCCTGGAGTCCTCCGAGGGCATCAGCTACACGGAGTTCAGCTACCAGCTGCTGCAGGCGATGGACTTCCTGCAGCTGTACCGGCGCTACGGCTGCACGATGCAGCAGGGCGGCAGCGACCAGTGGGGCAACCTCACGGCCGGTCTGGACCTGCTGCACCGGCTGGAGCCGGACGCCACGGTCCACGCCTACGCGACGCCTCTGATGACGAAGGCGGACGGCACCAAGTTCGGGAAGACCGAGGGCGGCGCCGTCTGGCTCGACCCGGAGATGACCACGCCGTACGCGTTCTACCAGTTCTGGCTGAACGTGGACGACCGGGACATCTCGACGTACATGCGCATCCTGTCCTTCAGGTCCCGCGAGGAGCTGGAGGAGCTGGAGAAGCAGACGGAGGAGCGTCCGCAGGCTCGGGCGGCGCAGCGCGCACTGGCCGAGGAGCTGACGACGCTGGTGCACGGCGCCGACCAGACGGCCGCCGTGATCGCCGCGTCCAAGGCGCTGTTCGGCCAGGGCGACCTGGCGGAGCTGGACGACAGGACGCTGGCCGCGGCCCTGTCGGAGGTGCCGCACATCCAGGCCGCCGAGCTCAGCCCGGTCGTCGACCTGTTCGCCGAGGTCGGCCTGGTCGCCAGCAAGTCCGCCGCGCGCCGCACGGTCAAGGAGGGCGGCGCCTACGTGAACAACGTCAAGGTCGCCGGCGAGGACGCCGTCCCCGCCAAGGAGGACCTGCTGCACGGACGCTGGCTGGTGCTGCGCCGCGGCAAGAAGAACCTGGCCGCCGTGGAGGTCACCGGCGCCTGAGCGCGCGTACGAGGGGGCGGTTCGCGACATCGGGTGGTGCCGCGAACCGCCCCCTCGCCATGGGTCCCGTCAGATCCGCTGCCGTCGCCTGCCCCGTACCGCCATGTAGGCCGCATCGCCGAGCGCCACGATGATGATCGCGGCGACGAGCTGGAAGAGGTGCCGCATCCAGTCGACGCCCGGCGTCGCCTCGACGCCGACCGCCCGGGCGATCGCGTTGCCGACGATGGCACCGAGGATGCCGAAGATGGTGGTCAGCCACAGGGGGCTGTGCTGCTTGCCCGGAATGACCGCCTTGGCGATCAGACCCAGCACGAATCCCACGATGATCGCCCACAACCAGCCCATGGATGCCTCCTCGTACGGCCCTACGTGAGCATTACCGCCAGTCTCCGGCGCTACCACGTCCGGCGCATCCCGGATACGGCCATGCGGGTGACGTCCCTACGGGGTACGGCGCACGCCGTCCGGGCCGGCGAGGGGCGCCCCGGTCTCGTGGGCGTCGCAGGTGCGGCGTAACGTGGATGCTGTCCGGGACCGGTGTCCCCGAGCGGCCGCGGACGGAAGCGGGGCGGGGAGAGTCCGATGCGGGCGGATGGTGGAACGTGATGCGGAAGCGGAGTGCCGGCGGCAGCGCCCAGGTGTTCCGGATCACCGGAGCCCGGGCGGGCCTGCAGGAGGACGTGCGCGGGCGGCAGCGCCGCTACGTCATCTCGATGTCGGTCCGTACGGTGGCGGTGATCCTCGCGGCCTGCCTGTGGAACGTGGAGCAGCACGTCGCGATCGTGGCCCTGGTGCTCGGGGCGGTCCTGCCCTACATCGCGGTGGTGATCGCCAACGCCGGGCGGGAGAACGCGCCGTCGCTGCCGTCGACGTTCGTCACGGCACCGACACCGCCGATGATCACGGCGTCGCGCTCGAACGACGGCTCCGCGGAATCCGTCCCGGAAGACGCCGTGGGCGATCCGGCGCCGGGTGCACGCGGCGAGCCGCACGACCGGTCGCGACCGGAAGGGGCCGGCCGGGAGGCGGACGTCAACTCTGCGTAAGGCTCAAGAAAAGCTCAGATCAATCATGTTGTTCCGGTGCCGGGCGGCGGGTGACCCGTGACATACTTCGTACGCGCTCCGCATCCCCCGTCGGAGCGACGGACCGACGCCGGGCAGCTCCCCCCGTGGCTGCTCGGCGTCGCCTTTTTCCGTGAGTTGTGAGACGAACCTGTGAGTGACGAGACGACCCCGATCTGCTCCGCCAAGGGCTGCCGGACCGCCGCAGTGTGGGTGCTGGCCTGGAACAATCCGAAGATCCACACGCCGGAGCGACGCAAGACGTGGCTCGCGTGCGAGGAGCACCGGGAGCACCTGTCCCAGTTCCTCGGGGTGCGGGGCTTCCTGAAGGACGTCGTGAAGTTCGAGGACTGGCGGGCGGCCGAGGGCGCCGCCCAGGACCGGCCCTAACCGCCGATCGCCGACATCGGCCGGTCGGGCTGGACGAACGACGGGTCGTCGAGTCCGGCGCCGGCCTTCTTGCCCCACATGGCCAGGCGCCAGATGCGGGCGATCTCCTCGTCGGGGGCGCCGGAGCGCAGGGCTGCGCGCAGGTCGGTCTCCTCCTGGGCGAACAGGCAGGTGCGCACCTGGCCGTCGGCGGTCAGGCGGGTGCGGTCGCAGGCGGCGCAGAACGGGCGGGTGACGGAGGCGATGACGCCGACGCGGTGCGGGCCGCCGTCGACGATCCAGCGCTCGGCCGGGGCGGAGCCGCGTGCCTCGGACCCCTCCGGGGTCAGCTCGAAGCGGGTGCGCAGCGAGGTGAGGATGTCACCCGCGGTGACCATGCCGTCGCGCTTCCAGCCGTGCTGGGCGTCGAGCGGCATCTGCTCGATGAAGCGCAGCTCGTAGTCGTGCTCGACGGCCCAGGCCAGCAGGTCCGGGGCCTCGTCGTCGTTGAGCCCCGGCATCAGGACGGAGTTGACCTTCACCGGGGTGAGACCGGCCTCCCGGGCGGCTTCCAGCCCTTCCAGCACGTCCTTGTGGCGGTCCCGGCGGGTGAGGGTCTTGAAGACGTCCGGGCGGAGGGTGTCCAGCGAGACGTTCACCCGGTCCAGGCCCGCGGCCTTCAGGGCCCCTGCCGTGCGCTTCAGGCCGATGCCGTTGGTGGTCAGGGACGTCTGGGGGCGCGGGTCGAGGGCGGCGACGCGCTCCACGATGCCGACCAGCCCGGGGCGCAGCAGGGGCTCGCCGCCGGTGAAGCGGACCTCCGTGACGCCCAGGGAGGTGACCGCGATGTCGATGAGGCGGACGATCTCGTCGTCCGTCAGCAGGTCGGGCTTGGCCAGCCACTGCAGGCCCTCCTCGGGCATGCAGTAGGTACAGCGCAGGTTGCACCGGTCGGTCAGCGAGACCCTCAGGTCGGTGGCCACTCGGCCGTAGGTGTCGATGAGCACGTGGCCCCCTCCCTCGACGCGGATCGGTGGAGCACTCATCTCCTCCGACATCTGCGAGCCTACGTGACGCCGCCGACATCGACAGCGGCCCGATCCCACGACGTGGGGCGCGGCCGCGTCGTAGGGATCTACGAGCGGCCGCGTCCGACGGTGGCTCAGTGCGCTCCGGTGCCGGTCAGGGACCGCACCTCCAGCTCCGCGTACTTGGCCTTGTCGGGCTCCTCCTTGGACAGGACCGTGCCGAGCCAGCCCATGAGGAAGCCGAACGGGATGGAGATGATGCCCGGGTTCTTCAGCGGGAACCAGGCGAAGTCGACGTCGGGGAACATCGCCTTGGGGTCGCCGGAGACGACGGGCGAGAAGAGCACGAGGCCGACGGCGACGATCAGACCGCCGTAGATCGACCACAGGGCGCCCTGGGTGGTGAACCGCTTCCAGAACAGGCTGTACAGGATGGTCGGCAGGTTGGCGGAGGCCGCGACCGCGAAGGCCAGGGCGACCAGGCCGGCCACGTTCAGGTCGCGGGCGAGGGCGCCGAGCGCGATGGAGACGATGCCGATGAAGACGGTCGCCCAGCGGGCCGCCTTCATCTCCTCCTTCTCGGTGGCCTGGCCCTTGCGGATGACGTTGGCGTAGATGTCGTGCGCGAAGGAGGACGACGAGGCGAGGGTGAGGCCGGCGACCACGGCGAGGATCGTGGCGAAGGCCACGGCGGAGATGGTGGCGAGCAGGATCGCGCCCCAGGCCGAGTCGACGCCGCCGACGTGCAGGGCGAGCAGGGGCGCCGCCGTGTTGCCGGACGGGTTGGACTCGATGATCTCCTTCTGCGAGATGAGCGCCGCCGCGCCGAAGCCGAGCGCGATGGTCATCAGGTAGAAGGCGCCGATGATGCCGATCGCCCAGTTCACGGACTTACGGGCGGCCTTGGCGTTGGGCACCGTGTAGAAGCGGATCAGGATGTGCGGCAGGCCGGCGGTGCCGAGCACCAGGGCGATGCCCAGGGAGATGAAGTCCAGCTTGGAGGTGCCGGTCGCGCCGTACTGCAGGCCCGGCTCCAGGAAGGCGGCGCCCTTGCCGCTGTTCTCGGCGGCGGTGCCGAGCAGGTCGGAGATGTTGAAGTCGAACTTCAGCAGGACCAGGAAGGTGATCAGGAGGGTGCCGCCGATGAGCAGCACGGCCTTGACCATCTGGACCCAGGTGGTGCCCTTCATGCCGCCGATGGAGACGTACACGATCATCAGGATGCCGACGAGGGCGACGATCAGGATCTTGCCGGCGTCGGAGGTGATGCCGAGCAGCAGCGACACGAGGACGCCCGCGCCCGCCATCTGGGCGAGCAGGTAGAAGATCGAGACGACGATGGTGGAGGTGCCGGCGGCGGTGCGCACGGGGCGCTGGCGCATGCGGTAGGCGAGGACGTCGCCCATCGTGTAGCGGCCTGAGTTCCTCAGCGGCTCGGCGACCAGGAGCAGGGCGACCAGCCAGGCGACCAGGAAGCCGATGGAGTACAGGAAGCCGTCGTAGCCGAAGATGGCGATCGCGCCCGCGATGCCGAGGAAGGACGCGGCGGACATGTAGTCGCCGGAGACGGCGAGTCCGTTCTGGAAGGCGCTGAACTGGCGGCCGCCCGCGTAGAAGTCCGCGGCGTCCTTCGTCTGGCGGCCCGCCCAGACGGTGATGACGAGCGTGGCGACGACGAAGACCGCGAAGAGCGTGATAATGAGCGGCCGGTGCTCACTTGCCTCGTTGGCCGCGAGATCGGCGGCGAGGACACTGTGCTGAGCGGGGATCATGCGCCGCCCTCCATCCGGGACTTGATGGCCTCCGCCTTGGGGTCGAGCTTCGCGGCGGCGTGCCGCGAGTACCACCAGGCGATGAGGAACGTGGTGACGAACTGGGCGATGCCGAAGACGAAGGCGACGTTGATGTTGCCGAACAGTTCGGTGCCCATGAAGCCGCCCGCGTAGTTCGAGAGCAGCACGTACAGCAGGTACCAGAGGACGAACGCGATCGTCAGCGGGAAGGCGAAGGAGCGGAAGGAGCGGCGCAGTTCACCGAACTCCGCGCTCTGCTGCACCTCGGAGAACTCCTCCGGGGAGGGGAGTCGGCGTTGCTCTTTCGAGGGGGGCGGTGCGTCGGTGGCCACGGAGTCTCCTCGTACGACGGACATGACGGCTTGGACCTCACGGTGACGGGAACTGATCGTGCTCGTGCTCCCTGCCCAACGACACGGCGGCCCACGGGCACCGGTTCAACGCGTTCGACACTTTCCGAACTCACCTGTGGGAAGTCATTGCTGGCCAGCGACTGCGGGAGATAGCTTCACCCTGCACCACTGAGTCATGTACCTGCCCGAGCACCACCTGTGCCTCGGGCCGGTTTCGTTTACGGGTGATGTGGAGACCCCATGGTTCATCTGCGTTCCAGACGACGGCTCGCTCTCGCCGTGCCGGTCGTGCTGTCCCTGACCGCCTCGCTCGGCTTCCTGCCGGCGAGCGCGTCGGCCGCCGAGCGCGCGGAAGCCACCGTGCAGGACACGGAGGCGCCGAAGCTCGCGTATGTCGTCAACACGAATGCGGACCACCGGACGATCGCGTCGGTGAAGAAGGCGATCGCCGCGGCCGACGGCAGCGTGGTGGCCACGTACGAGAAGATCGGCGTGATCGTCGTGCACTCGGCGAACCCCGCTTTCGCCGAGCGGATCCGCACGGTGCGCGGAGTGCAGTCGGCCGGTGCGACCCGCACCGCGCCGCTGACCGCCGCCGGTACGACGGACGAGGGCGCCGCGGAGATCCTGTCCGCCGAAGCGGCCGCACGGACCGCGAAGGCGTCCGAGGCCGCGGGGGCCGGCGAGCCCCTCGAGGCGGACCAGTGGGACCTGCGCGCGATCGGCGCCGACAAGGCCGCGGAGATCAACCCGGGCAGCGACAAGGTCACCGTCGCCGTGATCGACACCGGTGTCGACGACACGCACCCGGACCTCGCCCCCAACTTCTCCGCGTCGCAGTCCGCGAACTGCGTCGGCGGCAAGGCGGACACCAGCGAGGGCGCCTGGCGGCCGTACACCGCCGAGGACTACCACGGCACGCACGTGGCCGGTGAGATCGCCGCCGCCCGCAACGGCATCGGCGTCGCCGGAGTGGCCCCGGGCGTGAAGGTCGCCGGTATCAAGGTGAGCGACCCGGACAACGGCCTGTTCTACCCCGAGAGCGTCGTCTGCGCCTTCGTGTTCGCCGCCGACCACGGCGTGGAGATCACCAACAACAGCTACTACGTCGACCCGTGGCTGTACAACTGCATGGACGACCCCGACCAGCGGGCCATCGTCGACGCGGTCAACCGGGCCCAGCTGTACGCCCAGAAGAAGGGCACCCTGCACCTCGCCTCGGCGGGCAACTCCAACCACGACCTGGACTCCGACGCGATCGTCGACGACTCCAGCCCCGACGACTCCACGCCGGTCGAGCGCACCATCGACCCGCACGAGTGCTTCGACGTGCCCACCCAGCTGCCGGGCGTCGTCACGGTCAGCGCGACGGGAGTGCAGAACCTCAAGTCCTACTACTCCTCGTACGGCAAGGGCGTCGTGGACGTCGCGGCGCCGGGCGGCGACCGGCTCTACCAGATCCCGGACACGCCGTCGAAGAACGGCCGCATCCTCTCCACCATGCCGAACAACCAGTACGGCTTCCTGCAGGGCACGTCGATGGCCTCGCCGCACGCCGCGGGCGTCGCCGCGCTGCTGAAGTCGAAGTACCCGTACGCCGGGCCGGCCGAGTTGCAGGCGCTGCTGAAGGCCCAGGCGGACAACCCGGGCTGCCCGGCCTCCTACGACCAGGACGGCGACGGCACGCAGGACGCGACGTGCGAGGGCGGCAGCCGGGTCAACGGCTTCTACGGGTTCGGCATCGTCAACGCGTTGCGCGCGGTGAAGTGACCCGGCCGGAACGGCACTTCGGCACCCGCACTTCGGCACTTCGAACGAACTGGAGACCTCGCACATGACAGTGCCCCACCCTCGTCACCGTCGCGCTCTCGCCGTCCCGGTCGGCATGGCCATGGCGACTGCGCTCGCCTTCCTGCCGGGAGTCCAGGCCACCGCGGCCGAGGCCCCGGCGGCCACGGCGGAGGCGACCTCACTGAGCTACGTCGTCAACGTCCAGCCGGGGCACGGACCCTCGGCGCACGTGAAGCGGGCGATAGCCAAGGCCGGCGGCACGATCGTGACGTCGTACGACCGGATCGGCGTGGTCGTCGTCCACTCGTCGAACCCGGACTTCGCCAAGACCGTCCGCACGGTCCCCGGCGTGGACTCGGCCGGCGCCACCCGTACCGCGCCCCTGCCCTCGGCCGCGACGACGGACGTGGGCACACCGAAGGTGCTCAGTGCCCAGGAGGCCGCCGCCGCGGAGGCCGCCGAAGGGCAGGACCCGCTGCAGTCCCTGCAGTGGGACCTGCCCGCCATCAAGGCGGACAAGGCGCACGAGAAGTCGCTGGGCAGCGACGAGGTGACGGTCGCGGTGATCGACACCGGCGTCGACGACACCCACCCGGACATCGCGCCGAACTTCGACCGCGACGCGTCGGTCAACTGCGTCTCGGGCAAGCCGGACACCACCGACGGCGCCTGGCGGCCGAGCGCGGCGGAGAGCCCGCACGGCACCCACGTGGCGGGTGAGATCGCGGCGGCCAAGAACGGCGTCGGCATGACGGGCGTGGCGCCCGGGGTGAAGGTGTCCGGCATCAAGGTGTCCAACCCGGACGGCTTCTTCTACACCGAGGCCGTGGTCTGCGGGTTCATGTGGGCGGCCGAGCACGGCGTCGACGTGACCAACAACAGCTATTACACCGACCCGTGGTACTTCAACTGCAAGAACGACCCCGACCAGAAGGCCCTGGTCGAGGCCGTCTCCCGGGCCTCGCGGTACGCGGAGAAGAAGGGCGCGGTCAACGTCGCCGCGGCCGGCAACGAGAACTACGACCTCGCGGCCGACGAGATCACCGACCCGGTCTCCCCGAACGACTCCACGCCCTCGGACCGGGTGATCGACCCGTCGGAGTGCCTCGACATCCCGACCCAGCTGCCGGGTGTGGTGACCGTCGCGTCGACCGGCGCGAAGGGCCTGAAGTCGTCCTTCTCCAACCACGGTCTGGGCGTCATCGACATCGCCGCGCCCGGCGGTGACTCGACGGCCTACCAGAAGCCGGAACCGCCCGCCACCAGCGGTCTGATCCTGGGCACGCTGCCCGGCGGCAAGTGGGGCTACATGGCCGGTACGTCGATGGCGTCGCCGCACGTCGCGGGCGTCGCCGCGCTGATCAAGTCGACGCACCCGCAGGCCTCGCCGGCCCTGGTGAAGGCCCTGCTGTACGCCGAGGCCGACGCCACGCCGTGCACCAAGCCGTACGACATCAACGGTGACGGCAAGGTCGACGCGGTGTGCGAGGGCTCGAAGAACCGCAACGGCTTCTACGGCTGGGGCATGGCGGACGCGCTGGACGCGGTGACCCGGTAGGGGCGCCATGGCGATGCGGTCCAATACTGCACAGTGCAGTCATGACTGACATCGCGTTCGCCTGGTCCGCGTCGGGCGGTGACCCCGCCCTTCTGCGGCAGGTGACGACCACCGTGCGGGAAGGTGCCCTCCCGGGGCGCCTTCCCGTACGGGAACTCGCCCGGGCCTGCGTCGGCGCGTGTGCGCTGGCCGCCGCCGAGCTGGCGGCGCGGCGGGCCGGGCTCGCGCGGGTGCCCGGGGTGCACGTGGACGACGGGGCCGTCGCCACGGCGTTCACCAGTGAGCGGCACCTGCGGATCGACGGGCGCGAGCCCGTGTCGTTCGCGCCGCTGTCCCGGTTCTGGCGGACGGCCGACGGGTGGGTGCGGACGCACGCGAACTACCCGCATCACCGGGAGCGGCTGCTCGCCGCGCTGGGACTGCCGGAGGAGCCGGCGCTCGTGGAGGCGGCGCTCGCGGAACGGTCCGCCCTGGAGGTCGAGGAGGCGGTGTACGCGGCCGGGGGTCTGGCGGTCGCGCTGCGCACGCCGCGGGAGTGGGCGGCGCACGAGCAGGGTGTGGCGGTGTCCCGTCGGCCACTGGTGGAGCGCGAGCGGCTGGACTCCGCGCGCGGACGCGTGTTCGCGCCGGCGCCCGCGTCGTCGCCGGCCGCGGGTCTGCGCGTCCTGGATCTGACCCGGGTCATCGCGGGGCCGGTCGCCACCCGCACGCTCGCGCTGCTCGGCGCGGACGTGCTGCGGGTGGACCCGCCGGGCCTGCCGGAACTGCCCGACCAGCACGCCGACACGGGGTTCGGGAAGCGGTCGGCGACGCTGGACCTGACGGCCGACCGAAGGACTTTCGAGGAGCTGCTCGCCGCGGCGGACGTCGTTGTCACGGGGTACCGGCCGGGTTCCCTGGACCGGTGGGGGCTGTCCCCCGAGGCGCTGGCCGAGCGCCGGCCCGGGCTGGTCGTGGCGCAGCTGTCGGCGTGGGGCGCGTACGGGCCGTGGGGCGGGCGGCGCGGTTTCGACAGCCTGGTGCAGGTGGCCACCGGGATCGCGGCGCTCGAGGGGTCGGCGCAGCGCCCCGGGGCACTGCCCGCGCAGGCTCTCGACCACGGCACCGGCTACTTGCTCGCCGCGGCCGTACTGCGGGCCCTGACCGAGCAGTCGCAGGAGGGCGGCAGCCGGTGCGTACGTCTGTCCCTCGCCCGAACCGCCACCTGGCTGACGGACGGCACACTGATGCCCGGCGCGAGCGGAGGCGGCGACGCGGACCGCGCGGAGGGCGCATGCGCCACGAGCGGCGTGCAGGGCGCGGACGGCGCGAGCAACGCGGGCGGCGCGGACGGCGCGGAGAGCGCGGACGGCGCGAGCAACGTCGGCGGCGCGGACGGCGCGGAGAGCGCGGACGGCGCGAGCAACGTGGGCGGCGCTTGCGGCGCAGCACGCTCGGGCAGCGCGGGCCCTGCGGGCGGCGCGCAGGACACGAGCAACGCGGGCCGCGCGGGCGGCGCCAGCAGCGCGGACGGCGCCGACCGTGCGGACGACGCTTGCGGCGCAGGCCGTGCGAGCGACACGCAGGACGCGGGCCGCGCGAGCGGCACGGAGAACGCGAGCAACGCGGGCCGCGCGGGCGGCGCCAGCAGCGCGGACGGCGCCGACCGTGCGGACGACGCTTGCGGCGCAGGCCGTGCGAGCGACACGCAGGACGCGGGCCGCGCGAGCGGCACGGAGAACGCGAGCAACGCGGGCCGCGTGGGCGGCGCCAGCAACGCGGGCGGCGCTTGCGGCGCGGGCGGTGGGGAGAGCGTGGGTGCGGTGGTGTGCGGTGTGCCTGGGCGCTGGCTTGCCGAGCGGGGCAGCCGGTTCGGGCGGTTGCGGTACGCGCTGCCGCCGGTTTCCTTCGCCGGCGGCCCGGTCGACTGGGCCCGGCCGCCGGGGCTCTGGGGCGCGGATCCCGCGCGGTGGACGTGAGTCGTTCCGCAGCGCTCCCCCGGTCCTGCCCGCCGTTCCCCGAACCGCACGGGCGGCCGGGAACGTCCTCATGTACGGAATGCCGTACCGCCAGTCGTTTTCCGGAACTTGCTCGCTTCTGGGGGAGCTGGTGAAGATCTCGAGGTGACCTTGACAAGACCCCCGTCCCGGACCACCGACGCCGGGAGCCACGCACGGCCCTCCGGTACCGGCCGGGCCGCGGCCGTCCTGGCGCTGGTGGCGCTGGGCGCGCTGATACCCGTGTTCGGCCCGTCTCCCGCACTGCACGGCACCGGCGAGGCCGCCCCGCCCGGCACCGGCGGCATAGGACTCCTGCGCACGGTGCTGTTCGCCGCGCTGAGCATCCCCGTCGGCGAACTGTTCGTCGACCGGCTGGCCCGGTCCCTGCGGGACGCTCCCGCCGACCGCCCCCGCAGCTGGTCCCCGTACGCGGGCGCCGTCGGGTTCGTCGCGGCGCTGGGCCTCGCGTCAGTCGTGGCGACGGGCAACCTGGTGCCCGGCAGCCCGGCCGACATCGACGTCGGCGGCCTCTACGAGTCCCGTGACGGCAAGCTCGCGCTCCTGGAGGTCAACGCGTTCCTCGCGGCCGCTCTGTGCGCCGCCTCCCGCCGGCCGGCCACCCAGGTCTGGCCGCTGGCCGCCGTCGTCGTCGCGGAGGCCCTGCGCGCTCATCCCCCGACCGAGCACAGCCCGCTGATCGGCTCCGGGCTGACGCTCGTCCATCTGACATGCGCCTCGCTGTGGGTCGGCGGCCTGCTGTACGCGCTGCGGACGCTGGCGCTGTGGCGGGGCGCCGCAGCCGGTCCGGCCCTGCTGGGGCTCTACGCGCGCGTGGCGGCCGTTCTGCTCGCCGCCATCACGGCGACGGGCGTGTGCAGTTCACTGCGCCGGATGCCGCCGGGCACGATCCTGGACCAGCTGACGGACACGGCGTACGGGCGGGTCCTGCTCGCCAAGGTGATCCTGGTGGCGGCCGTCGCCGCCCTCGCCCTGTGGGCCCGGATCCGGCTGAGCCGCGCGGCCGACCCGCTGGCCGCCTGCTCCCCCGCACGTGCGGAGGTCGCCGCCCTGGGCGTGGTGGTCGCGGTCTCGGGGCTGCTGACGGCGCTGCCGCTGCCGATCCGCTGGTAGCGACGCCGCCCACCCACCGGTGGTGACCGCGTCGGCCGAGCCGGGTGCCGAGGGTGCCGAGGGTGCCGCCATCAGCCTCGTCGTGCGTGGGTTCCGTCACACGCCGAGGGACGCCACCGGGGGCACCGTACGCGCCGCACGGACGTTCCGCGACGGCCGCGGGCGGAACCGTCCGCCGCCGGGCGGGACTTGACGCAGGGACCGGTCCGTGGCGCACGACGGGGCACCTGCGCGGCGGGAGTGTCAGTCGGGGCCCGTATCCTCATGGACCATGCTCGAAGACCGCACGACCGCAGCGTCGTCCGCCACGGCGTGGCCGGCCGCGTATCCGCAGGGATACGCGGTCGTTGACGTGGAGACCACCGGCCTGGCCCGTGACGACCGCATCATCTCCGCGGCCGTCTACCGCCTGGACGCGCGCGGCGAGGTCGAGGACCACTGGTACACGTTGGTCAATCCTGAGCGGGACCCGGGCCCGGTGTGGATACACGGTCTGACGAGCGAGGTGCTCGAAGGGGCGCCCCTCTTCCGGGACATCGCCGGGGAGTTCGCGGCCCGGCTCGACGGACGGGTGCTCGTCGCGCACAACGCCGTCTTCGACTGGCAGATGATCGCCCGCGAGTACGCGCGCGCGAAGAGCGAGGCCCCGGTGCGCCAACGGCTGTGCACCATCGCGCTCTCCAAGGAGCTGGGCCTCCCGCTGCCCAACCACAAGCTGGAGTCGCTGGCGGCGCACTTCGGCGTCGTGCAGCAGCGGGCGCACCACGCGCTGGACGACGCACGCGTGCTGGCGGAGGCGTTCCGGCCGAGCCTGCTCGCGGCGGCGGCGGGCGGCGTGCGGCTGCCGCTGCACGAGTGCCGGCCGCTGACGGAGTGGTCGGACCGGCCCGCGCCCCGGATCGGACAGCAGGCGGGCTACGGCGGGTACCGGCCGAACACTTGGCGCCCCTCCCGCAAAAGGCCCGTATGCCCCTATCCCAACCCGGGTCGGTACGAAGAGGGCAAACGGCTCAAGCAGGGCATGCGGGTCGCCTTCTCGGGTGACACGTCGGTCGAGCGGGAACTGCTGGAGGACCGCGCGACGGAGGCCGGGCTGCACGTCGCGACCAGCCTGTCCCGGCTGACCAGCCTGCTGGTCACCAACGACCCGGACTCCGGCACGTCGAAGGTGGTCAAGGCGCGCCAGTACGGGACGCCGGTGGTGGACGAGGCGGCGTTCGGGCAGTTGCTGGCGGACGTCGAACCCGCGGACGGCTGACCCGCAGGGACGTCTGACACCGGACGGGTGATTGCCGGACGACTCGCCCGGCGCCCGCTCGCCCGTGCCACGGCGACGGCTCACGCTGTGGCGCATGGCGACATGCGAGGTTTGCGGCAACAACTACGGAATGACCTTCGAGGTCCATGCCCAGGGCGCGGTGCACGTCTTCGACTGCTTCTCCTGCGCGATCCACCGGATGGCCCCGATCTGCGAGCACTGCCGGGTGCAGATCATCGGGCAGGGCGTGGAGGTCGAGGGCCACTGGTACTGCGGCGCCCACTGCGCCCGCGCCGAGGGGAGGGCGGGGATCGTCGACAAGGTCTAGGGGGTGTCCGCCCGGCGGCGTGCGGCACCACCCCCCTCATCGCACCCCACGACCGGGTTGTACCGTCGTGGGGTGTACCGCTTCCTGTTGTCCCGCCAGTGGGTGATCCTCACGCTGATCGCCCTCCTGCTCATCCCCACGATGATCAGGCTGGGCTTCTGGCAGATGCACCGCTACGAGGAACGGACCGCCCGGAACGACCTGGTCGCCGCCGCGCTCGGCGCCGAGCCGGTGCCCGTGGAGCGGCTGACCGCTCCCGGCAAGAAGATCACCACCGACGAGCGGTACCGCACCGTGACCGCGAAGGGCCGCTTCGACACCGACGACGAGGTCGTCGTCCGCCGCCGCACCAACTCCGACGACGCGGTCGGCTACCACGTGCTGACCCCGTTCGTCCTCGACGACGGCAAGGTCCTGCTCGTCAACCGGGGCTGGATCCCCGCGGACGGCCCCAGCCAGACCGAATTCCCCGAGATTCCCGCCCCGCCCCGCGGCGAGATCACCGTCACCGGGCGGATGATGCCCGACGAGACGACCGCGGCGAGCGGCATCAAGAACCTCGAAGGCCTGCCGGACCGGCAGGTCATGCTCATCAACAGCGAGCAGGAGGCCGCGCGCCTGGGCGCCCAGGTGCTCGGCGGGTACGTCGTCCTGACGGCGCCTGAGCCGGCGAACGGCAGCCCGGAGCTGATCGGCAGGCCCGGCGACGAGGACGCCGCGCTGAACTTCGCCTACGCGATCCAGTGGTGGCTGTTCTCCGCGGCCGTCCCGGTCGGCTGGTGGTTCCTGGTGCGCCGCGAGGTCCGCGACCGGGCGGCGGCCGAGGACGAGGACCCGCGGGCGGCGGAGGCGGAACCGGCGGCCGTGTAGCCGTCGGTCCCGGCCGGATTGCTCCGTCGCCCGCCGGGAAGACGGAAAGCCGTGCATCCCCGAATCGAGGACTACGCGCTCATCGGCGACCAGCAGACCGCGGCCCTGGTCTCCGCGGACGGCTCCGTGGACTGGCTCTGTCTGCCCCGCTTCGACTCCGCCGCCTGCTTCGCCAAGCTGCTCGGTGACGAGGACAACGGCCACTGGCGCATCGCCCCCGCGGGCGCCGAACGCTGCACCCGGCGCGCCTACCGGCCCGACACCCTCGTCCTGGACACCGAGTGGGAGACCGAGGACGGTGCGGTCCGGGTCACCGACTTCATGCCCCAGCGGGACCGTGCCCCGGACGTCGTACGCATCGTGGAGGGGCTGAGCGGTGAGGTCACCGTCCACAGCGTGCTCCGGCTGCGCTTCGACCACGGCTCGATCGTTCCGTGGGTGCGCCGGACCGACGGCCACCGGGTGGCCGTCGCCGGGCCGGACTCGGCGTGGCTGCGCAGCGAGCCCGAGGTGCGCACCTGGGGCCGGGACTTCGGGACGCACTCCGAGTTCACGGTGGCCGCGGGCGAGAAGGTCGCGTTCGTCCTCACCTGGCACCCCTCGCACGAGCCGCGGCCCGACCAGATCGACCCGTACGAGTCTCTGCGGCACAGCCTGGAGGACTGGCGGGCCTGGGCCTCGCACTGCCGCTACGACGGACCGCACCGGGACGCCGTCGTCCGCTCCCTGATCACGCTCAAGGCGCTCACCTACAAGCCGACCGGCGGGATCGTCGCCGCCCCCACCACCTCGCTGCCCGAGGAGCCGGGCGGCGTACGCAACTGGGACTACCGCTACTGCTGGCTGCGCGACTCCACCCTCACCCTGGGCGCGCTGCTGTCGGCCGGCTACCTGGAGGAGGCGGAGGCCTGGCGCGACTGGCTGCTGCGCGCGGTCGCGGGCAGCCCCGCGGACCTGCAGATCATGTACGGCCTGGCGGGCGAGCGGCGGCTGCCAGAGTTCGAGCTGCCCTGGCTGTCCGGTTTCGCCGAGTCCACCCCCGTACGAATCGGCAACGACGCCGTGAACCAGCTCCAGCTGGACGTGTACGGCGAGGTCATGGACTCGCTGTCGCTGGCCCGGCTGGCGGGCATGCACCCCCAGCCGCAGATGTGGGAGCTGCAGTGCGCCCTGATGAACTTTCTGAAGACGGCGTGGCGGCAGCCGGACGAGGGGCTGTGGGAGGTGCGCGGTGGGCGCCGGCAGTTCGTGCACTCCAAGGTCATGACGTGGGTGGCCCTCGACCGGGCCGTGCACACGCTGGAGGAGCACCCGGAGCTGAGCGGCGGCGACCCGGAGGGCTGGCGTGAGCTGCGCGAGGAGGTGCACCGCGAGGTCTGCGAGCGCGGCTACGACCCGGAGCGGAACACCTTCACCCAGTCGTACGGCTCCCGAGAGCTGGACGCGTCCCTGCTGCTCATCCCGCGCGTGGGCTTCCTGCCGCCGGACGACCCGCGCGTCGTCGGCACGGTGGACGCGATCGGCAAGGAGCTGACCCGCGACGGGCTGGTGCGCCGCTACAGCACCGAGGGCACGCCCGTCGACGGGCTGCCGGGCGGCGAGGGCACGTTCCTGGTGTGCTCGTTCTGGTACGCGGACGCGCTGCACGCGACCGGCCGGACGAGGGAGGCCCGTCAGCTGTTCGAGCGGCTGGTGGGGCTCGCCAACGACGTGGGGCTGCTGGCCGAGGAGTACGACCCGGTGGCCGGCCGCCAGCTCGGCAACTTCCCGCAGGCGTTCAGCCACATCGGCCTGGTGAACACCGCCCTCGCCCTGTACGGGGAGGACGGGGCAGGATAGGGGCCATGGATCTTGGACTGAAGGACCGGGTGTACGTCGTCACCGGAGCCACCCGGGGACTGGGCAACGCCGCCGCGCGCGAGCTGGTCGCCGACGGCGCGAGGGTGGTCGTCACGGGGCGGGAGGAGAAGAACGTCGCGGACGCCGCGTCCGCGCTGGGCCCGAACGCCGTCGGGGTGGCCGCCGACAACGCCGACCCCGAGGCCGCGGGCCGGCTGATCGCGACCGCCCGGGAGCGCTTCGGCCGCTTCGACGGTGTGCTGATCAGCGTCGGCGGCCCGCCGCCCGGCTTCGTCGCCGACAACACGGACGAGCAGTGGCAGTCGGCGTTCGAGTCGGTGTTCCTCGGTGCGGTGCGGCTCGCCCGGACCGCCGCCGCGGAACTCGAGGAGGGCGGCGTCATCGGTTTCGTGCTGTCGGGTTCGGTGCACGAGCCCATCCCGGGCCTGACCATCTCCAACGGCCTGCGTCCGGGGCTCGCCGGCTTCGCCAAGTCCCTCGCCGACGAACTGGGCCCGCGCGGCATCCGCGTCGTCGGCCTGCTCCCGGGCCGTATCGACACCGACCGCGTGCGCGAGCTGGACGGGCTGTCCGCCGACCCGGAGGCGACCAGGGCGGCGGCGGAGTCCCGGATCCCGCTGCGCCGCTACGGCAGGCCCGAGGAGTTCGGCCGTGCGACGGCCTTCCTGCTGTCGCCGGCGGCGTCGTACCTGACGGGTGTGATGGTGCCGGTGGACGGCGGGGTGCGGCACGGGTTCTGACGCGGGGGACGTCACGGGCGGCGGAGCCCGGGCCGCACCGCCCCTTCGCGCGGGCTCAACTGACCCGCTCGGCCCGGTGTCTGACGCCGCTGAGCCGCACCTTCGCCGGAAGGGCGGCGAGGCCCGCCGAGTCGCGGGCGTGGCCCAGGGCGTGGGTGGTGAGGTCGTTCAGCGCCGTCCCGGGGTCCACGTGCGGCTCCAGTCGCAGCCGTACGCGGGTCTTCGGGGCCGCGCGCCGGCCGGTGAGCCGCACTTTGGCCCCTGCCACGCCGTCCACCCGGTCGGCCTCCTGGGTGAGGACGCCCTCCAGGGCCCGGCCGCGCAGCACCGCGCCCTCGCCGTCACCGGTGTCGACGAGGACCTCGGCGAGCCGTCGCCGGCGCACCACCGCGACCAGCCACCACAGAGCGAGCAGCAGCAGGACGGCGAGTACGGCGATGACGACCGGCCACCACCAGCCGGCGTCCCGCCACCGGGTCCGCTCGGCGTCGCTGAGCAGCACGTCGTGCCGCCCGTCGTGGATCCACCAGGAGGGGGCGGCGGCGCCGAGGCCGACGGCCAGCACCGAACCGCCGAGGGCGAGCAGGACCAGGCCCACGAGCCCGAGCAGTACACGGTTGACGGTCCTGAGCACCGCCCTCACCCCTTCCGTCCCGGCCGCGTCACCCGGACCGACACGGCGGGCGGCCGGGCCAGCCCCAGTCCGCGGACCGCGTCGTCGAGCACGGCGTCCAGATCCGCGCGTACCTCGTCCAGTTCCCGGAAGTGCGCCACCGCGCGCACGCGGGCCTTCGACCGGCGCGTCCGAACCCGCACCGACTGCACCCCGGAGACCTCCATGGCCCGGTCGCGCAGCACCGTGGCGGCGGCGCTCCGGTGCAGTCCGGCACGGACGTCGGGGTGGGTGCGCCGCATCGGCAGCAGTTTGCGCAGGCCGGGCGTGACGGCGAGCACGAGCAGCCAGAGCCCGAGGGCCGCCGCGACGCCCGCGCCGACCAGCACCCAGATGTCGTCGAGGGGCCGCGCGGCGAGCTGCCGGGCCAGCTCCCGCCGCCAGGCCGGCGCGGTCCGGCCGGCCCGCACGGCGGCGACGTCGTACAGGAAGGCGCCCGCGACGACCAGGAGCAGCAGCGCGACGACGCCGGCCGGGACGCGGCGCGCCGACCAGAAGCGGCGGGCCCGCCCGCCCTCGCCGTCGAGCCGCGGCCCGGGTGCCTCGCCGGGGGCCCCGGGTCCGGTGTCCTTCTCCAGCACCGGCAGGCGCCGCGTGCCGCCCGCGGTCTCCTCGGGCTCGCTCATCGCGTCCTCCCCTGCTTCGCGCCGTACTCCGCCGCCAGGTGCAGCCGCTCCACGTGCACGCCGACCTCCGGCACCGCCATGCCCGCCAGCGTGCCGACCCGCTGGGCGACTTGGTGACGCACCTGCCGGCAGCGGGTGCCGATGTCGCAGGGGTAGTCGAGTTCGAGGTGGACGCGGACACGGGCGGTGTCCTGGTGGACGACGACGGTGGCGTGCGGGCGCGGGGCCTCCGGGGGGAGGCCGCCGACCGCCTCGCGTGCCGCCTGGGCGGCGATCTTGGCGACCACCCGGTCGGCGATCCGCGTGGCGCCGCGCTCGCCCGGCGGCACGACGGTCACGGTTTCGCGGAGCTCGTCGGCTCCACCGCTCACGACGGTCACCGCCGCCGGTCGCCGCGGGTGTGGAAGAAGTCGCCGAGTTCCCAGTCCCCCTCCAGGAACCGGCCGACGACGAACCCGACGGCGCCCAGGGCCGCCACCAGCAGGAAGGCCCCGAATCCGCCGAAGTACCCGGCGAAACCCAGTGCCATGCCGGCGATCATGCCGACCACGGCCATGCTCATGGTGCGCTCTCCTCCGTCCACGTCAGTGGATCCGCGGCTCCGGCTCCTCTTCCTCCTCGTCCGGGAGCTTCACGTCGCTCACGGCGATGTTGACCTCGACCACCTCCAGGCCGGTCATCCGCTCGACCGCCGCCACCACGTTCTCCCGTACGTCGCGGGCGACGTCGGCGATCGACACGCCGTACTCGACGACGATCTCCAGGTCGAGCGCCGTCTGCTTCTCGCCGACCTCGGCCTTCACCCCGCGCGTCACCGACTTGGCCCCGCCGGGCACCCGCTCGCGCATGGCTCCGAAGGTGCGCGACAGTCCGCTGCCCATGGCGTACACGCCGACCACGTCACGGGCGGCCATTCCGGTGATCTTCTCCACGACACCGTCGGCGATGGTGGTCCGGCCCCGGGTCCCGGGGTCACCACCACCTCGTCGGGTCACCTGTCCCTTGCCCAGCCCCGGGCCCTCTGTCGTGTCCTGCCCGGCCCGGGCCCGCTCCGCCATCTCGCTCATCGCCGTACGTCCCTTTCGTCGTCCTCCTGCCACCACCGTAGGTCGGGTTGCGCGATGGCGCGCCGGGGATGCGGCAGGCTGGAGGAATGACGACGGCGGACCGGTGGACGCAGACGGTGCGGAAGCAGTTGGGGCTCGGCAGGCTGCTGCCGCTGGGCGGTCCGCGGGACGGCGCGTGGATCGCCGAGCGGGCGGCACGGGAGGTACTGCTGGGCGCGGCCCGGGAAGTGGCGGGCGTGTCGATGGGCGGGCTGCGCATCGCGCACGCCGACCCAGAGGACGTGCGGGAGCCCGCCGTACCGCCGCCGCCGAGCGCGCTGCCGCCGGGTCCGCTGCGGGTGACGGCCGACTTCGCGGCCACCGTGTCCGAGCCGCTGCCGGCCACGGCCGCCCGGCTGCGCGCCGCCCTGGCGGCGGCCGCGACGCAGGGGCTCGGCCTCACGGTCACGGACGTGGACCTGCGGGTGACGGCCCTGCTGGAGGCGGCCCCCGGACCGGCCCCCGTACAGAACCCGGAAAGGGGCCGGGCCGTCGCACCGGAGGGTGCCGAAGAGGCCCGCGCGGCCGACGCGGCGCTGGCGGTCCCGGGCGTGGCCCGGCTGACGGACACGCTGGGCCGCCCGGTGCACATCACGGAGCGTCCGCGGGAGGCGGCCCTGCCGCGGACGCATGTCCTGCTGGAACTCGCGGTGAGCGCGGACCACCAGGCCGCGGCGGTGGCCCGCCAGGTCCGCGCGGCGGTGTCGGACGCCCTGCCGGATCACCCGTCGGTGGCGGTCCTGGTCACGGCGGTCGGCTGACCGGCCCGAGGGCGGCCGTGCACCGCCCTCGGCCGAAGCGTCCGGGCCCGCGTGAACCCGTGCGGAGTTCTACTCGCCGAGCCCGGCCAGGTCCCGCAGCCGACGCGCCTGCGCGGCACGCTCCGCGGCGCGCTGGGCCTCGTAGTCCCGGTGCTGGGCACCCTGGAGCAGCGCCTTGGTCTCGATCACGGCGTCCCGCGGAGCGGCCAGGACCGCCGACGCCAGGTCGCGTACGGCGCCGTCGAGCTGGTCCGCGGGCACGGCGAGGTTGGCCAGCCCGGTGCTCACGGCCTCCTCGGCCATGACGAAGCGTCCGGTCGCGCAGATCTCCAGCGCCCGGGCGTAGCCGACCAGCCCGACCAGCGGGTGCGTGCCGGTCAGGTCCGGTACGAGGCCGAGGCTGGTCTCGCGCATGGCGAACTGCGCGTCGTCCGCGACGACACGCAGGTCACAGGCGAGGGCGAGCTGGAAGCCCGCCCCGATGGCGTGCCCCTGCACGGCGGCGATCGACAGGATGTCGCTGCGCCGCCACCAGGTGAACGCCTCCTGGTACTCGGCGATGGTCGCGTCCAGCTCGGCGTCACCACCCCGCGCGAGGTCGATGAACGACGGTTCCCCGTCGAAGCCCTCGGGCGTGAACGCCTGCCGGTCGAGCCCGGCCGAGAAGGACTTGCCCTCGGCCCGCAGCACGACGACCCGTACGGAGCCCGGCAACAGCCGCCCGGCCTCGGTGAGCGCCCGCCACAGGGCGGGGCTCTGCGCGTTGCGCTTGGCCGGGTTGTTCAGCGTCACCGTGGCGATCGCGTCGTCGACGGTGAGCCGCACGCCGTCCTTGTCGAGTGCGGGGTCGAGTTCATGAGCGGGCGAAGCCATGGGGCGCCTCCGATGAGTGCGGTCAGCCAAGTGACTGCACAGTAACCACCCGGGCGATCAGTCGACCGACCGGGTGGCCACCATCGGAGCCGAGGGGCCGCCCGGGGTCAGGCCGAAGCGGCCTTCTTACCCCGCGTCGCCCCGCCACGCCCTCGGAGCGTGACGCCCGACTCGCTGAGCATGCGGTGCACGAAGCCATACGAGCGGCCGGTCTCCTCGGCCAACGCCCGGATGCTCGCACCGGCGTCGTACTTCTTCTTCAGGTCTGCCGCGAGCTTGTCGCGCGCGGCGCCGGTCACCCGGCTGCCCTTCTTCAGAGTCTCGGCCACCCGTGCCTCCTCATGGGAAGTGCGCTCTGGTCTCCTCATGATCACCCCTCACGGGCCTCATGGCCACCCATTCGGCAAGGTCCGTGAGACAAGGTTGTGACGACGGGAGCGGGTCCCCACATGCGGAATACATGATTCCGTCGCGTCGCGTGCGCACCGCCGAACGGGTTGTTCCGCGAAGCTCCAGGTCAGAAAGGCCGACGGCCGGACCCTCGTGACATGGGGGTCCGGCCGGGAAATCGGTGTAGGACACACCTCGTGATGAGGAGATCTCACACAGATGATGGATCACGGATCGGCCGAATGATCCATACCCAGTGGATCACCCGTTCGATCAAGCGAGGGCGACGAGATCCGCGTAGTCCGCGCCCCACAGGTCCTCGACGCCGTCCGGGAGCAGGATGATCCGCTCCGGCTGGAGCGCCTCGACGGCGCCCTCGTCGTGGGTGACCAGGACGACGGCGCCCTTGTAGGTGCGCAGGGCGCCGAGGATCTCCTCGCGGCTGGCCGGGTCGAGGTTGTTGGTCGGCTCGTCGAGCAGCAGCACGTTCGCCGACGACACCACCAGGGTGGCGAGGGCCAGACGGGTCTTCTCGCCGCCGGAGAGGACACCGGCCGGCTTGTCGACGTCGTCGCCGGAGAACAGGAACGAGCCGAGCACCTTGCGGACCTCGACCAGGTCCATGTCGGGCGCCGCGGAGCGCATGTTCTCCAGCACCGTGCGGTCCGCGTCGAGGGTCTCGTGCTCCTGGGCGTAGTAGCCGAGCTTGAGGCCGTGGCCGGGGACGACGGCGCCGGTGTCCGGCTGCTCGACGCCCGCCAGCAGCCTGAGCAGCGTCGTCTTGCCGGCGCCGTTGAGCCCGAGGATGACGACGCGGGAGCCCTTGTCGATGGCCAGGTCGACGTCGGTGAAGATCTCCAGCGAGCCGTACGACTTCGACAGGCCCTCGGCCGTCAGCGGGGTCCTGCCGCAGGGCGCCGGCTCCGGGAAACGGAGCTTGGCGACCTTGTCGGACTGGCGGACCTCCTCCAGCCCGGACAGCAGCTTCTCCGCGCGCCGGGCCATGTTCTGCGCGGCGACCGTCTTGGTGGCCTTGGCGCGCATCTTGTCGGCCTGAGCGTTGAGTGCGGCGGCCTTCTTCTCGGCGTTGGCGCGCTCCCGCTTGCGGCGCTTCTCGTCGGCCTCGCGCTGCTGCTGGTAGAGCTTCCAGCCCATGTTGTAGACGTCGATCACGGAGCGGTTGGCGTCCAGGTAGAACACCTTGTTGACGACCGTCTCGACCAGGTCGACGTCGTGGCTGATGACGATGAAGCCGCCGCGGTAGGTCTTGAGGTAGTCGCGGAGCCAGATGATCGAGTCGGCGTCCAGGTGGTTGGTCGGCTCGTCGAGCAGCAGGGTGTCCGCGTCCGAGAACAGGATGCGGGCCAGTTCGATACGGCGGCGCTGACCGCCGGAGAGCGTGTGCAGGGGCTGGCCGAGCACCCGGTCGGGCAGGTTGAGCGCGGCGGCGATGGTGGCGGCCTCCGCCTCGGCGGCGTACCCGCCCTTGGTGAGGAACTCCGTCTCTTGGCGCTCGTACTGCCGAAGCGCCTTCTCCCGGGTGGCGCCCTGGCCGTTGGCGATGCGCTGCTCGTTCTCCCGCATCTTGCGGATCAGGACGTCGAGACCGCGCGCGGACAGGACGCGGTCGCGGGCGAGCACGTCGAGGTCGCCGGTGCGCGGGTCCTGCGGGAGGTAGCCCACCTCGCCGGAGCGGGTGACGGTGCCCGCGGCGGGGATGCCCTCGCCGGCGAGGACCTTGGTGAGGGTGGTCTTTCCGGCACCGTTGCGGCCGACCAGGCCGATGCGGTCGCCCTTGGCGACGCGGAAGGTGGCGGACTCGATGAGGACGCGGGCACCGGCGCGCAGCTCGATGCCGGAGGCGGAGATCACGGACAGACTCCTGGGCGGTGGTTGGCGGGTTCGGACGGCTGAAGGACGTTCCCGCCGTCTAATGCGCGAGGAGAATGGCCATGGGGCCAGTCTAACGGTGCCGTGCAACCACTTTTTCTGCGTTCCGGTGTCCGGCACCCCCTGTTCGAGGGTCCTGTGTTCGACGACGCGGGTCACGGGCGTTGTCAGTGACGGATGCCACACTGGGCGGCGGGCCGGATTCCCGGACATTCCGGCACCCGGCCCGGCCCCGGCACCGGCTCACTGAGGAGTGATCGGCATGGCAGGCACGGACACCGGTCGTCCGAGCATCTACCCGACGCTGCTGTACAAGGACGCCAAGGAGGCCGTCCGGCAGCTCACCCAGGCCTTCGGTTTCACGGAACTCGCCGTCTACGAGGGCGAGAACGGCACGGTGGCGCACGCCGAGCTGGCCCAGGGCAACGGCGCGATCATGCTCGGTTCGAAGGGCACGGGCGGCCGCTTCGACGAGGCGATGAAGAACGCGGGCCCGACGGGGGTGTACATCGTCGTGGACGACGTCGACGCACACCACCGGCGGGCCGTGGAGCACGGCGCGGAGATCCTCATGCCCCCGACGGACCAGGACTACGGCTCGCGGGACTACATGGCGCGGGACCTGGAGGGCAACATCTGGAGCTTCGGCACCTACGCCCCGGAGATCGGCGCCTGACCGCCCGGCGCGGGTCAGCTGCCTCCCGTGTGCACCTGGAACGCGGCCCGGCGCACGGCCTTGGCCAGCGCCGGGTCGGGGTGCGCGGCGGCGAGCGCGACCAGGACCTGCACCGTGCGGGGGTGACCGACGGCCCGGACCTCGTCCAGCAGTGAGGGGACGGTCGGCTGCACCGCGGACTCCAGGTGCCGCACGAGCAGCGGGGCCTCGCCGTGGTCGGCGACGGCGGCGGCGGTGTCGACCCACAGCCACGTGGCCTCGCGCCGGGTGAGCACCTCGTGGGCGTCCTCCGGGTCGGCCCCGTCGTGCTCGGCCAGCCACAGCAGGGCGTACGGCCGCAGCGTCGGCTCCTCCAGCACCGCGCGGACGTCGGGCTCGGCGGGGGCGCCGACGACGCGCAGCGCCTCGAAGGCGAGGCCGCGCAGCAGGGCGTCCTCGCCGCGGGCGGCGGCGAGCAGTTCGGTGACGGCGCTGCCGACGGGGCGGGCGGCGAGCCAGGCGCGGTACTCGGCGCGGGCCGCGTTCGGGCGGAGCTGGGCACAGCCGCGGAGCATGTCCTCGGCCGACTGCTCGATGTTCCCGGCGGGGCTCTGCGCGGCCACGCAGATCTGCTCCAGCTTCACCCAGACCGCCCAGTTCCCGAGCGGGGTGAGCGTGGCCTGCCCGTCGCCGCAGGTGAGGGCGCCGACGGAGGCCAGTGCGTGCAACGCCCAGTCGAGGAGCGGGGCGAGCGCGGTGGTGTCGTCGGGCCGTGGCTGCTGGACGGGGTCCGGCTGGGGGCCGTAGGGGATCTCGCAGCGCTCGGTGCGCAGTTCCGTGACCCGCTGCTGAAGGAGGTCGAGGAGCTGGGCCACGGGGACGGGTCCGGCGGACAGCTGGAGGAAGGAGAGCACCTGGGGCATGGCCGAGACGACCTCGGCGACGGCGGCCGGTTCGTGGCCGGCGGGCTCCGGGTGGGCGAGCGACCAGGCGTCGAAGAGGGCGACCCAGCCGCGCAGTACGGCGCTGTCGTCGCGGTCCCAGGCGCGCAGCCGCCAGCCGGGCCGGGCGCTGCCGCCGTGCACCTCGACCAGTCCGGCGAGGCGGGCGGTGTCCCAGTCGGCGCGGACCCGGTCCGCGGTCAGGCCCAGGTCACGGGCGGCGCGTTCGGCGGTCGCGTCGGAGAGGGTGGCCTTGCCGTCGGCCGTCGCGCCGTCGCGGCCGGGGCCGAGGGCGGAGTCGGCCCAGCGGGCGACGCGGGCCGCGTCGGCCAGGCCGGAGCGTGCCATTCCGGCCAGTTCCGAGCGTGCCGGTGTGCCCTCCGGGGGGTGCGGCGCGGTGCGGCGCGGGCGCCGCTGGGTCATCGCTCTGGGGGCGGCGGCCAGGGGTCGCGGGCGGACGAGTCGAAGCCTGGAGTCGCGCGGGATACGGGACGTCACGGGTGCAGTCTTGCGGTTGACGGTCCGAAAACCCAAACGGAATGACACGAGCGGCGGTGGGGGCGGTGGACGTGGGGGCCCGGCAGGCTGTCCGGGCACGGGAACTGGCCAGTCGTGCGGCCCGCAAACGGAACCGGAGGGCCGCGTGCTGGAGCCGGCGGGTCACACCAGCGGGGTCAGAAAGCGGCGCAACGTCTCCTGATAGGTGTCGGGGTCGGCGTTCCACATGGCGGCGTGCGGAGCTCGCCGGACCGGATGGAGGGCGACGAGGAGGTCTTTCTCGGCGAGGCGGCGGGAGTACCGCCAGGGCGCCACCTCGTCGTCCGGGCCGTGGAAGATCAGGGTCGGAACCGTCGGGCGGTGGAGGTCGCCGGCGTCGGCGTCGCGGTCGGCGTGGAGCCCGGCGCGGCCCTGGGCGGCGCGGACGGCGAGCGGCAGGAGCGCGCCCGGTGTGCGCCGGGCGGCGGCCAGGGCGCGCAGGGTGGCCTCCCAGTCGAGGACCGGGGAGTCCAGGACGAGGCCCGCGATGCGGTTGCGCGCGTCCGAGAGCGCGGCGGTGCGCAGGGCCATGGTGGCTCCGGTGGACCAGCCGAGCAGCACGACGTGCCGGGCGCCGTGGTCGAGGGCGTAGTGGACGGCCGCGTCCACGTCGCGCCACTCGGTCTCGCCGAAGTGCTGCAGGCCGTCCGGGGAGCGGGGGGCGCCGTGGTCGCCGCGGTAGGCCAGGGCGAGCACGGGGAGGTGCCGTCGGTGCAGGGGTGCCATGAGGTTCATGGCGTGTTCGCGGGTGGCGGCCAGGCCGTGCACGGCGATGATCCAGGTGGTGCGGGCACCGGGCAGGAACCAGGCCGGGAGGGGGCCCAGTTCGCCGGGGACCTCGACGTCGGCGTGGATCAGGCCGAGGGCGGTGCGGGGGTTGCCGACGTAGAGGTTCGGCGTGAACCACACCCGGTCGCCGGCGGCCAGGGTGCCGTGCGTGACGCTTTCGAGGCGTCGTACGACGGTGTCGGCGGGCTGCTCCGGGGCGCTCAGCACGGGGCCGACGATCGCGTGGGAGCCGTCGCCGGCGAGCCCGTACCGGCCGGGCCGCAGCGCGGCCAGGTCCCGGGTGAGGGTGATCTGCCCGGCGGCGGTGCCGTGCACGGTGAGCCGGGGTTCGGTGGGCAGGGGCCGGCCGGGGGACGCCTTGAGCGCGGCGTCGCCGGCGAGCCGGCCGGCGGCGACGCTCGCAGCGCCGGCTGCCAGGGCTGCGCCGACGGCGGCGGCCGTTGCTGTGACAGTGCGCATGGGGCCAGTGTCCTGGTCCGGTGCGGGCGCGGCCAGTGGGCGGCGGCCGCGGGTGACACCGGCCGCGCCGGTTCCCCCTCGGCCGGGCGGCCAGGGGGGCGACCGGCGGAAGGGAAACCGGCCTGTCACCGGACCCGTGGGGCGCAGGCGGCACGCTCACGTCGGCCGGACGGACGTCCAGGGCCCGACGGACGCGTCGACGGCCCACCGGGCGGGCCACCAACGACACCCACCGGACGGAAACCGACCCTCGCCCGGGACGTCCTGCGCAGAAAGCACCCCCACAACGGTCCAGGCGCAGGCCCAGGGACCCGACGGAAGCGTCGACGGCCCACCGGACCGAAACCGACCCTCGCCCCGGCCCGTCCCCGCGCAGACAGCACCCCCAACGGTCCAGCAGCAGGCCCAGGGACCCGACGGAAGCGTCGACGGCCCACCGGGCGGCCACCAACGACACCCACCGGACGGCAACCGGCTCTCACCGATGCCCTCCACTGAGGTCCGATGGCAGGTCCAGGGCCCGGCGGGCGCGTGGACGGTCGGCCGGGTGGGCGGGAACAGCGGTAGTCCCCGGGAACCGGGCTCGTGCCGCCGCGGTCGGTGCACCGTCGGCGACGGTACCGCCGGGGTCAGCCCGGTTGTCCGTAGCCGCGCAGGCGCTCCGTGACCTCTGCCAGTTGTCCCTCCGTCAGCAGGGACGGTGTCAGGCCGGGGACCGAGGAGGCCGTCAGCCACAGGCGGCACATCCACTCCAGCTGGGCGGTGCGGTCCAGGGCCTGGTCGAGGGAGGCGCCGTAGGTGAGGGTGCCGTGGTTCTGCAGGAGGCAGCCGGAGCGGCCGGCGAGGGCCTGGAGCATGTTCTCGGCCAACTCGTCGCTGCCGTATGCGGCATAAGGGGCAACCCGGACAGGTCCACCGAGCGCGGCGGCCATGTAGTGGACCAGCGGGAGTTCGCGGACGAGCGTCGAGACGGCGGTCGCGTGCACGGCGTGGGTGTGGACGACGGCGCGGGCGTCCGTGGTCCGGTGGACGGCGAGGTGCATGGGCAGCTCGCTGGTCGGGACCAGCGTGCCGAGCACCTGCCGGCCGTCGAGGTCCACTCCGGTCACGTCCTGCGGGGTCAGCCGGTCGTAGGGCACGCCCGACGGGGTGACCAGCACCGTGTCCCCGACGCGCACCGAGACGTTGCCGGAGGTGCCGACCACCAGCCCGTCGGACACCGTGCGCCGGGCCGTCGCCACGAGCGCCTCCCAGGCACACGCCTCCTCGTCGCGCACACGCCTCCCCCGCGGCTCCTCCACGGGCCCTCCTTTCTCCCGGGCGCCCCGCGCGCCCCTGCCGTCCCGGCATCGGCCGGCCGTGCGGCGATCCTGCCAGCCACGGCCCGGCGGCGCCGCCGGGCGGACGCACTGTAGGCCGGAAGCCCGAATTCCGGCAGGGGCCATATCGCCGCAAGTCACCCGTAGCCGCCCCTTGGCCGGAGATCGATGAGCGTTCAAGGATCTTCCGATACGCTCTGGCTGGTTTTGTCATGCACGTTGCCATTTCGGGGGATCATTTCGGGGGAAAGCATGGCTCGTGATCACACACCGTCCCGCCGCCGCGGCCGCCTCCTCGCCGCCCTGACGGCGGCACTCGCGCTCGGGGGGACGGCGCTCGCCGAGGCACCCGCCGCCTCGGCGGCGGGCGGGCGGCCCAAGGGGCACGACGTCTCGTCCCACCAGAAGAACGTCGACTTCCGCCGCGCGAAGGCCCGGGGCGCGACGTTCGTCTACGTCAAGGCCACCGAGTCCCACACCTACCGCAACCCGTACTTCGGCCGGCAGCACACCGACTCCCGCGCGGCGGGACTGATCCGCGGCGCCTACCACTTCGCGCTGCCGGACAAGTCGTCGGGCAGGACGCAGGCCCGCTACTTCGTCCGCAACGGCGGCGGCTGGACCGCGGACGGCCGGACGCTGCCGCCCGCGCTCGACATCGAGTACAACCCGTACGACAAGAAGCGGAAGTGCTACGGCCTGAGCAGCGCGGGCATGGTCGGCTGGATACGGTCGTTCAGCGACGAGGTGAAGCGGCTCGTCGGCCGCCGCCCGGTCATCTACACGACCACGCACTGGTGGAACACCTGCACCGGTGGCAGCCGCGCCTTCGCCGCGGACCACGCCCTGTGGATAGCCCGTTACGACGCGTCCGCCCCGGGGAAGCTGCCGGCCGGATGGACGGCCTGGACGTTCTGGCAGTACGACAACGCTGGCACCCTGCCGGGTGACCAGAATCTCTTCAACGGGTCGCCGGACCGGCTGCGGAGGTTCGCCCGGGGGGCCTGAACCCGCCCCGGAGGCCGGAACACGGGGCGCCGCACGGCAGCGAGCGGGTCATGCGGGGGCGGCAGCCCCGCTTCCGGTCACCACCAAGTCCATCCCAGTTCATCTTCCGTTCACCCGGGTTACCTACGTTCGTCCAGCCAATGACCTCGAACGATTGCCTGGGTAAATGGAAAGCTTCTCGCTGATCCTCGCGATTGTGGTGGTAACCGCACTCGCGTTCGATTTCACGAACGGTTTCCACGACACCGCGAACGCGATGGCAACGACCATTTCGACCGGTGCGCTCAAGCCCAAGGTGGCGGTGGCGATGTCCGCCGTCCTGAACCTTGTCGGCGCCTTCCTCTCGGTGGAGGTCGCCAACACGATCTCCAAGGGTCTCGTCGACGAGACCGGTATCCGTCCCGAGGTCATCTTCGCCGCCCTGGTCGGCGCGATCCTCTGGAACCTGCTGACCTGGCTGGTCGGCCTGCCGTCCAGCTCCTCGCACGCCCTCATGGGCGGTCTGATCGGTGCCGCGGTCGCCTCCGCGGGCATCGGCGCGGTCCACGGCGACGTGCTGGTCACCAAGGTGCTCCTCCCGGCGATCGCCGCCCCCCTCGTCGCGGGCGTCGCGGCGATGCTCGCCTCCCGGCTGACGTACACGCTCGGCCGCAAGGCCGACGGCAAGGCCGCCGCGAAGGGCTACCGCGCCGGGCAGATCGCCTCCGCCGGCCTGGTCTCGCTGGCCCACGGCACCAACGACGCCCAGAAGACGATGGGCATCATCACCCTGGCCCTGGTCGCCGGCGGCGCCCTCGCCCCCGACTCCGACCCGCCCCTGTGGGTCATCCTCTCCGCGGGCCTCGCCATCGCGCTCGGCACCTACCTCGGCGGCTGGCGCATCATCCGCACCATGGGCAAGGGCCTGACCGACCTCCAGCCGCAGCAGGGCTTCGCCGCCCAGACCAGCGCCGCCACGGTCATCCTGGCCTCCTCCCACCTCGGTTTCTCCCTCTCCACCACCCACTCGGTCTCCGGCGCGGTGATGGGCGCGGGCCTCGGCCGCAAGGGCGGCGTGGTCCGCTGGTCCACGGCCACCCGGATGTTCGTCGCCTGGGGTCTGACCCTGCCGGCCGCGGCCCTGGTCGCCGCGCTCGCCGAGTGGGTCTGCGGCTTCGGCGACTGGGGCACGGCGCTCGTGGCGGTCTTCCTGGTCGCCTCCAGCGCCGCGATCTGGAAGATCTCCCGCCGCGAGGTCGTCGACCACACCAACGTCAACGGCGACGACGCGCCTGAGACGGAGCAGGCCGGCGTGGTCACCACCGCGATCGCCGCCGTGACCCCGCCCCCGACGGGCGCGGCCGAGGAACTGACGGCCACCATCCCGGCCCAGGCCACCGCACCCGACTCCAAGGCCCCGTCGGCCGCCACCACCGTCTGAGCCCGCGCCCCGGGTACGAAGGAAGAGAACCAGCATGAAGATCGACTGGGCAGCCCTCGGCTCCGTCTTCGGGGTCAGCCTCGTGGTCACCGTCGGCCTGGTGGCCCTGTTCACGCTCGGCGTCGCCGGCCTCTCCCGCCAGGAGCGGGCCGCCGCCCAGGGCGGCTCCGCGACGCTCGCGGTCACCGGCGCGTACGCGTGCTTCGCGGCCTGCACGGCGGCGGTGGCGTACGGGATCTACCTGATCGTCGCCTGACCGGACGGCACTTGGGCACCGAGCGGGGTGCGGGACGGACCACCGTCCCGCACCCCGCTTCTCTGTGGGCCTGCGCACACTCCCCCGATGCAGGTCAACGGCAAGTTGACGGGTGTTCGCGGGCCATGGTGGACTTCCGGAGCCATGTACGGCGGCAGGAGAGGAAGCCCGGTGCGAATCCGGCGCGGTCCCGCCACTGTGACCGGGGGTCAGCCCCCGGGAGCCAGGAACTCTCACCGCCGGTCTCGTCGAACCAGGGCGTGGACACCCTGAGTGAGGACATAACGCGATGCTCGGCTGCCGATCGACGTTCAGTGCCAGGTCCTTCCCTGACCGCGTGACCGGCTGAGCTCCATGCGTGCCGAACGCGTCTTCGCGTACGGCGCCGCCGCCGGCCTCCTCGGCGACCTCCTCCTCGGCGATCCGCGCCGCGGACACCCGGTCGCCGCGTTCGGCCGTGCCGCCGGTGCCGTGGAACGAGTGCTGTGGCGCGACCACCGGGGCTGGGGCGCGCTGCACACCGCCGTGTGCGCCGGAGGCGCCGTCGCCCTCGGGGCCGCCGCCGCCCGGGCCGTACGCCCCTCCCCCGCCGCCTCCGTCGCGCTGACCGCCGCCGCCACCTGGGCCGTCGTCGGCGGGACCTCGCTCGCCCGCGAGGCCCGTGCCGTCGGCCGGGCGCTCCAGGCCGGGGACGTCGGGGCGGCCCGGGAACGGCTGCCGCACCTGTGCGGGCGGGACCCGCAGGCGCTGGACGCCGACGGCATCGCCCGGGCGGTCGTGGAGTCCGTCGCCGAGAACACCTCCGACGCGGTCGTGGGCGCCCTGGTGTGGGGTGCCGTGGGCGGTGTGCCCGGGCTGCTCGGCTTCCGTGCCGTGAACACCCTGGACGCCATGGTCGGCCACAAGTCGCCCCGCCACCGGCGCTACGGCTGGGCCTCCGCCCGCCTCGACGACCTGGCGGGCTGGCCGGGCGCGCGGCTCACCGCCGTCCTGGCGGCGGCGGCCGGAGACAACCCCCGGGGTGCCGTACGGGCCTGGCGGGCGGACGCCGCGAAGCACCCGAGCCCCAACGCCGGTCCCGTGGAGGCGTCGTTCGCGGGTGCCCTGGGCGTCCGGCTCGGCGGCACGCTCTCCTACGGCGGGCGCGTCGAACACCGGCCCGTGCTGGGCGGGGCGGCGGGACGCGCCGTCCGGGTCGACGACATCGACCGGGCGGTACGGCTCTCGCGGCGCGTGAGCTGGCTCGCGCTCGGCGTGTGCGCGGGCGCACGGCTGCTGTGGAAGAGAGGACGTACGTCATGAACGGTGGTCTCCTCGTCGCCGGCACCACCTCCGACGCCGGCAAGAGCGTCGTCACCGCCGGGATCTGCCGGTGGCTGGTGCGACAGGGCGTCAAGGTGGCGCCCTTCAAGGCGCAGAACATGTCCCTGAACTCCTTCGTGACCCGCGAGGGCGCCGAGATCGGGCGGGCACAGGCCATGCAGGCACAGGCGTGCCGGGTCGAGCCGACCGCGCTGATGAACCCGGTGCTGCTCAAGCCGGGCGGCGAGCAGAGCAGCCAGGTGGTGCTGCTCGGCAAGCCGGTGGGCGAGCTGAGCGCGCGCGGGTACCACGGCGGGCGGCAGCAGAAGCTGCTCGGGACGGTGCTCGACTGCCTGGCCGAACTGCGGGGCACGTATGACGCGGTGATCTGCGAGGGCGCGGGCAGTCCGGCCGAGATCAACCTGCGCCGGACCGACATCGTGAACATGGGGATCGCCCGGGGCGCCGGGCTCCCCGTCCTGGTCGTCGGCGACATCGACCGCGGGGGCGTGTTCGCCTCCTTCTTCGGGACGGTGGCGCTGCTGTCGCCCGAGGACCAGGCGCTGGTCGCGGGCTTCCTGGTCAACAAGTTCCGGGGGGACGTCTCGCTGCTGGAGCCCGGGCTCGACATGCTGCACGGCCTGACCGGGCGGCGGACGTACGGCGTCCTGCCGTTCCGCAACGGCCTCGGCATCGACGAGGAGGACGGGCTGCGGGTGTCGCTGCGCGGCGCGGTGCGGGAGTCGGCCGTCGCGGCGCCCGTCGGCGAGGACGTGCTCCGCGTCGCCGTCTGCGCGGTCCCGCTGATGTCCAACTTCACGGACGTGGACGCGCTGGCCGCCGAGCCGGGTGTCGTCGTGCGGTTCGTGGACCGGCCGGAGGAGCTGGCGGACGCGGATCTCGTGGTGGTGCCCGGCACGCGCGGAACAGTCCGGGCGCTGGAGTGGCTGCGGGAGCGCGGGCTCGCCGACGCACTCGTGCGCAGGGCCCGGGAGGGCCGTCCCGTGCTCGGTGTCTGCGGCGGTTTCCAGTTGCTCGGCGAGCACATCGAGGACGACGTCGAGAGCCGCCGCGGGCACGTCGACGGGCTCGGCGTCCTGCCCGTGCGCGTGCGGTTCGCCCGCGACAAGACCCTCACGCGGCCGGTGGGCGAGGCGCTCGGCGAGCGGGTCGAGGGCTACGAGATCCACCACGGGGTCGCCGAGGTGACCGGAGGGGAAGCCTTCCTCGACGGCTGCCGGGTCGGCCACACCTGGGGGACGCACTGGCACGGTTCGCTGGAGTCGGACGGCTTCCGGCGGGCCTTCCTGCGCGAGGTGGCCGCCGCCGCGGGCCGCCGCTTCGTACCGGCCCCCGACACCTCCTTCGCCGCGCTGCGCGAGGAGCAGCTCGACCGGCTCGGCGACCTGATCGAACAGCACGCGGACACGGACGCGCTGTGGCGGCTCATCGAGTCCGGCGCGCCGCAAGGACTGCCCTTCATTCCACCGGGAGCGCCCGCATGAGCACTGTGTTGTTGTTGTCGACCGCCGACACGGACCTGCTGGCGGCCCGAGCGTCGGACGCCGCCTACCGGATCGGCAACCCGACCCGGGTCGACGTCCGCGAGGAACTGCCGTCCCTCGTCCAGGGCGCGGACATCGCCGTCGTACGGCTGCTGGGCGGCAAGCGCGCCTGGGAGGACGGGCTCGCCGCGCTGAAGGCGGCGGGCGTCCCGACCGTGCTGCTCGGCGGGGAGTCCGTGCCGGACGCCGAGCTGATGGCCGAGTCGTCGGTGCCGGCCGGCGTCGTCGCGGAGGCGCTGCGCTACCTCGTCGAGGGCGGGCCGGCCAACCTCACGCAGCTGGCGCGGTTCCTGTCCGACACCGTGCTGCTGACCGGCGAGGGCTTCGACGAGCCGCGGAAGATGCCCGAGTACGGAGTCCACGGCTCCCGTACGGTCCTGGAGGGCCGCCCGACGGTCGGCGTACTCTTCTACCGCGCCCACGAGCTGAGCGGCAACACCGCCTTCGTCGACACCCTGTGCGACGCGATCGAGGCGCACGGCGCCAACTCCCTGCCCGTGTACTGCGGTTCGCTGCGCGGCGCGGACGCCGGGCTGTACGAGCTGCTGGGCCGGACCGACGCGCTGGTCGCCACCGTCCTCGCGGCCGGCGGCACGCACGCCTCGCAGGCGTCGGCGGGCGGCGACGAGGAGTCCTGGGACATCGGCGCGCTGGCCGACCTGAACGTCCCCGTGCTGCAAGGGCTCTGCCTGACCTCCTCGCGCGCCGCCTGGGAGGAGTCGGACGCCGCCCTGACCCCCATGGACGCGGCGATGCAGGTCGCGATCCCGGAGTTCGACGGCCGCCTGATCACCGTGCCGTTCTCCTTCAAGGAGCAGGGCCCCGACGACGTGCCGGTCTACGTCGCCGACCCCGAGCGGGCCGGGCGGGTCGCCGGGATCGCCGTCCGGCACGCGCGGCTGAAGCACAAGGCGAACGCGGACAAGAGGCTCGCGCTCGTCTTCACCGCCTACCCGACCAAGCACTCCCGCGTCGGCAACGCGGTCGGACTGGACACCCCCGCCTCGGCGGTGCGGGTCCTGGACGCGCTGCGGGACGCCGGGTACTCCCTCACCGAGTACCCCTCCGGCGGCGACGAGCTGATCCACCGGCTCATCGAGGCGGGCGGCCACGACGTGGAGTGGCTGACGGAGGACCAGCTGGCCGCGGCGCCCGCGCGGGTCCCGCTGGCGGACTACCGGGCGTGGTTCGAGCAGCTGGACCCCGGGCTGCGGGACGCGATGACCGAGGCGTGGGGCGAACCTCCGGGCTCCCTGTACGTCGACGGGGACGACATCGTGCTGGCGTCCCTCCAGTTCGGGAACGTCGTGGTCATGATCCAGCCGCCGCGCGGCTTCGGGGAGAACCCGATCGCGATCTACCACGACCCGGACATGCCGCCGTCGCACCACTACATGGCGGCCTACCGGTGGCTGGAGAACAGCTTCGGCGCCGACGCGATCGTGCACATGGGCAAGCACGGCACGATGGAGTGGCTGCCGGGCAAGGGGCTCGGGCTGAGCGCCGGGTGCGCGCCGGACGCCGTCCTCGGCGACCTGCCGCTGATCTACCCGTTCATCGTCAACGACCCCGGCGAGGGCACCCAGGCCAAGCGGCGCGGGCACGCCACGGTCGTCGACCACCTGGTGCCGCCGATGGCGCGTGCCGACACCTACGGCGACCTGGCCAAGCTGGAGCAGCTGCTCGACGAGTACGCGCTGGTCTCCGACCTGGACCCGGCGAAGGCGCCGGCCGTGCGCGCGCAGATCTGGACGCTGGTCAAGGCCGCCGAGCTGCACCACGACCTGCACGTCGACGACCAGCCGGACGACGACGAGTTCGACGAGTTCGTCATGCACATCGACGGCTACCTGTGCGAGATCAAGGACGTGCAGATCCGGGACGGGCTCCACATCCTCGGCGGCGGCCCGGTGGGCGAGCCGCGCGTGAACCTCGTGCTGGCGGTGCTGCGCGCCTCGCAGGTGTGGGGCGGGCAGGCGAACGCGCTGCCGGGGCTCAGGGCGTCCCTCGCCGAGCACTTCGGTCTGGTGGAGAAGGAGCTGCTCGCCGAGCCGGGCGCGCCGGTCAAGGTGCCGGTGGAGCTGACGGACCTGGTGGAGGGGCCCTCCCGCAGCGCCGCCGACGCGCTCGACCTGCTGGAGCAGC
Source organism: Streptomyces viridiviolaceus (assembly GCF_014650995.1). Classification (GTDB taxonomy): domain Bacteria; phylum Actinomycetota; class Actinomycetes; order Streptomycetales; family Streptomycetaceae; genus Streptomyces; species Streptomyces viridiviolaceus. The sequence continues at coordinate 63,300 of NZ_BMWA01000006.1, forward strand.
TGTGCCGGCGGATCGCGGAGGGGATGGAGTCCCGGGCGTGGGACATCGCGGCGGCACCGGGTCTGGTGCGCGAGGTGCTGGGCACCGAACTCCCCGACGCGCTCGCGGTGCTGGAGTTCGCCTGCACGGAGGTCGTGCCGCGCCTCGCCCGGACGACGGACGAGATCGGGCACATCCTGCGGGCCCTGGACGGCGGTTACGTCCCGGCCGGGCCGTCCGGTTCACCGACGCGCGGCCTGGTCAACGTGCTGCCGACCGGACGGAACTTCTACTCCGTCGATCCCAAGGCGATCCCGTCCAGGCTGAGCTGGGAGGTCGGCCAGTCGCTGGCGGACTCGCTGGTGCAGAGGTACCTGAGCGACACCGGGGAGTACCCGAAGTCCGTCGGCCTCACGGTCTGGGGCACGTCCGCGATGCGCACCCAGGGCGACGACATCGCCGAGATCCTGGCGCTGCTGGGCTGCCGGCCCGTCTGGGACGACGCGTCGCGCCGGGTCACCGGCTTCGAGGTCGTGCCGCTGGAGGAGCTGGGCCGGCCGCGCATCGACGTCACGGTACGCATCTCGGGCTTCTTCCGGGACGCGTTCCCGCACGTCGTCGGGCTGATCGACGACGCGGTGCGGGCGGTGGCGGAACTGGACGAGCCCGCCGGGCAGAACTACGTCCGGGCGCACGCCGACGAGGACACCGCCGAGCACGGCGACCGGCGGCGCGCGACGGCCCGTGTCTTCGGCTCCAAGCCGGGCGCGTACGGCGCCGGTCTGCTGCCGCTGATCGACGCCCGCAACTGGCGCTCGGACGCGGACCTCGCCGAGGTGTACGCGGTGTGGGGCGGTTACGCCTACGGGCGCGGGCTGGACGGGCGTGCGGCGCGCGGGGACATGGAGACGGCGTTCCGGCGGATCGCGGTGGCCGCGAAGAACGTCGACACCCGCGAGCACGACCTGGTCGACGCGGACGACTACTTCCAGTACCACGGCGGCATGGTCGCCATGGTGCGGCACCTGACGGGCGCGAACCCCGAGGCGTACGTGGGCGACAGCGCCGTACCGGACCAGGTGAGGACCCGCACCCTGGGCGAGGAGACCCACCGCGTCTTCCGCGCCCGCGTGGTCAACCCGCGCTGGATGGCGGCGATGCGGCGGCACGGCTACAAGGGCGCCTTCGAGATGGCGGCCACCGTCGACTACCTCTTCGGCTACGACGCCACGGCCGGGGTCGTGGACGACTGGATGTACGAGAAGCTCAGCGCCGAGTACGTCTTCGCCCCGGAGAACCGGGACTTCATGAAGAAGTCCAACCCCTGGGCGCTGCGCGGCATCACCGAACGGCTGCTGGAGGCGGCCGACCGCGGCCTGTGGGCCGAGCCGGACGCGTCGACGCTGGAGCGGCTGCGCGCCACCTACCTGGAACTCGAAGGCGACCTCGAAGGCGACTCGGAGGGTGACGACAAGTGAGTACCCCGTTCCCGTTCACGGCCGTCGTCGGCCAGGACGACCTGCGGCTCGCGCTGCTGCTGAACGCCGTGTCCCCGGCGGTCGGCGGGGTGCTGGTGCGCGGCGAGAAGGGCACTGCCAAGTCCACGGCCGTGCGGGCGCTCTCGGCGCTCATGCCGGAGGTGGACGTCGTCTCCGGGTGCCGTTTCTCCTGTGATCCCGCCTCCCCCGACCCCGGCTGCCCGGACGGGCCGCACGCGCCGGGGGGCTTCGAGTCCCGTGCGGCGCGGATGGTCGAGCTGCCGGTCGGTGCCTCCGAGGACCGGCTGGTCGGCGCGCTGGACATCGAGCGGGCGCTCGCGGAGGGCGTGAAGGCGTTCGAGCCCGGCCTGCTGGCCGACGCGCACCGCGGGATCCTCTACGTCGACGAGGTCAACCTCCTCCACGACCATCTCGTGGACCTCCTGCTGGACGCCGCCGCGATGGGCGCCTCCTATGTCGAGCGCGAGGGCGTCTCCGTGCGGCACGCGGCGCGTTTCCTGCTCGTCGGCACCATGAACCCCGAGGAGGGCGAGCTGCGCCCGCAGCTGCTCGACCGGTTCGGGCTGACCGTGGAGGTCGCGGCCTCGCGGGAGCCCGACCAGCGGGTGGAGGTCGTCCGGCGCCGGCTGGCGTACGACGACGACCCGGCCGGCTTCGCGGCGCGCTGGGCCGGCGAGGAGGCCGCCGTGCGGGCGCGGATCGCGGCGGCGCGGGAGCTGCTGCCGCGGGTGCGGCTCGGGGACGGGGCGCTGCGGCAGATCGCGGCGACCTGTGCCGCCTTCGAGGTGGACGGGATGCGGGCCGACATCGTGATGGCCCGGACGGCCACCGCGCTGGCCGCCTGGGCCGGGCGGACCGACGTGCTCGCGGAGGACGTGCGGCAGGCGGCGCTGCTGGCACTCCCCCACCGACGGCGGCGCAATCCCTTCGACGCGCCGGGGCTGGACGAGGACAAGCTCGACGAGACGCTGGAGGAGTTCTCCGGCGACGGCGAGGGCCAGGGCGACGACGACCCGGACCCCGGCCCGGACGGGCCCGGCGGGGGCGGCGGCGGTGAACCGGCCCCCGGCGTCCCTCCGCAGGGCGGTGACACCGGGGCGCGTCCCGAGGGCGGGGAGGGCGGCGAGCCTCAGCCGTCCGGCGCGGGCGAGCAGTCCGCCGTACGCGCCGCCGAGCCGTTCCGCTCGAAGGTGCTGAGCGTGCCGGGCATCGGCGAGGGCGCAGCCGGGCGGCGGTCGCGGGCGCGGACCGAGCACGGGCGGACGACCGGGGCCCGGCGGCCGAAGGGGGCGCTGACCAAGCTGCACCTGGCGGCGACCGTGCAGGCGGCCGCCCCGCACCAGCGGGCGCGCGGCCGGTCGGGGCCGGGGCTGGTGATCCGCCGGGACGACCTGCGGCAGGCCGCGCGCGAGGGCCGCGAGGGCAACCTCGTGCTGTTCGTCGTGGACGCCTCCGGGTCGATGGCGGCGCGGCAGCGGATGAGCGCGGTCAAGGGTGCCGTGCTGTCGCTGCTGCTCGACGCCTACCAGCGGCGGGACAAGGTGGGGCTGGTGACCTTCCGGGGCTCCGCCGCCGACGTCGCGCTGCCGCCGACCTCGTCGGTGGACGCGGCGGCGGCCCGGCTGGAGTCGCTGCCGACCGGCGGGCGTACGCCGCTCGCGGCCGGGCTGCTCAAGGCGCACGAGGTGCTGCGCGTGGAGCGGCTGCGGGACCCGGCACGGCGCGCTCTGGTCGTGGTGGTGACCGACGGGCGGGCCACCGGTGGGCCGGAGCCGGTGGCGCTCGCGGGGCGGGCGGCGCGGCTGTTCGCGGCCGAGGGGACCGCGTCCGTGGTCGTGGACTGCGAGTCCGGGCCGGTCCGGCTGGGGCTGGCCGGGCAGCTCGCGGGCGAGCTGGGCGGCACGGCGGTGACGCTGGACGAACTGCGGGCGGACAGCATCGCCGGACTGGTGAAGGACGTGCAGAGGAGGGCCGCGTAATGCCTCAGGGACAGCCGAGTGTGATCCCGGACGACGGGCTGACGACCCGTCAGCGACGCAACCGGCCGCTGGTCGTCGTGCACACGGGCGTGGGCAAGGGCAAGTCGACCGCCGCCTTCGGGCTGGCGCTGCGGGCCTGGAACCAGGGGTGGCCGATCGGGGTGTTCCAGTTCGTGAAGTCGGCCAAGTGGAAGGTCGGCGAGGAGAACGCGCTGCGGGTGCTGGGCGCCTCCGGTCAGGGCGGCAGCGTCGACTGGCACAAGATGGGCGAGGGCTGGTCCTGGGTCCAGCGCGATGCCCAGATGGACAACGAGGAGAAGGCCCGCGAGGGCTGGGAGCAGGTCAAGCGGGACCTGGCCGCCGAGACGTACCGGCTCTACGTGCTGGACGAGTTCGCGTATCCGATGCACTGGGGCTGGGTCGACACCGACGAGGTGATCGACGTGCTGCGCGACCGTCCCGGCACCCAGCACGTGGTGATCACCGGGCGGAACGCGCCCGGGAAGCTGGTGGACTTCGCCGACCTGGTGACCGACATGTCCAAGGTCAAGCATCCGATGGACGCCGGCCAGAAGGGTCAGAGAGGCATCGAGTGGTGACGTCCGTGCCCCGGCTGGTGATCGCCGCGCCCTCCTCGGGCAGCGGCAAGACCACCGTCGCCACGGGACTGATGGCCGCGCTCACCGGGCGCGGGCTGTCCGTGTCCCCGCACAAGGTCGGTCCCGACTACATCGACCCCGGCTACCACGCGCTCGCCACCGGGCGCGTGGGGCGGAACCTGGACGCGTACCTGTGCGGTCCCGAGCTGGTCGGGCCGCTGTTCCTGCACGGCTCGCTCGGATGCGACATCGCCGTCGTCGAGGGCGTGATGGGGCTGTACGACGGGGCCGCCGGGGAAGGTGAACTGGCGTCCACCGCCCATGTCGCCAAGTTGCTGCGGGCGCCGGTGGTGCTCGTGGTCGACGCGTCCTCGCAGTCGCGGTCGGTGGCGGCGCTGGTGCACGGGTTCGTGACGTGGGATCCGCAGGTGCGGGTCGGGGGCGTGATCCTGAACAAGGTCGCGTCCGACCGGCACGAGGCGCTGCTGCGGGAGGCGTTGGACTCCGTCGGGGTGCCCGTGCTCGGTGTGCTGCGGCGGGCTCCCCAGGTCGACACGCCGTCGCGGCACCTGGGGTTGGTGCCGGTCGCCGAGCGGCGGGCAGCTGCGGTCGACGCCGTTGCCGCGATGGCCACGCAAGTACGCGAAGGGTGTGATCTGGAGGCGTTGGTCGCGCTCGCGCGGAGTGCGGGGGCGTTGTCCTGTGCGGCTTGGGATGCGGCTGAGGTGCTGGGGTCCTCGCCTCCGCCGCCCCTTCCCGGCACGACCCCGGACTCCCGCTCTCGGCCTGAACGGCCTCGTCCTCGAACGCCGGGCGGGCTGGAGCGTGTTGCCGTCGCCGGTGGGGCCGCGTTCACGTTCTCCTATGCCGAGCACGCCGAACTGCTCGCCGCTGCCGGGGCCGAGGTCGTCGTCTTCGATCCCCTGCGGGACGAGGAGCTGCCCGAGGGGACCCGGGGGCTGGTCGTCGGGGGTGGGTTTCCCGAGGTGTACGCCGCCGAGCTGTCCGCCAACGAGCCGCTGCGGAGGGCCGTCGCCGAGCTGGCCCTCGGCGGCGCACCCGTCGCCGCCGAGTGTGCGGGGCTGCTCTACCTGTGCCGGGAGCTGGACGGCAAGCCCATGTGCGGGGTGCTGGACGCCTCCGCCCGGATGTCCGGGCGGCTCACCCTGGGCTACCGGGACGCCGTGGCCGTCGGCGACAGCGTGCTGGCCGGCGCCGGGACGCGGATGCGGGGGCACGAGTTCCACCGGACGGTCGTGGAGCCGGGGGCCGGGCCGGCGCCCGCCTGGGGAGTGCGCGCGCCCGAGCGGCGCGTCGAGGGTTTTGTACAGCGCGGTGTGCACGCGAGCTATCTGCACACGCACTGGGCGTCCGAGCCCGGTGTGGCCCGTCGGTTCGTGGAGAGGTGCCGGACGTCATGAGCAGCCATCTGGTCGGGGTCGGGGTCGGTCCCGGTGATCCGGAGCTGGTGACCGTCAAGGGCGTCAACGCCCTGCGGGCGGCCGATGTCGTCGTCGTACCCGTGATGGACACGGGCGAGCGGGGGCGGGCCGAGGCGACCGTGCTGCACTACGTGCCCGGGGAGAAGGTCGTCCGGGTGGTGTTCGCGCTGAACGAGCGCACCGACCGGGCCCGCCGCGAGGCCGCCTGGGACGCGGCCGGGGAACGGGTGGCCGCCCTGCTGCGGGACCACGGCTCCGTCGCCTTCGCGACCATCGGCGACCCCAACGTCTATTCGACGTTCACGTATCTCGCGCAGACCGTCGGCGAACTGGTGCCGGGCACCGTCGTGGAGACCGTGCCGGGCATCACCGCCATGCAGGACCTCGCGGCGCGCTCCGGGGCCGTGCTCACCGAGGGGACCGAGCCGCTGACGCTGGTGCCGGTCACCGCGGGGGCCGCGGTGCTCAAGGAGGCCCTGGCCGGACCGGGAACGGTCGTCGCGTACAAGTTCGGCCGGCAGGCGGCCGAGGTCGCCGAGGCGCTGCGGGAGACCGGGCGGCTCGACGACGCCGTGTGGGGCTCGGCGCTCGGGCTGCCGGAAGAGTCGGTGCGGCCCGCCGCCGAGCTGGACGGCGGACCGCTGCCGTATCTGTCGACGCTCATCGCGCCCGCGCGGCGCGACGGCGGGCGGGGCGGCAAGCTGTGACCCGTCCGGGGGACGGTCGCTCATTCGGCGATGCCCACCACCAGCCAGATGAACGCCGCTCCCGCGACCGTGCACAGCAGGGTCGAGCGCGCGGGGTGCTCGTGATGGGCCTCGGGCAGGATCTCGGCTGCGGCGAGGTAGAGCAGCGCGCCGCCGAAGAGGCCGAGATAGGCGCCGAGCACCTGCTCGGGGATGGTGAACAGCAGCGTGGACGCGGCGCCCGCCACCGGCGCGAAGGCGTCGGCGACCAGCATGGCGACGGCCCTGCGGCGGGCGTTCCCGTAGAGGCTGGTCAGTGTGTAGGTGTTGAAGCCGTCCGCGAAGTCGTGGGCGATCACCGCCAGCGCGACCGCCGCGCCCATGCCGCCGCCGACCTGGAAGGCCGCGCCGATCGCCACGCCGTCCATCGCGCTGTGTCCGACCATCGCGGCGGCGGCCGTCAGGCCCACCTCGGGCGAGCGGTGGCCGTCCTCCTCGGCGCCGTGCGCGGCCCGGCGTGCGGCCAGCAGACGTTCCACCAGATGGGCGAGGAGGAACCCGGCGACGAACAGCAGCAGGGCCGCGGGGACGCCGAACACCTCGCGGTCCGCCGCCTCCAGCGCCTCCGGCAGCAGGTCCAGGCCGACCACGCCCAGCATCAGGCCGCCGGCCAGGCCGAGGACCAGATGACGCCGGTCGGTCACGCGCTGAGCCGTCCAGCCGCCGGCCAGCGTCATCAGGAACGCGCCGAGCGCGACGAAGACCGCCATGGGCCCTTGCTATCCGATCCGCCGCCGGTCGCGCACATCCGACCGCACGCGCGTTGACGTTCCGTTTGATGTTCCGTAGGACGAGAGGACTCGAACCCATGGCCGATGCCCCCACCGGCAAGGTGACCTTCGTCGGTGCCGGTCCCGGCGCCGCCGACCTGCTGACGTTCCGCGCCGCGCGCGCCATCGCCGAGGCCGACGTGGTGATCTGGGCGGCCAGCCTGGTGCAGGCGGAGGTCCTGCAGCACGCGCGGGAGGGCGCGGAGGTGCTGGACTCGGCGACGATGTCGCTGGAGGACGTCGTCGCCGTCTACCGCCGCGCCCGCGAGGAGGGCCTGAGGGTGGCCCGCATCCATTCCGGCGACCCGGCCCTGTGGGGCGGCACGCAGGAGCAGCTCGACCGGTGCGCTGAGATCGGCATCGCGACCGAGGTCGTGCCCGGCGTCTCGTCCTTCTCCGCGGTGGCCGCGCTGGCGCAGCGGGAGCTGACCATCCCGGAGGTCGCGCAGTCCGTCGTCCTGACCCGGCTGGGCGGCGGCAAGACGCCGATGCCGCCCGGCGAGGAGGTCCGCGAGTTCGCCAGGCACGGCACGACCATGGCGGTGTTCCTGTCCGCCGCCCGCAGCGGCCAGCTGGTGCGGGAGCTGCTGGAGGGCGGCTATCCCACGGACACCCCGGTCGTCGTCGCCTACCAGGCCACCTGGCCGGAGGAGCTGGTCGTGAAGTGCACGATCGGCACGCTGGAGGAGACGGTCAAGGAGCACAAGCTCTGGAAGCACACGCTGTTCCTGGTCGGCCCGGCCCTCGACGCGCACGGCACCCGCTCGCACCTGTACCACCCGGGTCACTTCCACGGCTACCGCCGGGCCGATCCCGAGGCCCGCAGGGCGCTGCGCACCCGGGGCGCGAGCACGTGATCACGGTCGTGGGCACGGGGACGGGGGCGCCGCCGCCCGAGGACGTCCTCGCCGGTGCGGAACTGGTGGTGGGCGGCCGGCGGCACCTGGACGCCGTACGGCTGCCGGGGACGGCCGAGCGGGTCGTGCTGGGCCCGCTGGCGCCCGCGCTCGACACCGTCGCGGAGTACGTCGGCAAGGAGCGGCCGGTCGTCGTGCTGGCCTCCGGCGACCCCGGGTTCTTCGGGATCGTGCGGGCGCTGGCCGAGCGGTTCGGGCCCGAGCGGCTCGACGTCCGCCCCGGTGTCTCCTCCGTCGCCGCCGCCTTCGCCCGCGTCGGTCTGCCGTGGGACGACGCCGTGGTCGCCAGCGCGCACGGGCGGGAGCTGCGGACCGCGGTGAACGTCTGCCGGGCCCATCCGAAGGTCGCCGTGCTGACGGGTCCGGGGACGGGTCCGGCGGAGCTGGGCGCCGCGCTCCGGGCCGACCCGCGCATCCTGGTCGTCGCGTCCGGGCTCGGCTCGGCGCGGGAGCGGGTGGAGCGGGTGACGCCCGCCGAGGCCGCCGCCCGTGACTGGGGTACGGCGGTGAGCGTGGTCCTGTGCCTGGACGAGAGGCGGGCGCTGGGCCCCGTACGGGCGGTCGCGGGACCGCTCGTCGAGTCCGCCGGCTGGGCTTTGGACGAGGCCGCGTTCGCGCACCGGGACTCGATGATCACCAAGTTCGAGGTGCGGGCCCTGGCCCTGGCCCGGCTCGGGCCCCGGCCGGGGGACCTGGTGTGGGACGTCGGCGCGGGCTCCGGGTCCGTGGGCGTGGAGTGCGCGCGGCTGGGCGCCGCGGTCACCGCGGTCGAGAAGACCCGGGACGGCGTGGAGCGGATCCGCGCCAACGCCGCGGCGCACGGTGTCGACGTCAGGGTCGTGCACGGGGCGGCGCCCGCGGTGCTGAGCGACCTCGACGATCCCGACGCCGTGTTCGTCGGCGGCGGCGGTCGCGAACTGCCCGCCGTCGTCACGGCCTGCGCCCGGCGCGCCCGGCGGTCCGTGGTCGTGGCCATGGCCGCGCTCGACCGGGTGCCGGCGGCCCGCGCGGCCCTGCTCGGCGCCGGGCTGGAGTGCGACGGGGTGCTGCTGCAGTCGTCCCGGCTCGCGCCGCTGCCGGGAGACGTGACCCGGCTCGCGGCGACCAATCCCGTTTTCCTGCTGTGGGGCGTCAGGCCCGCGGCGCGTGATGAAGGAGTAGTCCAGTGATCGGCCTTGTTTCCGCCACGGTGGCGGGCGCGGCTGCGCGCGACCGGCTGGCCGCGGCCTGGCCGGAGCGTACGCGCGTGTACGACGGTCCCGTCGGGGACGCCGTGCGGCGGGCGTTCGCCGAGTGCGAGCAGCTCGTGTGCTTCCTGGCCACGGGGGCCGTGGTCCGGCTCGTGGCACCGCTGCTGGACGACAAGCGGACCGACCCCGGGGTGGTGTGCGTCGACGAGGCCGGGCGGTTCGCGGTGCCGCTGGTCGGCGGGCACGGCGGGGGCGCCAACGACCTCGCCCGTGCGGTGGGCGAGGTGCTGGGCGCGGAGCCGGTGGTGACGACGGCGACGGACGCCGTGGGCCTGGCCGGCCTGGACACGCTCGGGCTGCCGGTGGAGGGTGACATCGCCGGTGTGTCGCGGGCGCTGCTCGACGGCGAACCGGTCGCGCTGCGCGCCGAGGTCGCCTGGCCGCTGCCGCCGCTGCCGGTCGCGGACGAGGGCGCGTACGTGATCCGCGTGACGGACCGTCTGGTCGAGCCCGCCGCCCGGGAGGCGGTGCTGCGTCCGCCGTCCCTGGTCGTCGGCGTCGGCGCCTCCAGGAACGCTCCCGCCGACGAGGTGCTCGGCCTGGTCGAGGGCGCCCTGCGGGACGCCGGCCTGTCCCCCGCGTCCCTCGCCGAGATCGCCACCGTGGACGCCAAGGCGGGTGAGCCCGGCATCGTGGCGGCGGCGGAGCGGCTCGGGGTGCCGTTGGTGACGTACCCCGCCGAGGAGCTGGCCCGCGTCGACGTGCCGAACCCGTCCGACGCGCCGCTCGCCGCCGTCGGGACGCCCTCCGTCGCGGAGGCGTCGGCGCTCGTCCGCGGGGGCGAACTGCTGGTGCCGAAGCGGAAGTCGGCGATGGCGACCTGTGCCGTCGTACGGCGGCCGGGACGCGGGCGGCTCGCGGTGGTCGGGCTCGGTCCGGGCGCCCGGGACCTGCTCACCCCGCGCGCGAAGGCGGAGCTGCGACGCGCTTCCGTACTGGTCGGCCTCGACCAGTACGTCGACCAGATCCGGGACCTGCTGCGGCCCGGCACCCGGATCCTGGAGTCGGGGCTCGGTGCCGAGGAGGAGCGGGCGCGCACGGCGGTCGCCGAGGCCCGGCGGGGTCGGGCGGTCGCGCTGATCGGCAGCGGCGACGCGGGGGTGTACGCGATGGCGTCGCCCGCGCTCGCCGAGGCGTCCGACGACATCGACGTGATCGGCGTCCCCGGCGTGACGGCGGCGCTGGCGGCCGGGGCGATCCTGGGGGCGCCGCTCGGTCACGACCACGTGTCGATCAGCCTCTCCGACCTGCACACGCCGTGGGAGGTCATCGAGCGGCGGGTGCGGGCGGCGGCCGAGGCCGACATCGTCGTGACGTTCTACAACCCGCGCAGCCGGGGCCGCGACTGGCAGCTGCCGAAGGCCCTGGCGATCCTCGCCGGGCACCGGGAGCCGACGACGCCGGTCGGTGTCGTGCGCAACGCCTCCCGCGCGGACGAGTCCAGCCGGCTGACCACGCTGGCCGCCCTGGACCCGGCGACGGTCGACATGATGACGGTCGTGACGGTGGGCAACACCGCGACCCGCGAGATCGCGGGCCGCATGGTGACGCCGCGCGGCTACCGCTGGCAGGAGGAGCCGAAGTGAACCGTGTGGTCCACCCCATCGAGCAGGAGTCCTTCCGGCGGCTGCGTGCCCGTCTGGACACCTCGCGCTTCCCGCCGCTGACCCGGGCGGTGGTGGAGCGGGTCATCCACTCCGCCGCCGACCTGGAGTACGCCTCCGACCTCGTCATGGACGAGGGCGAGCTGGCGAAGGCGCACGCCGCGCTGCACGGCGGGGCGCCCGTCGTCGTGGACGTGGAGATGGTCGCCGCCGGGATCACACGCCGGGAGACCGTGTGCCGGCTGAAGGACGCGAAGGCCGGTCCCGGGCTGACGCGTTCGGCGCACGCGATGCGGCTGGCGTACGAGGAGGTAGGACCCGGCGCCCTGTGGGTGATCGGCTGCGCGCCGACCGCGCTGGAGGAGCTGCTGACCCTGGACGCCGCGCCCGCGCTCGTCATCGGGCTGCCCGTCGGTTTCGTCGGGGCGGCCGAGTCCAAGGCCGCGCTCCGCGAGAGCGGGCTGCCCGCCGTGAGCAACGTGTCCGAGAAGGGCGGGTCGGCGGTCGCCGCCGCCGCGCTCAACGCCCTGCTGTACCACCCCGCTTCGGCGGACGAACCCGAGGAGAAACTGTGACCACCCCGCCCGCCCTGCTCATCGCCGGACACGGCACCCGGGACGAGGCCGGAGCCGAGGCGTTCCGCGACTTCGTGCGCGAGCTGGGCCGCCGCCACCCCGAACTGCCCGTCGCGGGCGGCTTCATCGAGCTGTCCCCGCCGCCGCTGGGCGAGGCGGTCGCCGAACTGGTGGAGCGGGGTGTACGCCGGTTCGCCGCCGTGCCGCTGATGCTGGTCTCCGCCGGGCACGCCAAGGGAGACATCCCGGCGGCTCTGGCCCGTGAGAAGGAGCGACACCCCGGCATCACGTACACGTACGGGCGTCCGCTGGGTCCGCATCCGGCGCTGCTGCGCGTGCTGGAGCGGCGGCTGCAGGAGGCGGTGGATCCCTCCTGGGACCGCTCGGAGGTGACGGTGCTGCTCGTCGGGCGCGGGTCGACGGACCCGGACGCCAACGCCGAGGTGTTCAAGGCGGCCCGGCTGCTGTGGGAGGGGCGCGGGTACGCGGGCGTGGAGACGGCGTTCGTGTCGCTGGCGAAGCCGGACGTGCCGGGGGGCCTGGACCGGTGCGCGCGGCTGGGGGCGCGGCGGATCGTGGTCCTGCCCTACTTCCTGTTCACCGGCATCCTCCCGGACCGGGTGCGGCAGCAGACCGAGGAGTGGGCCGCCGCGCACCCGGAGACCGAGGTGCGGTCGGCGGACGTCATCGGCCCCGAGCCGGAGCTGCTGGACCTGGTGTGGGAGCGGTACGAGGAGGCCGTCGAGGGCGACCTGCGGATGAACTGCGACAGCTGCGTGTACCGCATCGCGCTGCCGGGCTTCGAGGACAAGGTGGGGCTGCCGCAGCAGCCGCACTTCCACCCCGACGACGGCGGTCACCACCACCACGGGCACCATCACGGGCATGGACACGCACATTCCCATGCGCACTGAGCCCGAGCACGACCTGCGGCACCACGGGGACGCGGAGGTCCGCGACGACGGCTCGTCGCTGGTCGACCTCGCGGTGAACGTCCGCGCGGACACCCCCCCGGACTGGCTGCGGGAGCACATCGCCGGCTCGCTCGCCGCCCTCGCGGCCTACCCGGACGGGCGGGACGCGCGGGCGGCGGTGGCGGCGCGGCACGGCCTGCCGGTGGAGCGGGTGCTGCTGACGGCGGGTGCGGCGGAGGCGTTCGTGCTGCTGGCGCGGGCGCTGAAGGTGCGCCGGCCCCTCGTGGTGCACCCGCAGTTCACGGAGCCGGAGGCGGCGCTGCGGGACGCGGGCCACACGGTCGACCGGGTGCTGCTGCGTGCCGAGGACGGTTTCCGGCTGGATCCGGCGGCGGTGCCCGAGGACGCGGACCTGGTGGTGATCGGCAATCCGACGAACCCGACGTCGGTGCTGCACCGGGCGGACGCGATCACCCGACTGGCGCGCCCCGGGCGGACGTTGGTGGTGGACGAGGCGTTCATGGACGCGGTGCCGGGCGAGCGGGAGGCGCTGGCCGGACGGACGGACGTGCCCGGGCTCGTGGTGCTGCGCAGCCTCACCAAGACCTGGGGGCTGGCCGGGCTGCGGATCGGGTACGTGCTGGCGGCACCGGGGACGGTGGCTGAGCTGGAGCGCGCCCAGCCGCTGTGGCCCGTGTCCACTCCCGCGCTGGCGGCGGCCGAGGCGTGCGTGGCGCCGCGGGCCCTCGCGGAGGCCGCCCACGCCGCCCACCGCATCGCCGCGGACCGGGACCGTCTCGTCGCCGGTCTGCGCGGATTCGCCTCCGCCGGGTTGCGGGTCGTCGAGCCGGCCGAGGGGCCCTTCGTCCTCGTGCGGCTGCCGCGGGCCGCGGCGGTACGCCGCCGGTTGCGCGACCTCGGGTACGCGGTGCGGCGCGGGGACACCTTCCCGGGGCTGGACGAGGAGTGGCTGCGGCTGGCGGCACGGGACCGTGCCACGACGGACGGGTTCCTGCGGGCGCTGGGGCAGGCGCTGACGGTGTGACGGCGGCGGGCGTTACGCGGGGGGCCTCTGCTCTTCCCCGGCCCGCGCCCTGTCCGTCTCCCCAGCCGCGCCACGCGGCCGTGCCACCGCCGCCGCCGGACGGGAACCATCGGGCTCACCCCAACCCCCCACGCCCCCGGCCGACCGCCCCGGCCGGCCCGGTCGGCCGGGGGTCCGGCGCGGACAGGGGCCTCCCCACGCCCGTCACCTGGCCTCGGCGGCCGAGCGCCCGAAAGGGACAGGAGCCACCCACGCACCCCGGCCGACCGCCACGACCGAGCGACCGAACGGGACACACCCCCGACCCGACCCTCGCCACCGGCCACCCCACACCCCGTCAACCGGCCGGAACGGCCAGG